>CAZAUR010000004.1:0-368868 GCA_964488255.1 uncultured Spirochaetaceae bacterium | reverse complement strand
CTTTGAGCGGGTCACCTGGATGCCCCCGGCTTTGCCGGGGGAGGATGTCACCCGCTCCCTGAATCGCACCGGCATCGACTCGAAGCCCAGTACGAAGTTCCCGCGTCGCCTGGGCAGCCCGCCTTCCGGGGCCACGATCTCGATCTCGTCCCAGCGTTCGAGCACCGCCTCGAAGAGCACGCGCAGCTCTAGGCGTGCGAGCTGTGCGCCCAGGCAGTGGTGACGGCCGTAGCCTCCGAACGCGACGTGGTCGTTCGGCGAGCGGGTGATGTCGAAGCGGAAGGAATCTTCGAAGACCTCGGCGTCACGATTCGCGGAGGGGTATAGAAGGAGCATCCGGTCGCCTTCACGGATCTGCTGGCCGCCGAGCTCGACGTCCCGGGTCGCGGTCCGGTTCATGTTCTGGATCGGCGTGACCCAGCGCAGCATCTCCTCGATCGCGCCCTGCACGAGCGACGGGTCCCGGCGCAGCGCTTCGAGCTGGTCCGGATTCGCGAGCAGCGCCTCGAGGCCGCCCGAGATCACGTGCCGGGTCGTCTCGTCGCCGCCCACCAGGACCAGCATCGTCTCGTGGATCAGGTCCGCATCCGAGAGCCGCTCGCCGTCGATCTCCGCGTTCACTGTCAGGCTCACGAGATCCTCGGCGTCGCTCCCGCGGCGCGTGGCGATGATCTCCATGATGTATTCGGCGTACTCGACGACCGCCGGGCCGACCTGTTCGCGGACTTCGTCGCCCCCGGTCGCAAAGAGGTCGGACCAGTGGAGGAGCCGTTCGTAGTCGGACTCGGGCAGACCCATCAGCTCGCCGATCATGAGCATCGGGAGCGGCGTCGCGATCTCGCGCACGAAGTCGCACGTGCCCGCCTCGGCGACGGCGTCGAGGAGTTCGCCGACCTTGCGCCGCAGGAAGGGTTCGTGGTCCTCGACCCGGCGCGGCGTGAAGCCGGCGCTCACGATCCGGCGCCGGAAGATGTGCTCCGGCGGGTCGCGGTTGATCATGCTGGGAACTGAGCTCTCCGGCCGCGAGCCCTGGCCCGAACAGAACGTTCGCCAGTCCTTCGCGACGGTCATCACGTCCGCATAACGGGTGATGCCCCAGATCCCGACGCCGTCGTCCCAGTAGACCGGCGCGTGGTCGCGCATCCAGGTGAAGACCGGGTGCGGGTCGACGTAGAACTCGGGGGAGAGGAGGGCCACGTCCGGATGGGTCGGGTGGCCGGCATCGCCGCGGCCGCCGCGGTCGAGGTCGACGACGTAGGGACTGTGGTCCGGGAGCTCGGGGGATTCGCCCATTCTGCGAATGCTAGCCCCGTCGCACGAGCGTGTCGGGATAGCGGTCACGCGTCGGATCCCTCGGCTACGCTCTCCTTTCGGATCGAACCGCGAAGAGGAGCGAGCAGCGATGGGTGGCTTCGACAGCGTCTTCCGACCGGGCCTCTTCGAAGGGCAGACGGTCCTCATCACCGGCGGCGGCACGGGCCTCGGCCGCTGCAACGCACACGAGCTCGCGAGTCTGGGTGCCCAGGTCGTGATCGCGGGGCGGCGCGAAGACGTGCTCGGCGAGACTGCGGACGAGATTCGTTCGGACGGCGGGCGCTGCGAGTTCGAGACGATGGACGTGCGCGACGACGAGTCGGTTACCGGGGCGATCACGAAGATCGTCGAGCGCGTCGGTCCGATCCATGGCCTCTACAACAACGCGGGCGGTCAGTTCGCGTCGCCGGCCGCGAAGATCTCGTCGAGCGCGTTCCGGAAGGTCGTCGACCTGAATCTGAACGGGACGTTCCAGGTGACGCGGGCCGTCTTCGAGGCCTCGATGAAGGAGCACGGCGGCTCCGTCGTGAACATGCTCGCGGACATCCGGAACGGCTACGTCGGCATGGTCCACAGCGCCGCGGCCCGCGCCGGGATCGAGAACATGACGATCACCCTCGCCCTCGAGTGGTCGCGCTACGACATCCGGATGAACTGCATCGCGCCCGGCACGATTCTCTCCTCGGGAATGCGCACGTATCCCGAGCCGATCCAGGAACGGGCCGTCGAGGGTGCGGGGGTCATCCCGGCATCGCGGCTGGGAACCGAGAGCGAGGTCTCCGCGGTCGTGACCTTCCTGCTCTCGCCGGCGTCGACGTACGTGACCGGTCAGACGCTGGCGATCGACGGCGGCTCGTCCTACGAGAAGTCGACGCTCTTCAAGGTCGCCCACCACGCACCGACGTCCCAGTTCGATGGCTTCCATCGCTCGGAAGACTGGAGCGATACGCCCTTCAAAGCCTTCTTCGAACGCGGCGACGAGGGCTGATCCGACGCTCAGGATTCCGCGGCGCCGCGCTCCTCGAGGCGAGCGAGCGGCTCGCCGGCGATCACCCGACCGTGCAGCTCGCCCCAGTCCTTCCATTCCGTTCCGAAGAGCCGGTCCATGAACGTGCTCGCGAACGAGTAGTGCTTCTTGAAGCGCGCATGGTGGAGTGCGTGGTAGAGCCAGGGATGCGCGAGCCAGGTCGACGCGCGCGCCGAGATCGGATTCAGCTCGAAGTTCGCGTGACCGGCGACGTTCACGAACGTGTTCGCCACGAAGTAGACGAGGAAGCCCGTCCAGCTGAGCGGCGCAAGGAGGCTCAGGAGCGCCGGGATCACGAGCAGCCCGGCGATCCAGCCGAGCGCTTCGACGACGCTCAGGGACTGCCCGGTCCAGGCCGTCGTGACGCGCGACTCGTGGTGATACACGTGGAAGCGGTAGAGCGCACGCGAGTGCAGGGCGCGGTGGAGCCCGTAGTAGTAGATCTCGAACCCGGTCCAGATCGCCGCGAAGGTGAGCGCGATCGCGAGAGGGTCCTCTGCGCCGAAGCGGATCCAGCCAAAGGCGAAGAAGGGGGTCGCGCAGGTCGCGAGCAGGAGCAGGAAGCGCACGTAGGCGAACGCCTCGTGTCGGAACTGCGTCGCGGGCACGGGCACGGACCAGATCCGCGTTCGGTTCGAGAGCAGTCGCTCGAAGGCGACGCCGAAGCCTGACGAGAGGAGGGAGACGGCCGTCGCGACGACGAGGGTGCCGAGCCAGATCTCGACGAGCGAATGAGATTCGAAGGACGGCATGGCGGGCTCCTGGGGCGCAGACCTGATGATAGGCGTCGAGCCACTGGGCAGGCGCAGCGAATCGTGGCGATCCGCGCTGCGAGCCGGCCTCAGACGTCGTCGGCGGTGATCAGCTCGACGCCCGCGGCTTCGATCGCACGCGGGACGTCGGGATCCAGGAGGACCGCGAGATCCGACGTCCGATTGGGCTCCGCCCACTCGTAGTTCTCGTTGTCACGACGCGTGATCTCGCGCAGCTCCGGGGCGTCGACGGCGGGGTGGGTCACGATCAGGTGCGTTCCGGATCCGAAGCCCGCGATCCGGTCGAGCAGCCACGGCTTCTTTTCGGCCGCCGGCAGCGGACTGATCATCGCGATCGAGTCGAAGTGCAGCGACGCATCGATCATCGGATAGATGAAGGGCAGACCGGTCTGTCGGCAGGCCGCGCCGTATCCGTCGCGGCTGGTCGGTCCCATGTGACAGTCGATGTAGACGGGTTCGAGACCCACGGCTTCGAGGCGCGCGTGCTGCGCGATCAGCTCGGCACCGGCTTCGCCCGCGTCGAGCGCCTGGACGGCGCCGTCGACGGTCCGGTGTTGGGTGCCGTCGCCCTCGACGAGGGACGCGCCGTCGGTGAGCGGGCCCCAACGCAGGAAGTCCCACTCGCAGGTGAGCGTGCCGTGCACGCCGACCGGGATCCCGTGCTCACGGGCAACAGCGACCGCGCCGTCGAACTTCGGACAGGGCACCATGACCGAGGCCTGCGTGAGGGTGCCCGCGCGAAACGCAGCGACGATTCCGTCATTGACCGCATCGCACATGCCGAAATCGTCGGCCTGCAGGATGAGTCGGGCTCCGCTCATGTGGGGGCTCCCGCGGCGACCGGTTCGGTGCCTTCGATCGCGACGCGATGGAGGACGCGGCGCTCGTCGTAGTCTGGCACGGCGTAGTGCTGGGTGCATCGATTGTCGAGGAACACGAGCGTGCGCGTATCCCACTTCACGCGCACCTGGAGCTCCGGCGACTTCACGTGTTCGAAGAGGAAGCGGAGGAGCATGTGGCTCTCGCGCTCGCTCATGCCGACGAGCCGCGTCGTCGAATTGACGTTCACGAAGAGCGTACGCGCGCCGGTCTCGGGGTGCGCGATCACGACCGGGTGCTCGACCGGCGGAAGCGCGGCCTGCATCTCGGCGAGGTTCGCGATGCTGTGTCCGCGGGCGATCGCCTTCGTGAGGGAGCGCGTTACGTCGTGGACGGCGGTGAGCCCGTCGCAGAGGCGTCGGATCGGCTCCGAGAGCGCGTCGTAGGCTGCGGTCATGCTCGCGAATCCGGTGTCGCCCCCGACCGAGGGCAGCTCGAGAACGCGCAGGAGCGAGCCCATCGGCGGCGTCTTCGTGTAGGTGTTGTCCGCGTGCCAGTTGTCGGCGCCTTCGCCGCGGGGCCGCGTCTGGTCGAGCACGTTGATCTCGGGCGGCCCGCCGTGCGCGGTCGGAACCGGCGGCTTCTTGATGTCGCCGAAGCGCCGCGCGAAGGCGATGTGCGACTCGGTCGTCAGGTCCTGTTCGCGAAAGACGAGCACCTGATGGTCGAGCAGCGCCTGACGGATCTCGGCGACCTCGGCGTCAGAGAGGTCCGACGACAGGTCCACACCGGAGACCTCGGCGCCGATCGCGGACGTCAGTCGTTCGATCGTGAGCGACACCGGTCGCCTCCTCAGTCCCGCTCGAGGTCGAGCGCTTCACCCCAGCGGTCGCCGTGACTCACCTGTTCGACCGGCAGCCGCTTCGGCTTGCCGAGGGGCTCGTCGCTGTAGCCGAGGTAGATCGCGCACTCCATGAAGATCCGGGGCGGGATGCCGAGGATCGAGCGGATCTCGTCGCGCTTCAGGAAGAAGAAGGTCGTGAAGAGCGACGACAGGCCATGGGCCCGCGCCGCGAGCATCATGTTCTGGGTCGACTGGAAGAGGCTCACGCCGCGCCCGCCCGGGATCTTCCGCGTCTCGGTCAGCGATCCGTCCGGGTTCTCCTTGTACTCGTTCTTCATGCGGATCCCGCGGTCCGGGTTCCAGCACACGACCACGATCGCCGGCACGAGGTGGAGGTTCTCGACGGCGGCGCGGCCCGTGACCGAGCGGCCGGAGCTGTCGGTCAGCTGCGCCTCGGTCTGCGCGCGCTCGGCGTCGATCACCGCGAAGGCGTCCTTCATCTCCTTCTGGATCGCGCGCTTCGTGTCCTCGTCGCGGACCACGATGAACTCCCAGGGTTGAGTGTTGCCCGAGCTGCAAGCCATCGTCGCGGCTTCGAGCACCTCGTGGAGCACCGGCTCCGGGATCGGCTCGTCGCGGAAGATGCGGGTCGCGCGTAGGCCGAAGATCGCGTCGCGCAGGGTCATGTCGTCGAGGCCGGGCATGGTGATTCCTTTGTGGTCGAACCGCTGAGGGCTCAGAGGCCGTAGAGCCGACGTGCGTTGCCGGCGAGGACGGCGCCTCGCTGGGTCTCGTCGAGTCGATCGGTTTCGAGGAGCTCCGTCGTCGATCCGGGGAAGACGCCGTCGCCGTGGGGATAGTCCGAAGCGAACACGATCGACTCGGGATAGGCGGCGAGAGTCGCCTCGAGGCCGGGCTCGACCTCCTCGACGCTCACGAATCCCTGACGGCGGAACTGCTCCGAGGGCTTCTCGCTCGGCGTGTGAGGCAGACCGAAGAGCTCTAGGTGTTCGTCGAGGCGATGGAGCTGCGCCAGCGCCCAGGTCGCGCCGCTCTCGAGGAACGCGACCCGCAAGGTCGGGTGACGATCGAGCACCCCGAACCCGATCAGGTCAGTGAGCCCCATCATCTGCTCCATCGGGAAGTGCACCGCGTGCATCGTCGAGTAATCGTCATCGAAGCGCGCACGCAGCTCGGCCGCCGGGACGACGCCGTTCAGTCCAGGATGGAGCGCGAAGGGGCGATCCGCTTCGGCCAGATAGGACCAGAGCGGCTCGTAGGTGGCGTCGTGGAGCGCGGCCGTGCCCTCGATGCGTTCGGGTCGGCGCCACACGCCGCGCAGCTCGAGGCGTTCGAGGCAGCGACGTGCTTCCGTCAGCGCGTCTTCGGCGCCAGTCTGCGGAAGCACGCCCATGCCGAAGAGGCGATTCGGTTCGGCGCGACAGTAGTCGGCGACCCAGTCGTTGATCGCGCGGCAGAGCGCGAGCTGCGCACCTCGTTCGGGAATCGCCTGCACCATCAGGCCGTAGGTCGGGAACACGACCGCCTGGTGGATCCCGTCGAGGTCCATGTCCGAGAGTCTCGCCTTCGGATCCGCGGCACCGACAGCGGGCTGTCCGGCTCCGCTGCGCTCTCCCTGGCCTCGCGGAGACGAGAGGCTCTCCGGGCGGGCGCGCATGCGGAAGCTCTCGGTCTCGCCGGATCGGAAGAAGAAGTGATCGCCGTCGACGACGGGCGTCGGGACCCAGCGCCGAGCGTCTTCGGGGATCTCGGCCCAGACGTCGGACGGCTCGACGACGTGTCCGTCGGCATCGATGATCGGCGGCGTGGTGGCGGCGGCCATGCAGATTCCAGTTTACTTCCTGGGAAGTTACTTCTGAAGAAGCTAACTTGGCCTCGAGGAGTCCGCCATGTCCGCATCACAGGCGCGCGTCGCAACCGCTCGAGCCCGCGCGCAGGAGTCGGAGAGCGATTCCCTGGCGGTCTTCACGACCCTGGCCCGCACGGGTCTCTTCCTGGACGCACTCCAACGCGAATGCCTCGGGGCCCATGGGCTCTCGTTCAACGAGTATTCCGTGCTGCGGCTCCTCCAGCGCGCGCTCGATCATGCGCTCTCGCCGAAGTCGCTGACCCGCGAGATCGTCTGCACGTCCGGGGCGATGACCAAACTCCTCGACCGGTTGCAGCGCGCGCGACGCGTCCGCCGCCGGCCCGACCCCGCGGATCGCCGGGGCGTACTCGTGGAGTTGACGCGGAAGGGGGACGCAGACGCGGAGGCCGCCGCGGCGACCTACCGTGAAGGGCGCGAGCGCGTGCTCGCGCAGCTGCGTCCCCAGGACGTCGCCTCGATCGGACGTGGGCTCGAGAAGCTGCTGACGGGCTTCGAGGCCGATCACGAAGAATCGTCGGCGCCCTGATTCGAGGGCGTTTCCGGGATCTGCGAGGAGAAGCCACATGGGCCGCGCCATCATCATGCACATCGACGACGCGCCGTGGATTCGGGGCGGGCCGAAGGGGGAGGGCGACCATCCCGACGGCGGCGGGCAGCTCGTGGGCGATCTCGAGCAGGGGCCGTGGGTGCACGTGAACTGGCTTCCCGGTGGACTCACAGCGCCGGTTCACAGTCACGACCACGACGAGATCATGTACGTGCTCGAGGGCGGCTTCTCGATGGGGAAGCGGCAGTGTGGCGCCGGAACGGTCGTCTACCTCGAAGCCGACACGAAGTACGGGTTCGAGGTCTGGGAGGAGGGCGTGCGCTTCCTCAACATCCGGCAGGGGCGCGCGCGTTATGCGGAGGCGGGCCAGGACGCGGTCGATCCCTATTCGGATCCGACGTCGGGCGGATGACACGTGCGGTCGACGTTCCTCGCTTCACGACCGCGAGGGCGAGTCATCCATGGCCCGTGCGCGCGCTCAACGTGGTCGGACGGATCCTGCCGTCGAAGTCCCTCGAGGCGGATCGCGTGTGGGACGCGGCGCTCGCGAAGGAAGGCGGCGTATTCGAGCCGTCGCCCGCTGCGCGGGAGGCGCTGGAAGTCCTCGTAGACGATCTCGCACGCCACGTGCGCTTCACGCCCCTTGGTCGCTTCTCCGCCTGGGACGACACGCTCCGACTCGCCCGCACGCACCTGCGGATCGAGCGAATGATGGCCGAGCGACCGGAAATCTCGGACACGGCGCTCCCGCCGCCCGTCTTCATCATCGGGTGGGCGCGAACGGGCACGACCTTCCTTCACCAGCTCCTGGCGCAGGATCCCGCGAACCGGACGATGCCCTATTGGGAGAGCTTCGATCCCGTCCCACCTCCGCCGGGCGAGCCGGATCGGCGAGCGGAGCGTCTCGACGCGATGCTCGGGCAGCTGCGGTTCCTCGCGCCGGGCTACGACGCGATCCATCCGATGACGGCGGATTCGCCCGAGGAGTGCGTCGCGCTCTTCATGAACGTGTTCCGGACGCTCCAGCTCGACTTCCAGTACCGGGTGCCGGGCTATGCGTCGTGGCTCCTCTCGCAGGACGCGCGGGTCGCCTACGACGCCTATCGCCGGCAGCTCCAGCTCGTGGTGAGCGCCCGACCCGGCGGCACGCGGCTGCTCCTCAAGGACCCGACCCACATCCTCCACCTCGAGACGATCCGCGCGTGCTTCCCCGACGCGAAGTTCGTGTTCACCCACCGTGATCCGGCCGAGGCGCTCTCGTCCGTCGGCAGCCTGATCGCGTACACCCGCGCACTCTTCACGGACGACGTCGATCCGCGCGCGATCGGACGCGAGCTGCTGGACGGGTACTGGCTGCCGGCCCTGGAGCGCTCTCGGAAGTTCCGGGCGGAGCTCCCGGCCGGTCAGGCGATCGACGTGCGTCACCCGGACCTCCGCGCCGATCCGATCGGGACCGCGGGTTCGATCTACGCCGCGCTCGGTCTGCCTTTCGGAGACGACGCGCGCGGGGCGATGGAGGACTTCCTCCGCGCACGCGAAGCGAGCCCGGGCGGACGGCACGCCCACGCGCTGGAGATCTTGGGTCTCGAAGCGGCCGAGGTGCGAGAGCGTCTCGCCGACTACTGCGCGTCGGTCTCGGTCTGACGCCCGCTAGTGCGCGTGCGCTTCGGCGCTCGCTTCTTCGTCCGCGCGCGCGATCGCCAGGCGCGTGAGTTGGCCGATCGCGGCGTGCAGGAGCGGAACCGCGATCGATTGCTGGAAGAACCCGTCGAAGTGCTCGCGATAGCGCTCGGCCTGGGCGTCGAGGGCCTCGCGTGAGTATACGCGTCCGCCCTGGACGACCGCGAGCAGCGTGTCGAGGGCGGCGAGGTCCCGTGTCGGATCCTCGGCGAAGACGAGCAGATCGGCAGGCGCGCCTTCCTGGAGCGTGCCGAGTCCCGGGACGTGGAGCGCGCCCGCCGAGCCGCGGGTCGCGATGGCGAGCGCCTCTCCCGGAGTCAGTCCGCCCTCCACGAACAGGGCCAACTCCTCGTGCAGCGCAGCGCCGGGCACGATCGGCGGAGCGTACGTGTCGGTCCCGGCGCGCAGATCGACGCCTGCTCGATAGAGCCGCGGCACGATCCGGGCTTGATGGACGATCGCGCGGTCGAGGTCCGCGAGTCGCTCCGGCGGGAGCATGTTGCCCGGGTTGATGCCGCCCGGGATCGCCCAGAGCGCGTCCGCGTACCACGGTGCGAGCCAGCGCCGCATCACGTCGTCGGGGTCGCCGGCGCTCTGGCGCGAGCGAGCGATCCGTCGGCCGGCGACGAGGCTCGTCGTCATCGCCGCGTCGTCGCGCTCGAGCGCCGCGATCACCTCGTCGACGCGGTCGTCCCCGACGCCGAACCAGCCGTCGAGAGACTCGAAGGGGTCGGCATTCTTGCGCGGGTGGAACCCGAACATGTGCTGCACGTCGTCGAGGTGGGCGTCTTCGAGGGTCAGGCGATAGGGCACGTGTCCGATCACCGGCAATCCGCGTCGCTCCGCTTCTTCGCGGATCCCCGCGAGCGACTCCCCGTCGAGCTCGTTGTAGGCCTTGATGCAGTCGACGCCTTCGTCCGCGAGTCGCGCGACCGCCGCAATGCCTTCCTCGCGGGACGTGACGACGATCGCCTGCGCGAAGACGGGATTCGGTCCGTCGACGAAATAGCCGCAGGTCTCGATCCGCGGGCCAGCGTATTCCCCCGCCGCGATCGCGGCGCGCGCTTCGAGGCTCGCGCCGGGGAACACGTCGGCCGGCACGCGGATGCTGGTCACGCCGTGTCTCAGGAAGACGAACGAGAAGAGCTCGGACTGGCCGGGGATCCACGCGGGAGGAAGATGGGCGTGCGCGTCGATGAGGCCGGGGAGCACGTAGGCGCCCGCGTGCTGCCCCTCACCGCGTGCCGGCTCGATCCGCGCGATCCGACCGCCTTCGACGACGAGACGTCGGTGTTCTCGTCGCGAGCGGTCCGGCTCGATCAGGACCACGTCGTCGAGGACGATGCCGGCTTCTCCGAGCGGGAGCGGCTCGGGCCCGGCCATACCGCGGCCGAAGACGAAGACGGACAGCGCGACGAGCGCGAGGACGACGAGCAGGGCGACGCCCACGATCCGAAGGAAGCGAAGCATCGAAGTCTCGACTCCCTCAGCTCGCTTGCGCCGAGAGCATCTGGCCCGGTCGCGATCCGGTCGCTTCGTCGTCGGCGATCGTGCGCTCGCCGTTCACGTAGACGGCCCGGAAGCCGCGCCCGCCCTGGACGAGGCGCGGTGCGCCCCCGGGCAGGTCGTGGACGACTTCGACGGGATCCAGCGCGAGGCGGTCGGGATCGATCACGCAGAGGTCCGCGGCTGCCCCCTCGCGGATCCGGCCGCGATCGGCGAGGCCGTGGAGCTCCGCAGGCGCGCTCGTCAGCAGGCGGATCGCCGCCTCGAGGGGGACTAGCCCTCGGCGATGGACCAGCTCGCCTAGCAGGAACGTCGGATAGCGATAGTTCGTCACGCTCATCACGTGCGCGCCCGCATCCCCGAGGCCGACGACCGTGTGCGGGTCGCTGATCAGATCGACGACGCCCGGTACGTGGCGATTCAGGATCGGCACGTCGATCAGGGTTCCGAGGTCGTCCGCCAGGATCTGGTCGCAGAGCGCGTCGACGGGATCCCGGCCCGTGTCGCGCGCCAGCTGCGCGAGCGATCGACCGGAGAGCTCGGGCGCGGAGGGCACGACCGTGAGGGTCCACTGCTCGAAGTCCGGGTTCAGGGGATTGCGCGGTACCGGCTCCGCCTGCTTCATGACGTGTCGGACCTCGGGATCTGCGAGGCGCCTCTTCTTCTCTTCGGGCGAGTCCGAGAAGTAGCCCTTCAGCACCTCCGTCCAGCCCGGAATCGCCGTGAAGACCGAGCGCTCGTCGAAGCGCAGCAGCAGCGTGATCGGCACAGCCGTGACCTGCGGCGCGATCCGCAATCCCTCCGCGTTCCAACCCGCGTTCTCCTCGAGGACTTCGTCCCAGATCTCGACGCCGCGATCGGCATAGAAGGGCGTCCAGGTCATGCGCGCGCCGGCGCGGCGGGTCCACTCGACGTACTGGCCGACCTCGCTTCGGAGCGCCTCGGCGTCGCCGCTGAACTTCGTCTCGACGTTGATCTGCCACAGCCGACCGCGGCAGGTGGCGACCAGCGCGGCGAGTTCCGCCTCGTCGGCGTGACGGCTCGGCACCGGCTCGCCGAAGCCATCGACGTGATTCGGCCCGCGCGACGTCGCGAAGCCGATCGCTCCCGCGTCGAGCGCGTCCTCTAGAGCGGCCACCATCGCCGCGCGTTCCGCCTCGGTCGCCACCCCCTGTCGCGCCCGATCCCCCATCACCGCATAACGCAGCGACGAGTGCGGCACGAAGCCCGCGACGTTCACGCCGAGCGGCTGTTGCGCGAGGTGGTCGCGGTACTCCCGCCAGGTCTCCCAGGTGAAGGGCACACCGAGTCGCGTCGCGCCGTAGGGGATCTCCTCGACGACCTCGAGCGCCCGGAGCAGGTACTCGCCGCCGTCCGGCGGACAGGGCGCGACCCCGAATCCGCAAAGACCGAGCACCACGCTCGTCACGCCGTGGGCAGCGCAGGGCGAGCCGCTCGGGTCCCAGCAGAGCTGGGCGTCGAGGTGGGTGTGGGGATCGACGAAGCCGGGGGTGACCCAGCAGTCGCTCGCGTCGACCTCCTCGCGGCCTTCGTCGTCCACGCGACCGACCGCGACGATCCGGCCGGCGTCGACCGCGACGTCGCCTGCCTGGGGCGCATCGCCCGAGCCGTCGACGAGGAGGCCACCACGGAGGACGAGGTCGTGCATGGGCTTCAAATAGCGCCGGTTGACCGATCGCGCCCGGATCGAGAGAATCGGTCCCACACGATGGAGGCCCGATGTCGACGAATGATTCCTTCGTCTTCCCGAAGCACGAGGACGATCTCACCCCTGAGCTGATGACGGCGGTCCTGTCCGAGGATCGCCCAGGACTCGTCGTGGAGGACCTGTCGGTCGTCGAGGCGGTCCGGGCCGCGAGCGGCCGGGCATCGACGGCGGATCGCGTGGTCCTCGACCTCGACTATGCCGCCGGCACCGCGCCCGCAGATCTGCCGCGGCGGGTCGTCCTGAAGACGATGCTCGACGTGCCGCACGCGCCCGCGGTGATGTACGAGACCGAGGTGCGTTTCTACCGCGAGATCCGACCGGACGTGCCCTTCGAGGCGCCGGTGTTCTTCGGCGCGCTCTTCGATCGGGAATCCAGCCATTTCGGGATCGTGCTCGAAGACCTCCGGGAACGCGGCGGCGTCTTCGCGAACGTCACGATGGACATCTCCCTCGATCAGATCCGACAGCTGATCGGCTATCTGGCGGCGCTCCACGCGCGTCACTGGCAGAGTCCGACCCTGGACCGCGACTTCGGCTGGCTGGCGACCCCCGCAGTGGGCGGGATGGAGACGATCTGGGGACACCTGGTCCCGCAGATCGAACAGCACATGGAAGACGAGCCCTGGCGGCACGACTTGATCGCGCCGCTGGGTCGTGACATGGCGGGCCTGCACGCCGACATGATGAAGATTGCCGCGGGACCCCTCGAGGACGCGCCGCGGACGCTGCTCCACGGGGACACGCATCTCGGCAACTCCTACATCCTGCCGGGTGGCGGCATGGGCTGGCTCGACTTCCAGCTCTCGCTGCGCGGCTGCTTCATCCGCGATCTGACGTACATCATCACGACGGGCCTGCCGATCGATCCGCGCCGAGCCCACGAGCGCGAGCTGATCGACTACTACTTCGAAGAGCTGCGCCGCCACGGCGTGTCCGAAGTGCCCGACCGGGAGGCGACCTGGACGCTCCACCGCCAGGCGACGTTCTGGGGGCTCGTGATCGGATGGGGCTGCTGCCCGATCGCGAACTACGGTCTCGAGATCACCCAGGAGAACATGCGCCGGCTCTCGCAGATCATGATCGACCTCGACGTGCTCGAGGTCGTCCCGGACTGAGCCCATCCGAGCGACCGGAGGAGAATCGAGAATGAGTGGCAACGACGAAGCCCGCGTAGAGACCCGCCGAGACGATCACGTGCTCGTGATCACGATGGTCCGCGAATCCAAGCGGAACGCCGTCGATCGCAAGATGGCGGACGCCCTGGACGCGGCCCTCAACGAGCTCGACGACGATGATTCGCTCTGGGTGGGTGTGCTCACCGGTGGCGAGTCGATCTTCTGTGCGGGGAGCGACCTGCGCAGCAACGGGGACTACGTGACCGAGCGGGGCGGCGAGTACGGGATCATCCGGCGCGCGCGCCGCAAGCCGCTGATCGCGGCGGTCGAGGGCAAGGCGCTCGGGGGTGGGATGGAGATCGTGCTGTCCTGCGATCTCGTGGTCGCTTCGACGAGCGCGCAGTTCGGCCTGCCCGAAGTCTCGATCGGCGTGATTCCGACCTGTGCCGGGATCTTTCGCTCACCCGACGCGCTGCCGCTCAACCTGGCGCGAGAGCTGATCCTGACCGGCGAGCCGATCGACGCGGAGCGCGCCTACGCGGCTGGCTTCGCGAACCGACTGGTCACGCCGGGCGAGACCGTCGCGACCGCCCTCGAGCTCGCGGCGAAGATCACGAAGAACGCGCCGCTCTCGGTCCAGGGCTGCCTCCGCTCGGTCAACGAGTTCGTCGCGAGCGAGGAGGAGCAGGGTTGGGCGCTCACCGAGCGCGCCTTCGAAGGCATCGCCGGGACCGAGGATCAGCGCGAGGGCGTCATGTCCTTCCTCGAGAAGCGCTCGCCGGAGTGGAAGGCGCGTTAGGCGCGTCGGCGGCGGCCGGGGCTTCGCCGCGCCCCTCCGGATCGATGTCGAAGTCCGTCGCGCCCGGGGTCGGGATCGGCGGGGCAGGGATCGCGATCCCTCGCGCAACGTCCTCCATCAAGAGCTCGATCATATTCGCCTTGTGCGGGTCCATGAACTCGTCCGCCGAAAAGGCGGTCGGGGAGTAGTCGTCGGTCCGGAAGCGACCGGGCAGGTCGGCCAT
Source organism: uncultured Spirochaetaceae bacterium (assembly GCA_964488255.1). GTDB lineage: Bacteria > Myxococcota_A > UBA9160 > UBA9160 > UBA4427 > UBA4427. The sequence goes on along the minus strand of CAZAUR010000004.1, from coordinate 354,601 downwards.
GCGCTCGCGGTCGGGATAGTCGCCGTCGAGGAAGCGGTAGCCCCGGATCTCCCCCACGCTGAAGGGGCCGCGCGCGCCGAGGTCTCGCAGCAGACGCCCGAAGAACTCGATCTCGACCACGCGATCGCCTCGGCCGAGGTCGCCCTTGAAGGCCGAGAAGGCGAGGGGCGCGCCGGAACGGTCGTAGAGGTTCGCGTCGATCCGATAGCGCCCCGGCTGGTCGACCTCGAGGCCGATCTCGACCTGCAGACTTCCGTTCACGAGGTCGTCCTCGACCTCGCCAGTGAAGCGCGCAGGGATCTTCCCCTCTGGCGTGAGGAAGAGTCGCAGCGTCTCTTCGTGGACGGCGCCGGGCGCGTATTCGATCCGCGCGTCGACGAGAACGGGACCGTGGTGATCAGCGAAACGCGCCGGGTCGAGGGTCGAAGCAAAGCCGTCTTCCGAGGGGAGAAAGCGCAGCGCCGTCCGGTTGCCTTCGAGGCCGGCGCGGCCCTCGCGCGTCGCCCCCGCGTCCAGGGAGAGCGGCTCGACCGGCGTGTTGCCGCGCAGGACCTCGAGGCTGAGCTCGATCGGATCGTCGCCCTCGTAGTAGTAGTGATCACACGTGAGGCGGACGGTGACGATCTCGTTCGCGTCCGTGCTGAACGTGTCCGGGATCGGCCGGTAGTCCTCGAAGCGCTGATTCGGGCGGAGCAGATCACTCTGGGCTTCGGTCAGGGCACCGTTTCCAGGGGGATAGACGGTGTTCTCGAGATAGCGGCGGACCGAGGGCGGGAGCTCGTCCGCGTTCGCGAGGCTCGCGACGGCGACCGGCGGCGCGGCGGCGACGTCGGTCGGGGGCGCACTCTCGTGGCTCGCGCGCCCGGCGAGCCACGAGAGTCCCCAGCCGACGAGGGCGAGCGAGACCACGAGCGCCACGCCCAGGGCGCTCGTCCCACCCCAGGCGAGTCGCCGGACGCGAGTGGTGCCGTGCGTCCCCGGCTCCTGCTCGTCGTCCGGCGCCCCTGCCAAGGGTTCGTTCTCCTCGATTCACCCCGCTTGCGCTCTGGGCCGGGGTCGGGGGAAGGGATCGGCTCCCTACCAGCCCATGTTCTGGATGAAGCGGTCCTTCATCTCGTAGTGATCTTCGTTGTAGCCGGAGCAGGTCCAGGCCGCGTGGTGGTTGGTCCACTTCGGGCTCTTGCACATGCTGCTCGTTCCGGTCACGTAGGTGACGGCGCCGGCGGAGTGATAGGCGACGGCGCCGTCGTCCTCGCCGGGCAGCAACCAGGACGTGTACCACCAGCCGTCGTGACCGCCGATGTGATAGACGGTCTCGCCGTTGGTGTCGTTGTGGTTGTAGGCGTTGCGGACTTCGCTCCGGCCGAGATGACCGGCGTAGTCGCAGGGGCCGAAGATGTCGGCGAGGAAGTTGCCGGAGAGCGCGCTCCCGCCGCCTGCTCCCGCGCTCGTCCCGACCCAGTTGACGTTGTAACTCGTGCTCGTGTTCGCGAGGCGATGGCCCATGACGGCGTCGCCGCCGGAGTAGTTGAGCACGTAGCAGAGGTTCGATCCGGTGCAGCACTGGTCGAGGTAGATGCCGAGGGCGTGGCTCGAGTCGGAGAGGCCGCTGTGGTTCGTCTGGACGGCCTTCACGTCGATCGACGTGTATCCGGACGCGCTCGCCATCGCGTCGTTCCAGCCCTGCGAGCACATGCCGCCCAGGTGGAGCACGTAGCGGCTGCCGCTATTCGGGCTGCAGCCGGTATTGCTGTTGCAGACCGGTTGGTAGTCGGCGCAGCAATCGCCGTACGTCGAGCAGCTCGCGTCGCAATAGCAGCTGTTGGCATTGTTGCCGCCGCCGTAGCCGCCGCACGCGTTGACGCAGGTGCCGGCGTCGTCGCCGCCGACGCCCGCCATCGCTGTCGGCGCGAACGCCGAAAGGGTGAGCACCAGCAGCAGGGCACCGAACAGGGTGCCGATTCCAGGTCGCACGGGCATCGTCGCTTCCCCCAGAGAGCAGCGCGACGCGAGATCGTCATCCGCAGGGCGGAACGTTCGGACGATCGACGTCGAACGGCTCGGACGTGTCGCGCACACCCCTCTGTCTCGCGCGATGAGTTGAGCTTACGCCCCGTCAGTTCGGGAAGGCAAGCCTGAACGTCGGTCATTCGGCACTTCGTTTGCGAACGCCGGTCGCAATTGGACGCGCGGTACGTCGATCCGGGATGAGGTGTCGCCGCAGCGAACGTCAGTCACCCGAAGCGCAAAGACCGATCGGACGATCGTCCGATGCTAGTCGGCTTCTTCTTTGGCCTCTTCATCGGCATCGGCATCGGCATCGGCATCGGCATCGGCATCGGCTCTGGGGAAATATCTCCAGCGGGTGACCGGGCCGCCGACCGCGTACTGGCCGGCAGCGATGATGGATCCGTCTTCCCGGTAGAACTGCCAGGGCCCCGCGCGCCTTCCCTTCTTGTCGAGGTCGCCGATGGCGCGGCGCTTCCCATTCGGGAACAGGTCCGGTCGGGCGGGGGGACAGGCGAGCTTGACGATCCGTGTGTGAAAGGCGTCGTCGGCTCGCCCTGCGCAGAGCGTCATCGCGTCCTGCAGTCGCAGATACGAGTCGCGGAGGCTCAGCTCGATCGTGCCGGCGGTCTCTCCGCCCCAGCGGAGGCCGTAGCTGTCGTGGTAGGTGTGGTATCGGGGCGGCCGCGAGGGCGAAGAGAAGTACGAGAGGAGAGAGTCGAGCAGACCGGGAGCCTCTGACTCGAAGCGGAAACGGCCCTCTGCGTCGGTCTGCGTCTCCCGAACACGCTCGAAGCGGCGAACGTCCGCGACGAGCCGATCGGCCGGCACCACCTGGAACACCCAGGCGCCCTCGATCGGTTCGCCGGTATTCGCGTCGACGACGCGGCCCGTGATCGCGCCGGCCTCTTCGGCGGCCGCGTCGATCGGCGTGATCGCCGTCATGACGACCATCGTGCCGATCAAGAGTCCCAGCATTCCGGTTCCCAATGCCTTCAACCCACTCTCGAGATTCGCTCGCACTTTCATCCTCTCCTTCGAATCGTTCCCTTCTGGCGCTGGCGCCGCCGGGATCCTACCGCGTAGAGTGGGGAGATCGGAAGGAGGGCGTGACGAATGCCGCAGGTCGAAGCGAACGGAATCCGGATCGAGGTCGAGACGCGCGGGCCCGAGGACGCCCCGGCGTTCCTGCTGATTCGTGGCCTGTCGACCCAGCTGATCCAGTGGCCCGAGGTCTTCCTCGATCGCTTCGTCGACGCCGGCTACCGGGTCGTCGTCTTCGACAACCGCGACTGCGGGCTCTCCTCGAAGATCGACGACGTCCCGATGCCCTCCATGGGCGACGTCGTCTCTGGCGCGAGCCCGGCCCCGTATGGAGTCGCGGACATGGCGCGCGACGCGGTCGGGGTCCTCGATGCGCTCGGGATCGAGCGGGCCGACGCGGCGGGGATCTCTCTCGGCGGCATGGTCGCCCAACACCTGGCGATCCATCACGGCGACCGCTTCCGCTCGGTCACGAGCGTGATGTCCTCGTCGGGTGCGCCGGGCTTGCCCAGCGGCACGCCCGAGGCGATGAAGGCCCTCAGCGAGCCGCCGCCGGATCCGACCGATCGCGAGGTCGTGATCACGCACAACATGAAGAACCAGAAGATCATCGGGAGCCCGGGCTTCCCGCCGAAGCCCGAGGAGCTCCGCGCATACTGCGAGCGCGCCTACGACCGCTGCTACTGCCCGGACGGCACCGCACGCCAGATGATGGCCGTCCTGTCCGACACGACCCGCGCCGATCGACTCGCCGACATATCGGTCCCCTTTCAGGTCCTGCACGGCCGGGACGACCCGCTGATCCCGCTCGCTTGCGGCGAAGACACCGCGAAGCGGGCCGGCGCGCCGCTCGTCGTGATCGACGGCATGGGCCACGACGTGACCGTCGCCAACAGCGGCCCGATCGCGGACGCCCTGATCCCCTTCGCCCAGCGCTCGCAGGTGCACACGTCCGGCTGACCGTTCTTGATTGAAAGCCGGTCGGGGGACGGTGCGCCCCGCGGCGAATGGCTCGCCCGCATAGGAGTGGGGGTGTTCGATCGTGGGCGGCGTGCTTGCTTTCGTCGCGGTGTGGCGATGCCGGCGTTCGGGCTGCGCTTTATTTCGCCGCGAGACGCCCCGACCCCCGACCTCCCCGTGTTGCAGAGGGGGGACGTGCGCACCGCTCGCTTTATCGGGCGGGGGGGCAACGCGAACGCCGTGCCTCGGCGGGAGTGAGTGGCTCGGGGGCGGCCGCGGTGAACTCAAGCGCAGGCGCGTCGCCCGCGCTATTCAGCGACGCGGAGCGAAGCAAGCCGCGCGCGAAGCGCCGCGACCGCTCGTAGCGCCGAGCCATTCACCGCGGACGTCACCGCGCCGCGAACGCCAAACGAGCTCAAGCGTCGCGCGTTGCTACGAAAACTCGAGCCCCTCGAACGCGCCCGTCGCGCGCCATTCGCGCCACATCTGGAAGAGCGCTTCCGAGCCGTCGGGATAGAAGCCGCCGAACCAACCGTCGCCGTCGCCCGGGCGACCCTCGTTGTTGTAGTAGCCGGGCGTGCAGCTCTCCTGGAAGTCGTTGTTGCGTCCTGCGCCGTCGTGGATCATCTGGACCCAGTCGCGCTCCGCCCGCTCCGATGCCTCGATCGTGGCGTGTCCGTTCTGGAGCGCGTGTCCGATCACGTGGGCGAGGTACTGCGACTGCTCGTTCAGCGCGTGGGGGATGTTGGGAGTGAGGCCGCTCTGGAGACCCACCATGAAGAAGACGTTCGGAAAGCCGCGGGTGTGGAAGCCGTGGAAGGTCGACATGCCGCCCTTCCATTTTTCGGAGAGCGCCACACCGTCGCGGCCGACCAGGTCGTAGCCGGCGCGTCGCCAGAACGAGGTGCCGACCTCGAAGCCGGTCGCGTAGATCAGGCAGTCGAGCGGGTACTCGGTGTCGCCGACGACCACGCCGGTCTCGGTGATCCGATCGACGCCCTGGCCCTGGGTGTCCACGAGGGTCACCGACTCGCGATTGAAGGTCGGCAGGTAGTCGTCATGGAAGCACGGCCGCTTGCAGAACTGTCGGTAATAGGGCTTGAGTGCTTCCGCGGTCGCCGGGTCGTCGACGAACTCGGTCACGCGTTCGCGGATCTCCTCCATCTTGGTCATGTCGGCGATCTCGACCTGGAGCGCGATCTCTTCGGGCGTGAGCGGAGAGCTGGCGTCCCCGCGCATCGTCGCCATCAGCAGGCGGAAGATCGCGGTCCAGCCGTCTCCGACCAGGTCCTCGTCCTGGAAGCCGCCGCCGACCAGGATGTTGAAATTGTCCATGCGCCGCTGCTGCCAGCCGGGCTCGAGGCTCGTCGCAAACTCGTCGCTCGTGGGGGCGTTGTTGCGCGCGTCGACGGACGAAGGCGTGCGCTGAAACACGTGGAGCGACTTCGCGTGCCGGCCCACGTGGGGGACGCACTGGATCGCCGTCGCGCCGGTGCCGATGATGCCGACGCGCTTGTCGGCGAGCTTCGTGAGTCCGCCGGTCGTGTCGCCGCCCGTATAGTCGTAGTCCCAGCGGCTGGTGTGGAACGAGTGGCCCCGGAACGATTCGACGCCGGGAATGCCCGGCAGCTTCGGGCTCGAGAGCGGTCCGTTCGCCATCACGACGAAGCGGGCCTGCATGGCGTCGCCACGATCGGTCCGAACCGTCCAGCGCTCGTCGCCGTCGTCCCACTCGAGGCCGGTCACCTTCGTCTGGAAGAGCGCCTCGTCGTAGAGGCCGTAGTGGTGACCGATCGCCTGGGCGTGGGCGAGGATCTCGGGGCCGTGGGCGTACTTCTCGGTCGGGACGTACTTCAGCTCCTCGAGCAGGGGCATGTAGATGTAGGACTCGATGTCGCACTGGGCGCCCGGGTAGCGGTTCCAGTACCAGGTTCCGCCGAAGTCCCCGCCCGCTTCGATGATCCGGATCGAGTCGACGCCGGCTTCGCGGATGCGGCCCCCGGCGATCAACCCGCCGAACCCGCCGCCGATGATCACGACGTCGACCGTGTCCTCGAGGGGGGCGCGTTCGATGGGCGCTTCGACGTGGGGATCCTCGACGTAGTGGGCGAAGTCGCCGGCGATCTGCCGGTACTGATCGTTGCCGTCGGTGCGGAGTCGCTTGTCGCGTTCCTCGCGGTACTTCGCCCGGACGGCCTCGAAGTCGAAGCCGAGGGTCTCGGGGTCGGGGAGGACGGGTTCGCTGGCCATGATGCGGTGCTCCTACGGCACGGGCTCGCCGATGCGGCGCGCCCGGGTCCGATTCTCGAAGATCGGATCCGGCACGGCAACACCGCCGAGCGGCCGGTATGCTGCGTCCCCGACGAACCCTCGACCTCTTCCCTTCGACTCCTGGAGACCCCGCGATGAACCCCTTCGACACCGCCCGCGCGAACGCGTCCGACGCCGGCCGCGCCAACATCGACCTGATCGAGCGCTTCTTCGACCTGCTCGAGAAGATGGATTTCGAGGCCGCCAGCCAGCTCTTTCGCGACGACGCGCGCTATCGCGACGAGCCGAGCCACCAGGCCGATGCGGTCGGGCCCGAGGCCATCGCCGGAAAGCTCACCAACGCGATCTCCGGCCTGAAGGCGTTCCCGATGTGCGTCGACACGGTCGTGGGAGACGGCGAGCGCGTGATGTCGCGGCGCGCGGAAGAGTGGCACTTCCCGACCGGCGAGGTCCTGAAGCTCCCCGTCATGTGCGTGCACGAGATCCGGGACGGCAAGATCGCGGACTGGCACGAGTTCTGGAACATGCAGAGCTTCACGGAGCAGCTGCCCCCGAGCTGGATGGAAGAGATCATCAAGCGTGCGCAGGCCGCCGGCTGAGCGCGGACGGGCGCGTCAGTCGAGGGCGGCGGGGTCGCCGTGCTCGAAGGCGCGCATCCGCTCGCTGATCCAGTCGGCCACGAGTCGGATGCGCGGCACGAAGCGCGCGCTCTTGGCGCAAACGAGATGGAAGCGCGTCGTCGGCGGCGCGAACTCGACGTCGATCCGCGAAAGGCCGAGCCGGGTCGCGCTCTGCTCGTCGAGCATCATCGCGCCGAGCCCCGCGACCGCCGCCGAGCGCTGGACGAGGAAATCGTCCGAGGAGAAGGCCGGCGTGAAGTCGGCGATCGCGCGCGCCAGCATCGGTCGCGGCGGCACGTGTTCGAAGGGACGCGACCAGGCGATCCAGTCGATCTCCTCGAGGCGGACCGGACCGGAACGGCCGTCCTGCGCGCGACGTCGTTCGAGGGCATCGACGTAGTCGCGCGAGGCGAACACGCCGACGCGGCTCTCGCCGGAGGTCAGGGTCTCGAGCTCGGGCTCGTGCGTCTCGCGCGCGCGGATCGCGAGATCGGCGTCGCCCCGGACGAGGTCGACGTGCGCGACGCTCGAGAGCACTTCGAGGCGCAGGCCGGGATGGTCCCGTTGGAGTCGCGCGGCGAGGGGCGCCACAACGTCGACCGAGAGTGCGGGCGGCGATGCGATCCGGACGAGCCCGCGCGCGTCCGGCTCGGCCCCCTCGGCGAGGCGCGAGAACTCGCCGGCCCAGCGCGCCATCTGCTCCGCCGCCGGTCGCAGGCGCTCGCCCGCCTCGGTCACCCGCGCGCCCTGCTGCGCGCGTCGGAAGAGGGCGACCCCCAGCCGCGCCTCGAGCAGCGCGATGCGCCGCGAGACGGTCGGCTGACCCAGACCGAGCCGCTTGGCTCCGCCGCTGATGCTGCCGGCTTCCGCGACGGCGAGGAAGGTCTGCGCGTCGTCCCAGGAGATATCCATATTTCGATGATTCTATCCAAATAATCGCACTTTCGATCATCATCAGGATGATCGAAGGTGTGAGGGCGCACTGAGGCGCACGAGGAGATCAGCATGGATTTCGATCCGACCCCGCTCGAACCGGCCCCGCAACGGCGCGGTGACCGAGGAACGGCCGCCTTCTGGGTCCCGCTCGTGGTCTGGCTCGCGTTGCTCTTCGTCGCGATGCAGCCGGGCTGCTCCGCGAGTCGCCAGCCCACGGGCATCGCGCCGCTCGGTCGCCCCGCGACGATCGACGAGCTGCGCGTCGCGCTCGATCGACCGGGTCCGATCGCCTTCGAGCGGATCATCGCCGCCGATTGGGTGGTCGCGCGGAGCGGCCTCCTGAACCTCGATCATCCGGTTGCGCGCGAGGCCGGGCTCGAAGACCAGCCGGAGCCGATCGAGATCTTCCTCTACGTCCTGCGCCATCCGACGCACGGCGTGTTCCTGGTCGACTCCGGCGTGGCCGCGGTCTTCCGCGACGGGGGACGCGCGCCGCAGGTGAGCCCGATCGTCGAAGCGGTCATGAACACGGACGCCCTCGAAGTGCACGTGACGACCGCCGAGTGGCTGTCCACGCAGCCCCGCCTGCCCGACGGCGTGTTCCTCACACACATCCACATGGACCACGTGATGGGGCTCCTGGACGTGCCGGAGTCGGTCCCGGTCTTCATCGGCCCCGGAGAAACTCGCGACCGCGCGTTCCTGAACGCGTTCACGAGGGGCACCCTCGATCGGCTGATCGCGCGTGACGCCGAATTGCTCGAGTGGCCCTTCGCGCCCCTCGGAGACGACGGCGACGGGCTCGCCGTGCTCGACGTCTTCGACGACGGCTCTCTGTACGCGCTCCACGCGCCCGGCCATACCCCGGGCAGTACGGCCTTCCTCGTGCGCTCGACCGACGGTCCGAAGCTCCTCGTCGGCGACGTCTCGCACACCGCCTGGGGATGGCAGCACGGGGTCGAGCCGGGCTCGTTCACCGCGGACCACGCCGCGAACGCCGCGAGCCTCGATCAGCTCCGCGGCCTCGCGGCGGCGCATCCCGAGATCGAGGTCCACCTCGGACATCAGCGCTTGCCGAGATCGGAGTGAGCGAATCCGTGACGCCGAGAACCCCTCGAAATCCGAGGGCAGAGACGCTCTCCCGCCGTCTTTACAGCGCCCCCGCACCTTGAGAACATGGAGGCTCCCCGCGCGAGGAGTCTCCCATGCCCCACGACCTCCTGATCCGGAACGGCACCGTCCTCGACGGAACCGGCAGCGCCGCCCAGCGCGCCGACGTGGCCGTCTCCGGCGGACGCATCACCGGGATCGGTGACCTCGCCGGCGAGGCCGCGCAGGAGACGATCGACGCCGAGGGCCACGTCGTCACGCCGGGCTTCATCGACGGACACACCCACATGGACGCCCAGGTCTACTGGGATCCGCTCGGGACCTGCTCGTCGTATCACGGCATCACCAGCGTCGTGATGGGCAATTGCGGCTTCACCCTGGCCCCCTCCCGCGCCGACGCCCGCGAGCTCGTCGTGCGGAACCTCGAACGCGCCGAAGACATCTCTCCGGACGCGATGGCCGAGGGGATCTCATGGGGCTTCGAGACCTACGCAGAGTACCTCGACGCGATCGACGCCCTGCCCAAGGGCATCAACTACGCGGGTTATGTCGGGCACTCGGCGCTGCGCACCTACGTGATGGGCGAGCGCGCGTTCGAGGAGCGGGCGAGCGAGGACGACGTCGCGGCCATGCAAGGCGAGCTCACGGACGGCATGCAAGCCGGCGCCATGGGCTTCACCACGTCGCGCACGCTCAACCACCAGACCTCCGACGACCGACCGGTCGCGAGTCGACTCGCGGACTGGGACGAGGTCCGCGCGCTGGTCGGCGTCGCCGGCAGGGCGGGGGGCATCTTCGAGATCACGAACGAGGACGCGGCGGTCGAGGATCCGACGGCGCAGCCCGAATACTTCGGCCGGATGGAGGCGCTCGCCAAGGAGAGCGGGGCGACGATCATGTTCGGCGTCGGCAGCAGCCGGCACGCGCCGGAGAGCTGGCGACCCTGGATGGGGATGATCGATCGGGTGTCCGACGGCGGCGGCCGGATGTTCGCGCAGGTGCACTCGCGGCAGTTCAACATCGTCCTCAACTTCGAGGGCCAGCTCCCCTTCGACGGACTGCCCGCGTGGAAGGCGTTGCGCGCGCGGCCCCGGGCCGAGCAGATCGCGGCGCTCCGGGATCCGGAAAGCCGCGCGAAGCTCGTCCACGAAGCGCACCACGGCGAGTACGGCAACGCCGTCGGCGCCGAGGCGCGCAAGCCGGACTACGACTGGGTGCTCGTGATGGGCGATCCGCTCGGGCCCCACGAACGCGTGAGTGATCTGGCGAAGGCGCGTGGCGTCGATCCGGTCGAACTGATGATCGACCTCGCCCTCGAGACCGACCTCGCGCAGAACTTCCTCCAGCCCTTCGCGAACGAGGTCGAGGAGCAGGTCCTAGCGCTGATGAAGCACCCGCGCTCGCTGGTGACGTTCTCGGATGCCGGCGCCCACGTGTCGCAGATCTCGGACTGCTCGATCGCCACTCATCTGCTCGGCTACTGGGTCCGGCAGCAGCAGGCGGTCGGGCTCGAAGAGGCGGTGTCGATGTTGACGGCGCAGCCCGCGGCGGCCTTCGGATTCGGCGACCGCGGGCAGATCGCAGAGGGCTTCATCGCCGATCTCGCGATCTTCGACCCGGCGACGGTGGCGCCGGCGGTGCCCCGGATCGAGTACGACCTGCCCGGGGGCGCGCGCCGACTGGTACAGGAGGCGACCGGTTTCCTCGCAACGGTCGTCGGTGGTGAAGTGCTCCTCCGCGGAGGCCGCCACACCGGCGCACTGCCGGGCCGCGTGCTCCGGCGCGGCGCGCGTTAGGCGATCGGGCGAACGGAGCGATGTGCAAGTCCACGTCCAGGTCGATGGAGCCCCTCATCATCGAGTGCTCGCTCAACGAGCAGGTGACGAAGGCCCAGAACGCGAGCGTGCCGATCGCGAAGGACGAGCTCGTCGAAGACGCGCTCGCGTCGGCAGCAGCCGGGGCGTCGATCCTGCACTTCCACGCCCGGGACGAAGCGACCGGGGACCTCCTGCATCCCGGCACCGGGTTCTACCGGGACGTGATGCGCGCGATCCGGCGCGAGAACCCGGATGTCCTGCTCTACCCGACCTACGGCGCCTCGCCCACGCCCGAGGAGCGCTTCAGTCACCTCGGCGCCCTCGCGGACGACGAGGAGATCCGCCTCGACTTCGCGACGATCGACCCCGGCGCCGTCAACTACGCGGATTTCGACTGGGGCGGGCAGCAGAAGCTCGGCTGGGACTACGTCCTCTCCGTGACCCACACCGAGTTCGAGTACTTCGTGTGTCTCGCCAAGGAGAAGGACATCCAGTTCAGCTTCACCGTTCGCGAGCTCGGTCACGTGCGACACGTGCTCGCCTACCGGGAGATGGGCCTCGCGACCGGGCCGCTGTTCTTCAAGGTGACGATGTCGGAGAACCACGCCTGGGGCGTGCCGCCGACGGAGGCGGGGCTCCGGATGCTCACCGAGGGCATCGTTCCGGACGACGTGCCCTATCGCTGGATGACCTACGTCGAGGGCGAGTGCCATGCCGCGCTCTCCCGCTTCGCGGTCGAGCAGGGCGGACATGTCCGGACCGGTGTCGGCGACAATCCGCGCTTCGACGGCGAGCCACTCACGAACGCCGAGCAGGTCGCGCGCGTCGCCGGATGGGCGAACGAGATCGGACGCGAGGTCGCGGATCCGAAGCGGACGCGCGAGCTGCTCGCGAGCAACCCCGCCTAGCACGGGCCGAGGAGGGAGAACCGTGGAATTCGAGACGCGACAGCTGAACGGCGTGATCGGCGCCGAAGTGATCGGCCTCGATCTCGACCGGCAGATCGACCCCGCGACGGCGAAGGCGCTCAACGAGGTCTGGCTCGACGCCGCGATCGTCCTGTTCCGAGGGATCGGCACGTCGAACGAGCGCCATCTGCGGTTGTCCCGCGCGTTCGGGGAGCTCGAGGTCCACCCGGTCGAGACGATCCGACTCGAGGGCTGCCCCGAGATCATCCGCCTCGCACAGAAGCCCGGGGACACCGAGTCGATGACCTATACGTTCGACGGCGAGCCCGTCGTCGGGCGGATTCCCTATCACACGGACCTGATCTACACGACGACCCCGAACCGCGGCGCGATCCTGCGCATGGTCGAGAAGCCGGCCGCCGGGGGGGAGACCGGCTGGATCGATACCGCGGCGGCCTACGATGCCCTCGACGACGAGGCGAAGGTCAGGATCGAAGGCCTCGAGGCCCGCTTCGACTTCGTCGCGAACCTCGAGCGGATGCGCTTCGGCAAGCGCGAGGAGGTCGCCCTCGTCGATGCCGGAACCGTCGCGTTTCCGGAGTTCCCGGACGTCGCCCATCCGCTCGTCTGGACCCACCCTATCAGCGGCCGCAAATCGCTCTCGCTGTCGACGGTGCACCTGGTCGACATGGTCGGCATGACCAGGGACGAGGGCGACCCGCTCCTTGCACGCCTGGTCGAGCACACCCTCGACGATCGCTTCGCCTACGTGCATGCGTGGGAGGAGGGCGACATGGTGCTCTGGGACAATTGGCGGACGATGCACACCGCGCGGGGGACGCCGCCCGGCGTCGACCGGGTGGTCCACCGCACGACCATGCGAGGGGAGCATCAGACCGGTCGGCTGCTCTAGCGTTCCGGTTCCGTTCATTCGAGTTCGAGAGAGGAGGCCCGCGATGGGTCAGCAGGAAGAAGACAACAAGCAGCTCGCGCAGGACATGATCGATGCGCTCACCCGCAACGACGTCGCTTGGGTGCGTGAGCACTACGACGAGAAGGTCCGTCTCTGGGTCACGGGCTCGCTCCCGTTCAGTGGCGAGAACGACAAGGCCGGCGCGCTGGAGGGGATGCCAGCGGTCCTCGATCTCTTTCCGGACGGCCTCGTCTTCTCGATCGATCGCATGGTCGCCGAGGGGGATTCGGTCGCGATCGAGGCCCATAGCGCGGGCAAGACCTTCCGCGGTGACCAGTACGCCCAGGAATACCACTTCGTGATGCGCGCGCGCGATGGCAAGATCACCGAGTGGAAGGAATACATGGACACGGAGCACGCCCGGAAGGTGCTGGTCGGCGAGTAGTCGGCGAGTAGTCGGCGAACGAGGAGGCCTGCAATGCGCGTGATCCGCGTCGACGACGAGCCGGAATACGGAGTCGCCGTCGGCAGCATCCTCGTGAGCCTGCTCGAGCCGGCGCCCGGGACCGAGCGCGCCTTCAATCGCTGGTACGAGCGCGACCACTTCTACGCGGGCTGCATGACCGGCGAACACTTCTTCGCCGGTCGCCGCTTCGTCGCGACGCGTCCGCTCAAGGCGCTCCGCTATCCGGCGTCGTCGTCGCAGGTGCCCGACACGAGTCTCGGCTCGTTCCTCGCCCTCTACTGGATGGAGCGCGGGCATCATCAGGAGACCGAGACCTGGGCCGTCGATCGCGTGCTCTGGCTCGGCGAGCACGGACGCATGGACGGCGGCGGCGGGCGACGCGCGGTCCACGCGAGCTTCTATGCCCACCGCTTCGCGGCCTGTCGTGACGAGGACGGCGTTCCGCCGGAGGTCGCCCTCGACCACCCCTTTCCCGGCGTCGTGCTCGTGCTCACGGAGCGACCCGAGGGCGTGAGCGCCGCGGCGCGGGAGCAGTGGCTCCTCGAAGAACATCTGCCGAGCGCGCTCCCGGGGTCGAGCGCCGCGCTCTGCCTGTCGCTCGACCTGCTGCAGCTCCCGAAGGCGTCGCCGGTCTACGTCGCGCCGGACGAAGGCGCCGATCGCCGCGGGCTCGAGATCTTCTTCCTCGACCGCGCTCCCGACGCCGTCTGGGCGGAGGAGTTCGCCGCGTTCGGCGAGGCGCAGGAGAAGGCGGGCATGGGACACGTGTCGATGGCCGCGGGCTTCGTGCCGACGCTCCCCGGGACCGATCGCTACGTCGACGAGGTCTGATCCGCTTCCGAGGCGAGCAGCGCGTCGACGTCCGCCTCGACCGCCGTACCCTCGAAGAAGCGCGGGTTGGTGTCGGTGTAGAAGCGCGCCGCGTTTTCGAAGGTGAAGGCGCGGAACTGCGCGAGGTCGAGGCGCCCCGCTTCGACGCCCTCGTACGCCTCGTGCAGGACGTCCCGCATGTCCGGCACGTCCCAGTGGCCGATGTCGGACCCGTAGAGCGCCGAGAGCTCGACGCCGTCCGGGAGTCCCTTCGGATCGAAGGCGTGGTGGATGAGCGGGTCGTCCGCCTCGCAGCCGAAGTGGAAATTCGGCGTGAAGAGCCCGGGAATGTCTTCGACTCGTTCGATCTCGCAGGGCGCGAACTCGTCGTCGGGCTCGGCCTGTCCCGACGGCGTGCCGAACGCGAGTTCCTGGATGTCGGGGCCGCCGCCCATCTCGTGCAGCCGCCCGCCGTGGGCGCCGAGGAGCTCTTCGAAGAGCGCGCGGTCGAAGTGCGCCGGATCGTAGTTGTGGATGGACTCGCGATTGCGCTTCTCCCAGTGGCCGATCAGGTCGTTCAGCAATCGTGTGCCGAAGGAGACCCCGCCTTCGAGGAGCGCCAGGCGCAGGCCGGGAAATCGCCTCGTGACGCCACCCAGGAAGAGGGTGCGGCAGAGCGTCTCCGAGGGCGTCGCGAACTGTCCGAGGTGGTTGTAGACGTAGTTGCTGATCGAGTGGTGGCCGTCCCAACCAGTCGCGCCGGTGTGAGCGGCGGGCGAGACGCCGAGATCCAGGCATCGCTGCCAGAAGGGATCGTAGTCGTACGGAGAGTCGATCCCGTACGCGTCGGCCCAGCTCGCGTGGTAGCGGACCTCGGGGCCCGCATCGGCGACCGAATCGATCGGCCGCCGCACGAAGCTCGAGATGAGGGCAGCCTTGTGGCCCAGGGTCTGGACCGCGTACTCGAGCTCCTCGATCGCTTCGTCCGGTGTCATCATCGGGATCACCGCGACCGGCGTCAGCCGATCCCCGAGGCCGTCGAACGCGTCGGCGTGGAACTGGTTGAGCGCGCGACAACAGCCTCGACGCAATTCGGTGTCGGCGATGTCCGGTAGCACGAGACCCAGCGAGGGATAGATCACCCCGAAGTCGAGGCCGAGCTCGTCCATGCGCTCGTACAGAAGCGAGGGGAGGGTCGCGGTCGCGAAGTCGCGCGTATTGCGCGCCGGGACGGCCCACCAGGAGGGTCGGACCGTGCGCCGCGCCTCGCGTTCGGCCTGGGTCATCGAAGACCAGAGCCCCGCGCCGGCGTCGAGCACGCGCGCGTAGAACTGCTCGACCTGGTCGGCGACCCCCGCCCTCTGGAAATAGGGCAGGAGCGCCGGAAGGAACTCGACGGTGTGCCCGTCGGCGTCGATCACCGGGTGACCGAGATCGGCACGCAGCTCGGCTGCAGAAGGGCTCGGATCCTGGGCGGACATGGGGGTTCCTCGCTCGTCGACGACTCGGGAACGAGTCTAGGCGCCACAGCCCGGTCCCCGAAACCACCCGGAATTCCACTGGTTTCGGGAGCGAGAAGAGTTATCGTCGAGCTGCGAGACGGCCCGTCTCGTAACTCCACTCACCTCTCATGCGTGCGCCCTCGACCGTTAGGCGGGGAGCGGCCGACGGGAGACCGCCTTGGCCCGGGCGCTGGACCCGACACGATTCGACCGCCGCGTGCACGCTCGCGCGTCGCTCCTGCGCTTGCTGTTGGGCGTCGTGGTCGCGGTGATGTGTTCGTTCGTCGCGCTCGCGGAGGAGGACGCCGTCCTGGCCGGCACGGACGCTCCCCTCCGGTCCGAGGAGTCGATTCCGCCGTGGGAGCCGCCCGAGCTCGTCTACGAGTGCGACGAGGGTCAGAACCCGACCGCGAACGCGGTGTTCGTCGAAGAGGGGCCGGTCGTCGACGGCAAGCTCGACGACGCGGTCTGGGAGAAGGCGCGGGTCATCCGGGACCTCACGCAGGTCGAGCCGGTCTTCTGCGCGAAGCCGTCCTTCGCGAGCGAGATCCGGATCCTGACAGACGGCGAGAAGCTGTATCTCTCGATCCGCGCCTACGACCCAGAGCCGGAGAAGATCGTCGCCAACCGAATGGCGCGCAGCGAGACCTTCTTCTACGACGACAACTTCACGATCCTGCTCGACACCTTCCACGACCGCCAGAACGGCTTCTTCTTCCAGGTGAACCCCAACGGCGGCCGACGCGACGGGACCTTCGCCCGCGACGTCTTCGAGGAGAACTGGGACGGGATCTGGTTCGGCGATGCGCGCATCACGCCGGACGGGTGGACCGCCGAAGTAGAGATCCCGTTCAAGACCTTGCCCTTCCGACCGGGGGCCGACGACTGGGGACTGCAGCTCTTCCGTCGGGTGCGCCGTATGAACGAGGAAAACCGCTGGGCGGATCCCTCGCTCCAGCGCTTCGGCATCAACATGAGCCGGGCCGGCACGCTCACCGGGATGAGCGTCGCCCAGCAAGGAATCGGCCTCGATGTCGTGCCGACCTTCTCGTTCGGCGCCTCGATCGACGGTCAGGGCCAGGACAACTATCCGAACCCCACGGTGCCGCCGCAGCAGCCCGGCGCGAGGGACTTCGACGATCACGCCGAGCTCCGCGCCGAGCCGAGCTTCGACGCCTTCTACCGCGTGACGCCCGGGCTGCTCGCGTCGGTCACGGCGAATACCGACTTCGCGCAGACGGAGATCGACGACGTCCAGGTCAACCTCAACCGGTTCGCGTTGTTCTTCCCGGAGAAACGCGAATTCTTCCTGCGCGACACCGGCATCTTTCAGTTCGCGGACCTCGAGGGCCGCGACGGCATCCTGCCCTTCTTCTCACGCCGGATCGGACTCCAGGACACGCGGCGTGGCCCACGTGACGTCCGTCTGCTCGGGGGAGGACGGCTCACGGGTCGCGTCGGGCGGTTCAACATCGGCTTCATCGACATTCAGCAGGATCGCAACATCCAGAGCCAGCCACCGAACGGGGTGGGCGGCCGGATCTCGGACCGCCACGGCGAGAACCTCGCGGTCGCGCGCGTCTCCGCGAACATTCTCGAAGAGTCGAACGTCGGCGTCCTGCTCACGCACGGTGATCCGGACTCGGACCAGGAGAACCTGCTCGCCGGCGCGGACTTCAACTACCGCAGCAGCCAGCTGGTCAAGGACCGGTTCGTCTCCGCGAATCTCTGGTTCCAGCAGGAGTGGAAGGGCGGATCCTACGGCCGACAGGAGACCGCCTGGGGCGCGACCCTGTCGTATCCGAACGACAAGGTTCGCTGGAAGCTCCGCTTCCGGGACGTGGGCGCCAACTTCGACCCCGCCCTCGGCTTCGTGAATCGGCGGAACATCCGGCGCTACGACGTCGAGTACCGGTATCGCTGGCGGACCCAGCGGAGGCTCGTGCGCACCTGGGACCTTTCCTTGCGGGGCGACATCACGACGAATCGCGAGGATGCGATCGAGACGGTGAACCTCTACGTGCCGTTCAAGGCCACGTCACAGGTCGACGACTCGATCGAATTGCTCTTCTACTTCACGCATGATCGACCCGACTTCGTGTTCTACCTGGCGGACCACATCGGCATCATGCCCGGCCGCTACCAGAGTGTGTCCGGCATCCTGAGGATCGCGACGAGCCAGCACCGCAAGATCCGTTTCCGGCTCCACACCGGCATCGGGGGCCTCTTCGACGGATCGGGGGTCCGCGTCGCACCCTTGATCGAGTGGCGACCCTCGCGCCACTTGTTGCTGTCCCTCGAGTACGACGCACGCACGTTCTGGGGCATCACGTCGTGCAACGGACCGGCGAACGATCCCGGGGTCCCGCGCAACTGCACGCGTGCGGTCGCGAGTCCCGACGTGAAGAAGCGCAACTTCTCGATTCAGCTCGTGCGTGCACGCTTCCAGGTCGCATTCACCCCGGACATCATCTGGAGCACGCTGATCCAGTACGACAACTCGAGTGAGAGCGCTCGCTTCCAGACGCGCTTGCGCTGGATCGTCGAACCGGGGCGCGAGTTCTTCGTCGTGGTCGGACAGAACCTCGACGCGAAGCCCGGCGACTTCCGGGTGCGCGAGACGCAGCCGACCGCCAAGGTCCGCTGGACGTTCCGCTTCTAGTCGCGGGAGGGTCCGGGGCTTCGGAGCATCCATCGGGGCGTGAGGCCTAGAAGCGGAACCGGATCCCGCTATAGCCCTCGTGCGCGCCGTATTCGTACTCGAAGCGCTGCCGGAGCCCCGACTGCGTGCCCGTCACCTGGAACGGGATCGACGCGAGGTAGCGGTAGCCGAGTACGAACTCCGCCTGGTCCGTGAAGGGCCAGGTCAGGCCGCCCATGAAGTTGTAGACCATGGTGCTGTCGGTGTCGTCGATGTCGAGCTGCATCGGACCCGCCTGATTCTCGGCGTCGATGCGCGGCATGCCCCAACCGAGACCGAGACCGACCCACGGGACGACCGGGATGTCCTGGTCGCGGAGGTCGACGTCGTAGTAGGCGTTGTACATCACGCTCAGCATCGAAATCGTTGAGTTCTTCGCCCCGGACGGCTCGCCCTGCACCTTGATCCGGTTGATCTCGGAGTTCCGGTATCCGATCTGGACCTCGAGGCGGATGTTGTCGGCGACGTAGCCGCCCACGGCAGTGCCGATGAAGTAGCCGACCGGCTTCTGCTTGGAGTTGCCGAAGAGGCCGATGCTCGCATCGTTGGCGCCGCGGATCGTACCCTTGGGCGAGTGCGAGACACCGGCCATGTATTCGAGGTAGAAGCTGCCGGTCTCGTCGAGATCGGGTTCGTCCTGGGCCTGGGCGACCGTCGGGATCGCCAGGGCGCCTACGACGAGGGCGATCATTGCGGCACGCAGACGGGCGATTCGGGAGAGGGGGCGCATTCGAGTCACGGGAAGCTCCGATGGGTTCGCGGCTGGGGCGGATCTTCCGGTGTCCGCCGGGCGGATTCGAGGATAGGCCAAAACGAGCGCGTGGAACCCTGGAGGAAATTCGGGGGCGATCCCGAACGCTTCGACCCTCGGACGTGCGGGGTGATGGCGCGTCAGGGGCGCACCTCCCGGATCAAGTCCGCTGGGACGAGACGTTTCCGCCGTCGACGATGAATTCCGACGCCGTGACGTAGCTCGCTTCTTCCGAAAGCAGGAACCGGACCACGCGACCGATCTCCTCGGGCTCCCCGACGCGTTCGAGCAGGATCCGCGCCGTGAACCGCTCGTCGCCGAGGGCGTCGAGGCTCGGTTGCATCATGGGCGTACGGATCTGTCCGGGCGAGATCGCGTTGATGCGGATCCCCTCCGTCGCGAGGCGATCGGCCAGTGATCGCATCATCGACAGGGCGCCACCCTTGCCCGCGGAATAGATGGGATTCGCGGCATTGCCGAGGCTCGCGTTGATCGACGCGAACGTCACGATCGCAGCGCCCGGGCTCGCCGCCAGGTCGGGCAGCAGCGACTGCGCGAGCAGGGCGAGCGGCCGGAGGTGGATGTGGATCCCGTCGTCGAAGCTCTCCGGCGTGAGGCCGTCGAGGGAGGCGGTGTCGACGACTCCCGCGGCGTGGACGAGGCCGCCGATCGAGGGCAGCGCGCTTCGCGCGTCGTCGACCGCCGAGTCGAGAGCGGCGGGATCGCGCACGTCGACGGCGAGGCCCTGCGCGACCACGCCGTAGCGGTCCGCGAGGTGCTTCGCGGCCGCAGACGCCTTCTCGCCATCGAGATCCCAGAGCGAGACCGGCCGCCCGACCGCGGCGAGGGCCTCGGCGGACGCGCGCCCGAGCCCGGAGGCGCCGCCGGTCAGGATGACGCCGGTCGCCGGGCGTCCCAGGCGTGGCGCGTAGAGCGCGTCGTCGGACATCGGTCTTCCCCTTCGTTCGTCAGTCGACGTCCGTCGGTCCCGGGATCTGCCGCTCGAGCAGCGCGTCGTAGCGGTTCTGGATCTGGGCCCGGTAGCTCGGCTTCGTCGGGATCAGGAACTCGCCGCTGCGAATGGCGGAGAGCACCGGGGCGACGGATTCACTCGGGGGCATGCCGGTATCGAGCTGCTTCTGCAGGAATTCACGCACGACCGCGCCGTCCGGGGTCTCGTCCGTGCCGAAGGTCTCCGGGCGCACGCGCGCGGTGCCGGCGATTCCGGTGTCGAAGGACGAGGGGGTGAGCACCGATGCGCCGATCTTCGAGCCGACGGCCCCGAGATCGAGGGCCAACGACTCGGTCAGCGAGAACGCGGCGCACTTCGATACGACATAGGGGCCCGAGGTCGCGCCGGCGACGAAGGCGGCGACCGAGGCGGTGTTCACGACGTGGCCCGGGGTGTCCTGGGCAATCATGCGCGGCACGAAGAACTTGATCCCGTGGATGATGCCGAAGACGTTCACGCCGAAGGTCCAGTGCCAGTCCTCGAGGCTGCGCTCCCAGGAGAGGCCGCCCTGGAAGACACCGGCGTTGTTCACCAGCACGTCGACCTGACCGAAGTGGTCGAAGGCGCGATCGGCCAGGGCTTCCACCGCTTCCGGTCGCGCCACGTCGGTCGCGACCGCGAGGGCGTCTTCGCCGATCGCCTCGGCGGTGGATTTGGCGCCGGCTTCGTCGATGTCGGAGCACACCACGCGCATGCCCTCCGCAGCGAACCCCTGGGCTAGGGCGCGGCCGATGCCACTCCCCGCGCCAGTCACGACCGCGACGCGGCCCTCGAATTCCGTCAGCATGGTGTCTCCCTGTGCCAGTTCTCGCACCCTGAACGGACAACGCGATCCAGCCGAGTGCCTCCGGCCCCGGCCGGACACTCGATCCTAGGCGATCGATGCAGCCGCCGACACCGCGGCGAGACGCGCGATACCCTCTCCAGATGTGTGACTCCCTGGTCGCGCGCGGTCCCCGCACGGCGGACGGTGCGACGCTCTTCGCCAAGAACAGCGATCGCCGCGGGCGCGAGGCCCAGCCCTTCGTGCAGTTCCCCGCCGCCTATCATCCCCGGGGCGCGCGCGTGCGCTGCACGCACGTCGAGATCGATCAGGTCGCCGAGACCTATCGTGTGATGGGCCACTCGCCGGATTGGTGTTGGGGATTCGAGCACGGCGTCAACGAGCACGGCGTCGCCATCGGCAACCACGCGACCTGGTCCCGCGAGCCCCTCGAGCCCGAGCCGGGACTGATCGGGATGGATCTCGTCCGGCTGGGCCTCGAACGGGGACGCGACGCCCGGGAAGCCCTCGAAGTGATCGCGTCGCTCCTCGAGACCCACGGCCAGGGCGGGCCGGCCTTCGGCGCGAGCGGCGACGACGGCTACCAGAACAGCTTCGTGATCGCGGACGGTCGCTCGGCCTGGGTCCTCGAGACGACGGCCCGGGGTTGGGCCGCGCGTGCGGTCGACGGTGCTGGGCTCACGAACGCGCTCACCCTCGGACGCGAGTGGCAGATCGGTTCGCGGGATCTCGAGCGGCGTGCGCTGCAGCAGGGGTTCTGGGAGCGGGACACGCGCCTCGACTTCAAGGCGGCCTACGGACTCGAGGCCTGGCCGACGTTCCTGACCGAACGACGCCTGCAAGCGAGTACGCGTTCCCTCGAAGGGCCGGCGCTCACGCTGGGCGCCATGAAGGGCTGGCTCTGCGACCACGCGGGACAGGAGTTGCCGCCCGACGCGCTGCTGCCGACGGAGGATCCCGATCGGTACAGCGTGTGTATGCACGCGGATCCGACGTCGATGACGACGGCGAGTCTGGTGGCGCGATTGCCGGAGGAGGTGGGACGTCGGCCGTGGCCGGTGTGGATCTCGTTCGCGACCCCCTGCACGGGACTCTTCGTGCCGGTCTATCTCGACGGCGCGATCCCGCGCCGCTTCGCGCGCCCGCCCGAGCCCGACGAGATCGCCGGCGAAGTGGCGCCGTACTCTGCGTGGGAAGCGATGCGCCGACTCCAGGAGCGGGCGACGACGGACTTCGAGAGTGCGTTGCCTTTGCTGCGGGAGGGATGGAAGGAGCTCGAGCGCTCCCTCGAGCTCGAACGCCAACGCGTCGAGCAGGAGGCGGCGGTCGCCTACGAAGCGGATCGCTTCGATGACGGCGAGCGCGCGCTCAGTGACTTCATGGAAGACACGGCGGAACGCCTCGTGGACCGGGCAACGTCGCTCGCGGCCCAGCTCTGAAGCGCGCTGGCGCTTCCGAGACACGGCCGTGACGCGACTTGGATTGCCGTGGGTGATGAGAAATCATCACCCGCCCACGGCGCTCCCCTAACGAACGTTCGGCACTTCGTACGCCGACCGTCCCAATTCGATTCGCGGCGGCGGCGCAAAGGACGAACGCGACCTACGACGCGGTGCGGATCTCGCCGGCGGGTGTCGCGATCGGCGGGCGGACACTTCGCGCGCGCACGAAGTACTCGTCACGCAGCTCCCACGGTACGCCGAGCGCGTTCAGGATGTGCCGCTTGGTCGCCTGACGACAGGGACGCCCCTTCTCGACCGCGTGGATCGTTCGGGGCGATACGTTCGCCTTCTTTGCGAGGTCGTTCTGGGTCCAACCGAGGGCCTGACGGGCAGCGCGAATGCGATTCATGGGGGAGGGTCTCTGGTGGTGCCGCGCGGTCGGAGCACTTGGGGTGAGAGAGCGGGAATAAGGCGAAGATAGCGCCCGGCTTCGGATCCGGCGCCGGTGAATTCCGCCCAAGTGCCTGATTCCCTTCGGGGTTTCGGTTCGATCGGCCGAAGGATCGCGCGACGGAGGTTCGTGACCCGCGGGGTATGGACTGCAGCTGCCGAGAGCGCTCCGTGCCTCGGAAGACGCTCGGCGCGGCGCTCGATCCCGGTCATCCCGTCGCCACGCTGGCGGGGTCGGAGAGCCTCGAAAACACGACTTCCCGGGCTACTCTGCGCTCGCCTGCCCCCGTCCCTCGTGGAGATCCGTCCTGGCCAAGCAAGCGCGCAACCCCGGTGAACGCACCCGGATGGAGAAGTGGATCGGGAAGATCGCGGATCGCGCCGCGGGTCTCTCCGGCCGGCTGCTCTACAAGCGTGGCGTCCGCTTCCTGGCCGATCCGGAATGGCGCGAGCCCTATGCCGCGGAGCTCGCCGCCGACGAACGACCGGGCAAGCCGCAGAACAAGGCCCTCGATCGCCGCTTCGTCCTCACCCAGGTCGCTGAGTCCGTACGGGCGCTCGACGGGAGCACGGCCGAGTGCGGCGCCTACCTCGGGGTCGGTTCGGCGCTGATCTGCCGGGCCCTCGAAGGCACCTGGCGGGAAGAATCGACCCACTACGCCTTCGACGCGTTCGAAGGCCTGCCCGAGCCGGTCGAGGCCGACCGCGCCGATACCGGCCAGTGGTGGACCGAGGGCGACCTCAAGACGGACTCGTCGCCGATCGAAGCGCGCCTCGCGCCGTTTCCGAACGCGCGCATCATGGTCGGCTGGATCCCGGAGCGCTTTCCGGACGTCGCCGAGCGCGCGTTCCGCCTGGTCCACGTCGACGTCGATCTCTACGAGCCGACCAAGGACTCGATCGAGTTCTTCTGGCCGCGGCTCGTGCCGGGCGGCGTCCTTCTCCTCGACGACCACGGCGTCGTGAGCTGCCCGGGCGCGCGCAAGGCTGCGGTCGAATTCTTCGCGAAGACCGGCGATCCGATCATCGAGCTGCCGACCGGGCAGGCGATCGTGTGGAAGCGCTCCGCCTAGATCTTCAGCTTGGCCCGCAGCTTCTGGATCGGTGAATCCCACTCCGGGAAGTGCGAGAAGAACTCGCTCGGTCGCGCCCCACCGAAGCACTCGCCGCTGATCGCCACATAGCGCCGCGGCACGTCGGTGACCGACCGCGCCGAGACGCCGTGGATCGACGTTCCGTGGTTGATCCAGGTCAGCAACGTGTTGGGGCGATAGGGGATGCGCTTCGCGCTCTCGATGTAGCGGTCCGGGATGTGCTTCATCTTGCTGCGCGGATAGGGCCCCTTGCGAAGCTTGTAGAGCTCGTACTCGCCCCCGGTCGAGTCGTCCTTCTCGGACCGGAAGTAGAGCAGCGACGAGAAGAGCTTCGCGCCGCTGTCGAGGTGGGGGCCGCGCGTCGAGCTCTCCAGGGTGACGGGGCTGTTCACGCCGAACTGACAATCGAGGACGACGTCGGCGCGCAGGTTGGCTTCCGCGGCGCCCTTGCCCTCGCTGCGGCGCGCGACCTCGAACTGGTCGAGGGGCTTTCCGAAGTTCTCGCACAGGGTCGGATGGAGCCGTTCGATCTCCGCCTGCCACAGCCGCATGGCGCTCTCGAACAGCGATCGCTGGGTATGCGCGTCGAAGAAGGCGCGCCAGGGCTCCGGGGTGTGGGGGTCCGAGAGGACGCGTTCGCTGCTGGCGAGATACGTGCGGTTGTTCTCGATCTCCTGGCCCTCGGCGATGTACTCGACGCTCGGGAAGGTCTCTTCGAGCAGCTCGTAGTCCGCTTCGGGCAGGACGTTTTCGATCACGAGGTGCGGGTAGGGGTCGAGGCAGATCTCCCCGCGCGATGTGTAGTCGTAGACGTTGCCCGTCATCGAGTGGCTGCCTCGTTCGGCGCGCCGCTCTCGGCGAGCCCGTAGTCCGCGCGGAGCACGTCGTCGACGTCCCCGGCGTAGATGCCCTGGATCGGTGTCTGGAACGGTGCGTCCTTCTGCTTCCGCATGAGCGCGAAGCAGAGCAGATTCGGGGTCTCCCGCTGGAGCCCACGGAGCAAGCGACCGAATCGGCGCGCGTCGGCCTTTCCGGCGAAGCGCTTCGCCAGGCCCTTCAAGCCAGGGCGCCGGGCCTTCGCCTCCGAGAGGAGCACGGAGAGCGGCACGATCGACTCTTCGAGGAGCAGCTCGGGGCCGCCGTCGCCTCGCGCGACGATGCCGCGTCCGCCCCGGGTGGCGACGCCGAGGGCGAGCAGTTGATAGTCGTTGGCCTGCGCGAGCGCGGGATAGAGGTTCGGCTGGATCGCGAAGAAGCCGTGGTTCACGAACTCGTAGAAGGGCATGACGTGGAGCATCAGGCCGCCGACCTGCGTCAGCTGGTGGACGTTGCGGTAGATCGCGTCCTGGTTGAAGACGTGCTCACCGGTTCCGTTGTTGGTCACCAGGGAGAAGGTCTCGCGGTAATCGTACGCGGCGGCCAGATCGCGATTCAAGTCCATCACGAGGCTGCCGTAGCGATCGTTGACGTCGATCGCCTGATAGTCGGCGAACCCGAGGAGCCGGTAGTAGTCCGCTGCGCGCTCGCCCCGGTCCGACGCCCCCTGTTCGATCAGCTTCTCGAGCCTGGCGACGTCGATCTCGTCGCGACCGCGTGAGCGATCGGCGATGGCCCGCAACGTGCGATCGTCGGCCTTCAGCGTCTGGTTGCCGAGCTCGATGACCGAGGGCTCTTCGCTGAACTGGGGCTCGAGCCGGTCGAGCGCCCCCCGGACGAGCAGGGCCATCAGCGAGTTGAAGCTCATTCGGAGGTCTCGGCGCAGGGGATCGTCGTCGGCGCGGCCTGTCCGCCGGCGCGCGACGTCCCACGTTGGGCGAACACAGGGGAGGCCCAGCCCCCCCCGAGAACGCGCGCAGGCTACCACACCGGACACGGACGCCGAGGCTTGGTGGGCGCTCCGTGGAAGTGCTAATCGATGCCCGGCCCGGGGCCGTGGCGGACTTTCCCGAGTTGCGAAAAAACGCCACGGAATCGGGGACATGGACGCCCCGCGAACGCGCGCGGTCCGATCGGCCTCCCGGCCGGGGCGCCCTCCAGTACATTGTCGCTGCCCCGTCCTGGGGCGCAGCCCGATGGGCGCTGCGCATGCCGGTGAAACGCGCGAGAGAAGGATCCCTTTCGATGGCCGAATACACCCGCGAGAACCCCAGCCCCGAGTACCGGGCGATGGTGGACATGTACGCGACGCTCCACGAGCAGGGCGCGGACAAGGCACCGGGGGCGGCCAACGAAGACGAGCATCGTCCGCCGGAGCAGACCTTCGCGGGCAAGATGCTCGCGCAGCACGCGCCGACGGTGCGCGAGATGATCCGGCGAAGCGGGGCGAAGACGCTCCTCGACTACGGCGCGGGCAAGGGTCAGTCGTACAAACAGAAGGACATCCAGATCGGGGGCGAGGTCGCGCCGACGATCCAGGAGTACTGGGGGCTCGACGAGATCCGCTGTTACGACCCGGGCTACGAGCCCTTCAGCCAGCTCCCGACCGAGAAGTTCGACGCCGTGATCTCGACCGACGTCCTCGAGCACATCACCGAGCCCGACCTGCCCTGGATCCTCGACGAGCTCTTCGGTTACGCGCGCAAGTTCGTCTTCGCGAACATCGCTTGTTACCCGGCCAAGAAGAGCCTGCCGAACGGGCAGAACGCCCACTGCACCGTCCAGCCCCCGGACTGGTGGCGCGGCATGATCCACGCCGTCGCGATGCGACACACGGACGTGTCGTACCACTTCAGCCTCGCGACGCGGACCGGCCCGAAGAAGATCCTCGGGATCGCGGGCAAGCGCGGCCTCGACCATCACACCAGCGAACGCTGGGTCTAGACCTCGCTCAGGGTTCGAGCAGCGCTTTCGCGCGCTCGACGATCCGGTCGAAGTCGTCGTCCGGCAGCACCTCGCCCGGACGCCCCCCGAAATCGGGGAAGTCGGCGGCCCAGCCGCGCTCGATCATCTTGCGGGACACGCTCGCGAGGTCGCGGCCGAACTTGAGGCCCAGGGCCGAGGCCAGGTCGCTGATCGACTCGCCGATCCCGGTGCGCGGCCGCTCCGGGTGGCCGTGGAGCAGCCGTTTCGCGCTCGCCCGCAGGTCCTTGCCGAAGGAGCGAACGCGGCTGTGTGGGGCGATCGCGAGGGGGCGGCCGAGGCGCGCGACCTCGACGAGCATCGAGATGCTGTCCGGGGTCACGACGAATTCGTCGCCACCTGCGAGGAACGCCAGATACGGGTTGTCGGTCGCATCGGCCTGCCAGGCGTAGAGGAAGACACCTCCGCCCGGACCGCCCGCGTCCTCGCTCGCGCGCGTCAGCACCTCGAGGGCCGGCGCCGGGGTCCTGCGGCTCGTCGAGATGAGGAGCGACCCACCGGCTTCCCGGGCGCGCGCATGCGCTCCGTCGAAGAGCTTGCGCGCATCGTCGGGACCCAGTCGGAACGGATGCGAGGAGCCGCCTAGCAGCAGCACCGTCCAGGGCTTCGGAAGCGTCGACAGGCGCGTCGCCCACTCGCCTTCGGCGCGCGCGAGGGCGTCCGGCTCGGGCGGCGGTTGGAGCGGCCAATCGAGGCGCACGATGTTCGGCCGCGCCGGAACCTCGTATTGCGGGGGCGAGAGCACCAGATCGAAGTGGCGCGGGCCGGGGGGGCGGTTCATCTGCACGAGACGCGTGCGTCCGTCCGACTTCCACTTCACCCAGCGCACGACCGGCACCTGCCGCCAGCCGGTCGAAATGACCATGTCCGGCCAGGGCGCTTCGAGGCTCGAGGATCGGCCGTGGTCGATGGTGTCGAGGCCGGGCCCGAGCATCAGCCGCCAGGTCGCAGCGCGCTCGTTGAAGACGATCTTCTTCTCTTCGAAGGGCTCGCCGAGCGCGGTCGCGAGTCGCAGCGACTGTTTGTCGTCGCCCGTGCGCCCGCTCGTGAGTACCCAGACTCTCGCCATCGGGGGGGAGGCTAGCGCGACGCTCGGATCCAGGCGTGCACCCAGGCCCTGGAGCATTCGATCCATGCCCGCTTGCCGTCGAGGTCGACGTCGACGGCGAGGCGAGAGACGCCCAGGGTGCGGCGCATCAGCTCGCACGCGGCGAGGCCTTCGAGCAGACGCCGATCGATCGAAGCGCCGTAGGCCGCGAGAACGTCGTCCACGATCGAGTCCGGCTCGCCGCCCGCGATGATCAGATGGGCGATCAGCACCGAGAGGTCGAACTCGGGCGGCCCCGGGAACGCGAACTCGGGATCGATGATCATCAGGCCCCGTTCGGTTCTCAGGAAGCTCCCCGGATAGAAGTCGCCGTGCTGCAGAGCCGGCCCATCGGAACGCAGATAGATCTCGCCGAGGGCGGCGACTCCGTCGACGTAGGCGCGGTCCGCGCGCGCGTCGGCCGCCAGCTCGGAGAGTCCGCGCGTCGTCGACTCGAGATCGATTCCGTTGTTGTGGCGCAGCGGGATGTCGAAGATGTGTTCGTGGTTCAGCTCGCGCATCGCGGTGTTGCGCAACGACTTCGTGTCGTCGGGGGAGAGCGGCAGAGCATGGAGTTCGCGCGCCAGGCCGCAGAGCTTCTCGAGCTCGCCCGCGCCGAGGGACGCGCCCGCGTAGATCGACAGCAGGTCGCTGCCCTCCCCGAGGTCCTCGATCAGCGCGAGGTGATCGTCAGGCGCGAAACCCAGGATCTCGGGCATGTGCGCAGCCAGGGCGGGCACCTGCCGCGCCAGGCCGTAGAAGGCGACCTCGCTCGCGATCCGGTCGATCGGCGCGGGAATCTCGGGGAAGCGCGCGCAATAGGGAAACGACTGCTTGAGGATCAGGCTCCGTTGGTTCGTGCACGCCCGGAGCGTTCGGTTCATGTTGCCATCGCCCGCCTTGGCCAGGGCTTCGACGCGTTCGCCAGGCCGGAGCCAGCCCTGCGCTCCGAGGAAGGCTTGAGCGGCGATGGGGTCGGTCGTGAGCTCGAAGGGCAGCGGAGGCTCCGGGGTGGGTGGGGCAGGTGGGGCGGCGCGGGAGCTCCTGTTTAGCGAACGTCGAGCCGGGAGGCGTGTGTGAACGAGCTCTGCTTCAACACGATGAACCGGTCCGCCTATCTGCTCGGCGACGAGGATCCGGACCTGCCCGGGCAGATCGATGCGGCTGCGGCGGCGGGGTTCACGTGCTTCGGGGCCGACGCCTATTCGATCGACCGCTTCGAGCGAGACGGAGAGCGGGTCGAGGACCTCGCCGACCGGATCGCGGCGGTCGGCATGCGGACCTTCGAGCTGCCGACGCTGATGGTGAACGCCGATGCCGAGGCGACGCGCGGAGAGATCGCGCGATTGCTAGAGCACGCGCGGGTGCTCGAGCCCGCGTTCGTCCAGCTGAACGTCGACTCCGAGATCGACGACATCGTCCTCGATGGGTTGCGACGTGCGGGGGACGCGTTCGGCGCACTCGGCGCCCGGCTCGCAATCGAGTACCTGCCGTGGCTGCCCGCGATCAAGGACCTCCGCTCGACCCTCGAGCTGCTGGGGCGCGCGCGCGTCGACGGCGCCGGCGTGCTCGTCGACACCTGGCATTTCACCGAGAGCGGCGACACCTGGGCCGAGCTCGAAGCGCTGCCCCTCGCATCCCTCGCGTATGTCCAGTTCGACGATCATCCTCCGCTCGAGAGCGACGACCTCGTCGACGAGACGCTGATGCGGCGCGCGATGCCGGGGGAGGGGCGCTTCGAGCTCGCGCGCTTCTGCGACGTGATCCGCCGCAAGGGTTACACCGCGCCGGTCAGCGTCGAGATCCTCTCGGCGAAGACGCGCGCGATGCCCCTCGACGAATTCGCCCGGCGCGCCTTCGAGACGAGCGCGTCGTACTGGCGCTAGCGGGGACTCGCGCTCACGTGTGGATCCTGCACACTCCGTGACGGAGCCTCCCGCATGCATCCCGACCTCGTCCAGGCCTACGACCTCACGGATCGCGTCGCCGTCGTGACCGGCGCAGCGAGCGGCATCGGCCGCGCAGCCGCGATCCTCTTCGCCAAGGCCGGTGCGCACGTGGTCCTTTCGGACGTCGTGGAAGCGGGACTGGCCGAGACCGCCGCGGAGGTCTCGAAGCTCGGTCGCGAGGCGGTCGCGATCCCGACCGACGTGTCCCGCCGCGCCGAGGTCGAGGCCCTCGTCGGCGCGGCGACCGGCCGCTTCGACCGCCTCGACGTGATGGCGAACGTCGCGGGCATCATCCGGACGGCGCCGATGATCGAGGTCGACGACGATCATCTCGATGCCCTGATCGCCATCAATCAGAAGGGCGTCTTCTACGGCTGCCAGGCGGCCGCGCGCGTGATGGTGTCGCGGGGCGGCGGTTCGATCATCAACATCGCTTCGGCCGGGATGGACTCGCCGGCGCCGGGCGTCGGCGTCTACTCCATGACCAAGGCGGCCGTCGCCATGATGACGCGCACCTTCGCCTTCGAGCTGGGCGAGCATGGCGTGCGCGTGAACACGGTCGCCCCCGGCTTCACCGATACCGGCATGACCCAGCGCCACTGGAAGGACGCCGACGGGAACGTCGACGCCGACGCCCGAGATGCGATCAGGAGGCAGATGTCGCAGCGAGTGCCCCTCGCGACGATCGGGCAGCCCGAAGACATCGCCCATGCCATGCTCTACCTCGCGAGCGACGCCTCGCGCTTCGTGACCGGTCAGGTGATCCGCCCCAACGGCGGCGTCGCCATGCCCTAGGTCATCCGTACCGGGAGGACTCCCATGTCCCGTCTGCTTCTCGTCTCCTCCGACTGCCACGCCGGGCTCCCGCCCGAGCGCTACCGCGACTACCTCGACCCGCAGTTCCGCGAGGCCTTCGACGCCGCGCTGCCAGTCCAGATCGCGAACACCCAGGAGGCCGAGAAGATGTTCCTGGTGAAGGAGATCAACGACGAGTGGCGACGCGGGCGTGAGCAAGCGCTCACCGGCGCGTGGGATCACGACGAGCGGATCAAGGTGCTCGACGGGGACGGCATTGCCGGCGAAGTGATCTTCCCCGACGGCATCACCGAGATGAACTCGCCGCCCTTCGGCGCGGGCCTCGGGCTGCCCGCGCGCGGGGTCGATCCGACCCTGCAGTGGGCGGGCGCGCGGGCGCACAACCGCTGGCTCGCGGAGCTCTGCCAGATGGCGCCGGAGCGGCGCTGCGGCGTGGCCCTCGTGCTCGCGCTCTACGACATCGACGAGGCGGTCGCCGAGGTGCGCTGGGCGAAGGAGAACGGGCTGCGGTCGATCATGATCCCGGTCATGTGGGGCCCGCACCCGCCCTATCACCATCCGCGCTACGAGCCGCTCTGGCAGGTCTGCGCCGAGCTCGACATGCCGATCCACTTCCACTCCGGTCCCGCCGAGAGCGACCAGTACTTCGGGACCTGGCCGCCGGACCCGAAGGAGGGGACGCTGGTCGGCGGGATGGGGATCTACGTCTCGGAGGTCGCGTTCTTCGTGAGCCGGCCCCTCACGTTCCTGATCTGGGGCGGTGTGTTCGAACGTCATCCCACGCTCAAGGTCGCCGTGACCGAGGGCACCGCGATCTGGGTCCCGGAGCTCCTGGCGCTCCTCGACCAGCGCTTCGGCGAACACGCCGGGAACGCGAAGCTCGGGGACTACCGCAGTCACATGTCGATGAAGCCGTCCGAGTACTTCCGACGCAACGTGCGGGTCGGCACGAACGTCCATCGCCCCGAGGTCGAGCGGCGCGACGAGATCGGACTCCGGACGATGATGTGGGGCAGCGACTATCCGCATCCGGAAGGCAGCTGGCCCGAGACCGCGACGCGGCTGCGGGAGAACTTCGCGGGGGTTCCCGAGGACGAGCTCGCGATGCTCCTGGGTGGAAACGCGGCCGACTTCTACGGCTTCGACCGCGAGAAGCTGGCGCCGCTCGTGGCGGAGATCGGGCCCGAGGCGAGCGCCTTCTCCTGAGGCGCGACTAACGTCGCCGGAGCACAGCGAGTCCACCGAGCCCGAGGCCGAAGAGGAGCGCGGCCGTCGGTTCCGGAATCGCAGTCAGCCGCCACGTCCCCGGGTACTGGCTGTTCACGATCAGCGTCTGGTTCGCCTGTGGGCCGACCCCGTTGAGAGTCGTGTCGTAGAGGACGAAGGTCCCGCCGTCGATGCCGAAGAGGCCGGCCCAGATGCCGCCCGAGCCGCAGCAGCCCGCGAAGGTCTGATAGGGGACGCTCGTGCGGATCGCGGGATCCGGATCGCCGGGCGAATGGTTCAGGAAGTTGATCGACCAGGTCGGACTCGCGACGGTTCCGCCGCCCACGACCTGACCCTGGGCAAACACGATCTCGTCGCCGCCGGGGCCGTTCGTCGCCTCGAGCAGGAAGCTGGGCAGGATGTTGGTGGCCCCGCTGAACGCGTTCGTCTGGTGGCCGAAGGCGATGCGCGCGAGGTCGGACGCGTCGAAGGGGGTGATGCCGCCGACGCCGGGGAGCGCGAAGCCGTCATCGAACTCGAGGGTGCCGTCGAGGAAGCCGCCGCCGGTCGACGTGATCACGAAGCTCGCGCTCGCCGACTGATTCCCGACCCCGGACGGGTGGGGCAGGGTGAGCGGCGAGCTCCCGATCAGCTGGAAGACGGGGCCGGCATGGACGGCGCTGCCCGCGAGCAGCGCGAGCGAGACGAAGAGGGCGAGCATGATTCGGAACGGCATCGAGGTCTCCTTCGAAGCCGATTCCCTTCCCGAAACGCACCCTACCGGCCAGGTTTGAGACGCGTGGTCCTTTCGCGGCCCGAAAAGCGCTCCTTTCCGGCCAGCGATGCGACGCATGGGCAGATCGGTCGCATCTGTCGGAGGATGCGGCGCGGCGGGTTTCTTATGGGCGAGGGCTAGTCGGCGCGATGCCGCGCGCGCCAGGCCCGGGGCGACGCGCCGGTCCAGCGCGCGAACGCCCGTCGATACGCGCCCGTCGACGAGAACCCGAGCTCGGCGGCAACGTCCGCCTGGCTCCAGGTGCCGCGGGCTTCGAGGTCGAGCGCGTGCGCGCGGCGCACCCCGTCGCGCAAGCTCGTCAGGTTCAGCCCGTGCTCTTCGAGTCGCCGCCGCAGGGTGCGCTCCGAGAGACCGAGGCGCGAGCAGAGCGCGCTCGTCCGACCCCCGCTGGTGACGAGCGTCTCGCGCAGCGCCGCGCGCACGCGGTCCACGAAATCGTTGGGAGCGGGAAGGTCGGCCTGCGCGGCTTCGGCCTGACCGCGTAAGAGCGCGTGCAGGTTCGGGTCCGCCCTCGCCAGCGGCCTTCGTGCCTCGGCCGTGTCGAGCACGCTCGTGTTCGCGGCGGCGCCGAAGGTGACCTCACAGCGATAGAAGCGTTCCCACTCGCCCACGTCGTCCGGGCGTGGCCGCGCGAGGGCGATCGAGCGCAGGCCGAAGCTGAAGCCGACGAGCTGTCGCGCGATGCAGATCAGATAGGCGGCGGCGAAGTCGGCGGCGGCGGGCAGCTGCGGGCGACCGTCGAGGGTGCGGTGGCGAACCTCGATCGTCTCGCCGCGGTCCTCGGCGCTTAGCTCGACCCCGTCGTGGAGCAGTCGACCGAACTCGCTCGCCATCGATACGGACTCTTCGAGGCTTCCGGCGGTGCGCGCGAGGTACTCCACGAGCCCGAGCGCGCCCGGCTGCGCGAACTGCGCGACGTGGAGCCCGAGCGCATCGTCGCCGGTCTCGTCGACGGCGGCCCGCCAGATCGCCAGGTTGGCGCTGCGCGGGATGCGCGCGCCGGGGGCGAGGGAAGATTCCTCGAGCCCGGCCGCGCTCGCGATCGCCTCGCGATCGGACCCGCGCCGCGACAGATAGTCGAGGACGAGGAGCGCGGTGCCTGCGCCGACGCTGGTCTCTTGCGTGGAGGACATCGCGTCTAGAGCCGGATCGGGACCTTTGCGTAGCCACGCACGTTGTTGTTGTGGCTCCACTCGAGGTTCGCCTCGTCGACCTGATAGTCGGGGAAGCGCGAGAGGATCTCCTCGAAGGCGATGCGACACTCCTGGCGGGCGAGCGTCTTGCCCAGGCAGAAGTGGTGGCCTTGCCCGAAGTGGACCGTGCGGTCGAGCGATCGGTGGATGTCGAACGTGTCGGGCCGGTCGAACTGGGCGGGGTCGCGATGGGCCGCGCCGGTCAGCAGGAGCACGCGAACGTCGGCGGGGAGCGTCACGCCGTGGCGCGTCCAGGGCTTCGTCGACCAGCGGCCCTGGACCTGCGACGGCGGATCGAAGCGCAACAGCTCTTCGACCGCGGCGTCGCGCACGTCGGGGTTCGTCGCGAATTCCGCGCGCTGATCCGGATGCCGGAAGAGGGTGACGGCGCTGTTGCAGATCAGGCGCGCGGTCGTCTCGTGACCGGCGCTGCCGAGGAGCAGACAGAAGCCCAACAGCTCTTCGAAGCTGAGCTTCGTCATCTCGCCGGTCTCGACGTCGCGGAGGTCGGCACCGATCAGCGCCGAGATCAGGTCGTCCTGAGGCCGGGCCTGACGTTCCTGGATGAAGCCGACGAAGTATTCATGGAGCCGAACCGAAGCTTCCTGCGCCACCTCGGGGATCTCGAGGGAGTTCGACTCGCGGTGCATGAACGTGTTCGTGTCCTTGCGGACCTGCTCGCGATCCTCCTCCGGAATACCGAGCAGCGCGCTGATCACGTCCATCGGCATGACCGACGCGAGCTGCTCGAAGAGGTCGATCTGGTCGCCGGGCTCGAGGCCCGCGAGTCGCTCGCTCGTGATCCGGCGGACCGTCGGCTCGAGCTCGCGAATCCGACGCGGCGTGAAGGCCTTGCTCACGAGCTGGCGGATCCGCGTGTGCTTCGGCGGATCCATCGAGATCATCATCGGCAGCGGCGTCGCCACCTTCTCGAGGGTCTGCCCCCAGGCGGAGCTGAAGGTGTCGAAGTCGAGATGGGCGTCCCAGACGTCCTCGAAGCGGGACAGGGCCCAGAAGTCGAGTCGCTCGTTGTGATAGACCGGGGCCTCCTTGCGCATCCACCTGTACGTCGGGTAGGGATCGATCTGCGTCTGCCAATCGGTCGGGTCGTATTCCACCGGGCCTTCCTCGTCGTCCGTGGCTGCTGAGAGGGGGAGTCTATGCGACGCTCCCGGCGCCCGCCCTGCGCGCACGCGCCGGCGACTCAAGACATGCCGCCGACCTCCGCCCCCGAATTCGAAGACGCCGCTGCCGCCCTCGCCTGGATCCGCGAGCGCGAGCGCTCCCATCCCGCCCTCTACGACGTGCGCCGGCACGTGGCCGACCGGCTCACGTACCTCGTCGGACGCCGAGCGCGTCTCCTCGACGTCGGCGGTGGTGCTGCGCTCCAGACCGAGATGATCCTGGCTCGCCTCGCGGACGCGGCCTGCGTCTGGATCGATCCGTCTCCGGAGATGCGGACCCTCGCCGAGGCCCGTCTTGCGCATCGCAGCGAGTGCTTCTTCCGCACCGGCGCGAGTCTGGAAGCGCTGGAAGCGATCGAGGAGAGCGCTGCCTTCGACGCCGCGTGGGCGATCGACGCCTTCGGCGCCCGGGCGAACGCCTCGGACCCGAAGGCCGTTCACGCCGCGGTCTTCCGGCGGCTGGCGCCGGGCGGACGTTATTTCGTGTGCGAGCCCTACGCGTCGGCCCCGGATGCGCCGGACGATGGGAGCTACGTGAGCGTCGACGCCCAGGAGGCGGCGATCGCCTCGGCGGACTTCGAGGTCGGCGCCTCGCTCACCCTCGTCGGCGCCATCGCGGTCCACGAGATGGTCCGCCCGGGTTAGGCGGAGCGCGCGTGCTCACCGCCGTTCAGTGTCGAACGACGACGCCGGCACGGGGGAAGATGCCCGGCGCCTCGAATCCCACCGCCTCCCGCGGCGTCGTGTTCGTCAGGTTCTCGATTTCGAGGAAGAGCTCGAGAGCTTCGCAGGGTGTCCACGCCGCGCGCACGTCGAGTCGCTCGTAGCCGTTCAGGGTGTCGACGCGCCCGCCCGTCCCGAAGCTGCTCGCCTTGATCGACGACACGCCCAGCACGCGGAGGGTGAGGGCGAGCTCGTCCATCGGGCGGCCCGTGATCTCCGCGAAGCCACGCCAACGCGGGCGGTTCGTCGGCGCGAGGGGGCTGCCTTCGAAGTCGGTGTGATTCCAGGTGCCGCCGGCGCGGATCGAGACGCGGTCGCTCGGGGCCCACTCGAGCTCGAGCTCGACGCCGCGCGAGATCAGTCGCGAGCGGTTCACGAGAACCGGGAAGGGGCCGCTGAAGTCGATGTCGATGATGTCGCGCACGCGCAGATCGAAATACGAGACCTGACCGCGGAAACGACCGTCGTCGGTGCGGCCCCGGAGGCCGATCTCCCAGCCGCGGCTGCGCTCCTTGCGGAGTGTCGGCGAGCCGACGAGCGGACTGCCGAGGGCGTAGAAGGACGGGAGCTTGAAGCCTTCGCCCCAGTTGCCATAGAGCGAGACCGGTTGATCGCCGCCCCCCAGCACCACGCCGACCGAAGGCGAGAGCCGATCGTTCTCGCCGCGAATCGTGTCGTAGCGAAGGCTGCCGCTCACCGTGAGCACGTCGAAGACGCTCTGCTCGAGGGAGCCGAATACGCCGACCGTGCGGCGCGTGTCGTGGAAGCTCGCGGGCAGCGGGCCGAAGCCGCCGTCGACGGTCCCTTCGCTCTCGCCGTCCTCCCAGATCGCTTCCGCGCCGGTCACCAGGCGGGTGATGAAGGCGTAGCCGCCTTCGCCGTCGGCCTTCTCCCAGAGATCCAGGTCGATCACGGCACCCACGTCCGTGCGGTCGTACTCGTCCCCGAGATTCGCGGCGTTGACCGTGGCGGGCCCGATCCCGGGAGACTCGAGCTCTTCGCGTCGCGTCGCGTGTCCCACGCGGTAGGTGATCGTCGCGAAGTCGAAGACCGGCCGGGCGAGGCTCGCGCCCACCAGGATCTCCCGCGTGTCGCGGTCCTCCATCGACGGCAGGAACGCCAGCTCTCCGCCGCCGCTCGAATCCGGGAAGCCGCGCGAGCTGCTCTGGTGGATCCGGGTCACGACCTCGAAGTCGCCGACCCCCGGGATCGCGCTCGTGAACTTGCCCTTGACCGAGGCTCCGTCGTAGCCACCGTTGGACTCCGGGTCGTCGAAGGTCTCGATCGAGGCGCCGAGGGAGAGCCCCGAGAAATCACCGAGGCCGGCGCGCGCCTTGGCGACGGCGCTCCCGGATTGGAATCGGCCCCCGCGCACGCGCACGCTCGCCGTCGGTGCGTCGCCCGGGCGACCCTTCCGCGTGATGACGTTGATCGCGCCGGCGAGCGCGTCGGAGCCGTACACCGTCGAGAGCGGGCCGCGAACGATCTCGACGCGCTCGATGTCGAGGAGGGCGAGGGTCGTCGGGTCGAAAGAGCCGCCGCGGGAGTTCGTCGGGTCGTTCAGGCGCACGCCGTCCACGAGCACGACGACATGGTTCGGGTCGAGGCCGCGCAGGTAGAGCTCGCTGCGTCCGCCCCGGCCGCCCTGACGCGTCACCTGGAGACCCGGCACGAAGCGCAGGGCGTCGTCGAGGGAGAGCGACAGACTCGCTTCGAGGGCGTCTCCTTCGAGGACCGTCGTCGCGTTCGGGATCGTGCCCGCCGGGCGCGGCGCGCGGGTCGCGCTCACGATCATCTCTTCGGCGTCGTCGAAGGTGGGATCGTCGTCCGCCCGCGCGGCCGGGGCGGCGAGCAGGGCGATCGCGAGGATCGACAGGAGGAGGCGATTCAAAGGGAGACTCCGGGGGCGGGGCAGCGCCGCAGTGTCGACCATCTGAGGGCGAACGTCACGGACTCGTCGAGTCGGAGCGTCCTTCCGCCCGGATCTCCGCGGCGATGCCCTCGGCCGCTTCGAGCGCGCGCAGCACGTTCCCGCCGAGCACCTTGCGCAAGGTCTCGGGCGAGTGACCCCGCGCGAGCAGGCCCGCCGTCAGGTCCGGCAGCTTCGAGACGTCCTCCATTCCGACCGGCATGCTGATCACCCCGTCCCAGTCCGCGCCCAGCCCCACGTGGTCGGGGCCAGCGACGGCGATCGCATGGTCGAAGTGGTCGAGCAGCACGTCGAGGGACGTCTGCGGAACCGGGTGCGCCTCGAGGTAGGCGCGAAAGGCCTTGGCCTGCGCAGCCGGATCGTCTGCGTGCTCGGCGCGTCCCTTCGCGAGGGCAGGGCCGTGCTCCGCGAACCACGTGGTCGTGGCGCGCGTCGTGTCCTCGTCGATGTAGGCCGGGTAGAAGTTGATCATCACGACGCCGCCGTTCTCGGCGAGCGCCCTCAGCATGGCGTCGCTCATGTTGCGCGGATGGTCGGCGACGGCGCGGACCGAAGAGTGGGATGCGATGACCGGTGCGCGGCTCGTTTCGACGGCATCGAAGAAGGTCGCGTCGGATACGTGTGAGATGTCGACGAGCATGCCCAGGCGATTCATCTCGCGCACGATCTCGCGGCCGAAATCCGTCAGGCCGTCGTGTTCCGGCTCGGGGACGGACGTCGTGCCGGACGAGTCCGCCCAGGTCGTGTTGAACGAGTGGGTGAGCGTCATGTAGCGCACGCCCAGGCGATGGAAGAGGCGGAGCGCCGGGAGGCTCTCCTCGATGATGTGCCCGCCTTCGATCCCCATCAAGCTGACGAGCTTGCCCTCGGCCACGGCATCCCGAATCTCGGCCACGCTGTGCGCGACCACGACGTCGTCGAGGAAGCGCGCCGCCATCTCGTGCACCGCGTCGATCCGTTCGAGGGCGAGCCGCAGCCCGTCCCCGGGCTTCTCGAGCTTGCCCGTGTAGACGGACCAGAACTGCACGTCGAGTCCGCCCTCACGAATCCGCGGCAGGTCCATGTCGCCGTCGCGCGTCTCGTGCCGCGCGCCGAAGTCCCACGTCGGGTCGGGGAATCTCGGCGTCGTGTCCGAGTGGCCGTCCACGACGATCGCGTCGAAGTGGATCGCGCGTGCGTCCTGGGCGGGACCCGGCATGGTCGCGCAGGCCACGCAAGTGAGGACGATCAGCGGGACGAGGCGCAACATCGGGTTCTCCGGGCGGGGACTAATGGGCGGGCTCGGGGCGCGAGCGACCGAAGTCCGCGCCGGTGAGCGAGAGGAGGGCGGGGAGCAGGAACACGTCCGCGAGCAGCGCGGTTCCGAAGGCGATGCCGATCAGGATGCCGAAGCTCGCCATGCCCGTATGGTCCGAGCCGATCAGGATCAGGAAGCCGAGGATCAGGATCACACTCGTGAACGTGATCGCCTGGCCGACCTCCTCGATCGTCGAACGGATCGCTTTGCTCTGGCTCCCGGAATCCATCATGAACGCGCGGTAGTGGGTGACGAAGTGGATCGTGTCGTCGACGGCGATGCCGATCAGCATCGGCGCGATCAGCAGCGTGTCGGTATCGAGGGGGATCCCGAAGAGCCCCATCACGCCGAAGGTGATCACGACGGGATAGACGTTCGGGATCATCGAGACGAGCCCGACGCGGACCGAACCGAACACGATCAGCAGCAGCAGCGTCACGACCACCAGCACGAGGGCGAAGCTCCGGATCTGCGATTTGCTGACGGAATCCGCCATGCGCATCATGAGCGGCAGGTTGCCCGCGATGCCGACTTCCATCTCGGGGTAGCGCTCGCGCAGGGGTGCGAAGGCCGCCTCGACGTCCGCCTGGATCTCCTCGAAGAAGTCGACGTAGACCATCGACCCATAGTTGAGGAGGCGGACCGTGATCCGGCCGGCAGAGTAGTCGTCGGGGACGACGACCTCGCGATCCTCGGGCGCCGCCATGTCGAAGAGCAGCAGCGTCTGGGCGAGGGCGTCGCGATCGTCGGGGATCGTGTAGTAAGCGGGCTGGTCCTCGTTCAGGACGCGGTAGCTGCGCTTCGCGGCCTGGGCCAGCGAGCTCGTCCGCACGACGAAGTCCGGGTGATCGCGCTCGAGCTGGTCCTGCATGCCGTCGAGGGTCTCCAGCACGAGCGGATCCTTCATCGCCTCGGGCTCGCCGAACTCGACGTAGATCTCCATGCCCTGCGTCCCGCCCATCACGCGGTCGACGACGTCGTGGGCGGTCCGGATCGGCAGGCCCTCGCGAATGATCTCGACCATGTTGGTATCGACGGCGACCCGGGACAGGCCGATCAGCCCGATCACGCCGTAGAGCGCGAACACGACGACGACCGCGACCGGGCGCTTCTCGCCGAAGGCGCCCACGCGTCGGAGCAAGCCCTGCAAGCGATGGTGGGAGGCGCCGTCGAGACTGCGTGCCGGGGGCGCCCACAGGTCGAGGAGGAGCGGCAGCATGATCACCGTGTAGACGAAGGCGACCATCACGCCGAGCGCCGCGGCGATCCCGAAATAGCGAACCGGTGGGATCGGCACGATCAAGAGCGCGAGCATGCCGAGCGCGGTGGTCGCGCTCGTCAGCAGGCACGCGACGCCCGATTTTCCGTAGACCTGCGACATGGCGTCTTCGTGGTCCGCGCCCTGGCCCCGGAAGAAGACGTAGCCCGACAGGATGTGGACCGAGTCGGCGATTCCGACGACGAGGATCAACACGGACAGGATGCTCACCATCATGCTCATCACGAGATCGAGCCAGCCGGCGATTCCGAAGGACACCGCCATCGACAGGAGGATGATGACGAGAGGCCAGGCGACGCCCGAGAGCGATCGGAACAAGAACCACAGGACGACGAGCATGATGCCCATCGACCCGATCAGGATCATCGCGATCTCGGCACCGAGAATGTCGTTGAAGAAGCCCATCAAGACCGGATTGCCGACAGGGTGGAGGATCAGGGCCTCGTTCACGACAGGGTCTTCGAGCACCGCGAAGAGCGCGCGAGTGAAGAGCGCGTACTCGACCATGTTCGTCTCGCCGCTCGCCCCCGACTCGGAGCCGTCGGCGAGGGCGGCCTCGAGCGCCGGGTCGAAGTCCGCCGCGTCGAACCCGTCCTCTTCCGCCGCCTCGCCGAATGCGTCGGGCACGCCGAGGTCGGTCCGGATCCAGATCCCGCCGAATCGCGAGTCGTCCGAGACGTAGAACCCCGGGAAGTCCTCGTGGGCCATCGCCTGCGCGCGCAGCGCATCGATCTCTTCCCGCGATCCGGGCAGGTCCTCGACGAAGTCCCGGGACACGAGGGTGTCGTCGCGGACCTCCAGATAGCCCGCGTTCACGATCGTCTGGACGTCGAGGAGGTGCTCGAGGGCGGACGGGTTGCCGTCCGCGTCCGGAGGGTGGTCCGCGAGCAGACGCTCCTGGATGTGCTGCACCGCGGCGAGGCTCGTCGGCGAGAACACGTCGCCGTCCTTCGCCTCGTAGACGATGTAGACGTCCTCGTCGCTCCCGAAGGTGCGTTTGAAGGCCTGGTGGAAGACGAGGACCGGGTCGTCCTGGAGGAAGAACGACTCCATCGACATGTCGACGCGAAGCCAGACGCCGCCATACGAGAGGAAGAGCGTCGCGACGAGCGCCGCGATCGCGACTGCGCCGCGGCGCGCGCGGAGGCGCGCAGGGAGCGCGGCGAAGAATTGGTTCAGACGATCGAGGAGGTCGCTCAAGTCGGAATCTCACCTTCGAACGCGAAGAGGAGCGGGCGCGGGCTCATGTTGCGGCACTTCGCTCGGGTCCGCTCGTGTTGGCGCGGACCGAGTAGGGCTGGGCGCTTCGCCACACCGTCCGGGCCTCGCGACGGGATGCCCCGTAGCTCGCTCGGACCGAGCGGCGGCGCTTGAGATGTTCACTAAATCGCTCGAGGCGGATGAGAGGCGTCGGGGAACGAACCTGCGAGCGCTTCTTGGCGCACCGTCTGCGCGGCGCTCGGGAAACGGTCTACGCTAGCCGCGAACGCAACTCGTGTATCCCACTCACGGAGCTCGCCCCGCTATGACCGGAAGAAGCTCTCTCGCGACGGCTCTCGCGAGTGCCTGCGTCGGACTGCTTGCCTGCAACCCGTGGTACATCGTCGATTCGTCGTACCACGCGGAAGGTGGCCCTGACTCGCGAAACGCGCCGGACGTTGTTCGAACTTCCGAATACGAGCGGATTGGCCATGAAGGCCTTTTCGTTGCGCTGAGAGCGCCAGATCAATGCGCCAACTTGTCGTCGGCCGAATCGACCGGCGAAGCCTCCGGCGCCGGAGACCTGATTCGGACCGATTGCGGCGTCGAGATGGCTGAGTTGGAGCGCGCACTCGTCCGTAGTGGCTATCGGGTAGTCGCGTGGAATGAGGTAAGGACACGATCCCAAGCGGACGGCTTGGTCTCGCCAACGGCCGCCGCTGAAAAACTCGGAGCGAAGATTCTTTTTCAGGTCAACTCGCTTGAACGGTCATTCGTAGGTGCGGGCCTTGGGACCGAGTGGCGCAGGAAATTCTATAAATCTGATCTGTTCGGGACGCGTGGCGTGGTAGCAAGCGTACCCCCGCTTCGAGCTGACGCCCTGACTCGATCGATGCGCGCCCTTGAAGAGCAGTACACGCCCCCGGGCCAACTAGCGATTACCGTTGATGCGACAGCGATCTGGACGAAGAACGGCGAGTCTGTGTGGTTCTACCACGCGACAGAGGCCGCAACTCCCGCGGTAGGGTCAACCCAGCCACCCACGTTGACGAGATGGTTCGAATGCAATCGTTCGTGGCTTCAACACTGCGTGGTTCATCCGATGACCAAGAATCCGGGGGTGGCGGGCACGTCAGAGCTAGTCCGTTCGGCTGAGCAGCTCGATCAGGCGCGACGAACGCTGTATTTCGATCTGTTGCAATCTGCGATGGCATCAATGGTGAAGGAATTTCGCCGCGGCGGCGGCGGCTGACGCGAATAGCTGCCGGCGACAGACGCCCTCAGCGCTCAACTCGACTCACCAGCGATAGGCCAGACCGACCTGACTGCTGGATTCGCCTCATGAAATCGGGCAGCCGCTTGTGTTCTCTATACTCCGCTCGCAGTGCCCCGATAGCTCAGTTGGATAGAGCGGCTGCCTTCTAAGCAGCAGGTCCCAGGTTCGAGCCCTGGTCGGGGTGCCACGCGGCCTCGCCTACTCCTCGGCGCCCTCGTGGTAGAAGACCGTCCCCGAGTCCACGATCTGCAGCAGCACCCCGTCCGGGTCCGCCGTGAGCAGGTTGTCCGCGATCACGACGGCCTCGCGGCCCTCCTCGAGGAGCTCGGCCTGCGTCTGCTCGAGGTCGAACCCGTCCACTTCGAGGCAGAAATGC
The DNA here is from genome assembly GCA_964488255.1 of uncultured Spirochaetaceae bacterium. Taxonomy (GTDB): domain Bacteria; phylum Myxococcota_A; class UBA9160; order UBA9160; family UBA4427; genus UBA4427. Next base: position 311,832 of record CAZAUR010000004.1, on the reverse strand, counting down.
TCGATGATGCCTGGCGGCTCGTTCGGGGTGCGGGCCCACTCGCGGGCTTCCGGCGCGGTGCGGAACGCCTCGAGGTCGATGTCGGCTTTCGTCTGGAGGCTGATGAAGGTCCCGTCGCCGGTGTCGAGGGCATGATAGGTGGGGGTGTCGACGAGTCCGAGGCCGAAGAAGCGCTGGTAGAACGCGAAGGAGCGATCGAGGTCGGCGACGCGCAGGTTCACGTGGTTCAGGTGGGTGCGGCCCTCTCCGCGTGCCCGGAGCACCGGCTTCGGGTAGTCGAGGGTCGGCTCCTCGGGCTCGGCGGTCCGGGCCGGGGCGTCGCTCGCACAAGCGCCGGCGGAGCCCAGGGCGACGAAGCTCGCGATGGCCCCGAGGACGTCGCGGCGCGACAGGCGGCCCTCCTCGTAGGCGTCGAAGATGCGGTCGATGCGGTCGCTCACGAGATCTCCTCCTTCTTCTGTAGAGATTCTGTAGAGAAGACGAGCGTCCCGAATCCCCGCGCTCGGCTCAACCCGCCGCGATCAGGGCCTCGAGTCGCGCGTCGTCGGGGACCGGGTAGCGCCAGATGCGATAGAAGAAGCGCAGGTTGCCGAGGAAGCCCATGTGATGGGCCGCCGAGAGGCGCTTCCGGAACGACCACAGGCCGAGGGTCCGGGCCGAGCGTTCCTGGTTGAGGATCGTCGTCTGGGTACATCGCAGGAAGTCCGACGGAACCATCGGGTGCGGCACCGGCAGGAAGATCTCGTTCTTCTTGCCGTCGTCGGGCTCGGCGAGCTCGAGGGCGGCGATCGCTGCCGCACTCATCACCTGCTGGCACATGCTGATCGATTGCAGCGTGATCCGGTCGCCCTCGAAGATCGGCCGCGGCGGCCGCGTCGCGAGGCCATCCGCCGTGCAATCGACGAAGAGGATCTCGTCCAGGGACTCGTCGAGGGTGCGCGTGCCCTGAACCATCTGGAGCGACGCGCCGTCGATCTTGGCGATGCGCCCGCGGCGTTCGACGTCTCCGATCCGCCGCAGCTCCGCGAGCTCGGCGCTGTTCACGGTCGCGCAGCGGTACTTCGTCGGCCACACGTCCGCGTCGAGACGAAGCAGGCGGCCGGCTGCTTCGAGCCGTTCGAGGACCTGCTTCAGCCCCGTCGCGTCGGACATGACCTGCAGCTGCGTCCCGAACTCGTCCGCGAGGCCGTCTGGATAGAGCGCTTCGCGGTTCAGGAACCAGGCGTCGTTCGGCATGATCCAGGTGATCGCGTCCGGGTCGACGCCGCGTTCGAGCAGGTAGAGCGCCGCATCGATCCCGGTCTTGCCCGCGCCGATCACGACATAGCGCGCGTAGGCACGGTCGAGATCCGCGAGCGCGTTGATCGGGACGACCTTTGCCTCGCCCGCGACGTCGTATTTCGGGGGCGTGGTCGACGGGACGTGGACGTCCATGTAGGTGGCATCGACGACCTTCTTGGCGCGGACGTCGATCTCGACCCCGGGCGTCACGACCGATCGGATGCGCCCGTCGTCGCTGCGCTCGCACTTCGGGAGGAACGTGAAGCGACCGGTTCGCTCGAGCTTCTTCGTGACGAGCTCGTAGTAGGCGAGGATCTGCGCCTGGCTCACGAGGTCGCGCTCGTCCTCGCCGAGCGGCTCGCTGTTCACGCCGTAGTAGAGGGCCGGCTGGTGGAGCGTGACGAAGCGATAGGCGCTGTTCCAGTGGCCCCCGGGCTTCGCGCGGCGCTCGACGACGACGACCCGCGCGGTCTTCGACGTGTGCAGGATCTCGTCCGCGAAGGCGAAGCCCATCGCGCCGCCGCCGATCACGAGATAGTCGGCCTCGATCTTGGCCCCGGGCGCGAGTGCTGCGCTCACTCGCCGATCGTATCCTCATCAGAGAGGCCGAGGCCCGCGAGCACGCCGTCTGCGTCGCTCGCGTGCTCGATCCGGTCGATCCGGAGCCCGTCGAGATGGATCAGGGTCGCCTGGCCCTCGGTGTCGGGCAGGCGGGCCGTCACGTCCCCCTCCCGATCGAGGAGCATGTCGTAGGGCCGCCTTCGCATCGCCGGAACCGCCATCATCCGCGCCACGAACGCGGGCATGCCGCTGATGTCCGAGACGTAGACGGCGCCGCGATCGGCGAGGGTGTCGGCCGAGACGTCGGCCAGGGCTTCCTTCAGCAGGTCGCCGCCGTCCATGTCGCGACTGAAGAGGACCACGCGGGTCGAGGCATCGACCGCGCCGGGATCGCCGTGCTGGTCCTCGAGGGCGATCGCGTCGATCACGTCACCGACGATGTAGGGCGGCGCGTCCTCGGCCCAGGCGATCGTCGAGAGGAGCAGCGTGGCGAGGGCGCCGGCCAGGACGAAGCGCATCGACGAGCCCACGCCTAACGCGACTCCAGGAACTTCTTGAGAGGTTGGTCGCGCCAGGTCGCCGCGCTGAACTTGTCGTCGAAGGCTTCGTAGCGGAGCTCGCCGCCGGCTTCCGGCTGGTCGCCCATCACCGTCACGCGTTGGATCACGCGCTCCCCTTCGAAGTCGTTGAGCACGTGGTGCTGGGTACAGCGGTTGTCCCACATCGCGATCGTGCCCTCGGCCCACTGGTACCGCACGGTGAAGCGGTCCTCGGTCGCGTGGTTCGTGAGGAAGGCGAGGAGGTTGTCGCTCTCTTCGATGCCCATCTCGACGATGCGCCGCGTGAAGTGGTGGTTCACGAAGAGCGACTTGCGACCGGTGACCGGGTGCTTGCGCACGACGGGGTGGATCGCCTTGCGCTCCGGCGTCATGTGCGGGCTCGCGTCGTGGAGCGCGGAGAGTCCGTCGATCATGTCGCGCATCGGCTGGGAGAGCGCCGCGTAGGCCTTGTACATGTTGGCCCACAGGGTGTCGCCGCCGAACTCCGGGCACCTCTTCATGTGCAGGATCGCGAAGATCGAGGGCTCCGCCTCGCAGGTGAGATCGCTGTGCCATTCGTCGGCGACCGCGCCGGCCCCGCCGACGGCCTTCAGCTCGAAGAACTCCGGTCGCTCCGCGTCGAGGGACAGGTTCGGGTGTCCTTCCAGGCGACCGAAGAGGTTGCCGAAGGCGATGTGCTCGTCCGGCGTGAGGTGCTGGTCCGGGAAGAACAGGACGAGGTGCTCGTGCACGAGGTCGAACACGGTCTCGGCCAGTGCCGGGCTGGTGTCCCGGAGGTCGAGGCCGCGGACTTCGGCGCCGAGCGAGCCCGAGAGGCGGCGAACGTCGAGTTCCTGGGCGGTGCGGTCGAGGGCGGTGGCCATGGCGGGGTCTCCCGGGCGGTGATTCGGGGGCGAAGATAACCCGGACCGCGGGTTCGAGTGGCGCGGCCAGCCGGACCGGAGGTCGCGCTCAGAGTCGGGAGGCGGCCCGCGGATCGCTCGAATCGGGTCTGTAACCCTACGTATCAATTCCGTCGATCTTTCAGGAAATCCCGACACATCCAGTGCCTCGTTGCCACGTCACACCGACTGGAGGTGACTCGATCGTGTTCCGGACCCACCCGCTACGCCCTGCTGTTCTCGTTGCTGCTGCCCTGTTCGCTCTCGTTGCGGGGCCCGCGGCCGCGATCACGGCCGATCCGGACGGCACCCCGGCCGTGCCGGCGAGCGCGCTGATCGACGTCCTCTGCACCGACGACGCCTGCGCGAACCTCGACCTGCCCGACATGGGCATGGACTTCGACTACGTCTTCGGCGGCCGGCCGACGACCGGCGGGCTCGCCCTCGACGTGTCCTCGACGGGCAGCATCTTCGTGCTCGGGCCGGTTCGCGCGACCGAGTCGATCACCCTCGACGCCCTCGAGGTCCACCTGAACTCCGGCGACATCGGAAGCGGGGGCGACATCAAGGTTCCGCCGATCGACTTCGAGCTGCCCGACTTCTCGCTGCCTCCCTACCGCGAGATCTGCGCCTGCATCTCGATCGTGGACCAGGGCGACGTGACCCTCGTCGCGGCCGTGACGGGTCAGGACCCGGCGCCGCCGAGCCCGCTCTCCTGGACGGCCTCGTTCCACGGTGACGTGTACCTCGACCTGTCGCGCTACGAGCACGTGTCGATCTCGCTCTTCGCGAAGAACAAGATCGTGATCGTCAACGAGCCCAACCACCCGGTCCCCGAACCCGGAACCGCGCTGCTCCTCGGACTCGGGCTCGCGGGCCTCTCGGGTGTGCGGCGGGACGCGCGCTAGGGCGCAGATTCCCGGCTAGCGTCTCCTTCCCCGCGCTTCCCGCGCGACGAAGGAGTTCGCCCCATGTCCGACGCCCCCCTCGGCGCGATCGTCGTCGGCACCGGTTTCGGTGTCCTCACCCACCTCCGTGCCCTCCGCGAAGCGGGCTTCGACGTGAAGGCCCTGGTCGGCCGCGACGCCGAGAAGGCGCAGAAGCGCGCCGACCTGATGGACGTGCCCCTCGGCACGGGCTCCCTCGAGGAGGCGCTCGCCCTTCCCGGCGTCGACGCCGTCGCGGTCTCGACCCCGCCCCACACCCACGCCGAGATCGTGCTCGCAGCGATCGCGGCCGGCAAGCACGTCGTCTGCGAGAAGCCCTTCGCGGCGAACGCCGACGAAGGCCGCAAGATGCTCGAAGCGGCCGAAGCCGCTGGCGTCGTCCACCTGCTCGGTTGCGAATTCCGCTGGGCGACGGGGCAGGCGGTCGCCGCGCGGGCGATCGCGGACGGCGTGATCGGCGAGCCGCGGCTCGCGACCTTCCTCTTCCACATGCCGGCCCTCGTCGCGCCGGACGCCGAGGTTCCGGACTGGTGGCGACGCGAAGAAGACGGTGGCGGCTGGCTCGGCGCCTACGGTTCGCACGTCATCGACCAGATCCGCGTCTCCGCCGGCGAGTTCACGGGCGTCTCCGCCTCGCTCCAGAATCTGGGCGAGCGAAGTCCGGAGCTTCCCTGGACGGCCGACGAGACCTACACCGTTCACTTCCGGACGACCTCGGGGCTCGAAGGCATCCTCCAGTCGTCCGCCGCGGCGCGCGGTCCCTTCGTCGCGTGCAGTCGCTTCGTGGGATCGAAGGGCACGCTCTGGCTCGAAGGCGACACGGTGAGCGTGGCCGACGATGCTGGACAGCGGACGCTCGACGTACCGAGTGATCTCGTGCAGCCGGCTCCGGTGCCGCCGCCCGCGGAGCTGCTGTCGACCTCCGCGTACGATGCCTTCCACTCGATGGGCACCGATCTCGGGCCGTACACGCGGCTCTATCGGGCGTTCGGCGCGCGCATCCAGGGGCAGCCGATTCCGGAGGATCCCCGTCCGCCGACCTTCGCCGACGGCGTGGCGGTCCAGGCAGTTCTCGACGCAATACGCCGATCTTCCGGGGAAAAGTGCTGGGTGGACATCGACTGAAGCGAGCGCGGCCGACGAGGCCGCTCAAGCCCCGTCCGCGGCGATCCGATTCACGGACGAGAACACCCTTCTCGGGGGAAAACCGTGGATCGCCGAAATCACCCGCGCTTTCGCACCAAGTTCGACGTCCTCTGCTCGGCCGGAGAGACCGAGGGCGCGGGCACGCTCGTCAACATCTCGCGCTCCGGCGCCCAGATCGACGGCGCGAGCCACAGCCCCGAGATCGGCACCAAGGTCCGGCTATACGTCTTCATTCAGCCGGTCTGCCCCTTCGAGCTGGCGGGTGAAGTGATCCGCGCGGACGAAGAAACGTTCGCGATCCGCTACAGCAACCTCGACCCCGAGGTCGGCCGCCTGGTCGACGATGTGGCCGCGCTCGTCGGCTAGCGCTGCCTAATTGAGCGCGGGTTTGCGCGCCGCGAGGGCGTCGCGTCGCGCGCGGATCGGCGGCGAGGACTCGTCCATCGGCGACAGCTCGAGGAAGCGCGTGTAGTCGTCGATCGCGGCGTTCACGCACTCCATCCGCTCGAGCAGCATCCCGCGGTCGCGGAACTCGTAGGCCGCGTCCGGCGCGAGCACGACGATCCGGTCGAAGCAGCCGAGCGCGCCGAGGCCGTCGCCGTTGCGCAGGTAGAGCATCTTCAGGTTGTTGAGCATGCGCACGTAGATCTCGACGGCGCTGACCGGGCGTAGCCAATCGAGCTCGAGATCGACGTGATCCCCGGCAGCCGCGCGCACGCGCTCCGCACAGTCGTCGAGGGAGAGCACCTTGCCGAAGAAGGGATCGACGATGATCTCGCGCTCGGCGAGGTCGCTCACGCCGACGACCTTCGCGAGGAAGTGGCCGGGGAAGCCGATCCCGTAGGCCTCGAGCCCGAGTTGGCGAGCGATCTCGACGTAGAGGACCGACAACGTGATCGGGAGTCCGCGGCGTCGGGACAGGACCTCGTCGAGGAAGCTGTTGCGCGGGTCGTCGTACTGGTCCTGGTTGCCGCGGAAGCGCTCGAGCTCGAAGAGCGCATGATTGAGGGCATCGACCGCAGCGCTCGGAGTCCTCGCCGCATCGACGAGGGGGCGCGCACGTTCGGCGATCTCGGACAATTGCTCGAGACCCGAAGCGATGTCGATCTCCGGGCGCACCTCGGCGGCGACGATCAATGCACCTTCGGCGAGCCCCTGCTGGGTCTCCGGCAGCATCGCCAGCTCGTGGAATCGGCGGGAGATCTCGCTCTGCACGGCGGCCTAGCCTAGTTCGCGGCGGGCGAGGGCGCACGGACGGGGACTGCACGCGCGTCCCGCCGCAGACGCTCCGGACCGCGTCCCTCGAGGTCAGTCTCGCGATCCCGGGAGGATGTCGAGCTCGATCGGCTCGCCATCACGAAGCACGCGCAATCGCACCGGCTCACCGATCCGCATCGCTTCGAGCGCGAAGGTGTAGTCGTAGAGGTTCTCGATCGTGCGGTCGTCCGCGCCGACGATCAGGTCCCCGCGACGCAGTCCCGCGCGTGCTGCGGGTCCCTCCGGCGCCACGCCGGAGAGGAGCACGCCGACGACGTCGGTGTTCGCGTAGTCGGGGATCGTGCCGAGGTAGACCCGGAAGCCGCCGCGGCTGCGGCCCGACGCGGGGTCCTTCTGGGCTCGGTACTCCGGCGCGCGTTCGGCGCCCCCGATCACGAGCGCGAGGTCCTCGAAGAGCTGCGCGACCCGGGCCGTGCCTTCCAGATTCAGCAGGTCCTGCGTGTCACGGGGCGTGTGATACTCGCCGTGGACGCCGGTGAAGGCCGCGAGGACGGGCACGCCGTGGGTGTAGAAGCTGGTCGCGTCCGTCGGGACGTAGCTGTCCTGTTGGGTTTCGATCGGTAGGCCGCGTCGTTCGGCGGTGTCGTCGACCAGAGGCGTCCAGTCCGGGCTCGATCCGAGACCCTGTACGACGAGCGCGTCCCGGAGCCGCCCGACCATGTCGAAGTTGAGGTAGGCGACGGGGCCGGCGCCGGGCTCGTGCGGGTTCACGTGATCCCCGACCCACGCGTCGGAGCCCAGGAGCCCGAGCTCTTCGCCGGACCAGGCGGCGAACACGAAGTCGCGGGAGCCGATGTCCTCACCGCGTGCATGGCGCGCCGCGAGGGACTCGGCGAGCTCGACGACGACGGCCGTGCCCGAGGCGTTGTCGTCGGCGCCGGGGTGGATCGCCCCGGCCTCTTCCGGCTGCGCGAGGGAGCCCGCGCCCCGGCCGCGTCCGAGATGATCGTAGTGAGCGCCGATCACGATCGTCTGCGCGCTCGGTTCGGCGCCGACGACCAGACGGCCGACGACGTTGCGCCCCGTGCGGCGTTCGGTCTGCAGGTCGATCTGCGCGCCGACACGCGTCGCCTCCAGGCGTGTCGCGATCGCGCGTCCTTCCGCGTCTTCGATCGCAGCGTCCGCGTCCCTCTGCCAGGCTTCGAGGGAGCGCCCGGTTCCGGCGAGGAGTTCCTCGGCGAGCGCGTCACTGAGGGAGAGGACCGCGATGCTCGTGCCGGCCAGGGACGCGTCGAAGCGGAGCGGAACGAGCTCGTCGCGGAAGCGGCCGAGGGGGCCGCTCACGAAGAGGACACCCCGGGCGCCGCGGTCGCGCGCGACCATCGCCTTGTATCGCAGCCCTGCGTGTCGACGCAGCGCGCGATGGCGATCGGCGTCGAGGGTCTGCGGCAGGTCCCGAAGCACGAGCACCCATCGATCGCGCACGTCGACGTCGCCGAAGTCGTCGTGGGCCGGGACATCGCCGGACGCGGGCACGACGAGGCCGTAGCCGACGAACACGACGTCGCTCGCCTCGAAGGCGCCCGCGCGCGAGAACGCGAGCGGGCGCCAGTCGCGGTCGAGCTCGGCTTCGGCAGCATGCACCGAGAGTCGATTGTCCGGGCCGAGGGAGACGCCGGCGGTGAACTCGAAGACGTGCTCCCATGTGTCGTCATCGCCGCCCGGCGTGAGCCCGGCAGCCGCGAAGGCTCGCGCAAGCCAGTCCGCGGCGGCGGCCTCGCCGGAGGTGCCGGTGCCGCGACCGTCGGTGCGGGGATCCGTCAGCGCGGCGATCCGCGCGCCGAGGTCCTCGGGTGTGATGGCGGGGGACGATGCCTCGACGGGGATGGGGCCGGTCGGCGTGGGCCGGAGTCGCTCCGTGAGCGACGTGCAGCCGGACAGGGCGAGCGCGCACGCCGCCGTGACGAAGACGCGCGCGACGCGTCGCGAACACCGATCCATCGATCCCCCAATCGGATGCGCGATCCGCCTACAGCTCGATCGCTGCGTGGAATCCGTCGCGCATCGCGCCTTCGATGTAGCCCACGCCCGTGACGTCGCCGATCTCCCGAACCTTGACGCCCGCGGCGCCGAGCGATTCCGCGAGGCCGGTATTCGGTCCGAGTCCGATCGCGAGCACGACCGTGTCAGCCGCCGCCGTCTTGACGACCGGTCCGTCCTCGCCGCCCGCGACTTCGTATTCCACCTCGCTCGCACCGATCGAGCGAACCGTCGCCCGAGCGACGAGCTCGACACCGAGCTCCCGCACTTCGTGGAGCGCACGCCAGCGTCGTGGATGGGCCATTGCGAGCCCGAAGCGCGGCGCTTCTTCGACGACCGTCACCTGACGACCGCGCTCGGCCATGAACTCCGCGAGCTCGAGCCCGACGAGTCCGCCGCCGATCACCACCACGCGCTTGCCGACCGGCATCCACGCCTTCGACGCTTCGCGCAGCTTGCCCGGGCTGGTCGTCACGCCGGTGGCGCGGCCCGCGCGGACGGCGACGCGACCGAGGAGCGAGAGCTTCTTCGAGGCCTCGCCGTCGCCCTGTCCGGTGAGCAGCGCACGCAGGTCGTCGCCGTCGAAGACGTGATCCTGATCGACCCCGGGCAGCGCCGGCTTCGCGCGGCTCGCGCCCGCGGCGAGCAGGACTTCGTCCGGTGCGATCTCGCGGATCGTGTCGGCGTCGACCGTCGTCGAGAGTCGGATCTCGACTCCGAGCTTGCGCACCTGCGCTTCGAGCCAGTCGAGCAGCCGCTCGTTCGGCTCGTACACGAGACCGGCGAAGCGGAGCGTGCCGCCGAGCTGCGCGGACTTCTCGCAGAGCACGACGTCGTGCCCGCGGAGGCTGGCCATGCGCGCGGCCTCCATGCCCGCAGGGCCGCCGCCGACCACCAGCACCTTCTTCGGCGTCGCGGAGGTCTCGCGTTCGGCGCTTCCGATGGTCGTCTCGTTCGCGGTCATCGGATTGACGGCGCAGCGCACCGGCCGATCGAAGAAGGGCTGCGCCACGCACGTGTAGCAGTAGATGCAGGGCCGGATGTCCTCCGGTCGTCCTTCTACGATCTTCTCGGCGAGGGCTGGATCGGCGAGCAGCTTGCGGGCCATCGCGACCATGTCCGCCTTGCCGTCGCGCACCAGCGCGTCCGCGATCTTCGGCTCGATCCGACCGACCGCGATCACCGGCACGTCGACCGTCGCCTTCACGCGGGCGGTGGTTTCGACGTAGGCGTTCTCGGTATGCGTCAGCGGTCCCTCGGTGAAGGCCACGGCGCTCGTCGCGTCGGCGTAGGCGGTGACGTGGATCGCGTCGGCGCCGGCTTCGACGGCCAGCTCGGCGGCGCGGACGCAGTCGTCGGCCTCGATGCCGCCCGGGGTCCGGAACTCCTTGGAGTCGAGGCGCGCCCAGATCGGGAAGTCGTCGCCGGCGGCCAGCTTCGAGGCCTCGAGCACCTCACAGAGCAGGCGCGCGCGGTTCTCGATCGGGCCGCCGTATTCGTCCTCGCGGAAATTCCAGGCGGGGGAGAGGAACTCGGAGAGGATGTAGCCGTGGGCCGAGTGGATCTCGACGCCGTCGAAGCCTGCGCGTCGCGCGCGATCGACCGCGCTCGCGAAGGCGTCGATCAGCCACGCGATGTCGTCCACGTCGGCTTCCTTGACGGAGGGTTTCCTGCCGCCGGTCGCCGACATCATCCACTCGATCTCTTCCCGAGAGAGGTCGTTCGCCATGTCGCCGGCCCCGTGGAAGCGCGGCTTCGAGGGCATCAGCAGCTGGCGCCCCTGCTTGGTGTCGAGACGGGACTGCTTGCCGTGGTGCACCAGCTGGAGAGCGATCTTGGCGCCCTGTGCGTGGACCCGCTTCGTGAGTTCCTCGAGCTCCGGCAGATAATCGTCGCTCGAGACCGCGATCTGACGCGCCGCGTTCGCGCCCTGGGGATAGGCGACCGCCGCGACCTCCGTGATGATCAGGCCGACGCCGCCGCGCGCGCGCTCCTCGTAGTAGGCGATCAGACCTTCGGTCACGTGACCGTCGTCCTGAGCCAGCTCGACGCCCATCGCGCTCATCGCGATCCGATTGCGGACGGTCATGCTGCCGATCGTGAGGGGGCTCGAGAGGTGGTCGAACATGGCTGGGCGCTCCGAATTCGTGGCGCGCATGGACGCGGCGCGGTTCCGGAGGATAGGCGAAGCTCGGGCGAGTGGCGGCGCCCGGGGTCGATCCGGCGCTCGGCAGGAGGGAAAGCATGGACCAGCTCGCGGATCGGGTCGCGATCGTGACAGGCGCCGGCCGCGGCATCGGACGCGGAGTGGCGCTCGCGCTGGCGGAGGAGGGCGCCCCGGTCGGCCTCGTCGACATCGACGGCGAGAGCGTCTCCGAGACCGCTCGCCTCGTCGAAGCCGCCGGCGGCGCTGCGCTCGCGCTCGAAGGCGACGTCGCAGAACGCGCGACGTGTGCCCGCGTGATCGAAACGACGGTCGAGACCTGGGGCGGGCTCGACATCCTGGTGAACAACGCCGCCTGGACCCCGACCCCCGGCCTCCTCTTGATGGATTTCGACGACGCCACCTTCGAGCGCGTCCTCGCGACCAACCTCTGGGCGACTTTCTATTGCATGCAGCTCGCCCAGCCGCAGATGGTCGCCCGAGGTCGCGGCGCCATCATCAACTTCGCGAGCGGCTCCGGCACCCGCGGCAATGAAACCCAGGGCGCCTACGCCGCCGCCAAAGAGGGCATCCGCGGACTCTCACGCACCGCGGCTCGCGAGTGGGGCCCGCTGGGCATCCGCGTGAACATCGTCTGCCCCTTCGCGAACTCCCCCGGCATGATCGACTGGGCCAACCTCGACCCCGAAGGCCACGCCGCCGCCATCGAAGAGATCCCCCTGCGCCGGGTCGGCGACTGCCACGACGACGTCGGGAGGGTCTGCGTGTTTCTCGCGAGCGACGACGCGGACTACGTGACGGCGCAGACGATGTGGGTAGACGGGGGGGCGGGAACGACGCGTTAGGTGAGCCGATGTTGGGCGGATGCTCCGTCGTGGGGTCTGGCTCGATGTCGCGGGCGTGTTGCTCTCGGTTTCTATGGGGGCGACGGTGTGTTAGGCGGACGCTCTGGCTTGGGGCCCGGTTGCCGATCAGATTTCGCGTGAACGCGAGTTCCATGCTCGATTCGGAGAACCATCGCCCCTATCTTTGTTAGGTGATGGCAGACTCCCAGCAGCTCTCGATCGATCAGTGCTTCGTGCATCGCCGCGTGGCTTCGCGGCGGAAAAAGAAGCCCGGGCGGAAGCCTGCTCCGCGTGCGCGGGTTCGTCATCGGGAAAGAGCGGTGGTCCGGAAGGAGCATCCGGTCCACATGACGCTTCGCATGCGTCGGGACGTTCCGTCGCTTCGGAATCCGAGGTGGCTGCGCGCGTTTCGCGAGACGCTCGAGCGCGGATGCGAGCGCGAGGACTTCCGTGTCGCTCACTACTCGGTTCAGCGCGATCACGTCCACTTGATCGTGGAGGCCGTGGACAAGGAAGCGCTGGCGTCCGGGATGAAGAGCATCGGCGCTCGCATCGCGTTGGCGGTGAACAGCGTTTTCCGCCGGAAGGGACGCGTTCTGGACGGACGCTTCCACTCGGTCGTGCTCGCGACGCCGCGCCAGGTGCGGAACGCGCTTCGTTACGTGCTTCTCAACGACCGGAAGCACAGTCGTCAGCGCGGCGAGCGGCTCGGGCCAAGCGAACGGCCCGATTCCCACTCTTCCGGTCGCTTCTTCGAAGGCTGGCAGGAGAGAATCAGAGCGATCCCGAGGATCGAGGTCGCAAGGCCGAGGTCTTGGCTGCTCGCCAAAGGCTGGATACGAGGCGGTGGCCCGATTTCCCTCTCGGAGATCCCGGGCTAACCCGGCACCACGGCACCGCTCACGAGCACCTGACGCGCGACCCACGAGCGAAGGCGCACGGAACCAACTCCCCCATCGATACCGAGTGCACGGCGCTCGAGCACTGCGAGCGCCACTTGCGAGCAACAGCGCCGGAAATCCAACCGGCCACGCGACCCGCCCACCTACACCCGCGTCACCTCCACCGGCACTCCATTCAACACGCTCGTTCCGCTCGGCACGTCGAGCTCCGCGTCGTCCACCACCCGGTTGGCCTTCACACTCGCCCTCGCCCTCGCCCTCGCCGTCGCGACCGACAGCTGCACGCCCGGCAGGTCCTGCCCCCAGCCGTGGGGAAGGCTCACGACCCCCGGTGCCATGGCGTCGCTCACCTCGGCCGGCACGACGATGCTCGAGGCGCGGCTCTTGAGCTCGGCGGCGGCGCCGGTCTCGAGACCGAGTCGCGCTGCATCGACGGGGGCGATGAGGAGGGTGCAGCGGGCGCGGCCCTTGACCATGGACGGCAGGTTGTAGAGCCAGGAGTTCATGGAGCGGATGTCGCGCCGGCCGATCAGGGAGAGGCGCGGGTCCGGGCCGGCGTCGATCCAGGCGTCGAGGCGCGGCAGGTCGGCCACGATCCGCGCCGGGGCCAGGGCGATCCGCCCGTTCTTCGTCGCGAGGGCATCCGGCAGCCGCGGAGAGAGCCGTCCGAGCTCGACGCCGTGGGGCGCAGCTTCGAGTCGAGCGACGCTCACGCCGTCGGGTTCGAGTCCGAAGCCGTCACCCCAGTCAGCGAGTCGCAGCAGCAGGTCGATGAGTCTCCGCGGCCCGGGTTCGTCCCCGTGCCCCGCCGCGATCTGTTCGACGTCGATCCGACCGGCGAACCTGCTCCCGGCGAGCACACGACCCGCGAGCTGCTGCACGACGGTCGCGTCGACCTGTTCGTCCGGCAGACCGCCGCGTCCCATCAATCGCTTCGCGAGGCCAAGGAGCGTGCGCCACACCTCTCGCGCGCCGTCTTCGGGGACGAGCGCGGCCGGTGACCACCTCGCGACGTTCTCGACCGCGAAGTGCAGGAGCGCCACGTCGTAGGTCGCGTGCTCGAGGGGCGCGGTCGGGGGCGGGATCAGGTCCGCGTGTCGCGTCGTCTCGTTCACGTGGTCGTCGATGGCGACCAGGAGCTCGAGTCGTTCGAGGGCGGTGTCGATCCGCTCGGTGTCGGGGGCGGAGGAGACCGGGTTGCCGGCGATGACGGCGAGCGCGCGGATCCGGTCGTCGCGTGCCGACTCGATCTCCTCGGCGAAGGCCGCCATGGGCCACTCCCCGAGCACCTCGTCGTGGCCGGACGCCGGGCTCTGCTGGCGTCCCACTTCGAATCCCGATTCCTTCGAAGGTCCGGCGAAGGCCAGGCTGGCCGCTGGCTGCGGGAAGAGCACGCCTCCCTCGCGATCGAGGTTGCCGGTCAGGATGTTGAGCAGGTCGATCGCCCAGAGCGCGGGGGTGCCGAACGCCTGCACGCTCGCGCCCATGCGTCCCTAGACGACGGCGCGCTCCGCCTCGGAGAGCTCGCGTGCGAGGCGTCGAATGACGTCCGCTTCGACACCGCAGACGGGCGCAACGCGCTCCGGTGCATAGGCGCGCGTCGCATCCAGGACGGCGTCGAGCCAGTCTACGAGCCCTTCCGCCCGACCGAGGTCGCCCCGCTCTTCCTCGACGAGGACTTGCACCATCGCGCGCAACAACGCTGCGTCGCCGCCGGGTCGCACGAAGAGATGTTCGTCGGCTCGAACCCCGTCCCGCTCCGCCGCATCGGCGTGCGCAGACGATCCGGGTCTTCCTGCAGCTCGATCAGCGCGTGGGCCTTCGTGCAGACATGACCCTCGGAGAACGGGTCGTTCGGGTCGCCCTCGATCCGGATCACGCGGCGGCCGGCTTCGGCCGTGTGGACGCGGATGCCGCAGGTGGCCTCGCACAGGGTGCAGATGCGGTGGACGAGGCCGTCGGCTGTGGGCAGGTCGGAGGGGCTCATCGGATTCTCTTCGGCGATCGGGCGGGCGGTGACCCGGGTCAGCGCATCGATTCTTGGTACCATGAAAGATCCAAATTTCGACGTTCTGAGAGATCCAATTCATGGCCAGCCCTCCGCTGCCGATCCCGGCCCCTCGTCGTCTCGTGCCCGAGCGCGCTGCGCTCCTGCGCGACCTTCCCCTCGACGGGGAAGGCGCGCTCTACGACCAGATCTACCGGTCGATCCGGGGGGCGATCCTGTCCGGGCGAGTCCGCGCGGGCACGCGCTTGCCGACCACGCGGGCTCTCGCCGAGGAGCTCGGCGTCTCGCGCAACACCGTCGTGTCGGCCTTCGAGCCGCTCCAGGCCGAGGGTTATGTCGTGTCGCGGGTGGGGGCGGGCACCTTCGTCGCACCGCAGGTCGATGGCACCGACCGTGCGCCGCGCGTCGCCCGCGTGGTGCCGGATCCCGCTCCCACGCAGAACCCGCCCATCACGCGGCTGTCCCGATTCGGGCGCACCCTCGAGGCGAGCTCCCCCCGCAGCGTCTGCGACGTCGTGTTCCGCCGCCCGGACCTCGCGATCGACTTCCGGCCCTGCGTGCCGGACCTCGAGCGACTGTCCTACGAAGACTGGCGTCGGCATCTGGCGCGGACCGCGCACCACGCGCCCGCCGCGAGCTTCGACTACGCGGATCCGAGCGGCCTGCCCGAGCTGCGCGAGGAGATCGCGGCCTATCTGGCGCGGGCGCGCGGGGTGTTATGCGAGGCGGACGACATCCTCGTCGTGGGCGGAGTCGCGCAGGCACTCGACCTCTCGACGCGAATCTTCGTCGACCCCGGCCAGGCAGTCCTCGTGGAGGAGCCGCATTACCTCGGTGCGCGACGCGCCTTCGAAGCGGCGGGCGCCGAGATCATCGGTGCCCCGGTCGACGGCGAGGGGCTCGATCTCGACCGCGTCGAGCCGGCCGCCCTCGACCGCGCGCGGCTCGCGTACGTCACGCCTTCCCATCAATACCCGACGGGCGTCGTGCTCTCCCTGGCGCGCCGGCAGGCGCTGCTCCGGTGGGCGGCTCGCCAGGACGTCTACGTCCTCGAAGACGACTACGACAGCGAGTTTCGTTATGCGGGCCGTGCGATTCCGTCGCTCAAGAGCCTCGACGAGGGCGGGCGCGTCCTCTACGTCGGCACGTTCTCGAAGACGCTCCTGCCGTCGATCCGGATCGCCTATCTCGTCCTGCCTCGGGCGTTGCGTGACGTCTTCCGGAACGCGAAGTGGCTGACGGACTGGGCGGCGCCGACCTTCGAGCAGCGCGCCCTGGCCGGCTTCCTCGAGTCCGGAGACTTCGAGCGCCACCTGCGCCGGGCGCGCACGCTCTACGCCCGGAGCCGCGCGGCGCTGGTCGACTCGATCGCCGACGCGTTTCCGGAGGGCGAAGCGACCTACCGCGACAGCGGCGCCGGCCTGCATCTGCTCGTTCGATTCCCGCGTCGCCCGGACGCGTGCCTCCGACCGGTGCTCGAGGCGGCGGCGAAGCGCGGCGTCGGACTCTATCCGGCGCGGCCGAGCTACGTGCGACCTGATCCGGCGCGCCCGCTCGAGCTCGTGATGGGCTTCGCTCGGCTCTCGCCTGAGTCGATCGCTCGGGGCGTGTACGTGCTCCGCGAGGCACTCGACGAGGTCGGGCCGTCGGCCTGACGCATCCAGCCTGCGCTGCAGTCGGGTTCCTGCGCCCAAGCGCCGACAGTGTCGCAATCTCGCGACACTTCCCCGGGGCGCGCTGCTCCACGGCCGTTTCAGCGCCGGCACGCGCCTTGCTGTTGTGTCCTGCGAACGCGCTGAAATCGGAGGACGGGTGGTGGACGGAACGGCTGATCGACGGCGGGGCTGGTCCCTGCGAGACGAGCTCCAGGATCTCGAACGACGCCTGGACGAGCCGGGGGAGGTGCGCGTGCGGCGCCTCCCGAGCCCCGGCATCGCTGCAGTGCTGTCGTTCTTCTGGCCCGGCCTCGGCCATCTCTACGCGGGCCGCCTGACGGCGTCACTGGCCTGGTTCTTCGGGACGGCCGTCGCGTACTGGCTCTTCTTCGTCCCGGGCTTCCTGGTGCACGCGCTGTGCATCTGGTCGGCCTACCGCATGACGGAGCAGGAGGCCGGCTGACCCGTCGCTCGGGTCCCACGAAAATGGTCGTGATATCGGGGGGTTGTGCCTCGCGCTGGGGGTTGTCCGGAGCTCGGTGCACGGGTATACAACCCCGTCCGGGCGCCACAGAGGGGCGCCCGGATCGCCGCTGAAACGCCGTTCGGATGTCGCGCTCGCGCGTAGCCCGGGGTTTCGGGGAACGAGGTCCCGCCATCCATGGTGCTGCACGAGATCGACGACGTCCGGATCCAGAACATCCGCCCGCTGATGGCGCCGGAGATCCTGCTGGAGGATCTGCCGGTTTCGGACGCCCAGAACGAGACCATCTTCGCGGGGCGCCGCGAAATCGAGCGGATCATCGCCGGCGAGGACGATCGCCTGGTCGTGATCGTCGGCCCCTGCTCGATCCACGATCCGGAAGCCGGGCTCGAGTACGCCCAGCGCCTCACGCCCGTCCGCGAGCGCTACGCGGACGACCTCGCGATCGCCATGCGCGTCTACTTCGAGAAGCCGCGGACGACCGTCGGCTGGAAGGGCCTGATCAACGACCCCGAGCTCGACGGCAGCTTCGCCATCCGCAACGGCCTGCGAAAGGCGCGCGCCTTCCTGCTCGACGTCACGAACCTCGGCCTGCCCACCGGCAGCGAGTTCCTCGACCCGATCATGCCCCAGTTCTACGCGGACCTCGTTTCGTGGGGCGCGATCGGCGCGCGCACGAGCGAGAGCCAGGTCCACCGCGAGCTGGCCTCCGGGCTCTCGATGCCGGTCGGCTTCAAGAACGGCACGTACGGCACGGTCCAGATGGCGATCGACGCGATCGGCGCCGCCGCCGGTGAGCATCACTTCCTCTCGGTCACGAAGCAGGGTATCGCCGGCATCGTCGCGACCAGGGGCAACCCCTACTGCCACGTGATCCTGCGCGGCGGGACGAGCGGTCCGAACTACGACGCCGAGTCGATCGAGGGCGTGTCGAGGCTCCTCTCGTCAGCCGGTCTGCCCGACCGGATCATGGTCGACTGCAGCCACGCGAACAGCGGCAAGAACCACGAGAAGCAGCCCGGGGTCGCCGAGGATCTCGCGGCGCAGGTCGCGCGCGGCAACCGAGCCATCTTCGGGCTGATGATGGAGAGCTTCCTGCTCGACGGGAACCAGAAGCACTCGCAGTCCCTGGGCCGCGACGGCCTCGTCTACGGCCAGAGCATCACGGACAAGTGCATGAGCTGGGAGCGGACGGAGCCGATCTTCGATCAGCTGGCGGAAGCGGTGAAAAAGCGGCGCGCACGCTAGCTGGCGGACGCGGTGAAAAAGCGGCGCGCACGCTAGCGGGCGGAAGCGGTGAAAAAGCGGCGCGCACGTTAGGCGCGCGGATCACGACCTCGAGAGGAAGACATGGCCGACACGAAGACGCGTGAGTTCTGTACGACGGAGGTGGACGGCCGCGTCCTGATCGTCACGATCAATCGCCCGGACCGCATGAACGCGCTCCACTGGATGGCCAACGAAGAGCTCGCGACGGTCTTCGACGAGTTCGTCGCCGACCCCGAGCTCTGGGTCGCGATCATCACCGGCGCCGGCGACCGCGCCTTCTCCGCCGGCAACGACCTCAAGTACCAGGCCCAGGAAGCCGGCGGCGAGATGCGCGCCGGACCGGCGGCGGGCTTCGGCGGCCTGACCGGTCGTTACGACAACACCAAGCCGGTGATCGCCGCGGTGAACGGCGTGGCGATGGGCGGCGGATTCGAGATCGCGCTCGCGTGTGATCTCATCATCGCGTCGACGAACGCGCTCTTCGCGCTCCCCGAACCCAAGGTCGGCCTCGCCGCCCTCGCAGGCGGCGTGCATCGCCTCCCGCGGCAGATCGGGATGAAGCGCGCGATGGGGATGATGCTCACGGGCCGACGCGTGAGCGCGGAAGAGGGCGAGCGCCTCGGCTTCGTGAACGAGGTGGTCGCCCCGGACGAGCTGATGGCGGCCGCGAATCGCTGGGCCAGGGAGATCGCGGAGTGCGCCCCGCTCTCGGTTCGCGCCACCAAACAAGCCGCGATGGACGGTCTGCGCCACGGCCTGGTGTCGGACGCGATGGACGAAAAGTATCCGGCGATCCGCGACATGGTGAAGAGCGAAGACTTCGTCGAGGGCCCGCTCGCCTTTGCCGAGAAGCGCCCGCCGAACTGGAAGGGGCGCTAGGCGCCCTGGAAGAGGGCGACCGGATCGAGGGGGCTGCCGGTGTTGCCCTCGATCGGGAGCGCCTGCAGGCTCAAGAAGTAGGTCCAGCGCTCGAGCTCCGCCGCCGTCGCCGCCAGGGACTCGAGGTCGAGGTTGTCGATCAGCCACAGGCAAATGGCCGAGATCCCGATCGAGCGGACGGGCAGGTTGAGCCCATCCGCGTGGTAGCCGCTGGGCGTCACGTCCTGTCCGGTGTCGCAGCCGATGGCCGCGACCTCGTGCTCGTGGATCCAGGGCAGGGCAGAGGCGTGCCAACCGGGCTGGCCGCGCTTGGTCTTGCCTGGCCCGTACTCGTGGCGGTAGCGCCCGTAGCCCGTACGCAGGAAGACGGGGTCGCCGCTCCGGAGCGTCACGCCCTGTGCCGCGGCCGCCTGATCGAGATCTTCCGAGGTGACCGGAGTCCCGGGCTCGAGCCAGTCGACGCCCTTCGCGTGCGGCACGTCGAGCAGCACGCCCCGCGTGCTGACGCCGTCCTTCACGTCCGTGATCGCGAGGCGCGTCGCGCCGAGCTGGCTCGTCACCCACTCCGCGGGACAGCCGTTGTACATCTTGCGATCCCAGAAGACGTGGGAGAGCGCGTCGATGTGCGTGACGTTCAGGCCGTGGAAGACGAGGCCGAAGAATTCGCTCGCGCCGAAGCCGCGGTCGTCCGGGCGACGATGGGGCGGCACGACGCGGTCGGGATCGCCGAGGCCCTGGCCGTGATTGAGCATGTAGCGCCGGGGCGTGCCGAAGAGGTCGCCTTCCTGCCGCTGACTCGTGAGGACCCAGGCGCACGAAACGCTTCGACCGACCTGGATCTCCTGCGCGGCCGCGAGGGTGACCTCGGGCGTCACGAAGTTGAGGGTGCCCAGCGCGTCGTCGTCGCCCCAGCGCCCCCCAGTTCGAGAGGCGATCGAAGTAGCCGTAGACCTCGTCGGCGCAAGGCAGCGTCATGGTCGGGACTCCTCTCGTGAGACGTCGACCCGAAGCGCTTCGCTTCTCAGGCCGCCGCCTTCCCCTTCGGCGGTGCGATGAACGGATAGAGGTGCTGGCTCACGAAGCCATGGGGCAGCGGCTTGCCGACCACGCCGTACGTCTCGGGCCAGCGATCCGTGGCCGCATGATAGGTCCCGAAGAGCAGGTCGAGGATCGGCAGGTTGGCGGCGTAGTTCTTGTCGATCGCTTCCTCGTCCGCGGCGTGGTGCCAGTGGTGGAAGTGGGGCGTAGCGACGAGCTTCTCCAGGACACCGAAGCGCAGGCCCGTGTTCGAGTGGATCAGCACGCCCTGGATGCCGACCCAGACGACGTAGCCGTTGATCGTGTTCTCGCCGAAGCCCAGCAGGTAGATCGGTAGAAGCACGGTCGAGCGCGTGAAGAGCACCTCGGCGAAGTGGATGCGCGAGCCCGAGAGCCAGTCCATGCGCGCCGGACAGTGGTGGACGGCGTGGAAGTTCCAGAGCCACCGGTTCTCGTGCATGAGGCGATGACCCCAGTACTGCGCGAGGTCGGCGACGAAGAGGACCTCGACGAACTGGAGCCAGGTCGGCTGGCTGCGAATCGCGGCCTGGACGCCGTCGTGGACGGCCCAACCGAAGAGGCCCTCCGAGAAGAAGGTCGTCACGATCAGGATCACACTGATCATCACGTGGTTGAACGCGTAGTAGAGCAGGTCGAGCTTCCACTCCTTGCGAAGGGTGAGCTGGTCCGGGTCGTGGGGCCAGACGCGCTCGATGAAGACGAACACGAGGGTGTTCGCGAGCAGCGCCAGCACCAGCCAGTCGAAGCCGAAGGACACGACAGGCGTCGCGGCCTCTTCGACCTCGACGTGGGCGCCACCCATCCACTGCGCGGCGAGCGCGAGGGCGATCCCGCCGAGGCCGAGCCGCTTGGACCGCGACAGGAAGACCGACAGCGCGCCGAACACGACGGCGAGGATCATGCCGCCGAGCAGCAGCATCCGGAGCAGCTCGAGGGGATACCCGGCCCGCAGCTCCGGCGTGGTCAGCCACTCGGGAAAGTGGAAACAGAGCACGGCGAGGACCGAGCTCAGGCCGAGGAACACGCTGAGCACGCCGCTGATCCGGCCTTCGCCGAATCGGAGCGGGACGTCTTCGGTGCGCGAAGGTTTCGCGTGCGCGGTCTCGGTCATGGAGTTCTCCTCGGCGAGGCGGACCCGGAATCGAAGATTCTTCGGGAATTCGGATTCCCCGTTGCCGGGCACTAGAGCACCTGACGTGCCAACCACTGAATTCATTATTTTTCATCGGTTTACGGAGGAAGTTGCGTATGTCACTCGGGCCACGGCGGACGTCGACTGACCGGCAACGGTCATTCGATGTCCGCTCGACGTCGATCGAGTTGCGGAACCGGGTCCAGGCCGATCGGCCCTGATCCTTAAATGACCGACTCGGTCGGTTATAAAACGACCTGCCCGTGCGGGAGAGGAGACCTCCATGATCAAGTTCATTCCCTTCGTTCTCTGGCTCACGATGGCCCTCACGTCGGTGGGCTGCAGCGGTAACTTCTCGAAGATCGACCTCACGAAGGTGCTGACCTCCGGCCGCGACGGATGGCAGCATCCCGGTCGCGTGATGCGCGAGCTCGACGTCCAGCCCGGCGACCGTGTCGCCGAGATCGGCGCGGGAAGCGGCTACTGGCTCGCGTATCTGTCGGAAGCGGTCGGACCCGAGGGCCGCGTGTACGCGGTCGAGGTCGAAGCCGACCTCGTCGAGGATCTCGAGGAGCGCGTCGAGGCCACAGGCTTCGACAACGTCGAGGTGGTGTACGGTGCGTACGACGATCCGCGCCTGCCCGATGGCGAGATCGACGTCGCGATGACCTGCCTGACCTATCACCACATCGAGGACCGGGTGCCGTATTTCCGCGCGTTGCAGGCGGACCTGTCGGAGGGCGGTCGCGTCGTGCATCTCGACGATCGCCCGGACTCGCCGGCGCCGATCTCCTGGTTCCAGTCCCCGGGTCACTGGACGGAGCCGGGTCTCATCGTCACGGAGATGGGCGACGCCGGTTATGAACGGACCGCCGACTTCGACTTCCTTCCCGCGCAGAGCTTCCAGATCTTCGCACCGAACGAAGCGAAGACGACCACGACCGCGCCGGCCGTCGCCGCGGGACGCTGATGGCGAGACGCATCCCGGCGAATCGCTTCGACGACCTCGTCCGCAGCGCGACCCAGGTCTTCATCGAAGCGGGCTATCGACGCACGCAGATGGCGGACGTCGCCGCCGCGGTCGGTGTCGCGAAGGGCACGCTCTACGGCTATGTAGAGGGCAAGGAAGCGCTCTTCCTGCTGTGTCTCGCCTCCGCGGACGCCGCGAAGCCGATTCCGCTGCCGGAGCCGTTGCCACTGCCGAGCCCCGAGAAGGGGGAGATCGCAAGGCGCGTTCGCGAGGCGCTCGGGAGCGAGCTCCGAATGCCGCGATTCGAGGCGGCCATCGCGACGGCTTCCCCGGAAGACGTGGGCGACGAGGCGCGAGGCGTCGTCGGTGAGCTCTTCGACCTGATGTACGCGAATCGCTTCGGGATCAAGCTGCTCGATCGGTGCATGGATCATCCCGACATCCAGGGGCTCTGGCAGGAGCAGGGTCGGGAGGACGTCCGCGCCGCGGTCGCGGACTACGTGCGGCGGCGCGAGGACTCGGGGCATTTCCGGTGTTTCGAAGATCCCCGTCTCGCGGCGCGCTTCGTGGTCGAGACCTGCGCGACCTGGGCGGTCCACATCCACTGGGATCGCGCGCCCGAGCAGTACGACCCGGCGCTCGCGCGCGCGAACGCGATCGAGTTCACGGTGCGCGGACTGCTCGCGGATGCAAACGAGGCGACTGCGTGACGACCTCCGCGTCTTCGCCGGGGATCGGGCTGCGCGCGGCCGCGGCCCTGGTCGCCGGGAACATGATCGGCGCGGGTGCTTTCACGACGTCGGGCTTCGCGCTCGCGGATCTCGGGTCGCCAGGCCTGGTCGTCGCCGCCTGGACGATCGGAGGCTTGATCGCGCTGTGTGGCGCGCTCTCCTACGCCGGAATCGCGGCGCGCCTGCCCGGCAACGGCGGCGAGTACTTGTTCCTTTCCCGTGCGGTGCATCCCCTCATCGGCTTTCTCGCCGGATGGGTGTCGCTCTTCGCCGGCTTCAGTGCACCGATCGCCGTCGCCGGTCACGGCCTGGAGGCCTACCTGTCGGCCGCGCTCGGGGTCGTGCTCCCGGCGCCCGGGCTCGGGGCCATCGCGATCATCGTCTGTGGCGCCGTGCACGCGTGGAACCGGGCGGTCGGCGTCCGGATGCAGAGCGCAGCCGTCGCCGTGAAGCTCGCCGCGATCGCGCTCTTCCTGGTTCTCGGTGCCCTCGCGTTGGGCGACGCAGGGGCGGCGCCGGTCGTCACATCGGAATCCGTCGCGTTCTCTCTCGCGCCCTTCGCCGTCACGCTGGTGTGGATCTCCTTCGCCTACGCGGGCTGGAATGCCGCGGTCTACGTCGCCGCCGAGCTCGACCGGCCGGCATGGACCCTGCCGCGCGCGCTGCTGATCGGCACGCTCACGGTGACCCTCCTCTACGTCGGACTCAACGCCGTCTTCGTCTACGCGGCACCGGTCTCCGAGCTCGCGGGTCGACCGGACGTCGGCGCGGTCGCGGCGGAAGCGCTCGGGGGCGTGTGGGCGCGGACGGCGGTCGCCGCCATCGTCGCGTTGGGCCTCTTCACGTCGATCTCCGCGATGGTGATGGTCGGGCCGCGGGTCTACGCGCAGATGGCCGAAGACGGGCTGCTGCCGGCGGTCTTCGCGGGTGGCGACGAGAGCCCGCGCAACGCGATCGTGCTCCAGGTCGTGTTGTCGGTCGCGGCGTTCTTCCTCGCGGACCTGCGGGCGCTGCTCGACTACACCGGCTTCCTGTTGGGTCTGTCGGCGGCCGCGACCGTCGCGTGTCTCTTCCTGCCGAACGTCCGGGCGATCCCCGGCCCGCGCGTCTGGGGCGCCCCCTTCGTGCCCCTCCTCTTCATCGGCGCGACCCTCGGCAGCAGCGCGTTCATGGTCGTGCGCGAGCCTCTGGAGGCTGCGTTCGGCATCGGCACCCTCGCGCTCGGCGTCGCGGTCTATGCGCTCCAGCGGAAGCGGACCGGCTGACTCAGGCCGCCTCGACCTCGACCGGGATGCCATTGGCGACGCTGGTGCCGGACGGGACGTCGAGGGGCGCGTCGTCGGTCAGGGCGTTCGCGTTCACGCCGGGCTGCTGCACGTTGGCGACCTCGAGGCGTGTCCCCGCGGCGCCGTGGCCGAAGCCGTGGGGCAGGCTCACGACGCCCGGCATCATCTCGTCACTGACCTCGACGTCGACCTCGAGCCGGCCGACGCGCGAGCGGATCGTGGCGCGCCCGCCGTCGACGAGATCGCGCCGGTCCGCATCGTCCGGATGGACGAGCAGGGTGCAGCGCGCCTTCCCCTTCGCGAGGTTCGGCAGGTTGTGCAGCCACGAATTCATGCCGCGAGCCTGACGTCGCCCGATCAGTCGCAACCGGTCGGGATCCTCGAAGTCGGCGCGGCGCTCGAGCAGTCGTGCGACGTCGTCGGTGATCCGGCGATCGGCGAGGTCGATGCGGTGTCCCTCGCTCCGCAGGATGTCCGGGAAGCGCGGTTCGAGGGGGCCGAGATCGATCGCGGCGCGCGCGGCTTTGAGCTTCTCGAGCGTGAGCCCGTCCTGGCGCTGACCGAAATGGTCGCCGTAGGGACCGCAGCGCAGCTGCAGCTCGATGATTCGCATCGGCCCGGGCTCGTCGCCGAGTTCCGCGAGGACGGCTTCCGGGTCGAGGCCGAGCTTGCTCGCGAAGCGCGTCGCGTTCTGTCGGACGTGGTCGTCGTCGTAGACGCCCGGGTCCTCGCCGTTCAATCGCGCCGCGAGCTCGAGGTAGACCTCCCACGACCGCTTCTCTCCGGGCTCGGGCTCGAAGACCCGCTCCCCATAGCGCACGTGGTTTCGGATGGCGGTCGATTGGCAGAGGAAGTCGAAGTTCTCGTGGGTGAGCTGGGGCGCGGTCGGCAGGATCAGGTCCGCGTGGCGCGTGGTCTCGTTCAGGTAGATGTCGACCGCGACCATGAACTCGAGGCCTGCGAGTCCTTCCGCGATCCGATCGCCGGCGGGCATCGAGAGCACCGGGTTGCCGCACGTCACCACGAGCGCCCGCACCCGCCGGTCGCCGGCGCGCTCGGGATCGAGCTCCTCCGCGAACGACGAAGCCGGAAGGTGCCCGTCGACCGTGGGCAGCCCGCGCGCCGCCGTCTTGTACGGACCGATCGGAATCGGGGGCATCGGATTGCCCGGCTCGTGCTGCCCGGTCGCCGGGCGCGGGAACATCATGCCGCCGGGCTCGTCGTAGCGGCCTAACAGGATGTTCACGACGTCGACGAGCCAGCTCGCGAGGGTTCCGAACTCGACGGTGCAGGTGCCGATCCGGCCATAGACGCAGGCCCGGGGGTGGTCGGCGAGCTCGTGAGCGATCCGCCTCGTCGTGTCGGCATCGATTCCGGTGGCCGACGCCGTGGCCTCGGGTGCGAAGTCCGCCGCGAGCTCGCGGATCTCTTCCACACCGTGGGTGAACCCCGCGAACCGGCCGAGGCGGACGAGGTCGTCCTCGAAGAGCACGTGCGCGATCGAGAAGAGGAAGTAGGCGTCGCTCCCCGGACGAACGAACACGTGCTCGTCGGCGACACTCGCGGTCTCGGTCCGTCGCGGGTCGACCACGACGACGCGGCCGCCCCGCTCCTGGATCGCCCGGAGCTTCTTCTTGATCCCCGGCGCCGACATCAAGCTGCCCTGGGACACGACGGGATTGGCGCCGAGACACAGGAAGTAGTCGCACCGGTCGACGTCCGGGATCGGCAGGATCGAGCCCTTCCCGAAGAGCACCCGCGACGTGTAGAGCTTCGGGAAGTGATCCATCGTCGCCGCCGAGAACATGCGCGGCGTGCGCAGAGATTCGAGGATGAAGCGGTTGTAGAGCAGGCAGCCGACATCGAAACCCGACGGGTTGCCGATGTACACGCCTAACGTGTCGTTTCCGTACTCGGCCTGGAGTGCGCCGATCCGTTCGGCTGCGTAGTCGTAGGCGTCGTCCCAGGAGATCTCCTCCCAGTCGCCGTCGGCCTTTTTTCGCATCGGGCGCTTGATGCGATCCGGATCTTCGAACACGCCCTTCATCGCCGTCGCCTTCGGGCACACGTGTCCCTGGCTGATCGGGTCATCGGGGTTGCCCTCGATCCGCAACACCTCGCGCTTTTCGCGATCGGCGAGGATGCGCAGGCCACAGCTGGCCTCGCAGATCGAGCACGAGCGATGGAACCACTCGGCGGACATCAGGCGACCTCGAGTACGACCTCGCGCAGCACGCGCAGCCCGAGGTCGAGCTCGTCCTCGGAGACGGTGAGCGGCGGCGCCAGGCGCAGGACGTTGCCGCCGGCAGAGATCACGAGCACACCGCGTTCGCGACAGGCGTCGATGATCGGCCCGGGGGCTTCTTTCATCGCGAGTCCGCGCAACAGACCGCGGCCCCGCGCTGCGAGGACGCGATCCGGACCCGCGGCCTCGACGATCTCCGCGAGGCCGTCGCCGAGCCGCTCGCCCATCGCCTTCGCGTGATCGAGGACGCCGCCCGCGAGCTCGTCGAAGACCGCGGTCGCGACCGCGCAGGCGAGGGGGTTGCCGCCGAAGGTCGAAGCGTGGGTGCCAGGCACGAGCGCGCGCGACAGCTCGCGGGTCGTGCACATCGCGCCGATCGGGATGCCGCCGCCGAGGGCCTTCGCGAGGGTCATCACATCGGGCACGACGTTCTCCTGTTCGTGCGCAAAGAGCGAGCCGGTCCGGCCCATCCCGACCTGCACCTCGTCGAAGATCAACAGACATCCGTTCTCGTCGGCGAGCTCCCGCAGACCCCGGAGGAAACCCGTCGGAGGCGTGCGGATCCCGCCTTCGCCCTGGATCGGTTCGACGAGGATCGCGGCGGTCTGATCCGAAAGGAGCGCGCGCACGGAGTCGAGGTCGCCCCAGGCCGCGTGGTGGATGCCGGGCACCATCGGGCCGAATCCTTCCCAGTAGGCGGGCGTGCCGGTGGCGCTGACGGTGAAGAGCGTGCGGCCGTGGAAGCTGCCCTCGAAAGCGACGATTTCGTGGCGATCGCTTCCGTGGTCGTGATGATGTCGGCGGGCGAGCTTGAGCGCGGCTTCGTTCGCCTCGGCGCCCGAGTTGCAGAAGTAGACCGCCTCCGCGAAGCAGCTCGACGTGATGCGTTCCGCGAGGGCGATCTGCGGTTCGGTCGTGTAGAGGTTCGACACGTGCCAGACCTTCGAGGCCTGATCCTCGAGCGCCGCTCGCAGCTTCGGGTTCGCGTGTCCGAGCGTCGCCGTCGCGATCCCGCCCATCAGGTCGAGGAACTTGTTGCCCTCGGCATCGAAGAGCCAGGACCCCTCGCCGCGCACGAGGGCGACGGGCTGGGGGGCGTAGTTGCCGACGAGGACGTCCTGGCCTCGTCGGGCGATGTCGGCGTTGCTGCTCATGGGGAGGGGATCCAGTCATTGGGGAGGGCCCTACTCTACACGCGCCCCCGAAGCGACGCGATTCGCGGCAGCCGGCGAAGGATCGCCTCACGTAGACTCTTCGTGACGACTTCCAGGGGGCCAAGCCATGCTCGAATCCGTTGGAGAGGAAATCTGGACCGCCGCCGCGCCGCTCGCCCTGGCAGGCGCGGAGTTCGGAACGCGGATGACGGTCGTGCGCCTCGCCGACGGCGGCGTGATGCTGATCTCTCCGATCGAGCTCGACGACGCGCTCGCCACCGAAATCGACGCGATCGGTCCCGTCCGCGCGGTCGTGGCACCGAACGCCTTCCACCACTTCTACTTCGCCGCGGTCGCGAAGCGCTATCCGGAGGCCGCGTGTTTCCTCGCGGCGGGCACCGAGGAGAAGCTCGGCGATGACGCGCCGACATTCGCGACCCTCGGCGACGAGCCGGAACCGCTCTGGAAGGACGTGCTCGACCAGCTGCAGGTCGAGGGCGTGCCCATGACCAACGAGGTGGTGTTCCTCCATCGCGCCACGAAGACACTGGTGTTGACGGATCTCTGCTTCCACTTCGATCCGCCGCCCGGCGGCTGGACGGGGCTCTTCCTGCGCCTCGCGGGTGCGCGCGGCGGCGTCAAGGTCTCGCGCTTGATGCGATTCTCGATGAAGGACGAGGACGCGGTGCGTGGGTCGATCGCGCGGATCCTCGAGTGGGACTTCGACAACCTCGTCGTGACCCACGGCGCGAACCTGATCGGCGGCGCGAAGGAAGCGTTCCGCGCGGCGACGGCGGACGTCTAGCGTGGGCGGAACGAGTGGTCCGCGTCAGAGCGCGCGGGTCGGTCCGACGTCGGCATTGATGCGCCCGGTCACCAGGTAGGGTCGGACGCCTTCCTGCTTGCCCTTGAGGAGTACCTCTTCGAGGGCGTCCGCGGTGAATGCGTGGCGGGCGGCTTCCCAGGTCGTCTCACCGATCACGACCTGGCCGGGCTGGGCGACGGACGACTCGAGGCGGCTGGCGATGTTCACGACGTCGCCGATCACGGTGTAGTCCTTGCGCTGGGGGGAGCCGATGTCGCCGACGACGACCGAGCCGGAATTCACGCCGATCCGCATCCGGATCGGCCGCACCCCTTCGCGTGCCTCGTTCAGCTTCGTGAGGGCGTCCTGCATTCGCAGCGCCGCCTCGACGGCGCGCTCCGCGTGGTCCTGCATCGGCAATGGCGCCCCGAAGAAGGCCATCATGCCGTCGCCCCGGAACTTGTCGAGGGTGCCGTCGAGCTCGAAGACGGCGCTCGTGAGGCGCTCGAAGACCTGGTTCAGGATCAACACGACCTCCGACGGTGGCAACCGCTCGGCCATCGTCGTGAAGCCCGTGAGGTCCGCGAAGAGCACCGACACGTCGCCTTCGTCCGCGACCATGCCGCCGACGCCGACGCCCGGCGCTTCCAGGATGCGCTCGACGACCGCCGGCGAGCTGTAGCGGGCGAGTCGCACGCGGCGTTCCTGCTCGCGCCGCACGTCGTCGCGAAGCGAAGCCTGCTCGACCGCGATCGCCGCGAGGAGCGCGAGGATCGACAGCGCCTGCAGTTGCGGCATGTCGAAGGGATGCGCGCTCGACTGGCGGTCGACGTAGACATAACCCGAGACGTTGCCGTCGCGCAGGAGCGGCGCGCACATCGCCGAGTGGATGTCCATCATGATCACGCTCTCGGCCCCGCCGAAGCGCTCGTCCATCGCGGTGTCCCGAATCAGGACCGCCTGCTTCTCTTCGATCGCGACGCCCGTGATGTTCGTGCTGATCTCGATCGGCACGTCCGGCACGCCCTCGCGATTGCGCATGGCCATTGGCTCGATGCCGCCGGACTCCGGGTCGTAGAGGCAGATGACGCCGCGCTCGACGGGGATGTTCGCGAACACGAGCGACAGGATCCGGTCGAGGGTCTCCGGCAGGGTCATCGCCGAGAGCAGACTCTCCGCGGACTCGCTCACGAGGCGCAACAGCTCCGCGCCCGGGGCGATCGTGGGATCCGGCGTCTTCAGCAGGTCCTCGCCCAACGCCGAGAGCGCCTCCTTGTCGGTGAAGGGGGAGGGCGCCTGGGTCCGGTCGCCGGCCGCCTGCAGCAGGTGGTCGAGTCCCTGGAGGTCGAGGACCTCGGTGTGGAGCGACTCGGCCTTGCCTTCGTCGAAGATGACCCGCGCGCGGGAGGCCGCGGACTCCGGGCCGATCTCGACGAACATGCGGATCGAGCCGAGGTCGAGGCGGTCACCGTTGCGGAGCACCTGCTCGGACACGTGGAAGGTGTTCACGCGCGAGCCGTTCTTGCTCCCGAGGTCGCGCAGGACCCAGCCCTCGTCTTCCTGCGCGAGGCGCGCGTGCTGGCGGGAGATGCTCTCGTGCGCGAGGAGCAGGTCCGACTCCGGCGCGCGACCGATCACGATCGGGCGATCGGTGAGGGTGAAGACCCGGTCGCGCCCCTCGTAGTGGAAGCGCAGGCGGCAGACGATTCGATCTCCCTGCTCGCTGGCCATGGATGGCGGCTCCCGGTTCGAGTGGCGAAGGACGGTGGGGGAAGTCCCCCTGGTTCAATCGGCGCGAAGGTGGGCGGACTCAAGCGCGGCGCCCTGAGCGCGATCGAGGCGCAGCGAGGCGCCCGGTCGTGTCGTCAGGGGGCTTCGAAGACCCGCCCTTCGTAGACGGTGCCCCAGATGCCGATGTTCCGGATCTTCGAGGGCCGGACGTCGTATGGATTCTTTTCGAGGACCACGAAGTCGGCCCGCTTGCCCGGGGCGATGCTCCCCACTTCGTGGTCTAGACGCAGGTTCCAGGCCGCATCGATCGTGACCGCGCGAAGCGCCCGGTCGACCGAGACCGCCTGGCCCTCGGCCATGACCTCGCCACTCGCGGTGCGTCGGGTGACCGCGGTCGTGACCGCGAGGAGCGGTTCGAGCGGGCCCATCGGACAATCCGAGTGCATCGTGAAGCGGATCCCGGCGCGCGCGAGGGATCCCAGCCGGGTCATCTGCGACGCGCGGGCGTAGCCGACTCCGTGCTCCGCGTACTTCGCGCCGAAGTAGTGCAGGTAGTAGCCGTTGATCGAGACGGAGCCCGGGCCGATCCGTGCGAAGCGATCGACCTGGTCGTCGCGCGACAGGCCGAAATGCTCGAGGCTGAAGCGGTAGTCCCGGCGCGGGTGTTCGGTCTGCAGGCGCTCGAACACGTCGAGCACCACGTCGAGGCCTTCGTCGCCGTTCACGTGGTAGTAGATGTCGTAATCGTCGGCCCACCACGGCGCGACGACCGCGTGCTGATGCGCCGGCGGGATCATCCACTCGCCCTCGTGTCCGTCGAGATAGCCCGGGTGGCCCAGCCGCATCAGCTGCGAGATGAACGCGCCGTCGCTGAGGGACTTGATCGCGCGGGGCCAGCGCAGCTGCTCGTTCCCTTCGGCCTTCAAGGCCGCGAATTTCTTCGCGGCGGCCGCCGGGTCGGCCATCGCGATTTGCCAGCCCGCCGGCGCGTGGATGAAGAGCGTGCGGAACGGCACCTCCGGGCCCTGTAGATGCGTCTTCGACGCTTCCCACTCGACGTCGATCCCGATCGTGCTGCCGGCGACCATGTCCGCCGCGGTCGTGATCCCGCCGCGCTGCATCAGGACGCGGAAGATCTCGAGTCCTTCGGTGACTTTCTCGGGGGTCTCGGTGAGGGGCGCGAGCGCGAGATTCGCGACCCCCATCCCCATTTCGGCGAAGTGTCCGCGTTCGAGGTCGATCTGTCCGCCGAACTGCGCGAGGGCTTCCTCGCTGACGGGGATCATCGCCATCGCCTTCGAGTTCGCGACGATCTCGTGATAGGAGCGGTGCCAGATGAGGAGCGGCTTGTCCGGTGCGATCGCGTCGAGATCCGTCCGGCTGAAGTCGCCATGCCAGAGGCGATGCCAGCCCCAGACGATCTGAGGCTTGTCCTGGTGCGGCCACTGCGAAGACAACGCTGTTAGGCGGTCGACGAAGTCTTCGCGCGTCGTGACCGCGGGGACCCGGCCGCTGGGCAGGTTCCAGTCCTCAGGTGCGGCGATTTCGTTCGAGAGCAGCTTGCCGGCGAGGAAGGGGTGCACGTGCGGATCGATGAAGCCCGGCAGCAGGACCTGCTTCTTGAAGCGCCGGTCGACCACGTGCGGCTGGTTCGCGAGCCAGGGCGCCATGGAATCGAGGCTGCCGACGTCGATGATGCGACCGGTTCCGCCGTCGACGGCCACCGCGGTCGCGGTCGGCTGGCCGGGCTCCATCGTCACGATCTCCCGCGCGACGTAGACGGTGACGTCTTCGTAGGGCGGCTGCTCGGATGCGCCGGCACGCGCGGCCGCGGAGGGCGCTAGACCGGCGATCAGAGAGACGACGACGAGGAGGGAGGTCGCGAAGCGACCACGGCGGGCGGTGGGAGCGGGTAGCATGGCCGCGCATGATAGAGGACGACGTGGAACGACCCGGCGAGAGGGACGGACGATCGTCCGTGCACGCACCGACGCGCTCGGAGCGTCGCGACCTCGTCGGGGTGCTCGCGCGGGCGTTCCGGGACAACCCGATGAACGTGGCGATCCACGGGCCGAATCCGGCCCGGCGGGTGCGCGCGAACGCGGCCGGTCTGCGGTCGGTCGTTCTTGATCAGGAAGCGATGACGTTTTCGAGGGTGATTTCCTACGAAGGACGCGTCGTCGGCGGGCTGGTTGCCGCGCGTCCTGGCTGGAACCCGTTGCCCGCGCCCTCGCTCAGACGGATATTCGAGTGTTTTTGGCTACAAGGCGGTCCAGCGGTCCGCGCCTGGGCGGAGGTCGGCCTCGCGATGCCGGACCATCGGCCGCGGGACGACCACTGGTATCTGGTGGTGCTGGGCGTCGAGCCATCGATGCAGGGGCAGGGACTGGGCCGCCGGTTGCTCGATGCGCTGTTCGCGGAGGTCGCGGCGCAGCCGGGTGAGATCTGCCTCGAATGCGATCGTCCGGAGAGCGTGCGCTTCTACGAGCGGGCCGGGTTCGATACGCGAGACGAAGCGGAGGTGCATGGCGTGCCTTGCTGGTGTCTCGGGCGGTCCATCCGCTGACGTCGGACCGTCTTCCATCGCGGATTCGCTGACGAATCGGCGGTTCTATGCGATCCTGTTCGCCAAGCCCGCGACGCCGCGCCGTGATCGGTCGCCTCCCGGGCCCGCCCCCCGCAGCATTCGGGGCCTTTCGGCCCCTGAATTCGGAACGATCGGAAGTCGCGCCATGAGCACGAGTCTTTCGTCTCCCACTCCGTCTGCGCGGAGCGCGGGCGGTCCGCTGTCGAGTCCGTCTACGCGAACGGGCGCCGCCGCACCGCCGCGTTCGAGCGCCGGCAGCAAGACGAGCCTGCGTCCCGACGACGGCCGGCTCCAGCGTGGACGTCGCAGTCGCGCGCGCATCCGCGAGGCCGCCCGCGCGCTCTTTCGCGAGCGCGGCTTCGACGGAGCCACGCTGCGCGCGATCGCCGAGCGCGCCGAAATGGGCGCGAGCTCGATCTACCGGCACGTGCAGTCCAAGGAGGAGCTCCTGATCGAAGAGCTCGCCGAGATGCAGGAAGAGGCGTGGACTCGCTTTCGTGCCCATGACGATCGTGATCGCCCGACCGCTGAACGCCTGCGCGACTTCTTCGACGCGCAGCACGACCTGCTCGTCGCCGATCGCGATCTGACCACCATCGCGCTGCGTGCGACCACCAAGACGGAAGCCCGCGTCGCCAAGCGCGTCCTCCAGCTCTACGACCGCACGATCGGCCTGCTCATGGAGATCCTGCAGCGCGGCCGCCAGAAGCATCACCTCGCCAAGGACGTGGACGTGCTCGAAACTGCCCGCGTGCTCTTCCACGTGACCAACGGCGCGCGGATTCCGTGGGCGAACGGAATGGTGACGGATGATGCGCTGCGCGAATCCGTGCATCAGGCGGTGGATCTGCTGTTCCGGGGAGTCGGGGTGGAGCGGGGGTGAGGCGGGCGTAGGACGGACGCCTGCGCTCGTGTGATTCGCTTCGGGCGTTCGGGGGGCGTGCAGGCGGTCTCGATGGGGGAGGTGGTGCTCGCGCCTTCGCTCGTTAGTCGCGCTTGGGGTGCTCGGGGGCCGTGCACTCGGTGTTGATGGGGGAGGTGGTTTCCTCGGCCTTCGCTCGTGGGTGGCGCTTCGGGCGCTCGTGGGCCGTGCCCTGGGGCCGGGTTAGCCCGGGACTTCCGAGAGGGAGATCGGGCCACCGCCTCGTTGCCAGCCTTTGGCGAGCAGCCAGGACCTCGGCCGTGCGACCTCGATCTTCGGGATTGCTTTGATCCGCTCCTTCCAGCCTTCGAAGAAGCGGCCGGAAGAGTGGCAATCCGGCGCGCTGCTCCGCCCGAGACGTTCGTCGCGCTGGCGGCGGTGCTTCCGGTCGTTGAGGAGCACGTAACGCAGCGCGTTGCGGACCTGGCGCGGCGTCGCGAGAACCACCGAATGGAAACGCCCGTCCAGAACGCGTCCCTTCCGCCGGAAAACGCGGTTCACCGCCAGAGCGATACGAGCGCCGATGCTCTTCATCCCGGACGCGAGCGTCTTCTTGTTCGTCGCCTCCACGATCATGTGCACGTGGTCGCGCTGAACTGAGTAGTGCGCGACGCGGAAGTCGCCTCGCTCGCATCCACGCTCGAGCGTCTCCCGAAACGCCCGAAGCCAGCGCCCATTCCGAAGCGACGGGACATCGCGGCGCATCCGGAGCGTCACGTGAACCGGGTGTTGCTTCCGAACCGCACCGCGCTCCCGATGAAGAACCCGCGCTCGCGGAGCAGGCTTCCGCCCGGGCTTCTTCATTCGCCGCGAAGCCGCACGGCGATGCACGAAGCACTGATCGATAGAGAGTTGCTGGGGGTCTTCCGTCACCTAACAAACATAAGGGCGATGGTCCATCGAATCGAGCACGGAACCAGCGTTCACGCGAATCCTGATCCAAGATCGGGCCCCAAGGCAGAGCGTCCGCCTGACATCCACCCACCCCATCAAAACCGAGGGCAAGGCGTTCGCCCAAAGGGCGCCTAACGAACCCCCTCCAGATCCTCATCCCGCTCGATCTTCCGAACCATGTCCCGCATCCACGCCGCATACTCCGCGCCGTCCCAGGCGCGATGCTCGCCACGCTTGTATCCCTGCGCGTTCCAGTGGTACTGCCAGGCGTTCTGCCGGTTCGCGCGGGCCGAGTCCCGCTCGGCGATCTTCTTCGCCGGCACACCCGCGATGATCGAGCCCGGCTCGAAGACGCTCTCTTCGCGGATCATCGCGCCGCCGGCGACGATCGAGCCCTTGCCGATGATGGCGCCGTCCATGACGACGGCGTTGATGCCGATCAGGCAGTCGTCTTCGATCCGACAGCCGTGGATGGTGGCGTGGTGGGTGATGGAGCAGAAGTCGCCGATCACGGTCGGGTGCTCGTATCCGATGTGGATCATCACCATGTCCTGGATGTTGGTGTAGCGGCCGATGCGGACCTCGTGGCTCTCGGCGCGCACGACGACGTTCGGCCAGACGGAGGACTCGGAGCCGATCGAGACGCGGCCGTAGAGCTGGGCGGTGGGGTGGACGAAGACGCTGGGGTCGATGTTCTGGTCGCTCAAGGGGGTCTCCGGCCCGCGATGGGCTCAGTGGACGAGGGTGACGTCGTGGCCCGCTTGCTCGAGCAGCTGCGGGACGCCGATGTCGCCGACGAGGTGCATCGCGCCGACGGCCACGAAGATCGTCTGGCCGGCGCGTGCGGGGTCGCGGAGCATTGCGTCGAGCTGCCGCGCCCAGCGTTCGTTTCGCTGGTCGACGAGGACCACGTAGAAGGCTTCGAGCGCGGGCAGCTCGTCGACGCCCGCCCGGGTCTGGGCGCGGAGCTCCGCGCGGTCGGCGACGCGCCAGGCTTCGATGAGGAGTTCCAGCTCGGCGGCGGCTTCGGGCAGGCGGGCGAGGGTGTCGCGCAGGATCAGGTCCTGGAGCGCGGGGTCGAGTCGGTCGAAGAGGTCGAGCTGCTCTCCGATGGTTTCGAGTCCGATGACCGGGCGATCGCCGCGGCGCGCGATCAGTCCGTTCTCTACACCTGCTGCGAGCGAATAGGGTGTCTCGCGCGCGATCAGCTCGACGAGGTTCAGGGTCAGGTACCAGGGTTCGTAGAGGCTGCGCGCGGCCTCGGTCAAGCCGACCGCGGAAAGGACCGCATCTCGTTCTTCGAGCACCGCGAGGGTCTCCGGGCTGAGGACGTCGGGGAGTCGTTTTCCGCCCTGGAGGATCGCGCGCGAGGCGATCGCGGTGCCGACGGCCTCCGGGTCGAGGCTCGCGAGATCGACTTCGAGGACGAGCACATCGGACCGCGCAAATTCGTCCTCGATCTCCGCGGGAAACGACCATCCCTCGGGCGGCCCCGCGTGCACGGTGCCGAGCAGCGCGAGCTGCGCGCCGCCTCGCGACGCGACGAGGTGGAAGGGCGGGCGCGCGCGGGAGTCACGCGTGATCTCGGACGAAGGCGTCGCCGAATCGCTCGGCTCCGGGGTCGCGCAGCCGCCGAGCAGCGTCGCGACGCTGAGAAAGGTCGCGACGCTGAGAAACGTCGCGACGTCGATCAGGGATACGACGCGGAGCTTGCGACGGATCCGGCGGGTCGATTCGGTCGGTCGGGCGCGCACGCGGGTCCTCCTCGCGGCAGCGGGGCACCGCCGGGCCGCGAGTCTACTCGGCCCCTGACGGCCTTTGCTACGGGTGGGCCCCGATGCGGCGCGCGAAGATCGCGCGTCGCCGTGCAGGAGAGCCATTCGATGCGCGCCGTCGTCGTCGACCGATTCATGACGCCCGAGGAACTGTCGGTCTCCGAGATCGATTCGCCGTCCATCGCAGACGACCAGGTCCGGATCGAAGTGCACGCCGCCGGTTGCAACTTCTCCGACTACTTGATGCTGAAGGGCGACTACCAGGTGAAGCCGGCCTTCCGCTTCGTTCCGGGGGGCGAGGTCGGCGGGGTCGTTCGCGAGATCGGGGCCGCCGTCGACGACTTGTCGGTCGGGGATCGGGTGCTCTCACGCTGCGCCCTCGGCGGCTTCGCGGAGGAAGTCGCTGCCCCCACGGCGCAGACCTATCGCCTGCCCGACGCGCTTTCCTTCGAGGCCGGCGCGGCCCTGCCGACGGTGTACCCGACTTCGTACGCGGCGCTCGTCTGGCGGGCGCCGGTCGTCGCGGGGGAAACGCTCCTGGTGCACGCCGCCGCCGGCGGTGTCGGCCTCTCGGCCGTGCAGATCGGCAAGGCGCTCGGGGCGCGCGTGATCGCGACCGCGGGCGGAGCCGAGAAGCTCGAGATCGCCCGGGCCGCGGGGGCCGACGTCCTGATCGACTACCGCGAGCAGGACTTCGTTCCGATCGTGATGGAGGAGACCGGCGGGCGCGGCGCCGACGTGATCTACGACTCCGTCGGGGGCGACACGACGGACCGTTCGCTCAAGTGCATCGCCTGGAACGGGCGTCTCCTCGTGATCGGCTTCGCGAGCGGCGACATCCCGGACGTGAAGCTGAACCGCGTGCTGCTGAAGAACATCTCCCTCGTCGGGTTGCACTGGAGCGCCTATCCGGAGAAGGAGCCGGAGCGCATCGATGACTGCATGGAAGGACTCTTCGAGATGGCGGCCTCGGGCGGAATCGATCCGCTGATCTCGGCGCGCCATCCCCTCGAAGACGCTGGCCTCGCCCTCGCGGCCCTCGCGACCCGCCAGACCGTCGGAAAGGTCGTGCTCGTTCCCTGAGCGCGGGCGAGACGAAGAGGGCCGACGTTCCGAGGAACGCCGGCCCTTGACTCGATCCCGTCGAATCGTGCTCGTCAGCTCGCGTCGACCGCCGGGTCTCCGTGCTCGCCCGTCCGGATGCGAACCGCATCCTCGACCGGCAGGACGAAGATCTTGCCGTCGCCGATCTTCCCCGTCTGGCAGGACTCCTGGAGCGCGAGCACCACCTTCTCGGCCTGTTCGTCGGCCACGACGATCTCGAGCTTCAGCTTCGGGAGGAAGTCGACCACGTACTCGGCGCCGCGGTAGAGCTCCGTGTGGCCCTTCTGTCGGCCGAATCCCTTGACCTCGCTGACCGTGAGACCCTGGATGCCGGCGCCAGCGAGGCCCTCCTTCGCATCGTCGAGCTTGAACGGCTTGATGATCGCTTCGATCTTCTTCATGACTTCGTTCTCCGTTCTCCCTCGACGCTCTCGTGCAGAGGTGAGGGGCACCGGGGGCGGATCGCGCCCCCGGTGCTAGGGGGATGGGATGGGTTAGTTCTCGTTCGGGGCGAGCGAGGAGGTCGCGAGGCGCGCGCCGAGCGGCGGAGCCTGGTCTTCCATGAAGCCCGGGGATCCCGCCAGGTCGTAGGCGTGCATGCCGTGCTCACCGAGGTCGAGCCCTTCGAGCTCCTCCTCTTCGCTCACGCGCAGCCCGATCGTGGCCTTGAGCGTGAGGAAGATCGCGGAGGCGCAGGCCACGGTGAAGGTCGCGTAGGCCAGGACGCCGATCGCCTGGGTCACGAAGCTGTGCTCGGGGTTGGTCGAGAAGAGGCCGACCGCGAGGGTGCCCCAGATGCCGCAGGTGAGGTGGACCGAGACCGCACCGACCGGATCGTCGACCTTGATCTTGTCGAAGAACATCACCGAGCCGACGACCAGCATGCCCGCGATCAGGCCGACCAGGATCGCCATGTTCGGGTTGATCACGTCCGCGCCGGCCGTGATGCCCACGAGACCGGCGAGGATGCCGTTGAGGGCCATCGAGAGGTCCGGCTTCGAGCTGACGAAGGTGTAGGCGATCATCGCGCCGATGCCGCCCGCGGCCGCCGCGAGACAGGTCGTGACGAGCGTGAAGGACGTCAGGGTCGGGTCCGCGGACAGCACCGAGCCGCCGTTGAATCCGAACCATCCGAGCCAGAGCAGGAATACGCCGATCGTGGTGAGCGGCATCGAGCTGCCCGGAATCGGCAACAGCTTGCCGTCCTTCGAGTACTTCCCGAGGCGCGGGCCGAGGACCAGCGCGCCGATCAGCGCGCCCCAGCCGCCCACCGAGTGCACGAGGGTCGAGCCGGCGAAGTCGTAGAAGCCCATGCCCTCGAGGAACCCGCCGCCCCACTTCCAGGAGCCGGCGATCGGGTAGACGATCGCGACGAAGATCGTCGAGAAAATCATGAAGGAGCCGAGCTTGATGCGTTCGGCGACCGCGCCGGAGACGATCGTCGCGGCGGTCGCGGCGAACATCGCCTGGAACAGGAAGTCGGTCCAGTAGGTGTAGCCGCCGTCCGCGTAGGCCGCGGTGTTCGCGCCCGCGTCGAAGCCGGCGGCGAGACCGACGCCCGCGAATCCGAGGAAGCCGTTGAACTCGCCCGGGTACATCAGATTGAAGCCGCACACGAAGTACGTGAGGATGCCGGCGCAGATGATGAACGTGTTCTTGAACAGGATGTTCGTCGTGTTCTTCGCGCGCGTGAGGCCGGACTCGACCATCGCGAAGCCGAGGTGCATGACGAAGACCAGCGCCGCGGCGAGCATCATCCACACGTTGTTCGCGGTGAAGAGCGCGTCGGAGGCCGCGTCGGCGAGCGCGACACTCGGCGCCAGCAGGGCGACGGTCGCGACCGAGGCGAGTAGAAGTTTCCGGGACATGAGTCGGAGCTCCAGGCGGGGAGGTGAATCGTTTGGAGGGAGACGTTCTTCGAAGATCCGGTTCGCGTGGGTTCCCCGTACCCCTGCACGGCCGATCGCTCGAAGCACCCATCCCAAGAGCAAGGGCCGTGCCAAATTCTTCTCGGGCCTTCGCACGCGGCGCACGCGCACATCTGGGCCGCGTCCGGCACATGTGCGACGGACGGCCCCGGCGTGAACCGAGGCTGCTGCCCAAGCGTGGGGCAGCGCTGCCTTCGAACGCAGCAGCCTCGTTCACGCCCCTGCCTTCGGGCTGTGCA
Organism: uncultured Spirochaetaceae bacterium; assembly: GCA_964488255.1. Taxonomy (GTDB): domain Bacteria; phylum Myxococcota_A; class UBA9160; order UBA9160; family UBA4427; genus UBA4427. The sequence continues at coordinate 272,430 of CAZAUR010000004.1, read as the reverse complement.
CGGCTGCGCGATCCGCGGCACGGTGCGCGCCTAGCGGGGCGGCCCGCGGCGCGTGCGGAAGAGGCTTTCCTGCACGACCGATGCGACGAGCACGCCGTCGTCTCGGTAGAAGTGGCCGTTCGTGGTGCCACGCGCGCCCGACATCGACGGGCTCTCCTGCGAACAGAGCAGCCACTCGTCGGCGCGGAACGGGCGATGGAACCACATCTCGTGGAGCTAGTGCACCGTTCGCCCCTCGATTGTGCGTCCCGCCGCGACGAGGGCCTGGGCCCCGACCTGGCCGCCGAAGACGCGCTGGCGGTCCTCGTTCGGCTGCTGGCCGCGGAAGAGGTTCAACTCGAGGGGCTCGAGGTCGAGCGTTCCGAGCAGCTCTTCGAGGGCGGTGTTCATGATTCTCGCGGGGCGGGGCGCGCCAGCGGCCGGATCGTAGGGGACCTGCGCTCGTGATTCCCGCGAACCGGCAGGGGCGATGCAGCACGCGCGCAGGCCGGGTCGGCTTCGTCAAGCACGACCGGAACGTGGACGATGAGATTGCCGGACGAGTGCTCCGGAGAACCCGTGATCGACTATTCGGTCCTTCCCCTCATGGCCATCCTGGTATCGGCCGCGTTCGGCGCGGTTTCGATCTCATGGGACTCCGAGCGTCGCGCGACGCGCTCGATGGGGACGCTGTTCCTTGCGATCGCGCTCTGGGCCGCAGTCGACCTGCTCACGTACATGGAGTCGGACTCGGCACGGGCGGTCGGCTGGATGCGCTGGACGCACGTCGGCCCGCTCATGATCGGGCCCGCGGTGCTCTGGATCGTCGCGCAGATGCTGCCGCAATCGCGCCGGCGGTTGGAATCCCAGGCGCGGGTCGCGGGCGTGGTCTGCCTCGCCGTGGGCGTCGGGGCGGCCTTCGTCCCGAACGTGATCGTCGACATGATGCCAACGTGGTTCGGCTGGATGCCGCGCTACGGAATCGTCTCGATCGTGCTGATCCCGCTCGGCCTCGTCCTGCCGATCTACGCGGCGATCCAGGCCACGCGCATCGCGCCGCGTCGGGACGAGGCCGAAGGGGACCGCAAGCGCGTGGCGGGGCTGCGCGTGTGTCTGGCGCTCTCGATCGGCGTCGCGATGCCGACGGAGTATCTGCTGCCAGTGCTCGAGATTCCCTTCCCTCGGCTCGGGGCGCTCGGCGCATCGATCGCGTCCGCGGTCGTGTGGCTCGTCGTGCTCCACGAGACCGAGGATCTCAAGGTGACACCGAGAGGTGTCGCTCGGGAGATCCTCGCCGAGCTGCGCGACGGCGTCGCGCTCCTCGATCTCGACGGCGCGATCCAGTCGACGAATGCGCGCTTCGTCGAGATGTGCGGTCGCACCGGGGGCGACCTGCTCGGTACGTCGTTGGGCGTGCTCCTCGACGCGCCCGTCGACCGCATCATCGATGGCGTCGAGGACCGCGAGTCGAGCCTGCACGCCGCGGACGGGACGACGATCCCGGTCTCGCTCTCCTCGAGCATCGCGCGCAACGGACAGGGTCGACCCATCGGCATCGTTGTCGCCATCTGCGACCGACGCGAGATCGACGAGCTGCGGCGTCAGCTGCTCTCTTCGGGACGGCTCGCCGCGATCGGCGAGCTCGCCGCGGGCATCGCCCACGAGGTGAACAATCCGGTCGCCTTCATCCGCTCGGATCTGAACCTCCTCGCTGAGCGCGTCAGCGAGCTGCGGCACGAGGTCGCGGGCTCGACCCTCGGCCTCGACCAGCTGATCGTCTTCGATCGCGTGCGGGACCGGATCGAGCGGGCCCACGAGCGGCTCGGCCACGTCGCCCAGGTCGTCGTGGACATCCGCGAGTTCGCGCACGTGGGTGGCGTGGGGCAGGGGGGCAGTGATCCCGAGAGCGTCGTGCTCGGCGCGATGCGTCTCGCCCGTATGCAGCGCGGCGAGGACGTCTCGATCCGGGTGGCCAGCGTGTCTGGAAGCGATCGCTGCGACTCCGGTCAGGAGCTGAAGCAGATCCTGCTCGTCCTGTTGCGACTGCTCGCGGAAGGCGCCGAAAAGGGCGGATCGATCGACGCGGAGCTCCGCACGGACGGTCGCAACCTCGTCGTGGGTCTCCAGGCATCGCCGCTGGTGGCAGCCGCGCACGACCTGGGCGGGCGCATCGAGACCCTCACCGGCTCGGGGGGAGAAGCCGACGCCATCAGCGTGGGCCTCGCCGGCGCCTCGGAGCTGATCGAGCAGCTCGGCGGCCGCCTGGTCGTCGACGCGGTGTCGTCGAGCGAAATCCGCCTCGAGCTGACGATCCCCCTCGCCGCGCAATCGGTCGGGGAGGGCCGGCTCGGATGATGCTCTTCTCCCTCTTCAAGGTGCTCGGCGCCGTCGTCTCCGTGGCGCTCGCTGCCGGCCTGCTCGCGCGCGATCACGGGCTCACGGCCAACCGGCTGATCGCGGCTTTCCTCTTCTGCAACGCCTACTGGGCGCTGCTCGAGTTCTTCCTCTACCAGACCGACGATCCCGAGACGGCCCTCCGCTACTACCGCTTCATGTGTCTCGGCTGGATCCCCCTCGGTGCGCTCTGTGCGCACGCCTCGCTCAGCCTCTCGGCGATGGAGCGACATCCGCTCGCGAGGATGATGCCCGCTTGTTATGCCGCGCTCGCGATCGTGGTGCCCATGGGCGTCGCGACCGACTGGGTCATCAAGAGCGCCGTGCCGATCTCCCTCGGGTGGCGCGCGGAGTTCGGCCCCGGCATGGCGGTCGCGTATCTCGTGATGGCCGCACCGCTCGTCGCCGTCCTCGGGTCATGGCGGAGCCTGTTGCGTCTCGGGGAGAACGGAGGCCAGCTGCAGCTCGCGCGGATCGTCTTCTTCGGAATCACGACGGCGCTCGTCAGCGCGACGCTGACCGCGGTCCTGCTGCCGATCGCGGGGATCGAGAGCGTCGGCCTCACGACGACCCTCGTGGCCGGCGTCGGTGTCGCCGTCGCCTGGACCCTGCGGCAATTCGGACACTCCCTGATCTCCGCGGAGGCCTTCGCGCGCGAGATCCTCGACACCCTGGAGGACGGCGTGATCCTCGTGGGCGAGGACGGACGCGTGCGAGACGCCAACCGCGCCTTCCTGCGGCTGGTCGGCGAGCCGGACGCCCGGGTGGTCGGCCGCCCCATCGACGACTACGTGCCGGTGCTCTCGCCGGATCGCGACGCGAGCCTCGCGCCGACGTCGGCGGAAGGGTCGCGGCTCGTCGAGCTCGAGACGCGGGTCGGCGAGAGCGTGCCGATCGTGCTCTCGACGCCGGTGCCGTGTTGGGCCGGTGGCCGCCATTTCGGGGACGCCTACGCGGTGCGAGATCGACGCGAGATCGTCTCGCTACAGCGCCAGCTGGTGGTCTCCGCACGATTGGCCGCGGTGGGCGACCTCGCGGCGGCGATCTCGACGTCGATCAGCGAGCCGGTCGCGCGACTGCGTGACGAGTTCGAGGGGCTCGAGCTGGACTGGGGGAGCGCCGGAGACGTCTCCCTCCTGGCCGGGGTCGAAGAGGAATGTGGCGAAGCGATCTCGGAGGGACACGAACTCCTCGAGGAGTGCGTCGAGGGAATCGACCGGATCTTCGGGGTCGTGCGGGAGGTCGCGGGCTTCTCGAGCGACAACGAGCCCGAAGACTTCGCGCCCCACGCTCTCGACCAGATCGTGAAGCGCTCGGTGCGGATCGCGCAGGTCCAGGCCCAGCGCGGACTGGAGATCGAGGTGCGGCTCGATCCCGACGTGAAGATCCTCTGCCACTACGCAGAGATCGAGCGCGTCGTGACGAACCTGCTCGTGAACGCACTGCACGCGGTCGACGGGAACGATCGGGGCGGGCACGTCGTCGTGGCCGTCGCGGCGCAGGACGGGCGCGCGCTCCTCCACGTCGAGGACGACGGATGCGGGATCGACGCCGAAGCCCTTGACCGGATCTTCGATCCCTTCTTCACGACCAAGCCGGTCGGGAAGGGCACCGGCCTCGGTCTCGCGATCTCCTACCACATCGTGAAGGCCCACGGCGGCGAGATCCGGGCGTCTTCGATTCCCGGTCGCGGCACGAGCGTCGCCGTCGAGCTGCCGCGAGCGCCGATCGAAGCCGACGGCTGAGCGACTCGCCGGTCGCGGCTCTCTGCCGGGATTCGGCCTAGTCTCTTCGCGCCGGCCTTCACCGCGCCGGGAGACAGAGGACCCTGATGTCGCGAAGCCCCGTCCAGGAAAGCCCCGCCGACCGCCTACGCGCGCTGCTCGCCGAGGACCGCCTGCACGTCATGCCCTGCTGCTTCGACGCGCTGTCGGCGCGCATGATCGAGCGCGCGGGTTTCGAGCTCACGTTCATGAGCGGCTTCGCGGTCTCCGCGGCACGCCTCGGGGAGCCCGACACGGGACTCATCTCGTACGGCGAGATGCTCGACCAGGGTCGCAACATCTGCGACGCCATCGACATCCCGGTGATCGGTGACGCCGACACCGGCTACGGGAACGAGATGAACGTGCGGCGCACGATCGAGGGCTATGCGCGAGCAGGCTTTGCGAGCGCGATGGTCGAGGATCAGCTCGCGCCGAAGCGCTGCGGTCATACGCGTGGCAAGGCGGTCGTCGACCGCGAGACGGCGACGCGCCGCTTGAGAGCCGCGGTGGACGCCCGTGAAGCGGGCGCCGACCTGCTCGTGATGGCACGGACCGATGCGCGCGCCAGCTTTGGCCTCGACGAGGCGATGGAGCGTTGTCGGATCTTTGCCGATCTCGGCGCCGACATCATCTTCCTCGAAGCGCCGGAGAGCGAGGCGGAGATGGAGCGACTCTGTCGGGAGCTGCCGCCGCTGCCGAAGATGGCCAACATCGTCGAAGACGGCGACACGCCGGAGCTCGCTCCGGAGCGGCTCGAGGAGATCGGCTTCCGGATCGCGGCCTATCCACTGACGTTGCTGTCGAGCGCGGCGCGCGCGATGGAGGACGCCCTCGCCGCGTTGGCCGGGAAGGGCGCCCCGGCGCCGAGGCTCTCGTTCGCGGACCTGCGGGCGCTGGTCGGGTTCCCGGAGTACCAGGCCGCTCTCGACGAGTACGCCGACGACTGAGCGCGTCCTCCGCCCCGAGCGGAATCCGTCCGCTCAAGTGGCCGGTCGCGCGCGCCGATCCGGAAGGGGAACCCCACCCTCCGGAGTCCCACCATGCCCGAGTCCGACCTCCCGGCCCCCGTCTCGCTCTCCGGTCTGCTCGTCCAGCCGATCGCCCAGCGTCTCGCGGACTGGACCGGGAGCGGGAAGCTCGACGAGAACGACCTCGATGCGCTGTCGACGGACGCGCGCGCTTGGGTGGAGCACTCGATCGCCGCATCGGACTGGGCAGCGCTCGCCGACGTCGAGGCGCTCGTCGATCTCGCGTCGGCGCAGCTCGGCGGCGAGACCGGCCTGGTCGAATGGGCGGCCGAGATCGCGTCTGATCTTCTCGCGGAGGGACCGATCATCGACCTGGTCGCTTCGGCGAGCCGACTCTCGGCTGATGGACCGGGCTTCGTCGCGAGTCAGTCGAGTGATCAGCTGGTGCGCCGCGCCGACTGGTCCTACGAGGGTGCCCTCGATCGCTTCAGTGTTCGGCTGCGCGGCCTGGCGGCCGCGAGCCCCGCGCTCAAGTCGCTCCTCGGCGCGTGTCTCGCGCGCCTCGCCGCGGCAGGCGACGCGCGCGCCTTCGACGTCCGCTTCGAGGGAGTCGACGGGGCAGAGCTCGTCGTCTTCGGCGAGCTCGAGGAAGCCGTCCTCAGCGAGGGCGAGGCCAGCCGGCTGCACCGGGCGGCGCTGATTCCGTAGCCCGCCCCGCGACGGCCTGCTCGTCGCACCGCCGCGCGGCCCTGGCGACCCGCCTCTGGCGTCGGTTGCGCACGCCCCGCGCCCGCGGCACCGCTCCGTCCTCGGATGCGCGAAGATTTCGGCGTCGGGCGTGGAACCCCGCCGGAACGCGATGGCCCCGAGAGACGGGCACGCAACCGCGCGCCTCGCCACCGGTTGTCATACACGCGGACGACCGGTGCCACACACGAGACAGTGGCGAAGGCGAACGACGGCGAGGGGCCGTCCGATCGGAAAAGGAGACCGGATGCAGACGCGCGTCGGCGGACGATCCTCATGGCTCCTCGGGTTCCTTGGGGTCTTCGTGCTGATGGCCTGCAACTCCGGAGGCGGAGGCGACGACGGGGGTGGCGTTGCGCAGCCGCTGTCCGCGATGCAGCAATCCTCGCGCTTCTCCGCGCAGGCCACCCTCGGCGCCGACATGGAGGAGATCGAGCGGATCGACGCCCTGGGATTCGAGGTGTGGCTCGACGACCAGCTCGCGATGCCGCCCTCGCTGCACCTTCCGGAGCTGCAACGACTCGTCGTCGCCTACGGCGACCTCTCCGGCCCCGCGACGACGAACACCCCCATCTTCCGTCGCCTCGCGTGGTGGAATCGCGTGATGGGCTCGGACGACCTGCTGCGCCAGCGCGTCGCGCTGGCGCTCTCCGAGATCTTCGTCGTCTCGGACCTGATGGACGTGCTCGCCATCAACCCCGAGTCGGTCGCGAGCTACTACGACGTCCTGCTGACGCACGCCTTCGGCTCGTATGAAGAGCTGTTGCTGGAGGTGACGCTGCATCCCGCGATGGGCGCCTACTTGAGCCATCTGAACAACGATCGCTCGGATCCCGTCGTCGGCCGCTTCCCGGACGAGAACTACGCGCGCGAAGTCATGCAGCTGTTCAGCATCGGCCTCTTCGAGCTCGCGCCGGACGGCCGTCGCCTGCTCGATGGAAACGGCGATCCCATCGCCACCTACGGCAACGCCCAGATCACGGAGTTCGCGAAGGTCTTCACCGGCCTCGGCCTGCAGGGGCCGGGGGCGACGTTCGGCGGCTACCTGGGCGATCGCCGGGCCCCGATGATCATGTACGCGGCGCACCACGAGCCCGGTCCGAAGACGCTGCTCGGGGGCTTTACCCTGCCGGCCGGCCAGACCGGCATGCAGGACGTCGAAGGGGCGATCGCCCACCTCTCGAACCACCCCAACGTCGGTCCCTTCATGGCACGCCGCCTGATTCAGCGGCTCGTCAAGTCGAACCCGAGCCCCGAGTACATCGAGCGGATCGCCACGGTCTGGGAAGACGACGGCAGCGGCGCGCGCGGCAATCTCGGCGCGGTCGTGCGGGCGATCCTGCTCGATCGCGCGGCGCGCGAGGACCCCCTCGACCCTTCGGACGGATTCCTGCGCGAGCCCTTCCTTCGCTGGGTGTCGCTCCTGCGCGCCTTCGATGCGCAGTCTCCGTCGGGTGAGTATCTCGTCGAGGGAGCGGTCATCGGCTTTCTGCTCGGGCAGCATCCGATGTCCTCGCCGAGCGTGTTCAACTTCTTCCAGCCGAACTTCGCGCCGAATGGCCCGATCCAGCAGGCCGGGCTCGTCGCACCGGAGTTCCAGATCACGACCGATGCTTCCGTGATCTGGGTGGCCAACCTCGCGACCTACTCGCTCTTCGTCGAGGCCGCGTTTCCGGCGGACGTCGACTTCTTTCGGCCGGGCGCGATCACGCGGGACGAGATCCTGCTCGAATTCGACTTCAGCGAGGAGATCGCGATCGCCGACGACATCGATCGGCTGCTCGACCGGCTCGATCTGCTGCTCATGCACGGGACGATGTCCGCGACCACGCGCGATTCGATCGCGACCGTCCTCGCGGACCCGGCCCTCGCTGATCCCGAGGCGCGCGTTCGCGCGGCAGTCCACTTCATCGCGATGTCGCCGGACTATTCGGTGGTGCGATGACGTGGGCGTTCGCCGGCGCGCGGGAGAGACGATGATGGGAACGACGCGAAGACGGTTTCTGAAGGGGATCGGTTGCGGCGCGTTGTCCGCCACGCCGGTGCTCGGCACGCTCGCGCATCTCGGGGCCGCAGGGAGCGCGGCGGCCCAGACGATTCCGCCGGGCGACGACTACCGCGCCCTCGTGTGCATCCTGCTCGCCGGGGGCAACGACTCCTACAACATGGTCGTGCCCCGCGATCCCGACGAGCACGCGGACTACGTCGCGTCGCGATCCGACCTCGCCCTCGATCGGGACGACCTGCTCACGGTCTCGCCGGCGAGCCTCGATCGTGACTTCGGCTTCCATCCGAGCATGGCGGGGGCGCGGGACCTCTTCGACGCGAATCGCCTGGCGGTCGTCTCCAACGTCGGCACCCTCGTCGAGCCCGTGACCCTCGCGCAAGTCCAGAACGAGTCGGCGCGACTGCCGCTCGGCCTCTATTCGCACTCGGATCAGATCCGCCAATGGCAGACCAGCGTCCCGGAAGATCGCGACGCGCTCGGCTGGGGGGGCCGGCTCGCGGATCTGCTGGCGGCGGTCAACGATCAAGCGGAGATCTCGATGGGGATCTCGCTGTCGGGCACGAACGACTTCCAGGCGGGCGCGGGCTCGCGAGAGTTCGCGATCTCGACCGAGGGCAGCACGCCGATCTCGGGGTTCGGGGATCCCGATCCGTTCCTCGTGCTGCGAGAGGCGGCCATCCGCTCGATGGTCGACGCGCAGTACGCCAACCTGCTCGAAGGGGCGTTCGCCGATCGGATGCGGGGTGGCATCCGGAACGACGAAGTCTTCAGCGCCGCGATCGCGCAGGCGCCGGCCCTCGCCACGCCCTTCGGTCCGGACCCGCTCGGCCAGAACCTCCGCATGATCGCCGAGACGATCTCCGTTCGCGCTGCACTCGGGATGCGGCGCCAGACCTTCTTCGTGCTCGTCGGGGGTTGGGATCATCACGACGAGGTCCTCGCGACGCAGGCGCCGATGCTCGCGAACGTTTCGCAGTCGCTCTCGGACTTCGACGCCGCGCTGGGAGAGCTCGGTGTCCGGGACGACGTCACGACCTTCACGATCTCCGACTTCGGTCGGACGCTCACGAGCAATGGTCGCGGCTCGGATCACGGCTGGGGCGGCAACGCGCTCGTGATGGGCGGCTCCGTCCGGGGCGGCGACTTTTACGGGACACCGCCGCCGCTCTACCCCGGCAGTCTCCTCGATACTGGACGCGGTCGGCTGATCCCGACGCTCTCGACCGACGAGTACTTCGCCGAGCTCGCGCTCTGGTTCGGCGTCGCGCCGAACGACCTGGACGCAGTGCTCCCTAACATCCGCCGCTTCGTGACTCCGAGCCTCAGCGACCCGCCCGTCGGATTCCTGTTGGGCTGAGCTCGCGCACGACGGGAGTCAGTCCCGTACGGCGGCCACGCGCAACATCGGCCCCGCCGGCATCCGCGGCTCGTCCAGCTCGACCCGTGCCTCGATCGTCGCCGCGCCTTCGCCCTCTTCGTCGACGAGGGTCTGCGAGAGCGCGAAAGCGAGCTCGCCCTCTGGCTCGATCCGCGTCCAGTGTCCGCGTCGCGCCTCGGGATCGACGCGGATTCCGCCGAGCGCCGCAGCGATCGGGCCGAGCTCGGCCTCGAAGCGCGCGGCGTCCCAGGCGTCGTCGTCCTCGGCGACGCACGCCGCGGCGCCCTCCCAGTCCTCCCGCGCGAGGGTCTGGAGCAGCTGATGCAGCTCCGCACGCACGCGCGCGTCGAAGGCTTTGCGGTCGAGCCTTTGCTTCGCGCGTTCCGGGACCGCCTCCTTCTCCGAAGGCTTAGGTTCTCCGGGGTTCACGAGGCTCTCCCACTCTTCGACCAGGCTCGAGTCGATCCGCGCGAGCATCGCGCGCAAGTAGGCGATGACCTTCTGTACCTCGTCGTTCCGCGCGTTCTCCGGGAGGTTGCGCGCGAGGGTCGAGTGGACCTGCGACAGGTACCGGAGCAGGACGCCCTCCATGCGCGCCACGCCGTAGCGCTTCACGAAGTCGTCGAAGGAGAGGAAGCCCTCCCACATCTCGCGGGCGATCGACTTGGGCGAGAGCGATTCGTCTCCGACCCAGGGATGGTGCGCGCGGAAGACGTCGTAGGTCCGGTAGAGGAAGTTCGCGTTCGGCTCGTCCCAGGTCACCTCTTCGAGCTTCTCCATGCGCTCTTCGTAGGGCACGCGTTCGGCCTTGAGCGCGGCGATCAGCTCGGACTTGCGCTGACGGACCTGAGCCTGGAGCAGGGCGCGCGGGTTCTCGAGGATCGCCTCGACGCAGGAAACCACGTCGAGGGCGTAGTCGTCGTTCTCCGGATCGAGGGCGGCGACCGCGTCGACCAGGTAGAGCGAGAGCGTGTGGTGGAGGTTGAAGTCGCGCTGGAGATCGGCGTCGACCCGCGCTCGCGCCGGTCGTCCACGCTCGACGCGCACCACCTCGGCCTGACGCAGCGATCGGAACAGCACCGCGGCGTCGCGTCGCAGGCGCTTCCTGCGAACCGGCGACTCGAAGCTCGCGTCGACGAGCGCGATCAGCTCGCGGTAGCCACAACCGGGGAGCGACTGGTCCTCGCCGCGCTGGAGGAGGGCGACCAGCGTCGCGTGGGACAGCTTGAACTGCGAGCGCAGCGTCTCGGGCGGCTTCTCCGTCAGCTGCTCGAAGGTCTCCCGCGACCAGGACACGACGCCCCTCGGTGGCTGCTTCTTCTTTTCCTTCTTCTTCGGGTTCCCGCCCTTGGCGGCCGCCTTCGCCGCCGCGCGCAGGTTCTCGATCACGTGCTCCGGCGCCTGACAGACGACGCTGCCCTGGGTGTCGAACCCGCGGCGGCCGGCGCGTCCGGCGATCTGCTTGAAGTCGCGGACGGAGAGGATCCCGACCTTCTCGCCGTCGTACTTCGAGAGGCCGGTGAAGAGGACGGTTCGGATGGGGACGTTCACGCCGACGCCTAGCGTGTCGGTCCCGCAGATCACCTTGAGCAGGCCGCGTTGGGCGAGCTGTTCGACGAGCAGGCGGTACTTCGGCAGCAGCCCGGCGTGGTGAAGTCCGATCCCGAAGCCGAGGAAGCGTTTCAGGTCCTTGCCGTAGGGCGAGTCGAACCGGAACCCGCCGATGGCGTCAGACAGGGCGCGCTTCTCCGCCTTGTCCGTGATCTTGCCGGACGTCAGGCCCTGGGCCTGGTCGGCCGCATCGCGTTGAGTGAAGTGGACGATGTAGATCGGTTGGCGGTCCGAGGCGAGCAGGCCTTCGACGGTCTCGAGCAGCCGCGTCTCGCGATAGCTGAAGTCGAGGGGAACCGGGCGGTCGTCGCTGTGGACGTGGGCGACCTCGCGACCGGTCAGCGTCTCGATCCGCTCCTCGATCGGCGCAGTGTTGCCGAGGGTCGCGGACATGAGGAGGAAGCGGCTTCCCGAGAGGAGCAGCAGGGGCACTTGCCACGCCCATCCGCGATCGCGATCCGCGAAGTAGTGGAACTCGTCCATCACGACGTAGGGCGCATCGGTCTCCGGCCCCTGGCGTAGCGCCATGTTCGCGAGGACCTCGGCCGTACAGCAGAGGATCGGCGCGGCCCAGTTGATCGCCGCGTCGCCGGTCAACATGCCCACGTTCTCGGCGCCGAAGGTCTCGCACAGGTCGAAGAACTTCTCGCTCACGAGCGCCTTGATCGGCGCCGTATAGAACGACCGCCGTCCTTCGCACATCGCCTTGAAGTGCATGCCCGCCGCGACCAACGACTTGCCCGAACCGGTCGGCGTGCTGAGCACGACGTGTCGGTTCGTCATGATCTCGAGCAGCGCCTCTTCCTGCGCATCGTAGAGCGTGAGGCCCTGGTCTTCGGCCCAGCGTGAGAAGCGGTCGAGAATCGCGTCCGGATCCCCGAGGCCTCCCTCCGGCACCCAGTCGATGAGCGGGCGCGGCTCGGCCATCAGTCGTCGTCGGCGCGCGGGGTGAAGACGGAGCGGGTGGACTCGAAGAGGCGCATCGCCTTTTCGCGCAGTCCCTCGGCGGGGGGCGGCTCGGGCATCGCCGCGAGAAGGCACGTCACGTTGTCCGTGCCGCCGGCCTCGTTCGCGGCCTCGATCAGCTTCTCGACCGCGGTCTCGGGGCGCGCGACGGATCGGACGAGCGCCGCGATCGCATCGTCGTCGATCATGCCGTGCAGGCCGTCGGAGCAGAGGAGGAACTGGTCGCCCGGGCGGGTCTCGACGGGGGCGATGTCGATTTCGACGTCTTCTCGCACGCCGAGGGCGCGCAGGATCTGGTTCTTGCGAGGGTCGTCGCGGGCGTCCTCGGGTGCGAGCACGCCCTCGCGGACGAGGGTCGCGACGAGAGAATGATCTTCGGTCAGCTGGTCGATCCCGCCCCCGCGCAGCAGGTAGAGGCGGGAGTCGCCGACGTGCGCGACCCAGGTCTCGCCTTCCTCGGTGAGGAGGAGGCAGACCACGGTCGTGCCCATGCCGTCGAGGGTGTGGTCCTTGCGACTCTCCGCGAGGATCGCGTCGTTGGCGTGGCGGATCGCGAGGCTGAGGCGCGTCGGTGCTTCCCCCGCCGCGGCGAGGAAGTCGGCGCCGATCCGGTCGACCGCCATGCGACTCGCGACCTCGCCGCCGCGATGCCCCCCGAGACCGTCGGCGACGATCAGCAGGATCTCCGAGCGCTCGGGGTCGTCGATGCGGCCGAAGGCGTCCTGATTGATCTTGCGGACGACGCCGCGATCGGTCGCGCCGGCGATGTTCGGCTCGCCCCGACTCCAGACCGGGGGCGGGAACTCGCTCTGTTCGTCCGGGCTGGCGTCGTCGTTCGTCAAGGGGTTCCGGGGCTTCGCGCGTGGGGACTCGGTCGGGCCTAGCTTACTCGGTCCCGAACGGGATCACAGCGCGTATCGACGCCATCGCGCGCACCGTGCTCTATTCTGGGCGCCCCGCTCACCCCTTCGTGAGGTCCCCCGATGAAGCGTGCCGAGAAGGCCGAACGCATTCTCGCGATGCTCGACGAGCTCTATCCCGAGCCGCCGATCCCCTTGGACCACGAGGACCCGTTCACGCTGTTGGTCGCCGTCGCGCTCTCCGCGCAGACGACCGACGAGCGCGTGAACCAGGTGACCCCGGGTCTCTTCGCGAAGGCCCGCACCCCGGCCGCCATGGCGAAGCTCTCCGAGAAGCAGATCCTCGCCGAGATCCGTTCCTGCGGACTCGCGCCCGGCAAGGCCAAGAACCTGAAGGCGATGTCCGAACTCCTCGTCCGGGACCACGACGGCGTCGTCCCCGCCGACATGGATGCCCTCGAGGCCTTGCCCGGGGTGGGACACAAGACCGCGAGCGTCGTCCTCATCCAGGCCTTCGATACGCCGGCCTTCCCCGTCGACACCCACATCCACCGCCTCGGGGCCCGCTGGGGCCTCTCTGATGGCAAGAGCGTCGAGAAGACCGAGCGCGACCTGAAGGCCGTGTTTCCACGCGAGGCCTGGGCGAGGCTCCACCTGTCGATGATCTATTTCGGCCGCGAGCACTGTCCTGCGCGTGGTCACGACCTCGCTGCCTGCCCGATCTGCAGCTGGGCGGCGTCGAAGAAGCGGATGGCGGAAGAGGCGAAGGCGGGCGGAGGTGGGCCGCGGTCGCGGGCGGCGGTGGCGCAGAAGGGGGGGCGGAAGAGGGGTGCTCGGAAGTGAGCCTTTGCGTGCGTGCCGCGCCTTGCCGTCGGTATCGATGGGGTGGTTGGGTGTTAGGCGGACGCTCTGCCCTGGGGCCCGGTCGGGGATCAGGTTCGGTGTGAACGCTGGCTCCGCGCTCGATTCGGTGGACCATCGCCCCTATCTTTGTTAGGCGATGGTAGACCCGCAGCAGCTCTCGATCGATCAGTGCTTCGTGCATCGGCGTGCGCCTTCGCGGCGAAGGAAGAAGCCCGGGCGGAAGCCTGCTCCTCGTGCGCGGGTTCGTCATCGGGAGCGGGTGTCGGTTCGGAAGGAGCACCCGGTTCACGTGACGCTTAGCATCCGTCGGGACGTTCCGTCGCTTCGGAATCCGAGGTGGCTGCGCGCGTTTCGCGAGACGCTCGAGCGCGGATGCGAGCGGGAGGACTTCCGTGTCGCTCACTACTCGGTTCAGCGCGATCACGTGCACATGATCGTGGAGGCGACGGACAAGAAGGCGCTCGCTTCTGGGATGAAGAGCATCGGCTCTCGTATCGCGCTGGCGGTGAACCGCGTGTTTCGTCGGAAGGGTCCCGTCCAGGACGGGCGTTTCCACTCGGTCGTGCTCGGGACACCACGCCGGGTGCGAAACGCGCTTCGCTACGTGCTGCTCAACGACCGGAAGCACAGACGTCAGCGAGGCTTACGACTCGACCGAAGCAACGCGCCCGACTCCGCCTCTTCCGGCCGCTTCTTCGAAGGCTGGAAGGAGGGGATCAGAGCGATCCCGAAGGTCGAAGTCGCGAGACCGAAATCCTGGCTACTTGCCAAAGGCTGGCTGAGAGGCGGCGGCCCGATTTCCCTCTCGGAGATCCCGGGCTGATCCGGCTCGACGGCACGGCGCTCGATCAGCCGGAGCGCCAACCACGAGCGAAGGCGCCCGAACCACCTCCCCCATCAAGACCGCCTGCACGCCAGACGTCCATCTAACCCACCCGACCGAGCTCACCCGTGCGCGTGCCCACCGCCCGCCCGCCGAATCAACACCACCCGCCGGAGCAACGCCTCCGGCGGTGCTTCGCTCGGCTCGCTGATCTCGACCCGTCGTCCGACCACTTGCACGAGCCGCACGCCGAGGTCCGTCTCGACGAAGCCCTTCGCACGGAGCAATCCCGCGCCTCCGAGATGCGCTTCGATCGCTTCCTCGGTGATCCCGCGCTCCGGGTTCCACTCGCTGGTCTCGAATTGCTCGTGGCTGTGCGGGCGCGCGGCCGGCGCTTCGCCGCGGCGATCGAGTTCGCCTGCGTCCGGCGGAAAGAGCAGATCCAGGTCGACGTCGCCTTGCACGGCGCGGACGAGGGGGGCCTCGGGCTCGATGTCCCGCAAGCGTGCCTCGATCGCTGGCCATTCGCTTTCCCGGACGAGATCGACCTTGTTCAGGACGAGGAGATCCGCCGACTGCACCTGATCCTCGAAGGTGCCCTCGAGGTCACGGCCCTCCGCGAGCTGATCTGCATTGACGACGACGACCGCCATGTCGTCCCCGATGAAGTCGCAGGCGGGCTCGCGCCAGAAGTTCAGCTGGGTGTCGTAGGGGAGGGCGACGCCGGAGGTCTCGATCACGAACCGGTCCGGGTGGATCTCGCGTTCGAGCTCGACCAGGGTCTCCAGCAGATCGTCGGAGAGCTCGCAGCAGACGCAGCCGCCTTCGAGTTCGACGTAGGACTGGCCGCCCTGGCCGAGGAGGGCGCGGTCGATGCCGAGTTCGCCGAGCTCGTTCGAGATCAGCGCCACCCGGATGCCACGCTCGGCGGCGTCCGCGAGCAGTCGCTGGACGAGGGTCGTCTTCCCGGAACCCAGGAATCCCGACAGCACGAGGGCGGGGATGCGCTTCTGCTCAGGTTCGGCCACGAACCATCCTCCGAGTCGAGGGCGACGCCGGCCCCGCGGCGCGCAAGAGTAACCGTTCGACGGCTCGGAGCGAAGGAGGAGGGGGCATTAGGGGCTATCGTTCGGCGCGTGGCGCGGAGTCGCGCGGCGCTCGTGGTCCGTGCCTGGAGGAGGATTGTCGTGTCGGATCGGGATTTCGATCTCTTCGTGATCGGAGCGGGCTCGGGGGGCGTGCGTGCATCGCGTTTCTCGGCGATGAAGGGCGCGCGGGTCGCGGTCGCGGAGGACCGCTACATGGGCGGCACCTGCGTGAACGTCGGCTGCGTGCCGAAGAAGCTCTTCGTCTACGCCTCGCACTTCCGGGACGAGATGCACGACGCGACCAACGGCTTCGGCTGGAGCGTCGACGGCGCCACCTTCGACTGGCCGACCCTGCGTGACAACAAGACGAAGGAGATCGAGCGGCTGAACGGGATCTACGACAACCTGCTGGGGAGCGCCGGCGTGACCTCGATCTGGGGCTTTGCTTCGATCGTCGACCCGCATACCGTCGAGGTCGCCGGCAAGCGCTACACGACCGAGAACATCCTGGTCGCGACCGGGGGCTGGCCGACGGTGCCGGAGATCCCGGGGCGCGAGCTCGCGGTGACGTCGAACGAGCTCTTCCACCTCGAGCAGCTCCCGAAGAAGTCGATCGTCGTCGGCGGTGGCTACATCGCGGTCGAGTTCGCGTGCATCTTCGATGGCCTCGGGGTCGACGTGACCCAGCTCTATCGCGGGCCGCTCTTCTTGCGCGGCTTCGACGACGACGTGCGCAGCCATCTCGCCGAGCAGATCAAGGGCCGCGGGGTCGACCTGCGCTTCGACACGAACGTGACGGCGATCGCCGAGAACGGCAGCGGCGTGACCGCGAAGCTCACGGATGGCTCGACCCTCGATGCGGACCTGATCCTCTTCGCGACCGGCCGCCACCCGAACGTCGAGAAGCTCGGCCTCGAGGAGGCGGGCGTCGAGCTCGCGAAGGACGGCTCGATCCGCGTCGACGAATACTCCCGGACGAACGTTCCGAGCATCTGGGCGATCGGCGACGTGACCAACCGGATCAATCTCACGCCGGTCGCGCTCCACGAGGGCGTCTGCTTGTCGGAGACGCTCTTCGGCGGCAATCCCCGGTCTCCGGACCACGAGAACGTGCCCGCGGCGGTCTTCTCTCAACCTCCCTGTGGCACCGTCGGGTCGACGGAAGCCGAGGCGCGCGAGCAGTACGGGGACGTCGACGTGTACGTCTCGACGTTCCGGGCGCTCAAGCACACGCTCACGGGGGGCGAAGAGAAGACCCTGATGAAGTTGATCGTCGACCCGGCCAGCGACAAGGTCGTCGGACTCCACATGGTGGGGCCCGAGGCGGGCGAGATCGTCCAGGGCTTCGCGGTTGCGATCAAGGCCGGCGCGACGAAGGCCGACTTCGATGCGACGATCGGGATCCACCCGACCTCGGCAGAAGAGTTCGTGACGATGCGGACGCCGGTCGGCGACTGAGGACACCTTTGCTCAGACGCGCCCGTCTCTCGTCCGCGATCCTGATCGCGCTCCTGGTCACCGTCGCGCCGTCCGTGCGCGCGGCCGACGACTACGATCCGCTCGAGGGCATGGACCCGGACGGCCGGATCCCGAAGGTCGACAAGGCGGCCCTCGTCGAGCACCCGGAACGCTGGCGCTATCTGCCGGAGAGCCGGATCCCGCCGGGCAACGTCTTCGACCGCTTCCTCGTCTCGTCCCTCGTCTTCCCGATCTTCTTCTTCAACTCGGACGTGGGCGCGGGCTTCGGCGCGGGTGTGACAGACATCGACTGGCGCAACCAGCGGCGTCGCGAGTTCCTCGGCGCCTTCGCGTCGTACTCGACCGAAGGGCAGCAGAGCTACAGCCTCGGCTGGAGACGCTGGCTCAAGCAGGTCGAGGTCCCGACCGGCGGTGTGCTGCAGGAGGAGCGGAGCTTCGTCCGCGTCTCGGGCGGCTACCGCAACACGCTCACGCGGCGCTTCTTCGGGATCGGCCCCGCGACCAACAAGCGCGACGAATCGAGCTACACCGATCGCACGGCCTGGTTCGACGCAGGCCTCTCGTATTCCCTCGACGACGCGCTGTCCGACTTCGTCGTGTCCGTCGGGATCTCCGGCGAGGGTCATTGGCTGAGCGGCGGCAACGTCGGCGGCGAGCCCGACACGGACAATGTCGTTGCCTTCGCGCCCCTCTTCCGGGACGCGGACGAGACCGGCCTCGGTTGGCTGAGCATCGGGCTCGTCTGGGACCAGCGAGACAGTGTCCGCAACGCCTACGAGGGGCACGCGATCGGCGGGTCGATTCAGGCGGCGCTCCTGCAGGACGACCTCGACGTCGGGGCGATCTACACGATCTTCGCGAACAAGGTGTTCAAGCTCCCGCCGCTCTTCCACGACGGCGGAGACCGGAACGAGGAACACCCGCCGACCGACAGCATCGGCTTCCATTTCCGAACGCAGCTGAGCTCTGGCGATCTGCCCTTCTACGCGCGTCCGACCCTCGGCGGGTCCGTGCTCCAGCGCGGCTTCATCGCCGGCCGCTGGCGTGACGATGCGAGCTGGACGACCGGCGCAGAATACCGCTTCTGGGTCATCCCGCGCGGCTTCACGGTCTACAAGAACATTCGCGTCGAGCGGATCGGCGGTGCCCTCTTCTACGAGGCCGGCGGCGTCGGCGAGGACGGGATCGCGCTCTTCGACTCGGGGGTGATCCACACCTACGGCTTCGGCGGTCGCGCCACGATCGAGCGCGCGGTGCTCTTCCGACTCGACCTCGGCTTCAGCGAAGACGGCATGAACCTCGCGGCGGGATTCGGGCTCACGTTCTGATCCCCGCGCCCTTCGCTAGCTTCGCCCGATGGATCGCGAAGGCCTGCTGAAGCTTCTCGACGCCTACGAAGGGCGGCACCCCGACGAGGTCACGACCCTCGATCGCATCCGTGACCTGCTCACGTCCCGCGAGCACGCGTTCCACCGCGACTGCTTCGAGCCTGGCCACATCACTTCGTCCGCCTGGATCGTGTCGGCGGAGAGCGGTGCCGCGCTCTTCACCCACCACCGAAAGCTCGAGCGCTGGCTGCAGCTCGGCGGACACGTCGACGGCGAGGCCGACGTGCTGGCGTCGGCGATGCGTGAGGCCGAGGAGGAGTCCGGCCTGGCCGGGTTCCGGGCCCTGCCGCTCGCGGGATCGCCGGTGATTCTCGATGTCGATGTCCATTCGATTCCGGCGCGGAAGGACGAGCCCGCCCACGAGCACCACGACATCCGTTTCCTGCTCGAAGTCTCGGAGGCCCAGCCCATCACGCGGCAGGAAGCCGAGTCGAAGGAGGTCCGCTGGTTCGCCCCGGCGGAGATCGAGACCCGCTTCGACGAGGAGAGTATTCTCCGCATGGCGCGCAAGGCCGCGGACTGGCGTTCTCGCTTGCCGGTCGGGCCATCCTGAGGCACGCTTTCCAAACGGCGTTCGAAACATCGGGTATGCACCCGATTGCGGAGTCCCGGGGGGTGGATCCACACTTCCCTTTTCGGGTTCCGACCTGCCCACCCCCCATTGCCACGCGAAGGCCCCCGTCCGGCCGATGCACTGCTCTGCTGGCTCTGAGAGCCTCTCGAGCCGCGAAAGTGCGCTGTGCATCGGTCACAGAGTGACGGCACGGTCTTTGCGACCATTGGTGATGGTAGAATCCACGCACCTGGAGGGGTCGGAGGTCGCACCCATGTGGCGCAGGCTCGCCGAAGACGACAGGTCCCGAAATCGCGCGCTCGCGCTACCGGCGGAAGCCGGCGGCTCGCCCCGCGACCTCGTCGTACTGGGCGCGCTCGGAGCCCTCGTCCTGGCGGTGACCCTGCTCGTCGCGGCCGCCCCGGCCGCCCCGGCCTCTGCGGAGCCGGCCAGTCCGAACCTCCACGGCGTCGACGATGATGTCGTCGCCGAGGCCCCGCTGCTCTCGCCGGATGGGCCCGAGAACCTCGACGAGCTGCTGATCCTGCCGCCGCCCGGGGCCGAGCCGACCGCCGCGGAGCGGACCGACGCGTTCCTCGCGGAGGCCGTCGCCCGCGGATCCGATCCGTTGCGCCCCTCGGCCTTCCGTAAGCGCAACATCGATCTGTTCCGCACCGAGCGCCCGGTCGAGATCGGCGAGCATGAGATGCTGCTCCGCCTGCGACTGCGGGCGAAGACCCGCGAGACGATGTCCGTGGAGCTTCGCTTCTAGCGACGCCGTCCGACTGCCGCGAGGGCGTGGCCAGTCGCCCGCCCCTTCGCGCGAGAGCGTACGGCTATGCTCCCGTCCCATGTCCGACCGCGTCGCCGACCTCCTCTCGTTCATCGATCGATCTCCCACGCCCTATCACGCCGTCGCCGAGAGTGCCTCACGCCTGGAGGCCGCCGGCTACGCGCGACTCGAGGAGGGCGATCCGTGGTCGCTGTCCGCGGGTGACCGATGTTATGTCGTCCGCGCCGGCGGTTCCCTCGCGGCGTTCGAGGTCGGCAGCGAGGCCCCGGCCGAGGCGGGCTTCCGCGTGGTCGGTGCCCATACCGACTCGCCGAACCTGCGCATCAAGCCCGAAGCCGACGTCCACGCCCACGGCTACCACCAGCTCGCGGTCGAGCCCTACGGCGGCGTCCTGCTTCACACGTGGCTGGATCGCGATCTCTCCGTCGCTGGGCGGGTGACGCTCGAGAGCGGCGACGGGACCGAGACGCGCCTCGTCGACTTCGCGCGGCCGCTCCTGCGCGTGCCGAACCTGGCGATCCACCTCTATCGGGAGATCAACTCCGAAGGGCTCAAGCTGAACGCCCAGCGGCACCTCGCGCCGCTCTTCGGGCTCGGCGACGACGGCGCCTTCGCCGATCTGTTGTGCGCGGAGATCGCGAAGGAGGGCGCGATGGTCGAGCGCGAGGACGTGCTCGCCTGGGACTTGATGGCCTACGACTGTCAACTTTCGACGGTCTCGGGCGCCGAAGGTGAGTTCATCCATGCGCCGCGCCTCGACAACCTCGCCTCGAGTCACGCCGGGCTCAGCGCGCTCACCGCGGCGGGAGAGCAGGGCGCGTCGCCGGCGACCCGCGTCGTCGTGCTCTACGACCACGAAGAGGTCGGTTCGCGCAGCACCCAGGGTGCCGGCGGGACCTTCCTCGAGGACACGCTCCGACGCGTCGCGAACGCGGCGGGCGGCGGCGCGGACGCGATGGAGCGCGCGGTCTCGCGCTCGTGGCTCGTGTCCGCGGACATGGCCCACGCGATCCACCCGAACTATGCCGATCGCCACGAGCCCGGCCACCGCCCGAAGATCGGCCAGGGCCCGGTCATCAAGACCAACTCGAACCAGGCCTACGCGACCGACGCCGAGAGCGCTGGCTTCTTCTCGTCGCTCTGCGGTCGGGTCGGCGTCACGCCGCAGAACTTCGTGACGCGGAGCGATCTCGGCTGCGGCTCGACGATCGGGCCGATCTCAGCGGCTCGCGTCGGCATCCGGACCGTCGACGTCGGCAACCCGATGTTGTCGATGCACTCGTGCCGCGAGATGGCGGGGAGCGGCGACGTCGGACCGATGATCGACGTGCTGGTGGAGCTCTTCCGGGGCGACTAACGCGGTCTCAGGTGCGTCGTCGGGACGTGCCCAGGGCGGTCAAGCCGATCCCGAGCAGCAGCGCCGTCGTCGGCTCCGGGACCACGTAAGCGAGCTCCTCGCTGCTGACGAAGATCTGCTTGTCGAATCCCGGCACCACGATCGATGCCCCGGTGTGATCGACGATCCCATCGTTGTAGACGGGGTCGACCCCGAGATCGATGATCGTCGTTCCGGCGCCGGTCACCTGGAAGACCAGCTCGTATTGGCGGTCGCCGCCTCCGATGACGCCGTCGAGGCCCGGGTCGATGGAGCCGTCGTTCGAGACGCCCCCTGCCGCGGTCGTGAGGCCCAGGAAGAACCGGACCTGCGGTCCCGCTGGATTGGCCGCCGATTCGACGAGGGTCGGTCCCACGCCGTTCCCGATTCCGCCGAGACAGCCGAGGGACACGGAGCAGATGGTCGAGAGGATCTCCGACGTCGCCGAGCCCGAGCTGAACGACACGACCGCTTGGTCGTAGTCCGTCGCCGACGCGGAGAGCCCGAGGATCGCCGTCTGCGCGACGTTCGAGATTCGCAGGCCGATCGTGATCGTCGAGCCGAAGCAGTCCACCCCGCAACCCGTCTGGTCGAGGCTCACGACGTCGAGCGAGAGCGCCTCGGCGTCTTGCGCGACCAGGGTTGCGAGCGGAAGGGAGAGCAGAAGAGCGAGGGCGGCGATCGGCGCGAGACGCATGGGTGCCTCCGGAGGAAGGGTGCGCCAGGGTAGCCTTCTCCCGGTTGTCGATGGGAAATCGTCTTCGGCCGTCATGCCGTGTCGGCGTAGTCAGGCCGCCAGGATCGCCCGGCCGATCACCTTGAGCTCGAGGATCGGCTTCACGCCCTCGAAGATCGGCAGCACCGTCGCGTCCACGACGTAGCGGCTGATCGGGTACTCCTCGGCATAACCCCAGCCGCCATGCATCAGCTGGCCCTGCTGGGTCGTCTTGACCGCGACGTCGCACGCGAGCAGCTTGGCCTGCGCGGCGAGCGGTCCGGCCGCGCGCTCGTCCTCGTCGAAGGCGCGCGCCGCGGCGTAGGAGATCGCTCGCGCGCCCGCCGTCTGCGCGGCCATGCTGCCGAGGGTCCACTGGGTGAGCTGGAACTCGGAGATCGGCTGGTCGAACTGCTTGCGGTCGACGACGTACTTGGCCGTCTCTTCGAGCGCTGCCTGCGCCAGGCCGGTTCCGCGTCCGGCGGTCTGGAGGCGGCCCGCCGCGAAGCCCGCCATCTGCAGGTAGAACCCGCGCCCCTCGCCGGCTTCTTCGCCGACGAGATGGTCGTTCGGGACGAACCAGTTCTCGAAGTTGAGCGTGTACGAGTGCATGCCGCGGTAGCCCGGCGTCGCATCGGCCTTGCCGACCAGGCGACCGCCCGAGGGCTGCGTGCATTCGAAGGCGTGCTCGCGGCTCGATTCCTTCGGCACGACGAAGAGCGAGAGGCCCTTCGCGCCCTTGCTCGCGTCGGGGTCGGTCCGGAGGAGGACCGCGAGCACGTTGGCGCGACCGGCGAAGGTGCACCAGGCCTTCGGCCCGTCGATGATCCAGCCCTCGACGCCGTCGACTTCACCCTTGGTGGCGCGGCACTTCACGCCGGCGACGTCCGAGCCGATGTCGGGCTCGGTCACCGAGATACCCGCCATGACCTCGCCGCTCGCGAGCTTCGGCAGCCAGTGCTGCTTCTGGGCTTCGGTGCCGCCGCCCATCAGCGCCTTGGTCAGGATCTCCGGCCGCGTGATGAGCGATCCGGCCGCGGCGAGGGACGCACGCGAGAGCTCCTCGGTCGTGAGGATCATCGCGAGGTTGCCCATCTCGACGCCGCCGTACTCCTCGGGGATCGAGAGCCCGAAGAAGCCGAGCTCCGCCATGTTCTGGATGAACTCTTCCGGGATCGTCGCGTCGGTGCGGTGGATGTGTTCGGCGTGGGGCATGACCTCGGCGGCGGCGAACTCGCGGACCTGGTCGCGCACCTGCTCGTGCATCTCGTCGAGGACCCAGTCGTTTCGACCCGCGGTCGCGGCGACCTCGGCGCCGATCTCGCGCAACAGGGCCTCGGCGGTCGTCGCACGAAGCGCTGCGCGGACGTCGGCGGGGAAGGCGCCTTCAATCGCCGCGTCGCCGATCCCGAGGTCGTCCGCGGCGAGAGACAGGCGGTCGCGCAGGTTCGTCATCAGCTCGCCGACCGCGGCGATCGCGGTCTTCTCGCGGATCGGGGTGACCTTGCCCTCGGCGGCCCAGGCGTCGAGCTCCGCCAGGGTCTCGTGGGCGGCGACGGCTTCCGTCGCCGCGTAGGCCACGCGCTCGGTCACGACCTGATGGTCGTCGATCTTCTTGCCGCCGTCGGTCAGGTTCTTGGCCGCGGCCACGGCCTCGGCCAGCAGCTTCGAGCCGGCTTCGAGGATCAGTCGGGCATCGTCGAGGGTGGCGGTCATCTTCGTTCGTCTCCTGTTGGCGTCGTGCGCCTGCGGGCGGGCCGCGGGGTCGCGCGCGGGCGGATATCCGGCGCCGGGCGCGGACGGCGCAGGTGGAGGTCGGCTCCCGAGGACGTGGATCGTGGCTGGGTCGGTTCGGCCCGGGCCGCGGCCGCTCGGCTCGCGGGTATGGGGCCGGGGCTTTGAATCGGGCCCGCGTGCATCGCGCCCGGGGGGCCGCGAAGCGCGCGGAACATAGCGCGCGGGGCGCGGGGTGGAGCGCGGCGCGACGGTCGGGCGCCCCGAACTCGCGGTCACGGTCCAGATCGGCAGATCGACGGCAGGCCCGGCCGCTATCCGATCACCACGCGGATCGCGTCGACCGTCGGCTCGGCCCCGAAGAGCAGGTCGAGCTTGCGGCCGGCGTCGCGCTCGCGCACCCAGCACACGCCTCCGGCCTCGGCGGCGAGCACGCGCGTCACCGCCGCATCCCACGGGTTGAGGTCACAGTCGAGCATCGCGTCCGCGGCCCCGGACAGCACGAGCAGGTGACCGAACGCGTCCGTATAGCCGCGCAGCTTGGGCACGACGCCCGCGAGCGAGTCGTACGCCTCGCGCAGGCCGGAGAGGTCGAAGCAGAAGAGATCGCCGTGACACACGAGTGCGTCGGCGAGCTCCGGGCCGTTCGAGACGTGAACCGGTGTGTCTCCGCGCCGGACGCCGCGTCCGCGCGCGCCCGCGATCCGGTCGTCGACGGAGGGCAGGTCGATGACGCCGACGACGGGTTCGCCGTCGACCACCAGCGCGACGAGGGTGGTGAAGAGCGGGATGCCACGCGAGAACGCAATCGTCCCGTCGATCGGGTCGATGATCCACTGACGTCGCGCGCCGGCCTCGCCGCTCGCTCCGAATTCCTCGCCGAGGATCGCGTCGTCGGGGAACGCCTCCGTGATCACGGCGCGAATCGCTCGCTCCGCTTCGCGGTCGGCTTCGGTCACGGGGGAGCCGTCGCCCTTCGTCTCGACGGCGACGTTCCGGAAGCGCGGCAGGATCTCTTCGCGCGCCCGATCGCAGGCGCGGCACGCGACTTCGAGGGCGGCGTCGAGGTCGGGAGCGTCGATCGCCGCCGCGCCGGTCTTCGCGAGCTCGAAGCCCGCGATGTCGCCGCCGGACGTCATGCCTTCGGCGCTCCCGCAGGCATCCGCGCGCCGGGGACGTCCATCGGTCGGCGAACGGTCTCGTAGCCGGCGTCCTCGGGGAGGACGATGAAGCGGTTTCCGTCCGCGTCCTTCTCGGTGCGCGGCAATACCGTCACCACGGGAGAGGCCGCCGCCGCGGCGAGCGCCTCGTCGACGGTCGAGCTCCGGCCGAGCTTCTTGATGTTCTCGAGGGTCGGGAAGATGATCGTGCGCTGGCCCGTCTTCTCGAGCTCGAGGGCGTTCGGGATCGTCGTCCAGAGCGAGTCGACGGATTCGCTGCCGTCGTGCACGGCGAGCTGGTCCGTCGGCGCGTCGACCAGGAAGAAGAACGTGTCGAAGCGCTTCGGCATGAACTCCGGCGTCACCCAGTGCGCGTAGAAGACGAGCTTGTCGAGGGCGAGCTCGAGGTCTTCGGCCTCGACGAACTCGAGCATCGTGCGTTCCCCCTGATGGAGAGGCTCGCGATGGCGCGCTTCGATCTCGACGAGGCGGTCGGGGCCGACGAGCGTGTCCTGGCCGCGCGGGCGCGCGAGCAGGACGCCGCACTCCTCGAAGGTCTCGCGGATGCCACCGATCCGGACGGCGAGCTGGTCCTCGGACAGGTCGTCCGGGCCGATACCCGAAGGCAGGCGACACCGCTCCCGAAGCGCCGCGGCGCCGTCGCTCTTCTCGGTCTTGCCGCCCGGGAAGACGAGGGCGCCTTCGGCGAAGTCGATCTGGTGGTGGCGCTCGACCATGAAGACCTCGAGGGCCTCCGCGCCGTCCCGCAGGAGCAGCATGGTCGAGGCCGGGACCGCCTCGACGGGCTGGCGGCGCTTCTTCTCGGTCGGGGCGTCGGACACGGGGGCTCCTCGTCGGCGAGGGCCGGAGCATAGCCGCCCGTCGCCGCGTCCCCGGGCGGGCGCTGCGCGTCAGTCGAGGGTCGCGAGGAGGCCGTCGTCCGAGAGGCCGCGCAGGCGCTCGAAGGGGTAGATCCCGGTGTTGTGGCCGTCGCTCCAATCGATCTGGATCGCGTAGCGGCCGACCTGCTGGATGCCCCGCGGCGCGACGTCCGACGGGACGCTGCCCGGGTCGAGGAGCGGCGCGCCGCTCCATTCGTCGACGCAGTTGGCACATCCGCAGGCCAGGCGCAGCGCGCGCACGTCGATCAGGCTCTCCGCCCCGTCGGCCCAGCCGATCGCGAGGGTGCGGGCGTCGTGCTGCTCGATCCGGGTCGGGACGTGGGCGTCGGCGGGAGGCATGGCCGGGAGAATAGGGAGTCGCGGAGTCCGCGCCGAGGCACGATTCAGCCGCTACCGTCCCGCGCCATGAGTGAATCGATCGCGATCCTGGGTGGTACGGGGGATCAGGGGCTCGGCCTCGCCCTCCGCTTCTGTCAAGCCGGCCGCAAGGTCATCATCGGCTCCCGCAAGGCCGAGCGTGCCGTGGAGGCGGCGGAGAACGTCCGCTCCCGGGTCGCCGACGCCGACGTCGAGGGCTTCGGGAACGAGGAGGCGACCGCGAAGGCCGACCTCGTCATCCTGTCCGTTCCCTTCGAGCACACCGCGAGCACGCTGAAGGGCATCAAGGAGTCGCTCCGCGAAGGACAGATCGTCGTCTCGATGGCCGTGCCCCTCGCGACGGCGATCGGGGACGGCGCGGTGCGCACCGTCGGCATCTGGCAGGGGTCGGCGGCCGAGATGGTGAAGTCCCTCGTGCCCAAGGGCGTCGACGTCGTGTCGGCCTTCCAGAACGTCTCGGCCCATCGTCTCCAGCATCTCGGCGAGCCCGTCGAGTGCGACGTCGTCGTGTCCGGTCCGAAGGCGGCGCGACAGAAGATCATGGACCTCTGTCCGCTCGTGGACGGGCTGCGCGCCCTCGACGGCGGTCCGCTCTCGAACGCGCGGATCATCGAGGACATCACGGCGCTGATCATCGGCCTGAACATCCGGCACAAGGCGCCCGACGGCCTCGGGATCCGGTTCACGGGCCTCCCCGAATAACATCGAGGGACGCCTCGAGCGTCCTCGATCACCCGGACTTCCTGGGCCTCGAGTTCCTCGCGGGCGCACCGCGGTGCGAGCAGACGAGGGCGTTCGACGAACGCCTCCACACGCGCCCACACGCCCTCGCTCGGGCGCGCGTGAGCGGCTCTGTCCGGTCGACCCGGGACCGCCTGGAGCCCCGCCGGGTCGCCCTTCTCGCTAGCGATCTCCGCGAAATCCCCGATCGGCTCGAAAAAGAAGCCTGGGGCCAGAAAACCCGTGCTGAATCAGTAGCTTACAAACATCGTTTGGCATTACTCTGATTCTCCTTCAGATCCGGGATGTTGCGCCTCGGGATTGAAGCCGTTCGGGAGTCACCGGAGTGCGTCACCTACTAGGTCTTGTGGTGGTCGCCCCGTAAGAGCGCAACATTTTGTGGAAATTCCGGTTGACGATCGTCAGTGATCCGGCATGATGACCTCCAACGGGGATGTGAGGTTCCTCCTGTAGCCTGGGGGGGTCGCAACTTGGTGGTTGCGGGGAGGAACACGAACTTCGATCTGGGGGGAAGCCAAGCCGGAACTGACCGGGACGGGAAGGGCGGAGAACGATTCCGTGTCGTTCGACGCCTGAAACGGTCCGGGTCCGGGTGCGCTCAGCGCGCCGGGAAGGGCCGGTGATGAGCGGAACGCCATGCAAGGTTCGGGGGGCGCCGGGATTCTTCTCGGCGCCCCACTCATCTAAGCCCCCGGAAAACAAGGGTTTCGGGCAATCGCGGCCATTCGGCAACGAATTCTCCGCGTGACATTGCCCAGGCGGCGCGGGATCCGGAGGGGATGCCGAGCCAGCGACCGTACAAAGCCGAGGACCGGTACTGGGATTCCGGGACTCGAGGCAGGTGGGATCAGGAATGAGCGAAGATCTGGAGACCGGCGAAGCGGGGACGACGGCCATGGACGTAGCTCAGACATCCGAGCCCAGACCGTCATCCGCCTCGAAAGGTGGAAAGAAATCGCAGAAGCGCTCTGCCACGGGCACGGGCCTGACCGTCGAGCGCTACTTCACGTTCCCCGACGTCGACCCCTTCGACACCGTCGAGTGGGAGCTCCGCTCCGCCACGATCGGCAACGAAAAGGGCGAGATCGTCTTCGAGCAGAACGACGTCGAGATCCCTGCGTCCTGGTCGCAGCTCGCGACCAACGTCGTCGTCTCCAAGTACTTCCGTGGTCACCTCGACACGCCCGAGCGAGAGACCTCCGTCCGGCAGCTGATCGGCCGCGTCGTCGGCAAGATCCGCGAGTGGGGCGAAGAGGGCGGTTACTTCGCGACGGAAGAGGACGCGCGCGCCTACGCCGACGAGCTGACCTACCTGCTCGTCCACCAGAAGATGGCCTTCAACAGCCCCGTCTGGTTCAACCTCGGCGTCGAGAACACGCCCCAGCAGGCGAGCGCCTGCTTCATCAACTCGGTCGACGACACGATGGAGTCGATCATGGATCTCGCGAAGACCGAGGCCATGCTCTTCAAGGGCGGCTCCGGCACGGGCAGCAACCTCTCGACGATCCGCTCCTCGAAGGAGCAGCTCGCCGGAGGTGGCACGGCCTCCGGTCCGGTCTCCTTCATGCGCGGCTTCGACTCCTTCGCGGGGGTCGTGAAGTCGGGCGGGAAGACCCGTCGCGCGGCCAAGATGGTGATCCTGAACGTCGATCACCCGGACGTGATGGAGTTCGTCAACTGCAAGGCGGACGAAGAGAAGAAGGCCTGGGCGCTGATCGAAGAGGGCTACGAGGGCGGCTTCAACGTCCCCGGCGGCGCCTACGACTCGGTCTTCTTCCAGAACGCCAATCACTCGGTGCGCGTGACCGACGAGTTCATGCAGTCGGCGGAGATCGGCGGCGCGTGGCAGACGAAGTCGGTGACGACGGGGGACGCGGTCGAGACCCTGCGCGCGGACTCGGTGCTGCGCGAGATGGCCGATGCTGCGCACGTCTGCGGCGATCCCGGCATCCAGTACGACTCGACGATCAACCGCTGGAACCCGGTGAAGAACTCGGGGCGCATCCACTCGAGCAACCCCTGCTCCGAGTACATGTTCCTCGACGACACGGCCTGCAACCTGGCGAGCCTGAACCTGATGACGTTCGTCGCGGCGGATACCGGCGCGTTCCAGGTGGAGGACTATCGTCGCGCGGCCGGGCTCACGATCCTCGGACAGGAGATCGTGGTCGACTTCGCCGACTACCCGACGCCGCAGATCGAGCGCAACAGTCACTTGTACCGGCCGCTCGGCCTGGGTTACGCCAATCTAGGCGCGCTCCTGATGGCCAACGGCCTCGCTTATGACAGCGACAATGGCCGCAATGTCTCCGCGGCGTTGACTTCGCTCATGTGCGGCGAGGCGTATCGGATGAGTGCCGAGATCGCCGAGGCGATGGGGCCATTCCCGCGCTACAAGGCGAACCGCAAGCCCTTCCTCGACGTGATCGAGATGCACCGCGACGCGGCCTACGCGGTCCCGCCGGCGGGCGTCCCGAAGGACCTGCTCAAGGCGTCGCGCCAGAGTTGGGACGATGCCCTCGAGCAGGGGACGGAGCACGGCTACAAGAACGGTCAGGTGACCGTCCTCGCGCCGACCGGCACGATCGCGTTCATGATGGACTGCGACACGACCGGCGTGGAGCCGGACATCGCGCTGGTCAAGTACAAGAAGCTCGTCGGCGGCGGCTTCCTCAAGATCGTGAACAACACGGTCCCGATGGCGCTCCGCAAGCTCGGCTATTCACAGGCGGAGATCGACGAGATCGTGGCGTACATCGACGATCGCGAGACGATCGAAGGGGCGCCCGGTCTGAAGGACGAACACCTGCCGGTCTTCGACTGTGCGTTCCGGGCCCAGAACGGCGTCCGCTCGATCCACTGGATGGGCCACATCCGGATGATGGGCGCGGTCCAGCCCTTCCTGTCGGGAGCGATCTCCAAGACGGTGAACATGCCCGAGGACGCCTCGGTCGAGGACATCATGGAGGCGTACACCGAGGGCTGGAAGCTCGGCCTGAAGGCGCTCGCGGTCTACCGCGACGGCAGCAAGCGGACGCAGCCGCTGAACGCCGGCCGGGACGCTTCACCGGCGGACCGGGCGACCGAAGAGGATGGCGCGAGCGTGGTCGAGCTCGATCAGTTCCGACCGCGACGGCGGAAGCTGCCGGACGAGCGCGTCGCCTCGACCCACAAATTCTCGATCGCAGGCCACGAGGGCTACCTCACGACCGGCCTCTACGAGGACGGTACGCCCGGCGAGATCTTCCTGAAGATGGCCAAGGAGGGCAGCACGGTCTCCGGCCTGATGGACACGATCGCGACGATGACGTCGATCTCGCTCCAGTACGGGGTCCCGCTCAAGGCGCTGGTCGACAAGTTCAGCCACACGCGCTTCGAGCCCTCGGGCTTCACGAACAACAAGGAGATCCCGATCGCCAAGTCCGTCATGGACTACGTCTTCCGGCATCTCGGCAACCGGTTCCTCGATACCGAGGTCGCGGTGGACGACGAGGGCGCGTCCCAGGACGAAGGCACGGCCGTGCCGATTTCCATCCAGCCGGCGGCGCCCATCCAGCCGGCGGCGCCGCCGCCGGTCGCGGTGGGCGCGGTCGCTGGCGGGTCCGGGGACGCGACGACCGCCGCGTCGGGGTCGCAGAGCCAGTCGAGCTTCGTGAACCAGGCGGACGCCCCGTCCTGCATGGATTGCGGGTCGATCATGATCCGCAACGGCGCCTGCTACAAATGCCCGAACTGCGGCAGCACCAGCGGCTGCTCCTGATGCGGCAGCACCAGCGGGTGTTCATAGCCCGCGACTGACACGGCGGGTTCGTCGGGCGCGAGATACTCTCCAGCCATGACGACCCGATCCGATCCTCCGAAGAGCCCCGGGCGTTCGCGCTCGGGGCTCTTGCGTTCTTCTCTCCTGATCACACTCTTCGCCGTCACGCTCGCGGGCGTGGGCTGCGTCTCGATCGACGTGCTCGGGGGTGGCGCTTCGGCGCCGCTCCAGCAGTCGGTGGTCGCGGGAAGCAGCGGCCCGAAAGTGCTGCTCCTCGAGATCGACGGGCTGATCACCGGCGCGGACGCCGCGCCGTCGTTCTTCGGTCTCGAAGAGACGAGCATGGTCGCCCGGGTGCGCGAGGTGCTCGACCAGGCGCGCCAGGACGACGACATCCAGGGCGTGCTGCTGCGGATCGACAGCCCGGGCGGGACGGCGACCGCGAGCGAGCAGGTCTACACCGAGATCCTCCGCTTCAAGAAAGAGCGAGGCGCGCCGGTCGTCGCGCAGCTGCTCACGACCGCGGCCTCCGGCGGCTACTACATCGCGATGGCCGCCGACGAGGTGCAGGCGCATCCGACGACCGTCGTCGGTTCGATCGGCGTGATCTTCACCAGCATGAACTTCGCCGGCCTGATGCAGAAGCTCGGGATCGAGGACCAGACGATCACCGGCGGCGAGTTCAAGGACATCGGCTCGCCCTTCCGTCCGCTGACGCCCGAGGAGCGGGGCCAGCTCCAGTCGATCGTCGACGACCTGCACGCGCGATTCCGCGACATCGTCGATCGCGGTCGGCCCGAGCTCACGGGCGAGCAGGTGGCGGCGCTGGCGAACGGACGCATCTACAGCGCACAGCAGGCGCTCGACAACGGCCTGGTCGACCGGGTGGGCGCGATGGCCGACGCGTTCGGTCTGCTCTCGGACCGGATGGGCGCACCGAAGATCCAGGTCGTCGCCTACCACCGGCCGAACACGGTGCGTCGCAACTTCTACATGTCGGCGCCCGCCGGCGTTCCTTCACTCGGCGGCGATGCGGCGATGGCGTCGATGCTCGAGCAGCTGCTCGGGCGCCCGGGCTTCCACTATCTATGGTGGCCGGGGCTCGGGGGCGTGCGCTGACGCCGGACGACGAGCGTCCGCCGGAGCGCTGCCATCGCCGGGGCGACTGGACGTCGGTCAACGTCCGCTACGTCAATCGCGTCACCTTGACCGCGATCGAGCCGTCGTTGTTCGAGTACATGCGCTTGAGATCGTTCGCGAAGGGGCAGAACTCGTCGCTCCTCCCGGGCGTATGGCGAACCGGTCCCTGTCCGATCGAGAAGATCTCCTCGTCGAGGTCGCCGATCGCGCCGATCAGGTGAAACCAGTTCGCGTCCGGATGGCGCCGGAAGGGTTCCATCGCCCGGATCGCCAGATCCTTGACCCAACGGATGTCGGGGTGGTCCCGATCCCAGCCGTCCGCATCACAATCGATCCCACCGTCGCGCCATGTCTGGTCCGCGACGACCTCGAATTCGTACTCGCGACCCCGCTCGAGCAGGACGCCCGTGCGGTTGTGGAACTGGTGCGCGAAGACGGGCACGGTGATCGACTTGTTCCTCTTCAGGGGTCGAAGCGATCGCATGCCGACTCGGATGTGATGACCCAGGTTCTCGAATTTCAGCTTCGAGAGATCGGGGTAGAGGATGTCGTGGGCGACGCCTTTCAGGCCGGGCGGTCGGTAATCGCTGTCGCCGTAGATGCGCTCGGCGACCGTGTGATGCAGGACGGGCCGCTTCCTGCGCGACGTCTTCCCATTCACCAGGACGCAGACCCCCCGGTCGTAGAGCGTGAACTCGGAGAGCGGCCACGGTCTCGACTGGGCGTGGCTCAGCCCGAAGGCGTTCGGCTCGATGGCGAGATCGTCGTACTCGATCTCGATGTCGTCCAGGTCCGTGCTGGCGTTCACCCGGTCGAACTGGACCTCACTCGGCGCGACCGTATCGATTCCGATCCCTCGACGTTGGATCTCGTCGATCATGAACCGAAGGGCGACGTCCGACAGGCCGTCCCGCCGATACCCGCCGCCGACGTCCGAGTGCGCGCCCGCGAACCAGATCTCGTCCACGCGATCTTCCGCGTTCATCAGCGTGGGCTGAAAGGCCTTGCGACGGTCGTCGATGCTGATCAAGTGGAGGGCTTCGCGGATGTTCGGGGCGATGAACTGGTCCTCGAAGATCACGTCGGATTCGGGCCGGTCGTCCGTGTCCAGGTCCGGCATGCCGATCGAGGCGACCGTGTCGAAGACGCCGAGGAACGACACCCTCAAGTCGTTCAGGTCGGGTTCATCGGTCAGCACCGAGCAGAATCGCCGAGCGATCGCCGCGCCACGGCTGAAGCCGAAGACCATGATCCGGTCGCCGTCCTCGTGGTGCGTTCGGAGGTCGCCGAGGGCTTCCTCGATGATTCGGCCGACGTCGGTCAAGGCCAATCCCGCGTTGAAGATTCGCTTCGTCTTGCTTCCGTAGGTCCCGACGCCCGAGTAGTAGAGGCTCAGCTGCTCGAACTCGGGAGATCTCCCGTCCGCGAGATCACCGCCGAAGAGCAGGTGCAGCTTCAGGACGTTGCTGATGCTGCTGTCCTCCAGGCCGCCGGTGCGCGTTTCGTCCTGCGCAGCGTCGGCCGGCTCGTTGCTCGTGCCGTCGAAACAGAAGATCAGATTCTTCCCCATGATTCCTCCCGCTGATCGTGACCGGTGAATACGAATAGCAGCCTGGAAATCATGTTCCCCGTGGCCTGGCACGCCCGGAGTCGTTCGCGCGTCAGCCGAGCGCCATCCCCCTCACGAACATCGCGGACTGGTCGCCGATGTAGACGAGCTCGCCCTCCTGGCGGAACTCGAACGTGTACCGGAGCACGATCCGCGTCGGACCGACCCGCTTGCGCGTCTCGGTCGAGACGAGCTCGATCGGCGGGCCGAGTCGCGCGAGGCGTTTGAAGTCGGCGCGGTGGATCCGGTTGCCGAAGCCCGCCCAGCCCGCGTCCCAGCGCACGCCGTGGAAGAGCCAGGCGTGCAAGCAGCCGAGCGCACCGGTCACCATCACCAGCTCCGCGCCGGAGACGTGGCCCGGGTGATGCTCGCTCGTGCGCTGGGTCTCGGCGAAGGGAAGAGGGCGTCCCTTCGTCTCGAGGACCGCTTCGATTCGGCCCGCTTCGGCATCGACCGAGGTGATCTCGTCGACCAGGACCGCGGGCTCGCGGTACAGGAAGGTGTCGAGGAAGGTCTGCAGATCGCGCGGGTCGACGACGTCCGCGCTCCGGCGAGCGAGAGGAGAAAGCGTGGTCTCGGACATGGATTTATTCTTCCATCCGCGCTTTTCGATCGCCATCGGGGCCGGGCATTCCATGAACGAATCCAGCTACTTGAGAGCCTCTCGGAGATGATCCGAGGGATCGACCCGTTGGCCGTTTTTGACTCTTGAGGATGTATCTATAAGATATAAATACGCTCTCGAAGGAGAACCCCTATGCCCAGCCGTCTCTCGGTCGCCCTCGTCCTCCCGTTTCTCTGGCTCTTCGTGGCCTGTCACGCCGACACGCTAGTCGCGCCCCTCGCGATCCGCACCGCCGCGGAGAAGTCCCCCGAGCCCACCGGCTCCGAGCTCGCGCGTCATGCGTCGAAGACGTTTCGTGAGGCGCTCTACGACGCGCGTTATGCGGACCTGCCGGAGGCCCGTCGACTGCTGACGGCCGCCTACCTCGAGAACCCCGCGGATCCGGAGATCGCGCTGCTCCTCGCGCACTCGCACCTCTGGACGTTGAGCGAGCGCAGCCGCGTCGGTGACGCCCGGGAACCGGGCATCACGGATTTCGCCATCCTCGCCGAACACTACTTCGGCGAGGCCGCGAAGCTCGCGCCCGAGGACGACCGGATCGCGGGCTGGCACGGCGGCGTCCGCCTCGCGCTCGGTGACATCCACGCCGACGAGCGCACGACCCGGACCGGCTATTTCCAGCTGCGCGAGTCCGTCCGCCGCTATCCGGAGTTCAACGGTTTCAGCGCCGCCTTCCCGTTGTCCTCGCAGCCGCGCGACAGCGACCGCTTCGCCGAGGCCGTCGATCTCATGTGGCTGAACCTTGAGGAGTGCGGGGGCGACGACTTCGACCGCGCGAGCTTCGACTATGCCCCGGTCATGGATGCAGCGACGACGACCGGGCGCAAGCGCGTGTGCTGGAACACCGAGACGGTGCCCCACAACTTCGAGGGCTTCTTCCTCTTCATGGGCGATCTGCTGACGAAGGCGGGCGACGTGGAGAACGCCGAGCGGGCGTACCGGGCGGCCAGGCTCACCCCGGAGTTCCGCGACTGGCGATTCGCTCCGATTCTGGAAGCCCGACTGGCGAACCTCGACGCGCGCGCCGCGGCGTTCGCCCGTGCCGAGCATCCCGGTGAGGAGCCGGAGATGATGTTCGGATCGGACTATGCTTGCACCGGTTGCCACGCCCGCTGACGCCCGGGGCGGGGCACCTCGAGGAGCACCCCCCAACGTGGCCCGTACCCCGAATCGAACGCGACAAGCGCTGCTCGGCTTCCTGTCCTGGGGGCCCCAGACCGGCTACGGCCTGCGCAAGGTGATCGACGGCTCCGTCTCGAATTTCTGGACCGAGAGCTACGGCCGGATCTATCCCATGCTGAAGGAGCTCGAAGAGGAGGGCCTCGCCACCTCCGTCGAGCGCCAGACCCCGGGCGGTCGGCCGACCAAGACCTACTCGATCACCGAGCGCGGCCGCGCCGAGCTCGCCTCCTGGCTGGACGACGAGCCCGCGCCCCCGAGTCGCCGAAACGAGATGCTGCTGAAGCTCTTCTTCACGGCGCGCGCGGAGGGCGACTCGCACCGCGCGATGATCGAGAACTTCCGGGCGGAGAAGCTCGAGGACCTCGAGCGTTATGCGGAGACCCGCAAGGAGCTCGAGGGGGCCGCCACGCCGCCGCCGGACATGAAGTACTGGATGATGACCCTGCGCTACGGCGAGCTCGAGGCCGAGACCCACGTGAAGTGGGCGGACGAGGTCCTGAAGGAGCTCGAGTCGGAGCACTGAGCGCGTGGCGCGCCGTCAGTCGCCATCGCCCGTGGCGTCGAGATCGATGCGCAGGATGCGGTCGCCCCTGAACGAGCCGACGAAGAGCTCGCGGCCGACCTGCAGCCCGACCGTTCCCGCGCCCATCGGTCGCCCGTCGCTCTCGTAGATCGGCCCGAGATTGGTCATCGTCTCGGGATCGACTGCGACGATCGCGAAGGGGATGCCGCAGGCGCCGCGCTCCATCGCCTCGCAGGCCACGAAGTCGTCGGGCTCGAGTCCACGGAGGGACGCGATCAGGAGTTGCCCGTCCGGGCTCCAGGTGACGTTGTCGGGCATGTCGACCGCCGCACGGCCGACCTCGCGGCCCGTCGAGACCTCGATCTTGCGGATGCTGCTCTCCATCGTCGCGTTCATGTAGACGAAGCGGCCGTCGGGCGAGGCGACGATCCCGTTGGGCATCGCGCCCACGGTGCCGCCGACCGTCGACCAACCGGCGTCCGGGATCCAGCGATAGGCCTGGCCCGAGGGCTCGGTCGAGAACTCGGCGACGAGGCCCTCTTCGAGGGAGACCATCTTCGTCGTGAAGAAGCTGCCGTCGGGTCGCGCCGCGACTTCGTTGAGCGAGGCATCCGGCGGCGCGGCGACACAGCCGCGCCAGGCCACGTGCCACTTCGTTCCGCCGCCGAGGACCTCGAAGAACTCGATCGCTTCGCGGCTCCCGTGCTGCACGACGAGCAGGGCGAGCCGGCCGTCTTCGCGGCGCACGAGGTCGATTCCGTGGGCGTTGAAGCCGACGCCAGGCGGCTCGCTGCAGGCCGGGTCGCCCCAGCCCGGCTCGGCGACCGCGGGTCGCTCGCCACCGCGGAAGACCGTCGTCGGCTCTTCGCTTGCGAGGTCGAACACGACCAGTCCGCCCGCGTTGCCCGGCCCGGCGTTGCCGTAGAGCCCGATCAGGAGCGCGTCGTTGCCGGGGAGGGGCACGATGTCCTCGGGGTTCTGGAACTTGCAGATCGGGCGGGCGGGGCCCTCGGGCACGCAGTCGAGGACCGGCGGGCCGGCCAGCGCCGCGGCCGGAACGAGCGCCGCGGCCGGAACGAATGCCGCGACGGCGAGGACGCCGATCGCGCCACGAGCGGCAGTCGAGAACAGGGTCAAGAGTCGGAGCGGGGCGCACGTCACGTCGATTCCTCCAGCGGGTCGTCAACGTGTAGTGCAGTCGCGCGGGGGCGGGAAGCGGGGATTCCGCGGCGCCTCGCGCGAGACTCGAAGTCGGCCCCGCGAGCCAGCGCCTCGCTACGTTGTCCCGCGATCCAGCGCATCCCGAGGAGCGACATGTCGAGCGTCGACGCACTCACCGCCGAGCACGTGCTCGGTCCCGACGAATTCGCCGACCACGGCTATCCCCACGCCGCCTGGAAGACGCTCCGGGAAGAGGCGCCCCTCCGCTACTTCGACATGGGCCCGCGACCGGGCTTCTGGGCCGTCGTCCGCCGCGCCGACATCGTCTGGCTCTCGAAGCAACCGGAGCGCTTCCTGAACGCGCCCCGGGTCGCCGTCTTCGCAGACAGCCCGCCGCCCGATCCGGGCCGTCCGAACCGCGAGCTGCTTCGTCATCTGCTGAACATGGACCCGCCGGACCACGCCGAGTACCGCAACCTCGCGAGCGCCTGGTTCACGCCGCGCGCGATCAGCCGGCGCCGCCCCGAGATCGAGCGGATCGCGGAGGACCTGGTCGACGAGATCGCGGGTCGCGACGAGATCGACTTCGTCGAGGACTTCACGGCGCCGCTCACGCTCTCGGTCCTGGCGGACATGTTGGGCGTCCCGCGCAAGGACTGGCGGAAGATGTTCGAATGGACCAACCAGATCGCCGGGTCGAGTGATCCCGAGTATCAGGTGAGCGGCGGCGACTCGGGGCAACAGATGCGCGAGACCCTCGCGGACGTGAACGCGTACTTTTCGGAAATGGCCACCGAACGCCGCGCGAATCCGGGCGACGACATGGTGAGCGTCCTCGCGAACGCCGATTTCCGCGGCGGCGAGGTTCCGCCTCTCGAGCTCCTCTCGTATTTCGCGCTGCTGCTGGTCGCCGGCAACGAGACGACCCGCAACGCGGCGAGCGGCGGGATGCTCGCCTTGATCGAGAACCCCGGCGAGCTCGAGAAGCTCGCGGCCGATCTCTCGCTCGTGCCGAAGGCCACGGAGGAGATCGTCCGCTGGACCTCGCCGGTGATCCAGTTCTGCCGGACGCCGGTCGAGGACTTCGAGATGCACGGGCAGAAGATCCGCGCCATGGAGTCGCTCTGTCTGCTCTATCCGTCGGCCAACCGCGACACCGAGGTCTTCGACGACCCGGACACCTTCCGCGTCGACCGCGCGCCGAACCCGCACATCGGCTTCGGGATCGGCGAGCATTTCTGCCTCGGCGCGAACCTGGCCCGGCTCGAGATTCGCATCGCCCTCGAGAAACTCGTCCCGCGCATCCAGTCGGTCGAGCTCGCCGGCGACATGGAGCGCATGCGCTCGAGCTTCCTCGGTGGCGTGAAGCGGATGCCGGTCCGGCTACGGCTCGCGTAGCCAGCCGGGCGGCACGCCTGCGCGGCGAGCCTCCTCGAGGAACGCCTCCAGTCGCCGCTGCTCACGAGCGAGCTTGGCCTGCTCGGTGGCGAGCGCCTCGGCCTTCTCCCGCTGGGCATCGCGCAAGGCCTTGTTGCGCTCCCAACGCGCGCGCGAACGATCTCTCCTCGCACGGCGCGAATACTCGACGCCGCCGGGCGCGGCGGATCGCGCCTCGATCTTCGCCACCCGCTGCTCGTGACGCGCGACGGCATCGCGCCGCACGGCGTGGCGTTGGCGCCATTCGGCCTCGGTGCGGCCGCCGGGGCCGGTCGCGGCCGACTCTTCCACCGTTCCGGAAGCGGCTTCGGTCGTGATGTCGATCTCGTCCGCCGATGCTTCGCGCGCCGCTGGAGGCGGCGCCACCGGATCGGACCGCGTCATGCGTTTTCCACCCTCGTCCCAACGCGCCTTCGCGGCGCTCCGCTCGGCCGGCGGCACGTCTTGCAGCGACTGCGTGAAGTGCTCGCGCCCCTCGGCGTCGACCCAGCGATAGATCTGCGCGTTCGCGGAGAGCGGCCCCAGCGCGACGAGGATCGCGATCGCGGCAGCGAAGAGGGGCGACAGATGCGTGGGCATCGCGGAGTCCCGGGTCGAGGGGGAGGCTTCGACCGAGAAGATCGGAGCGCCGCGGATCGCCCTTGAGTCGCGCGGAGGGCTATTCGTGCGAGAACGGCTCGACCCGCTCCGCGAAGCGCCCGCCGTCGATCGCCTCCGCCAGCTCTTCCGCCAGCACCCGGCACCTTTCGATCAGCCGTACCAACGCTCGACGCGTTCCTCGGGCGCGAAGTCCAGGAAGTCGTCGCGGTCGGGGACCTTGCCGCCCGGGAGCGCCGCCACGAAGGCGTTACTCGGGGCGATCATCACCACGTCGTCGAGGGCCGCCGCGGTCGGTCGTCGCTTCTTCCAGGGCTTGTCGAACCACCCGGGCGTGATCTTGTCGAAGAAGTGGGGATAGAGGACGAGCCGGTCGTCCCGCTCGAACTCGAAGTCGAAGTGGTAGTCGACGATGCCACCGTCGAAGAGGGTGCCCGGCACGCCGGGGACGTCGCGGACGCCTTCCATTACGAAGGGGATCGACCCGCTCGACAGGATCGCGCGGCCCATGCGCTCGGGGGTGAGCGACTCGCGGGCGGTCGGGAGGTCGCGCCAGTCGAGGCCGGCGCCCTCGGTCTGGAACACGACGCGTTCGACGTGGCGTGCGAGGCGCCTGCGCGACAGGGCATTGGCGGCGGCGGCCCGGGCGACCTGGAGCTGGAACGCGAGCCCGCGATCGCGGCCGCGGTCACGAACGAGCCTGGCCGCGACGATGCTCGTGCGCACACGCGGGTGCTCGCAGATCTCCTCGGCGCCGACGTCGCCGAGCAGGTGCGCGAGCACGTTTTCGCTCTCGCGGGTGATCGCCTCCGGGCTCGGCAGACCGCGGCGGTCGAGGTCTTCCTCGGCGTAGGCCTGCTCGACGTAGGCGGGCTCGAAGCAGGCGAGGGCGACGTGGGGGTCGTTCTGCGCATAACACGCGTGGCGGAAGCTGCCGATCGACGAGCCGAGGGTCTCGAGGGGCGTCGAGCGTGCGAGCACGAGCCGATCGATCAGGACCGTGTCGAGGTGGCGCAACACGAGCCACTTCGGTCCGCCCGAGGCGCCTACGAGGGTGCCGAAGAGGTCCGGGTGGAAGCCTTCTTCGCGCAGGCGATCGGCGGCGCGGGCGCCGGCACGGATGATGAGGTTGCGTTCGCTCATGGCGGGACCCGTAGGGTGAATGAGAAAGGGCCGGAGCGCACGGCTCCGGCCCTTCATTTCGCGTGCGGAAAGCTGGACTACATCTTGGTGTAGTCGGGACCCTCACCGCCCTGCGGCGTCGTCCAGGTGATGATCTGGTACGGATCCGCGATGTCGCAGGTCTTGCAGTGGACGCAGTTCTCGTGGTGGATGAAGAGCTCCTTCGTCCCCGGGTTCGAAGCCGAGTCCACCATCTCGTAGACCGCGGCCGGACAGAACTTCTCGCACGGATTCCCGTAGTCACGGGCGCAATCCGTGGAGCACACGTTCGTGTCCGCGACCTTCAGATGCGGCTGCTGGTCCGCTTCGTGGGCGGTGCCCGAGAAGCCGACAAGGTGCTCCTTCGAGAAGGTCAGGACGCCGTCCGGCTCGAAGGGCTCGGGCTCGCGCACCTTCTTTGGGAGCTCCCAGAGCTTCTTGATCGCGCGATGCGGCGCGTGGGTCTCGAGCCCGTCGATCAGGCCGCGGCCCTTGGTCGGCACCATGAGCGGGATGTTCAGCATGCCGAAGAGGGGCGAGATTTCGTTGCTGCCCGAGAAGTTGCGGGCCTCGTAGTGCTCCTGGTACGCCCAGCTGTTGCGGAAGCGCTCGGCGTAGTTGCCGAGGGTCTTGGACGAGTAGTCGGCCGCCTTCATTCCGTCGACGATCGTCTCCGCCGCCATCATGCCCGACTTGATCGCCGTGTGGATGCCCGCGAGCTTCATGATGTTGAGCATGCCCGCGGAGTCACCCACGAGCATCGCGCCGTTGCAGTAGAGCTTCGGGATCGCGTTCAGGCCGCCGGCCGGGACGCACTTCGCGCCGTAGCGGATGAGCTCGGCGCCATCGAGCAGGTCGCGCATGAACGGAGAATCCCGCTTGAACTCCTGCGCTTTTCGGTGCGGGTCGTTGTTCGGGTTTTCCGACGCGAGGGGCGTCACGAACCCGTAACTCACGAGGTTGTCGCCCATGTCGTAGAGCCACATGCC
Source organism: uncultured Spirochaetaceae bacterium (assembly GCA_964488255.1). Lineage (GTDB taxonomy): Bacteria > Myxococcota_A > UBA9160 > UBA9160 > UBA4427 > UBA4427. The sequence continues at coordinate 231,576 of CAZAUR010000004.1, read as the reverse complement.
GTGGATCTCGCCCAGGAAGTCCGGGAACATCGAGCCGTGGATCACGCGGCCGGGCTTGTGCTTCTCCGGCTTGACGCGCCAGATCTCCTTGATGCCCGTCTCGAAGGTCTGCTCGCACTTGCCGTGCATGTCGAAGCGGTCGAGGAGCTGCTTCGTGCAGGAGCCGCGGACGCCTTCGCCGAAGACCGTCACGCCGGCCAGGATGTCCATGCCGGGCTGGTAGTTCGCCTTCGGCTTGCCGTCCTTGTCGACGCCCATGTCGCCGGTGCGGATCCCAACCACGCGATCGCCCTCGATGAGGACCTCGTCCGCGGCGAAGCCGGGGTAGATCTCGATGCCCTTCTCCTCGCACTTCTCGGCAAGGAACTTCACGACGTCCGACAGGGAGACGACGTGGTAGCCCTTCTTCTGGAAGAAGGGCGGCGTCACGAACGACGGCAGCTTGATTGTGAAGTTCCGGAAGAACTGCCAGAAGTAGGCCTTGTCGCAGGTCTGCTCGATCGGGAAGCCCTGCGCCTTGTAGTCGGGCATCAGCTCCTCGATGCCCTTCGGGTTCATGACTCCCCCCGAGAGCTGGTGGTCGCCGATGCCCGCGGCCTTCTCGATCACCAGGATCACCGGCGGCTCGAGGGGCTCTTCGCCCGTCTTCTCACAGCGCGCGTTGTGCTCTTCGACCTCGTTCATCAGGTGATAGGCGGACGACAGGGTCGCGGGACCCGCGCCGACGAAGAGGACGTCGACCTCCATGCTTTCGCGTTCGGGCTCGGACATCGCTGGTTTTCCTTTCTCGGAGTCGGACTTGCCGGCGTCGCGGGAGGCGGCGGGGGTCGTGAGGGGGAAGGGGGTCGTGAGCGGGGCGGGGGTCGTGAGGGGGAAGGGGGTCGTGAGCGGGGCGGGGGTCGTGAGCGGAAAGGGGGTCGTGACCGGGAAATGAGCGGCCGCCGGGAGGGGCCGTGCGAGGTGCCGGGACAATAGGAGACGGCCCGTCTCGAAACAACGGGATCCCGGTCATCAGAGGGGCTGAAACCCCTCTCAGTCGCTCCTCAGACGCGATTCCGGTCAGGTCCCCTGACGTCGGACACGCACGGCTGGGGGCGCGATCGACCATTCGGTTCCCGCCGCTGTTCGATTTGCGGGCGGGGACGGCTCTCCTATCCTGCCGCCCGCGCAAGCCGGCAGGCCGGCAGGCCGATTCGTCTAGGGACTCCCTCGCGATCTGCCACCTTCAATCGGTCACTCCGTCAGGCGCTGCCTTGTGTCTTCCGGCCTCGCGCGTCAAAGGAAGCCCTCATGTCTCCCCTCGGCCGCGCGTCCATGAACGCGTCCGATTTCGTGCAGCTGATTCGCGAGTTCCTCAGCACGTCGGGGGAGCTCGCGGTCGCGTGCGAATCGGAGGGCGGCCTCGACTTCGAGGCGCTCGCCGCGACGGTCGGAGACGATCACGCCTCGGCGCTCTTCCGGCTGAAGGAGCACAGCCACGGGTTGTTCCGGAGCGATGGGCTCAGCTCGGAGGCGGTGCGCCGGGAAGCACTCTTCGACCTCACGGTCGGCGCGCTCTTCCACGCGGCCATGAAGCTGCGCGAGAGCCTCTACCAGCGGGACGTCTACGCGCCGCGCCTGGCCTCGCTGCGCGCCGCGACCGACGGGGACCCGGACGCGCTCTTCGGCGAGTTCGACGGGCTGCTCGAACGCAGCGTCGCACGGGTGGACGAGGGCATCTCAGAGGTGCGGATCCTGCTCGTGCAGACCCGCGAGCAGTTCCGACGGATGCTGATCGAGCGCGCCGGCGAACGTGGCGTGATTCGTTGCTTGCTGCGTCGGCGTGCGCAGATCGACGGCACCTTCCGCGGAGGCTTCGAGGCGCTCCTCGAGGACATGTACGGCGACGTGGCGACGGGCCTCGTCGAAGCGGCCCGCGCGTTGCTCCACAGCGCCTACTTCGTCGAGGCCGCGAAGGTGCTGCGCGAAGCCGCGCGCGTCGCGAACGCGCCGCGCGCCGAGATCGACCAGCTCAGCCGCTATGCCGAAGGCATGCAGGCCTTCCTGGAAGGGGACTATGCCGGGAGCCTGGCCGCGCTCGAGGCGTGGGTCGATCTGGAGGGGCCGCACGACGGCCGGCGCTTCGCCCGACGGGCCGCGGCCGCGCTCGCTCGCGTGGGACGACTCGTCGACGACGATGCCCAGGGCGTGGCGATCGTCGACGCCGCCAAGCAGCTGCAAGGTCGACTCGAGGTCGCCCCGGAGTAGCGCGCCGCGCGCGTGGATCCCGCTAGGCCCGGGCCTTGGCGCCCTTGCGCTTCCGCTTGCCGGCGGGGACCGAGGCCGCCGCCTCATCTTCGGTCTTCGCGACGGCGCGCGCTCGAAGGATCAGCGCGATCCCGAAGGCGACGAGGCCGAGGCCGATGAACTGGGCCTCGCTCATTCCGAAGGCGACCCGTGCGTTCAGGCGCCAGTACTCGATCACCGTCCGCCCGACGCCGTTGAGGATCAGGAACTCGCCCATCAGCGAGACGCTCTTCTTGCGGCGCGACCACAAGAAGAGCGCGGCCACCGACAGCCAGGCCGTCTCGTAGAGCATCGTGGGATGGACCGAGAAGACCTCGCCGGTCACTCGGTCGATCGTGGGCGGCAGGCCCTGCGGAAACGAGACCGCCCAGGGCAGGTCGGTCTTCACGCCGTAGTCGTCGCCGACCAGGAAGCAGCCGACGCGTCCGATCGCTTGACCGACGGCCAGCGAGATGCAGGCGGCGTTCGCGAGGGGGACCGGCGGCACCTTCCAGTACTTGCAGCCCGCATAGCCCGCGAGGCCGCCGCCGATGAAGCCGCCGTAGAAGACGAGACCGCCGCGGGAGAACATCGAGTCCCAGAACGGGTGGTCGTGGATCAGGTAGAAGCTGACGGCGTAGTAGAGCTTCGCGCCGAACACGCCGCCCAGCATGATCACCATCAGCAGGTTGGCCGCGTCCTCGGGGTCGAGCCCCTCTTCCTTCATGCGCGGCAAAGAGATCCAGTACCCGATGAGAAAGCCGGTGGCCATCATCGCGCCGAAGCTGCTGATGGGCCAATCGAGGCCCGGGATCGTAAAGAGCACCGGATACATGGGTTCCCCCTCGCGGCCGCACGGTACGCGACGGCCCCGAGTCGGGCAATCGCGGCGCGCCGCCGAAGCGACGATCTGGACGCGCCGGTTCGACTACGGGGCGCCGGCGGCCTCGGTTTCAGCCGGCGGCCTCGGTTTCAGTCCGCTGCTTCGGGTTCGGTGGCGGCGGGCAGCGGGAGCCAGACGTGGAACGCGGCACCGCCGCCCGGCGCGTCGTCGACGCGCACCGTGCCGCCATGGAGCTCGACGATCTTGCGCACGATCGCGAGACCGAGCCCGCTGGACTTGCCGCGCTTGTCCACGGACGCGCCGTCGGCGGCGGGGCGGGCGTGCTTCGCCGTCCGGAAGGCGTCGAAGATCCGGTCCCGGTCCTCCGGCGCGATGCCCGGGCCGTTGTCCTCGACCCCGAGCCGCCATCCCGTGTCGTCGCGCTCGACTCGCACTTCGATCCGGCCCGTGCCGTCGTGCGGGACGTGACGGATCGCGTTGCCGACGAGATTCGAGAAGAGCTGATAAAAGCGGGTGCGATCGCAGACGACGATCGGCGCCTCCTGAGGGACCACCAGCTCGATCGACGCCTCGTCGAGGGCGGGCTTCTGCTCGGCGGCCAGCTGCTCGAGGACCGCCGTCGGATTCACGTGCACCGGGCAGCTCGGCGTGTCCTCGAGACGGGTCAGCTCGAGCATGTCGTGGAGCAGTCGCTCCATGTTGCGGCCGGCCTGCTCGATCCGGTCGAGGAAATGCAGCCCCGTCCGGCCGATCGGCTCTCCGAACTCGTCGCGCAGCAGGCGAGTGAAACCGAGGACGGACACCAGGGGCGAGCGCAGGTCGTGGGACACGCTGCGAACGCAGGTCTCGAGCTCGGCGTTCTTCTTTTCGAGCAGGCTCGAGCCGCTCGGCTCGACATCGACGAGGGCGACGCGCAGGGGGCTCGGGGCGTCGCCCACGACCTCGACCTCGAAGCATCGGACGCAGACGCCGACATCCGGAGTCGGTTCGCCCCCGGAGAGCGCCGCGACGATCGCGGCGACGGACGCCGGCGCGTCGTCGTCGACCGTCGCGAGCGAGGTCGGTCCGACGGCACCGAGCAAGGCCTCCGGATCGCGCAGGAACACGATCCGGTCCTCGGCATCGACGGCGAGGACAGCGGCGTGCAGCGAGCCCAGCCCTTCGAGGAGCGAGCGCGAGGCCGGATCGATCGTCGGCGGCGAGGCAGCGGGGACGGACATGGCGGGGGGGGTCCGGGGGCGCCGGGCTGGGGAAGGGTCATCGCCTACCCGAAACGTCGGGGGCGGCCCGGGTCGGCGACCGCCAACGTACCCGACCTCGACCGCGAGGTGAAGCATTTCGGTGTCGCATGGCCGCACTCCGGGTGCACCGGTATTCTGGCCCTCCACCGTCCTCCCCAGGCCCCCCGACCGCGCTCTTTCCGGCGTCGGCCGCGGGCGTGGGCGGCGCGGGACCGCCGACGGGCGGCGGAGGGCCGAATTGGAGTCGTCGAAGTCGAGAGCGGCCGCAGAGGCGTCGGCGCCCGAGGCCGACGTTCGCGCGCGCCTCCTCGCGGAGCCCTCTCGACTGTCGCCGCGAGCCCGACGGGTGGCGACCTGGGTGCTGGTCGCGCTCGGGGCGCTCCTCGTGCTCGATGCCCCCCCGGTTCGCTTCGAGGATGCCCAGGGCGTCGTGACCGCGGACGAAGCGCTGGCGGAGACCCGGTCGGCCGTGGGTGCGGCGCTCCGCGCGCACTTGCGCGACCGACGCTCGACCTTGTCCGCGGAGGAAACCGAGCGGGTGATCGAGGCGGTGCTCCGGAGCAGTCGGCGCTACGAGCTCGATCCCTACCTCGTGACCGCGGTGCTGATCGTCGAGAGCGATGCGCGACCCTGGGCGGAGAGCGGCAAGGGAGCGATCGGCTTGATGCAGGTCATGCCTTACATGGCCGAGAAGCTCCCGCTCTCTGGCAACCTCGCGACGATCGAGAGCAACGTCGAGGCCGGCTGCTTCATTCTCGCCGACAACATCCGCCGTCTCGGCGAGGCCCGCGGCATCTCCAGCTATTTCTGGGGCCGCCGCATCCGGGGCGTCGCGTACCTGCAGAAGGTCCAGCGAGCCCGTGAGCGCGTGCGATTGGCCAGCGCGGGATGATCGAATGAGAGATCGCATTCGACGCCTCGAGTCGCAGGTCGTGCTCTCGGACCACGGCGAACGCTATCGCCGCGCCTGGCTCCCGCCGGAGCCCGAACGCGTGATGATTCTGGTGCATGGTTATGCGGAGCACTCGGGGCGCTACGACGAGATGGCGATGCACTTCGCGGAGCGGGGCTTCGCGGTCCACGCCTACGACCAGGTCGGCCACGGCCGCACGGCGGGCCCGCGCGGTCACGTCGATCGCTTCGATCGCTTGCCGGCGGAGGTCGCGCGCTTCGTCGAGCTCGTCGGCCTCGATCATCCGAGGTTGCCCGTGACCCTGGTGGGCCACAGCATGGGCGGGCTCGTCGTGGCCGCGACCTGCGCGAATCACCATCCCCCGGTCGATCGCGTCGTCCTCTCCGGCGCGCTGCTCGAGCTCGCGGGCGGCGGGTTGCGCCAGTCCCTGAGCATCTTCGTGGCCCGGGTCCTGTCTCTTCTCGCGCCTCGGATCGGGCTCGCCGCCGGTCTCGACCCGGCCGGGCTGTCCCGGGATCCCGAGGTCGCGCGACGTTATGTCGAGGACCCGTTCGTGAAGGATCGGATGAGCGCGCGCTTCGCGGCAGGCATGAGCAGCACCGTCGAGCGAACCCGGGCCGGGGCCTCGCGGGTCGAGCGACCGATGCTGATCCTTCACGGCGGGGACGATCCGATGTCGCCGCCGTCCGGGAGCGCCGCGTTCCACGCCGGCCTGGCGCCGCAGGTCGCCGCCGAGAGCGCGCTCCGGATCTATCCCGAGCTGCGACACGAGATCTTCAACGAGCCCGAGCGCGAGCAGATCTGGCGTGACATGCTCGAATGGCTCGACGCCTAGCATTCGTCGAGCGCGAACCAAGGAAACGAGTGATGAGCGACGAGCTGACCCACCTCGACGAGCAGGGCCGCGCACGGATGGTGAACGTCGGTGAAAAGGCCGTGACCCATCGCGTGTGCGTCGCCCGGGGCGAGGTGCGGATGCAGGCCGAGACGCTGTCGCGGATCGTCGAAGGGCGCGTCGCGAAGGGGGACGTGCTCGCGACCGCGCGCATCGCCGGGATCCAGGCGGCGAAGCGGACGGGTGAGTGGATCCCGCTCGCGCATCCGATGCCGATCGACTCGGTCGAGGTCCTGCTCGAGCCGGCGGAAGACGGGCGCGGGCTCCGGATCGAGGCAAGGGTCGAGGCCCACTGGAAGACCGGGGTCGAGATGGAGGCGCTGGTCGCCGCTTCGGCCGCAGGGCTTACGGTCTACGATATGTGCAAGGCGGTCGATCGGGAGATGGAAGTCGACCGTGTACGGCTGGTCGCGAAGCGCGGCGGCAAGAGCGGGGTCTTCCTCCGCGACGGCGAGTCCGAGGTCGATCTCGGCGAGTGAGCGTCACTCCCCTCGGGACGTAGAGATCGCCAAAGGAGAGTCAGGTTTGGGAGACCGCAGGCCCGAAGACGCCGCCGATCCCGAAAAAGGTCCGGATTCGCAGGAACCCCTGCCGGAACCCCGGGGTCTGTCCGCCAAGAGGCAGACCATGGCAGTTGAAATCGTCGAGAGAGGACCGATGGTGAGTGGCACGAACCCGCTGGCGCGCGAGAAGGCCGCGCCGCGCGTCGTGGTCGAGGATCCCGACCGGGAGCTCATCGTCGCATGGCAGGCGGGCGACGAGTCCGCCTTCGAGGAGCTGATCCGACGCCACGAATCGCGCGTCTATCGCCTGCTCTATCGAATGATGGGCAGCAAGGAAGACGCCGAGGACCTGACCCAGGAGACGTTCCTGAGTCTCCATCGTCACGGCCACCGCTTTCGCGCCGAGGCCCGCTTCTCGACCTTCGTCTATCGCGTCGCCGCGAACGCGGCGCTGAACCGCCGTCGTTCCCTCGGTCGCGGTCGCGCCCGGGTCGACAAGTTGAAGACGCGGCAGCAGGCGGGCGACGACCTTCCGAGCTCGCCGCGGAATCCCGAGGACGCGACGCTCGGGCACGAGCTCTCGGGCCACGTGCGCGAAGCCCTCGAGAACCTCTCCCCCTCGCTGCGGATGCCCGTGATCCTCTACGACATCGAGGGCCTCGCCTACGGCGAGATCGCCAAGGTGCTCGGCATCGCCGAGGGCACCGTGAAGTCCCGAATCCATCGTGCGCGGCAGGCTCTGCGCGAAGAATTGAAGTCGCTGTTGGGAGACAACCCGACGGCCGAAGGTGTCTGACGTGAACCACGCGGAAGTGAAGAAGAACCTGGCTGACTACCTGGAAGGCGATCTGTCCCTCGACGACCGCGCGGTCGTCGATGCCCACCTCGACACCTGCTCCGAGTGCGCGCGGGAGGTCGCCGAGCTCGAGCAGACCGTCCGTGTGCTGCGGTCGCTGCCGGAGCCCGAGACGCCGCCGATGATCGCGGCCAACGTGATGCGACGGATTCGCGCGGGCGAGACCCGCCCCGGGTTCTTCGAGCGCGTGCGCCGCAGCGTTTCGGCGGTGCTCGAGCCGACCTTCATGCTGCCCGCTTCGGCGGTCGCGGTGGCGGCCTTCGTCGTGGTCGTCGTGCAGGATCCCGGGCGCTTCGGCCTCTCCGACGAGGCGGCTTCGCCCTTTTCCGCCGAGCGGGCCGAGATCTTCGACGCAGGGACGCCGTTGGCGGTCGTGCCGCGCCCGGCGACGCCGCCGAGCACGATGGGCTTCACCTCGAGCGCCGCGGCGCCCGGACCGTGGGCGACCGCGCCGGCTCGGGAACGCGACTTCGCATTGGATCTCGATCTGCGCGCCGCGCCGTCGGATCGCGCCACGGGGCTGCTCGCCGGCGGTCCGCCCCCGACGCTCGTCTCGAACGGGGCGACCGGACGCATGTCGCTCGGACAGGCCGTGCCGGTGGCGGCGACGGTGCCGCCGAGCGCGATGGGCCTGCGGGCGGAGCCCGGCTACGCGCCGGTGGCCGTCCATTCCGGTGGTGAGGATCCGCGCGATGGCTGGATCGCCCTCGGCCTCGAACGGCCCGCGGACTTCGCACGTTTCCTCGCCGACAAGAGTCTGGCCGAGCAGGAGCTGTGGGTGGGTCGGCTCGCCGATCGCGCCGAGTCCCGCGGTCTGCTCGACGAGCTCGTCGAGAGGCTCGAAGAGACGCCGGACGAGATCGCGGCGCTGCTCGCGACGGACTTCGCCGCGGAAGCAGCGCAGCTGCGAGCGGACGGCCGTTAGATCCCAGCCGCGTCGCCGACGCCTCCGACTTCTCGGAGGAGCGGCGCGCGATGACCATGCACGAGCGGTGTGACCGAAGGGTCACGCCGCTTTCGTGTATTCAGGGGCGCGCACTTCCCGCTGCGCGACTGCGGCCTAGCTTGCCGGCCTGGCGCCGCGAACGGCGCAGGAGGCGGGGAGGCCATGCGCGTCGACGATCGGGGGCCGGCCGCGACGAGGCAGGGCGGGGACGACCGGCCGCGTGAGCGGCTCGCGCGACTCGGTCCCGCTGCTCTCGCGGATCGCGAGCTGCTGGCGTTGATCGTGCGCAGCGGCGGCGCGTGCGCCGACGCCTCGGCGCTGGCGGAGCGCGCGCTCGAGCGAGTCGGCGGCAGGGAGGGTCTTCCCGAGGCGACGCTGGCCTCCCTCGCGGGGCTCCCGGGGCTCGGCCCCGCGAAGGCAGCGGCCCTCGTCGCTGCGGTCGAGCTCGGGCGTCGTCTGGCCGAGCGGCCGCTCCGAATCGGCGCGCGGATCGGCGGGCCCGAGGACGTCGAGCGTCATTTCCTGCCGCGGGTCGGCGATCGCGCCCGGGAGTCCTTCCACGTGCTGCTGCTCGACGGTCGCCACAGACTGCTCGCCGAAGAGGAGGTCTCCGTCGGAACCCTCACCGCGAGCCTCGTGCACCCGCGCGAGGTCTTCCGCGGCGCCGTCGCCGCGGCGGCGGCGGGCCTGGTGCTCGTGCACAACCACCCGAGCGGCGATCCCAGCCCGAGCGCCGAGGACCGGAGCGTGACGCGTCGACTCGGGGAGGCGGGGCGGATCCTCGGGATCGCGGTCGTCGATCACGTCATCGTGGCGCGCGGGGGCCACTACAGCTTCCGCGAAGCCGGGGCGCTGCCTCTCGACACCGCGGTCGGCGCCGCGGTGATGTGACCCCAGGAGCCTGTCCAGCCGGCCGCCCGCGGGGAGCAGGTCCGGTGTCCCGTTTCGAGCGGGGGCGGGTCCTAAAGCAGTAGGGGCGGAATGGACGATGGAGCAGATCCGAGAGTCCGCATTCCATCGCGACTTCGGCGCTCGTTTCGCCGGTCGCATCGGGATCGTCGGGCTGGACGGGAGATCCACGATGGCGCGAGTGAGCATGGAGGCCGGCGATCCGCTGGCGACGGACGACGCCGCCGGCGACGACCGCCGCCGGTCCGCGCGCGCTCAGGTCACGGTGCGCATCGACTACGGAACCGTCGACGAGATGTTCTCCGAGTTCACTCGGGACATCAACGAAGGCGGCCTCTTCATCGAGACCGACAAGCCCCACGATCCGGGTACCGAGGTCACGATGCATTTTCACCTGCCGGGCAGCAACGAGGCCCTGCGCACGGTGGGCCGCGTCGTCCGCGTGACGCCCTCGGCCGTCGGCTCTCCCGGCGGCATGGGCATCGAGTTCGACGAGCTCACCCCCGACGACCGCACCCGGATCGACCGAATCGTCCGCGCCCTCCGCCACGGCGACGACGCCTAACAAGGTCGCTCACCCGGACGCCCGCGCCCCGAATCGGGCCACACCTGCGCCGCACCGGCACCGAATCGCACTCAGCGATCGCGTACGTCCGACCCTATCCGCACCGATCGGCGTCGCCAAACGAGCACAGCGCGACGAATCCGCCTGGCTCAGGAAGCCGCCTCAATCGGCGTCGCCAAACGAGCCCAACGCGACGAATGCGCCCAACCCGCCCAAAGCCGCATCAAAAGGGGATGTCCTCACCCCCACCCGGCGGACCCGCGTCGGCCGGTCCGTCGCTGCGGGAGTCCCCCCCGCCGCCGCCCGATCCGCCTCCGCCCGAGTAGTTGCCACCGCCACCGCCGTCGGTGCGCGGGCCGATGAACTGGACGGTCTGGGCGTTGATCTCAGTGGTGTACCGCTTGTTGCCGTCCTTGTCTTCCCACTCGCGGGTCTGGATCCGACCCTCGATGTAGACGGTTCGGCCCTTCGAGAGGTACTGGTTGCACATCTCGGCGGTCTTCCCCCAGACCACGATCCGATGCCACTCGGTTCGTTCCTGGCGTTCGCCGCTCTTGTCGGTCCAGTTCTCGCTCGTCGCGAGCGTGAAGTTGACGACGGCCTGACCGTTGGGGGTGTGACGCAGCTCGGGATCACGTCCGAGATTGCCGACGAGAATGGCTCTATTGACGCCTGCCATGGTGTGGGCTCCATCGGGACACGCTGGGGAACCCGCGGCTTGCGGTTCTTGGCAAGGCGCGGCTTCCGCGAGGAAGAAGGGGGCTCGGGGTCCGAGGCAAGTGTCCCGTCGTGGCCGAAAGGCGTCAAGGGAGGACCGCCCGGACCCTTTTCGCCAACCCGGCGCCACGGTATCCTCGGACGATCGTACTCACCGGGGGGTGAGATCTCGATTCGCGAACGCTCGACATGCGGGACCCGTCCCGCGTCGAGCATGTTGGAGTGCGAGAGGCGAAGCGATCGGGACGGTCTTCGAGGCGCGATGAGCGCCCTGGACCCGTGTCGGCGGTCCGTCGTGCGTTCCGCGGTCGCGCGTGAGAATCGAGGATCCGAGCCCCCCGCCCGGTCGACGCCGCACGCGGTGATCGACTGCGCTCGTTCCGAGGGGGCTGGCAGTCATGGCCAAGGCCGCAGCGAAGTCGCGTGGAAGAAAACGCGGGGGCAAAGCCGCCGAAGAGGCTTCGGACGGGCCGATTCTCGTCGCCGCCGGATCCGAGATCGTCGGTCTGATCCTGATCGGGCTGTCGCTCCTCGCGACGCTCGCCCTGGCGACCTACGCGCCGGAGGATCCGATCGGCCGACTGGTCGAGGTCTCGAACCGCGCGGGGCCGGTCGGGGCGACCCTGGCCGGCGGTCTGCTGCGGGGCTTCGGCGCCGGCGCCGTGGTGTTCGTGGCGGCCTGTGCCTTCCTCGGTGGTCGCATGGTGATGAGCCTGGGGCTGCCGGGCCTGCTGTCGCGCTTCTGGATCGGGGCCGTCGTGATGATCCCGACCGTTGCGCTGCTCCCGCCGCTGCTCTACGAGCTCGCGCCCGGCACCGTGCCCTGGATCGAGCCGGGCTGGCTCGGGCGCCACGGCGCCGACACGCTGCAGCTGCTCTTCGGCAACGCGGGCGCGCTCGTGCTGACGGGGCTCGGCCTCTCGGTCGGCGTGCTCTCCCTCTCCGGGATCTCTTCCGGCGCCGTGCTGGGGGCCGCGGGTCGCGGGGCGATGTGGACGCTCGGTTGGGCGATGGCCTTCGGCGAGTGGGTGGTGCGCGGGCTGCGGCGCGGGATCGACTTCGCGGTGCACCTCACCCGGGCCTCGATCGCCGGGGCGGGACGCGCGATCCGGCAGACGCGCGAGGCGATCACCCAGATCTCCGTCCGCCGCGAACAGCGCGCGCGTCGCGAGCGCGTGCAGGAGCGCCGGGAACCGGAGTTCAGCTTCGAGGACGAGGTCCGTGAGCAGGAGGAGCCGGAAGCGCCGATCGAAGTGCTGGCGAAGCCCGAAGAGAAGCCGGCGCCGGTCGCGCGACGCCTGCGTCCGGGCGATGAGCCCGACATCGTCGACCACGACGAGGAGCGCAAGCGCAAGCGGAAGCCCGAGCAGGAGGCCTTCGTGTTCAACGAGAACGGTCCCTCCGGTCCGTTCCTGCTGCCCGACGTCGGCATCTTCGAGGCGCCGCCGGTCGGCGAGCGGAGCTACGACCGCGATTCGCTGCTCATGAACTCGAAGATCCTGGAGAAGAAGCTCCAGGACTTCGGCGTCACCGGGCGTGTCGTGCGGGTCCATCCCGGACCCGTGATCACGATGTACGAGTACGAGCCCGCCGCGGGCATCAAGGTGAACAAGATCGTCGGCCTGACCGACGACCTGACGATGGCGCTGCGGGCGATCTCGATCCGCATCATCGCGCCGCTCCCCGGCAAGAGCGTCGTCGGCATCGAGGTCCCGAATCCCCAACGAGAGACCGTGTACCTCCGCGAATGCCTCGAGTCCGACAGCTTCCGCAAGAGCAAGGGCAAGCTCTCGGTGGCGATGGGGAAGGACATCTTCGGCAACTCGGTCACGTCCGATCTCGCGAAGATGCCCCACCTGCTCGTCGCGGGCTCGACGGGCACGGGCAAGTCGGTCTTCCTCAATTCGTTCCTCTGCTCGCTGCTGATGCGCGCGACGCCGAACGAACTCAAGCTCTTGATGGTCGACCCGAAGATGCTCGAGCTGTCGATCTACGACGGCATCCCGCACCTGATCGCCGACGTCGTCACGAGTCCGAAGCGCGCCGCGGCGGCCCTCCAGGGCGTCGTTCGCAAGATGGAAGAGCGCTACCAGATGATGAGCGCGACGGGCGTGCGCAACATCGACCAGTTCAACGAGAAGGCGCGCAAGTGCCTCGATGAGGGCGAGGAGTCGTTCTTCCTCAAGCCGAAGCCCGGCCAGACGGAGGGCGAAGAGATCGAGTGGCAGGAGATCCCGTACATCGTCGTGGTGATCGACGAGCTCGCGGATCTCATGCTCGCCTCCGCCAAGGAGGTCGAGGAATCGCTCCAGCGGCTGGCGCAGATGGCCCGGGCCGCCGGCATCCATCTCGTCCTCGCGACCCAGCGCCCGAGCGTCGACGTCCTCACGGGCGTCATCAAGGCGAACTTCCCGGCCCGCGTATCCTTCCAGGTCTCGAGCGGCACGGACTCGCGGACGATTCTCGACCAGAAGGGCGCCGACGACCTGCTCGGCATGGGCGACATGCTCTTCCTGCCGCCGGGGACCGCGGTCCTGCAGCGGATCCACGGCCCCTTCGTGAACGAAACCGAGGTCCACGACCTCGTATCCAGTCTGAAGGAGCAGGGCCGACCGGTCTTCGACGAGGACCTGATGCGGGCGAACGAGGAGGCCGCGACCCTCGAGAGCCGTGGGGAGGACGTCGACGAGATGTTCGACCAGGCGGTCGAGATCGTCGCGACGACCCGGAACGCCTCGATCTCGTACGTGCAGAGACGGCTCAAGATCGGGTACAACCGCGCGGCGCGGATCATCGAGCAGATGGAGCTCGAAGGCATGATCGGTCCGCAGATCGGCTCGAAGGGGCGCGAGGTGCTGCTGCCCGCGCCGGGCGTGGAAGACGAACTCGACTAGGGGCCGGCTCGCGAGCCCCCGGTCGCGATCGGAGGCGAGGGTGAGGCTTCTGGAACGAGTGCGCGACACGCGATGGCGCCGCGGCTTCTGCATCGGACTTGCCCTGTGCGGTGCGGCCCTGGCGGCGATGGCGGCGAGCGCCGGTGACGACGGCGCGACCGCAGAGGTCTGTTCCGCGCAGGCCGGCCCCGAGACGGCCGCCCGGGTCCAGACCCGCTACGACGGCATTCGGGACCTCGCGGCCGATTTCGAGCAGGAGAGCCGCTCTGCGAGCTTCGGCGGCCAGCCGCTGATCGACGCGGACGTGAAGCGCGGGCAGGTCGTCTTCGCGAAGCCCGGTCGCATGCGCTGGCGCTACGCAGCGCCGGACCCGTCGCTGGTCGTGAGCGACGGCACCACGATGTGGATCCACGACGTCGAAGGCGGCACGGCCACTCGGCTCGAGGTGACCGCCGGCTTCCTGAGCGGCGCCGCGCTTCAGTTCCTGCTCGGGGACGGCAAGCTCCTGGACACGTTCGAGGTCGAGGCGGACCGCTGCGAAGACGCTCGCGTCGAGCTCACGCTCCGGCCCCTCGAAGACGCGAGCTACGAGCGGCTCGGCCTCGTCGCCGACCCACGGACCGGCGACATCCTCGAGACCTCGGTCGTCGACCTCTTCGGCAACGTCACCGTGATCCGCTTCTCCGGCATGCAGGTCGACACCTCGCCGCCGGACGAGACGTTCACCTTCGACCCGCCCGACGGCGTCGAAGTGATCGACTACGCGGCGGGCGCCGCCGGCGGGTTCGATTCCGCCGCCCCCTGAGCCGGCCCCGCGGACGCTCCGATCCCGGTGCGGGTGCTCCCCGCCGGAATCCCCCGGCGGCATCTCCCCGCCGGTGGTCGCTTCGCGGCCCCGGAAGGGCACTTGTGTTCCGCGCAGCGGCACCGGCGCACGGCAGTGCAAAGCGAATCGTGCGCAGCCGGCACGCAGCGCGCCGGCAGACCCCGCCTGCTGCGATTTCGACACTCGTGCGACGATTTCGTCCGTTTTCCGGCAACGGAATCGTTCCCCTGCCGCACCGATTGGCAGCTGGAAACCCCGAAACCGGTGTCCGCAGCCGGGTGACTCACCACTAGAGCCGGCGTCGCCATGCTCGGCGTGAGGAGCGCCAAGCGATCGACGCCCAGGGTGCAGATTGCACCGATCGGAGCCGGGGTGTTCGCATCGGAACGGGTTACTCGTTTCAAAACAAGGGTTTATGACGATCTCTGCGGATTTGATCCGGTTGACAGGGTGGGTTGCGGGGATAAAATCGAAAAATCTGAAAACGGCTTCAAATTCGAGGAGTTCAGGAGCTTTGCGCGCACGCGGGTCGGGGTCGACTCGAATAACACGCGATCTCCTGTCGGAGATCCGGCGGTACAGGCTGACGACAGCCTTGGCGCGAGGAGCTCGGACAGGAACGCAGCGACGGCTTCGAGAGACCCCCAGGACCTTCAGGAGCGCCCCCTGATCCCCCACGACACGCCTGAGAAGGCCCCTCAGCGCGGGGAGGTGGTTCCGACCGGTACGACTCAGCGCCCTCGAGGCGCACGGGACGAGATGCACGTCGACGTGCAGGCCGACGGAACTTCGGAGGAAGGGAAAGAGGGAGGAATGCTAGGCCTGCCCGCGACGACGGGGCGAGAGAGCACCTTCTCCAGTGCACGAGGGGAGAACGCACGTCCGCTCCTAGCGGCGAAGGCGCTCGCTCCGACTCTTTTTCCCAGGCTCGCAAACGGGTCTGTCGCTCGAGCCGCCTGTCCGTCCATCTCTTCGACCCGTAAGCGTTTTTCGCCCTCCTCGCCGATGCCCCAGCGGTCGGCGTCCCGAACTTCTTCACGCGCCCGCGTCACTGCGAACCCACGCGGGTTCATCGCATCGCCCCCCGCTCCCCTCCCCCCGGCAACTCACGAGCATGCACTCACGACAACCCCTCGACGCGCCAATCATCGCGCGGCAGACCGGGCAGTGAGCGGCATCTTCGAGCGAGACTGTCCAAAGGCGGCACAGCCTTTGCAGTACTGGATGGGTGAGGGATGGGGCTTCGTTCCCTCCGCAAATATTTGCGGGGTGCGGAGCCCGGGCAAGGCAAAGGAGAGAGCGCAATGAGCGAACATGATTCGGACTCTTCCGAGGGCCGCGGCGCTTCCGAGGGCCGCGGCGCTTCCGAGGGCCGCGGCGCTGGATCGCAGGGCGGAGGCTCCGGTCGGAAGGGTTTCGTGCGCGACGTCATGCGGCGCATCACCCCCTCTGGCGGCGCCGGTCCTGTGAGCGGACGCCCGGAGGATGAGGAGTTCGCCCAGGGCGGTTCGCCGGAATTCGCGGGCGGTGACGATCCGCGGCCCGGAGGCGGTCGAGGGGACGCACCCGGTCGCGCCGACGGCGGCGGCGGGCGTTCTGACCCTTCTGGACGTTCTGACCCTTCTGGACGTTCTGACAGCGAGGCCGAGCGCCTCCAGGATGCGATGCGCTTCTTTGGCAGCGACTCCAACGAGTTCCGACACCGGCTCGACCGGATGCTCGCGGACTTCGAGACGCTCCGCCGACGCTACGACCAGGCGCGCACCCAGCACCGCGATGCCGAACGGCAGAACGAGAAGCTGGTGGCGATGCTCCAGGAAGCCAAGCAGCAGATCGAGCTCCTCAAGGAGGAGGTCGACAAGCTCTGTGCTCCGCCGAACACCTACGGGATCTTCCTGCGGGCGAACAAGGACGGCACGAGCGAGATCCTGATGGATGGCCGCCCGATGCGCGTCAACGTCCACCCGAACCTGGATCCGTTCCAGCTCGACGAGGGGCAGTACGTCGTCCTCAACGAGGCCTTCAACATCATCGAAGGCGCCGAGTACACCCAGCGCGGCGAGGTCTGCACGGTGGTCGATTCGATCTCCGACAGCCGCGTGATCGTCAGTGGGCACACCGACGACGAACGCGTGGTCACGCTCTCCGAGCCGCTGCGCCGGGAGTCGATCAAGGTGGGCGACCCGCTGCTGGTCGACATGCGCACGATGTACGCCTTCGAGAAGCTGCCGAAGTCGACGGTCGAAGAGGTGATGCTCGAGGAGATCCCGGACGTCACCTACGAGGACATCGGGGGCCTGGGCGACCAGATCGAGATCCTGCGGGATTCGGTCGAGCTGCCCTACCTGCACCCGGACGTCTTCCTCGAGCACAAGCTCTCGCCGCCGAAGGGCATCCTGCTCTACGGCCCGCCTGGCTGCGGCAAGACGCTGATCGCGAAGGCGGTGGCGAACAGCCTGGCCAAGCGGATCGAGTCCCGGACGGGGAAGGCCACGACGGCCTACTTCCTGAACGTGAAGGGACCGGAGCTGCTCAACAAGTACGTCGGCGAGACGGAGAGCAAGCTGCGTGAGGTCTTCAAGAAGGCCCGGGACAAGGCGAGTCAGGACGTGCCGGTCGTCGTCTTCTTCGACGAGATGGATTCGCTCTTCCGCATGCGTGGATCCGGCGTCTCCTCGGACATGGAAGCCACGGTCGTGGCCCAGTTCCTGTCGGAGATCGACGGCGTCGAATCGCTCCAGAACGTGATCGTCATCGGCGCCTCGAACCGCCAGGACCTGATCGACCCGGCGGTGCTCCGCCCGGGCCGGTTGGACCTGAAGGTCAAGGTGTCGCGGCCGGATCGCGACTCGGCGGTCTCGATCCTCGAGAAGTACATGACCTCGGAGCTGCCGCTCCACGAGAGCCTCTTGACCCGCTTCGAGGGCGATCGCGAGACCGCTTGCAAGAAGATGATCGAAGAGGTCGTCGAGAACATGTACTCCGAGGGGGAAGAGAACAAGTTTCTCGAGGTGACCTACGCCAAGGGCGAGCGCGAGATCTTCTACTTCAAGGACTTCTCTTCGGGGGCGATGCTCGAGAACATCGTCGCCCGCGCCAAGCGCAAGGCCGTCAAGCGCTTCCTCGAAGGGGGCGAGCACGGAATCACGGCCGACGACCTCATCCAATCGGTGCGCGAGGAGTTCAAGGAGAACGAGGATCTCCCGAACACCACGAATCCGGACGACTGGGCCCGAATTTCCGGCCGGAAGGGCGAGCGGATCATCAACGTCCGAACGCTCATCACCGGCATGGAGCGCAAGGAAGAGAGCATCGAGAACGTCTCCACCGGCCAGGGGCAGTACCTCTAGCCAGGCGGAGCGAACCCTTCGGGTCGGTGGCCAGTCGAGCGGGAACCAGAGCACGACCCGCCGCCGAGCTGAAGGGGTTCTTCTTTTCTTTCTCTACGGGGCCGAACGAGACGACCGGCCCAGGAGCTTCGATTAGAGATGGCGATTCCCACTGTCATGGGTACAGAGATCGAGTTCGGGATCATGGTCAAGAACGATCCCGACTTCGACCCCATCTCGTCCTGCGTCCTGGTCGTCAACGCCTATCGCGAGGACCCGGACGGCAAGATCCTGTGGGACTACGACCAGGAGAACCCGCTCGCGGATGCGCGTGGGTTCCAGGTCGAGGGCGAGAAGTACACGCCCAATCAGCAAGAAAACATTGCCCGCAACAAGACGCTGATCAACGGCGCCCGCTACTACGTCGACCACGCCCACCCGGAGTACTCGAGCCCCGAGGTGACCAACGCCCGCGATCTCGTGATCCACGAGAAGGCCGGCGAGCGCGTGATCGAGATCAGCCGCCGCGAGGCGAATCAGCTTTTGCCCGAAGGCGCGCAGATGCTGATCTACAAGAACAACAGCGACCGCAAGGGGAACAGCTACGGCTGCCACGAGAACTATCTCATGGACCGCCGCACGTCCTTCAAGCAGGTCGTCGAGCCGTTGCTGCCCTTCTTCTCGACGCGCCAGATCTGGTGCGGCGCGGGCAAGGTCGGCTCCGAGAACCGCAACCACCCGTGCAACTACCAGCTGTCCCAGCGCGCGGACTTCTTCGAGACCGAGGTGGCCCTCGACACGATGGTCAAGCGGCCGATCGTGAACACTCGCGACGAGCCCCACGCGGATCGCGAGAAGTACCGCCGTCTCCACGTGATCGTCGGTGACTCGAACATGAGCGAGTACACGATCTATCTGCGCAACGGCGTGACTGCGCTCGTGCTGTCGATGATCGAAGACGGCGCCATCACGAAGGATCTCTCGCTCCGCGATCCCGTGAAGGCGATCCGCGAGGTCTCGCACGACCTCTCTCTGGGGCACGAACTCACGATGGACGACGGGACGTCGAAGACGGCCCTCCAGGTCCAGCGCGAGTTCTACGACATGATGCTCGCCTACACCTCGTCACGATCCCTGGACCCGATCCAGAAGGACGTGATCCAGAAGTGGGGCGAGGTGCTCGAGGCGCTCGGGGACGACCCCATGAGCCTCGATACGCGGATCGACTGGGTGATCAAGCAGCGCCTCATCGAGGGCTACATGGATCGCAAGAGCCTCGGCTGGGAAGACTCCCAGGTCCAGATGCTCGATCTCCAGTACCACGACTCGCGGCCGGACAAGGGGCTCTACTACCTGCTCGAGCGGCAGGGCAAGGTCGAGCGGATCGTGACGGACGAGGAGATCCAACACGCGGTGTACAACGCGCCCCAAGACACGCGGGCGTTCTTCCGCGGCGAGTGCCTCAAGCGCTACCCGGGTGAAGTCTTCGGCGTGAACTGGGACTCGATCTCGTTCGGGCTGGAGGACGAATCGATCAAGCGCGTCATGATGGCGGAGCCGCTCAAGGGCACGAGCGAAATCGTGGGCGAGTTGCTGGACCGGTCGGAGACCGCAGCAGCGTTGCTCGACAACATGGGTTCCTAGCGGGCAGCGCTTCGGCGTTGCACGCTCTGGATGAGTCCGGAGGACTGAAATGATGGCCAACTTCATCACGATCGAACGACTGCGGAAGCGCTCCGACGACTCCGACGGAGAGGATCTGCCGATCTTCTCTGCGATGGCGGAGAAGGGTGGGCAGACCCAGAAGAACAAGGGCGGCGGCTCCGACGACGGCGACGAGAGCGCCGACGACGGCGGTCAGAAGCTCAAGGAGAAGGGCGAGGATCTCAAAGAGGACATGGACAATCTCCTCGACGAGATCGACTCGGTCCTCGAAGAGAACGCGGAAGAGTTCGTCAAGAACTACGTCCAGCGCGGCGGCGAATAGCGCCGTCGCTTTCGCGGTTTCGCCGCGATGACAGATAGACGCGTCGAGCAGTCGACGGACGTCACCGAGAACGGTTTCTGAGGGGGGTCAAGTGCCGGTTCAGGGCAACTACCAGGGTTCGAGTTTCTTCGAGCTATTGCAGGTCGATCATCCGCACCTGGCGCCGGATCTTTCGGCCTGGGGCGAGAGTGCGGCTTCGATGGTTCCGCACGGCACGACCGTGCTGACCATGAAGTTCGGGGACGGCGTCCTGGTTGCGGGCGATCGCCTGGCGACGGCGGGCCACTCCGTGGCGTCCCGCGACGTCGTGAAGGTCTTCGAGACGGATCCCTACTCGGTGATGGCGATCTCGGGCGCGGCGGGCCCGTGCATCGAGATGGCCCGCGTCCTGTCCGTCGAGCTCGAGCACTACGAGAAGCTCGAAGGCGAGTCCCTCGAGCTCGAGGGCAAGGCCAACAAGCTCTCGCAGATGATCCGGGCGAACCTCCCGGCGGCGATGCAGGGCCTCGCGGTCGTGCCGCTCTTCGCGGGATTCGACACGCGTCGCAAGACCGGTCGGCTCTGGAAGTTCGACATCACGGGCGGCCGCTACGAGGAAGGCGAGTTCGACGCGACGGGCTCAGGCGGCCTCTATGCGCGGGAGTCGCTCAAGCACGGGTGGCGCGCCGACCTGTCTCGCGATGCAGCGGTCAGGGTCGCCGTGGCGGCGCTGACCGCGGCGGCGGACGAGGATCGCGCCACCGGCGGGGTCGACCTCGAACGAGGGATCTACCCGATCATCAAGATCTGCTCCAAGGACGGCCACTCGGACGCGAGCGAGGAAGAAATCGCCGGCGTCTACCGCGAAATTCTCGAGGCGCGCGCCGCCGGAGGGAACCTCTGATGTCGATGCCCTTCTACGTTTCGCCCGAACAGGTCATGGCCGACAAGGCCGAGTTCGCCCGCAAGGGCATTTCGCGCGGCAAGTCGATCGTCGCCCTCGAACATCAGGGCGGTGTCCTGATGATGGCCGAGAACGCGACAACGCTGAACAAGATCGGAGAGATCTACGACCGGCTCGCGTTCTGCGGCGTTGGCAAGTTCTCGGAGTTCGATCAGCTGCGAAAGGTCGGCGTCCGCTTCGCGGACACCAAGGGCTACGCCTACAGCCGCGAGGACGTGCGCGGGCGGGGTCTCGCCAACGCCTTCTCGCAGGTGATCGGTGAGGTCTTCACCCGAGAGATCAAACCGCTCGAGCTCGAGATCATCGTGGCCGAGGTCGCCGACGATCGGTACGAAGACCACAAGAGCAACTCGCTCTACCGGATCAAGTACGACGGTTTCATCAGCGACCACCCGGGCTTCTGCGCGATCGGTGGCAACGTCGAAGAGGTCGAGTCGGTCCTGAAGAACGACTACCGCGAATCGATGCCCGCGGGGGAGGCGGCCCAATTGGGCCGGCGCGCCCTGAGTGCAGGAGCAGAACGCAGTTCTGAATTGGACGCAGGAAGCCTCGAAGTGTGCCTCCTGGATCGGGATCGGCCGGGTCGCAAGTTCTGCCGCCTTTCTGCCGATGAAGTACAAGGTATGCTCGACGGCAGCTAGTGGCGTGCTCTCGCCCCCGGCACTGTCGTAGCGGCCAGACGGCTGTCAGGCGGTTATTCGTGCAGAAGCGCATCTACGGGATCGAGACCGAGTACGGGATCATCTTCACTCCGGAGGGGCGGAAGACTCTCCCCGTAGAGAAGGCGATTCGGTTCCTCTTCGAGAAGCTGATCACGACGGAACACTTCCTGAACGTGTTCCTCGAGAATGGCGCCCGCTTCTACCAGGACACGGGCTGCCACCCCGAGTACGCCACGCCCGAGTGCGCGAGCCCGGGCCAGCTGATCATCTACGACAAGGCCGGTGAGCGGATCCTCGAAGATCTCCAGATCTACGCCGAGGAGAAGATCCGCGAGGAACGGATCGCCGGGAAGCTGTCGATCTTCAAGAACAACACCGACTTCGTCGGGAACTCCTACGGCTGCCACGAGAACTACCTCGTCGACCGCGACGTGGACTTCTACTACCTCGCCGAGCAGCTGATCCCGTTCCTCGTCACGCGCCAGATCTACACCGGCGCCGGCAAGGTCTTCCAGACCCAGGACGGGATCCACTACTGCGTGTCCCAGCGCGCGCAGCACATCTACCAGAAGATCTCCGGTACGACGACCAACGACCGGTCGATCATCAATACCCGCGACGAGCCGCACGCGGACCGGGAGAAGTACCGCCGCCTGCACGTGATCGTCGGTGACTCGAACATGAGCGAGTACACCAACTTCGTGAAGGTCGGGACCTGCTCGGTCGTCCTCCAGATGATCGAGGACAACTACATCAACAAGGACTTCACGCTCCGCAATCCGGTCAAGGCGATCAAGGACATCACCTACGACTCGACCTGCAAGCGAAGGCTTCGCTTGGACAACGGTAGAGAGTACTCGCCGATCGAGATCCAGCGCGAATACTGCGAGATGGCCCAGAAGTACATCGAGCAGTACCCGGTCTCCGAGGACCACAAGAAGGCCGTGCAGATGTGGCAGCACGTCCTCGACTGCCTCGACACCGACCCCGACAAGCTCGACCGCCAGATCGACTGGGTGATCAAGCGCAAGCTGATCCAGTCCTGGGTGGACAAGCACGACACGACGTGGACGGACCCGCGCGTGCTGATGCTCGACCTGCAGTACCACGACATCCGCCGTGAGCGCAGCCTCTACTACCTGCTCGAGCGCAAGGGCGCCGTCGATCGCCTCTTCACCGACGAAGAGGTCGACGCCGCCAAGACCGAGCCGCCGCCGGACACCCGGGCGCGGATGCGCGGCGAGTTCATCAAGCTCGCCCGCGAGAACTCGATCCAGTACGACCTCGACTGGTCGAACATCCGCCTCGGCAACCTGCTCAACGTGCGGGTCATCTGCAACAACCCCTTCGAGACGGACACCGAAAAGGTCGCCGAGCTCGTGCGCACGATCCAGAAGACGAATCTGCGCAAGACCTCGCTGTCGAAGCTGGTCATCCAGTCCTGACCGATCTCGAAATCCATCGTACCCTTGAGGCGATGGAGGTCGGTCATGTTCCATTCGGCGACGCGGTGTCTCGTTCTGCTCTTCGGAGCACTCGCGCTATTCGCGTGCGCGACCCCGCCGCCGGCGGACGCTCCGGACACGTCTGAGCGGCTACGGCTGCGTCCGATCTTCGACATCGAGAAGGTCGAAGTGCCGATCCCGGGTCAGCTCGAGCTGCGTCTCGACCACAAGATCGGCGGCTACGACGCGATCTTCGTTCGTCACGGTCGCCTGCGATATCGCCACGGCTCCCTCGAGCTCACGCGGGACGCCGAGCGGACCTTCCTCGCCATGCTCGAGCGCTCCCTGGTGACGGCGATCGAGACCTCGGACGTCGAGGTCGCCGAGACGCCCGGGCGCTGCGCGATGGAGGTGCAGATGGGCGTCTTCGAGATGGACCTCGAGACCGCCGACTACGCCGAGGGTCTCGCCGACATGGTGGTGGTCATGACGTTCCGGGACAGCGTGAGCGGGGACGCACTGCTTCGCTACGCGCGACCCGCGCGAATCGACCATCCCGAGAGCGGGGTGAGTGACGATCGCCAGCTGAGGGATGGCCTCTCGCGGATCGTCGTCGACATGGACGTGACGAACGTGCTGCGTCCGGCGGGCCTCGCGACCGACGCCACGATCGAGGGCTGTCGCGGGCGCCTCGGCGAGCGTGGCCGGGAGCAGAACGCGGCGCTGCGCTGAGCCGGATCCGTGGGGCGGCCGCGCCGTCGGAATGCGGCACCGACTAGGGAAGCGGCACCCAGTCCGCATTCCGCGATCGGACATAACGCCCGACCTCGTCCGCGACGCGGTCGATGTCCGCGGGACCGAGCGCGTAGTGCATCGGCATGCGGAGCAGGCGATCGCTCACCGCATCGGTCACGGGCAGCTCCGTCTCGTGGCAGCCGAGCTGCCGGCCCATGGGTGACGTGTGCAGCGGCACGTAGTGGAACGCGGAGCCGATGTTCGCGGCGCGAAGGTGCTCGATCAGACCGTCCCGGGTCCCGCGATCCGGGAGCAGCAGGAAGAAGCCGTGCGCGTTGTGGCGGGCCTCTCGCGGTACGCGCGGGAGTCGGACGCGCTCTTCCTGCTCGAGCTCGGCGAAGACGTCCTGGTAGCGGGCGTAGATCTCGAGGCGGCGCTCGAGGAGCGAATCCATCTCGTCGAGCTGCGCCTTGAGGAAGGCGCACACGAGATCGCTCGCGGCGAAGGACGAGCCCGTATCGACCCAGGTGTATTTGTCGACGAGACCCTGATCGAAGTTGTAGCGGTTGGTGCCCTTGTCGCGGATGATCCGCGCGCGATCGAGGAGCGCCGGGTCGTTCACGCAGAGCGCGCCGCCTTCCCCCGCCATGTAGTTCTTCGTCTCGTGGAAACTGAAGCAGCCGAGGTCGCCGATCCCGCCGAGGGCGCGGTCACCGACGAAGGCGTTCACGGCGTGCGCCGCGTCTTCCACGATCCGCGAGTCGCTCGCTCGCGCGATCTCGGCGAGCGCCTCGACCTCGCAGCCGACCCCCGCGTAGTGCACGGGGATGATCGCGCGTGTGTTCGGCCCGATCGCTTCTTCGACGCGCTTGGCATCGATGTTGAACGTGTCGGGCTGGATGTCGACGAAGCGGGGTGTGGCACCGGTCCGGACGATGGCCGTCGCGGTCGAGACGAACGTGAAGGAGGGCAGGATCACCTCGTCCCCGGGGCCGACGTCGCAGAGGAGCATCGAGAGCTCCAGGGCCGCCGTACCCGAACAGGTCATCAACACGTTCGCGATCCCGAGGCGCTCTTCGAGCAGCGTCTCACAGGCCTTCGTGAAGTGGCCGCCGCCGGCGAGGTGCCCGAGATCGATGGCGCGGGCGATGTTCTCGAACTCGTTGCCGGTCACGTGGGGGCGATTGAACGGGATGCGCTCGTTCATCGCGGCGCTCCGTCGGCAGAGAGGTTCTCGACGAGGCGGTCGGCGAGGCGCAGGGCGTCGCGCCGTATCCCGCGCAGCATGCGGCTCGTGAAGTCGGTCTGCTGATCGAGGCCGAGGAAGAAGAGGCCCTTCGCCTCGGTCGACTCCATCTCGTGCATCCTCGGCAGCCCGCTGGTCGGATCGAGCGTGACGAGACCCTCGAGGTGGGGAAGGGCAGGCCGGTAGCCGGTCGCCCAGAGCACCGCGTCGAAGGCCTCGGGCGCCCCTTCCAGGAAGTGCACCCGGTCGCCGTCCAAACGCTCGACGTCGGGACGGGTCGCGATCGCCCCGGACTCGATCAGGTTGCGCGCACGGCCACCCTGCATCGGATGACCAGAGTCGCGGGCGGCGAACTCCGGGTCCCCGAGCCGCATCGTTTCAAAGGGATAGTAGGCGCGGAAGCCGAGTCGCTGGACCGCCGGAGCGAATCCGAACGCGATCGGGTGGCGATGGGAGATCGTGACGTCGAAGCCCGCGTCGTGGAGCTCGACGCCGAGCTGGCCGGCGGTGATCCGCGCGCCGACGATCAGGATGCCTCCGGTGCGTCCTCCGAGGCGGTCGCGCACGGCGTCCGGGCTGCCGTATTCCGGGACGGTCATCTGGAGCAGCTTCGCGTCGTCGGCGCCGGGACGCATCGGGACGAACGGGCGATTGAAGTAGCCCGTCGCGTTCACGACACAGCGGGTCTCGAGGTCGCCGATGCTCGACTCGACGCGGAAGCCGTCGCCGGCACGGCCGACCCTTGCCACGTCGACGCCGGTCTCGATCTCGAGCGCGTGCTCGGCGGCGAACGCGCACACGTGTTCGTAGAACTGCCCGCGAGTCCAGATCCGGTTCCACTCGAAGAAGCCGACGCGCGTATCGCCGAGCACGCTCGCGCCGGCCGGGGAGTTGAGGCGCATGTCACGCGGCATGCGTCGCCAGCTGTCGCCAGGTCCGTCACCACGCTCGAGCAAGCGCGTGTGCAGGCCCGAGCCCGCTAGGCGCTGTGCCAGGTTCAAGCCGGCGGGTCCGGCCCCGATGATGACGACGTCGATCACGCCGAGCCCTCCGGCGCGGAACGCGGTTCGCTCGGCGGGATCCAGGGGGCGAGGGCGGCTTCGAGGGTGCGGGTGCCCTCGTCGAAGTCGACCCGGTCGAGGTCGAAGAGGGCGCGCCCGATCTGTTGGCCGCTGTCCCGCAGCGCTTCGAACGCGACACCCTTCGAGACGTCGAGCTCGAGCCGGACGAGACCGGGTACGCGCGCCGCGATCTCATCCATGGGCACGTCGGCTTCGAGTCGACCGTGACGGGCCGAGGCCAGCACGAAGCTCGCGCCGCGCCGTGCGCGCGTGCGCTCGAGACGCGGCCGCTCGCCGAGCGCCGAGGCGATCGTCGCCGCGAAGAGGTCGACGCCGAAGGCCCACTCCGCCAGCTGCGGGATCCAGTTGCCGCCGAGCCGCGGGGCGAGCTCGAGCAGGATCGGGAGCTTGTCCCCGCCGATGCGCACGTCGAAGTTCACGGGGCCGTCGCCGTAGCCGGCGTGCTGGCAGTGTCGCGCCAGGTGTTCCGTCAGCGCGTCGACCTGCGCGCCCGACAGGCTCGCCGGCATCGCGTGACCGCGCACGATGGCGCCCTGCATTCGCTTGTCCGTCACGAAGAGGGCGACGATGCGCCCGTCCTCGACCCAGGCGTCGCCGCCGTATTCGATGCCGTCGACGAAGCGCTCGACGATCACCTCCCCGTCGAACCCGATCGCCGAAGCCTCTTCGATCGCCCGCGACAATGCCTCGAGATCGTTCGCGTCGGCGCGGGAGACGCCGCGGGAGCCGGAGCGGTCCGTCGGCTTGACCACGAGCTCGCCGCCGAGGCCGCTCGCCTCCTCGAGCAGGCTCGACCCCGGCGCGCCGCACACGAACGCCGGATGGGGCAGGTCGCAGCTCGCCTGCAGGCGCCGCAGACTCGATTTCGGGTGCCACAGCTCGAGGGTCTTCGGGCGCACGCCGGGTAGGTCGAGCCGCTCGACGACGGCCGCCAGCGCGGGCAGGGCCACGTCGGAGCAGGAGGAGACGACCGCGTCGACGCGCTCGCGCAGGGCGAGGTCGACGATGCCGTCCATGTCGCGGGTGCTCACGTCGAAGCTCGCGTCCGCGAACGCGTGGGCGGGGTTGCTCGGCACGTTGTCGGCCGTGAGTACGCGGTGTCCGGCCTCGCGCGCCGCGATGGCCAGGGGCGTCTGGAGTGCGCTCGCGCCCAGCACGAGGACGGTGCTCATGCCGGCGGCTCGGTGAAGGGACTCTTGCCGCTCGGGCCGCCGCTCGTGTCGTCGGTCGTGGCCGCGAGGTCGAGATCGACCGGGGCGCGTTCGTCCGTCGAAGTGCGCACGACGTAGCGCGGCGTGCCCGAGAGCTGGACGACGAGGCGCATCAGGTACTCCCCCATCACGCCGAGGGAGAGCAGGATCGTGCCCGACAGGAAGGTAAGGAGGAGCACGACCGTGGCGAAGCCGGGCTCCTGGATCGTGCCGCGGAGCCAGGAGAAGAACGAGTACACACCGAAGGCGACGGAGCCCGCGGAGACCGCGAGGCCGAGCAGGCTCACCGCGCGCAGCGGAACCGCCGACCCGTCGAGCACCTGTGCCAGGACGATGCCGACCATCCGCCGGAGGGAATAGCCACTGCGGCCGTGGGTGCGGGCGTGGTGCTGGATGTCGATGTTCATCAGACGACGCGTGCTCGTCAGGATGATCGACGGGAAGACGGGGTCGACGATCCGGTTCGCGACCAGGGTGTCGACGAGGGGGCGGCTCAGGATGCGGTAGCTCGTCGTCTCGAGATCCGCGGGGCGGTCGTAGACACGCTCCTGGACGCGGGCGAAGAAGCGGGAGCCCGCGTTGCGCAGGCGGGTGTGTCGCTTCTCCGCATAACGCCCGATGATCGCGTCCATCTCCGGATGGGCGAGGGCGGCGTCGAAGAAGTTCGGGAGCTCACTCGGATGGGTCTGGAAGTCGTCGTCCATCGTGACGATCCAGTCCCCGCGGCTCGCCTCGAGACCCGCCATCAATGCGCGGTACTGACCGACGTTGTACTGCAGCCGCAGCCCGCGCACGAAGTCGTGCTCCCGGGCGATTTTTTCGATCGAAGGCCAGGTCGCGGCGTCGGGGGACGCGTCGTCGACCAGGATCAGCTCGAGGTCCGACAGCCGATCGCCCGCCGCGACACCCGCGTGGGCGGCGATCTCCTTGACGAGGTCCGGCAGCCAGCTCCCGCTGCCATAGCAGGGGATGACGATCGACCAGCGCGGGGGCAGGTCGAGTGTCGGCGGGACGCCGCGTCGTACGTTCGCTTGTTCGGAATCTCCGGGCATTGGGCTCGCTCCGCGTGAGGAAAGTGCCGTCGAGCCGCCCGAAAGCGCGAACTCGATTGCGTGGATCCCGATCGTGGGAGAGACTTGCTCTCGAGTTGCGCGACGCGTACGTGCGCGCACGAGGCGTGCTGAACGCGCCTTGCCGGTCCAGCGAGCCCCGCGCGGGATCCAGCCGTGCCGGCGCCCGCAGGTTCATGCTAATTCACGGCGCACGATCGG
This sequence comes from uncultured Spirochaetaceae bacterium, assembly GCA_964488255.1. Lineage (GTDB taxonomy): Bacteria > Myxococcota_A > UBA9160 > UBA9160 > UBA4427 > UBA4427. The sequence goes on along the minus strand of CAZAUR010000004.1, from coordinate 203,291 downwards.
CGTGCGAACCTGCTCGCACGACGCAGGCGGCCCTCGGACCGCCGGTCGACCCAGCGGGGACGGTGACGGGGTGGGAACGGCTTGACACCCGAGCATTGGACCGAGGGCGGACATCCCGTCGCACTCGAGCGATGGATCGAGCGCGGGCTGGTCGTCGCCGCGGTCGTCCTCCTGCCGCTCTCAGCCGCCCTCTACGTCCAGATCCCGCCGAGCATCGATCAGTGGCAGCTCGACTACACGGGTTGGATGGTCGTTCGTGGCCATGCGCCCTACGTAGACATCCAGGACGGCAACTGGCCGATGGCCCACTGGCTGCACGCCGGCTCGGTCGCCCTCTGGGGCGTGGACGTGTCGGCGTGGCGATGGACCGATTGCTTCGTTCTCATAATCGGTCTCGTCGGTGGCGCTCCACTCGCCCGCCGGATGGGTGGGCCGGCCGGCGTGCGCTGGTGGCTCCTGCTGCACCCGCTCCTCTACGTGACCTCGGGCTCCTGGTTCGCGGGCCAGCGCGACATCGTCGCCGCCCACCTCGGTCTGCTCGCACTCGCGATGGCGTGGCGATTTCTGGAGGAGCGCTCGCACGCCTTCGCGGTCCTGGCCGGCGGCGCGTTGACCGCCGCGGTGCTGGTGAAGCCGACCTTCGGCCTCTTTGCGTTGGTCGTGCCCTTGCTCGCGTGGCGCCTCGAGCGCTGCGCCGACCTAACGCCGGCCGAAGTGATCCGCGGCGTCGCAATCGTCGCGGCCTGGAGCCTCGGCGCGCTCGGCCTCGCGGTCCTCGCACTCGCCGCCGAGGGCTCGAGCTCCACGGCGTTCTGGGAACACGCGATCGTGTCGATCGCGACGCGCGTGCCGTCGGACTCGGTGCCGCTCGGAGAGAACCTGCAGACGATCGGGGTCCGCGTCGTGACGTCGTGGCATTGGATCCTCGCCGGCGCGGTCGGCGTGACCGTCAGCGCGTTGCGCGGGGACGACGCCGACGCGCGGACCGCGGTCGGCCTGGCGTGGTCCGTCGTCGCAATCGGAGTCGTCTCCTACGTCGCCCAGGGGCACAACCTCGAGTACTACCTCGGGCCCGTCCTCGTCGGGCTCTCGCTCCTCGTGGCGGGCGCGCTCGGGCAGGCGACCCGCGCCGTCGGCCGCGAAGGCGTGATGCGATTCGTCGCGGCGATGCTGATGATGATCGCGGTCGCGGGCACGGGCTCGAAGCTGCGAGGCACCTTCGGCGCGCTCGTGCCGGTGCTGACCGGGGCCGAGGAACGCGCGAGCTGGGAGGCGCGCTTCATCGCCGGAGACGATCTCTCCCTCGCCGAGGCACGTGGGGTCGGCGCGGAGCTCGCGACGCTCGTCCCGTCCGACGGTTCTCTCCTGGTCTGGGGGCGAGCGAACGTGTTGAACCTCCTCGCGGAACGCCCGCAGCCGACGGGCTTCTATCACCCCCCGCACTTCCAGCGGGAGTTCGTCGCGGAGGAGATCTTCGGGGCGTGGGAGTCGCAGTTCATCGAAGAGCTGCAGGCGAATCCGCCGGCGGCGGCGTGGGTGCGCGGCGTCCACGACTTCGGCGTGACGCGCTCGAGCAGGTTCCTCGAGGCGTGGCTCGCGGATCACTGTCGACCGCGGCGTGCCCTGGGCCGCGGTCGCATCTTCTTCTGCGCAGCGAACCCGGTGGAGTCGTCGGATGACTGACGACGGCGCGCGCGCCGCATCGAGCCACGCCTGGCTGGCGCTTGCGATCGCGGTCATCGGGGTGGGGGGCGAGGCGCTGCTGTGGATCGCGATCGGCCGAACCGTTCCGGCCCTGGTTCTGCTCGGCGCCGCCTGCGGGCTCGGCCTCGTGGGTGCGCTGATCGCACGCCTGTCACGGCGCGCGACGCTCGGCGTCGCGATCGGGTTCGGCCTGCCCCTCGTGCCGCAGCTCGAGAACGTATTGGGTCGGGTCGGGGCGCCCGACGGATCGACGCTCCTTCTGGCGAGCGCGTTCGCGGTCGGTGTGGGCGCGGTGGCGGTGGTGCTGGCGCGCATGCGATGGATCCGCTGGCTCGCCGCCGGGGCCGCGGTCGCGACTGCGGGTGCGCTTCTCGCGAGCTCCGCACCCGGCGTGACGCGTCCGTCGCTCGGGGCGGCCGGCGCGCATCCCGACGTGCTCGTGGTCGTCATGGACACGACGCGGCGGGATCGACTCTCCCTCTACGGTCACGACGTGAGGACGACGCCCGCCCTCGAACGACTCGCGGAGCGGGCCCGGGTCTACGACGACGCCTGGTCCGCCGCGCCCTGGACCCCGCCGAGCCACGCGACGCTCTTCACGGGACTGCTCCCTGCCGAACACGGCGTCGACGGCGTGCATGTGCCCGCGTTCCCGGTGACGCTCCCTTCGCTTCCCGATCGGTTGCAGCGCGCCGGCTTCGCGACCGCAGGCCTCGTCGCGAACCCGAACCTGCTCGGCCCCGGCTGGTCCCGGGGCTTCGACGTCTACGCGCCGCCGTGGTACGAGGGCCCCCACAGCCTGGTCGCCTGGCTCAACCGCGTCGTCACGAAGGGCCGCCCGGCCTGGCTCGACGACGAGGGCAGCGACCGGATCCTCGACCGCGCCCGCCGCTGGTGGGTGGGCAACGAGGGCGCGCCGCGCTTCCTCTTCATGAACTTCGTCGATCCGCACGACCCCTATCGCCCCCTCGAGCGCGACCGCGCCCGGATCCAGCCCGAGCTGATGCGTGAGGATGCGTTCGCCGTTCCGCAGGATCCCCAGCGTTATGCGATCGACCCCGGCATCGACGACGATGTCCGATCGGCGATCGCCGGACTCTACGACGCGGAGATCGCGGGCCTCGATCGCCGGCTCGGCGTCTTCTTCGATTGGCTCGAAGCGCGCGGCGAGCTGGACTCGACGCTGATCGTCGTGACCTCGGATCACGGAGAGCGCCTCGGAGAGCGGGGGCTGCTCGGTCATCTGCTCGTGATGGACCAACACCTGCTGCGGGTGCCGCTCGTGCTGCGCTACCCGCCGGCGATCTCGCCCGAGCGCGTGCCCGAACGGGTCTCGCTCCAGGGCGTCGCCAACGAGGTCCTCGCGCTCGTCGGACTCGAGGCGCTGCCCGCGCCTTCGGGACCAGGGCTTTCCGCCGCGGTAGCGGGGTCGCGCAGCGAACTCGGCACGGCGCCGGTCGTCGCGCAGCACGGTCGCTTCGGCTGGTATGTAGACCAGCTTCGCGGGCGCGACGCCGCCTTCGAGTCGGCGCATCCGGTCGCGCACTGGACGCTCGTCGCCGAAGGCGATCGCGCGTTGATGTGGTCACCGGACCTGGACGAGTCCCCGGTCGTCGTGGCCCTCGAGGGCGACCCGTCCTGGCAGGACGATCTGGCGGACGTCGAGCCCGCCCGTCGCGACGCTCTCCTCGAGGTCGCGCGTGCCGCGCCGCGTTATGCCGAGGGGGAGGGCGAGGCCCGTGCGGGGGAGATCGACGAGGCGACCCTCGAGCGATTGCGCGCCCTGGGCTATGCCGACTAGCGCGCTGTGCGACTGCGGGCGCTCAGCCGCTGCGGGCGATCAGCGCCACGCCCCCGCAGATCATCACCAGCCCCAGCATCTTGGTCGGGCCCATCGCGTCGCCGAAGAGCATCCAGGCCAGCGCGAAGACGAGCACGTAGGTCAGGCTCATGAACGGGTAGGCGTAGCTGAGCGGGAAGCGCTGGATCGCGGCCATCCAGAAGAGCGAGGCGACGAAGGCCGCGGCGAGACCCGAGAAGATCAGCGGGCGCGTCAGGATGAGGTTGATCAGCTCCGGAAAGGCGGCGAGGCCGGCGGGCAGGGGCGGTAACGCGCTCATCTGCTGCTTCAGGATCAGCTGTCCGTAGACCGTGAAGACGATCGTGCCGGTGATCAGGGCGTGTCCGATCAGGTCGAATCGCGTCGTGGCGGCGCCCAAGGCAGCTCCTTTCCGTGTCGCCTCGCGAGCGTCGGCGACGATCCTGCGTTCGACGCAGAAGCTAGCCGATCCGACTCGACGCCCGCGGTCCGTCGTGACTCGACCGAGTGAGTACCGGACGTCTCGAGGTCGGGATGCCGGGCGCTGCCAGCGGCCAGGATCTGTGTTCGACCTAACGCGTGGCGATGGCGTTGCACTGCGCGTCGGCCGCCGTCCACCACACCGTCTTTCGGGTTCGATCCTTCATGCGCGGGCTCTCCTCGCTGGTTCGGCGGCGCGGTAGCGCGCCGGCCGGGCTACGAGGTCGGGCTACGAGCCGGGCGGAGCGCGCCCCGTCGGCCGCTTCACGCACGCGTCGATTCGCGTGCCTTTCGGGGCGCTCTGAGGGGACTCAGGCGTTCCCCCGAGATGCCCGCCGAGCGCCTGTGACGCCGCTCACGCCCGGGCGGGGCCAAAAACCCTTGGCCGCGGGCCATTTGCGCTCAATTTCTGCGCCTTCTTGCCGATGCAGGTAAGCGGGACCTGCTTGCCCCCGCTCTGCAGGCCTCGGAATTCGGGAGAAGCGAATGCTGCTCGACGCCATCGCCGGAATGTTCTCGCACGATCTCGCGATCGACCTCGGCACGGCCAATACGCTCGTCTACAGCAAGGGGAAGGGCGTCGTCTGCTCCGAGCCCTCGGTCGTCGCGGTGACCAACGAGTCCGCCGGCAAGGCCGCTCGCGTCCGCGCCGTCGGACACGAGGCGAAGGAGATGCTCGGCCGCACGCCCGGCAACATCGACGCCGTGCGCCCGATCAAGGACGGCGTGATCGCCGACTTCGAGATCACCGAGGCGATGCTCCGCTACTTCATCCAGCGCGCGCACAACCGCCGCACGCTCGCCCGGCCGCGGATCGTGATCTGCGTCCCGCCCTGCATCACCAGCGTCGAGAAGCGCGCCGTCCGCGAGTCGGCGCTCTCCGCCGGCGCGCGCGAGGTCTTCCTGATCGAGGAGCCCATGGCCGCCGCGATCGGCGCCGGCCTCGACGTGACCGCGCCCACCGGCAACATGGTCGTCGACATCGGCGGCGGTACCACCGACGTCGCCGTGATCTCGCTCTCGGGCATCGTCACCAGCCGCTCCATCCGGACCGGCGGCGACAAGATGGACGAGGCGATCATCAACTACGTGAAGCGCAAGTACAACATGCTGATCGGTGAGCGGACGGCGGAACAGGTCAAGATGACCGTCGGCACCGCGTCCCCCGAGAGCTCCATCGAAGAGATGGAGATCAAGGGCCGCGACCTCGTCGCCGGCATCCCGAAGGTCGTGACCACGACCAGCGACGAAATGCGCGAGGCGCTCATCGAACCGATCCACGCGATCGTCGAGACGGTGCACCTGACCCTCGAGAAGACGCCCCCGGAGCTGGCCGCCGACATCGTCGACCGCGGCATCATGCTCGTCGGTGGCGGCTCCCTCCTGCGCGACCTCGACCACCTGCTCCGTCAGGAGACGCGCCTGCCGATCCTGCGCTCGGAGGACCCGTACACCGCGGTCGTCCACGGCGCGGGCAAGGCGCTCGACACGATCTCGTTGCTGCGGGAAGTCGCGCTGACGTAGCCAGGGCGGAATTCGCATCCTGCGTGAACCGCTTCACGGAACGCGCGCTCGCGGCGGACGAATCTGAAGGGGACCCGAACGGAGGGCCCCGAAGATGGACGCCAGGAAGATCCGCACTCGATTCGGACGGACGATCGCGCTTCTCGCACTCTACCCTTGGATCACGTCGCAGGCCGCGGCCGTCGACTTCAGTCTCGCGCAGATCGATGGGCTGAGAGCCGATCTGCATCTCTGCGGGGCCGTCGTCACGGGCTCCGCCGACGTCGGGGCGCAAGACGGCGTCGGCATCAACGGCGGGTGGAGCTCGGCGACCGTCGACGGCTCGGAGTGGATCGACTTCGACTTCGACGAGCCCCAGCGCGGCGTTCGTTTCGACGTCGGCGTTGCATACGACCTCGACGGCGACGGCATCTCGGGACGCACGCTCGTCGAAGCGTTCGACGCGAGCGGTGCGTCGCTGGGCTTTCAGTTCATCCAGGGACACTCGGTGCATGATCTCGGTGCGCTCTACGGCCCGACGCCGATGTCGCGCGTTCGCCTGACGGCCATCGGCGACGGGATTCGGCTCGAGAACTTCGGCTACGACGCGCTCGGCACCATCGACGTGGACCTTCGCGGTGGGGGTGATGCCGACCCGATCTACACGTCGCCTACCGTGTGCGGCGTGCACATGGTCGGGTCGTCGCAGGTCTACTACGAGGATTCCAACGGCGGTGCGGCCGGCGGCCTCGGCGTCGTGGGTGGCGCGTCGCACCTGATGCTCGACGGAAGTGAGTGGGTGCGTCTCGAGTTCCCCTTCCCGGTCGATGAGCTCGTCCTCGATTCCCAGCTCCACACCCTCGACGGCGACTTCTGGTACGGGGAAGCCGTGCTCTTCGCCTACGACGCGTCGGGAAGCAGCCTGGGCTCGATGTCGATCGGCCGTCACTCCCTCTTCGGAGGGCCGCTCTATCAGTCGCTGGACGTCGCCGATTCCCTCGGCGTGAGCGGCATCGCCGAGATCGAGATCTACTCGCTCGGGGATGCCCGACGGCTCGATCGCGTGCGATACGCGCCGGAGCCGACGGTGGGGGCCGTCGCCGCATTGCTCGCGCTGGCAGCCCTCGCCCGGAGACGGTCACGATCGGCGGTCGAAGCGCCCCGTTAGTCCGGGGACATCGCCGCTAGCGCGAGGCCGATCGCGAGCCCCTCGTCGCCCTCGATGGGGACGGCGCCGGCCAGGAACGCGTCCTGCGCGTCGAGGGCGCCGCTTCGCAGCTGCGCGTAGGTCTCCGCGTCGAGGCGGATCGTCGCTCCGGGCGTTGCGGGAACGCTCGGCGGGAGTTCCGTGTCCTCGGCGACGCCGAACCACGCCGTGAGCTGAAAGCCGCCTTCGCCTCTGCGGTCGAGCGCGACGCCGCCCGCCAGCTCGCGGAGGCTGCGCGTGCGCTGGGCCGTGATCCGCATCTCGTCCCCGAGTCCAGCGAGCACGCCCAGGAACCCGAGCAGCGATTCTCCGCAGGCGTCGCGCAGCGCCGGGAAGTCGGCCGCCGCGTGTTCGAGGACGAGAAAGGGCGCGCGCTCGGGCGCGTCGACGCTCGCCATCTCGCCGCGCTCGATGTCGAACGCGAAGCACGCCCGCGTATCGCCCTCGTCGACGACCACCACGATCGAGGTGCGCACCGCCTCCATCTCGCCTAACACACGCGCCGCGTCCTCATCGTCACTTGCGGCCCGCCGCTGCTCGGCGAGCGTCGCGTTGTAGTGCTCGGGCACGCGTTGGCGGTAGAACTCGACGATCGCGTCGTCGATGTCGCTCGTGCTCAACGCCGCCGCCTTCGCCGCTGGTACTCGTCGACGTTGCGTTCGTGCTCGGCGTTCGTCTTCGCGAAGACGTGGGTCCCGTCGTTGCGCGACACGAAGAAGAGGTAGGGCGTCTCGGCCGGCTCGACGACGGCGCGCAGCGCATCGCGTCCCGCACTCGCGATCGGTCCCGGCGGCAGACCGCGGATCCGGTACGTGTTGTACGGGTTGCTCGCGTCCTCGAGATGGATGCGCTTGATGTTGCCGTCGAAATCCTTGATGCCGTAGATCACGGTCGGATCCGTCTGGAGCTTCATCCCCCGCTTCATCCGGTTGAGGAAGACCGCCGCGATCAGCGGCCGCTCGTGGGCGGCGCCGGTCTCCTTCTCCACGATCGAAGCGAGGGTCGCGTGCTCGCGCATCGAGAGGTGGAACGACTCGGGATCGGGAAGCAGCTCTGCGCGGACGGCCTTGAACTGATCGACCATCGCCTGGGCGATCCGCTCCGCCGGCAATCCGCGCGCGAAGCGATAGGTGTCCGGGAAGAGGTAGCCCTCGAGGGTCGGCCCCTCGACGCCGAAGCGCGCCGGGCTCTCCGGATCGAAGACGATCGTGAGGAACGCGTCCTCTTCGGCGAGCTCGGCGGCGGCGAGGCGCGCGGCGATCTCGGTCGCGCGGAAGCCCTCCGGAATCGAGACCGAGTAGGTCTTCACCCGGCCGCGGGTGAGGGCGTCGAAGATCTCGGGTGTCGACTTCGCGTTCGAGAGCACGTACTCGCCGATCTTGAGCTTCGACGCGAGGTCCTCGGACTGCGCATACCAGCGCGCGACGCGCGCGTTGCGGATCACGCCTTCCCTCTCGAGCTTCGCTGCGACGGCCCAGAACGAATCTCCGGCCTCGACCGTCCACATCACCTCGCGCGCCGCGTCGGGCACGGCGACTGGCGAGAGCTCCCGCTCGAACCAGAGCCAGGCAGCGCCGGCCGCGATCGCTCCGAGGAGCGCGAGCACACCCAGGGCGAGGAACGCGCGCTTCACGCTTCTTCTCCATCCGCGACTCGCGGCTGTTGGGCGAGGTAGGTCGTCAGGATGATCGACGCCGCCATCTCGTCGACGGTGCCCTTCGCCCGCCGTTTGTCGCGCTTCTTGCGCGTCGTCGGCTCGAGCAGGCGCTCCGCCTCCTGGGAGGTCCAGCGCTCGTCCAGGGTATCGACCGGGATCCCGGCGGCTCGGGCCAGCGCGTCCGCGAACGCAACGGCGTTCTCGGCCTCGGGGCCACGTCGGCCGTCGAGGTGGAGCGGCAGCCCGACCACGGCGCGTTCGATCCCGCGCTCGGCGATCATCGCGCGGAGCGCTGCGACGTCCTTCTTTCGCCCGCGGCTGTCGATCATGCCGGCGGGAAACGCGATCGCCCCGGCTTCGTCCGTGACGGCGAGGCCGATCCGTTTGCGGCCGAGGTCGACTCCGAGAATGCGCACGGCGCGCAGTGTAGCGGGGCGATCCGCCGCGCTCGCGGGTCAGTCGGCGACGGCGTGGCCGGGTCGTTCGGCGTCCGCGAGGGCGTCGAGCGCCGTCCTCGCCCGGGCGCGAATCGACTGCGTGCCGTGGAGCGCCGCGCGCTGGATCGTGCGCCGCGCTTCCTTGGTCGGGAGCACCGCGAGGGCGTCGACCGCCGCGAGCTGGAGCGCGTGCCAATGCGCCCGGCGCAGGACCGGTCGCCGCTCGAGGATCGCGCAGAGCCGAGGCACCGCGCGTTCGTCTCCGAGCCGCCCGAGCACCTCGATCAGGGTGCAGCCGAGCTTCGTGCGCGCGTCGTGCAGGCTGGACTCGAGGACGTCGAGGAGGGTCGGGATGGCTTCGCTGCCTTCGCTGGAAGCGATCGCCCGGCTCGCTGCCGCCGCGATCTCCTCGAGGTCGCTGGCGAGGGCGTCTGCGAGGGCGCGGCGCGACTCCTCGCCGGGTAGATAGGAGAGCGCGCGAATCGTCTCGAGTCGGCGCGACAGGTCGGGGACGCGCAGGGCGCGGATCAGCACCGGGAGGACGTCCGGGTTCTGCAGTTCGCCCGCGAGGCGCGTCCCGATTCGCGCGCGTTCGAGGTCGGGCCCTTCGATCGCGGCCACGAGCGGGGGCAGGGCAGCTTCGCCCTGGGTGAGGATCAGGCCCCTCAGCGGCGCCGCGCGGTCTTCGTCGTCTTCCGAGGCGACGCGATTGAGGATCGCCGGAACGGCTACGTCGCCCAGCTGCAGCAGCAGCGTCGCGGCGCGGATCCCGGCGGAGCCCGAGCGCGTGGCGCGCTCGATCAGGAACTCCAGGCGATCGGCGTGGGTCAGCGCCGCGAAGCTGGCGGCGGCCGCGCGGGCCTGACCTTCCGACCGCCCGCCGATCCCGACGGCATGATCCGCGAGGACGAGCATCGCCCGCAGGCACTCTTCGTGCGCGTCCGCCTGCCAGAGGTCTTGCGCCCAGTTCACGACGTCCTCGACGCGTTGGCGATAGGCGTCGTCGTCGGACGTCGCGTCGAGCTCGATGAGGCGCGCGCGCAGGCGTTCGCCGCGGTCGTCGGCGGCGGGGGTCGTGAGGGGGGCCTCGTCCAGCAGCGGCTTCTCGTCGTGCCGCGAGCGCGTCGCCGGGGCCGCGTCCGGCAGGAGGGTGGCCGCGAGACTCGCGCTCGCGCGGGGCGGAGTGGCGGCGAGGCTCGGGGTGCCGGGCGTCGCCTCGGGGTCGATGTCGTTGATGCGGATGCCGCGCGTGTCGCGGGCGGCCAGAGTGCGGGCCAGGTGATCGGGGCTCGCGAGGCGGTCGTGGCCCTGACCGAGCAGGTCGAAGAAGCCGGCGAGGGCGGTGCCCGTCAGCGTCGGGTCGAGGCGCAGGCAGCGCACGCCGTGGCGGCGGAGGGCGGTCTCCAGGTCGAGGACCGGTCCGCTCGACTCGATCGGTCGTGCGTCTTCTCCGGGGACATCGAAGCCGTCGCCGCTGGCCCTCAGCCGGATCTCGATCGCGCCGGTTCGGTCGAGCTCGCTGCGGACCGCGAGATGGGCGCGCTCGGCGAGGGGCCTTCTCCGGCCGTCGGTCTCGGGATAGAAGCGAAAGCCGCGCTCGACCCGGGCGAGCTCCAGGAGCAGGCTCGAATAGTCCGCCGCGGTGCGGACGGCCCACTCGGAGGCCGCCGCCGACGGGGTGCCCCTGGCGGGATTCTGATCGGTGGAGGTGCGCATCGCTTGCCGGTCCTGGAGGGGTTCATCGGCGCGGGAGACGCGCCTCTGTACCCCCGAAGCCGGCCGCCGGCGGATCTCCGATTTTCGTCGATTTTTCGCCTTTTCGATTGACGCCCGGAGATCCCGACGGCTACTTTCGAGCCGTTCGACGCCCCCCCGCGACGACGAAGCCGCCGATTCCCCGATCCGCGGTCCCGAGCAGGTACACGAAAGGTGGGTTTTCCCATCGCCTCTCGCGCCGGTACAGCCTCCGGTCCTTCCGGCTCCGACGAGCTGCGGTCGGCCGGTGACCGCATTGCCTTCGGCGTCGCCGTCGTCGGTGGTGCGGGACTCGTTCCGGTCGCGCCCGGAACCGTCGGATCCCTTTTTGCGGTCGGGTTGGCCGTGCTGGGGGACGTTGCCGTTCGCTCCTCCGCTGGCGCTGGTCAGGTTCGTATTGCGGGGTACGCGATCGTGATTGCGGCGGTGTTCGCGCTCGGTGTCTGGGCGTCGGATCGGGCCGAGCGGATCTCCGGGCGGCATGACGACGGGCGGATCGTGATCGACGAAGTCGTCGGCCAGTGGATCGCGTTGCTGCCGATCGCGCCTTTCGTGCGTGTGCTCGACTTTTCTTCCCTCGTGTTCGCGGTCGTGACCGCATTCGTCGCATTCAGGGTGTTGGATATCTGGAAACCGGGGGCGGTCCGTTGGGCCGAGCGCCGGTTCGAAGGGGGACTCGGTGTGATGGCGGATGACGTGGTGGCGGGGGTGTACGGCGCAGTCGCCGTCTCGTTCGTCGTCGCTGCGCTTCTCGCCGCTCTTCCCGCCGCTCTTCCCGGCACTCTTCCAGCCATGGGAGGCCCGCTCCCGTGAACGCCGAGATCATCACGATCGGAGACGAGTTGATGCGCGGCGAGATCGTCGACTCGAACAAGGCGCGGATCGCGGAGCGGCTGCTGCTCCATGATCTCGACACGCGCCATCAGGTCTCCGTGCTCGACGATCCCGCGGACATGCGCGACGCCTTCGAACGCGCAGCCGGGCGGAGCGATTTCGTGCTCGTCTCCGGGGGTCTCGGGCCGACGCGCGACGATCTGACGACCGAGGTGCTCGGCGAGACCTTCGGGCGGAAGCTCGAGCTCCACGAGCCCTCCCTCGCGGCCCTCGAGGCGTTCTTCGCCCGGGTCGGCCGCGAGATGGTCGACGCGAACAAGAAGCAGGCGTATTTCCCGGAAGAGGCGGACGTGCTCGAGAACCCGATCGGGACGGCGCCCGGCTTCTCGATCCGGGAGGGGCGGGCGACGTTCTTCGCGATGCCCGGCGTGCCCCGCGAGCTCGACAAGATGATGGACGAGCAGGTGCTGCCCCGGATCGCGACGCGACTCGCGGCCGAAGAAGAAGGCGGCGCGGCCCGGCGCGTGGTGTGCGCGGCGCTGCTCGCGACGTTCGGGCTCGGGGAGTCGACGCTCGAGGAGGAGCTTCGGGATCTCTTCCAGGAGAATCACGACGGGGCCGTCGAGCTCGGCTTCCGGACGAGCTTCCCCGACAACTTTCTCCGGCCTGTGGCACGGGCGGCGACCGCGGCAGCCGCCGACGCGAAGATCGCCGAGGCGGTCGAAGCGATCCGCGAGCGGCTGGGCCCGGTCGTCTATGGCTACGGCGAGGGTGACCGAGCCGACTCGATGGAGGGCGTCGTCGGACGCTTGCTGACCGAGCGCGAGATGACGGTCGCGACGGCCGAGTCCTGTACCGGTGGCCTGATCGCCGAGCGCTTCACGGACGTGCCTGGATCCTCGGCCTACTTCCTGGGCGGCGTCGTCTCGTACTCGAACGAGGCGAAGGCGGCGATGCTCGGCGTGCCCGAGGACATGCTCGAGAAGCACGGCGCGGTCTCCGAACCGGTCGTGCGGGCGATGGCCGAAGGGGCGCGGGCGCGCTTCGGGAGCGACTTCGGGGTCGCGACCTCGGGAATCTCCGGGCCCGGCGGCGGGACGGAGGACAAGCCCGTCGGGCTCGTCTGGATCGCGATCGCCCGGGACGAGGGGACCCATTCGGACTCCTTCGTCTTCCAGGTCGACCGCAGCCGCCACCGACGCCTGACGGCCCAGGTCGCCCTCGACTGGATCCGGCGGAGCCTGCTCGGCGCCGAGCTCGTCGGACCTTCGTTGTTGCGTCGGTCCGGGGGCGGCTCCACACCCGGTGGACCGAAGTAGCGGCGCGGACGAATCGACGGCGTCCCTCCGAGCGTGATCGGCAGGCGAGGGCGGGGCGCGCTGAACGAACCACGAAAACGACAACACGACGAGAAGAGTCGGGAGGTAGGGACGATGGCACGAGGCAAGCAGACGACGCCCAAGGCGAAGGTGGAACGAGGAGGCGTCGCGGAGGACGCGAAGTCGAAGGCGATCGAGCTCGCCGTCTCGAGTATCGAGAAGCAATTCGGCAAGGGCGCGATCACCAAGATGACGGAGGACGCCGTCGATCATGAGATCCCCTACTTCTCGAGTGGCGCCCCGAGTATCGACATCGCCCTCGGAATCGGCGGCTTCCCGCGCGGGCGGGTGGTCGAGATCTACGGCCCGGAGTCGAGTGGTAAGACGACGCTGACGCTCCACGCGATCGCGGAGATCCAGAAGGTGGGCGGGGTGGCTGCGTTCATCGACGCGGAGCACGCCCTCGACGTGAACTACGCCCGACGGCTCGGCGTGAACGTCGACGAGCTGTTGGTCTCCCAGCCCGACACCGGCGAGGAGGCGCTCGAGATCGCCGACGTGCTGTTGCGATCCGGCGCGATCGACCTGGTCGTCGTCGACTCGGTGGCGGCGCTCGTGCCGCGAGCGGAGATCGAGGGCGAGATGGGCGACACCCACGTCGGCCTGCAGGCGCGGTTGATGAGCCAGGCGCTCCGGAAGCTCACAGGCACGGTCTCGAAGTCCGGCGCGACGGTGATCTTCATCAACCAGATCCGCATGAAGATCGGCGTGATGTTCGGCAGCCCCGAGACGACGACGGGCGGCAACGCGCTCAAGTTCTACTCGTCGGTGCGCGTCGACGTGCGTCGGATCGCGGCGATCAAGGAAGGCGACGAGGTCACGGGCAACCGGACCCGGGTCAAGATCGTGAAGAACAAGGTCGCGCCGCCCTTCCGACAAGCCGAGTTCGACATCATCTACAACGAGGGCATCTCGAAGGAAGGCGACCTGATCGACCTCGGGGTCGACGAGGGAATCGTCGAGAAGAGCGGCTCCTGGTACTCCTACGGCGATGAGCGGATCGGGCAGGGACGCGAGAAGGCGCGGACCTTCCTGAAGGAGAACCCGGACGTCGCCGGGCGCCTCGCCGAAGAGGTCTACCTCTCGAAGGGACTCAAGCTCGCCGTGCCGGCACGGGGCCCGGAAGATGCCTTGGAAACCTCGGAGGGGGATGATGCCCTCGATGAGGCCACGCCCGAGACCTGATCGGTTCGACGCCGCGTCGGCCCCTGGATACGGGGTCGACGCGGCGACCGTCGACCGATCTGCAACACCCGGAGCGCGACGACGCTCTTCGCGGAGCGACAGCTCTCGATCCACCGGGCGCGCAAGCAGCGCTCGATGGAGCGGCTCGCCTCGGGCAAGCGGATCAACCGCGCGTCCGACGATCCCGCCGGGTTCGTGATCTCGCAGCGACTCGAAGCGCGCATCCGCAGCACGCAGCAGGCGCGCCGGAACACCTTCGACGGCCTCTCGGTCGTGCAGATCGGCGAGGCGGCGCTCGGCGAGACGAGCGGGCTGTTGATCCGCGTGCGTGAGCTCGCCGTGCAGTCGGCGAACGGGACCCTCGGCGATACCGAGCGGGCGGCGATCGGTGCCGAGGCGGAGGCCCTTCTCGACGAGGTCGATCGGATCGCGCAGACCACGCGGTTCGGCCGAAAGAACCTGCTCGATGGGACGACCGACATCGGGATCGTGAGCGATGCCGACGCCACGTCTCCCCTCGACGTCGCATCGGTCGACGCGACGCGCAGCGCGCTCGGCCTCGGGTCGGTCGACCTCGGCTCGGATCAGGGGACCTCGCGCTCGGCGTTCGCGGCCCTCGACGCGGCGATCGAGCAGGTCGCGTCGGAGCGCGGTCGACTCGGGACCCAGGCGAGCGTGTTCGAGTCCCGGGTGCGGATCAACATGATCGAGGAGGAGAACCTGCGAGCGGCGCACCCGCGGATCGTGGACGCCGACATGGCCCAGGAGACCGCGGAGCTCGCGAAGTCGCAGCTCCTCGAGCAGACCGCCATCGCCGCGATCGTCGAGGAACGGAAGCAGGAGCGACTGATCCTCGAGCTGATCGAGGCGGCGGTCGAGGCGTAGCTCGACGTCGGGTTTTCGCCGGAGACGTGTTCGCTCGCGGAGAAAATCTTCCAAGTAACTGAATTTTAATAGGTTTCTTCGATTCCGTCGCTCATCGGATCGCGGCGGTCGCGCGTGAACCGCGCTCCGGATCGCTCAAGGAAGCCCTCCCACCGGTCGAAAAAGGGACTGTGGCGGCAGGCGCTCGCGCGCCCGGCTGCCGGTCGATTCACGAGCGGGATCAGGGGACCAGAGGCTCCGAATGGAACTGAACGAGATCTTGAAGGTCGCCATCAAGGGCGGGGCCTCCGACATTCACCTGAAGTCGGGCCTGCCGCCGATGTTCCGCGTGGACGGCGCGCTGGTGCCGCTCAAGAACGGCGAGCGCATCCTCCCCGATGAGCTCCAGAAGATCGCGTTCTCCATCATGAACCCGATCCAGAAGGCGCGCTTCGACGAGAACCGCGAATGCGATCTCGCCTACGGCATCCCCGGTCTCGGCCGCTTCCGCGTGAACGTCTTCCAACAGCGCGGCACCGTCGGCATCGTCTTCCGCGTCATCCCCTTCGGCGTGAAGACGATCGAGCAGCTCTACCTGCCCAAGGTGATCGAGAAGATCTCACAGGAGCATCGCGGCCTCGTCCTCGTGACCGGCACGACGGGCTCCGGTAAGTCGACGACCCTCGCTGCGATGATCGAGCACATCAACGCCGAGCGGACGAGTCACATCATGACCGTCGAGGACCCGATCGAGTTCCTCGTGCGCGATCGCCGCTCGATCGTGAACCAGCGCGAGATCGGGGTCGACACGCACTCCTTCTCCGCCGCCCTGCGCGCCGCGCTCCGACAGGATCCCGACGTGATCCTCGTGGGCGAGATGCGCGACTTCGAGACGATCGAGACGGCGCTGACCGCGGCCGAGACCGGCCACCTCGTCATGTCGACGCTGCACACCCTCGACGCGACGGAGACGATCAACCGCATCATCTCGGTCTTCCCGCCCTACCAGCAGAAGCAGGTGCGACTCCAGCTCGCGACGATCCTCAAGGCCGTCATCTCCCAGCGCCTCGTGCCCCGCGCCGACGGCAAGGGGCGAGTGCCGGCGCTCGAGGTCCTGGTCTCGACTGCGTTCACGCGCGAGCTGATCGCGGACAAGGACCGCACGAAGGAGCTGCCCGATGCGATCGCCAAGGGTCACACGACCTATGGCATGCAGACCTTCGACCAGTCGCTGATGAGCC
Organism: uncultured Spirochaetaceae bacterium; assembly: GCA_964488255.1. Classification (GTDB taxonomy): domain Bacteria; phylum Myxococcota_A; class UBA9160; order UBA9160; family UBA4427; genus UBA4427. Next base: position 187,226 of record CAZAUR010000004.1, on the reverse strand, counting down.
ACGTGAAGGATGGTCTCGTCACCTACGAAGAAGCGCTGAAGCACGTGTCCAACCCCGACGACTTCGCGCTCCGCTTCCGCGGCATCGCCTCGACCTCCGACTCGGACTGGAACGAGTTCGCCGGCGACGGCGAGGGCGACGAGAAGACGGAAGAGAAGCCCGACGACGGCGGCACCGACTCGCTCCTCGAAGACGACGACTTCAACATCGATCGTTTCTGATCCGCGGTTCATCGCATCTGCGCACCACGACACGCAGGGCGGACTGCTAGCCTTGCCTCGCTCCGGAGGGAACCGGAGAGAGGCGCGCGGTCTTGTCCAGCACGAATGCCCCGTCCCCGGAAGCGAGTCGCCCGATGAACGGTCGCAGACCCGCCGTCCTGCTGAAGATTGGGACGCCGCTCGTGCTCCTCGTCGTCGTGGGATTCGTCGTGGCCTATCGCTTCGTCGACCCCGCGCCGCCGGGCGCGATCGTGCTGGCGACGGGCCCGGAAGGCGGTGCGTACGCGGCCCTGGGTGAGGCCTACCGCGAGCGACTCGCGACCTTCGACGTCGAGGTCGAGCTGCGCCAGACGGCCGGGAGCGCCGAAAATCTCGCCTTGCTGCGCGACCAGGCCGTCGACGTCGCGTTCGTCCAGGGTGGCGTCGCGACGGACACGGATCGCCAGACGATCGAGAGCATCGGCAGCCTGTTCTACGAACCGCTCTGGGTCTTCCTGCGCAGCGGCGTCGAGGCCGAACGCCTGACGGACCTGACGGGGCGGCGCGTTTCGGTCGGACCCGCCGGCAGTGGCACGAGCGAGGTCGCCACGCGCCTCCTCGAGCGAAACGGCAGGACGGGCGACCTCGATGACCTCGCGATCGAGCCGAGCGCCGAAGCGCTGCTTGCGGGCGAGGTCGACGCGATCTTGCTGACTGCCGGCGCCGAATCGCCCCTGGTTCGTCGCCTGCTGCTCTCCGACTCGGTGCCGCCGTTCTCGTTCCGCAGTGACTTCGACCTCGCGCAGGCGATCGTCGAGGCCGATCGCATCGAGCGCGAGGTCGCCGAGGTCGAGGCGCCCGCTTCGTACGCGCAGGAGCTCTACGACCTGCATCTCCATCTGGAGTTCGTGCAGCGGCAGCTCGCGCAGCGCGCTGCCGAAGTGGATGCCGGCTGGGCGGACGCGGGCTGAGACGGATTTGCGCCCCGGGATCGTCGTCGCGCGTGCGCGCGATGCCCCGCCCGGGGGGTTCCCGCTATATTCCCGCGCGTTCTCAGCGGGATCACCGCTGTAGTAGGCCGGATTCCGGCCGGTTCACCCCCTCCGAGGTGCATCATGTCCCTCCCGTCCCGGGAGATCCGAGAGACTTTCCTGCGTTATTTCGAGGACCACGGCCATCGCCGCGTGTCGAGTGCCTCCCTCGTTCCGGAATCCGATCCGACGCTCATGTTCGTGAACGCCGGGATGGTCCCTTTCAAGCGCCTCTTCCTCGGTGAGGAGTCCCGCGACTACACCCGCGCGACGACTTCGCAGAAGTGCATGCGCGTCTCGGGCAAGCACAACGACCTCGAGAACGTCGGTCGGACCCCGCGCCACCACACCTTCTTCGAGATGCTCGGCAACTTCTCCTTCGGCGACTATTTCAAGGAGGAGGCGATCGAGTTCGCCTGGGCCCTGCTGACCGAAGGCGTCGGGTTCTCGTCGGATGACCTCTGTGTCTCGGTCTTCGAAAACGACGACGAGGCCTACGACATCTGGAAGGATCGGATCGGGATCCCGGAATCGAAGCTCTACCGCCTCGACGAGAAGGAGAACTTCTGGTCGATGGGCGACACCGGTCCGTGTGGGCCGTGCTCGGAGATCCACTTCGATTGGGGCGAGCTCGCGGAGCACCCGAACGACGATCCCTCGAGCGAGACCGGCCGGTTCATGGAGATCTGGAACCTGGTCTTCATGCAGTTCAATCGCGACGCGGACGGGACGCAGACGCCGCTGCCCAAGCCGTCGATCGACACGGGCGGTGGGCTCGAGCGCTGGGCGGCGGTGCTGCAGGGCAAGCGCTCGACCTGGGAGTCGGACTGCTTCACGCCTCTGATCGATCGGGCCGGAGAGCTGACGAACGTCGTCCCGGGTGCGAGTGACGAGAGCGACGTGTCGCTGCGCGTCGCGGCGGACCACGCGCGGGCGCTCACGTTCCTGATCGGCGACGGCATCCTCCCGAGCAACGCCGGCCGTGGCTACGTCCTGCGCCGGATCCTGCGCCGCGGCTCGCGACACGGGAAGCTCCTCGGACAGGACACGCCGTTCCTTCATGGCGTTGCGGACAAGGTCATCGACGAGATGTCCGAGGCGTATCCCGAGCTGGTGGATCGCCGCGCGTACATCACGGACCGCATCAAGCGTGAGGAAGAGCGCTTTCTCGAGACCCTCACGAAGGGCATGGACCTGCTCGACGGAGAGATCGACGAGCTGAAGGGGAAGGGCGCGACCACGCTCCCGGGCGACACGGTCTTCCGGCTCTACGACACCTTCGGTTTCCCGGTCGACCTGACCGCGGACATCCTCGTCGGCCACGGCATGACCCTCGACCAGGGCGGCTTCGACTCCGCGATGGAAGAGCAGAAGGCGCGGGCGCGGGCGTCCTGGAAGGGCAGCGGCGACACCGCGGTCCAGGAGGTCTACGGGCGGATCGCATCCGACGTCGAGACGACCTTCCGCGGCTACGAGGCGCTGACCCTCGAGGCGCCGGTCACGGCGATGCTCAAGGGCGGCGAGGCGGTCGCGAGCGCGTCGGCGGGCGACGACGTCGAGCTCGTCTTCGAGGAGACCCCCTTCTACGCCGAGAGCGGGGGGCAGGTGGGTGACCAGGGCCGGATCACGACCGACTCCGGGGTCGTCGTCGTGAGCGACGTGCAGAAGCCCGTCGCGGGCCTCTTCGTCCACCAGGGCAAGATCGAGAGCGGCGAGGTCGAGGTCGATCAGGAAGCGCGACTCGAGGTCGACGCGGGACTGCGTCAGGCGACGGTCCGCAACCACACGGGGACGCACCTGCTGCACGCGGCGCTGCGCGAGACCCTCGGCGAGCAGGCGATGCAGAAGGGTTCGCTCGTCGGGCCCGAGCGCCTGCGCTTCGACTTCACCCACGATTCGCCGCTCACCCAGCAAGAGCTCGACGCGATCGAGGATCGCGTGAACGAGATGATCGAGTCGAACCAGGGCGGCCAGACGCGCGAGATGGATTATCCGTCCGCGATCAAGGCGGGCGCGATCGCAATCTTCGACGAGAAGTACGGCGACGACGTTCGCGTCGTGTCGTTCGGGGACTGCTCGACGGAGCTCTGCGGCGGCACGCATGCGAGCGCGACCGGTGACATCGGTCTGCTCAAGATCGTGTCGGAGTCCGGGATCGCGGCGGGCGTGCGGCGCATCGAAGCGCTGACCGGCATCGGCGCGCTCCGCCACATCCGGGAGCAGGAGCGCCTCGCGATCGACGCGGCCGACCGGCTCAAGGTGCCCCTCGCGGAGCTGCCCGGGCGCGTGGGTCGGCTGGTCGAGGAGCGCAAGGAAGCGCAGAAGCAGATCGACGAGCTGCGCTCTAAGCGGTCGAGCGGCGGCGGCGACGATCTCTTCGCGAGCGCGCGCGCGATCGACGCGCGCGACGGGGCCAAGGCGATCAGTGGCATCGTCGAAGACGCCGACGCGAAGGCGATGCGCGCGATGGTCGACGACTACAAGAACCGGCTCGGCACCGGCGTCGTGTGTCTCGCCGCGGCGGACGGCAAGAAGGCGCTGCTCGCGATCGGCGTGACGAAGGACCTGATCGGGTCGCTCAAGGCCGGCGATCTGATTCGCGAAGTCGCGGGGGTCGTCGGCGGTGGCGGTGGCGGTCGACCCGACTTCGCCCAGGCCGGCGGCAAGGACCCGAGCAAGCTCGCAGACGCGATCGCGAAGTTCGACGAGTTGGTGGGCGCCTGATGAGCGGCGCGGGCACGATTCCCGGCATAGGGGACGTGTTCCGTCCGGTCCGTAGAAGGACCCGCGTGGTGCGCGTCGGCGACGTCGAGATCGGGGGCGACAACCCGATCCGCGTCCAGTCGATGACGAACACCGACACGATGGACACGGCGGGGACCGTGGAGCAGACGATCCGTCTCGCCGAGGCCGGCTGCGAGATCGTGCGCGTGACGGCGCCCTCGATCCGGGACGCCGAGAACCTGCGCGAGATCCGCGAAGCCCTGCAGGAGGCGCGCATCGACGTGCCGCTCGTCGCGGACATCCACTTCACGCCGAACGCCGCGATGGTCGCGGCGGACCTCGTGGAAAAAGTGCGCGTCAACCCGGGCAACTACGCCGACAAGAAGAAGTTCGAGATCCGCGAATACGACGACCATGAGTACGAGGGCGAGATCGAGCGCGTGCACCAGCGCTTCCGACCCCTGGTCCAGCGCTGCAAGGCGAACGGCGTGGCGATGCGGATCGGGACGAACCACGGCTCGCTCTCGGACCGGATCATGAACCGCTTCGGGGACACCGCAGAGGGCATGGTCGAGAGCGCCCTCGAGTTCCTGGACGTGTGTGAGGACGAGGCCTACTACGACGTCGTCTTCTCGATGAAGGCATCGAATACCCAGGTCGCGATCCAGGCCTATCGGTTGCTCGCGGCACGGCTCGAAGCGCGGGCGCCGGGCGTGCCGTCGTATCCCTTCCATGTGGGCGTCACGGAAGCCGGCGATGCCGAGGACGGTCGGATCAAGAGCGCGATCGGGATCGGATCGCTCCTCGAAGACGGTCTCGGCGACACGATCCGGGTGTCGCTCACGGAGGATCCCGTGCGCGAGGTTCCGGTCGCGCAGGGGATCGCCGCGCGGGCGGCGCGAGTGGCGACGGCGCGGGCCGCACGTCGGGGAACGGTCGACGTGCGAAGCGCGCCGATGCCCGACTATTTCGATCACGTGCGCCGGGCGACCCGGAGGCTCGATTGGAATGGGCTCGAGCTTGGCGGCGACGAGCCCGTGCGGGTCGAGCTCGAAGTGCCGGAGGCGCTGGATGACCCGGCTGCCACCGCGGCGCGCCTCGCGACGGATCTCTCCGGCCTGCGCGACGTCGTCTGCGAGTCGCTCCTGCTCGGGCGCGGCGCGCCGGATCCCGTCGTCGACTTCCGCTCGGAGCTCGTGAGCCTCGGGGTCGAAGCGCCGCTCTCGGTGCGGATCGCGGGGCCCGAGGACGTGGCGCCCCTGGCCGGGCGCGCCGCGCGTGTCGTCGCGACGGTCGGCGTCGATACCCCCGACGCGGTCCTCGCAGCGATGGGCGAAGCTGCGGCTTCCGCGGGCATTCCACTCGAGTGGGAGCTGGAGGCCGAGGACCACGCGCTGCCGCCCCTCGTCGATCGCGCGGTCAAGGCCGGCGGCGACGCCCTCGACGCGGTCAGTCTCGTTCCCGCCGCGTCGCTCCACGACGTGCGGGCCCTCGTCTCGAGCCTCGCGGACGCGGGTGCCGGCGCGGTTCCGATCGTCCTGCGGCAGTCGATCGACGGATCTTCGGTCGTCGGCATCGAGGGCGCCGGGGTGCCCGAAGCGTCGCTGCTCGACGCGTCCGTGCGGCTCGGTGGCCTGTTATGCGACGGGATCGGCGACGTGGTCTCGCTTCGCTCCGACGCGAGTGCATCGGCGACGGTGGACCTCGCCTATCGCGTGCTCCAGGGCGCGCGGCAACGCACGACCCGCACCGAGTACATCTCATGCCCGTCCTGTGGTCGCACGCTCTTCGACCTCGAGGAGACGACCGCGAAGATCAAGGCCGTCACTGACCACCTGTCGGGCGTCAAGATCGCGGTGATGGGCTGCATCGTGAACGGCCCGGGCGAGATGGCCGACGCCGACTTCGGCTATGTCGGCTCGGGCGTCGGGCAGGTGACGCTCTACGTCGGCAAGGAGGTGGTCGCGCGCGCGGTGCCGGAGGCCGAGGCGACCGATCGCCTGGTCGAGCTGATCCGCGAGCACGGTCAGTGGGTCGAACCGGTGGCTTGAGGCGCCATCCTCGGCCCGATGCTCGCCGGCTGCGTCCCTAGTCGTCCGTGCCGACCCAATCGCCGGGGGCGTCCCTAGTCGTCCGTGCCGACCCAATCGCCGGGGGCGTCCCTAGTCGTCCGTGCCGAACCAATCGCCGGGGGACGCGACCGCCGGGAGCTCGTCCTGGAGTCCCTGGAGGTGGGCCGATCGCCAGTCCTCGACGAGCGCGACGCTGCGCGCGCCGTTCGTCGCGGGATGGTCCGGCCCGACGAGCCAGACGGTGATCATCACGATCACCGCGGCGACGAGCGTGCCTTCCGCGAGCCCGAGGGCGCCGCCGCCGACGCGATCCGCCCAGCCGAGCCCCGCGAGCTCGACGCCCTTGCGCATCACCCGCGCGATCACGCCGCACAAAAGGATCGTGGCCATCACCAGCAGGACGCCGGCGATCCAGGTCGCGGTCTTGCCCGTCAGCTCGCCGCCGGTCCACTCCGTCAGCTGGATCGTGAAGCCGTCGAGAAAGAGACGCGTCACGATCGTGCAGAGCGCGATCGCCGCGAGGGAGAGGCCCTCGCGCACGAGTCCGATCCAGATCCCGCGCACCATGGCGGCGAAAACGACGGTCGCCGCGACCATGTCGATCAGCGGAAGCTCGTTCATCCGCGCCGCTCGCCGGCGAGATCCGTCGTCTTCCACCCCGAAGCGGTCGGCTCGGGCGGCGGTTCGGCGGCCTCCACCGCGGTGAAGGAAAGCTCGGGCTCGTCGCCGTCGGCCGACGCCTTCGGCGCGGCGCTCAGGGCCGCGACCGGGTCTCCATCGTCCGCCGGGCGCAGTCGACCGCGGACGAGCCGCAGGTACATGCGCGCTTCGTCGCGCCCTGGATCCTTCTCGAGCACCGCGTCCCACTCGGCGATCGCTTCGGCGGTGCGGCCCATCGTGTACCAGGTGAGGCCGAGCTGGATCTGGCTGTCGAGCAGCCCCGGGTGGAGACGCAGGATGCGCTGGAACTCGGTTGCCGCCTGCGCCGGCAGGCCGGCCTCCCGGAGCGCGATGGCGAGGCGGTGGCGGATATCGTGAAACGTCGGGCAGCGCTCGAGGGCGCAGCGGTACTGCTCGATCGCGTCGCGTCGCTCGCCGGCGTCCGCGAGGGCGTCTCCGAGGGCGGCTTGCTGGTTCGCGAGCTTGCCGCGGGTCGTCGGGTCGAGTCCGCCTGCCGTGGGGCGAGAGAGTTGACTCGCTCGCTCCGCATAACCCTGCGATCGATCGAACTCGCCGCGCCGCTCGTGCAGGCTCGCGAGCGCGAGCAGCGCCTCGACATAGGAAGGATTCAGGCGAACGGATTCACGCAGCTGGGTCAGCGCACCGTCGAGATCCCCCCGCCGCTCGCGAATCATGCCGAGCATGTAGTGGACGTCGGCGAAGCGCACGCCGTGGGTGAGCAATCGATCGAAGTGCTGGGTCGCGCTCGCGTCGTCGCCGCGCTCGAACGCACGCCGTCCGAGCTGCAGCGTCTCGCGATCGCTCGCGACCGCCGAGAGCTGCACGCGCCGGGCGCTCGACCGGACGGTCCCGCTCTCGGTCTCGTCGATCGGGCTCGGCTCGCCCGTCGTCACCTGCGGCTGACCCTGATCCATCGCGATCCCCCCGAAACCACCGCGATCCACCCCGAACGCCCGAAAGATGGCACCTCCCCCGAGCCAAGTCGAGAGCAGCGGCGCCCCCCGCCGACCAACGAACGGAGCCCTCAGCGCAAGACGGGCCCATCGAGGGCCCATCGAGAGGCGCGCAGCGCCGACCAACGAACGGAGCCCTGAGCGCAAGACGGGCCCATCGAGGGCCCGTCGAGAGGCGCGCAGCGCCGACCAACGAACGGAGCCCTGAGCGCAAGACGGGCCCATCGAGGGCCCGTCGAAAGGCGCGCAGCGCCGAATAACTAGTCGGCTTGAGCGATGCGCGCGCGCGCGCGCCGGGCGGCGTCGGTTTCGGCGTAGTTCTCGACCACCACATGGTAGAGACGCAACGCCTCGTCCTCGCGTCGCATGTTCTCGAGACAGACCCCGAGCCGATAGAGCGCCGTCGCGTCCATGCCGAGGCCCGGGTACTCGTCGAGCACCCGCCGATAGCGCGCGGCCGCCGACTGCCAGTGGGTTCGATCCAGATAGAAGTCGGCGATCTGGAGCATGTTCTGGGCGAGCCGGGTGCGGAGCGAGACCATCATCTCCTCGCCCTCGCGCGTCTCCTCCGCATAGGGGTGGTTGCGGATCAGCTTCTCGAGGGCGGTCGTCGCTTCGAAGGTGGCGGTCTGATCGCGATCGACGGACTCGACCTGGTTGTAGTGGCACTGCGCCGCCCGCAGCAGCGCATAAGGCACCTTCTCGTGCTGGGGGTGGAGGTCGGCGAAGTCCTGGTAGAACGAGAGCGCCTCCTCGAATCGGTCGTCGTCGAAGTAGGCGTCCGCGATCTTGAGCTGGGCGCGCTCCTCGTAATCGGAGTAGGGGTAGTTGTCGATGATCGACTGGAACTTCTCGATCGCGGCGTCGTAGTCCACGTTCGGGAAGATTCCGAGAACGAGGCGTCCCTTCAGAATCTCGAGCCCTTCGGCGTAGAGCTCCTCGGCGGGCTTCACGTCCTCGAAGGTCGCCGTGTCCGTTGCGCAGCCGCCGACCAGCAAGACCGCGAGGGTGATCCCCACGCCGACGCGGAGCGCGGATCCGATCGCGGAATTTCGGGCTCGGAAGGGGGTGGGCACCGGCAACGTCGTTCTCCCGAGGGCGCAGCCTATCCACGCGGCAGGGGGCGGTCAATTCGACGCGGCGAGAGGGCCCTCGGTTCCGGCCCGGTGGACGCGCCACCGGAGGTGCTGCTAGCCTGCGCCGCCCCATCGCCCCCGCCTGACGCGGTGCGTTCGCTGCGCCGACCGCGCGCGGACGCTCGCAGGTCGATCCGTCCGGACTCGACGCGGGCCAGCCCTCAGCCCACAGCCAACCAGGGGAACGGAGAATCAAGACATGGATCGAGAATCTGTGGACCGCCTGCGCTTCGACCGACGACTCGCCAACCGCCGGGACTGGGTCGAGGCTTCGGATCGGGACGCGTTCGTCGAGTCGCTCCCGGACGTCTCCGGCAAGATGACGACCGCTGCCGAGCTCGAGGCCGAGGAAGAGGCCGCGCGCGCGGACGCCGCGGCGCTCGCGCAAGCCCCGCCCGAGCCGGCCGCTGCGCCCACCTTCGGTGGCCCGAGCGGTGGCCCGAGCGGTGGCCCGAGCGGTGGCCCGACGAGCGTCGGTGGTGGCGGCTTCGGCGGTGACGGCGATTCGTTCGGCGGCTAGTCCGTCCCGGTCCGCGGCGGTTCGAAAGTCCCGGGTCGCGTCCCCTCGTCCATGATCAAAGAGAAGCTGGGCCACCGCATCGACGGCTGGATCCACGCGCTCTTTCCCTTCCTCTTCTGGCGACCGATCGACCCGGACGTCATGACGGTGATGGGGACCCTCGTCGCGGGGGCGGCCGGCGCGGCTTTCGCTGAAGGGGCGATGCGAACCGGCGGCCTGCTGCTGGCCGCTGGCGGCTTCTTCGACCTCGTCGATGGTGTCGTCGCACGCCACTTCGGGATCGCCACGCGTTTCGGGGCGTTCCTCGACTCGTCCCTCGATCGCGTGGTCGACATCCTCGCGATGCTCGGGCTCGTGGTGTTCTACGTCCGAACGGACGCGACCAGCTGGGCGCTCGTGTGCGCGTGGATCCTCGTGGCGACGGTGCTCACGTCCTACGCGAAGGCGCGCGCAGATCTGCTGATCGAGCGCTTGCCGGGTGGCCTCCTCGAGCGGGGCGAGCGGATCGGCCTGCTGATCGTGGGGGGCGTGACCGGATTCGTCGAGCCGGTGCTCGTGGTGCTCGCGGTCGGTTCGAGCGTGACGGTGGGCCAGCGCTTCCTCTACGCTTACCGCGAGATGGCCCGGCTGGATCGTGCGGACGCTGCGCCGGCCGCAGACCCGAAGCGCGAGGACGAGGGGAGCTGACACGATGGCGACGGACGGAGACGCAGACGGCGGCGAGCTGCCGAAGGTCGATTTCTCGACCTTCGTGCTGTCCCTCGGAACGACCGCGCTCTACCAGCTCGGCGCGATGCCGGATCCCGCGAGCGGCGAGACCATCGAGGCGGATCCCCTGGTGGCCCAACAGACGATCGACACCCTAGAGATGATCCGCGACAAGACCCGCGGCAACCTCGACGAAGAGGAGCGGAAGCTGATCGACTCGCTCCTCTACGAGCTGCGGATGCGCTTCGTCGAGTCCGGGCGGTGACGACTGGATCCGGGGCGCTGCCAACGCTCCAGCTGCGCGCCCCGGCCAAGGTGAACCTCGGTCTGCGTCTCGTCGGCCTCCGCGACGATGGACATCACCTCCTCGAGAGTCTCTTCGTTCCGCTTAGTCTCGCCGACGAGATCGAGCTCAGCTGGCGCCGGGACGGGCCCGACGGGGTCGATCTCACGGTCGAGGCCGCGGCCGACGCGAACTTGCCGCCGGCACTCCAAGCCCTGGACGCCGGTCCCGAGAACCTGGCGGCCCGCGCGGCCGAGGCCTTTCGGAAGGCCTACGGCGTCGCGGGCACCGTCGCGATCCGTCTGGTGAAGCGCGTTCCAGCCGGAGCCGGGCTCGGGGGTGGATCGAGCGACGCCGGCACGGTCCTGTCCGGGCTCGCCCGGCTCACAGGCGCCGTCGACGGGGTGGATCCGGGTCTCGCGGAGCAGGCGCTCGGGCTGGGCGCGGACGTCCCCTATTTCCTCGCTCCCCGGCCGGCGCTGGTCAGCGGGGTGGGCGAGCGGATCGAGTCGGTCGGGGGGATCCCGCCCCTCGATCTGGTGTTGGCCAATCCCGGGATTTCCGTCGCAACGGCAGAGGTCTACCGAGTTGCCGACGTCTTGCGGGATTCGTTGACGGCCACCGGGGCAGGCTCTACGATGCGGGCGATTTCGAGGCTGGCCGGTGAAACGGGGGTCGGGACACCCGCCCTCGGGGACCTGCTCGTCAACGATCTTGCGCCCGCTGCGATTCGCCTGTGTCCCCCGATTGGTCGATGGCTCGACCGGTTGCGCGACGCCGGAGCAATCGGCGTCGGGATGTCGGGGAGTGGCGGGACCGTCTTCGGCGTCTTCGAGAACGCGGGGGAGGCGGAGCGGGCCGCGGCCGCGGTTCGGGATCCGCAGGAACCCATCGACAGCAACGAGAACGGCGACGGCAGCTGGGTCCGTGTGACGCAGGTCGTCTCCGGCAACTGACCGGATCCGAAAGCTTTCTTGGGGCGTCGCCAAATGGTAAGGCAGCGGCCTTTGGAGCCGCCATTTGTAGGTTCGAATCCTACCGCCCCAGCCAGTTCGAACGAGTCCGATGGGCAACATCAGCCAGAAGGTGAGACGGATGCAGGATCTCAAGCTGTTCAGTGGCAACGCGAACGTCGCGCTGGCTCGCTCGGTCGCTGCGTACCTGGACATCGAGCTCGGGCGCGCCGAGGTCGGCACCTTCAGCGACGGCGAGTGCGCGATCGAGATCAGCGAGAACGTCCGCGGACTCGACTGCTTCGCGCTCCAATCGACCTGCGCGCCGCAGAACACGCACCTGATGGAGATGCTGATCATGATCGACGCGCTGAAGCGCGCGTCGGCGCGGCGCATCACCGCCGTCATCCCCTACTACGGCTACGCGCGTCAGGACCGCAAGGTCCGCCCGCGCGTGCCGATCACCGCGAAGCTCTGCGCCGACCTGATCCAGACCGCCGGCGCGGACCGCCTGCTCTGCATGGACCTGCACTCCGGCCAGATCCAGGGCTTCTTCAACATCCCCGTCGACAACCTCTACTCCACGCGGTTGATGCTCGACGCGATCGAGCGCCGGATCGGCTCCGACGTGACGGTCGTCTCGCCGGATGCGGGCGGTACCGAGCGTGCCCGCGCTTACGCGAAGCGGCTCGGCGCGAACCTGGCGATCATCGACAAGCGGCGCGAGGTCGCGAACATCGCCGAGGTCATGAACATCATCGGTGACGTCCACGGCCAGACCTGCATCATCGTCGACGACATGGTCGACACCGCGGGCACCCTCTGCGAAGCCGCGCGCAGCCTGATCGACGAGGGCGCGGTCGCGGTCCACGCTGCGATCACGCACCCCGTCCTGTCGGGCCCGGCGCTCAAGCGGATCTCAGAGTCGCCCCTCGACCAGGTCATCGTCACGGACACCATCCCGCTCCGCCCCGATGCGGTGGACATGGGCAAGCTTCACGTCGTCTCCGTCGCCGCTCCGATCGGCGAGGCGATTCGACGGATCAACAACGAGGAGAGCGTGAGCTCGCTCTTCTGACCAACCAATCCCAGCGTGGCGCGTCCCTCATCGGCGAGGGTCGGCGCTTTCACGGGACGACCGACAGGTCGGTCTCGACACCATCCCCGACACCGCAGTGTGATCGGGCGCGTCGAGCGACGAGGAGAACGAAATGGGTGATGTGAGTTTCGCCATCGAGCCCCGGGACAGCCGCGGCAAGGGTGCGGCCCGTGAGCTGCGCCGACAGGGCAAGGTTCCGGCGGTGGTCTACGGGGGCGGTCGCGACGCGACGGCGATCCAGATCGATTCGGCCGGCTTCGAGCGCCTGCTCGAGACGAGCCACGCCGGCGTCAACACGCTGATCGATCTCGAGGGCGGCTCCGACGCCGCTGGCAAGACCGTGATCGCGAAGGAGCTCCAGCGCGAGGCGGTCCGCGGCCGCCTGGTCCACGTCGACTTCTACGAGGTCGACCTCAAGGCGAAGATCGAGGTCTCGGTCCCGATCCACTTGACCGGCACGCCGGCGGGCGTGGTCCTCGGCGGCGTCCTCGATCAGCAGCTGCGCGACATCACGCTCCTGTGTCTCCCGAATGCGATTCCGGACTCGGTCGATGCCGACGTGTCCGGGATGGAGCTCGGCGACTCCCTTCACCTCCGGGACCTCGTCATCGGGGACCGGATCGAGATCGCGACCGAGGAGGACCTCACCGTCGCGACCGTGCTCGTGCCGCGCGGTCTCAAGGAAGACGAGGAAACCGGCGAGGGCGAAGAAGGCGAAGAGGGCGGCGATACCCCGGCCGAGGACGCGCCCGCTGGAGACGGCGGCGGCGACGAGGGCGGCGACAGCTAGTCCCGACGCTTTGGCGCGATCGCGCGCCACTCTCACTCGACGGACCCGCGGAGGATCGTGGTGGTGGATCGCCTGCGCGCGTTCATCCGGCGGCTCTTCGGCGCGACCGCGTCGACGCCGGCCGTACCCGCAGGCACGCCAGCGCGACTCGTCGTGGGCCTCGGCAATCCCGGTCCGCAATATGCGCACACGCGTCACAACGCCGGGTTCCTCGTCGTCGAGCGCCTGGCGGATCGGCAGGGCGCGGCGTGGTCCGAAGACGCCGAGCTCGAGGCGCGCGTCGCGCAGGTCGAGCTCGGGGGCGAAGTCTGCCTGCTCCTCGAGCCCCAGACCTTCATGAACGCCTCCGGGCGGAGCGTCGAAATCGCGCTCGAGCGCTGGCCCGAGCTCGATCCCGCGAGTGATCTGCTGATCGTGTACGACGAGCTCGACCTGCCGCCGGGCCGGATCCGGCTTCGCCCGAGCGGTGGCGGTGGCGGGCACAACGGGATCGGCGACGTGCTCACGGTGCTGGCGACGAAGGCGGTGCCGCGGTTGCGTTTCGGCGTGGGGCGGCCCGCGGAGAGCGGCGGGGCCGTGATCGACTACGTGCTCGCGCCCTTCGACGAGGACGAGCTCGGCGACGTGATCGAGCCGGCGATCGAGCGGGCGGTGGACGCGGTCGAGATGGCCTGCGCGGACGGCGTGAGCGCCGCCATGGGACGCTTCAACGCGCGCGACTAGATTGTCCGGAGACATTTCTGGACAACTCACCGTACAATCGGGATTGTCGGGGCTTTGTCCGGCTGATATTTTGCTCGCCATGGCCCCGCCCCCCGGACAAACACCCCTCGCGATCGACGTCGCGACGTCGGAGCCCGCGTACCAGCAGATCGCGCGGCAGCTTCGGCGCGAGATCGAGCGCGGCGACCGCGCGCCGGGCGATCGCCTGCCCGCGATCCGCTCCCTGGCGACCGAGCTCGGCGTCCACCGCGACACGGTCGCCCTTGCGTACGAGTCCCTCGGCGACGAAGGCTGGGTCGAGGCGCGGGTCGGCGCCGGGACCTTCGTCCGGTCGACGGTCGTGTCCTGGGCGGAAGCGGCGCGCACGGCGGGCGACGGGAGCGGCCCGGTCGCGCACGACCGGGAGGCGGAGCTCGCCCTCGCGCCCCAGGTCGAGCGACTGATCACGCTCGAGAACATGCGCCCGCGTTATGCGCCGGACCAGAACACCGTCGCGCTCCACCGGCTGATCCCCGACCCGCGCTTCTATCCGATCGACGACTTCCGCGCGTGCGTCGACGCCGCGCTCCGTGAAGAGGGCCCCGAGCTCTTCTCCTACGCCGCGCCCGAGGGCGACCTCGAGCTGCGCCGCGCAATGTCAGAGCGCTTCGGCCTCTTCGGCATCCGGCACACGCCCGAGGAGCACGTGCTCTGTCACGGTGCGAGCCAGGGCATCTCTCTCGCCCTGCGTCTGTTCACGCAGCCCGGCGACCAGGTCGCCGTCGAGGTTCCGACCTACGCGAACGTGCTGTCCGCGCTCGCGGGCCTGGGACTCACCGCGGCGCCGATCGCCATGGACGACGAGGGCGCCGATCCCGAGTCCCTCGATCGCATGCTGGCGAAGCCCGAAGTGAAGGCGTTCTACACGATCCCGAGCTTCCACAACCCGCTCGGTACGAGCACGAGCCTCGAGCGACGCAATCAGATCCTCGCGATCGCGGAACGCCACGGCGTGCCGGTGATCGAGGACGGGTTCGAGCTCGACCTACGCTTCCGCGGCGAGGAGCTGCCGCCCCTCGCGGCCCTCGACGAGGCGGGCATCGTCGTGCTGCTCTTCTCCTTCTCGAAGTCGCTCTTTCCGGGCGTTCGGGTGGGCTCGCTCTCGGCCCGAGGGCGCGTGCTCGAGGGGCTGGTGGCCCTGAAGCACGCCACCGACCTCTCGGACGCGCTGCTCCTGCAGGCGGGGCTCTCGCGCTTCGTGCGCTCCGGGGGCTACGACAAACATCTCGCGAAGATCCGGAAGGTGCTTCGGTCGCGTCACGCTGCCCTCGAGGAGGCGCTGTCGGCCTCGATGCCCGAGGGCACCCGCTGGACGCAGCCGGATGGTGGCTACCAGCTCTGGGTCGAGCTGCCGGATCCGATCGATACGCGAGACCTGCTCCCCGAGGCCGCGCGCGCCGGTGTGCTCTTCTCGCCGGGCACGCTCTTCATGCCGGATGCCCGGCCTTCGAGCGCGATGCGGCTGACCGTCGCGGCGGCGGACGGGGACGAGATCGCGCGGGGCGTCGCAGCGCTCGGCGAAGTCGTCCGGCGCGCAAGCGACACGCGACCTTCCGCGGGCCGCCGGCCCGGAAACCATCTCTAAGCCTTTCTCCCCTCGGAGAACCCTCTCACCCCCATTCAAGGAGGACCCCATGTCCGAACAGAACGAAACCGACGGAAGCGGCGGCCAGCGCCGCGGCGCGGACGCCTTCGAGTTGAAGGTCGGCCTCGCCGAGATGATGAAGAACGGCGTGATCATGGACGTCGTCGACCCCGAACAGGCGAAGGTCGCCGAAGAAGCCGGCGCCTGCGCCGTGATGGCCCTCGAGCGCGTGCCCTCGGACATCCGCAAGGACGGCGGCGTGGCGCGGATGAGCTCGATCGAGATGATCGAAGGCATTCAGAAGGCCGTCTCGATCCCGGTCATGGCGAAGGTGCGGATCGGGCACATCCAGGAGGCCCGGGTCCTCGAGGCGATGGGCGTCGACTTCATCGACGAGAGCGAGGTGCTCACCCCGGCCGACGACGAGCACCACATCGCGAAGCACGACTACAAGGTCCCGTTCGTGTGCGGCGCACGGAATCTTGGCGAGGCGCTGCGGCGCGTGGGCGAGGGCGCGGCGATGATCCGCACCAAGGGCGAGGCCGGCAGCGGCAACATCGTCGAGGCGGTGCGCCACCTGCGCACGGTCATCGGCGAGATCCGCGCGATCCAGGCCCTGCCGGAGGAGGAGCTGATGTCGACCGCACGCGACATGGGTGCGCCCCACGCGCTCGTCCAGTACGTGCACGAGCACGGCAAGCTCCCGGTCCCGAACTTCGCCGCGGGCGGCGTCGCGACGCCGGCCGATGCGGCCCTGTGTCGGTCGCTCGGTGCGGAGGCGGTCTTCGTCGGCTCCGGCATCTTCAAGAGCGCCGACCCGGCGAAGCGCGCGCGTGCCGTCGTGCACGCCTGCACCCACTGGGACGATCCGGAGGAGGTGCTGAACGCGTCGCGGGGCCTCGGGGCTGCGATGGAGGGCATCGAGATGGAGACCCTCGACGAGAGCGAGCGCCTCGCGAACCGAGGCTGGTAGCCCGGCTCGCGCCGACCCGAGCCGACCCCGCCTCGGGTCGGGTCGGCGCAGATCGCTGCGCGCCCCATCCGGCAGGAGACCCATGTCCGCGTCACGACCGATCGTCGGCGTTCTCGGCATCCAGGGGGACATCGAGAAGCACCTGACGGCCCTCGAGCGCCTCGGCGCCGAAGGCCGACGTGTGCTCACGCCCGGGCACCTCGCAGGGCTCACGGCGCTGATCCTGCCCGGCGGTGAGAGCACGACGATCTCGAAGGGGCTCGTCCGGCACGAGCTCGTGAAGCCGATCCAGGAGTTCGTCGAGTGGGGCGGCGCCGTGTTAGGCACCTGCGCCGGCGCGATCCTGCTCTCCCGGGAGTCGCTCAACCACCCGGTCCCGACGCTTGGGCTCGTCGATATCGAGGCCGAGCGGAACGCCTACGGCACGCAGACTGATTCCTTCGTGGCGCCGGCGGACCCGGACAGCGCCGAGGGCTTCGCGGACATGGAGTGCGTGTTCATTCGCGCGCCGCGCCTGCACGCGCCGGGGGAGGGCGTCGAGGTCCTCGCCCGTGTGGACGGCGCACCGGTCCTGGTCCGACAGGGCAATCGCTTCGCATGCAGCTTCCACCCGGAGCTGACGGAGGATCTGCGCGTGCACGCGGTCCTGCTCGACGCCGGGCGGCGCTGAGCCGGTCGTCGACACCCGGCTCCCCATTCGGAAGGGAAAAGTCGCCATTTCCGCGGCCTCGTCTCCACATGCCTGATGGGTGCGTTCGTGCGCCCGACCGTGTGTGGGACAGAGGGGATGGCGATGCGCGCTTCGAAGGTTCTTGGTCCGGTGCTTCTGGCGGTCGCGCTCGTGTTGGGCGCTTCGAGTTCGCAGGCGGACGTGGTGTTCACCGTCGATTCCTCGCGTCCGGACGGGAGCGCAGTCGGTGTGCTCGCGCCGGGTGACGAAGTCGTGCTCGACATCACGGTCAGAACCGATGGCGAGTATGTCGGCGGGATGGGGGCGGCGGTCTACGGCTTCGACCCGTCCGCAGCGTCACTCGTCAGCGGCATCACTTCGACGGCGGCGCTGGTTTTGTTCGCGACGGGACCCGGCTCGGGATTAGGCGGCCTCGACAGCTCGCAGTCGGTGTCGCTCGATCTCGCTGGCGGAGATGCAGGCATCCAGTTCTTCAACGGCATCTCGCTCAGCGGAACCGTTTCGACGGGCGCGAACGACATCAGTCCCGTGAACGGCCTCGTCGGCGGGCCGCAATTCCAGGTCGTGATGGCGATCCATGAATCCCTCACGCTGTGGGTCGGGGCCGGGCATCCGACCGACGGTGTCCTCTCCTACGGCGGTTACTCCCCCTACGTCGTCGACTCGGTACTCTCATTGTGCCCCTCCCGGATCGAATCGGTCCGCGCGCGGCGCTCGAATCGCGTGGCATTCGAAGACAGGAATTCGAGCTGCCAGCGTTCGATGCGCTCGCACTCGCTCGGCCACTCGACTTGGGGCGATCCGTCCGAGTCCGCGATGCGGAGCCCGATTCGTCGCCGAAGCTCGCGAATCGCCGAGTCCGGGGACGTGGCGGCTGCGCCCCGGGCGCCTTCGTGGAGCTCCGCGAGCCGACGGGCCACCGCGGAGAGGTGTGCATCGTCGAGCGTCCCGTGCTCGAGACGGTGATCCGCGCGGTTCGCCTCCGGCAATCGCCGCATGCGGAAGGCCCAGTCGAGCGGTTCGCCCGGGTGACCCGGGCCCGGCAGCCCGTCGCCGCCGGGTGTCGAAGGCACGACCCCGAGCCCGACACCGGGCGCGAGCGTCTCGGCGAGGCGCGCTTCCTCGAGACACGCCGCCCGACGCGCCTCGGCCTTCGTCAGGTCGACGTGTTCGTCGCCGAGTCGGAGATCGATCGGCTTTCGCGATTTCCAGACCTCGTCGTCACGAAAGTCGAGGCGGGCGAAGCAGGTTTCCATGAGGCGAGCCCGCCTAGAGCCCTTGCACGAGGCGCGTGACCCGGTCGCTCAGCCAGGTGGGCACGACGGGGAAGAGGCGGCCGATGATCTGGGCGTCGTAGCCGACGAGCATCCGTGGCGGCGGATTCCGGGCTTCGATCGCCTCGACGACGGCGCGGCCGACCAGCGCCGGATCGGCCCGGAACATGTCCGTCTGCTGCAGGCGCTCGGCGGCGGTCCGGAGCGACTCGGCATAGCGGTTTGCTTCCTTTCGCCGCGATTCCCTCTCGGCCTTCTCGAGCATGGGGGAACGCACCCCGCCCGGCTCGATCACGACGACCTGGATCCCGTCCCGCGCGACCTCCATCCGGAGCACGTCCGCGATCCCTTCGATCGCGTGTTTGGCCGCGGCGTACCAGCCGAGGGGCGGCGCGGCGACGCGCCCGAAGAGCGAGCTCATGAAGAGCACCCGGCCCCAGCCGCGTCGCCGCATGTGCGGCAGCGAGAGTCGCGCGAGCCGCACAGAGGCGAAGAGAAGCGTGTCGAAGAGCGCCTTCGCGTCGTCTTCGGTCGTGGTCTCGACGGCGCCGAAGAGCGCGTAGCCCGCGTTGTTCACCAGCACGTCGGGTCGGACGCGATCGATGACGTCGGCGCATGCGCGCGCGTCGGTGACGTCGAGCTCGAGCGCCTCGATCGCGACCGCGCGTTCCCGCGCCGCACGCGCGACGACCTCGCGCGCCGCACGCGCGACGACCTCGCGGGCCGCCGCGGAGCGGACGGTCACGATCGATTGATGGCCGCGCTTCGCGACCTCGAGCGCGGTCGCGAGGCCGATGCCGCCGTTGCCTCCCGTCGTCAGGACCGTTCGACTCGTCACGCGCGAGCTCCTCAGTGGAGGGGGTGGGCGCTGCGCGCGGTGTCCGTCGATGGGGCGACGGGTTCGGGCCCTTCGATCTCGCTCGCGCTGCGGGCGAGATCGAGGAGTTCCCGGGCGGACGCCTCGTTGGCCAGGATCAGGTCGTGGAGGTCGGGCAGCTGGTCCCAATCGGAGTTGAACCCGAGGAAGAGGTCGCCCGCATAGCTCATCGCGGCCACGCCGACGCCGTGGGTCGGCATCAGCGGAACGACCGGATAGGCCTCGAGGAGCCGTGCGCTCAGCAGGTACCACGGGTCTCGCGGTCCAGGCACGTTGGTGAAGACGAAGTTGGAGCTCTGCTTCTCCACGTTCATCCGGGCGAAGTAGGTCAGCAGGCTCGGATGCGTGTACTCGCCGATCGTCTCGATCACGCCCATCGCCCGCTTCTGGTCGGACGATTTGAGCTCCGTCATCACTTCGGAGATCGTGCGCAACCGCGCGACCGGGTCCGGCTCGGAGACCGGGATTCGGACGATCAGGTTCGAGACCCGATTGCCGAGGTCGCCCTGCTCGGCCTCCGTTCGGATGTTGACGGGGCAGGACGCGCGGAAGTCGAGCTTCTCCTGGGCGCGGCGATCGATTCCGCGGCGCGCGAGGAAGCGGCTGAAGCCGCCGGCGAGGATCGCGAGCGCGACGTCGTTCAGGGTTCCACCGAAGCAGCCCTTGATCTCGCGAAGGTCGGAGATCGACAGCGACATCCAGTCGAAGCGGCGATGCGGACCGACGCGCTCGTTGATCGGCGTCGACGACGCGGGGTTCATCGTGTACTCGCCGGCCTCGCGCATTCCCGCCAGGTTGTGGCGGAGCGTATCGAGGGATTCGCGCGGCTCGCGAACGGCCTTCATCAGTCCGCCCAGGATCTCCCTCGGCGCGCGCGCGCGCCGGGAGAGGGCGTCCCGGAACAGCTCGCGCTGGCTCGGCACCTTGCGCGGGAGCCAGATCGGACCCGCCTCGAACTCGTCCTTCGGCCGGAGTGAGAAGAGGTTGCCGGCCAGGTCGACGCCGCCCGCGCCGTCGATCATGCAGTGGTGGATCTTGGTGATCACCGCGAAGCGATCGCCCTCGAGCCCATCCACGATCCACATCTCCCAGAGCGGTTTGCCGCGATCGAGGAGCTGCGAAACGATCCGGCCGCAGAGCCGCTTCAGCTGACGCTCGTCTCCGGGCAACGGGAGGTGGGTGTGCCTCACGTGGTAGTGGAGGTCGAAGCTCGGGTCGTCGACCCAGACCGGGTCGCGCTCGACCGGGACGTAGCGCACGCACTGCCGATAGCGGGGAATGCGGTGGAGGCGCGACTCGACGTAGTCGTTGATGCGCTCGAAGTCGATTCCGCCGCTTTCCGTCCGGAGGGGGCCGGCGTCGAAGAGGAAGCACGCCGACACGTGGAGGTTCGCCTCGTCCGTCTCCATCTCGAGAAAGAGACGGTCGCTTGCGCTCAGACGTTCGTAGTACGACATCGGGTCGGTCCCTCCCTCTTGAAGGGATCCAGGTGCACGGATCGTGCCGTTCTGTCGCGAACCTGGATGTCCCATCAGGCCGATGGGCGCGGGCGTGTGAGTCATATCGCCTCGTCGGGCGGCGAATCGCCGCTCGACGCGCGGTCGGGAGTGGGCCACGATCGAATTTCGACGACCGTCCATGCCGGAGGATCGATCATGTGTGACGAGCGTGCCTTCGACGACATGCAGGCGTTCGGTCGCGGATCCGTGGCGGTCTCGAGGCGCGAGTTCGGCGTGCTCTCCGCCGGCGCCGGGCTGGCGATGCTGCTGCCGGCCCCCGCGAACGCCGCGGAGGTCGAGGGCACCGATGTCGTCGTGACCACGCCGGACGGCCGCGCCGATGCCTACTTCGTCCACCCGACCGCGGGCCGTCGTCCGGGCGTCCTGCTCTGGCCGGACGCGTTCGGTCTTCGCCCCGCGATGGAGGAGATGGCACGCCGCCTCGCGAAGTCCGGCTTCGCGGTGCTCGTCGTCAATCCCTACTACCGGATCGGTTCTGCGCCGCTCCCGGCGGCGGGGGCAGACTTCACCGACCCGAAGACACGCGAGCGGATCTTCGAGCTGATCGGCAGTCTGACGGCGGAGACCCAGGCGACGGATGCCCGCGCCTTCATCGACTTCCTCGATGCCCAGCCCAGCGTCGACGTGAAGCGTCAGATGGGCACCATGGGCTATTGCATGGGCGGGCCGATGACGATCCGCACCGCCGCCACGCGCCCCGACCGCATCGGCGCCGGCGCGTCCTTCCACGGCGGTCGGCTCGTCACGGACGAACCCGACAGTCCGCATCTGCGTGTGCCGGAGCTCGACGCACGCTTCCTCTTCGCCATCGCCGAGAACGACGACGAGCAGCAGCCCGAGGCGAAGGACGTGCTGATGAAGGCGTTCGAGGCGCGTGGTCTCGATGCGGAGATCGAGGTCTACGAGGGCGCGCTCCACGGCTGGTGTCCGCCGGACTCCCGCGTCTACCACGAGGCCCAGGCGGAGCGCGCCTGGAGTCGGCTGCTCGCGCTCTTCGAGACGTCGCTCCTGGGTTGAACGCGGCAGACCGAGCTGGACCGCCGCATCGCTGAATTCGCCGAACCCCATGCGATCGACCGAAGCGTGAATCCCTTCACACTTCGCGTCCGATCTCGATCGATCTCGTGTGTGTCGAGCCCGTCGGCTCGATCGAATCACTCGAGGTCCACCCATGGGTTGCTCTTCGCGCCTGCTTCACGTGCTCGTTCTTTCGATGCTGTCGATTCTCGCCGTCGGTCCCGCCTCCGCGGACGTCATAGAGGGGTCGAACGACAGCGACAACAACTCGTTCACTTTTCCGTTCTGGCGGGGGCAGCTGACCGGCACCGCCGATCACGACATCATCTACGGGCGAGCCGGCCACGACCTCCTCTACGGACGCGCGGGGGACGACACCCTGCATGGCGACGAAGGCCCCGATCGTCTCTACGGCGAGCTCGGCGACGATTGGCTGGCAGGGGGCTTCGGGGATCGCGACAGCCTTCACGGGGGGCCTGGCAACGACGTCTATCAGATCTTCGACTACGAAGACGTGGTCCTCGAGCGGGTCGGCGAGGGTTCGGATTCGGTGATCGCGACGGCGGACTTCATCCTTCCGCCGAACGTCGAGGCCCTCCGGCTGTCTCCGGATCCCCACGACTACTCCGTCATCACCCCGGGAAACCCGGCGGAGATTCCGGTGCTCTTCACGGATGATTGCGCCAATCATCCGGGCTGGACGGATCCCTGCCGATCGATCGCTCGCTTCGGGATGGGCAACGCGCTCGACAATCTCGTGGTCGGAAACGGCACGGACAACGTCCTCCTCGGTCTCGACGGGAGCGACTTCATCGTGGGTGGGGACGCCGACGACGAGCTCGACGGCGGGCACGGCGACGACGTGCTCGCAGGCTTCGTCACGAACGGCTCGCCCTGGTCGACCGAGACCGACCGTCTCACCGGAGGCGAGGGCGCCGACCTCTTCGTGACCGGGATCTCCGGCCGTGAGGGCGGCCTCATCGATCGCCTGCCCTCGAGCCTCGAGATCTACGAGGAGAACGAGCAGTTCCCGCAGTATCTCGGCCAGGGGTCCGTCGACATCATGGACTTCCAGCGACAGGAAGGGGACAAGATCGAGGTCTACGGGGACATCGACGACTACTTCGTCGAGGTCGGGTGTGCCGGCGCCTGCCTCGTGATCTTCTGGGACGGCACGGCCGAGGGCCACCCCTATGTGGAGCCGATCGCTCGCGTGTGGAACACCCATTCGATCGAGGACGTCGTGCCGGCCGAGGACTTCCTGTAGGGGCGAGTGGGGTGCCCCGGGAGGCTCGCAGGCTCTCCCGGGGCCCCGCATCGCCAACCCCGGCGGAATTCGCGGAGTCGAGCGATTCCGTGATCCGATTTCACCTCCGCGCGCGATCTCCAGAGAGAGGTCGGCTGGCAGGGGCCGGCGGCGCGAACCGATGGATCTGACCCGCGACCGCCCGGGACGCACGCTTGGATGCGTTCGCGGCGACGCCGATCAGGGAATGGAGAGAAGGCAATGAACGTCCCGAAGTCGATTCGACCGCTGTTGGCGGGGCTCGCATCGCTGCTCGTGGTCTCACCGGCGCTGGCGCAATCGCTGATCGCCGCTTCGCCCGACGTGACGATCGCGCTCGGCGCCGGAACGGTCGTCGCCCACGATCACGATGTCGTGATCGACAATCAACTCGGCGTGGTCGTGCTCGAATCGATCGGGGCGATCCCGGCGGCGAGCGACGTGATTGCGTACTCGCGAGTGGGCAACACCCAGGCGCTCGCGTTCGACGTCACGACGCAGTTGGCGGGCGGCGTCGTCGCTCGCCCTGGCGACGTCGTGCTCTACGATGGCGCGCAGTTCGTGCCCTTCTTCGTCGCGGACGACAACGAGCTGCCCGACGGAATCCGGGTCGATGCGGTCTCCTTCGCTCCAGGCGGGCTGCTGCTCTCCTTCGACCGGGCCGTCGAGTGGGCCGGGAGCGTCCTCGCGGACGAGGACCTGGCGCGGTGGGCGATCGATGCGGTCACGCCCGTCTTCGACGGCTCGACGTTCGCCGTCGAATCCCGGGTCGACGTGGACGCGGCGCAGGATCTCGGCTTCGGCGACTTCCTCGTGTCCTTCGACGTGAGCGGGGAGATCGAAGGGGTCTTCTTCGACGACGAAGACGTGCTCCGTTTCGAGGACGGTGTGTGGTCGATGGAGTTCGACGGGTCGGCCGCGGATTCCGCCTGGGTGCGGGCGGATCTCCAGGCGATCGCGGTTCCCGAGCCGATGGGACAGGGGGGCCTGATGTTGGGGTGTCTCCTGCTCGTGGTCGGCGTCGCGATGCGTGGCGGACGACGGCGATCGTGGGCCACGTCGGCGATCGGGATCGTCCTCGCCGCAGGCGCATCTCTGGGTTTCGCGCTCGAGTCCCGAGCCTCGGATGGCCGGGTCGAGATCGACCAGACCTGTGCGGAGCAGACCGGCTGTCTGCCGGGCGACTTCGCGGGCTTTCCGGTCACGATCGACGGCACGGGTGGACGAAGCGTCGTGCTGACGAGCGACCTGGTGATTCCGGACCCGAATCTCGACGCCATCGTCATCACGACGCCGGACGTCACGATCGATCTGAACGACCACAGGATCATTGCGGTCGGCTGTGTGCCTCCGCTTACGATGTGCCCGCTGATGTACAGCACCACCGGCTCGGGCATCACCGCTGCGCCGGTCACTCTTCCCGGGCTCGTCGTCCGAAACGGACAGGTCGTGGGAATGGGTGGGGTCGGGATCGACCTCGGCCGCTACGCCGAAGTTCGAGACGTCGTGGCGCGCGCGAATCGGTACACCGGGGTCCTGGCGAGGCCGGGTTCCATCGTCGTCGACAGCGTCGCCGAGGACAATCGATGGCGAGGCATCACGACGGCGCAGGTTCCGTTCGGCGGTTCCGTGGTCGTGGGCAACGTCGCGAGCCGTAGCTCGCTCGAGGGCATCCTGTCAGGCGATACCGCTGTCGTCGCGAACAACACCGTGCGTCTCAACGTGAACACGGGGTTGAGCGGTGGGCTCGGCTCGGTTCTGCTCGGCAATGCCGCCTACGACAACATGGCCGATGGCCTCTTCGCGAACGGATGGTCCGTGGTGACGGGGAATTCGTCGTACTCGAACGACGGCAACGGCTTCCAGACCAACGCCGGTTCGCTCGTCCGTGGAAACGTCGCCCGCGGAAACGGCAACTACGGGTTCTACGCAGGAGTCACGGCCGGCCTGAGAGAGAACGTCTCGACGGGCAACACGACCGCGGCCGTCCTCTATGGACTGGACCTCGGTGCGAATGCCTGCAACGGAACGACCACCTGTCCCTGAGCTGCCGCTCGCTGAACGGGCTCACCTTCGAGCCCTGGAGAAGACCGATGATTCGTGCACTCTCTGCGCTCTCCCTTTCGACGCTCTGCCTGCTTCTGCTCGTGTCGACCGGCGGCGAAGCCCTGGCTGCAGCCGGCGCCCTCGAGATCAGTCACGTCTGCGCCGTGCAGACGGGGTGCTTCTCGGGTGACTCGCCCGGATACCCCGTCACGGTCGACGGTGCCGCTGGCTCGGCCTTCGTCCTGACGAGCGAGCTCGTCGTGCCGGATGCCAACACCATCGGAATCTCGATCGAGTCGAGCGAGATCACGATCGACATGAACGGGTTCCGGATCGTGCGGTCGGGTTGCGAGAACATGACCACGTCCTGCACCCCGGCTTCGGGGACGGGTCACGGGATTGCGGTCGACGACTACCTCAACCGTCGGGGCACGCAGCTCATGAACGGGTCGGTGGTGGGCGTCGGTGGGTACGGCGTCTTCCTCGGCCCGAATTCACAGGTGAGCAGCCTGCAGGTGCGTTGGAACGCGCAGATCGGCGTCTACGCGCACGACTACTCGGCCGTGCGACACGTCCGCGCGATCGAGAACGGATCGCAGGGGATCAGCATCGGCGCGAGCTCGAGCGTCGTCGAGAGCGTCGCGATCGGGAATGTCTACGCCGGAATCTTCACCGCGACCGGCTGCGAAGTCGAACGCAACGCGGCCTTCGACAACGGTCAGTATGGAATTCGTTCCGCCATCGGCTCGGTCATCCGCCACAACGCGGTGAGCGACAGCGACAGCATGGGCGGCGTCCTCGCCCCCTCTTCGGTCGTGAGTGGCAACGCCGTATCGCGGACGGCAGGTGGACCGGGGATCTCTGCGAGCCAGGGCTCGCTCGTGGAATCGAACGTGGTCTACGACACGACGGGGGTCGGACTCAGCCTCGGCAGCGACACCGGCTATCGCGAGAACGCGCTCGATGCGAACGTCTCGGGAGACGTCACCGGCGGAATCAACCTCGGGGCGAACGGCTGCGGGGCCGCGATCTGCCCCTGACGTGCGCGCCTAACGCGCCGCAACACGTTCGTACTCCCGCGTCGCGAACACCCGATCCCCGACCGAGTAGCCGCTCGGGTTCTCCTGTCGGTACACGAACCCGAGCTTCCCGAGCACGCGCTGGCTCGCGATGTTCTCGTGGACGGTGCCCGCCCAGATCGACTGCGCGCCGAGCCTCGCGAACGCCACGTCGACGACCGCCCCCGCCGCCTCGGTCGCGTATCCGCGCCCCCAGTCGGTCGGCGCGATCCAATACCCGAGCAGCCACGTATCCGGCTCGGGCTCGCGGATGAACGACACCTGCCCGAGGAAGCGATCGTCGTTGGCGTGCGTGATCGCGAACGAGAAGCCCTCGTCCGTCGTCCAGCGCGCGATCTGCCGCGCGAGGTGCGTCTCGACGTCCTCGATCGCGCGCACCTGGCTCCAGTTGCTCGAGGCAGGCATCTGGCCGGTCGAGAACGCGCGAAACATCGCCTCGGCGTCGGACGGAACCGGGCGCCGCAGTCGGAGCCGGTCGGTCTCGAGGGGCTCCGGCAGCCGCTCGAGGCCGGTCACGCCTGCGCGGCCTCCGTCTCCGCCCGGGCGGCTTCTTCCGCGGCCTTTCGCTCGGCGACGCGCGCGCTCACGAGCTCGTAGAGCCGCGCCAGATCCTCGCCGAGATCGAAGTCGATCAACGGCTCGAGCAGCGACGCGTACTCCTCGAACGTCTCGACCCGGCGTTCGACCTTCGTCGGACCTGTGATCTCGAGATAGGTCAGCTCGCGCAGCGCGCGGATCTGCTTCTCGTCCCGTCGGAACGTCATCGCGAGCAGCGTGAAGACCGAGCCCGGTCCGTCCTGCAGGCGCGTGCACTGGTCCTGATAGTCGGTGAGCTGCCAGGGCGCTTCACGGAAATCGAAGCGCGGACCGAGGGCGTGTTCGTGGTTGTGAAAGCGCCACCACTCGCCGTCCGCGCGCTCGAGGCGGTAGGCGAAGCCGTTCTCCGTCCACGCGCGCTCTTCGAGCGGGAAGGGGTGGAGCGGGCCGTCGCCGAGGCCGACGTCGGCGATGATCGGACGGCCGAGGTCCACGTGGAGGACCATGTGGTTGCCGATGGTCTCGTCGCCCATGATGTCGCGGACGACCGCGCCGCCGAGCCGATCGACGCGGAAGCCGATCTCCATGAGGGCGCACGAGAAGAGGCCGTTCATCTCGTAACACCAGCCCCCGCGCTTCTGGTCGACGAGTCGCTCGGCCCAGCGTTCCGGGTCGAGCACCTTGGTCTCCCCGAGCTGGATGTCGAGGTTCTCGTACGGGAAGGTCGTGAGGTGGGCCGCGTGGAGGCCGAAGAGGGTGTCCTCGTCCGGGCGGAGAGGGCCGTCGTAGCCGATGCGGTCGAGATAGGGAGTCAGGTCCATCGCCTGGGGAGCTTCGCCCGGCCGGCGGGACGTGGCCAGCCCCTCGCGCTCCTCGGGCGGTGGGAAAGCGTCCGGATTCCAGATACTTGGGCCCGATCGAGCGCCGAGTTGTCCCGCCCCCGGGACCTGTGGTACCCATAGGCGCTTCCAGAACGGGGCTCTGGCGCATGTCCAGGTCGCCCCCGCCATCCACCCATCACCTCGGTCTTCCCGATCCGGTCCGCGGATACCCGCCGCAGACTGGCCGGTCTCCTTCACCCAGGAGCCCGGAGCAGAGGGAGGCCCGGCAGGCTCTTCACTCCTCAACCGGAGAGGAGACGCTGCCGTCCAGGAGGACCGTTTTGCGGGAATACGAAACGACGTTCATCGTCCAGCCCGAGATCTCGGACGAAGGCAGCCAGGCCATCCTGTCGAAGCTCGACGGGATCCTCGATACGGCCGGCGCCACGCGGCTCATGTGTGAGGACCACGGCAAGCGCAAGCTCGCCTACGAGGTCCGCAAGTTCCACAAGGGCCACTACTACACGCTGCAGTTCCTGAACGACGGCAGCGCCGTTCCGGACCTCGAGCGCACGCTGCGCCTCGAGGAGTCGGTGCTGCGCTTCCTCACGATCATGGCCGACGAGGAAGTGGTGGACATCGAGGCCCGCAAGGCCGTCGCCGCCGAGGCTGAGGTCGAGCAGACCAAGCGCGCCGCGGAGCGCGCCCAGCGCGAGGCCGAAGAGGCCGCCGCACGTCGCGAGCAGGAAGAAGCCGAGCGCAAGGCTGCGGCGGAAGCCGCCGTTGCTGCGGCCGAGGCCGCGGAAGCTGCGGCCGCCGCAGAAGCCGCCGCGCCCGCCGAAGCTGCGGACGCCGAAGCGCCCGCCGAGACCACGAGCGAGGACGCGAGCGAAGACGCCGCACCGGCGGCCGAAGAGGCCGCCCCCGCAGCCCCGGCCGCGGAAGAGACCCCGGCAGCCCCTGTGGCCGATGACGAGGAGACGAAGTCGTGAGCGAAGACACTCCGCAGCCGCCGAGCGGCCCCGCCGCCGGCGGAGCCTCGAGCCCGCCCTCTGGTCCCGCCGCAGGCGGCGGTCCCTCCGGACCCGCCGGTGGTCCCGGTGGACCGCCCGCCGGTCCGCGTGCAGGAGGAGGCGCTCCGCCCTCCGGTCCCTCCGGCCCGGCCGCCGATCGTGACCGCCCGCCGCGTCCGCCGCGCGAAGACCGAGGCGACCGCCCGGATCGCGGTGACCGCCCCGATCGTGGCGACCGCGGTGATCGTGGCGATCGCCCGGCTCGCGCGCCGTTGACGGTGAAGGGGCGCCTGCGCGCCGCTGCCCGGAAGAAGGCCCGCAAGCAGGCCAAGCGCAAGGGCATGTTCCAGCGCCGCAAGGTGTGCCGCTTCTGCGCCGACAAGAACGTCACGATCTCGTACAAGGACGTGAAGACGCTGCGCCTCTTCATCACGGAGACCGGCAAGATGACGCCTCGGCGCATCTCCGGGACCTGTGCGAAGCATCAGCGCCCGCTCGCGCTCGAGATCAAGCGCGCCCGGCAGCTCGCGATGCTGCCGTACGCCCCCTCCCACTTCTAACTTTCGATCGCTCTGCGATCGATGCACCGGCCTCCGGTGCACGACCGTGGGGCAAGGAGAGCGACATGGGCACCGTCCAGGTCATCCTCAGTGAGGACGTGCACGCCCTCGGCGACGCCGGAGAGATCGTTACGGTCAAGCCGGGCTACGCGCGCAACTACCTCATCCCGAAGGGTATGGCGATGATCGCCACCGCCGAGCGGGTCAACGAGGTCGAGCACAAGAAGCGGGTCATCAACGAGAAGCTGGCCAAGGAGCTGTCTGACCTGAACGCGGTCAAGAACAAGCTCCACGGCATGAAGCTCGAGGTCACGGCCCAGGCTGGCGACGAGGGCAAGCTCTTCGGTTCGGTCACCGCCGCGAATCTCGCGGAGCTGATCGCCGAGAAGGGCCTCGAAGTCGACCGCCGCAAGATCCAGCTCTCCGAGCCGATCAAGAGCATCGGCGAGCACACGGTCAGCGTGCGCCTGCGCAGCGACGTGATGGCCGACTTCAAGGTCACCGTCGTTGCGGCCAACACACCGCCGCCGCCGCCCGAGGTCGAGGAAGCGGGCGCCGACGGCAGCCTCGGGTTCGAGCCCGAATCCCCGGCGCCGCCGGCCGACGAAGAGAGCGAAGAGAAGGACGACTGACGTCGCCCCGTTCGCGCCTCGCGTGAATCCATCGCCCGTCCCGCTCGCGCGGGGCGGGCGTTCGTCTTTCAGCGCCCGCGTCGCACGAGGCCGCCGTCTGTCTCTCGGCGCGTGCGTCGCGCGAGACCCGCGAGCCCGAGCCCGAGCAGGAGCGCCGTGCCGGGCTCCGGGATCGTCGAGAGACTCTCGAGGGTGACGCTGTCGCCGCTACCGATGCCGGCCGGACCGTTCGCCTGAATCACGATCGTGTCGACGTCGGTGAAGTCTGCGCTCGCCGAGTAGTCCGCGAAGAGCAATTCGACGACGCCCGGCGTGCTGACCGTGAAATGCTCGATCGTCGTGCCGCCGCCGGAGCCGGGGCTCGAAACCCCGATGTAGAGCTCGACGGTGCCGGTCACCGCCAGCACGTCGAGGGCGAAGCGGTCGATCGTGCCGCCCTCGGTCAGGTCGATCGAGTAGGCACCGACCGGGTCGTAGAGGTCGTTCGCCGTGCCATCCCACCAGGTGCGGAAGTAGCCGCCGGAGCCGGTAGGGGCGCTGATGGTGAGCGCGCCGCCGGAGACGGAAGCCGTGAGCGACGAGCCGTTCGAGAGGTTCGCGAAGCTCTCGCGGGATCCGGCGTGGACCCCGGAGAGGCCACCCTGGAAGTCGCTCGGCGGCGGGTTGGCGGCGGGGGTGGTGTCGGTGATCGAGAAGTCACCGGACTCAAAATCGTCGATCAGGAGCGCAGAAGCGGACACGGGGAGGAGGACCGGGGCGAGAACGAGAGCCAGCGAGCAGGTGCGATTGCGGGTCATGGCGACCTCCGGAGTCGTGGGACACGGGAGGGCCGGCCGAGCGCCATGCTGCGGCACGCGAATCCCTTCCCGCTTCCATCCTGCGCGGAGCCCCCGGAGAATGCAATCGACCGGGCATCCGATTCAGGAACGCTCGAGCCCGCAGTAGCGTCCCACCCCCTTGGGCGGGTGGTATCATCCGGGACCGCGCCGGGACCGGTGCGGGATCGGAAGGGGGGTTGGGTTCCATTGGCCGAGTTCGGCGATCGTGAAGGACGCGGGGAGCGCCGCGACGGTGTTGGGCGAGGCGGAGATCGCGCCCCCGACGAGATCACCGGCCGCATTCCGCCCCACGACATCGAGGCCGAGAAGGCCGTTCTGTCTGCGGTCCTGCTCGACAACGACGCGATCCATTCCGTCGTGACCGAGGTCCGCGAAGAGGATTTCTACCACCCGTCCCACCAGATCCTGTATCGCTCGATGGTCAGGCTCAAGGACGACAACCAGCCGGTCGACCTGACGACCCTCGCCGCCTACTTGAAGGGCGAGTCGCTCCTCGACAGCGTCGGAGGTGCGGTTGCCCTCGCGGAGATCGCCGACTACGAGGCGACCCCGGCAAACATCATCCACTACGCGAAGATCGTGCGCGACCGCGCGATCAAGCGCTCCCTGATCTCGACCGCGGCGGAGATCGTCGGCCTCGGCTACGAGACCGGCGAGCCCGCGGACACGCTGCTCGACGAGGCCGAGAGTCGGATCTTCGGTCTCTCGACCGAGAAGGCGAGCACGAGTCTCTCGCCGATCTCGGTCGAGATGCACGATGCGGTCAATCACATCGACATGTTGATGAACCGCTCGGGCGAGCTCACCGGTCTCACGACCGGCTATGAAAAACTCGACGAGATGACCGGCGGCCTGCAGCCCGGCGACCTCTTCATCCTCGCCGCCCGGCCTTCGATGGGTAAGACGGCCTTCGCCCTGAACGTCGGGCGCAACATGGCGATCGATCACGGCAAGCGGGTCGCGATCTTCTCCCTCGAGATGACGACCCGCTCCCTCGTCATGCGCATGCTCTCGACCGATTCCCAGGTGGACTTCGGTCTCTTCCGAAGCGGTTTGATCTCGACCGACGCACATTCGCGGCTGATGTCCGCGGCGGGTCGTCTCGCCGAGGCCGGGATCTGGATCGACGACACCGGCGCGGCGTCCGTGCTCGAGATGCGCGCGAAGTGTCGGCGGTTGTATTCCCAGCAGGGCCTCGACTGCGTGATCGTCGACTACCTCCAGCTCGCGCGCGGCGACCGCAACACCCAGAGCCGCGAGCAGGAGATCTCGGAGATCTCGCGCGGTCTCAAGGGACTCGCCAAGGAGCTGAACATCCCGGTGATCGCGCTGTCCCAGCTGAACCGCGGCCCCGAGACCCGCAAGGACGACAAGCGACCGATGCTCGCCGACCTGCGTGAGTCCGGCGCGATCGAGCAGGACGCGGACGTGATCGCCTTCATCTATCGCGACATCGTCTACAACAAGGAGACGGAGTTCGAGAACCTGGCCGAGTTGATCATCGCCAAGCAGCGCAACGGCCCGACCGGCACGGTCAAGCTCGAGTTCGAAGGCCGCTTCGCGCAGTTCCGCGACTGGCCGCTCTCGGACAACCCCTACGAGGACGCCCCGAACGGTGACTTCGCACCGCCGCCCCCCGACGACGGCGGCTACGGCGGGCCGGACGTGTTCGGCGGCGGCGGCGGCTTCGGTCCCGACACGGAACCCGGCGGCTTCTAGATGCCGAGCCTTCGACGACCGCGCGCCGTGCGCCCCGGCGCGACGATTGCGCTCGCCGCGCCCGCGGGCCCCCTCGACCCCGAGGCCCTCGACAGCGGCCGCACGAGCCTCGAACGCCTGGGCTTCAGCGTCGTCACCCGTGACGACGTGCTCGACCGCGACGGCTACCTCGCCGGCTCCGACGCACGCCGTGCAGAGGAGCTGATGGGCTTCGTGAACGACCCGGACGTCGACGCGATCGTTTGCGCGCGTGGCGGCTACGGCTGTCACCGGATCATCGACCGCCTCGACGCCGACGTCTTCCGCAAGGCCGCGAAGCCCCTCGTCGGTTACAGCGACATCACGACGCTGCTCCTCTGGCAGCGCGAACGCGCGGGCCTGCTCGGCATCCACGGTCCCATGTGCGAGAAGCCGGGCAGCCTCGAGGGCGAAGCCGGATCCGCGCTCGTGCGGGCGCTGCAGGGAACCGGGCCACTGCCGCGCTACGAGGGCAAGACCCTCGCGGACGGGTGGGCGGAGGGCCGGCTGGTCGGCGGTTCCTTGACGGTCTGCGTCGCGAGCCTCGGGACACCCTGGGAGCTCGACACCCGCGACGCGATCCTGATGCTCGAGGACATCACCGAGCTGCCCTACCGAATCGACCGGATGCTCCAGCAGCTGCGCGCTGCGGGAAAGCTCGAGCGCGTCGTCGGCGTGGCGCTCGGCAGCTTCACGGATTGTGACGACGAGCGGAATCCCGAGTGGACCCTCGAGCGGCTGATGGGCGAAGTCCTCGGCGAGCTCGGCGTGCCCGTCGTCGCGGGTCTGCCCTTCGGCCACGGCGCCGAGAACCGGCCGTGGCCCTTCGCCGGGCGCGCCGCGCTCGACGGAGCGCGCGGGGAGCTCGAGATTCTGGAAGCGGCGGTGACTTCGCGGTAGGGTTCGCGGCCAATGGGGGGGTAGGCACGCATGAGGCGGAGTCTCATCGAGCGCAAGCTCGGCAAGGTCGAGACCGCTCTCGACAAGGCGATCGAGAAGCAGGAGATCCCGGGCGCCGTCGTGCTCGCGCGGATGCCGCGCGAGGGCGAAGTCCTCGAGTACTCCTGGGTGCGTGGTCTCGCGGCTGCGCGCCCCGAGCGTCTGCCGATGCGCCGGGACACGATCTTCGACCTCGCGTCGTTGACCAAGCCGATGGCGACGACGACCGCGATCATGCTGCTCATCGAGGAGGGATCGATCTCCCTCGACGACCCGGTCGCGAAGGTGTTGCCGACCTTCGCCGAACGCGGGAAGGAAGAGGTCACGATTCGTCACCTCCTCACGCACGCGGCGGGTCTCAAGCCCATCCGCGAGTTCCACGAACTGCTGATCCAGAAGGAGCGCAAGACCGGCGAGCGCCTGATCGGCACCCCGGAAGGCCGCGCGTGGATCATCGACCGCGTGCTGCGCAGCGCACCGGTCCACGAGCCGGGCGCCGCCGCCGTCTACGGCGATCTCAACTTCATCGCGCTCGCGGCGCTCGTGGAAGAGGTCGCCAAACAACCCTTCGACGAGTTCTGCGAGTCGCGGATCTTCACGCGCCTCGGCCTCGTCGACACGCGCTTCTTCCCGATTCCGGTGGACGGCTCCCAGGCCGCCCCCGAGGCGATCCGCAGCCGGGTCGCCGCGACCGAGAACTGCGCCTGGCGCGAGCGCATCGTCTGGGGCGAGGTCCACGACCCGAACTGCTTCGCGATGGGCGGCGTCGCCGGCCACGCCGGCCTCTTTTCGACCGCAGACGACGTGATGCGCTTCGCGCAGCTCTTCCTCGACGCCTACCACGGACGGAACGACTCGCTGCCCCAGGAGCGCGTGCGGGAGTTCTGCGAGAAGCAGCTCATCCCGGAATCCTCCGACTGGGCGATCGGCTGGGACACGCCGACCAAGGGCGTCTCGACCTCCGGCGAGCTCTTCTCGGACAAGTCCGTTGGCCACACCGGCTTCACGGGGACCAGCCTGTGGATCGATCTCGAGCGCGAGCTGATCGTCGTGATGCTCACGAACCGGATCCACCAGGTCGTGAAGCGAAGCAAATTCACGCTCCGCCCGAAGATCCACGACGCGATCGTCGACGCCTTCACGGCTGGATGACTACCGAAAGGCTCGACCATCAGCGCCCCTTCGACTCGGGCGCCCTGCGCCGCGTCCACTTCGTCGCGATCGGGGGCACCGGCATGGGCTCCCTGGCCGGGCTCGTGAAGGCGCGCGGGATCGAGGTCACGGGCTCGGACAAGAAGCTCTACCCGCCGATGTCGACGGCGCTCGCGGACTGGGGAATCACGCCGCACGAGGCTTTCGATCCGGCGCATCTGGCCGAGGGTGCGAGCGGTCGCGCGCCGGACCTGGTGGTGATCGGGAACGCGGTGCGCGCCGACAATCCGGAGGCGGTCGCCGCGATCGAGTCCGGTGTGCCCTATCGCTCGTTCTCCGACGCGCTCTACGAGCTGGCGATCGCGCATCGCCACTGCATCACCGTGAGCGGGACCCACGGCAAGACGACCACGACGAACCTCGCGGCGCATCTGCTGCTCGCGACCGGGCGCGATCCCTCGCTCCTCGTCGGCGGGATCTCCCTCGACTTCGAGGGATCGTTTCGGGAAGGGGCGGGCGATCACTTCGTCGTCGAGGGCGACGAGTACGACACCGCGTTCTTCGACAAGACCCCGAAGTTCCTCCACTACAAGCCGGACACGCTGATCCTGACCTCGGTCGAGTTCGATCACGCCGACATCTATCGCGACCTCGATCACGTGAAGGAGGCGTTCCGCGAGCTGGTGGGGTCGATGCCGGCGGGTGCCCGGATCGTCGCCGCCATGACCCACGAGGGCGTTCGCGATGTGGTATCGGGCGCGGCCTGTGAGGTCGTCGGGTACGGCGTCGAGCGCACGCCCGGCGAAGACGCGCCCGAGGGCGTGCGCTGGTGGGCCTCGCAGCTCACGCCGGGCGAGGGCGGACTACGTTTCCAGCTGAGCGACGCGGCCTCCGGCCAATCGTGGGAAGTCGAGAGTCCGCTCTTCGGCGCGCACAACGCGGAGAACATCGCCGCCGTCTTCGCGGCGCTCGAAGGGCAGGGCGTTCCAGTCGAGGAGCTGATCGAAGCGCTGCGCGACCACCGGGGCGTGAAGCGCCGCCAGGAGATCCGCGGCGTCGCGGCGGGCGTGACCGTGATCGACGACTTCGCCCATCATCCGACCGCGGTGAAGGGCACGATCGAAGCGATCGCCCAGCGCCACGCGGGCAGTCGGGTCGTCGCGCTCCTCGAGCCGCGGACCAACACCAGCCGCCGCGCGATCTTCCAGGACGACTACGTGGACGCGCTGCTCGCGGCGGACCGCGCGGCGATCGCCGAGGTCGGCGACGAGCCCATCTACAGCATCACGGGCGAGGTGACCGAGTGCCTGTCGGCGGAAGCCGTCGCCGAGTCGCTCCGTGGGCAGGGGCGGGAAGCCGCGGCGTTCGCCGAGATCGACGACATCGTCGACTGGGTGGTCGCCGGCCGTCGCTCCGACGACGTCGTGCTCGTGATGAGCAACGGGGCCTTCGGTGGGATCTGGGAAAAGCTGCTGGCGAAGCTCGAAGCGGCTGAGGCCCGGGCGTCAGGCTCCGACTGACTCCGACGGAACTCCGACGGTATCAGGCGGCGTCGCCCGTCATGAATGCATCGACGCGGTTGCCGTCGATCGGGATGCTCGTCATGCGGTGTATCCGCCGATCCTCGATGGTCGCGATCACGACGAAGCGCGCGTCGAGCTCCTGCTCGCCGCGGGCCACCTGGGAGCGGCAGATCACGGCGGCACGACGGTCGCTGACCATCACGTCTTCGACCTCGGTCTGGACGCCGGTGCTCCCGAGGTCACCGAGATCCGCCAGGTATTCGAAGATCTGGTCCGGACCCTTGAACTCGCCCTGCCACGGGCCCGTCTTCACGTTCCAGACGATGTCGTCGGACCAGAGTGCGCGGAGGGTCTGCCGGTCGCCTGCGTTCGCCGCTTGAAGGCAGTGGTGAAGGAGAAGCGAGTTGGGGTGCTCGATCATCTTCATGTCCTCGGTGCTGGACGATTCCGTGGAGCGAATTCTGACCTGGCCAGTGTGTTGGAGTGACGACGAGAGCGGAGCGGCGATGGCGGCGTGAGCGGCGGTTGGAGGAGCAGGTCGTCGTCGGAGGTCTTTGAGTTCGTTCCTGACGGATCGTCGAATCAGGCGCTGGAGTCATAGTACCGCCATCTCTGGCGGATGCGGAGATTATGTTGCCCGATTCGAATAAAGTTCCGCAGTGTCGCGATTAACACATGGTGCATTCGGACTATCGATCGTCGTCGATCTTCTGGCCATCCGTTTCGAGTACGACGAACTAGGGAGAATCGTCGGGTCGCGCGATGGCAACGAAGGGGGAACGCCCCGATTCGTGTTAGGGCGTACACAGGAAGGCGTCATCTGGCGATTTCGGAACGACGTTTCTTCCGATCTCGTACGAGCTGCGGCCCGCCTAGCGGCCCGAGAGAAGGGAATTCCCTTCGGTCCGGACACGCCGAATGCGCCCGAAAGGCTCGAAATGATCGCGAGATGCTTCTCCGCGGACGCGCCCGGCCACGAGAGTGGGGGGCGTCCGCCGCGCTCCGGGCCCTCGCAGCGTCGAAATTCCGACACACCGACGCCGCGACACGAGTGGGTGTCGCGCGACGATCACGTCGTTGGCGAGCTGTGGATGATCGACTAACCCGTTCGGACCATGCCCCGGGGCGCGCGACACGGGGGTGTGTCGCGATCGCGCCCGTCAGTCGGTGGGCACGCCGGCGCGCGTCCAACCGAAGGCCTCCACCATCGCGTGGTAGATGTAGTGCTGCTCGCGCACGCCGTGGAAGAGAGCCGCGCGGGCGCCCGTCGCGAAGATCGGCACGTCTTCGCCGGCATGCGTCTCGCTGCTCATGGGCACCGTCGCCTCCTGCATGAACGCGGCGTCCTCGGTGTCGACCTCCGACAGGTCGGGTCGGCCCTCGGCGATGCCCTGGAAGCTGCACGGGCCGGTCATGCTTTCACACGGTCGGTGACCCCAGCGATGGGCGCCTTCGGGTTGGTCGTCGCTCGCGCCGGTATAGCCCGGACCGTTCGCGTAGCTGAGCGTCGTGTAGGGCTGCCCGAGGCCGTCCTTCGCGACGACGTCTCCGGTCTGCCTGATCCAGTCCACGCCGACGACCTTGCCGAGGATCGGATTGCCGCGCTTGGGGTAGCCGGAGATCGTGAGCGTGTGACTGTGGTCCGCGGTCACGACGATCAGTGTGTCGTCGAGGTCGACCTTCTCGACCGCGGCGCGCACGGCGTCCGACAACGCGATGGTGTCGTCGAGCGCCCGGCGCGCGTTGCCGGCGTGGTGCCCGTGGTCGATGCGACCCGCCTCGACCATCAAGAAGAACCCGTCGTGGTCCCGTGAGAGCACTTCGATCGCGACGCTCGTCATCTCGGCGAGGCTCGGCTCTCCGGACTCGTCGCCCGCGCGGTCCGTCTCCCAGTTCATGTCACCGGGCTCGAAGAGCCCGAGCAGCGGGCCGGTCGTCGCGGGATCGATCGCGGCGAGCTGTTCGCGGTTCCAGACGTACGCGGCCCCGTCCCGACCGGCGACCCACTCGGCGGTCAGATCGCGACCATCCGCGCGCTCGCCCGGCCGAGTCGCGTCCTCGGGGTCCGGCGTACCGCCGGGCCGGAAGTGACGCCGTCCGCCGCCGAGCGCGACTTCCAGCCCGTCACCGTCGGCGAACTCCACCAGCTGCCGCGCGATGTCGGGGAACTCGGCCTCCCGGGCCGCCTCACTCATGCGCCGATCGCTCTCCCAGAAGCGGAAGGGCACGTGCGCATAGCAACCCGCCGGCGTCGCGTGGGTCACGGTCGCGGTCGAGACGACGCCCGTCGCGAGGCCACGCCGCTCCGCTTCTTCGAGGATGGTGTCGATCCGCGCCGCCGCGACGCTCGTGTGATCGCCGCGTAGAATCGTCTCGTCGACGCCGAGCACGCCGGTCACGGTCTTCACGCCCGACACCATCGCGGTCATGGTGGACGCCGAGTCCGAGACCTGGGCGTCGACGTTGTAGGTCTTCGAGAAGGCGACGTGGGGGAAGGCATCGAAGGAGAGGCGGTTCTCCTCGCCGGTGCCGCCCTTGCGCTGGCCCTCGAGGATGCGTGCGGCAGTCACCGTCGCGATGCCCATTCCGTCGCCGACGAAGAGGATCACGTTCTTCGCGGCTGGTCGGCCGGCGACGATCGGCGCGGCCTGGCCGACCGCCGCGCGCCCCGACGCGAACCACGGATTCTCTTCCCGCGGATCGGGCGCGGCGGAGACCGGCTGAGCGCCGTTCGTCGGAACGAGACAGGCGCCGAGCAGCGCGGGCACGAGCAGTAGCGTGACGAGGTGCGTGAGACGGAACATGCGGACTCCTTCTGGATGTCGATGCGTGGATCGCGCCGGCGGGCTCAGACGTCGAGGCCGACCGAACGCATGAGGGCGAGGGCGTTGCTCTTCTCGACGATGCCCGTGCGCAGGTGGTAGTCGAATTCCATCTCGCCTTCTTCGAGATGGTCCTCGAAGTGGACGTTGGCCATGCGGCCCTCGCTCGACTCGACCATGCGGGTGAGCGCGAGATCGTGGGTGGTGACGATGCCGAGGGCGCCGTGTTCGACGAGCCCTCTGATCACCGCCTCGGCGCCGATCAGCCGGTCGTGGGAGTTCGTGCCGTGCAGGATCTCGTCGAGCAGGAAGAGGGCCGGCGGCTGGCCCCGGGAAATCTCGACGACCTGCCGCAGCCGCACGATCTCGGCCATGAAGTGCGAGCGGCCGTCCAGGAGCGAATCGACGATCCGGATCGAGGCCGTGATCCGCAGGGGAGAGAGGCGAAGCCTCGTGGCGCGAACCGGTGCGCCTGCGAGGGCGAGGATCGTGTTGCACCCGACCGTGCGCAGCATCGTGCTCTTGCCCGACATGTTCGAGCCGCTCATGACGAGCGCGCGAGGCGTGCCCGGATCGCTCGTCGCCTCCGGGCTTCCGAGGCGCAGGTCGTTCCGCACGCAACGCGCGGACGGAAGCAGCGGGTGGCCGAGCGCCTCGCCTTCGAAGACGGGGCCCTCGTCGACGATCTCCGGGAACGGATCGTCGGGATGCTCGTAGGCGTAACCGGCCAGGGCGCAGAGCGCCTCGATCTCGCCCGCCGCGGCCACCCAGACCGCGAGCCGCGGCCCGCAGCGCGCGCGCCAGGCCTCCAGGGCGAGGGCGGTATGCGTGCCCCACATGAGCAGCGCGGCGATCGGTGCGAAGAACTGGTTCTGACGCGCATCCCTGCGGTCGACCAGGCGCTGCA
Source organism: uncultured Spirochaetaceae bacterium (assembly GCA_964488255.1). Lineage (GTDB taxonomy): Bacteria > Myxococcota_A > UBA9160 > UBA9160 > UBA4427 > UBA4427. The sequence continues at coordinate 147,485 of CAZAUR010000004.1, read as the reverse complement.
ATGCGTCGAGCTCACCGGAAGGCGGCCGCCCGGTCGTGCGGAGCGACTCGACGAGTCGCGCGAGCAGAGGGGATTCGAAGGACTCGCGCTCGACACAGGCGAGGAGCGCCGCCGTTCGAGCGAGGGCTTCGACCGGCGTCTCGGCCGCCGCGAGCACCGGCTGCACGCGGCCGCGGAAGGCCAGCGCGAGGCCCGCCTGCAGCAGTAGCGCCGCGACGAAGGGCACCGGGCCGGCGCCCGTCCCGATCCAGAGCCCGATCCCGCCGAAGGAGAGCGCGCTCGCGACGATCGCGAGCAGGGAGAGCACGCGCGGGAGTCCCGCGGCCGGCGCGGCGGCCCAGCGCTCGAGGGCCTCCTGCGCTTCCGTCGAACCCGCCTCGTCGCCGGCCAGGGCCATGTCGAGGCGCATCGCGAGGCGCGGCCGCAGCTCCGCGACCGCAGCCTGCCGTGCGCGCACCTCGTCCGGCGGCGCCGCCTCCGCGAGCCAGGCGGCGAGCCGGTCGCTCCCGGGGCTGGTGCGCGTGGTCGCGAGCAGCTCGAAGAGCGAGCCCGGGCCGAACACGTCGAGGTCCGGCGCGTAGGGGTGCGCCGGATCGAGGTAACGCGCGCCGGTGTCGCCGCGGCCGACCCAGGCATCGTCCAGGCGTGCGAGCCCGTCCTCGTAGAAGCAGCGCACGCGGGTCGCCCGCGCGGCCCGGCGGAGGATGCGGTCGTGCACGATGACCAGGGCGACGAAGGCGACGAGCGGAGGCACCACCGCGAAGCGCGGCAGCGCGTGGGTTCCGAACGCCATCCAGCCCGCTCCGGCGAGCAACAGGAAGCACGCGAGGCGTGCGTTCGAAGCGAGGGACGAGCGCCGCTGCCAGGCAGCTTCTTCGCTCCGGGCGCCCGTGAGCCCGGCTTCGTAGGTCGGGCGCGGCGCGTCGCTTCGGAGCGGTGTGGGATCGTCGTCGCTCACGAGAGGGAGAGGATCCGGGCGCCGTTGTGGAGCGTTTGCGCATCGCTGATCGCCTCGCGCACGAAGGCGCGCGCGGCCACGACGGCGTCGCGAATCGATTGTCCCTTCGCGAGTCCCGCGGCGATCGCGGCGGACAGTGCGCAGCCGGTGCCGTGGACCGGGTCGCCGGCGATGCGTTCGCCCGGGAGCCACTCGGCGTCGAGCGTTCCGTCATCGCGCCGCAGCACCAGCAGGTCGTCCGCGTCTCCGTCCAGGTGTCCGCCCTTCAGGAGCAATCCCCCGAGCTCGAGATCCGCGGTGAGCTGACGGGCCGCGGCCTCGCCGTCTCGGCGTCGGGGCAGGGCGTTCGCGACGAGGGTCTCCATCTCAGGCCAGTTCGGGGTGAGGAGCGTGCGCCGGAAGGCGAGGTCGCGCAGGGCGGGATAGGCGCGCCGTTCGAGCAGGGCGCTGCCGTCGCTCGCCATCAGGATCGGGTCGATCACGACGGGGACGTCCGGAAAGGGGCCGAGGGCTAGGGTGGTGTTCCGGACGGCATCGTCGGTGCCCAGCATGCCGATCTTGATGGCCGCCGGGCGGATCGCGTCGATCGTGGTCCGGAGCATCTCGAGCAGCGAGCTCGGAAAGACCGGCAGGACCTGGCCCACGCGCAGCCCGTCCTGAACGGTCAACGCGGTCGGCACGGCCCCGCCGTGCACGCCGAAGGAGCGGAAGACCTGAAGATCCGCCTGGAGGCCGGCACCTCCGGTGGGATCGGAGCCGGCGATCGTGAGTGCGCTCAACATTCGCGGCGGATGGTAAGTTCCCGTCCCTCGGCGCGCATCCCGCGCGACGGCCGGCGCGCACGCCGTGCGGCGGCGAACCAGGGGGTCGCGGAATGCCTCGCCTACGGGCACGCCTTCGGATGCTGCTTGCGGTCGCCTTCGCTGCGGGGGTGGCGGTCGGGAGTCGGGCCGAGTCGTCTCCGAAGGCGCGGCCGGCGCACACGCTGCCGACCGTCGTCCTGATCTCCCTGGATGGCACGCGTCCTGCGGACCTGACGCCGCAGCGCCTCCCGAGCCTCGTCGCGCTCGGCGAAGCCGGCGCCCGCGCCGAGGGACTCGTGCCGGTCGATCCCTCCAACACGTTCCCGAACCACGTGAGCCTCGCGACGGGCGTGCGACCCGAGGTGCATCGCCTCGTGAACAACTCGTTCGTGGACCCCGACCGCGGACCCTTCCAGCGAAGCGCGCCCCACGAGTGGATCGAAGCGGAGCCGATCTGGTCGGTCGCCGAGCGCAGCGGGATCAAGGCGGCCTCCTACTACTGGGTGGGCTCGGAGGGGCCCTGGTCGGGCGGGCCCGGGCCGAGCGACAGCCGGAAATTCTCCTCGCGCACCCTCGAGAAGACGAAGGTGAACCGGATCCTCGCGTGGCTCGCCGAGCCCAATCCGGCCCTTCGGCCGCGGCTCATCGTGGCGTGGTTCCACGGCGCGGATCACGAGAGTCACGACCACGGTCCCGACTCGCCGGAGGTGATCCGCAGCCTGGCGTCGCAGGACGTGCAGATCGCCCGATTGATTCGCGAGATGGAGCGCCGAGACCTGTTCGGAACGACGACCCTGATCTTCGTGTCCGATCACGGCATGGTCGGCGCGGAGCGCCGGGTGCTGCTCGGCGATCGGCTGCGGGACGGGGGCGTGCGCGCGCGGGTCTTCGGGATCGGGGGCTTCGCGAGCCTCTTCTTCTCCCAGGGATCGGGCGACCAGGCGATCACGCGCGCCGTCGCGATCGTGCGGGCAGAGGGACTCGAGGCCTGGCCTCGGACCGACGCGCCTTTGAGTTGGCACGTGGGCGATCCGCGCTTCGGCGACGTGGTCGTCCGGGCGCCCCTGGGCACGGCGATCGTCAGCCGCCGCAGCCGCGATCTCGCGGGCTTTCACGGCTACGATTCCCGTTCGCCTACGATGGCGGGGCTGCTCGTCGCGCGCGGCCGCGGCGTCGTGCCTGGGACGCGGCTCGGACGTGTTTCGAACCTTTCGATCGCGCCGACCGTCCTCCGGTTGCTCGGGCTGCCGGTGCCGGAAACGATGGCGGCGCCACCCATCGAGGCGTTGCTCGCGGGCGTGTCCGCAGTCGAGCAGAGCGAGGGGGACGCAGGTGCGGGATCGAGCGAGGCAGACGATGAGTGAGGCCGAACGAACTCGAAGCGGGGGGCGGGCGGCCGCGGCCGCGATCGGGGGGATCCTGGCGCTCGTGATCGCTTCCCTCGCTGGTGCGCAGGAAGAAGCAGCCCCGGCCGCCCAATCCGCGCCGAACACCTATCACACGACCGCCCACGTGCGCGGTGACATGGGCATGCGGGTCATCGACTACTGGTCCCGCGGACCCGACATGCTCGCGCGTACCCTGGTCGGCGGGCACCCCATCGTCACGATCGTCGCGGGCGGTCGCTACATCGTGTACGACGGATTGACCGGCAAGGGACTCGACATCGCCCGGTCCGAACGCGCGCTCGCAGCGGACGTCGGGCGTGAGCGCCCCTTCGCGTTCGAACTCGAGGAAGTCCAGGCCGAAGGCGGCGAGAAGATCGAGGAGCTGCTCTTCGGTTCGCGCAAGGGAGAGATCTGGCAGATCACCGACGAGCGCGGACGTCGCAAGGTCTGGGTGACCGCCGGCGTGCCGCAGGTCCCGCTCCGGGTCGAGACCTTCGATCGGTCGACCGCGGCCACCGTCGACATGGACTACCAGAACTGGATCTTCGGCCTCGAGTTCCCGGACGCCTTCTTCGCGCCACCGCCGCGGGTCGAGCTGCAGCGCTTCGAGTTCGAGGCCTTCCTCGACGCCGCGAGCCAGCGGCCGGTCGCGGCCGTCCCGATCCTGTACCCGGATCTCCTGATCGGTCCGCCGCCGAGCTGAGGCTTCCGGCACCGGTTTCTGGTCGACCCCGCCGCCGGATCGTCAGATCGGCGTCAACTTTCGGCGCCCGTCGTTCGATCCGACTCCACGACCGACCGAGTCGGGTCCTTTCGGGACCCGGAGGTCGACGGTGCTGCATCGCTGCCGGAACCTTCCGCCGGGGCGGTGACACCGACTCCGCGAAGGGTCGACCACACGACATGACGAGCAGGATCGCGCGCGCGCAAGGGGGACGTCGCGGGCCGGGAAACCGGTTCGTGCGCAGCCTCGTCTGTCTGCTCTTCGCCTCGCTCGCGCCGGCTGCCGCCCGAGCGGAGGCCGTCGTGCCCGGCGCCGGCGCGACCCTCGCCGAGATCGAGGCCTGCGTGACCCGCAACCTGCCCGATGCGGCCGGGGTGCTCGACTTCCAGGTCGAAGCCTTCGACCGGACCGGCGAGTCGACCACGTCCCGCGCGGAGATGCGCTGGCGGAAGGACGCGGAGGCCGATGGCGCACCCGCGTTGTCGCAGGTCGTGCTGCGCGTGTCGGAGCCGGCGGAGACCGCGGGCACCGCGCTGTTGATCGTCGACCGGGAAGCCGACCAGCCCGAGTTCTTCCTGCGCCTCCCCGAGATCGAGAAGGTGCGGCGCGTTCGCTCGAAGCGGTTGCGCGGGCCGGTGCTCGGCACGGACTTCAGCTACGAGGACTTGAAGCGACTCCGCGATCCCCTCGACCGCGCGAATCTCGAGGTGATCGGCCTCGCGGCGATCGGGGATCGTCCGGCGTGGCTGCTCGAGGCGGTGCCGAAGCCGGAGGATCGCTCGGAGTATTCGCGGGTGCTGACCTACGTCGACCAGGAGACCTGCCTGCCGCTCCAGCTCGATCTCTACGGACGGGACGAGCAGCTCCGCAAGCAGCTGCACGCGCCGATCGCGGAGATCCGTGAAGTCGACGGCGCGAAGCTCCCCTACGTCTTCGTGATGAAGGACCACCGGCGCGAGACGCAGACGGTGATCCGCGTGCAGGAGTTCGAGAGCGTCGCGGATCTGCCCGCCGCGCAGTTCACGCGCGGGGCCCTGGGACGCTGAGCCGCGCAAGGCGCTTCGCCGAGCGGCTCCTCGCGGCCCGCCGTGTCGTGGCCGCTGGGCTGGTCGCCCTCACGCTCATTGCCCTCGCCGGGATCGTGGATCCCCTGACGGGACAGCCGCGGATCCGGATCGATCCGTCGCTCAACGAGATGCTGCCGGCGGACGATCCCGCGCGGCGGTTCTACGAGGAGCTGCTCGAACGGTTCGGCAGCGACGACGTGGTCGTGGTCGCGCTGATCTCGGGTGCGCTCTTCACGCCCGAGGGCCTGGCGACCCTCGAGCGGACGAGCGACGCCCTCGAGCGCGCCGATGGCGTGCAGCGCGTCGAGAGTCTGGCGACCGCCGTTCGGCTTCGGGCCATCGAGGACGACGTCGAGATCTCGGGCTTCTTCGACGACCGGGTCACGACCGACGCGCAGGCGCTCGCGCTCCGGGACGAGCTCGTCGAAGATCCGTTGCGGGCGGGCTCCTTCGTGTCCGCGGACGGACGCGCGACCGCGATCCTCGTGACGTTCGCGCGCCTGCCCGAAGACGAGTTCCTGGCGCGCGGCCTCGACCTCGGCGTGCTCGCGACGGCGCGCGAGAGTGCGCCGGACATGCAGGTCGTGATGGCGGGGACGCCGCACGTGAAGGCGGAGGTCGGGCGGCTGCTCGAGGGCGAGCTCACGGTCATGGTCCCGATCGTGTTCGTGCTGATGAGCGTGCTCAGCTGCGGATTCTTTCGCAGCGTTCGCTTCGGCATGGTGCCGCTCGCGTCCGTCGCCCTCGGCCTGTTGTGGACGGTCGGCTTGATGGGCTGGGTCGGCCACGACCTGAACATCGTGACCACCCTGATCCCGCCCCTCGTGCTCGCCCTGGGCTTCGCCTACTCGACCCACGTCGTCGCCGGTTTCGTCGCCGACGACGAGGCGGGGACGCCCGCCGATCGCGCCCTCCGCGCCCTCGCGCATACCGCTTTCCCGATCACGTTCACCGCGCTGACGACCGCTGCCGGCTTCCTCTCCCTGACCAGCAACGGCCTGGCGGTGATCCGCGGCTTCGGCGTGTTCGCCGCGGTCAGCACGGGCGCGACCCTGCTCGCCGCGCTCACCCTCGCGCCGCTCCTGCTCGCGCGCAGCGCGGCGCCCCTCGCGTCGGCGCCCGCCCCCCGTCGCCTGGACGCGCTCTTCTCGCGCCTCGCCGCCTGGGACGCGCGCAACGCGACGCCGATCCTCGTCGTCGGCGGGCTCGTCGCTGGACTCGCCTTCGTGAGTGCGACCCGGATCGAGGTCAACCTGCCGGTGATCGAGAATTTCCGGGAGGACGCGGAGATCCGGCGCGCCTATCACGAGGTCGACCGGCTCTTCGGGGGCGCGAATCAGTTCTTCGTGATGCTGCGCGCCGACGAGAAGCGCGCGTTCGAGCAGCCGCAGCTCCTTCGGGAGGTCGCGGCGCTGCAGGCGTGGCTCGGTGAGCAGCCGGAGATCGGGGGCTCGACGTCGGTCGTGCAGTACCTCGAGGTCCTGAATGCCGGCCTCGGGCCGGAAGATGGTCCCGTCCGCCGGATTCCGGACAGCGCGAACCTCGTCGCGCAGCTGCTGCTCTTCGGCGCGAACGAGGAGCTCGACGTGCTCCTCGACCGCGCGCACCAGGTGATCACGATCATGGTGCGCTCGACCGCCACCGAGACGAGCGAGTTCAACCGCCTCGCCGCGCGGATCGACGCGCGTCTGGCGGAGCTGCCCGACGGCATCACCAGCCACACGACCGGCAACGCGATCCTGCTGACGCGCTCCGCGGATCGCATCGCCCTCGGCCAGGCGATCAGCCTGTCGCTCGCCTGCGCGATGATCGGCTTGCTGCTCGTCCTCTACTTCCGGTCGCTTCGGCTCGGGCTCTTCGCGCTGCTGCCGAACCTGCTGCCGGTCGGCCTCTACTTCGGCCTGCTCGGCGCCACGGGGATCACCCTCAACAACTCGACCGCCCTGATGGGCTCGATCGTCCTCGGCATCGCCGTCGACGACACGCTCCACCTCGTCGTCGAGTACCGCCGCGGCCTCGAAGCCGGCCTCGGTCGCGACGCGGCCCTCCGCGAAGCCCTCGTGCGCGTCGGCCGCGCGATCACGTGCACGACGCTCGCCGTCTGCGCCGGCCTTCTCGTCGTCGGCGCGAGCGCCCTCCAGAACCAGGCCGAGTTCGGCCTCCTGGGCGCGGCGACCCTCGCGATCGCCTGGGTCGTCGACGTGACGATCACGCCCGCGTTGTGTCTACGACTGCTCGGAGAGCGAGTCACGCGCGCCGGCTAGGGGAGAGCCCTCAGCGCAAGACGCGCTCAGAAGGGCGCGTCGAGAGGCGCGCAGCGCCGATCAGGTCTCAGTTGATCCAAGTAATGTTCCCGTCCGCGACCGGCGGGCTCTGGACCGCGAGCATCGCGACCTTTCGTGCGACCTCTCCCGAGATCCTGCGCAGTGCAGCGCTGGACGGCGAGTCCGGCTGGCTGACGACGATCGGCTGACCGACGTCGCCGTCTTCGGCGATGCGCGGGTCGATCGGCACTTCGCCGAGGAAGTCGACGCCGAGCTCCTTCGCGACGCGCTCGCCGCCGCCCTGGCCGAAGATGTAGTACTTGCGATCGGGCAAGTCCGCAGGTGAAAAGTACGACATGTTCTCGACGATGCCGAGGATCGGGACGCCGACCTTCTCGAACATCTGGAGTCCCTTGCGCGCGTCGATCAACGACAGATCGTTTGCGGTGGTGACGATGACCGCGCCGGAGAGCGGCGCCATCTGCGTGAGGGTGAGGGCCGCATCGCCGGTGCCGGGCGGCATGTCGACGATCAGGTAGTCGAGCTCGCCCCACTTCACGTCGGTCAGGAACTGCTTGACCAGGCCGTGGACCATCGGGCCGCGCCAGATGACCGGCGAGTCGTCGTTCATGAAGAATGCCATCGACATGAGCTTCATGCCCTGGCCGATCAGCGGCATGATCTTGCGATCGGGGGTCGTGTCGGGGCGCCCGTGCACGCCTGCAAGCAGCGAGAGCGACGGGCCGTAGACGTCCGCGTCGAGGATGCCGACCTCGGCGCCCTGGTCCCGGAGCGTGAGCGCGAGATTGATCGCCGTCGTGCTCTTGCCGACGCCGCCCTTGCCGGAGGCCACGGCGATGATGTTCTTCACGCCCGGCAGGCTCACCTGCTGGTCGCCTTCGCCGCCGGGCGCGCGGCCGGCCTGGCGGGTGTTCGCGGTCATCGTGACGTCGACGTCGTCGACCCCGTCGAGGGCGCCGACCCGCTCCTGGGCGGCGGCCTTGAACTGGTCCTTCACCGGGCAGGCGGGGGTCGTCAGCTCGATCGAGAACGAGACGGCGGCGCCGTCGATCTTCAGGTCCTTGATGAACCCGAGGTCGACGATGCTCTTCTGGAAGTCGGGGTCGATGATGGGGCGGAGGGCATCGAGGACCTGGGTGGGGCTCACGGCGTCGGCCATGGGGCGTTCCTTTTCTCTTCGCTGCGCGGAGACGGGATGGAGTCGGGCGCGGGTTCGCTTCGTCGCGATGGAATGGAGTCGGGCGGGGATCGTGTCGGGAGGCGGGACGGCCGGAGTCGCGGATGCGTCGGCTGCTGCCTTCGGGTGCGCGCGCTTCGCGAATCGCGGCGCGCGCGGCCGGATCTTAGCAGCTCGCCCCGAACGTGGAGTCCGCGTTGGATGGGGCCCGCCTGCGGCCCTGCCCCGGCTACTCTGCGGGCCACGCGTGGCAACGGAGAATCGATGAGCAACTTGGACGAGGCGCTCGAGCGCTTCCAGCAGATCGGCCTCGAGTACGCGGGTGGACTCGCGAACCACGGTCCGATGGGCGCCGAAGCGCTCGAACAGCTGGGTCACCAGGCGAAGATCCCGGCCTTCGCCGACGTGTACGCGCCGCGCCTGCCGCCGATCGAGCGAGGCGAAGCGATCGCCCGGGCGGATTGGGGCGACGCTCTCGGCGACGTCGATCGCGCGCCCGACTGGATCGCCACCTTCGAGGCCCTGGTCGAAGCGGAACCGGTCTCGGAGCTGCTCGCGCGGGAAGCCGGGGCGCTCCTTCCCGGCGTGTTCGCCGGTGCCGGACATGGATTCCTGCGCGTCGTCCACGGTCTGCGCGCCCTCGAACGGAAAGACGATGCGCTCCGCCGGCGCGAGGTCGCGCACGGGCTCGCCTATTGGGCGACGCGGTTCCAGCGCCTGCCCGGTCGCCCCGGCGTGAAGGGCGAGGGGGCAGGGCTCGAGGATGCACTCGCGTCGTGGCCGCTCCTCGGCGATGTCCAGGCGCGCCTGGGTTACTTCTTCGTCGTCGTGAAGGCGCTCGACGACTGGGCACCGTTCGCGGACGCCGTGGAGAGATTGCCCTTGCCGAGCGAGGACGGGCTCGACGGTTGGCTCGACGTCGTCTGTCGGTGGGCCGCGGGGTGTTATGTCGCGCAGCCGGCTGCTCGGGTGGCCTACGTGCACACCCTCACGATTCCGAGCGGCCTGCGGATCCTGCTGCCCCACCTCGCGCCCGAGGATCGCGTCGCGGCCGCAGGCTACGCGTTGCAGGCGGTGGGCGCGCTCCACTCGATGATGGGTGATCCGGACTCGAGCCCCGAGGACGACGAGGAAGTGCTGCGGGTGGCGGGGGACTGGGACGAGACCCGCTACCACGCGGCGTGCTCGATCCAGGAGCACGCGATCAAGATGACCGAGGCGTGTCATCGCGAGGCGATGCGCAACCCGGATCCGATCTTCGATCGCGCGGGCGCCGACGCGGCGCTCAAGGTCGGCGGGCGGAGCGAAGCCTCGGCCTGTTAGGCCGCGGCCGCCTCGGGCTCCGGCTTCGAGATCGCGCGTCGCAGGACCTCGGCATAGCCGCGTGTGACGAGCGCGTCCTCGAGCAAGCCCTTCTCCTGGAGCATGCGGTGCATCTTCGGGAGGTTGTAGTGGGGCACCGTCATCAGCAGGTGATGCTCGAGGTGGTAGTTCACGAAACACGGCGCCAGGAAGAGCCGCTCCCACCATGTGACCAGGGTCGTTCGCGTGTTGCGGAGCGGATCCTCGGCGGGGCCGGACATGGCGTGCTCGCCGATCGCGCGGATCCGGATCACCAGCCTGTAGACCGTCATGAGCGCGACGACCCAGAGGAGGTAGAGCTCCGGACGCCCGAAGCTCGCTGGGACCGCGAAGATCACGAGGTTCGTGAGCGCAACCGGTGCCAGCTTGTGCCAGCCGACATCCGGCTTCTCGCCCGGCTTGAGGCCCTGGTTGCGCTGGCTCTTACGATTGCCGAGGCCGACATCGCGCATGAAGGTCTGCTTGATCTGCGTCCAGCCGGTCTGTCCGGAGAGGTCCCGCCAGACCTTGCGGCGAAAGCTGGACTTCGTGAGCGGGAAGGGCAGGGTGAGGGAGAGATCGGGATCGCCCTGCGTGCCGGTCTTGGCGTGGTGGATCAGGTGGTAGGGGCGGTAGGGCTTGACGTCCGACCAGGTGGGGTAGGCGGCGAGCCAGTTTCCGACCCGATCGTTCCAGACGCGGTTCGAGAGGAAGGAATGATGGGAGGCGTCGTGCATCACGATCGCGCAGCCGAGCTGGCGGCCGCTGATCAGACAGAGCGCGAGGGGGATCGTGAGCGCGAGCCAGAATCCGCTCGAGACGCCGACGAGCGCCATCGCACCGAAGGTCACGCCCCAGTTGAAGGCGATCGTGAACCAGGCCCGCTTGTCGTCGAAGGCGAGGATCTGCTTGCGCTCTTCCCTCGTGAATTGCGCCAGCCAATGCGCGTTGCCGCGGATCGGCTCTTCGGGCATTTCCTGGATCTCTTCCGGGGGCGGGGCGGTGGCCATCATGTCGTGGGGCTCCGGTCGGACGCCTTCAGTGCGTCGCGGTGGGTCGGTCGCCGGCCGCGTCGCGGGTGTCGAGCGGCAGGTTGAAGTGGGGGACGTCGTGCTTCGCCAGGAAGCGCGACCAGGCGGCGCGGCCGAGCTTGTCGTAGTGCTTCATGGACGCGAGCAGGTCGTCGAGCGGCGCGGGGTCGAGGATCTCCGCCGGGAGCAGCGGGTGTCGCACGAGCTGGCGCAGCACGCGCCCGCCGACGACGAAGGACTCGATCATCGCCTCTTCGTCCGACAGTCGGAGCAGGCGCGCCTCGCTGTCGCGCAGGTCGGTCAGGGAGGCGCGGCTCTCCTCGGCGAGCGCGCTCGCGTCCCAGAGGCTGCGCGCCTCGAGGTCGCTCGCCGGGTCGAGATCGCTCACGAGGAACACACGGCCAAGCGCCGTATCCGTCGCATCGACCCCGGTCGCCAACGAGACGAGCTGTTCGCGCGCGGAGTCGAGACCCCCGCGAAGGTTGTCCGGGCGAAGCGAGAAGCCGGTCTCGATCTCCCGGAAGCCGAGCAGCTCGAGCGCGCGCTCGCGCCGGCGCCGCGACGGGCCGCGACCGAGTCGCGCGCAATGCACGGCCAGCCAATCGCCGCGCCAGGCGCGCTGACGCTGGCCGATGTCCCGCCAGCTGCGGAGCCGACCGCTGATCGCCGCGACCGCCGGGCCGAGCCGATAGCGCCCGCGCTCGTCCCGCTCGATCCGCCCGGACGCGTAGAGTCGCGCCAGGCTCACCCGGATGTTGTTCTCCTCGATCCCGAGCAGGGCCCCCGCCTCGACGAGCGCCCGCACGGGCATCGTTCCCTCGCGCAGGGTCGAGAGCAGGTCGAGGACGAGACTGCGGGCGGTGGGTTGCTGCACGCACATTTAATTACCATATCCGTTAGTAGAGATCAATTTCTGTAACGTTTTAAGGAAACGGGTGTTGCCCCGGGGGGCCGAGGGCCTTCGATCTGATACCTTCGCGCGCGTGCCGACCCACTCCCGCAAGCTCTGGATCTTCCTTCCGACGTTCCTCGTCACCCTCGCGATCGACAAGGCGACGAAGATCGCAATCGTCGAGCAATTCGCGTACGGCGAGCGCCTGCCGGTGATCGACGGCTTCTTCAACATCACCCACGTCCGCAATCCGGGCGGCGCCTTCAGCTTCCTGGCGACCCTCTCGGACGATCTCCGCCAGAGCTTCTTCCTTGGCACCGGCGCCCTCGCGATCGTGCTCCTGCTCTACTTCCTCGCGAAGGTCGAGCCCGGAGAGCGCCTCGCTCCGCTCGCCATCGGCGGCATCCTCGGCGGCGCCCTCGGCAACCTGTCGGACCGCCTCTACTACGGCGAAGTCATCGACTTCCTCGACTTCCGTCTGATCGGCGGATACGTCTGGCCGACCTTCAACATGGCCGACTGCTGCATCGTCGTGGGCGTCGCGGTCTTGATGATCCAGATGTTCTTCGAGCCGGACGCGGGGGGGGCGGAGTCGGTGGTCGCGGAAGATGGGGACGCGCCGCCGGCTTGAGGGGTGGGCCGGGCGAGTCGCGCGCGCCGTGCAGTCGGTCTTGATGGGGGAGGTGGTTCCCTTGGCCTTCGCTCGTGGGTCGCGCTTCGGGCGCTTGTGAGCCGTGCCGTCGGGCCGGGTTGGCCCGGGATCTCCGAGAGGGAGATCGGGCCTCCGCCTCGTTGCCAGCCGTTGGCTAGGAGCCACGACCTCGGCCGTGCGACTTCGGTCTTCGGGATCGCCTTGATCCGCTCCTTCCAACCTTCGAAGAAGCGACCGGAAGAGGCGGAATCCGGTGCCTCGCTCCCGCTGAGCAGCTCGCCTTGCTGGCGACGGTGCTTCCGGTCGTTGAGGAGCACATAGCGGAGCGCGTTCCGGACCTGGCGCGGCGTCGCGAGCACGACCGAGTGGAAACGCCCGTCCAGAACGCGTCCCTTCCTTCGGAACACGCGGTTTACCGCCAGCGCGATGCGAGAGCCGATGCTCTTCATTCCGGAAGCGAGCGCCTTCTTGTCCGCCGCTTCCACGATCATGTGCACGTGATCGCGCTGGACCGAGTAGTGCGCAACCCGGAAGTCGCCCCGTTCGCATCCGCGCGCCAGCGTCTCGCGAAACGCGCGCAGCCACCTCGGATTCCGAAGCGACGGAACGTCCCGACGCATGCGGAGCGTTACGTGAACCGGGTGCTCCTTCCGAACCGGCACCCGCTCCCGATGACGAACCCGCGCCCGCGCCCGCGGAGCAGGCTTCCGCCCGGGCTTCTTCCTTCGTCGCGAAGGCGCGCGGCGATGCACGAAGCACTGATCGATCGAGAGCTGTTGGGGGTCTTCCATCGCCTAACAAGGATAAGGGCGATGGTTCCCCGAATCGAGCACGGAACTCGCGTTCACGCGAAACCTGATCCGCGCCCGGCCCCCGAGGCAGAGTGTCCGCCTAACACCCAGCCATCCCCATCAATACCGAGAGCAAGGCGTTCGATCGAGCGCCTATCGCGCCCCTTCGCTCTCGCCCGCCGCCAACCCCGCCGGCGGCAGATTCTCCGACAGCACCCGGAGCACGTTGTCCCCGAGCACCTTGCGGACCTGCGCCTCCGTAAGGCCTTCGTCGAGCAGGGCCTGGGTGAGCGCCGGGAGCTGGCTCGTGTCGAAGCCGACGGTGGTTCCGCCGTCGTAGTCGGAGCCGAGGCCGGCGTGGTCGGCGCCGACGAGGCGGACGACGTGGGCGACGCCACGGGCGACGTGGGCCGGGCTGGTGCCGCAGACGGCCCAGGGCCAGTAGCCGATGCCGATGACGCCGCCGCCTTCCGCGATCTTCTTGACGTGCTCGTCGGAGAGGTTGCGCTGGTTGTCGCAGGTGCCGCGGACGCCGCCATGGGAGAAGACGGTCGGGCGGGTGGAGAGTTCGAGGGCTTCGTCGATGCCGGCCGGCGAGAGGTGAGCGAGGTCGAGGGTGATTCCGAGGCGTTCCATCTCGGCGATGGTCCTTCGGCCGAGCGGGGTCAGGCCGCCGCCGTCGACGCCGTGCGCGGAGTCGCCGTAGTCGTTGTCGAAGAAGTGGGTGAGGCCGATCATGCGGTAGCCCGCCTCGAAGAGACGCTCGAGGTTCGCCGGGTCCGACTCGAGCGCGTGGGCACCCTCGATCGAGAGCATGGCGCCCGTGACGTCCGCGCCGGCGGCGCGGCTGGCCTGCAGGTTCGCGAGATCCGCGCGGGTTCGGATCAGCACGAGCTCGCCGTCCGAGGCCGCGGCCATGTCTTCGAGGCGCTCGGCGTGATGCAGTGCGCGACCGGTCGGGCCGAGCAGGGCGGTCGGGGAGAGCTGGGTCAGCCCGGCGACGGTCAGCGAATCGATGCCACCGCCCTCGTTGCGCTCCATGTTCAGGCCGAAGGGGACGATCGTCGGCATGGAGAAGATCTGGAGTGCGACGCCTCCTGCTTGCAGCCGCGGCAGGTCGACGTGGCCCATGTCGCTGCGTTCGAGGAGGTCGCGGCCGAAGAGCAGGGAGTCGGCGTGTAGGTCCGCGACGAAGCTGGTCGCGTGGAGTGCCTCGGCGGTGGGTCCGACCTCGGGCAGCCGCTCCGGCTCGACCAGGTTGATCCAGCTCTCGAGGCGGATCCCGAAGTAGAGCCAGACGAGGACGAAGATCGCCGTGAGAATCGTGGTCGTTCGGGCGACGGTGCGGGAAACGGGCATGACCACTCCGAGAACGCGAGCGCGGCGGCGCGTTCGCGTCAGACGATCAGGCCGGCGAGACAACCCGTCAGGCAGGTCGCGATCGTGCCGGCCAGGATCGATCGTAGTCCAAGCTGCGCCGCTTCGGGCCTTCGTTCGGGCGCGAGGGCTTCGAGTCCGCCGAGCAGGATCGCGAGAGATCCGAAGTTGGCGAAGCCACACAGGGCATAGCTCGCGATCAGTGCGCTGCGCTCTCCGATCCGACCCTCGGCGATCGCCGTCGCGAGCTCCTGATAGGCGATGAACTCGTTGAGGACCGTCTTCACGCCGATCAGTGCCCCGACTTCCCGTGCCTCGGCCCATGGAACACCCATCAATCCGGCCACCGGCGCGAACACGAAGCCGAAGAGCGTCTGGAGCGTGAGGTCCGGCCAACCCATGAAGCCGCCGATCAGTCCGGTGGCGCTATTCGCGAGGGCGATCAGGCTGACGAACGCGATCAGCAGCGCGCCGACCGCGAGGGCCAGGCGAAGTCCGGCGAGGGCGCCTTCGGCGGCCGCGTCGATCAGGTTCTCGGCGCGCTCCTCGTGGGTCGCGATCGTCTGGCCGGCCGTCTCGGGTGCGTCGGTCTCGGGAATCATGATCTTCGCGACGACCAGGGCCGCAGGGGCCGAGATCAGGCTCGCGACGATCAGGTGCCCCGCGTACTGCGCGGCGCCGAGGATCTGGGCATAGGTGACGAGGACGGTCCCGGCGATCGTCGACATGCCGAGGGTCATGAAGGCGAAGAGCTCGCTGCGAGTCATGCGCGCGAGATAGGGCCGCACGACGATGCCCGACTCGATCATGCCGACGAAGACGTTCGACGCCGCGGCCAGCCCCTCGGCGCCGGATACGCCCATCGTCCTCGAGAGCAACCGGGCCATCCCGCGCACGAAGGGTTGGACGACGCCCACATGGTAGAGGACGCCGAATAGACCACCCATGAAGATGATGAGGGGCAATACGCCGAGGGCGAAGCTGTGGCCTGCGTCGAGGAGCGGGCCGAAGAGGAATCTCGCCCCGGCCTGGGACCACCCGACGAGGGCGACCACCAACCGTTCGAAGACGGGGAGCAGCGCGTCGCGTAGCGGCGTCGCGAGCAGCATGAGCGCGATCACGAGTTGCAGTCCGACGCCGGCCGCGACGGCCCGGCGATCGATCGCGCGCCGGTCGCTCGAGCAGAGGAGCGCGATGGCCAGCAGGGCGACGAATCCCACCGCCGACATCGCGCGAAGTCCCCCGTCACTCATGCCGGAAGGCTACCGCTCCTCGCGCGAGACGCCGCCGTTCACGCGGTCTCTCCGAAGCGCGCGACGAGATCCGCGGTCGCAGCGACGGGGTCCGGGGCGGCGGCCACGACGGAGATCACCGCGAAGCCTGCCGCTCCGACGTCGCGTACCGCGGACACACAGTCCGCGGTGATGCCGCCGATCGCCACGAGGGGGCGCGGGGCCGCAAGGCGCGCCGCCTCACGCAGCGCGTCGAGTCCCCGGTCGGTGTACTCGGACGTCTTCGAAGTCGTTCCGAAGACGGGACCGAACGCGACGTAGTCGACGTCCTCGTCACGGGTCGCACGGAGCTGGTCCGGGGTGTGGGTGGAGCGCCCGACCGCGAGACGCGTGCGTGCATCCGCGGGCAGAGCCTCGGGCGGCAGATCGTCCTGGCCGAGATGGACCGCGTCGGCGTCGGAGAGCAGTGCGATGTCGAACCGATCGTTCACGACGAAGCGCGCCCCCGCCTCGCGCGTCACGGCGCGGATCGCCCGCGCCCACTCGAGCGTCTGGACATCGGTGGCGTGCTTCACGCGCAGCTGGACGACGCGTGAACCGCCTTCGCACGCGTCCCGCGCCTGAGCGACGGGATCCTTGGACCACCGCGGGTCGTCGTCCGCGAGCACGTGCAGCCCGGTGTATTCCGCTCCGCGAGCGCGCGTCCCGCTCAAGCCTCAGCCCCGCTTCGGGAGCGAGATCCCGAGCTCCGTGATCTTCTTTCGGAGCGTGTTCCGGTTGATCCCGAGAAGCGCCGCCGCGCGGATCTGGTTGCCCTGGGTCCGCTCGAGGACGACCTCGAGCAACGGCCGCTCGACACGCTCCTGGATCTCGCGATAGACCTCGCCTGCCTCTTCGTCGTGCGCGAGCAGGCCCTCGACCTCGCGCGTCACGAGCTCTTCGAGGCTTGCGCCGGTGGCTTCCGCGGCGACGGGGCTCTCGAGGAAATCGAATTCACCGGGGGCGAGCACTTCGTCGGTCGACAGCACGAGGGCACGCTTGATCGCGTTCTCGAGCTCGCGCACGTTGCCCGGCCACGCGTGGCGTTCGAGTCGATCGATCGTCGCGTCGGGCAGACTGACGGGGCCCTCCGCGAGCTCCGGCGCATAACGTTCGGTGAAGTGGAGGGCGAGGGTGCGAACGTCCTCGACCCGCTCGCGCAGGGGCGGGATCGACAGCGGCACGACACGCAGGCGGTAGAGCAGGTCCTCCCGGAACGTGTCCTCACGCACGCGTGCGTCGAGATCGCGGTGGGTCGCCGCGACGATCCGGACGTCGACCAGGATCGGGTCGCGCCCACCGACGGGTGTGACCTCGCCCGACTGCAGCACGCGCAGCAGCTTCGCCTGCAGGTCGACGGGCATGTCGCCGATCTCGTCGAGGAAGAGCGTGCCCCCCGACGCTTCCCGGAAGCGCCCGGCGCGCGCGTTGGTCGCGCCCGTGAAGGCTCCACGTTCGTGGCCGAAGAGCTCGCTCTCCAGCAGCTCTCGCGGGATCGCGGCGGCGTTCACGGCGACGAAGGGGCTCTCCGCGCGTGGGCTGGCGGCGTGGATCGCGTGGGCGACGAGCTCCTTTCCGGTGCCACTCTCGCCGGTCAACAGGACGGGCACGTTTCGCGGCGCGACCTTTCCGACGGTCTTGAAGATCTCGAGGAGCGCGGGGCTCGAACCGACGAGTCGACCCCCGCCCGGCGTGACCGCGCGGCCGACTTGTCGCCGCAGCGACCGGACCTCGTCCTTGAGGGCGCGGGTCGAGCGCGCCTTCTCGGCGAGCCCCTGGACCTCGGCGAGGGCGAAGGGCTTCACGAGATAGTCGAGGGCCCCGGTCTTCATCGACTCGACGGCGTTCTCGAGCAGGTTCTGCGCCGTGATGATCACGACCGCGACGTCGCCGCCGGCGGCGCGATGTTGCTGGAGGACCTCGATTCCCGTCATGCCCGGCATGCGGATGTCGAGGAAGGCCATGTCGTAGAGGTCGCTCGCGAGTTCGCGCGCCGCGGCGTCGCCGTCCTCGACGGCGGTGACCTCGTGGCCGAGGCCCTCGAGCACCTCCTGCAGCACGAAGCGGATCGACGCCTCGTCGTCGGCGACGAGGACGCGCATGACGTCCGGGGACTCGGTCATCGAAGGGGCTCCGGGGTCGCGCGCGGGGGCCGCGACTCGATCGGGGTGAGGGGGAGGTCGACGGCGGCGCGGGTGCCCTCGCCCTCGACGGAATCGAAGCGCAGGCGCCCGCCGTGGCGGCGGATCCAGTGACGCGCGACCGCGAGGCCGAGGCCGGTGCCCTTCTGCTTGGTCGTGAAGAAGGGGGTCGAGAGACGGTCGACGATGTTCGGCGGAATACCGGGGCCGGTGTCGGCGACACACACCTCGATCGTCGGGCGCGCGCGGCCGTCGGGCCCGACGATGCGATGTTCGAGGGTCATGCGCGTCGAGAGGATGAGCTTGCCGCCCTGGTCTTCCATCGCCTGCATCGCGTTGCGCGCCAGATTCAGGAAGACCTGCTGCAGCCGCGCCGGGTCGGCCTGCAGCTCGGGGAGCGACGGGTCGTAGATGCGCTCGACCTCGATCGCCTCGTAGCCGCGTTCGAGCTCGAGCAGGTCGAGGAGCGAGTCGAGCGGTCGGTGGATGTTCACGCTGTCGAGCTCGAGCTCGTCGCCGCGCGCGAAGACCATCAGCTCGTCGACGAGTCCGGAGATGCGGTCGACCTCGTCGACGATCAGGTTCGCCGCCTTGCGGCCCCGGTCGTCCTGCGCGGAGAGGGTAAGCAGCTCCGCGGCGCCGCGGATCCCGCCGAGGGGATTCTTGACTTCGTGCGCGATGCCGGCGGCGATGTGTCCGTAGGATTCCTGGCGCTCTCGTTCGCGGATCTCTTCGCGCAGGGAGCGGGCGGCGGTGCGGTCACGAATCGCGACGGCGAGGGGGCGCGGCGTGCCGGCGGCGGTCTCGCCTTCGCCGAGCAGGGATACGGACACGTCGACGGGCAGCGGCGCGGCGAGGCGGCGCGGAAAGTCGACTTCGTCGTGGATCGCGGGCCTGCCGGAGCCCCGCACCCGGTCGACGATCCGGCAGAGCGGATGCTCGGCGCCCAGCACGTCAGGCAGGGGCTTCCCTGCACTGATCTCGACCGGGGCGTCGAGCAGCCGGCGCGCCTCGCCGTTCGAGAACGCGACCCGGCCGTCCTGGTCGAGCACGACGACGCCCTCGAGAAGCGCGTCGAAGATGCCCTGGAGGTCGAGGGTCATGAATTTGCCTGTTTTTTGGGCACGTCGGGTCGCCGCACTCTAGCCGTGGGCGGATCCCGCGCAAGGTCGGGAATCGGCACACAATTCCGGGACTTCCAGACCTCGACCGGATGCGGACGAGACCCGGAGTCCCCCGCGGGCGACCGCCTGAGGGCTCCCGGGATCGGTCGACACCCGGTACCGTTGGCCCCATGCAGGAGTTGCCGGAGCAGCGGGGGGTGCGATGCGCGAGGGGCTGACCGTCGCGGAGGCCCAGGCGCTGATCCTGGAGGAGACGCCGATCCTCGGCGCCGAGACGATCTCGGCGTCGGATGCCGCGGGTCGCGTCCTGACCGAAGCGATCGTCTCGGCGCGCCGCCATCCGCCCGCGGATTGTTCGGCGATGGACGGCTACGCCGTTCGACGGGACGACCTGCTCGGCGCGGGACCCGACGCACCGCGCACGCTGCCCGTCGCGTACGAAGTGCCGGCGGGCGGGCAGGCGGAGCGAGCGCTCGAAGCGGGGGAGGTCGCGCGCATCTTCACCGGCGCACCGCTGCCGCGGGGCGCGGACACGGTCGTCATGCAGGAAGACACGGATCAAGGCGTTTCGCGCGTCGAGATCCGGACCGAGCCCAAGCCGCGGGCGAACGTGCGCGACGCGGGTGAGGACTTCGACGTCGGCGATCACCTGATCGACGCTGGCTGCGTGCTCGGCGCATCGCATCTCGGGGTGCTGTCGTCGATCGGTCGCACGATCGTGTCCGTCCATCAGCGTCCGCGTGTCGCGATCCTCTCGGGTGGCGACGAGCTCGTCGAACCCGATCGCCCCGCCGACGGCGGCCGCATCGTCTCATCGAACTCGTACACCCTCGCCGCACAGTGTCGCGAGATCGGCGCGGAGCCCATCTATCTAGGGATCGCCAGGGACACACCCGAAGCGATCGAAGGGCGCATGCGCGCGGGTCTCGGTGCGGAGGTCCTCGTGAGCAGCGCCGGCGTCTCCGTCGGCGATCACGATCACGTGCGATCGGTGCTCGAGAAGGTCGGCTGCCGGCTGCGCTTCTGGGGCGTCAAGATGAAGCCCGGCTTCCCCCTCACATTCGGCGTGATCGAACCGACCGGACAGCTCGTGTTCGGTCTGCCCGGCAATCCCGTTTCGACGGCGGTCACCTTCGAGGAATTCGTGCGGCCGGCGCTGCGCCGGATGATGGGCCACGTCGCGATCCACCGTCCCGTGATCCGCGCGACGCTCACGGATGGCTACCGCAAGAAGGCTGGCCGCCTGCATTTCGTGCGGGTCGCCCTCGAGCGGAGCGCGGACGGGCGTGTGCTCGCGAACCCGACCGGCAATCAGAGCTCCGGCGTGCTCACGTCGATGATCCGCGGTCACGGCCTCGCCGTCGTCCCGCTCGAATCCGATGGCGTCGAAGCCGGGACCGAGCTCGACGTGCAGGTGCTCGACCCCGGCTTCTTCGACGGCCAGGAGCGAGGCTTCTAGCGAGATGGGGAAGGTAGATGCGGCTGTGACGGACTCGAGCGCGCGCCTGGGCAACGTGTCCGCGGTCGTCCTCGCGACCGAGGACTGCGAGGCCGATCAGGTGGCCGGCCTCGAGGCGGTCCTGCGACGTGCGGTCGTCGAGGTCCGATCGAAGCGCTGCCAGGGAGCGCTGTCCGACTGGACCGAAGCCGTCGCGGCCAGCGGCGTCGAGCGCGTGCTCGTGGCGGTCGCGGGGACGGCCATGCCGCGACTCGATCGCGTGCTCGCGCTGACCGCGTGGCCCGAAGGCGATGCGCTCGTCTGGAGCGGGGAGGGCGGGGCGCGTCTCGCGCTGCTCCGGCCGTCGGCGGTCCTCGACGCGGCGAACGGGCTTTGGAGCGCGGATGCCTGGTTCGAGGCCGCGGGCGCCGAACGCGTGGACGATGCGACGCTCGGTCTCGGGGCCGACGTGCGGGAGGCATGTTAGGCACATGCTCGATCTGCCCCGCCTGAAGCGCCTGCGTCTCACCGGCCGTCCGGTCTCACAGCGCATCTTCGGCCGGCTCCTGCACGCTAACTACCGATGGCTGCCCGGCGTCGATCTCCGGACCGAGGGCGAGGAGAAGCTCCCGCCGGCGCCGGTGATCTTCGCCATGAACCACACGGACCGGTACAACTACTGGCCGTTCCAGTACATGATCTGGAAGAACCATGGCCGCTTCACCGCCGCGTGGGTGAAGGGCAAGTACTACGAGAACAGGCTGCTCGCGCAGTTCATGGAGCGGATGCTCCAGATGCCGACGGTCAGTCGCGGCTACCTCATCACGAAGGACTTCCAGTCGGTGATGAAGCGAACGCCGACGGATCAGGAGTACACGCTCCTGCGAGGCGTCGTCGACCGGCGCGCGGCCGGCGAGGACGTGCCGCTGCCCGAGCCTCCGGACGTGCCCGAGATGCTGCTGCGAAAGCCCCGGAATCCGCTCGGCATGCCCTTCGATCCCGCGGAGCGGGACTATGCGGACTACGTCTGCGACCTCTTCCACGCGATGATGGCGCGCTTCGTCGAGCTGAACGAAGAGGCGCGGGACCTCGGCGTCGACCTGCTGATCTTTCCGCAGGGCACGCGCTCGATCCGGCTCCTCCCGAGCCATATCGGCATCGCGCAGATCGCCCTGCATCTGCGGATCCCGATCGTCCCGGTCGGCTGCAACGGCTCCGAGGCCCTCTATCCCGGCGGCTCGCCCTTCGCGAAGAGAGGAACGGTCACGTATCGGATCGGCGAGCCGATTCCCCACGAGGAACTCACGCCCTTCCACATTGCCGAGGACTATGCGCCGTTCTCGGGCCCCGCCGAGCGGGACCACGCGAGGGCGTTCCGTGGCGTCGCGGACCTGGTGACGAATCGGATCGAGCCGTTGCTCGATCCGCCCTACCAGCGCGCGCCGGACGAGCCGATCGAAGGCGACACCACGCGCGGCGCCGATCGCTTCGTCTAGCGCGACTACGCGAGGCGCGGACCGCTTCGTCTAGCGCCTGCGATGCCGCTCGAGCGCCTCGATCGTCGCCGTCGTCGAGTGCCCCGGGACGATCGGAAGCCGCACGACGCGCCCGCCCCAGCCCTCGACCTCGTCGCGGCCGACGATCTCGTCGACCTGCCAATCTCCGCCCTTGGCCAGCACGTCCGGCCGGAGCGCGAGGATCGTGCGCAGCGGCGTGTCGGCGCTGAACCCGACCACCCAGTCGACGCAGGCAAGGCCTGCGACGACTTCCTTGCGGACCTTCGCTGGCTGGATCGGTCGCGCCGCGCCCTTCAGTCGTCGCACGCTCGCGTCGTGGTTGATCGCCACGACGAGTCGGTCGCCATGGCGCGCTGCGGCCTCGAGGCTGCGCACGTGCCCCGGGTGGAGCAGGTCGAAGCAGCCGTTCGTGAAGACGATCGACTCGCCGCGCTGCCGCGCCCGCCCGATCGCCCGCTTCGTGGCATCGAGCCCCAACACCTTGTTCCGCGCGAGCGCGCCGCGGCCCGGCTTCACGACTCGCCGCCCCCGCCCTCGAACAGGAAGCGCAGCGCCTTGAACGGCGCCTTGATCGCGTCCGGGACGCCGGACATCAGCGTCTCCATCGGCATCGTGTCGACGTCCGGGTCCGCGATCGCGCCCTCCACCTCGAAATAGGTCCCGATCAGTCCGCGCTCGGAGCCGGGCAGGAAGCTGCGGATCAACGGCAGGGTGTCGAGCAGCGCCGAGGGCTTCCGGAACAGGAAGATGCCGACGACGCTGTGGATCGTCGCCGGGCTCGGGTTCGTGTCGATGTCCGCGCGCGCGTAGATGCGCAGCGGCCCCTCGATCTCGAAATCCTCGACCGAGATCACGCCCTGGTCGATCGCGAAGGTGCCGTCCATCGTCTCGTAGGCCAGCTTGTTCTCGTTCGCGAAGGGGTTGTAGCCCTCGGTGGCTTTCGCGAGGCGGAAGAGGAGGGGGAGGCTCGTCTGGACGGTGCCGCCGCGGGCCTCCGCGCGGATGCGGCCGTCGAGCTCTGCGATGAAGTTCTCGTCCGGTCGCACGCGTCCTTCCACGGAGCCCGTCGCCTCGATCGTCCCCTCCGCGAGGTCTTCCGGGAGCGCCACGAAGGGGCCGATCTCGGTGAGCCGCGCGTCGGTGAGGGCGAAGCTCGTGTCGAAGCCGACGGTGTCGTCGCGATCGAGGTCGAGGGCCATGCGCGCCGCGAACGTCCCCTGCTCCTTCACGCGGATCTCGAGGTCGTCGAAGAAGACCTGGCTGTCCTCGAAGCGGATCACGCCGTTCGCGCGCTCGAAGGGCAGCCAGGGGCGCGGCCGGAACTCCATCTCGAAGCGCCCCTGCCCCCAACGCTCCTCGGGCATTGCCACTTCTTCGATCACCGCGCCCTCCGCGCTCGCTTCGCGCTCCGGTGGCGCGGACAGGGTGAGCGTGGCCGACACCGAGGGCGCCGCGGGGTCGGTGAACCAGACGACCTCTCCGTTCACGCGGGCGCCGCCCCAGCGTCCCTTGCGCACGTGCACCTCCATCCCGCGCCGCAAGGGCTCGATCAGGATCTCGAGGTCGCGCAGGGGCCATCGGAACACGGGATGTTCGAGGCGGTCGAGCGCCAGCCCGATGCGCTTCAGCGGGGGCAGGGCGTCCGGGTTCTTCGGGCGCATGATCCGCGCGAGCGGATCGAAGCCGGGCAGCGGCGGCGGACTGCGCGTGATCTCGCGTTCCTCGGGGCGCGTGCGCGCGAGGATCGACATGCCGTTGATCACGGCGTTGATCTCCGGCAGCGGCTCGCCACGGTAGCTGCCCCGGCCGTTGCGGAAGACGATCTGGTCGCCGACCCACTCGACCTCGCCCGCGAGCCCTTCGATCCGGTCGTCGGGACCGCTCTCGACGACGACCTCGTCGAAGGCGCCACCGAGCAGAAAACCCTCCGGCAGGTCGAGCCCTTCGCCGTTCGCGAAGGACTGCCACTGGCCGAGGGTCGCGGTGCCCGCGACCTCGATGTAGTCGACGCGACCGGCGATCACGCGCTCGGTGAGCCGCGAGATCGTGAGGGCGGTCGGCGATTCGTCGGCGAGGGACTCGGCGTAGCGGCGGACCTGCTCGAGATCGATGCCGCGGGTGCGTGCCTCGATCCGGGCCTCCGCCAGGGACCGGATCGGTCGCCGAACCGCGCCCTGTAATTCGAGGGCGAGCTCCGGGCCCTTCAGCTGGGAGGAGACGAGGCGGATCTCGACCGGGTCGACCTCGAACTCCGCGGCGAGGTCGACCCGCTCGCCGGCCAGGACCACGCCCGAGCGTTTGAGATCGATCGTCGCGTCGTGGATCGCGCCCTGGACGCCGAGGCGGTGGAGGCCGCCGGCGTCGGTGAAGAGCCGGAACCGCGTGTCGAGGGTCCCGTTGATGTCGGCGATCCCGGAGAGATCGGCGAGGAGGCCGTCATCCGTCGACAGGGGGAAGTACTCGACGCCGAGACTCCAGACGAAGTGACGCCCCTCTGCGCGGTGGACGCCGAGGCTGAAGGGGACCGGCGCGTGGACGCCGTCGATGAACATGCCCCGCCAGTCGATCGCGATGTCGCGGGAGAGCCAGTGGCGATCGGCAGTGCCGTTCAGGAGTTCGGCGCGCAGGCTGACGCGGTCGCCCTCGGCGGTCGCTGGGCCGATCCACTCGAGGGTGCCGTCGACCACCACGATCCGATCCGCGGCGCGGAAGTCGTCGGCGATCCGAGCGGCGGAGCCGTCGAGCTCCGCCAGGCGCGCGAAGACGAGCTCCGCCGGCTCGCGGTCGTCGAGTCCCTCGTCGGGATAGGAAGAGGGCGCGGGCAGGGGCAGGCCGACCCAACCCCCATCGACCGTTTGTTCGAGCCGCACGTGCGGACCCTCGAGGATCAGCGTCGACAGCTCGAGCCGCCCGATGATCAGGGCGAAGAGGTCGACCCAGGCGACGATCCGGCGGGCGCGGAGCGCAGGAGGGGCTTCGCGCAGCGGGCTCGGATAGGCCGACAGTGCCCGTGCCTCGACGCGCAGCCCCTCGTCCCAGCCCACTTCGACGGAGCCGATCGTGACCGGTCCCTCGAGCAGGCGGGTGAGCTGCGTCTCGATCTCTCGATGTAGAAGACGCTCGCCCACGCCGGAGGACACGAGGTAGCCGGCGGCGACGCCGACCAGGACCACGGTCATCCAGAAAAGGCGCATCCAGCTGCGCCGCACGGGAACCCCCCGAGCATCCGGAGAAGGCGCATCCAGCTGCGCCGCACCGGAACCCCCCGAATCAGGCCGCGGAGGCTAGCAAAGCGGCCTCTGCCCCCCGGCGTTCTCCCCGAGTCGAATTCCCTGCGAGAAGCCCGGCGGCGGCGCCGAGTTGCCTACGCACGAACCCTCATTTCACTCAATGAGACCTCACGGACCGGCGATCAGTGCCCGCATGTCGCCGGTTCCGCGCGACTCCTCTGCATCGGCACCGGGCGCGCGACGGAGCCCCCCAAAAAGGCTCCAACCCGATGAATTCGCTCAAGAAAGACCCCGGGCGCGACGAATCCTGGAACGATTCAAGAGAAGTACTCCGGGAGCAACTCCCGGAGCATCGGAAAACGGGGGTGTGATTGTGATGGATTCGATGAACGCTCAGGAAGAGCGCGTACCGAACCGTGTTCGAGAGCTTCGTGAAAACAAGCTCATGACGCAGGCGCAGCTGGCGCGTAAGGCCAAGGTCGCGCTGCGAACGATTCATAGCGTCGAGAAGGGGATGAACTGCCGCATGGATACCAAGCGGAAGATCCTTCTGGCGCTCGGCCTCTCCTTCGAGGACAAGGACCAGGTGTTCCCGCCGGTCTCCCGCCCGCTTGGCGGCTTCCCGACGTCGCACTGAGCCGACCCGGGATCGCGGAGGGGCCACGGGCCCCACACCGCACCTTTGAAAACGCCCGGGGCTTCGGCTCCGGGCGTTTTTGTTTGTGGCGGCGGCGCGCTGCTACCCTCGGGGCCTCCCGCCCGCGCCCGTGGCGCGACCTCCCAGGAGCCCGTCATCGCCGATCGCGTATCCATCCTCGCGGATGTCGCGGAGATCGTGACCCGATCTCACGACCTCCAGGAGACACTCGCCAACGTCACGGACCTCGTGTCGAAGCGGCTCGATGCCGACGTGTGCTCGATCTACACGGTCGATCCCGAGATGAACGTCCTCTCCCTGGCGTCGACGATGGGTCTCGAGGCGAGCGCGGTCGGCAACGTCGAGATGCCCCTCGGAGAAGGGCTCGTCGGCATGGCGGCGAAACGCGGCGAACCCATCGCGATCGAGGACGCCCAGAGCCACCCGAACTACCGCTATTTCCCGGAGACCGGGGAGGAGCGCTTCGCGTCGCTACTGGCGGCGCCCTTGATCGTGCAGGGCGTCGTGATCGGCGTGATCGTGATCCAGACGATGGAGGCCCGTCGCTTCGACGAGCCGGACATCGAGCTGCTGCAGACCTGTGCGTCGCTGCTGGCGCCCGTCGTGATCAACGCGCAGCTGCTCGCCCTGATGTCCACGCCCGCGGACGAGCGCGGCACCGTGGTCGAGAAGATCGCCGCCTCCGAGCGCATCCGGACGCGGCGTCGCGAGGCGGGCGTCCGCGAGCCGCGGGCCGAGAAGAACGTGATGATCCGCGGGCTCGCGACCGCCCGGGGCGTGGCGATCGGTCCCGTGTTCCAGATGGACCGCGACGTCGAGCTCGCGAGCCTCGATTACTCACCGAGCGCCGAGCGGAGCGAGGAGCACGCCCGCTTCCAGCGCGCGAAGGACGTGGCCCTCCGCGAGATCGAGGACATGCGCGACGTCGTGCAGGACAAGTTCGGCCCGGAGTTCGCGGCCGTCTTCCACACGCAGATCCAGATTCTCGAGGACAAGGGCTTCGTGGCGAACGTCGCCCAGGCGATCGATGCGGCTGGGTCGGCCCGAACGGCGCTCGCCCAGGTCCTCGACACCTACCGGCGGACCTTCGAGCAGATCGAGGATCCGTATTTCCGCGAGCGCGGGACGGACATCGCCGACGTCGGCAATCGTGTGATGGAGCGGCTGCTCGGTCTGCGCGACAAGCTCGAGCCGATGAAGCGCGGCTCCGTCGTGGTGGTCGACCAGCTGTTGCCGGCGATCTTCGCGCAGCTCGAGATGGACAAGGTCGCGGCGATCGTCGCGGAGCACGGCGGCCGCACCTCCCACGGCGTGATCTTCGCGCGGACCCTCGAGATCCCGACCGTGACCGGCGCCACCGGACTCCTCGAGGAGGCCCGAGAGGGCGAGACCGCGATCGTCGATGGCGCGACGGGCACGCTCTATCTGTCCCCGGACGACGCGCTGATCCGGGAGTTCGAGCAGGCGCAGCACAACTTCGAGGTCGCAGTCGAGCACCTCGATGCGATGCGCGAGCGCCCGGCGGAGACCCTCGACGGTCGTCGTGTGAAGCTGTCGGCGAACGCGGGGCTGCTCGCGGACCTCCGGCTCGTCGACAAGCACGGCGCCGAGGGCGTCGGCCTCTTCCGGACCGAGCTGCTCGCGCTGGCCCACCGCGGCTTCCCGAGCGAGGAGGAGCAGGAGCAGCTCTATCGCCGGGTGGTCGAGCAGATGGAGCCGCGCACGGTCACGATCCGCACCCTCGACCTCGGCGGCGACAAGGGCATCCCGAACATCGGTCTCGACGACGAGCAGAATCCGCAGCTCGGCTGCCGCTCGATCCGCCTCACCCTCGAGAACCGCCACCACTTCCACGCCCAGCTCCGGGCGATCCTGCGCGCCAGCACCCTCGGCAACGTGCGGCTGCTGCTGCCGATGATCGGGAGCCTGTCCGAGCTGCGCGAGGCGAAGGCCGTGATCGACGAGGTGCGCCTCGAGCTCGAGCGCGAGGGCAGCCGCTTCGACCGCGATCTGCCCGTGGGCATCATGATCGAGGTCCCCTCCGCAGCGATCACCGCCTCGGTGCTCGCCGAGGAGTGCGACTTCTTCTCGATCGGGACGAACGATCTCACCCAGTACACCCTGGCCGTCGACCGTGGCAACGAGCGGGTGGCGCACCTCTACGACTCGCTGCACCCGGCCGTCCTACAGCTGATCGAGATGTCCGTGCGCGCTGCGCGGGACGCGAACATCCCGGTCTCCGTCTGCGGCGAGATGGCGACGAACCCGCTGTCGGTGCCGATCCTCGTCGGCCTCGGGATTGGCGAGCTGTCCGGCACGCCCGCGTCGGTCCCGGTCGTGAAGGAGATCGTGCGCGCGCTCGACTCGAGCGACGTCGAGCAGGACGCGCGAGCGGCGCTCGGCGCGCGCACGGCGGCGGAGGTGCACGTGATCGCGGCGATGCGTCTGCGCTCCGCCGGTCTCGCAGAGCACCCGGACATCGGTGAGTGGCTCGATCAGCTGCTCGAGTCCGCACTCGAGCCGGTCTAGGCAGGCGGGCGAGCGCGACTCGAGCCGGTCTAGGCAGGCGGGCGAGCGCGACTCGAGCCGGTCTAGCTCGAGCCGGTTCCGAGCAGGAGCGCGTCTGCGCGGTGGTGCAGGTCGCTCAGGGTCTGCTCGACCGTGCGGGCGAGGGTCTGTTCGCTCGCGTCGTCGCCCGCGTCGTCACCGACCACGATCGGCTCGCCGTAGGCGACGACCACCCGGGCGAAGGGCAACGGGAGGAGGCTCTTGTCCCAGCTCGAGAGGCGGTGCGCGGGCCGGGCCGAGAACGCGATCGGCTGGATCGGGACGCCGGCGTGGCGGGCGATCGCGACGATCCCGGTCTTGGCGACGCGCGCGGGTCCGCGGGGGCCGTCGACGAGCACGGCGGCGGTCGTGCCGCTCTCGAGGTGCCGCACGATCTGGCGCAGGACCGCGGATCCGCCGCGGCTGCTCGAGCCCCGGGCGGGCTCTTTGTATCCGAGGGCGAGCAGGGCGCTGCGGATGAGGTCGCCGTCGCGACTGCGCGAGACCGCGACGCTGTACCGACGATCCCGGTAGAGCCACGCGCAGGCGACCATCGATTCGTGGAAGAGCGCGGCGAGGCGCGGCGGGTCGGAGGGGCCGGCGGTGCGCGGGTCGTCACCGAGGACCTGGACGCGCCAGGTCGCGCCGAGCGCGCGGAGGAGCGCGCTGGTCGCCAGGCCGAAGAGCCAGAGGCCGAGGCGTGACAATGCGCCGCGGGGGCGCGGGCCGTCTGCCTTCGGCGCGGGGTCGGGCGCGGGCTCCGTCTCGCTCATCGAGGCCGAAGCCTAGGGCATGGTGCCGATTCCGGGTCGGCGGATCGCCCGGTGAAGCGACGAATCCGAGGCTTCCGGGGCCGATGCTGCGCTTCGTGGCGGTGCGGCTCCGGGGTGCGTGTGGTACCCCTAGGCCAGCGCTGGCGCCGTCCCGAGGGGGGTATCCGACACGGTCCGACACGGGATGGACCGTCCTGTTCGCGTCTCGGCCCGCTGAGTGCTGCGTCGACCGCCGGCACGCGCGATTCCACGAAAGCTCCGCTGCGACTCCGGCGAACCATTCGCTGCGACCCTGGGATTCATGAGCGATTCCGTTCTCACCACTGCCCGCAACTTTCTCGACCTGACGAAGCCGCGCCTTCTGCCGATGGTGCTCTTCACGGGTCTGCCCGTGCTCGGTATGGCCGCGGGCGGCTGGCCAAACGCCGGCTTCACGTTCCTGGTCATGACGGGCATCGCGCTCGCCGCCGCGTCGGCGAACACCCTGAACGCCTACATCGAGCGCGACAAGGACGCGCTGATGGAGCGGACGAAGACCCGTCCGCTGCCCGCCGGGTTGATCGCCCCGCGCGCCGCGCTCCTCTTCGGCCTCGCGCTCGGCGTGTTGTCGACGATCCTCCTCTACGCCGTGAGCGGTGCCCCCTCGGCCCTGGTCGGCGTCGCCTCGATCCTCTTCTACGTCTTCGTCTACACAGTCTGGCTGAAGCCGCGCTCCATCTGGAACGCGGTCATCGGCGGCGCCGCCGGCGCGGCCGCCCCGCTGATCGCGGACGCGGCGGTGAACGGCACGATCGGCCCGGCCGGCTGGACGCTCTTCGCGATCGTGTTCTTCTGGCAGCCGCCCCACGTCTGGGCGATCGCGCTCTACCGCAAGGCTGACTACAAGGCCGCCGGCATCCCGATGCCGCCCGAGGTGATCGGCGACGAGGCGACCCGCAAGCGCGTCGTCTGGTACACGGCGGGCCTGCTGCCCGTGACCGTCGCGCCGTATTTCCTCGGCCTCGCGGGTCCGATCTACTTCGCCGTGGCCGTGGCCAGCGGCGCGTGGTTCCTCTACCGCGCGGTGCGCCTCTTCCAGGAGCGCACGGACGAAGCGGCGCAGGGCGTCTTCCGCGTCTCGCTCGCCTTCCTCTTCGCGGTCTTCCTGGCGCTGCTCGTCGATCTCGTCGTCGCGTCGCTCTAGCGCTCGCGGGCGGCAGATTCGGGTACGCTCGACGTTTCGCGATCGCGAGATGTGCAGGAGTCGACCGTGCCCGAAGACGCTTCGTTCCCCCTCCACGGACTCCGTGTCCTCGACCTGTCGACCGAGATCACCGGGCCCTACGCGACGAAGATGCTCGTCGACGCCGGCGCCGAGGTCATCAAGATCGAGGGCCCGGGCGGCGACCCGCTGCGGCGCTTCAGCAGCTCGGACCAGGATCTGTCGGAGCGGGACGGTGCGCTCTTCCAGTTTCTGAACGGTGGCAAGCAGAGCGTCGATTGGGACCTCGATCGCGCAGACGACCGCGAGGCGTTCCTGCGACTCGCCCAGACCGCGGACCTCGTCGTCGAGAGCGGCGGGGCCGGCTGGCTGGAAGCGCGGGGACTCGACTTCGACACCCTGCGCGCGCGCAATCCCGCGCTCAGCCTCGTCTCGGTCTCGCCCTACGGACGCATGGGGCCCTGGGCGGAGCGCCCCGCCACGGACTTCACGCTCCAGGCGGAGGTCGGGAGCACCGCCTATCGCGGTCTGCCCGAACGCGGTCCCGTCTACGCCGGCGGACGGCTCGGGGAATACGGCGCCGGCGCGGCGGTCGCGATCGCGTGCATCGCGACCTGGCGCTCGGCGCGGGCGAGCGGGGTCGGGCTCCACGCGGACGTGTCGATGCTCGAGGCCTTGTGCCTGACCTTCACGACCTATCACGACCTCTTCGGTCAGTTCGTCCCGGACTTCGCGATTCCGATCGCGATCGAGACGCCGTCGATCGAGCCGTGCAAGGACGGCTGGATCGGGCTCTGCACGTACACGGGTCAGCAATGGAAGGACCTGTGTTCGCTGATGGGCCGGCCCGACGTCGGCGAGGACGAGCGCTTCTTCGACGGCTCGGCGCGGATGCAGCACCTCGACTTCATCCTCGAGGTGATCCACGGCTGGACGAAGACGCAGACGAAGGCCGGGGTGACCGAGATCTGTGAGCTGATGCGGATCCCGGTCGCGCCGATCGGCGATGGCAAGAGCGTGCTCGAGTTCGAGCAGCTCACGACGCGTGGGGTCTTCGAGGATCATCCCGACGGGTTCAAGGCACCGCGCGTGCCCTATCAGGTCGCCGGCATGCCGCTCCCGGGGTTCCGTTCCGCGCCGCGTCTCGGGGCCGACCGTGCCTCGATCGAGGCGGCGCTGCCCGAGGCGTCGACGTCGGATGTGCCGATCGACGAGTCGCAGGTGAAGCCGGCCTTCGACGGGCTCCGGGTCGTGGACCTCACCGCGTTCTGGGCCGGCCCCTTCGCCACGTGTCTGATGTCCAGTCTCGGCGCGGACGTGGTGAAGATCGAATCCGTGCAGCGCCCCGACGGCATGCGCTTCGCCGGGGCCGTCCCGTCCGGCGCGCTCTGGGAAACCTCGCCGATCTTCCACGGCGCCAACCTCAGCAAGAAGGGCATCACGCTCAACCTCGACGCGGATGAGGGCAAGGCGATCCTGCGCCGGCTGCTCGAGAACGCCGACATCGTGATCGAGAACTTCTCCGCGCGCGTGATGGAGAATTTCGGCTTCACCTGGGACGTGATGCACGAGATCAACCCGCGCCTGATCTCGGTGCGCATGCCGGCCTGGGGGCTCGACGGGCCGTGGAAGGACCGGACGGGCTTCGCACCGAACGTCGAGCAGGCGAGCGGCCTCGCCTGGATCACCGGCTACGAGGACATGCCACTGATTCCGCGCGGCGTGTGCGATCCGATCGGGGGCATGCACACCGTCGTGGCCGTCGCGATGGCCCTCGAGGAGCGTGAGCGGACTGGAGAGGGGATGCTGGTCGAGTCCTCGCTCGTCGAGCCGGCGCTCAACCTGGCGGCGGAGCAGGTGATCGAGTGGACCGCGTACGGCGAGTTCCTCACCCGGCGCGGAAACCGCGGGCCCGTCGCCTCGCCGCAGGCGGTGTTCGAGACGCGACCCTCCACGCGGGAGTCCCGCTTCGAGAAGCAGCACGTCGCCGTCGCGATCGCGAGTGACGAACAGTGGACCGCGCTTGTCGATGCGCTCGGGCAGCCCGAGTGGGCGATCGATCCGCGTTATGCGAACGAAGCCGGCCGCCGCGAGGGCGAGGACGCGATCGAAGCCGCGCTCGCCGCGTGGTTCGCGGACCGGGACTGCGACGACGTGGTCGATCAGCTCGTCGCGGCGGGCGTTCCGGCGGCGACCCTCGTGAACGGCTACATGATCTCGCCGAACCCGCAGCTGGACGCGCGGGGCTTTCGACATCCGCTCACCCACGCCGTGAAAGGCGAGATGCTCTACGCCGGGTTGCCCTTCCAGCTCTCGAACGACGCGGCGAGCGTCTACGCGTGGGCGGCACCGACGATGGGACAGCACAACGTGGACGTGCTGCAGGGCGAGCTCGGGCTGAACGACGAGGAGCTCGCGGAGCTCGAGGCGAAGCAGGTGATCGGGACGCGCCCGGCCTTCGACGTCTAGCTCGCGCTCGGGCTACGCCCCGGCCTCGATCGCGAGGTCCTCGATCTGGACCTCGAGCTCGGCGAGCACGAGCTCGGACACGTGCAGGGCCTGCGCCTCCGCCGTCGTCGCGAGCGACAGGTCGGGCTTCGGGTCGATCCCGACGCCGACCTTGTTGCACGTCTGGTCGACCAGCCGCACGACGAGCAGAAGTAGATCGGACTCGTCGAAGTCGTCGTCGTGATGAATCTGCACGACGCGCGAGTATTCCTCGGGCAGCTCCCACCGGCGCAGGAGCTCGTCGCCGACGCGGCAGTGGAGCCCCTTCATCGCCTCGTGCACGAAGGTGGGCGTGGTGTCGAAGCTGCTGCCGTGCGCCGTCTTGAGGTCGTCGATCACGACCAGGACGAGCAGCTTGCCGATGTCGTGGAGCAGCCCGGCGAGCATCGTGTGGTTCTTGATCTCCCGGATCTCGAGCCGCGCCGCCAGCCACTCGGTCCCGAGGGCCGTCGCGAGCGCGTGCTCCCAGAGCTTGCGAGCGATCTCGCTGAGCTCCGGGTCGCGGACGCTGTAGGCCTGCTTCTGCGCCACGAGGGTCGCGAGCTCGGCACAGCGCTGGGCACCGGTCCGCATGATCGCGTCGCGCACGGTCACGACCTTGTCGAGGCCACCGTAGAAGGCGGAGTTCGCGAGCCGCAGGAGCTCGCCCGCGAGACCCGGGTCACGCTCGATGATCCGCTCGAGCTCGACGATGTCGAACTCGCCGCTCGAGACCATCTGCCGGATCTCTGCGGAGTTCTGGTCGAAGACGGGGATGCGCGCTTCTCCGGAGGAGATCACGTCCTCCACGATCTCGGTCAGGGACTGGCTCATTGGACGTTTCCGATCAGGCGCCGAAGCTCGGAGAGCGAGCGCGGTGGGTCGAGGCGGGGCAGCATGCGCACGACTTCCGAGATCGTCGTCAGGCCGACGGCAGCCTTCGCGATCCCGTCCTCGAGCAGGCTGACGAGCCCGGTCGATTCCCGGCTGATGCGCCGGATCTCTTGGGAGGTCTTCTTCGTCAGGATCGCGTCGCGCACGGCGGCGTCGAGCACGAGCAGCTCGAACGCCGCGATGCGCCCGCTGTAACCGGTCTGGCGACAGGCGGAGCAGCCTCGCCCGACGCAGAAGTTGGCGTCGACGACCGCGTCGCTGCCGTAGCCGAGACGGCGCAGGTCGGCGGGAGTGGGCTCATAAGGCACGGAGCATTCGGTGCACACGCGTCGGAGGAGGCGCTGGGCCAGCACACTCACGACCGTGGACGAGACCAGGAACGCCTCGACGTTCATGTTGAGCAGCCGGATCAGCCCGCCGATCGTGTCCTCGGTGTGGAACGTGGTGAGCACCTTGTGTCCCGTGAGCGCCGCCTGGACGGCGACGTCCGCAGAGAAATTGTCGCGGATCTCGCCGATCACGATCACGTCGGGGTCCTGCCGGACGATGTGTCGCAGGGTCTCCTCGAAGCTCAGGTCGATCGCCGGGTTGATCGAGCACTGCGCGATCCCGTCGATCACGTACTCGACCGGGTCCTCGGCGGTGATGATGCTGGTCTCGCTGTCGCGGATCTCGTTCACGCAGCTGTAGAGCGTGGTCGTCTTCCCGGAGCCCGTCGGTCCGGTGATCATCAGGACGCCGCTCGGGCGCAGGAGCGCGTCCTCTCGGAAGCGGTTCAGCATGGCCGGGCCCATCGCGATCGTGTCGAGCCCGACCAGCTTGCGG
The DNA here is from genome assembly GCA_964488255.1 of uncultured Spirochaetaceae bacterium. Lineage (GTDB taxonomy): Bacteria > Myxococcota_A > UBA9160 > UBA9160 > UBA4427 > UBA4427. The sequence goes on along the minus strand of CAZAUR010000004.1, from coordinate 112,893 downwards.
TCGTGGTTCAGCAGGCGCATCACGATCTTCTCTCCGTGTACCGTCACGTACATGGACACGCGGAGGTCGATCTCGTGGCGGTTCCACTCGTAGTAGAAGCGGCCGCCCTGGTGTCGGCGGCGCTCGGCGATGTCGGCCCCGCAGAGCACCTTGATCCGGCTCGAGATGGCCGTCGCCATCGAACGCGGGAAGTCCCGGTAGTGCATCAACACGCCGTCGATCCGGAAGCGAATCGTCAAGCGGTCCTTGCGCGGCTCGACGTGGATGTCGCTCGCAGCGCGGTCGACGGCAGCGCGGAGCAGGGTGTCCACGGCGTCGACGATCGCGGAGTCGTCGAGCTGCTCGCTCTCGGTGATGATGCCCTTCGGATCGATCGCGTGGAGCGCATCGTCGATCACGCTGCGTCGCGACAGCACGGGCACGACGCGGCCACGTCCCCAGGTCTCTTCCGCCGCGCGGAACGCGGCCTGGTTCGTCGGGTCGGAGAACGCGACGACGACGCCATTCTCCTCCTCCCGAAGCGGGACGAAGCCGTGCTCGAGACACCACTGCACCGGCAGACGGGGCGCGTCCGCGTGCGTCAGCTCCGACAGCTCGGGCTCTTCCACGGGAATCGACAGCTGGAGCGAGAGCAGGTCGACGAGCTCGCTCTCGCTCACGAAGTGATGGGCCACGAGAATCTCGCCGAGGCGCCGGCTCTGGCCGTGCTCCTCTTCTTCGCGCTTCTGGATCGCCAGGGCGCGGGAGAGATCGTCCTGGGTGAGGTGGCCGAGCTCGACGAGCAGATGGCCGAGTCGGAGGACCGTTCGGTGTCGGCCGAGGGCCTTACGGACCTGATCGTCGTCGAGGTCGTAGAGCTCCGTCACGACCTGCGTGAGGGGACGCGCGTTCGGCAGCTTGCTGTGTACGCGGTTGGCGTACGCGAGCTGTTCCTCGTCGATCAACCCCTCGAGCACGAAGACGCGAGCGACGTGCGATCCGGGGCCGTCGTTGCGGGACATGAGCGAGTCCTCCGTAACGCGAACGGGTCCAGAGGTGCGTATCGGCCACGCAGCTCGGGAGAGAGATCCGGAGTCCGTCCGAGGTGTGTAGGGGCCTTCGGCCGACGCGAGGCTCGATGGTTCGCCGGATCTTCGGTGTCCCGGGCGGGGTCGCGCTAGGCGGAGGGCGGCGAGTCCGCGAAGCGCTCGACCAGGCGCGCCTTGACGACCTTGCCGCTCGGGTTGCGCGGCAGGGCGTCGAGCATCTCGAGTTGCTCCGGGATCTTCTGACGCATCAGCCCCTGCGCTTCGAGATGCGCGACCATCTCGGCGAAGGTGAGCGCCCGCGTGGCATCTGCGAGGCGAACGACCGCGCAGGCCCGCTCCCCGCGTTCCGCGTCCGGCAGGCCGATGACGGCGACCTCCGCGATCGCCGGGTGATCCGAGAGCAGGGCCTCGACCTCGGGCGCGCTGATGTTCTCGCCCTTGCGGATGATGACGTCCTTGCGGCGGCCGCTGATCACCAGGAAGCCGTCGGCGTCGAGGTGTCCGAGGTCGCCGGTGTCGAACCAGCCCTCGTCGTCGAAGGCCTCGCGATCGAGCTTCTCGTCCATGAAGCCCTTCAAGAGCTGCGGCGCCTTCACGCGCACGGCCCCCGTCGTTTCGGCCAGCACTTCCCGCCCGTCCGGGGCCGCGATTCGGATCCGCGTCTCGGGATGGGTCGGTCGGCCTTCCGTCGACACGCGCTTCTCGAGGGGGTCGTCGTGGCGAACCATCGTGATGACCGGGCATTCGGTCATGCCGTAGGTCGAGAGGATGCCGAGACCCCCCAGCTCTTCACGCGCGGCGTCGTGGAGCGCGCGGGGCGTCGGCGCGCCGCCGCCATACAGGGCGACGAGGTCCGGGAAGATCGGCTCCGCTCCCGCCGCGCGCTGGGCTTCGACGTAGGCGCGGTAGAAGACCGCGCCGGCGCCGGCGTGCGTCACGCCGTGTTTGGCCAGGAAGGGAATCGTCGACGTCGGATCGAACTGCTCGACGACGAGCTGCGTCGATCCGGCGAAGAGCGTCGAGGTGAGGGCGTTCGCTCCGCCGAGATGGGTGACCGGGAAGACGACTCCCGTGCGCGCGCCGGGGCCGATGCCCAGGGCCGAGGCGAGACCGCGCGAAGAGATCAGGATCGATTCGTCGGTGTGCCGCGCGCCCTTGGGATCGGAGGTCGTGCCTGACGTGTAGAAGATCCAGCGGAAGCGGTCGCCGCGATCCGTCGCGAGTGGGAGTGATCCGGGATCGGCGTCGGGAAGCGTCGATCCGACGTCGAGGGTCCGGAGCTCCGGTCGCTCTCGCGTGAGGTCACGGGCGAGCGCGCCGAAGTCGAAGTCGCGATGGGTGCTGGGAACGAGCAGCCAGCGGGCGCCGGTCTGGTCGAGGCAAAACTCGATCTCGCGTCGTCGGTAGATCGGGACGAGCGGGTTCTGCACGGCGCCGAGGCGCGCGAGCGCGACCATCAGCACGAAGGCGGAGAGGCGCGTCGGGAGCAGCCAGGAGACGACGTCGTCCTCGCGAACGCCCTGCGTGTGAAGACCCGCGGCGACGCGCTCAGCGTCGGATCGCAGGCCCTCGAAGGTGAGGTGGCGTCCCGCTTCGTCGATCGCGAAGAGCGCGTCCGGCGACGCCGCGGCACGGGCCTCGACCAGGCGCCATAGCGTCGGGGCTTCGATCACGTCGCGCTCCGGAGGCGATCGAGGGCATCGCGGACGAGCGCATCGTCGCCGGGGTCGACCGGCACGGGGAAGGTGACGGCCCGCGCGAGGCCCGCATAACGCTCGGCCAGGAGCGAAGCGAGCGCCGCGTAGGGCGCGCTCGGCACGAACGCATCGAGCATCTCGTCGTCGACGATGCGCGCGAGATCGTCCCAACGCCCCTCGCGTACCCAGCCGTGGAGTCGTTCGCCGCGCTCCCGCCAGCCGTAGAGCTCGAGCGCACGCCAGTAGCTGGGCGTCGAGAGCAGCGTCGCCAGCAGCCGTCGGTGCTCCTCGCGCCGCTTCGTGACCGCCGCCTCGTCGCGGCCGGTCGCGCAGAGCGGGTTGGCGACGACGAAGACGTTCTCTGGATCCCGCGCCGTTCGGGCGGCGCCCCGCGCGAGGTCGGGCCGCGCTTGCTCGCGGAGCGCGCGCGGACAGGCGCTCGTCGGATGGGTGTGCAGACCGTCCGCGATCTCACCTGCCAGGGCGACCATGTTGGGTCCGATCGCGGCCAGTCGGATCCGGATCGGGTGATCGCCCGGTACCACCCGATCGAGGGGCGGCGGGCTCGTGTAGGGCTGCATGCGATCGAAGCGGTAGTGCTCGCTCTCGAAGTCGAGCGGTTCGCCGTGCTGCCAGCAGGCGAAGATCGCGCGGAGGGCGGCGACGTAGTCCCGCATGCGGGGCGCGGGGGCCGTCCACGGTGTCGAGAAGCGCGAGACGATGTTGCCGCGGACCTGAGGGCCGAGGCCCAGGGAGAAGCGCCCGCCCGAAGACGCCATGAGGTCCCACGCGGCGACCGCGACGACCATGGGGCTGCGCGGAAACGCGATCAACGCGGTCGTCGTGACGTGGATCCGCTCGGTGGCTTCGATCGCGAGCGCGGCGGCGGCGATCCCGTCGTGGACGAGGTCGGGGACGCAGAGGGTGTCGAATCCCATCGCTTCGATCCGGCGCGCCTCGTCGCCCACGCGCGAGAGCGGCGTGTAGAGATCGAGGTTGGCCCAGGCTTCGAGCATCCCCACGATGCTAGCGCCGTGGCGCGCCAGTGACGGGCGCAGTGACTGGTGTCACACCGGTCGGTGTCGGTCGGGTCAGGAAGCGGGCCGACGTCTGCGTGACGCAGCGCACCGCGCGGATCACACGAGCGTGAGAACGTGCCTCCGCAAGGAGGAACCCCAATGCGTTTCGCACTCTCTCACTTCATCGTGCTGATCGGCCTGGTGGCCGCTTCGGTCGCCTTCGCGGGCGAGCAGGAGTCGGCCGAGGCCGACGCGGCGACGACCCCGCCGATCGAGGCGGGGCCGGCCGACACGGAGGTCGCCGCACCGGCTGCGCCGGACATGCCGGCGCCGGACTCCGATGCGTCCGACGATGCCGCGGCCGACGAGCAGTAGGTCGCAGCCCGTTCTGCGAGGTGGCCGGGGAGCGAGCCGGCCGCCTCGCGGAACACGCTCGCGCGGGCCGAGCGCTCAGGCGTCCGGCAGCTCGGACAGGAAGCTCTCCGCCTCGCGGATCGACGCGTCGATGTCGCGGATCAGGCTGGCGACGTCGTTCTCGATCTCGCCGACCGTGCCTTCGAGCGCGGCGATCGCCCGCGCGTTCAGGCTGTGCTTCATGAAGAGCACCTGATCGCGGAAGGCGTTCAAGACGGGCGGCATCTTCGCTTCGGCCCGCTTCATCGCGCCGATCAGTCGCTGGTAGCGCTTCTTCGTATCCCGCAAGCTCTGTTCGCTCTGCCGGCGGAGCGAGGGGCGCTGGATCAGGCCGATCTCCTGCTGCCATTCGGCGAAGAGGTCGGCGGCCACCTCCTCGATCGAGTCGATTCGGTCGCTCACGTCCTCGGCGCGCGCGACCGCGTCCTCGTAATCGCCGTTCAGCTGGTTGTAGACCTTCTCGAAGTCGCCGCCGTCGTAGTTCGCGGCCTCCTTGAAGCGCTCGTAGGTCGACTTGATCTGCTCCTGCGCCTCTTCCTGATCGTCCTGGCCGGCTTCGATCCGGCTGCGGAGGATGTCGCGCTTGTGCTGCCCGAACTGCTCCATCGCGCTGTAGTAGGCGGTGGTGCAGCCAGAGAGGGCGACGACGAGGGCGAGTGCGCCGAGAAATCGCATCGATGGGCTCCGATCCCGATCAGCCGCGCATCGCGCGGAAGGCGTCGCGGACTTCGCCGACGAAGAGCTCGGGCTGCTCGAAGGCGGCGAAGTGGCCGCCCTTGTCGAGCACGTTGTGATAGGCGAGCTGCTTGTAGCGCGCCTCGCACCATCGCCTCGAAGATTTGAAGATCTCGTGCGGGAAGATGCTCACACCGACAGGGACGTCGACTTCGAGCATCGGCGGCGAGTTGAAGCTCTCCCAGTAGAGCCGTGCCGACGAGGCACCGGTCGCCGGCCACCAGTAGAGCATCACGTTGTCGAGCATCTCGTCCCGGGTGAGGGCGTTCTCGGGGTGGCCGTTGCAGTCGGTCCAGCTCCAGAACTTCTCCATGATCCAGGCGGCCTGACCGACCGGCGAGTCGACGAGGCCGTAGCCCAGGCTCTGAGGTCGAGTGCTCTGTTGCTTCGAGTAGCCGGAGTCCTTGTCGTTGTAGTGCTGCATTCCGGCGAGCGCCGACTGCTCGAGCTCCGTCAGGTCGTTCATCGACTCTTCGGTCGGCGGCGCGATCGCCATGTTGAGGTGGATGCCCATGCAGCTCTCGGGGTGCTGGCCGCCGACGCAGGTCGTGACCATCGCGCCCCAGTCCCCGCCCTGCGCGAGGTACTTGTCGTAGCCGAGGCGCTTCATCAGCGTGTCCCAGGTGTCCGCGATCTTGCCCACGCCCCAGCCCGTGTCGGTCGGCTTGTCGGAGAAGCCGTAGCCCGGGAGCGAAGGGCACACGAGATGGAACGCGTCCTCGGCGTTCCCGCCGTGGGCGGTCGGGTTCGTGAGGGGATCGATCACCTTCTGGAATTCGACGATCGATCCGGGCCAGCCATGGGTCATGACGAGCGGCGTGGCATTCTCTTCGGGAGACCGCACATGGATGAAGTGGATGTCGAGCCCGTCGATGTTCGTCTTGAACTGCGGGAAGCGGTTGAGGAGGGCCTCGCGCTCCTTCCAGTCGTACTCGTTCTGCCAGTACTCGCAGACTTCCTGTACGTACGAGAGAGGGATGCCCTGCTCCCAGTCGTCGACCGTCTCCTTGTTGGGCCACCGCGTGCTCGCGAGGCGCTGCTTCAGGTCGGCGATCTCCGCGTCGGAGATGTTGATTTCGAAGGGGGTGATCTCGCTCATGCAGCGCTCCACGTGAAGGGGATGTTCGGGGAAGGGCGATGATGGAAGATGGGACGCGCGCCGTCGAGGGGTCCGGGGTCTCGCAATGCGGTCGCGAACCAAGATCCTGGAATCGCTGGGATTTCCCTCGCGAAAGGCGCTAAGCGGCGGCGGTCGCGCGCTGGACTGCTGCCATGAACGCCGAGAGCTTCCGTGCGTCGAGCCGACCGTCGGTGCGGATGCCGTTGCAGAGATCGACGCCGGCCGGCCGCACCCGCGCGATCGCCTGCTCGACGTTGTCCGGGCGGAGGCCGCCGGCGAGATAGACGGGGCAGCGTGCGGCGGAGGCGACCCGCGCGGAGAGCGCCCAGTCGTGGGTGCGACCCGTACCACCGAGCTCCCTGGTCGCGGCGTCCGGATTGCCGGTGTCGAGGAGCAGGGTGTCGACGTCGCCCGCGACGGACAGGGCGAGCGTGACGTCGCCGTCCGATCGCATGTGGACGACCTGCACGAGGGTCGTGTCGGGCAGCGCTGCGCGCAGCTCCGGGTAGACCTCGGGCGCGACGCGGTCGACGAGCTGGACCGTGTCGACGCCGGTGCGTCGGACGTGGTCGACGATGCCCGCGGCGGTGGTCTCGGCGGTCAGCAGGAAGCGTCGCGGGGGCGGGGCGACCGCGCGGGTGATCTCGAGGATGCGGTCGTCGGGAATCGGGCCGACGCCCGAGGGCATCTCGGCGACGAGGCCGAGGTCCGTCGCGCCGTGTTCGATCGCGAGTCGGGCTTCGGCGATCGAGGCGATGCAGCAGGTCTTGACGCGGATCACGGCGGGCTCCGGAGCGGGCGCCCGCAGACTAGCTAGACCTTCCGCCAGCTGTCGGGTCCCGGATCGCGTCCTTCGGCCGTCCCCTGGAGGCGGCCCAGGTAGTGGGTCCAGCCGCGGCCGTGGCCGTCGCGGTCGTCCTCGCTCCCGAAGCCGTGGTGGCGGAGCTCGAGGCGTGTACCGGTTTCGGTCTCGAAGAGTGTGAACTCGAGCGTCGTCACGCCTGGCTCGTCGAAGCCCCAGGTCATCACGAGGCGCTTCGGCGGCTCCATCTCGACGATCTCGCCGCGCGTCACGTCGACGCCGGTGATGTCGAAGCGAAAGGCGCCGCCCGGTCGCGCGTCGATCTCGGCGTCGATGCAGTGCCAGCGCTCGAGCAGCTCCTTCTCGGTCAGGAAGCGATAGACGAGCTCGGGGCTCGCCTCGATCTCGATCGTCTGCCTCAGCTCGAAGGATTCGTCGGCCAAGTCAGGCCCCCTGGTCCATGTCGTATGCGAGCTGGGGGAACCAGTTCGCGGGGCGCCCCTCCGGCGTCAAGTCGAAGAGGTTCCACAAGGGGAAGACCATGTCGACGTGGCGCGGCTGCTGTCCCGCCTCGCTGTCGGCGAAGAACATCTCGGTCGACCAGAAGTGTCGGATCGCGTCGCCGTCACGCCGGAAGACGTTGAACATCGGGATCTGCGCCCCGTTCGGCGCCTCGGACAGATAGTCGACGTGGTAGTCGTTCTTCAGGCTCGAGAGCAGACGGAGCTCGTTCCAACCTCGCTGGTCCGCCCAGTCCATCACCTGGGCGATCGAGCCGCGCGCGACGACCGCGAGGTTGACCTGGCCGCGAACGTGGCGCGCGACGCCGTTCAACGAGTCGAGGAACGACGTGCACATCGGACACGGGTTCGCGCCCTCCGCGTACATGAAGCTGTAGAGGACGAGGCTCTTGCCGGGGAGCGTGAACAGGTCGGAGAGAGCCACTTCGCGCGTGTCGCCGCTCGCGCGGTCGCTTTCCTCGAAGACGTAGTCGACGGGAATCTCCCCTCCCGATGGCAGCGCGCGCCGGAGCGCCGCCACACGTTCGACTTCGCGCCGCAGCTCCTTCTCGGCCTCGAGCAGCTCGAGGCGCGCCTTGCGATACGTGTCGTCCTCGCCGGGGAGGCTCGGTCCTTGGTTCGCTGACATGGTCGTCTCCTTGCTAGTCAGTTTGGTTGCGGCGCCGCGCCCGGCGCTCCTCTAGCTCGGCCGCGTCCTTGAGCCGCGTGAGTCGGTCGCGCCAGAACGCCTCGAGCACCGGCTCGAGGCCCGCGAGGGATTCGCGGTTCGCGCGATAGAGCCGCCGCCGTCCTTCGCGCCGCACGTCGACGAGCCCCCCTTCACGCAGGACCCGGAGATGGAACGAGATCGCCGGCTGGCTCACGTCGAACGCGTCGACGAGCTCGTTCACCGAGCGCTCCTCATCCCAGACGAGCCGGAGCAGCTCGCGTCGCATCGGCTCGGCCACGAGGGCCATTGCGGTGGGGGCGGCGTTGGGGGTCGTCACCATGGATCAATGCATAAGTGGTCATTTATATGTTGTCAACCTGGCCGGACGAGGCCGTTGCGCCCGCTGTGCTTCAGCGCCGGAGCGGGCGGAAGAAGGCGCGCACTTCCTCCACGAGGTCGTCCGGCACTTCCATGGCGGGGAAATGCCCGCCGCGCTCCATGACGGTGAAGCGATGGATGTCGAAGTGCGGCTCGCAGAGCGCACGCGGCGGCCGGTTCACTTCGTTGAACGCTGCGACGCCCGTCGGGACTTCGACCCCCGAGTAGGCGGGCGGCCCGGTCATCGGCCCGAAGCTCTCGTAGTAGAGGCGCATCGAGCTCCCGATCGTGTTCGTCACCCAGTAGATCATCACGTTCGTGAGCAGCTCGTCCTTCGTGTAGACCGACTCGAGATCCCCGTCGCAGTCGCTCCAGCGTCGCCACTTCTCGACGATCCAGGCGGCGAGACCCGACGGTGAGTCCTGCAACCCGAACGCGACGCTCTGCGGTTTCGTCGATTGCAGCTGGACATAACCCCATTCGCGCGCGCGATAGGCCTTCACCTCCTCCCACCACGCGCGGTGCTCGGCCGAGAGTGTGGCCTCGTCGATCGGTGGGGCGAGCATGTTGTAGTGCAGGCCGATCAGGCGCTCGGCGTGGCGCGTGCCGAGCCCCGTGTTGACCGCGGCGCCCCAGTCGCCGCCCTGGGCGCCGAAGCGGTCGTAGCCGAGGACGTCGGTCATGAGCCGCGCCCAGACGTCGGAGATCCGATTCGTGTCGAATCCGCGCTCGCGTGGCTTGTCGGAGAAGCCGTATCCCGGGAGCGAGGGCACGACGACGTCGAAGGCATCGGCCGGATCGCCACCGTGGCTCGCCGGGTCCGCGAGCGGACCGATCACCTTGTGCATCTCGTAGAAGCTGCTCGGCCAGCCGTGGGTCACGACGAGCGGCATCGGGTTCGGCCCGGTCCCCTTCACGTGCACGAAGTGCACCCCGAGCCCGTCGACGTCGGCCCGGTACTCGGGCAGGGCGTTGAGCGCGGACTCGTGTGCGCGCCAGTCGTAGTCGGCCCGCCAGTAGGCGCAGAGCTCGCGCGCGTAGTCGAGACTCGTGCCGTAGTCCCAGCCGGCGCCCGGGAGCGCGTCGGGCCACCGCGTCGTGGCGAGGCGAAGGCGGAGATCGTCGAGCACGGCGTCCTCGACCTGGATCCGGAAGGGCTGGGGATCGCGCGTGCTCATCCCAGGATGCTGCGCAGCACCTGCCCGGGCAGTCGGTCGAGCTTGCCGACGACGGACTCGGCGTCGCGCCGCGTCGCGACGCCGGCCACCAGGATGTGATCGATCCCGGACGGTTGGTCCGCGGTCAGTCGCTCACCGCCGGCCGGGAAATCGAAGGCGCGCCGCTCAGGACCTGGCGAGAGGTTGTCCCAGTCGAGCACGACGACGTCGGCGACGCGCCCGACTTCGAGGGTGCCGCGATCGTGGAGGCCCGCCACGCGCGCGACTTCGCCGCTCACCTTGCGGATGCCGTCCTCGACCGACATGAGCTCGCGGTCCCGAACCCAGCTCGACAGGAAGTCCGTTGGCATGACCGCGTCGCAGATCTGCCCGACGTGCGCGCCGGCGTCCGACAGGCCGAGCACGCAGCCTTCGCCGCGAAGCAGATCCGTCACGCCTTCGACGTCGTCGTTCGCGAAGACGATCTCGAAGCGGGTGTCGAGACTCTCCTCGAGGGCCAGGTCGCAGACGACGTCCCAGGGCGTCCCGCCGCGCTCGCGCGCGAGGTCGTCGACGGAGCGGCCAATGAGGTCGGCGTGCACATCGGACTCGGCGATGGTGAACGTCGCCCAGCCCGGATCGATCCACTCGCCGGAGGAGAACTCGGCCATCACCCTTGCACGCCAATCGCGGTCGGCGAAGACCCGCTCGCGCTCGTGCTCGGGCGTCGCCACGAGGTCCTTGAACGACGGCATCTGGTAGAAGGAGGTCGGCTCGCGCATGACGATGCGCTGGACGATCGGGCGGCAGGTGACCTGGACCGAGACGTCGGCGCCCGCGGCGCGGCCGGCGAGATGTTTGGCGAGCTTCTCCCGGAACGGCGCCCGGGACTTCCAGGCCGCGGGGTAGGTCAGGATGGAGGACCAGTTGAGGACGCGGCCGATGCGCTGCTGGAGGGGGTACACCCAATCGAAGTCCTCGCCTGTCGCGACGTGCAGCACACCCTGTTCGATCTCGCCTGCGACCGCGAGGAGCGCCTCGACCTCGGCCTGACTCGCAGCGACGGACGGCACCGGCCGCCCACCATCGCCGAGATGAAAGCCGGCGCGATCGGAGGAGAAGCCGAGGGCGCCGGCGCGGAGCGAATCCGCGACGACCTGCTTCATCTCAGCGACCTCTGCCTCGGTCGCTTCGCGTTCGTAGGCCTCGTCGCCCAGGACGTAGAGCCGAACCGGGGTGTGGCCTACGAAGCCCCCGAAGTGGATGCCGAGCCCGCGATCCTCGATCGCGTCGAGATATTCGCCGTAGGTCTCGAAGTTCCAGGTGACGCCCGCTTCGAGGGTCGCGACCCGCATGTCCTCGACCTTGTCGAGGGTACGCATGAGGGAAGCGCGGTCGCGCGCCTTGGTCGGCGCGATGCTGTAGCCGCAGTTGCCGGCGACGACGCTCGTCACGCCTTGATGGCTCGAGGGCTCGAGCGTCGGATCCCACAGGACCTGTGCGTCGTAGTGGGTGTGGATGTCGACGAAGCCCGGGGTGACGAGGCGTCCGCTCGCGTCGATCTCCTCGCGCGAGCGAACGGTGTCGGCGATCTCGCTGATGTGACCGTCGGTGATGCCGACGTCCGCGCGCCGTGCAGGCGCGCCCGTTCCGTCGACGACCATTCCGCCTCGAATCGCCCGATCAGCCACCTTCGCCTCCGTCAATCGTCCTGGTAGATCACCGCTTGCCCGTGCGGCTCGAACTTCGTGATCGCGCGGGTGAAGCTCTCGATCGTCCACTCGCCTTCGGCGGCGGCGTCTTGCCCGACCTCGAGCGGGTCGAAGAGGCCGACGCGCTCCTTCTCGACGTAGAAGATCTCGCCGTTCCAGCGGTCGGCCTCCGGATGGCAGAGCGCCGTGATCAGCCGCGCGATGTTCTCCGGGGGTTGCATCGCCGCCGCGAGCCCGGCCGCCATCTTCGATCCGTCGCCGCCCTCGTCGCGAAAGCGTTCGATTGCCGTCGTGACCATGCGCGTCTCGGTCGAAGCAGGGTTGACCGCGTTGACGGTCACGCCGAATTCTCCGAGCTCACGGCTCGCGACGTTGGTGAGTCCGAACACGCCGCCCTTGCCCGCGCCGTACGCTGCCTGCCCGGCGACGCCGATCAGCCCAGCCCGGGAGACGAGGTTCACGATCCGGCCGAAGCCGGCGTCCTTCATGAACGGGCTCACCGCGCGCATGCAGTAGAACGTGCCGTGCAGATGGCTCGCCACGACGCGATCGAAGAGGGCGGGGTCGTGCTCCCAGATCGGAGAGCCTGCGGAGAGCCCCGCGTTGTTCACGAGGATGTCGATCCGGCCAAAGCGGTCGATGGCGGTCGCCGCGATCCGTTCGGCGCTCTCCCAATCCGCAACCGAGTCGGCGTTCGCGATCGCCTCGCCGCCGGCGCCCTCGATCTCCGCGACGACCGAAGCCGCCGGGGTCGAATCCGGGTCGGTGCCGTCGAGCGCGCCGCCGAGGTCGTTCACCACGACCTTCGCGCCGCGTCCGGAAAGCGCGAGCGCCGTCGCGCGACCGATGCCACGGCCGGCGCCGGTCACGATCGCCACGCGTCCTTCGAGGTGTCCTTGCATCGCGGCTCCCTGCAGGATCCGCCGACACCACGTCGTCGCGGCGGGCGGGAGATCAAGCGTAGCGAGGTGACGCCGGGTGCGAACGCCGGGATCGCTTGCGCGAGGAAGGGGTGCGGGTACAGTGGACGACATCTCAGGGCGGGGTGGAAGTCCCCACCGGCGGTATGCGGCGCGAGCGCCGCGAGCCCGCGAGCGCTGGACGCGCGATGCGCGTCCGGGTCAGCAGATCCGGTGAGAGGCCGGAGCCGACGGTGATAGTCCGGATGAAAGAGATGATCGTCGGGGGACGCGACGCGCACGTGCGCGCCGGGCCTCCTCGCGATCGGTGCGCTCTGGGTGTTCGTGAGGACACGTGCCGAGTGAAAGCGCGGCACACGGGACGAGCGCCCGATCGATGAGGAGAGTCCGATGACACCCACTCGTTATGCATTCGTGAAAGCCAGCTGGCATTCCGACGTCGTGAACGAGGCCCTGGCGGGCTTCGGTGAGATCGTCGGGACCGAGAACGTGGACGTCTACGACGTCCCGGGCGCGTTCGAGATCCCGCTCGTGTCTCGGGATCTGGCCCGGACGGGGCGCTACGCCTCGGTCGTGGGCTGCGCATTCGTGGTCGACGGCGGGATCTACCGCCACGACTTCGTCGCGTCGACGGTCGTCGAAGGATTGATGCGCGCGCAGATGGACACCGACGTGCCCGTCCTGTCGATCGTGCTGACGCCGCACAACTACCAGGAGACCGACGTCCACAACGACTTCTTTCAGGCACACTTCGTCGAGAAGGGCCGGGAGGCGGGCCGCGCGGCGCAGGCGATCGAGAAGACGCGCGCGGCGATTCGGGGCGGCTGAACGCGCCTCAGCCGTTGGCGTTCGACGGAGGCTCGGCGAGGGGAAGCGAGACGCTGATGGTCGTGCCCTCGCCCGGGCTGCTCTGGATCGCGAGCAGCCCGCCGTGGTCGGTGATCACGCCGTGGGCGACGGACAGGCCGAGGCCCGTGCCTCCCGCGTCGAGTCGGGTCGTGAAGAAGGGGTCGAGCACCTGCTCGACCTCCGCCCGCGACATCCCTCGGCCGTCGTCGCGGATCCGGACCGTCGCGTGTCGCGCGGACCGCGTGGCGCTGACGGCGACGCAGTGTTCGCCGTCGAAGGACTCGCAGGCGTTGCGCAGCACGTTGAGGAAGGCCTGCTCGAGCTCGATCGCGCTGGCTACGATGGGGATCGGGCTCTCGACGCCGCTGCGGTCGAGCACCGTGTTCCGGGCCGAAGCATAGCGTTCCGTCAGGTCGCAGGCGCGCTGGAGAATGGCCGCGAGGTCTTCGGGGCCTTTGCGGGTCGGTTCGTTTCGCGCGAACTGCAACATGCTCGTCACGATCCGTCCGCAGCGGCGCGCCTGCTCGACCGAGTTCTCGAGGGCGTCGCGCCATGCGCGATCACGTCCGGGATCGTCTTCGCCGGCGCCGAGGGCGTACTCCGCAGACATCTGGATGGAGCCGATCGGATTGTTGATCTGGTGGGCGATGCCCGCGGCCATCGTGCCGAGGGAGGCCAATCGCTGCGCCTCCTTGAGCTCGTGGATCGACGCGTTGAGCTCTTCCGTGCGGCTGCGCACGAGATCCTCGAGATCCTTCCGAACGGTCTCGCGCTCGCGCTCGTCGGCCACCCGCGCCGTGATGTCCCGGCTGGTCACGACGATGCGCTGTTCTCCGTCGGCGCCGACGAAGCGCCGGAAGATCGCTTCGAGGGTGACGGGACGGCCGTCGGCGTGACGGGCGAGGAAGATGTGGGTTTGGCCGTCCACGTCGTCGGAATCGCGAGCGAAGACCGACTCGGACGGCGGTGCGAAGGCGAGGACGCTCGCGGGGCGGCCGATGAGGGCCTCGGGCTTTTGACCGAGCAGCGTCAAATGAGCCGGATTCGCATAGAGGATCGTGCCGTCCGTATCGAGCTCCGCGATCAGGTCGCTCGTCTGCTCGGTCACTTCGCGGTAGCGGGCTTCGATGTCGCTGCGCGCGGCGTCCGAGCGCTCCGCTTCGCGGCGAAGCGACTCCAGTCGATTCGTCGCGAGCGCGATCAGCGCGCCGGTCATGAGGCTGCCGATCAAGATGCCGGTCACGGTCCAGACATAGACCGCGGGGGGGTCGGGCAGACCCGAGCGACCGGTCGTCGACTCGAAGAGGGTCGCTGCGGCGATCGCGGGAAAGCCGATCGCGAGGGCGCGCTCCCAGAGCGTGTGATCGCGCCCGCGCGGAAAGAGCAGGGTGACGACGCAGGCGATCACGCCGGCGACGATCACGCCGCTTCCGATCGCTTGCGAGGTATTCGGGTCGATCAGCGGATGGATCACGACCCGAGCGAGCGCGACGGCGAAGGTGCACGCGACGAGCTTCGGGACGTAGCGCTGAGAACGGTCGGTGAATTTCGAGACGCCGAAGAAGAGGAGCGCCGCGAACGAGGTGTCGAAGATCGGCACCAGCGATCCGACCATCGGAACTTCCCGCGAGAGGGAAGCGGCGAGCCCTGAGGCGTAGAGGCACGACCAGGCGGCCGCCCAGGCGTGTCCCCCGTGGTTGCGTCCGAGTCGGACCATTGCCGTCGCGAGTGCGACGAGGAAGATGGCCCCCACTACGAAGAACGCCTGTTCGCTCAACGACTCCCCCGATCGTCGAAGCGAGGATATCGGGAATTGCCTCCGTCTCCCAACTCAGCGACCGGGAATCAAGATGCGAGCGATCCAGTCAGGCGTCGCCACGAGAGGTCGGAACCGGGGACTTGTCGAGGGGAAGGGTCACGGTGAGCGTCGTGCCCACGCCTTCGTCGCTCTCGATGGTAAGAGTGCCGCCGTGGTCGGTCACGACGCCGTGGGCGACCGAGAGCCCGAGACCGGTGCCGCCGACGTCGAGGCGCGTCGTGAAGAAGGGGTCGAGCACCCGGTCGATGTCCTGCTGCGCGATGCCCCGGCCGTCGTCGGCGATCCGCACGATCGCGTGATGCTCGTCGTGCTCGGCGCTGATCTCGACCGTGTGGCGCTCGTCGGAGGACTCGCAGGCGTTGCGGATGATGTTGAGCAGCGCCTGCTCGAGTTCGATCGCGCTCCCCAGGACCGGGAGTCGCTCGTCGAGACCGCGCGTCGCGAGCGTCGCTGCGTTCGCGCTCGCATAACGACTCGTGAGGTCGCTCGCGTGGCGGGCGATCGCTGCGAGGTCTTCGGGTTGCTTGCTGGTCGGCTCGTTGCGCGCGAACTGGAGCATGTTCGAGACGATCCGACCACATCGCTTCGCCTGTTCGACCGCGTTCTCGAGCGCGCTCCGCCACGACGCGTCACGGGCCGGATCGTCGTCGCCGCTTCCGAGGGCGAATTCGGCGCCCATCTGGATCGAGCCGATCGGGTTGTTGATCTGGTGGGCGATCCCGGCGGCCATGGTGCCGAGGGACGCGAGGCGATTCGCCTCCTCGAGCTGTCGTAGAGAAGTCCGGAGCTCCTCCGTACGCGATTCGACGAGCGCCTCGAGGCGGGCGTTCAGGGCCTCCCGGTCGCGCTCCTGCGCGGCGCGTGCGGTGATGTCCCGACTGGTGATGACCGTCCGGATCTCGCCGCTCGGATGCCGAACGGGGTGGAAGCTGGATTCGAGGGTAACCGGGCGGCCGTCGTCGCGATGGCGGAAGACGAGGATCTGCGAGTTCGGGCGATCGCTCGTCTGCTCGGGGTCCGGAATGTCGTGGGGCCCGGGCGCCATCTGGATCATGCTGCCCGGCCTGCCCACCACGTCGGCGGGCTCGAGTCCGAGGATCGTGTGGTGGGCTGGATTCGCGTAGAGGATCGTGCCGTCCTCGCCGATCTCGGAGATGAGGTCCGTCGAGGTGTCCGTGATCTCGCGGTAGTGGGAAGAGAGCTGTTCGTGAAGCGAGGTCGCGCGCTTCCGCTGCAGGCTGAGGAAGGCGCTGATCTTGACCGCGGCGATCACCACGCCGGCGATGAACCACAATCCGATGCCGGTCGTGAGCGGGATCCCGAGCTCCGGGGAGAGCGCGTCCACCCACGACACGATCGCGATCGTCGGAAAGGTGAACGCGAGGGTCTGTGCGGAAGACGAGTGCTTCCCCGAAACGGGTCTCAGGAAGAGCGCACAGGAGAGCGCGACACACACCGTGCACGCCACCGAGCCCAGCGCGCGATTCGCGAGCTCGGGGAGGAGGGGATAGGCGAGTATGCGAAGGGGAAGGATCGCGAGAACCGCGAGGGTGGCTGCGCGAGGCGGTCGGGCCGTGCCCCGCGTGAAGCGCCAGGCGCCGTACACCAGGAGGATCGAGAAGAGTGATCCGAGCACCGTGTAAGCGGGGATCAGGGCGGGAATGGATTCCGCGAACGTGCGGCTGGCTCCGGACGCGACGAGACACGTCCAGGCGAGTCCCCACGAACGACCACCTGCACCCCTCCCGAAGAATCCGGAGAGGCAGGCGATGGCGACAACGAAGAAGCCACCAAAGACATAGATCGTCAGTGCGTCCAGAACTCGCCCCGCGGCTACAGCGATTCGCGGCCGGGTGTCGCCGGTGTCGGACCCCGCCAGCCGCGCCGCAGTCTAGCGTCCGGCGGCCGTGTGCACCTAAGGGAGGGCATGACTCAGCCGACGATGTTGACCAGTCGTCCCGGGACGACGATCACCTTCTTAGGGTCTCGCCCCCCGAGGCTCTTCTGCACGTTCTCGACAGCCAAGGCCGCCGCCTCGATCGCCGCATCGTCGGCGTCGGCCGCGACCTCGATCTCGCCGCGCTTCTTGCCGTTGTGTTGGACGACGAGGGTCACCGTGTCGGCGACGAGCAGGCTCTCGTCCGCCTCCGGCCAGGTTTCGTAGGCGAGGCTCCCGTCGTGGCCGAGCAGCGACCAGATCTCCTCGGCCAGGTGCGGCGCCATCGGCGACAGAAGCAGCACGAAGGTCTCGGCGCTCTCGCGCGGGAGCGCGCCGTCCTTCGTGATGTCCCGGGCGAACACCATGAGCTTCGAGATCGCGGTGTTGAAGCGCATGCTCTCGAGGTCTTCGGTCACGCCAGCGACCGTCTCGGCGGTGAGGCGACGCTGTGCGTCGTTGCCGGCGCTCGCGACCGGAGGGACGAACTGCTCGGCCTCGTCGTCGCCTTCGGAGGACGAGCCTTCGGCGGAATGAAACAGGCGCCATGCTCGCTGCAGGAAGCGGTAGATGCCCTGGATGCCCTCGGTCGACCAGGGCGCGGACTTCTCGAGGGGGCCGATGAACATCTCGTAGAGGCGCATCGCGTCGGCGCCGTGCTCCGCGATCACGTCGTCGGGATTGATCACGTTGCCTTTGCTCTTCGACATCTTCTCGACGACGCGCTCGAGGGCGAGGGCCGGATCCTCCGGATGGACCGGGCTGCCCTCGTCGTCCTGCGCGATCTCGTGGGTATGCAACCAGCGCGCCTTGACCGCCCGCCCGTCGTCCTTGGCGACCGGTCCGTCCTCGCCCTCGCGGACGTCGTCGGACGCATAACGCGCGGCGCTCTCCGGCTTCTCGTCCGCGACGTCGTCGTCGTAGAACCGGAAGCTCTCGCCCAGGATCATTCCCTGGTTCACGAGCTTCTGGAACGGCTCCTTCGTCGACACCAGGCCGAGGTCGAAGAAGACCTTGTGCCAGAAGCGCGAGTAGAGGAGATGGAGCACGGCGTGCTCGGCGCCGCCGACGTACAGGTCGACCGGCATCCAGTACTTCTCGGCGTCCTCGCCCCAGGGCGCCTCGTCGTTCATCGGATCGAGGAAGCGCAGGAAATACCAACAAGAGCCCGCCCACTGGGGCATCGTGTTCGCGTCCCGCAGCACGCGCCGTCCATCCGCGTCCGTCGTCTCGATCCAGTCCTTCACGCGCGCGAGCGGCGGCTCGTAACCCTCACCCGACGGCTTGAAGTCGTCGAGCTCAGGGAGGGTGAGCGGCAGCTCGGATTCGGGTACGAGCTCGACCGAGCCGTCCTCGTGGTGGACGACCGGGAAGGGCTCGCCCCAGTAGCGCTGGCGGGAGAAGAGCCAGTCGCGGAGCTTGTACGTGACGGTGCCCTGCCCGAGTCCCTCGGCCTCGAGCCACGCGATCATCTTCGACTTGGCTTCGTCGGTTCCGAGCCCGTCGAGAAAGCCCGAGTTCGTCGCGGTCCCCGGGTTCGTGTACGCGCCCTCGGTCACGTCGCCCCCGGCGACGACCTCGATGATCGGCAGGTCGAAGGTCCGCGCGAATTCCCAGTCGCGCTCGTCGTGGCCCGGCACGGCCATGATGGCGCCCGTGCCGTAGCCGGCGAGCACGTAGTCGGCGATCCAGATCGGGATCGACGCGCCGTTGGTCGGGTTGGTCGCGGTCGCGCCGGTCGCCACGCCGGTCTTGGTAGCGGCGTCGGCCATGCGGTCGCGCTCGCTTCGGCGAGCGGCGCGCTCGACGTACGCCTCGACCTCGCCGCGCTGGGCGTCGGTCGTGATCTGCGCGACGAGTTCGTGCTCGGGGGCGAGCACCATGTATGTCGCGCCGAAGAGCGTGTCGGGCCGTGTCGTGAAGACGTCGATCTGCGTCGCCCCTCCTTGTGATGAGTGCCCGTCGACCGCGAAGCGCACGTTCGCGCCCTCGGATCGACCGATCCAGTCACGCTGCATCTTCTTGATCGGCTCGGGCCAGTCGAGGCCGTCGAGATCTTCGATCAGCCGGTCGGCGTACTCGGTGATCCGCAGCATCCACTGCTTCATCGGCATGCGGACGACCGGGTGGCCCCCGACCTCGCTCTTGCCGTCGATCACCTCTTCGTTCGCGAGGACCGTGCCGAGCTCCGGACACCAGTTGACCGGCACCTCGGCTTCGTAGGCGAGTCCGCGCTCGTGGAGCTTGCGGAAGATCCACTGGGTCCACTTCACGTAGTTCGGGTCGGTCGTGTCGATCTCGCGGGACCAGTCGTAGGAGAAGCCCAGGGATTGGATCTGGCGCTTGAAGTTCTCGATGTTGGTTCGCGTCGTGACTCGCGGATGGGTGCCGGTCTTGATCGCGTACTGCTCGGCCGGGAGGCCGAACGCGTCCCAGCCCATCGGATGCAGGACGTTGAACCCGCGCATCCGCTTGTACCGGGCCATGATGTCGGTCGCGGTGTAGCCCTCCGGATGGCCGACATGGAGCCCGTCCCCGGATGGGTAGGGGAACATGTCGAGCACGTAGTACTTGGGCTTCGAAGGGTCGACTTCGGCGCGGAACGTCTCGTGTTCCTGCCAGAAATCCTGCCACTTCGATTCGATCGCGGACGGGTCGTAGGCCATGGCCCGCAGAGGATGCGGTCGGTTGTTCGACACGTCAACGAATTCAGGGTGTTAGAGAGGCGTGATTCGGGTGCCACAGGGCGTCCCAGCAGGCCACGCAAGGGTCGAGGCGCGCACTCGCGCGCGGGAGGCCCCCTCGTGAAGCGGAATCCGGCGACAGGAACGGTCGGGATGGCGGTCGTGCTCGCGACGTTCGTACTGCTGACCGTCGGGTCCGCGAGCGCGCTCGGCGTCGACGCCGAGGGCTACCTCACGAACTGGAATGGCGGCTTCTGCTACGCCGACTTCTCGGTCGATCCGAATACCCTGGCCCCGCCGACGCCCGGCGCGATCTCCGGGCAGTCGGACTGGCGGACGGTCGAGGGCCAGCTCTCGTTCTTCTATTTCAATCGCTGGTACGAGACGTCCCTGGTCGAGCTCTCGATTACGCCGTCCTCCGGATCGTCGACGATCCCGACGGTTGGACTCCGATTCTTGTTCGCAGATCAATCCGGAGACGGCAGCTACGGAACGGGTCCCGACATCGGCGTGGGCTACCAGCTTCGCGAGATCGCCCTCGGCTTCCAGGACCAGCTGGACGAGGTCCAGCTCGGGACGACCTTGCCCTCGATCGAAACCCTGCGCGGCATGTCGCTCCGGCTGCTCTGGATGAACATCGGCGCGCCCGGTCGCACCAGCATCTTCGCGCGCGGCGTGACCGACTCGGTCACGATCGTGCCCGAGCCCGGGACCGCGCTCCTGCTGTCGGGCGGCCTCGCCGCGCTCGCAGGCACGCGACGACGGACCGTGCCGAAAACGCGTTAACGTCTCGCGCGATGGCCGCCCGCTCCAACGACATGACCGTGTTCGTCGTCTCCGACGGCACCGGCGACACCGGTAGCGCCGCGGTTCGGGCGGCGATGATCCAGTTCCGTGACCGCTGGCGGATGCGGGTCTTCCGGGACGCGCGAACGATCTCCGAAGTCACGCGCGTGATCGAGCTCGCGCAGGAGGCGAACGCGCTCGTCGTGTTCAGCCTCGTGGAGGGCGACGTGATCGACGCGCTCCAGCGCGAGGCCGAGGCGCGCCACGTCGTGACCGTCGACCTGCTCGGGCCGCTGATCATGCGCGTCGCCCAGAGGCTGAAGGTCGAGCCGCGCCACCAGCCCGGTCTGTTGCACGGGTTCTCCGAGGACTACTTCGACCGCGTCGACGCGGTCGAGTTCGCGGTCCGCCACGACGATGGCGCCAACCTCCGCACGCTCCACGAGGCGGACATCGTCCTGACCGGCGTGTCGCGCACGTCCAAGACGCCGCTCTCGATGTACCTCGCCCAGCGCGGCTACAAGACCGGCAACGTTCCGCTGGTCCCGGGCCTCGACCCGCCGACCGAGCTCCTCGAGCTGAACAAGAAGCGGGTGTTCGGCCTCTCCGTCGACCCGGGCACGCTGCTCTCGGTCCGGACCGCGCGGATGCGCTCGATGCGCGGGAAATCGACGACGGACTACACGGACCCGGACCAGGTCATGCTCGAGCTGGACCTCGCGCGGAAGCTCTTCCGCGCTCACGGCTGGAAGCAGATCGACGTGTCGGGCAGGGCGGTCGAAGAGAACGCTTCGAAGATCATCGACGCGTACGAAGAGTCGTTCGGGGACTAGCTTTCCGCCTCGCTGGGGCACTCCGACAAGAACGCCCACGGCGACCAGACGTGGCACCCCGCGCTCCGAGCGCGCCCTTCGACCTGGCGGTCCCGCGTCACCACGAAGGTCCGCTCCGGGTCCGACGTCCGCCGCGCGCGGCGGACGATCCAGTCGTCGGCGCTCTCGACGTAGACGCTGTGGACGAGGGGGCCCGTCGGTTGGCGTCCCGCCTTGAGGGGGCGTCGCGACTCGACCTGGACGACGGGCTCGGCCCACTGCGCCCAGGCCGGGCGGGCGCCGTCGAAGGCGACCCAGAGCTCGTC
Organism: uncultured Spirochaetaceae bacterium; assembly: GCA_964488255.1. Lineage (GTDB taxonomy): Bacteria > Myxococcota_A > UBA9160 > UBA9160 > UBA4427 > UBA4427. The sequence goes on along the minus strand of CAZAUR010000004.1, from coordinate 91,529 downwards.
GGTCGCGATCGGCCAGCCGGCCGCGAGGCGTAGGAGGCGCTCGCGTTGGGTGCGGCGCCACCACCCCGCTTCGCGTTCGTTCTCCTCGAGGATCGCGTGAAGGACGTTGAACCCGTCGACGAGGATCACCCGCCGAGCGTCCGACCCGGTCGCGCTCGCTTCTTCGAAGGCGGCGTCGATCATCGCGCCGACGAGTCGTCGGTCGGCGTGAACGCCCGCGCGGTCTCGTTCGTCGTCGTCCACTCCGCGTCCTCGACCCCGGCGACGCCGAGCGCGACGGCGGGGGCGAGCAGAGCGTACTCGCTCGACGACGCTTCCGAGCCTGCGAACCCGAGGTCGATCCCGAGGTCGAAGTCGAGCTCGTAGGCCGCCCAGCCCAGTCCGAACGCGATCGTCGCCAGCAGGGCAACGCCGGCTTCGACGAGGCCGTCGCTCCGGCGGAGAGCGCGCCTTCCCGCGTCGCCCTGCGGTCCGGCGAACGCCTCGGGGCTGATCGCGAGGCGACGCGACGCGGGGGTGACCCCCCGCCTGCGCCGCGGGGCCAACGACAGCGCGGGGAGGGGCGCCGACGTCGCGCGACGCGGGCCTCCGGAGCGGGGACGCCGAAAGGCGCTCGAGAAGCCGAACTCGATCTGGGTGGTTCGGGAGGGGTTCCGGGAGGAAGGAGTGCGGTTCGAAGACTCTCTCATGCTCATGCTCATGCTCGTGCTCATGCTGGGGGACTCCGGTGTACGGGGGGTACGGGAGCAGAGTGCCGCCAGTCCATGACAGTTCCGGTCACGAGGGGCGAAGGCCCCTGGGCCCCGTGATCCAGCGCACAAGCGCGCGTGGTTGCATCCCCCCCGGCCGTGCCTTATCCAAGCGGCGATGGAGGCCGTCAAGCCGTCGAACGGGCCGGGACCCCGCCGTGTGGGCGTCGTGCAGATGCGCTGCGAGCCCGACCACGCCCGCAATCTGCGTCAGGCCCTCGACGCGATCTCCGACGCGGCGCGCGAAGGCGCGGAGGTGGTCTGCCTCCCCGAGCTCTTCCGCACGCCCTACCTCTGCCAGAGCGAAGACCCGGCGCGCTTCGACTGGGCGGAGCCGATCCCGGGTCCGACGTCGGAGACCCTCGCCAAACACGCCGCGGACCTCCGCGTCTCGATCGTGGGCTCGCTCTTCGAGCGGCGCACCGCCGGGATCTACCACAACACCGCGGTCGTCCTCGACGCGCGCGGTCAGCTGGTCGGGCGCTATCGCAAGATGCACATCCCCGACGATCCGCTCTACTACGAGAAGTTCTACTTCACGCCGGGCGACCTCGGCTTCCAGGTCCATCCGACCGAGGCGGGGATGTTAGGCGTGCTCGTGTGTTGGGATCAGTGGTTCCCGGAGGCGGCGCGCGCGACGGCCCTCGCCGGCGCGGAGATCCTCTTCTATCCGACTGCGATCGGTTGGCAGTTCGACGGGGGCGACGACATCGACGGCGCCCAGCGCGACGCCTGGATCACGATCCAGCGCGCCCACGCGATCGCGAACGGGCTCTTCGTCGTCGCCGTCAATCGCGTCGGACACGAGACGCTCGAAGACGCGCCCGACGGAGGGATCCGGTTCTGGGGCTCGTCGTTCGTGGCCGACCCCTTCGGCCGGGTGCTCGCGACGGCGCCGGACGACGACGAGGCGGTCCTCGTGGTCGAGTGCGACCTCGCGAAGGTGGAGCAGACGCGCCGCGACTGGCCCTTCCTCCGCGACCGACGAATCGACGCCTATCAGGCGATCGGCCAGCGCTTCGCGGACGAGCCCGCGCCGCTCGCGAAGACGCCGGAAGAGCGGGCGGCGAGCGTCGTCCCGGCGACTCCGGACGAAGGGTGAGGAGAGCCGGCCGCCGCTGGCCCGCCGAATGGCAGCCCCACCGCGCGACCTGGCTCTCCTGGCCACACAGCCGGGAGACCTGGCCGGGGGAGGGCGGGCTCGAAGCCGTAGAAGACGCCTTCTGCGAGATGGTGCGCGCGATCCTTCCGGGCGAGGACGTCGAAGTCAACGTGGCGAGCCCGGCGATGGCCGACCACGTGCGCGGACGGCTGAAGGGCGCCGGCATCGACGACCTGTCGTGCGTGCGCTTCCGCGGGATCCCGACCGACGACGCCTGGATCCGCGACCACGGCGGGATCGTCGTGGTCGAACGCCGGCAGGGCGGCCGCGAAGAGCGCGTGCTCCTCGACTTCGAGTACGACGCCTGGGGCGGCAAGTATCCGCCCTGGGATCTCGACGCGGCGGTCGCGGCGCAGATGGCCCGGGTCACCCGGATCCGCCACGAGCCCGTCGATCTCGTCCTCGAGGGCGGTTCGATCGAGGGCGACGGCGAAGGCACGATCCTGACCACCGAGTCCTGCCTGCTCCATCCGAACCGGGCGCGGCCCGGCGTCGACCGCTCCCGGGAAGCGTTCGAGGCGATGTTCGCGGAGCGCTTCGGTGCGACGCGGGTGCTCTGGCTCGCGGAAGGACTCGAGGGCGATGACACCGACGGTCACATCGACGATCTGACCCGATTCGTCGCGCCGGGCCGGGTCGTGACGGTCGTGGAGCCCGACAGGGGCGACCCGAACCACGCCCGCCTCGAAGCCAACCGTCGCCGGTTGGAAGACATGACCGACGCCGCGGGCCGCCGGCTCGAGGTGATCGCGCTCCCGAGCCCGCCGCCGATCGAGGGGCCCCACGGCCGCGCGCCGGCGAGCTACGCCAACTTCTATTTCGCGAACGCGGCGTTGCTCCTGCCCGTGTTCGGCGTCCCGAGCGACCGCGAGGCCATCGGAAGTTTCGAAGCGCTGCGATTGGATCGCCCGATCGTCCCCATCCCCGCGCAAAACCTCGTTCTGGGATTGGGCGCGGTGCATTGTCTCACGCAGCAGGAGCCCCGGCTGAGGGGCTGAGCGGCTCGAATCCGCCCCGACCCTGCGGGGCGGAAGGTCCCGCCCGACCCCGCCGCCGAAACGGCCCCGGGTTGATCGGCCGATCATCTTTCCGCTTCCGTCTCAATAGGTTAAAACCCGAGTGCGCTCGCGACGCGGAGGCCTTCCGGCCGCCGTTCCGAGCCGGCCGACCCGCCTGATTTCTCCAAATTCCACGGCTCTTTACACGTGAGCCACGGGCGTTTCCGGCGCTTCCAGTTCGATTCAACCTCACTCCCGAGAGGGTTCTCCCATGGACGTTTCCCGACATGACATCGTCATCGTCGGCGGTGGTGGTGCGGGTCTTCGCGCGGCAATCGAAGCCGCCGAGAACAACCCGGACGCCTCGATCGCGCTCGTGTCGAAGGTCTATCCGATGCGCAGCCATACCGTCTCCGCCGAAGGCGGCGCGGCAGCGGTCGCCCGTGACGACGACAACCTCGAGCTGCACGGCTTCGACACCGTCAAGGGCTCGGACTTCCTCGGGGACCAGGACTGCATCCAGTACTTCGTCGAGGAAGCGCCGAAGGAGCTCGCGCTCCTCGAGAACTGGGGCTGCCCCTTTTCACGAAACCCCGATGGAACCGTCGCCACTCGCGCGTTCGGCGGGATGACGACGAAGCGCACGTGGTACGCGGCCGACAAGATCGGCTTCCACATGCTCCACGCGCTCTTCCAACACTCGATGCGCTTCAAGAACATCGTGCGCTACGACGAGTACTTCGTGTCGAAGCTCCTGGTCGACGACGGCGTCTGCCGCGGCGTGGCCGCGCTCGACATCCGGACCGGTGAGTACCAGGCGATCCTCGGTCGCGCGGTCATCCTGACGACCGGCGGCGGCGGCAAGATCTTCCCGTTCACCACGAACGGCACGATCAAGACGGCCGACGGCATGGCGCTGGCCTACCGCGCAGGCGTCCCGCTCAAGGACATGGAGTTCGTCCAGTACCACCCGACAGGTCTCCCCGGCACGGGCATCCTGATCACGGAAGCGACCCGGGGCGAAGGCGGCTACCTCCGCAACTCCGAGGGCGAGCGCTTCCTGGTCGACTACGACTACGGCGTCGGCAACAAGGCCGAGCTCGGTCCGCGCGACATGATCTCGCGCGCGATCGTGCAGGAGATCGAGGCGGGACGCGGCCTCTCCGGGCCCTACGGCGACTACGTGAACCTCGACCTGACCCATCTCGGCGAAGAAAAGATCGACTCGCGGCTGCCCTTCGTCCGCGAGCTCGCCAAGACCTACGTCGGTGTCGACCCGGTCCATCAACCTATTCCGATCAGACCCGTCGCCCACTACATGATGGGTGGCGTCGATACGAACATCGACGGTGCGACCGAGCTGCCGGGTCTCTACGCCGCGGGCGAGACGGCTTGCGTCTCGATCAACGGCGCGAATCGGCTGGGCTCGAACTCACTGACCGAGTGCCTGGTTTTCGGTGCCGCAGCGGGTCGCCACGCCATGCAGTACTCGGCGGGTTCGGACGACGGAAACGAAGCCGCGCTCGTGGCCGAAGCCGAGGAAGAGGCCGCCCGCGTCGAGAACCTGCGCGGCAAGAAGAAGGGCGGGGAGAAGATCTCCGCCATCCGGCGCGAGCTGAACAACGTGATGGAAGACGCCTGCGGCGTCTACCGACGCCAGGAGACGATGCAGGCGGGTGTCGGCCAGACGGCCCAGCTCCGCAGCCGCGTCGCCGACCTGCGGCTCGAGGACGACAGCAAGGTGTTCAACACGGAGCTGATCACGGCGCTCGAACTCACGAACATGGTCGAAGTCGCGGAAGTCCTGGCCGTCTCCGCGGCCCACCGCAAGGAGAGCCGCGGCGCGCATACCTGCCGCGACTTCACGGCGCGCGACGACGCGAACTATCTCTATCACACGATGGCGCACCACGATCCCGCCGGGCCGCGGCTCGGCAAGAAGGACGTCGTGCTCGGTACCTGGGTCCCGGAGGAGCGGAAGTACTGATGTCTTCTAACACTTCATCAGGCGGACAGGGCGGACCGCCGCCGGCTGTCGACAAGACGATCATCATCACGCGCTTCGATCCCGACCAGGACGAAGCGCCTCGCAAGCAGGAATACACGGTTCCCTGCGAGGACAACTGGAAGGTCCTCGACGCCGTCAACTTCATCAAGGACGAGATCGATCCGACCGTGTCGCATCGCTGGTCCTGCCGAATGGCCGTCTGCGGCTCCTGCGGCATGATGGTGAACGGCGAGCCGAAGCTGACCTGCAAGACGTCGCTCAAGGAATACGGCGACCGGGTCGACATCGAGCCCCTCGCCAACTTCCCCGTCGTCCGGGACCTCGTCGTCGAGCTCGACGGCTTCATGCACAAGTTCGAGAGCGTGAAGCCCTGGATCAAGCGGGCGAAGGAGAAGGCCGAGGACAAGGCGGCGCTCCACGAGACCAAGCTGACATACACGCAGTCGGCGGAAGAGCTGGCGGACTTCAAGCAGTTCAGCATGTGCATCAACTGCATGCTCTGTTATGCGGCCTGCCCGGTCGTCGCGAACGAGCCGGAGTTCCTCGGCCCGGCCGCGATCGCCCTGGGCCATCGCTACAACCTCGACACCCGTGACGAGGGGACCGAAGAGCGTCTCGAGATCTTCCGCGGTGAAGGAACGGTGTTCAGCTGCTCCTACGCCAACGAATGCTCCGAGGTCTGCCCCAAGAACGTGGACCCCGCCGCGGCCGTGAACCAGGCCAAGTTCGGTGCCGTGATCGACTGGGCCAAGGGCCTGGTCCTGCCTCGCGCGCCGCACGCCGCCGACTGAGCCGACTGAGCCGACTGACCAGTCGGACGAGAAGAAGAGGACACCATCATGGCTGGACCTGCCCATCCCGAAGCGATGGCCCCGCCGACGCCGGGCCGAACCCGGACCGCGCCGCCCCAGATGCCGAGCACCTGGTGGAGCGCGCCGCGCATCCGGACGTACCTGCTCTTCGACGCGACCGGCGTCATCTATTTCCTGGTCGGCTTCCTGGCGATCAAGATCGTCGGCCAGCTCGCCGACGGCCCGATCGCCTGGCAGGCCCAGATGAAGGCGCTCGAGAACCCGCTCTACATCGCGTTCCACGTCCTCGCCCTCGCGAGCGTGATCTTCGTGGCGGTGCGGTTCTTCCGGCTCTTCCCGAAGGCCCAGCCGCCGTCGATCGGCCCGGCCAAGCCGCCGCCGGGACCGGTCATCCACGCCGGTCTCTACGTCGTCTGGCTCGGCCTGACCGCGCTCATCTCGCTGGCCCTCGCAGGAGTGATCCTCTGATGAAGACTCTTCTCCTCAAGCTCGAGCCCATCATCTGGTTCATGTTCGGCCAGGGCATCATGATCGGAACGATGCTCCTGACCGGTTGGATCCTCGTCCTCGGCATTCTCATGCCGCTCGGAATCGTCGATCCCACGCAGCTGAACTACGTGCGCGCCCAGCAGCTCTTCACGACGAGCCTGCTCGGCATCCCGATCGCCCAGCTGCTGCTGGCCGCGCTCGTGGTGCTGCCGCTCTGGAAGGGCGCGCACCACGTGCGGTCTCTGCTCATCGACATGGGCGGAGGCGAGCGCGACGGGATCGTCGGGACGGTGCTGTACCTGATCGCGAGTGTTGGCAGCGTGATGGGGATCGCGGCGGTCGCTTCGATCTAGCGGGCGGACATGCCCCAGGCGATCGCGTTCTCGAGCAGGCGACGGAAGCCCGCGGTTTCCCAGGGCCCGCTGAACGAGAGCGGTGTCGTGCCGTCCGGGTCGACGGATTCGTGGACCCAGGGCTGGATGTTGGTCGTCGGCGTGTGGCGGTGGCCGAGGCCGATGTAGGTGACGGCGCCGTCCCCGAGCCGGCGCTCGTAGCCGAGCACGCGGGTTTCGCCGTCGGCCGCGATCGAGGTGTCTTCGTCGTACGTGAACCCGAACTTCCGCGGCGCCTCGTCGTCGGCGGGCAGGTCGCGGGTCGTGAGCAGGACGGTCGTGTCCTCGGGCGCGGTCAGTTCGAGGAGGTAGAGCTCGTCGGCCACCTCGAAGGACGCGGGGAGCCCGTCCGTCACGCGGTGTTCGGCGTCCGCCCGCTCGACCTGGAAGCGACGGATCGGCGGATGGTTCAGGAAGAAGGCGCCGAGCACGTCGTGGTGGGGAGAGCGCTGCATCATCCGCCCGGGCCGCCCGTCGGCCAGCGGGACGGTCTTGCCGCCAGTCGTGCCGTGGAGCGCCAGCCAGCGGCCGCCTTGTTCGAGCCACCCCCTGAGCGCGTCACACTGGGCAGCGTCCGGCATGGGCCCCGCCACGTACGTCACGAGGAAGTCGGACTTGGGCAGCCGCGCCACGAGATCGTGATAGTCGGTCGACACCGAGGTCCAGGTCGGACCGGCGTTCGAAAGCAGACCCAGGAGGTCGAGCCTTACCCGATCGATGTCGTGGCCGGCGTGGGAGCCGACGGGAAAGCCGCCGGCGATCAGGTGCACGCGTGTGGTCGAATCGGTGTCTGCCATGGGCGCAAGCCTACTGAACCGCAGGCCGGATGGCGGGGCACAGCGTGCGCCCACCGCTTCGATCTAGAAGAGCTGGGACGGCGCGCTTCGCACGCGGTCGCCGCGATGACTGCGGCGCTCGTGCATCCACGACGCGTGCCCCTGTCGACGGGACTCGTTGTGCTCCGCGGCGCGGGCGAGTAGCTCTTCACGCGTGTAGCGGGCGCGCTCCGCGAGCTCCTGGGTGAAATCGGGCTCGAGCTGGCTCTCTCGCACGAGCGCGAACAAACGTGCCGACTTCTCCCCGTCGGCGCCGTGGATCCACGGCCCGGCTCCGATCACGGCGTGGCCGTAGGAGACCGCGTGGTGAGCCGCCGCGTCGTCGTCTTCTTCGAGCGACCAGGCCACGACCGGCTCGGAGTGGATGACGACCTCGTCGCCCTCCGTCTCTTCGAAGAGCGCGAGCCAGCCAGGCTGCGCCGGAATGAAGTGCTTCGTGGTGGACATAGGGGGGCTCCTTCTCCACGGGCGGCGTCTTCAGAGTATAGCGGCGGTCGCCTCGATCTAGCTTGCACCCGCCATAGGCAGCGTCAGGATGAACGTCGCGCCCCCACCCGGCGTCGGCTCGTACTCGAGCGCGCCGCCCTGGGCCGCGATGATCTTGCGGCAGACGGCGAGTCCCAGGCCCGTGCCTTCGCCCGCCGGTTTGGTCGTGAAGAACGGGTCGAAGATGTTCGGGACGACGTCTTCCGAGATGCCCGGGCCGTCGTCGCTCACGCGGAGCAACACCCAGTCGGAGAGCACGCTCGCCTCGACCGTGACCGTGCCGTCCGTATCGCCGATCGCCTCGGCAGCGTTCTTGACAAGGTTGAGCACCACTTGCCCGATCTCCGTCGGGTGGCCCACGACTTCAGGTAGTTTTTCGGGCGGCGTCCACGCGATCGTCACGCCCGCCCGCTCGATCTCCGCGCGCACGAGCTGGAGCGTCGACTCGATCGACTCGACGAGGTCCATCTCGATCGCCCCGTCGTCCTGGGTCGGCTTCGCGAAGTCGCGGAGATCGCCCACGAGCTTGCGCGTGCGGTCGAGGCCGTTCGTCACGATCTCGGTCAGCTCGTTGATGGCTTCGACCATCTCGGTCCCGCCGGCGTAGTCGATCTCTTCCCGGAGCTTCGTGCCCTTGCGCGCCAGCTCGTCGGGGTCGTTCCAGTCGAGGGCCGCGGCGGACTCCGCGATCGAAACCACGTCGTTGATCGACGTCGAGAGCGCGCGCGCCGCATTGAGGGCGTAGTTGACCGGGTTGTTGACCTCGTGCGCGATCCCTGCCGCGATCTCACCGACCGCCGCGAGACGTTCGGACTGGATCAGCTGCGCTTCGGCGCTCTGGAGGTCTTCGAGGGCCTTGGCGAGCGCATCGTTCTGGGTCGCGAGGTCGCGGCGCGCGCGATGGAGCGACGCGTGCGAGCGTGCGCGAGCCAGCAACTCCCGGGGATGGAAGGGCTTGGTCACGTAGTCGTCGGCGCCGAGCTCGAGCCCTTGGATCTTCATCTCGCCTTCTGCCTTGGACGAGACCAGCATGACCGGGACCTGTGCGAGTCGCTCGTCGGTCTTGATCGCCTGGCAGAGCTCCGTTCCCGACATCTCGGGCATCATGATGTCCGACACGACCAGGTCCGGAACGAAGTCCTGCAGGAGATCGAGGGCCTCGCGACCGTTGCGCGCCGCGCGAACCCGGAAGTCTTTTCCGAGGATGAACGAGACGAGCTCGCGCATGTCCTCGTTGTCGTCGGCCACGAGGATTTCCGGCCGGTCGTCGTTCGCGTCGGCTTCGGACGCCGCTTGGTCGCCCTGCTGGCCTTCCCAGCGCTGGGCGGAGCGGTCGAGGTCGACGAAGTGGAGCGGGTTCGCGGCGGCGTCGGACGGCCGAGCGTCGCCGGCATCCGGCTGGTCGAGCTCAGCGCGCGCCGCTTCGAGCGAGTCCTCGGCGGTCACGTCGCCGGATTCCGCTGTCATGACGACCGCTTCGTCCGCGTCCGAGTCCGGCTCGCCGGTCGGCAGGAAGAAGCGCATCGTCGTGCCCTGGCCTTCGCCGTCGCTCTCAGCCCAGATCCGTCCTTCGTGGAGCGAGATCAGCTCCTGGGTGAGCGAGAGGCCGATGCCTGTGCCTTCGTGTTTGCGGGTGGCCGACGAGTCGACCTGGGCGAAGCGATCAAAGACCCGCCCGAGCTGATCGGTCGCGAGTCCGATTCCCGAGTCGCGGACGAAGATCTCGACGCCCGCGTCCTTCGGGTCGACCCCGATCTCGATTTGGCCGCCTGGCTCCGTGAACTTGAGCGCATTGCCGAGCAGGTTCACGAGGATCTTCTCGAGCGCCTCCGCATCTGCGAAGAGCTGAGGAGCAGGCGTCGGAACCGAGCTGGAGAGATCGATCCCCTTCCGCTCGGCCATCGGCTGCGCACCGATCACGATGTTCTCGACGAGCTGATCGAGCTCGACTGGCGCGCGATGGACCTCGAACTGATTGCTCTCGAGCTTGGCCAGGTCGAGCAGGTTGTTGATCAGCTTGAGCAGCCGCTGACCGTTCACGTGCATCGTCTTGAACGTCTTGCCGAAGGTTTCAGAGACGGCGCCGTAGTCGCCAGAGCGAAGGCCTTCGAGGGGGGCGAGCATGAGCGTGAGGGGGGTGCGGAGTTCGTGGTGGACGTTGGCGGAGAAGCGGGTTTTGGCGTGATCAAGCTCGCGAAGGTGCGCTTCCGCCTCAACGAGCTGCTGTTGCTGACAATAGTCCCGAAAACGCATTCGATCTAGAAAGAAGCTGCAGATCATCGTTTCGGACGCCGCGGCGACGACGAAGAACGTATTGAGAGCGAAAGACTTGCCGACTGGCAAATCAAGGGCGATCGGAATTGCAGCAAACAGGGCCGCCATCACTCCAGCGGTCACTAGTGCGTCCGACACAGTGAGCGGCAGCAAGACGCCGATTCCGAAGAAGACCAGAATTAGACCCGTGTAGTACGCGTCCGCATCGGCGCCGTCCGCGTATATCAGGGCAAGCATTCCGAGACCTAAGGAGTGCGCCGTTCCGATCATTGCGGCTCGAGGGAATTTCGCAGCCGCGAAGTAGCAGGCTGCAAAGCCGCAATTGATCAACATTCGGATCCCGAAGAAGTATCCGATGTGGTCAGGGAACGAGAGGTAGTCGAGCACCAAGAACAGGTTCTGGATCAGGATCCCCATCCAAATCGATGATCGTGTTGCCGACGCGATTCTCGTCTCAGCGAGGTGCGATTGGTAGTCGGTGTACTGTTCGGAGACGGAACCCGAACGGCGGAACTCAGGCCCGGTCGACAAGTCCGAGTCGCGAGCCAACATCGCGTCTTTGCTACGAAAAACTGACCCCATCTCCGCTCGAATCGGCATGGCGGAGGACGAGCTGAAGCAACTTGCGGCTTTCCTGCCGGCTTGCTGCCGCTAGTTCTCACGTTCTCTAGCCCCGACGCTTGTAAGCAACGCCGGGAGAAGGTGAACGTCAGCCACGAAACAAGCTGCCATGGCGGCGGCCATCAACAATCCGAGATTCCTAATGAACGTGAAGTCGGACAGCGCAAGTAGAGAGAAGCCGATCCCAACTGCAATCGTGGTGTAGGTGATGGCTGGTAGAGTGCGTTCGAGCGATCTCTGCACCGACCGTTGCGGAGGTTCGGTTCTTCGAGCTTCAAAGTAGGCGCTTGCGACGTGCACGGTATCGTCGACTGCAATCCCAAGCGCCAAGCTTCCAACGAGTACCGTTCCAGCGTCAACTGGGACGCCGGAGAATCCCATTGCGCCGTAAATCCCCAAGATCGGCGCAACGTTCGGGGCTAGTGTCGCAGCCGCCGATCGAAGCGACCCGAATGTCGCGAATAGGACGAAGACGATCGCTATGACCGCGGCGGTGAGCCCAACAACCTGGCCGCGCGCGATTGCGTCTTGGGCGCGAGCGAATTCGTACATGATCCCGGTCGCCTGTGCTGTCGTGTTCGGCACGCCGTTCTTCGCCCACCATGCTTCGGCGGTCCGCCCGGTTCTTAGAATTTCCGAGGAGCCGTTGTTGTTGAGGCGAAGAATAAGATTGGTCGCGCTACGGTCAGACGTGATCAGGTCGTCGACGTGTTCGGCGCTCTCGAGCAGGAGAAGATACTGTTCAAGCGCAGCAGCACGGTCGGGGAGGCCGCGCGCGGCACCTGCGAACCCGGCGTGTATTTGAAGGAGTGGGTCCGCTACCGATACAGCTCTGCCGACTTCCGGTTGGGATTCGAGGAAGTTGGTGAGTTGATCGAGCTTGGCGACGGTATCCGGTGTTAAGAGGCTCTGTCCGGTCTCGGTTGATTCGATCACGACGTTAATCGGGCTGATGCCGGACAGCTGTTCTCTAATCGTCTCGTAGCTGTCTCGCGTGTCTGTTCCCAACCTGAACCAGCGAGTTGCGTCGGTGTTTAACTCGACGCGGGACACGCCAAGTGCGGCGACGGCGGCCAGAATCAGCCATATCGCCAGTACCGCGCGCCGGTGGCGATCGCTGTGTGCGGCGACCCTGTCGGGAGCAAAGCCGGACAGACGGTTGAATCCTGCAGGAGCACTACTCGGTGCTGGGACCGCCGTGAGCATCGCTGGAAGAGCGGTGAGAACGAGGGCAGTTGTAGCTACGACGCCTACTCCGCCGAATCCACCCACGTTCCTTACGGATTCGATGCCTGCCAGAGAAGTGGCAACGAATCCGATGGCGGTCGTTAGTCCTGATAGTGCGATTGGAGTGGCAACCTCCTGGAGTCGAATCGAGAGCCGGTCTCCGTCAATCGGACGCTCCGCAGATTCTGCGGAGGCTCGAGCTGCCGCGGCAAGCATGTGCATCGAATACGCGGCTGCCAGGGCAAGGATGAGTGGCGGAAGGATCACCATTGTGAACGAAATCGGAACACCGGCAGCGCCTATGCTCGCGAGCATCACCCAGATTCCGACCGTACCCACGCCTAGAACGATTCCGCCAGCTGCCGCTGACCTGAAGATGGTGGAAATGAGAACCCAGATGCACACAGCCGCAAGTGGCGCGAATAGCGTCAGCTCGCGTCTCGTTTGGAGGCTCGTTTCGTGCTGAAAAACCGGCACTCCAGAGACAAACGCGTTGCCGTAGACATCACTCAATCGCGACGCGGCGCTTCGCGCGGCGCTTAGAAGAGTGTCGTAGTGAGGGACGGGTTCGCGATCTAGCACCATATTGATCGCGAAGACGCGTCCATCGTTTGCGAGCAGCGTGTCCGGGATTATTCGATCCGCGCGTGCGACTTCGAGCGTGGTTGAGACAGGCTTGCCGTCCAAGCCGCCGGCACGAGGGAGCGCGGGGTCCAAGCGCACGGTGCCGTCGTCCTCCACAGCAACGACCGGGAATGTTGAAAGAGCATCTACTCGGCGAACCCCGTCGACCGCCTCGAGGTCGGCCGCTACCGCGCGGACTGGGAGGAGGTCCGAGTGCTCTCCAAAGTCGGCGGCGACGACGATGATCTCGTCTCCGCCGAAGAGATCGGTACTCTTCTCATAGAATGTCCAGGCGGGAGAGGCCTTATCCAGGATGCTCTCGGTTGAGGCTTCGATCTGAATCCTCAACACGCCGGGCGTCGCGAGCGCGCAAACCATCGCCCAAAAAATCAGCGTGGCGCGTGGATTCGCCGTCCCGAGAGCAACCAGGAGCCTCGGGAGCCGCTCACGGGGATTGGCACTCAAGGGCGCGTCCATCAGGTCCATCAGAGTGGGGGGTGCGTCATCCCGGATCGTCGTCCGCGCACCGGAGGATCATCAACCCGACTTCTTACGCCCTCGTAAGGTCGAGATAGGCGATGTTGTCCAGCGAATCGCAGTACACACGCTCAACGCGAACTTCTTGAGGCGAAATCGCCGCTCGACTCAGCTGCCGAAGGTCGGCGAGACTTCGGTAGATGAGGCGCCAATCCATGAACACGTCCATGTAGGGAGTGCCGTAGTTCGTTGGCGTGAAGTTTCCGACGATCAATCTTCCGCCAGGGTTCAACGCCGCGAACATCGCCTTTAGCAGCATGGCCGAAACCTGATCCGATAGGTAGTCGAAGAGGCCAGCGGCGTAGACGAGATCGTGTTTTCCGAGCTCCGCGTTACCAGTGAGAATCTGCTTTACGCTGCCCTCGACGGTGACGAAAGGCGCTCTCGGTTTTTCTGAGCGAATCGTTTCGAGGGCGAGAGCGTCCTGGTCGAGCGCGACGATCCGTGAGAAGCGCCCGAGTTCTTCCTCCGACAGCGCTTCGGCTTCGCGGAGATGACCGCAAGCGATAGACAACGCTGAAGCGCCGGCCCGGGACTCTCCGGCGAATTTGAGCGCTTCCGAGAGACGGTCGCGCCGGTCGACGACGCTCCGTCCGCTCGGAGACTGGGCCGTTCCGCGAAGCAGCGCGTTGCCCAGCGCTGTCGTTCCAGGTGGCGCCTCGCCTCGGTAGATGAAGTCGAGTAGCGGAGCATCGCCCGCGAACCCGCGCGGCTTCTCTAGCGCGCGCGCGGTATACGGATCCTGTTGAAGAAGTTCATTGATCTTGTGACGACGGCAGGCCGGCGCCACTTCCTCGAACCACTCCGTCTCGCTGAAGGCTGGCCTAAACCTCGCCAATCCGCTGATGATTGAGGAGATTGCGTCTCCGCCGATCGAGTCATTCGGTTCGCCTTGAAGTCTGGTATGCCAGTCGTCCAGGACCTCTTGAATTCCGCTGACCGCGGTAACGGCGACAGTCTTGCGAGATAGGTTGTCGACTAAGGCTTCGCTCATCTGACCCCATGCCTGTGGTGGTTATGCCGCGATTCGGCGCTGGTAAAACGTCGTTCAGTTTACAGTTGCTTGTGGTAAATCAGTAGAATATCTGGGTAAGTCTAAAGAAAAACCCTAACCTTTTCTTGATTGAGGCGAGCGACCGAGATTTCAAGCTCTCCCATGGCGGAAATCAAGGTCCCGCGCGGTGATCCCGTCGGACAGTACTCGCGCCACTGACCGCTCGGTCCCTACTGAGGCTTTTTCCCCGTAATGGAAATCAAGTATCAGAATTCTGTTGGGATCGTTCGATCCGGGTGGCCGGTCATCTCGAAGCGCCTCCAGAATTCCGTCACGGTTGGAATTCCAACCTCGATGGCGCTCTTCGGGATCGCTTCCGGGGCCCAACTCTCGTCGCTTGCGACAGCACTCGGACTCGGTCTATTTCTGGCCGGCGGAATCGGTATTGGAGTCGGTCTGCATCGGTACTTTTCCCACCACGCCTTCCAGACGGGTCAGCTAGGCCGGTCGATTCTCGGTGTTCTGGGGAGTTGGGCTTGGCAAGGTCCGATCGATCAATGGGTGGCTGACCACCGGCGCCATCATAGGTTTGCAGACACGCCGCTCGATCCTCACTCGCCTCATTGGATCGAAGACGAGCCAGCGCCGAACCGGTTTCGCGGGCTGCTGCACGCGCACCTCGGCTGGATGATTGCCGGCGATGTGTCGGACCCTACACGGTATGCCGCCGATATCGTTAACGACCCGATCTCTCGAGGTTGCAGCCGCGCATACTGGCCCCTCGCACTGTCCACCCTGCTTATTCCTTGGATGGTTGGGTATGCGGTTGGTGGGGGCGCCGAGGCGTGGGCGTGCCTTGTTTGGGCCGGTTTCGCTCGAGTCGCGGCGGTACAGCACTTTACGTGGGCAATCGCGTCTATCGGGCACTCGTTTGGTTCGAAGGTGCCGGAGAGCAAAGACGAAGCGCGGGACAGCGCGCTCTTGGCGCTGCTGCTCTTCGGAGAGGGACTACACAGTTTTCATCATGCGAACCCCTCCTGTGGTGTCAATCAACCTGCCGCGCTGGACCTCAACGGCCTGATACTGCGCGCGGCTGAGAAGATCGGTTGGATTCGCGAGCTGAATAGGAACTGATCACCAAGTCGCCTAGTCGGCGTGACGGTGCGCTCAGTATTCGACGTCGAGGCACCTTGCGTGACGCACGTAGCGTCAGGTTCTACGCTGCCGCGTGCTTGGCAGCTCTCGACTACCGCTAGCCGTAGTTCCGATGGAGCGCTCCGCTCCCTAAGGCGCTCAATGCTTCGTCGAGTTTGCGGCGCGCGCGGGGAAGGTTGAACGCGCTGAGTTCGCTGGATACGCGAGCAAGCCTATCGGCAAGTGACGCCTCATTGGCCCCTGAGGCGCTCAACGCCGTACACAGATCGATTTCCGCGTAAGCGAACCAACTCGGGGCCGCTCGGTCTCTCTCTTGCTGGGATGCCTTGGTCAAGTGGGCGGCGGCTGCATCGAAGTTTCCAAGGGCGATCGCCGCGATCCCTGCATAGCGAGCCAGTGAGCCGAAATACCCGACTCCGTAACCCAACATTGCACATCTGTCGGTGACAACCTCGAGGACTGAGTAGAGGTGGGGAAGGAGGTCGAGTTCCCCAGTTGCAACTAGCACTTCGGCAAGACCTGCGAGTGACAAGCCGCCGCCAGGTTCTCGGGCCATTAGGGCGATGTCTGATTTCGTAAAGCGCCTCGCCAAGGCCGCTGCCTCCTCCCGGCGATTCGTTTCGACGTAGATCCAGGGAACCGACACTCTCCAGTAGTAGGTCCACGGCTGGGACTCGGCGATCGCTTCGATCAGTTTCGTAACTTCACTCGCTCGGTCGAGCTCGATGCTTCGAACCACTTGCTGCCCGGCGAAGGTCTGTAGGCAGTTCTGATCCGGCGACTCACCCGCGATCTTTCTGAATTCGGATGACAGATGCTCAGCCTTGTCGATGTCGCCACGCATCATCGCCAACATTGCGTCGTGGGCAAGCGGGTACCACTGATAT
Organism: uncultured Spirochaetaceae bacterium; assembly: GCA_964488255.1. Classification (GTDB taxonomy): domain Bacteria; phylum Myxococcota_A; class UBA9160; order UBA9160; family UBA4427; genus UBA4427. Next base: position 75,278 of record CAZAUR010000004.1, on the reverse strand, counting down.
TGCGGTAGCTCGATTTCTTCGGAGAGCGAACGGTACCGTTCGTTCTCCAACTCGACGGACCGGATGTCGCCTAGTTCTAGATGCGTTGCGATCGCCCGAGTGTGTCTTAGTAGTTTCCCCGCGTGACTCGGAGACGAGTGTTCAATCTCGGCAAGTCGATTGATGGTTTGCAGCCGGTCGTGTGAGCGCGTCGGTCCGTGAAGCGCTTCGGCGACGGCAGAGAGCGCAGCGATGATCGCTTCTCCGTCGCACGTCCTTTCTGCAAGGCCCAGCGATTCGAATGCAAGATCTTCGACGCCTTGTGGGTTTCGCGTCCATCGGATCGCTTGCGATAGATGAGCCGTTACTATCGCACGCAGTGAGGCGTCTTCGTGCGGAAGGCTATTGAGCGCTTCCTCTAAAAGTGTGATTCGTCGAGAATCGTTGACTCCGACCTCGATCGAAAGGAAGTCGGGCGCGAGCTTGATCGCGGCATGCGCGAGGAGTTCCGAATGTCCATTGGCTCGTGCGATTTCTGCCGCGTCGAGAAGCAGCCTTCTTGATTCGTCGCGATCGCCCGCGTAGAGCACGCAGATTGCGAGTTCCTGCATCAAGCGGCATCGGGACTCGGTTTCACTCTCGTATAAGGACTCCTCTAGCTCAAGTGCGCGCCGTAGGTACGTGACAGCGATGCCATACGCGAATCCTGATCGCGCTTCTCTACCGGCGAGCGTGGAGAAGTGGATCGCGTCGCCGGGGTCACCGAGTGGCAATGCCCGGGAGAGTTGGTCAGCAATCTGGGCTGTGCGCGATAGTGCGTGTGAGCGTCGCTGTAGCTGTTTCGCGATAGCGAGATGAAACTCGCGCTGCTCCACAGGTTCAAGGGTTGAAGCGAGCGCCTCTCTTAGTAGCGAGTGCGAGAACTCGAACTCGGTCGATCGTTGCTGGATGAGTGATGTTCGTACCGCGCTGCCTAGCTCGTCCGCGATCGATTTTACGTCCTTGTCCAAGACTTCGGCGAGCAAGCTCGCCGGGAAGCGATCGCCGAAAAGTGCTCCGACTGCGAGCGTCGACCGGGTCTCAGCCGGAAGATCGGATAGCTGTCTCGCGACGATCTCCTGACCACTGAGCGGAAGAACCTCCGCGATACATTCGATGCTGTGGTGATGCGCAAGTTTGGCCGAAGCGTACCGAAGGAGTTGGGCGACATAGAATGGGATTCCCTGAGTTCTGGACTGCAAGGTTCTTCCGAGTTCACGATTTCGGGCGTCGCCAGGGCCGAGGATCGAAACGAGATCGGCCTCTGTTAGAGGCGAGAGACGTAGCGATCTAGTAGTTGAGAACGTGCCGATCTGACCGATTCGGTCTGCTCGTTGGTCGTTGAAACTCGGAGGCCGATGCGTCGCAACGACCATGATCGGTACGTCGTTGACTTCCTCGACCAAGCAAGAGAGCAGATCGAGAGAATCTGCATCAGCTAGATGGATGTCTTCAAACGCGAGAATTACTGGACCAGCCTGGGCGAGTTCTCTGAATGCCGCGATCCACAAATTGAAGAGCGAAAATCGGTCCGGAGGTCGATTGGGACTCACGTTAGGCACAGCCGGTCCGGTGATCTCCGGATGAATAGAGGCGAGCTCTTGCGCCAGTGATCGGAACGAATCGCAGGGGCTGTCTGTCTCCATCGCACTGGCAATTGCTTGCGTCCAAGGCCAGAACGGGGGTGCGCCGTCCATCAGTGCACACTTCGAGATGACGCGTCGGAAATTCTTTGTCGATCGCGAAATGAACTCCTCAAGCAGGCGAGTTTTGCCGATGCCTGCCTCTCCAGAGATGACGACCGTCCGTCCTGAGCTTCGCGATCTCACCTCGCGAGCAGTATCGATGAGCACCCCGATTTCAGCGCTACGTCCAACGAACCGAAGTGCCTCGGCGGTGAAGTCCTCGTCGGCGACAACGGCGGGGAGAAAGCGATAGCCCCGTCCGCGAATGCTCCCGATAGTTTTCGGCGACGACGCGTCATCGCCAAGTGCACGGCGCAAGTCCATGATCGCGGTCGGAATCGCGGAGGCGCTGAGGTGCGCGCCTTCCCAAATATCCTGCCGAAGTTCGTCTTTCGAGACGACTCGGTCGCGATTGCGAATTAGGTGAATGAGCACGTCGAGAGCTCGGCCAGAAAATCCGATCTTCTCGTTGCCCTTGCGAAGCTCGTAAACGTCGAGGTCGAGTTCGAAATCGTTGAAGCGAATAACGTTCAAGAGTACTTCTCGCGGATCGCCTGAGCGGCGTAGGTGGCGTTAGTTCCGATGGAGAGATGGTCTCCTGTGGCTCGATCAGAATACGTTCAATCACTCCCGACAGGTCGCGAATACCACAGGCTTCGCGGGGATCCCCGAGGGCATTAGGGTGATTGGTCGAGGGAGGAGTCGGCCCGTCGTCGATACCGAATCCCAGGCGATTAGGTGGAGTGAAGCCGCCACGGTGGGCTCCCGTGGATTTCGCCATCTAGTTGCTGGACGAGGCTCGACTAGCGGACGGCGGATCGCCGGCGGGCGTCCACAACGACCCCCCGAACCGCCTCCGAACACCCCGGGCACCCAATAATCCCCACCGACACCCGCCCCTGCGGCTCGCTGCTAAGCCCACGCCCCGCCTTGGTGAGCGTCCGTCCGCTAGGCCGCGGACCCACCTCGCTAGGCGTCGGATCCAGCAGCACTCCGTTGTACTCGCGCTGGGGTTGCTTCGGGCGCGTCCGTGTTTGGCGGCCTTCTTCCTCGATGGAGACATCCGCCAGGGCGAGCGGCGGCGCGGCGAGGACCAGGCAGGCGAGGGCGGCGATCCAGGCGGACGGGTGGGGGCCAATGCGTCGGGCTCTAGGCCGCTTCGTGGGGTGTCGCCGCATGATCTGCCTTCCTCTATGGTTCGCGCCGGCGCGGATCCGGGGCCTTGGCCGCGGACGGTGCGCTCGCCTTGAATTGTAGGTATATCAATACATATATAGCGGAGAAGATCCTGAGACGCCGCTGAGAGGTGTTTCAGGTCAGTCTTGCCGCTGAATTGCCGCTCGCGCTTGTCGCGCAGCGTACCGCTCGCGGGAGCGTCCTGGCGCCGCTGGTGCTGGGCTCGTCGATCCCGACTGGAGACCCCCCAATGAACTTCGGATTCAACGAGGAGCAGGAGCTGCTCCGCGCCGAGGTCCGGAAATTCCTCGATCAGAACGCGACACTCGAACGTGTTCGCGAAATCGTGGAGGCCGAGGACGGCCCCGGAACTGATCCCGCGCTCTGGGCGCGGATGGCCGAGCTCGGCTGGGTCGGGCTGAACATGCCCGAGGAGCACGGCGGCGTCGGGCTCGACCTCGAGACGCTGCTCGTCGTCCTCGAAGAGACGGGGCGCACGCTCTTTCCTTCGCCGCTGATCTCGACGGTGCTCGCCGCCAAGGCGATCGAACGCTTCGGCACGGCCGAGCAGCAGGCGCGCTGGATCCCGGGGCTCGCGGACGGATCGAAGATCGGGACCTTCGCGGTCCTCGAGCGAAGCGACACGCTCGCGCCGGAAGGCGTCGAGACGCTCGCGAAGCCTGACGGGGACGAACTCATCCTTTCGGGTGAGAAGCTCTTCGTGTCGGATGCGGGCGCGGCGGATCTCTTCGTCGTGGCCGTTCGCTCGGGCTCAGACGCAAAGTCGCTCTCCCTCGTCGTCGTCGAGAAGGGCACGGAAGGCGCGGCCGCGGCCGACTTCGACGGGATGGATCTCACGAAGCGGATCGGAAGCCTCTCGCTCGAAGACGCGCGGGTCGGAACCGACTGTGTGCTAGGCGAGCAGGGCGCCGGCTGGCCGGCGATCCAGTGGTTGCTCGATCTCGGCGCAGCGCTCGTGACGGCCGAAGCCGTGGGCTCCGCCGAAGCGGCGCTCGAGATCACGACCGACTTCGCAAACGAGCGCATCCAGTTCGGAGAACAGATCGGGAAGTTCCAGAGCGTGAAGCACCCGCTCGCCGACATCTACGTCGACGTCGAGTCGTTCCGGTCGCTGGTCTACTACGCGATCTGGGCCCTCGACCAGGACGCCGACGACGCTCGTGTCGCGGTGTCCCGCGCGAAGGCGTACTGCGCGGACGCGTTTCCGCAGGCCGGGATCATGGGCGTCCAGCTCCATGGCGGCGTCGGATACACCTGGGAATACGACATCCAGCTCTACCTGAAGCGCGCCAAGTGGGTCCGCCCCATGTTCGGTGACGCCGACTACCACTACGAGCGCGTGGCGCTCCTCGGAGACCTCTAGCGATGGACTTTCAGCTGTCTGAAGAAGAAGAGGCGTTCCGCCAGGAAGTCGTGGCGTTCCTCGACGAGAACCTGCCGGAAGGGCAGGAGCGCACGCCCGAGCTGCTCGCGAACTGGACGAAGAAGGTTCGCGAGAAGCGATGGGTCGGGTTTTCCTGGCCCGAGGACGTAGGTGGCGGCGGCGGCGGGATCATGGAGCAGGTGATCCTCAAGGACGAGATGGCGAAGCGGAAGGCGCCCGCCCTCGGCACCTGCTTCATGGGACTCGCCTGGGTCGGCCCCTCGCTCATCCAGTACGGAACCGAAGAGCAGAAGCAGAAGTTCATCCCCGACATTCTGGACGGGAAGTACCAGTGGTGCACGGGCTACTCGGAGCCGGACTCGGGTTCCGACCTGGCGAGCCTCAAGTGCAAGTGCGAGCGCGACGGCGACGAATACGTCGTGAACGGGCAGAAGATCTGGACCTCGATCGCCATGTGGTCGAAGATGATGATCCTGCTCGTCCGAACCGAGACCGAAGTCGAGACGAAGCATGACGGCATCACGTGCCTGCTCGTCGAGATGGACTCGCCCGGACTCGAAGTCCGGCCGATCAAGAACATGAGCGGTGGCGCCATGTTCGCCGAGGTCTTCTTCGACAACGTCCGCGTCCCGGTCGAGAACCGACTCGGCGAGGAAGGGCAGGGCTGGCAGGTCACGATCTCGGCGCTGGCCAGCGAGCGTTCGTCGATCGCCGAGGTCCACGGCCTCATCCGCAAGATCGACGAAGTGAAGGACCTCGCACGCAACACGATCCGCGGCGGTCGCGCCATGAGCGACGACCCGGGCATTCGGCGGCGAATCGCTCAGGCCGAGACGAAGATCGAGGCGATGCGACTGAACGGCATGCGCTTCCTCACGAAGCAGCTGAAGGGCGAGCCCCTGGGCTCCGAGACCTCGATCAACAAGCTCCACCGGGCTGACCTCGAGGTCGGCCTCGGTGAGCTGGCCCTCGAAATCCTCGGCTCCTCGTCGACGCTCATGAGCGGAGACGCAGCCACCGACGGCGGCGCCTGGGCGAAGTTCTCGCTGAACTGGCCCGAGGTCGTGATCGGCGGCGGCACGCCCAACATCCAGCGCAACATCATCTCCGAGCGCATGCTCGGTCTGCCGAAGGACTGAGGCGCCGGCCGATGGCGATTGAAGCGAGCGAGCTCGAGGCGCGTCTGCGCGACGCGCTCGAAGCGACCCACGTCGAGGTCGTGGACGAGTCCCATCTCCACGCTGGTCATGCCGGCGCGAAGGATGGGGGCGGGCACTACCGGGCCGTCATCGTGTCGGAGAAGTTCGACGGACTGAACCGCGTGAAGGCGCAGCAGCTCGTGTATGGCGTCGTGGATGATTGGATGGGCGGGCAGATTCATGCGCTCAGCATGAAGACGTTCACGCCGGCGGGGTGGGCGGCGCAGGACTAGCGCGGAACGTGGCTTCGTCGAGATTCTTCCACGCGGATCGCGTCGACGGCGAAGTCCGAGGTTCGAGAGGGAGGACGAGATGGCCGATGTCGACGCGAAGCCGACGATCCCGCGAGAGGGCGAAATCGTCCCCCGCAACATCCCCTTCGAATTCCCGGACGACATCGCGCCGATCTGGCACGCCCACCGCGAGTGGTCTCACCTGGTGAACGGCGCGTCGCTCACGATGCCGTACCTCGAGCCGTTCCTGATCGCGACGCTCAAGGAAGCGGCGGATCAGATCGACGACGAGGACGTACTCGAATCGATTCGAGGCTTCAACGCCCAGGAAGCGCAGCACTACAAGACGCATCGTCGCTACAACGAACTCCTCAAGGCGAATGGGTACGAGGAGCTCGCCGAAGTCGAGCGCGGCATGAAGGCCGGATACGACAAGCTGCGCCGTCGTTCCCTCGAGTACCGCCTCGCCTACTCCGCCGGATTCGAGACGATGACCCTCGGCGTCACGCGCTGGCTCGTGGCGGAGCGCCGCAGGCTCTTCGGCGATTCGGATACGCGCGTGGCCTCGTTCATCCTCTGGCATTTCGTGGAGGAGGCGGAACACAAGCGCTCCGCCTTCGACGCCTATCGGGCAGTGAGCGGTCGCTATTGGCAGCGCGCGTTCGGCGTCTTCGCGGGGGCCGGGCACGTCGCGTGGTGGGCGCGAAAGGGCGCCGTCGCCATGTTGAAGAAGGACGGGGTCTGGTGGGATCTGCGATCGCGCCTTCGGTACTGGCGTCGCAACGCGGAGTTCCTGCTGGCGATCGCGCCGAGTCTCCTTCGGAGCCTCGCGCCCGGGCACGACCCACGCGACGAGCCGGATCCCGAGTGGGTCCGCGAGTGGATCGCGGGGTACGCGCGTTCGGACCAGGCCGCTGCCCCCATGGTCGACACGTCGGATCCGCTGATTCCGGTTCCATTCGCCGTCACTGAACAGGTCTGAGCGCGGCTCACGCCTTTCGAAGGAGAAGAGATGGCTTCGACGCTTCGGTGTCAGCGCCTGCTGGTAGGGCATGGAGCGCTCGTGTTGCTCCTCGGGTTCGCGATCGGCTTCGCGTTCCTGTTCTTCTTGATCGGAAAGGTCGAGCTCTGGCCGATCCCCGGCTCGGTCGCCTATCAGCTTCCGGGAACCTACGACGCGTGGCGGATGGCGCACATGGAGGCCATCGTGAACGGCTTCGGGCTCTGGATCGTCGCGCTGGTCCTGCCGATCGTGCCGCTCGGCGAGACGCTGCAGCCACGCATCACGTGGGGCATGATCGTCGTCGCCTGGACGATCGTGATCGCCTCCGCGATCGACCCGCTCTTTCCGGATGCCCGGGGACTCGTGTTCGGGGGCAGCGCGCCGAACACGGTCGCGTTCTTCCTCTTCTACGTTGGGATCGCGACCGTGATCTGGGTCGTGACGATGATCGCGATTCGATCGCTCGCGGCCGCGCGAACGGACGAAGACTGAGTCGTTCGGGCGCGCCCGCGAGCGGTCACGCTCGCGTCGAACGCATCCTTCCTCGCCTTAGTTTACGATCCCCGTGAACGCCGCCAATCCCACTGGGATGAGCACCCATCCGGCGATCGTATGGAGGCGCATGTAGATCCGCGCGCCCGTTCGGTCCTTGTTAGGCTGCCAGGTGTCCGCGGCCTGAAGGTCGATGAAGGGCAGGAAGAGATCGAGCGTGTACCAGAATACGCTGTAGGGCTGGTCCGCATCCTCTCTCTTCTTGGGCTCCATGCCGCGTGACTGAGCGAAGGCGACGTGGCCGGCCAGGAGGAAGGGGAGGCTCCAGATCAGCGCCAGCTCGGGGCTGCGTCCATAGTCGACGAGCCAGTACAGGATCCCGTCCCAGAAGCGTCCCCACCCGTTCTTCAGCTCTCGCTCTCGCTCGCGTCTCGCGATGTAGACCTCGTCGGCCCACTCGCCCTGTCCCGACGCCTCGAAGAACTGTTCCAAGCTCGAATAAGCAGTCCCGCTGTAGCGAGCGCGGTTCAGCCAGCTGAGCAGCGTCGTCCACGAGCCGTTGTCGTCGCCCGCGGAGACATGATCGAAGCCGATGCCGTCCAGGCGGGTCGAGTCCGGGTCGGCGGGCCACGCGACGTTGGCGAGGCCCAGCGTCTCGAAGGTTGCGTGCTCGAGCGACGCGCTGCCGGTGATGTTCAGATTGGTGAGCACGGTCGGCCCCCCGACCTTCAGCGAAGCGACGTCGAGCTCGTGGATCTCCGCGTTCTCGATTCGCAGCTCGCGAGAGATCGTCGTTCGCGCGATCTCCACTTTCGGGAGTACCGCGGGCGCCTGGTCGGACCAGGAGAGAATCAGGTCGAGCAGCGACGCGTCGGCCACGTCGACGGGTCCAGCGAACTCGACACGCTCCAGGAAGAAGATTCCGCCGACCTCGATGGTGTTGAATTTCGCCCGCGTCGTTGCGTTCGTGAACTTCGCGTCGCTGGCTTCCAGGTTCTCGGAGACCTTCATCCGGATGAAGTTCGTGGGTCCTGCGAACTCGGCGCCTTTCAGAAAGAGTGGTCCGAGCACCTCCGTAGTGTTGAAGTTCACCTCTCCGTCGACGCTGGTGAATTTCGCCTGACTGGCGTCGAAACTTCCCATGACCTTCATGTGTCCGAAGTCGGCGGGCCCCGAGAACTCGGCGTCGTTCAGAAAAATCGCTCCTCCGACCTCGGTGCTGTTGAAGACCACCGCCCCCGTGGTGCTGGTAAACTTCGTGTCATTCGCCTCCAGGTTGGCTGAGACCTTCATGTGTCCCAGGTTCACCGGCCCTGCGAACCGGGTGCCCTGCAGAAAGATCGGTCCTAGCACCACCGTACTGTTGAAATCCGTTTCTCCCGTCTCGCTGGTGAACTTCATCCCCTGGGCGTCGAGGCTCCCCGCGATCCTCACATGCCTGAAGTCCAGGGGGCCGGAGAATTCCGCTCCCCTCATGAACATCGCGTCGTCGACCTTCATGCTGTTGAAGCTCGGAGTGCTCCCCGTGTCGGAAAATTTCGACCCTCCGACATACAGACTGCCGGAGACTCGAGCGTTTCCGAGGTTCGTGGGGCCGGCAAATTCGACACGCTCGAGGAAGAGCGACCGCTCCGCCTTCATCTCGCTGAAATTCGCGGACGCCTGAAAGGCGGAATCGCTGAAGAGCACGTGTCGCCGGAAGGTGGTGTTGACGAGGCGCACCGGCGCTTCGAACTCGAACGCCTGGAGCCACAGCTCGTCGTCGATGATCCGATTCGACAGATCGAGTGTGTCGGCGACGACGCCGTTGCGAATCGCGAGGCGATGGTGGCGCCTGGTCGCAGATCCCGGAGGGTTGGCGAGCAGCTCTTCGACGAAGCGGGCGGAGAGGGCGCGATCCTTCCTGTCCGGGAAGTTCGTCGCGAGTTCCGCGACGCGGCCTGCGGCGAGTTCGCCCCGAACCCACGCTTCCGCCTCCGAATTCGCCGTCGAGGGAGCGGCGAAGAGCGGCAGCGAGGCGACTGCGCAAGCGATGGCGAAGAGTGTTCTTCTGTTCATCATGGGCAGTTCTCTGTGAGTTCCGCGGGGCGGCCGGCGCGGGCTCGGCGTCCAGTCCCCGCCATGGGTGACGTGCAAGAGAGTATTCGACAGATGGGCGTGGGCTGAAGATCCGTTCGGATCTCGGTCTCCGTCGAACTGGACGCTACAGCACGATCGTGGGCGCGAACTCCCCCGAACGGGCGTCGGGCTAGGTCACCGAAAATCATGCATCCCAGTTGACACATGCGACGCCATGCTCGCGTACAGAGCAGCCTATCACGCGCCCACGAGTCGCCTACCGCAGACCGGAAGCGAAGAGAGAACCGGCTGGAGACGGGCCTCCACGCCAGCGGCGACGGAGCACGCGTGAGATTCGGGTCGCGAGCACGAGCCTTCGTCCGGATCCAAGTTGCCGGTCCGCAACGGGAAACGGACGATTCCAGTGAATTCGTCGTCAGACCCGAAATCGTTGGAGCCGCCGAATCCGCGCCGCGAAGCGCGGCACTGGGACGGACTCGCGCCTAATCCTCGGAGGGCGGCTCCGCCCACACATCCGCCGGCCACGGATCCTCGGTCGAGGCGAGCTTCTCGTAGCGGCGCTTTTCGGGCAGCATGACCTGCGCACGCGCGAAACCGTCGCGGTTCGAGACGTCGAAGCAGCCGCGGATCGTTTCCTTGGCGGCTTCGTGGGCGGCCTCGTCGTCGTAGTCGGCGTCGCGGTCCGCGTCGCCCTCGACCATCGTCCAGGCGAGATTGTCGATCAGGTCGTCCTTCCCGTGGTACTCGTGGACGACGTACATCCGGCCTTGCAGCCCTTCCCACTCCTGGGCCGAGAGGCCGCAGTCGACGAGCCACGCATCCTGCACGGCCTCGTCGATGAAGCAAGAGATCGAGCGTCGCCACATGTCCTGGATCAGGTCGATCGTCGCATCGTCCGGGGGCTCGTTCCCGTAAATCTCGGCCACCCGCTCGATCTCGGCGCGAGGGACGCCGCCGCGGGCGATGCGCCAGTCCATCTCCTGTGCGTAGAGCTCGGCATAGACCTCGGCGAAGTCGTCGGGGTCGAAGCGGTTCGGCTCGAGGCCGATCGACTCGTGGACGAGTGTGTCGTGCAGCTCGCGGGCGACGCCCTCGTCGGAGAGCTCGGTCTCGACGCGGAAGAGCTTCGAGTGGATGGGCCGATCCATCCCGGTCTCGGAGACGGTGCTGACCGTGACCGAAGTGCCGTCCGTGAACTCCTGGAAAGCGTCGACCCACATTCCGCCGTCGGGGTGGTCGTAGACGGCGACCCAGGTACCGGAGTCGCGATTCCAGAGCGCACGCAGACGGACCTCGTCCATCTCGCGCACGTCGAAGTCGCCGATCCGCTGGTAGCCGACCGCCTCGAACTGGCGGGTCACGTCGGCCATGCATGCGTCGTCACGCCACTCGGGGGCGTCCGCGCGATCGAGGCGGATGCGGAAGGGCGGGATGCCGCTTGCGACGATCATCTGCGTGATCGTGTCGACGAAGACGCCGAGCTTTCGCTGGAGCAAGCCGAAAGCGAGAAGGCCGAGGACGATCGCGCCGAGGACGACGCCGGCGGCGACGAGGAGGACGGTCTGCATGAGGGGCTCCGATCCGGCTGGACTCGGTCTCCGGAGAGACGTCCACGCTGGATCGGTCGAACGCCTTAGGCGGATTACGGTCGCGCGCCGACATGCGCGTCGTCTGCCGACCGATTGCTCTTCGTCTGGGCGATGTCGTCGAAACCATCGGCCAACTGTTCGATCGTTGGATCCTCGTGCCCCTCGGCGAACCGATCGCGGTCGGGGACACGGTGCGGCTCTGCTATTCGGCGACCCCCATCCGCGAGAGGTAGCTCCCCAGGTCCTGCGAGAATCGCTCGTCCTTCGCCAGCTTCCCGAGATGCGCCCACGCTCGCGGGTAGTTCGGAAGCGTCGGCATCAGCGCATCGAGCCCCGCCTTCTCCAGCTCCTTCGCGAAGCGCCCCTCGTTCGAGAGCAGACACAGCTCGCAAGCGAACACGATGTCCGCGAGGCTGATCGTGTCCGCTGCGATGAATCCGGTCGTCTCGAGGGCGCGCTCGATGCCTTCGAGGAAGCTCTCGAACGTGTCCCTCATGGTCGCGTAGGGCCCAGCGAGGTCGTCTCCGTACCCGGCGAAGAGATAGGGCTGGACGTCCCTCGCGAAGAGGAGCGTCCGGTCGAGAAAGGCATCGATCCGCGACTGCTCGAGCGGGGTCTCGCCGCAGATCGACGCTGCGTTCGGCCCCAGCCGCGCGGCGGCGCGCATGATGCTGTTCGACTCGAAGAGCCCGATCCGGCCGTCGTCTCCGAACGCCGCCGGCACGTCGCCGAAGGGGTTGGCCTCGAGGAAGCGGTCGGTCTTGAAGAGAGTGCCGCTGAATCCGCGGCGAGCGGTCCGCGCGAAGGGCGCCATCTCGGGCGAGTCCGCTTCGCCTTCTTCGAGTGGCCGCGCATCGTAGTCCCAGAGCCAGCCGGGCATCTCGGGCGGCTGGGCGCCGACGACTTCGATCGTGGCGCCGGAGAAGCGCGCGGCGATCGTCGCCTTGTAGAGACGCGGATTCGGGAGGTACGAGATGATGCGGAGGTCGGCCATCGTGCGTGTTCCTACCAGGTCTCGCCGAAGGGGCGGATCAGGAAGTCGCTCGACCAGGCGGAGCGCGCCTGGTGGGCGACGTGGTGGACCTCTTCGGCGATGTCGGCGGGCTTGCAGAAGAAGTCGTCGGGCGCGTCGGGCATGCGCTTACGCGTCCACTCGAGGTCGATCACGGCGTCGATCGCGACGAAGCAGGCGTGGATGCCCTTCGGGCCGTGGCTTCGCGCGATGCTCTCCATCAGGATCCGCTGGGCGGCCTTGCTTGGCGCGAAGCCCGCGAAGTTCGCCTTGCCACGATAGGCCGAGGTGTTGCCCGTCGTGATCAGCGCCCCGCCGCCGTTCTCGACCATGTCGTCGACGAGGAGTCGCGCCAGATGGAGGAGCGCCATCGTATTCACTTCGAAGTTCTGGCGCAGGATCTCGGGGTCGATCTGGCTGAAGTCGCCGAAGGCGCCGCCGACGGCGTTGTGGATCACGACGCTCGGCGTGCCGAGCTCGTCGCGAATCGTCGAGACGACACTCGCGAGCGCCTCGGTATCCGTCACGTCGCAGGGCAGGGCGCGGACCGCGCCGCCGTGCTCCTTCGCGATCGCGGAGAGCCGCTCCTCGTTCCGCGCGAGCATCGCCACCCGATAGCCGCCCTCGACGAAGCGATCGACGATCGCGCGACCGGTTCCCGGCCCGACGCCCGTCACCAGGCAGGTCTTCGTGTTCCACTCGTGGGTGGGCATGGTCTTCCTCCGGCAAGGGCGTCATCCCGGACGCTAGTGCACGCCTCAAGCGGCGACATCGCACCGCCGGTCGACCCTGTTTTCCGCGTTTGCGACACTCGAAGCCGGGAGGCCCCACGTGTCGGCGATCCCGGATCACGTCCCCGACGAGCTCGTCCACCCCTTCGACTTCCGCCTCGACCCGCGGATCGCCGAGGATCCCTGGTCCTTCTTCGCGAGCGCGGCCGAGCTCCCGCCCATCTTCTGGTCCCCGGATCTCGGCGGTCATTGGGTCCTCGCCCGCGCCGAGTGGATCGAAGAGGCCTGGATGCGCCCGGACCTCTTCTCCGCGAAGAGCGTCAGCGTGCCGCGAATCGACAGTCCCTACCGCTTGATCCCGAACAACCTCGACCCGCCGGAACACCGCGCCTATCAGCAGATCTTCACGCGCCAGATGTTCGCTCCGAGGATCATCGACGCGCTCTCCGACGAGTTCCGCAAGATGACCCGCGGAAGGATCGACGCCTTCGTCGACGCGGGTCGCGCCGACCTCAACGCCGAGTACGCGCAACCTCTGCCGGTGCAGATCTTCCTCAGCATGCTGGGCGTCTCGCCGGACCGTCGCAGCGAGTTCGACGCGGGCGTCGAGCGCGTGTTCCGAGGCACGACGCCGGAGGACGTGTTCGGCGGCATGACGGAGGTCGCCCGGCTCCTCGACGACTGGATCGAGAGCGAGATGGCGGACCGCGACGCGCCGCGCGAGGCGCACATGCTCGAGGCGATGCTGCGCGCGGAGATCGATGGCCGCCGGCTCGAAAAGGCCGAGCTCACGAGCATGGCGACGATGCTGATGCTGGCGGGGCTCGACACGGTGACGAGCGCGACGCTTCATCAACTGCGTTTCCTTGCCGAGCATCCCGACCACCGTCAGCAGCTGATCGACGACCCCTCGAAGATCCCGAACGCGGTCGAGGAGCTCCTCCGCCGGTACAGCGCGCCGAACCTCGGCCGGATCGTCGCGAAGGACTGCACGTTCGGCGGCGTGGAGATGCGCGAGGGCGACATGGTGCTGCTCTCGACGACGATCGCCGGCATCGATCGAGAACGCTTCGAGAATTCCTTCGAGGTCGACTTCGATCGCAAGGGCGTGAAGGCGGATTCCCTCTCGTTCGGGACGGGGATCCACATGTGCAGCGGGCACACGCTCGCTCGACGAGAGCTCGCGATCACCCTCGAAGAGCTGCTGCCGCGACTGCCGAACCTCCGCGTCGCCGGGGACGCGGAGATCCGGTACGCGTCGGGCGGAGCGCTGACGATCGCGAGTGCGCTTCCGCTCGAGTGGGACGCGTAGGCGGCCTTCGGCGCCGTCAGCCGGCCGCGTCCTGCTCTGCCGCGATCCGCATGAACGTGCCGTAGAACTGTGCCGCGAGCGGGAAGCCGCCGTAGTGCGCGAAGTGCGCGCAGAACTCGCTCAGCTCCTCGCGTGTGATGTCGCCGGTCGAGAGCGCGGACCGGATGTGGACGCCCATCGCGGTTTCCGCGCCTGTCATGGCGATCGTGGTGAGCGTGATCCAGCGCCGCTCCTTGCGCGTGAGGCCCGGTCGCGTCCAGACCTCGCCGAAGATGTGGTCGACGGTGGTTGCCTGGAAGAAGTCCGGCGGCTCCGGCGCCGGAAATCCGTTCACTTCTTCGAAGACTTCCTTTGCCCGCTCACGATTCGCGTCGTCCGCCATACGCCCTCCGTTCGAAGAGAACGAGGGTAGGCGGCGACCGGCGGGCGGGCGGGGAAGATGCGAGGTCCCGCCGCCGGTCGGCACTTCGAAGCCGAGCTAGGCGGCGTCGGTCACCCGCCCTCCGATGCGAGCGCTCCTACGACTGCGCACCGAGGCCGCGAGCTCGCGCAGCAGCCCGTCCGTCTCCTCGAAGCCGATGCAGGCGTCCGTGATCGAGACTCCGTACCGGAGCTCCGTGCCGGGCTTCCAGTCCTGCCGTCCTTCTTCGAGGTGGCTCTCGAGCATGACGCCGAGCACGTCGTCCGAGCCGTTCCGGACCTGGCGCGCGACGTCGCGCATCGCTTCGCCCTGGAGCGCCGGGTCCTTCTTCGAATTGCCGTGGGAGCAGTCGACCATCACGCCGCGCTTGTCGAGCTTCGCAGCGGCGGCGGACACACTCTCGCGATCGAAGTTGGTCCGCCCGCCGCCGCCACGAAGCACGACGTGGGTATCCGGATTGCCCGCGGTCTTCACGACCGCAGCGGTTCCATCCGAGCGCACGCCGAGGAACGAGTGGGGCGCGCCCGCCGAGGTCATCGCGTCGATCGCGACCTGATGGCCCCCGTTGGTTCCGTTCTTGAAGCCGACCGGCATCGACAGACCGCTCGCCATCTCGCGGTGGGTCTGGCTCTCGGCCGTGCGCGCGCCGATCGCCGCCCAGGCGACCGCATCGGCCAGGTACTGCGGCGCGAAGGGGTCGAGGAACTCGGTCGCGCAGGGCAGGCCCATGTCGTTGATTTCGATCAGGAGCTGCCGCGCGAGGCCCAGGCCTTCGTCCACGCGGCACGAACCGTCGAGACGCGGATCGTTCACGAGGCCCTTCCAGCCGACGGTGGTGCGCGGCTTCTCGAAGTAGGTCCGCATCACGACGACGAGCTCGTTCTCGAGCTCCTTCGCCACGGGGACCAGTCGCTTCGCGTAGTCGAGGGCCGCCGCGGGATCGTGCAGCGAGCAAGGGCCGACGATCGCGACGAGCCGCTTGCGATCGTGCCTGTGCATCGCGTCGCGAATCGCGGTCCGCCCGCGCAGCACCGTTCGCGCGGCGATCGTCGAGATCGGATGCGCCGTCTTCAGCTCGGCCGGGGCCGGCAGCGGATCGATCGCCGTCAGGTTGCGGTCTTCCAGGGAACTCATGGGAATCTCCGTGTGTCCGTTCACATCATGCAGGCGCCTGATAAGGGCGCCTGAAACGAAAACGGCCCCGAGAGGTCTGTCCTCTCGGGGCCGTGAAAGCTTCGGTGGCCGTCTTCTTCTGTCTAGCGAGTCCCTAGACCTCGGCGCACCCCTTCACGGCCCCCAAGGCAAACCAGCCCTGGGCGTCCATAAAGAAGGAATACGAGAAGAAGCTCGGCGACATGAAGACGTATATACACCCGGAACGCCCGACGGGCAAATCCGCGCCGTGTCCGAAGAGGGGGAGCCGATGCGATTCACCATGAGATTCACATTGGAAATCGCGCTGGTGGCTGCGTCGGCTGCCGCCTGGGCCGGGTGCGTGAGCGACGAGCAGGCCCGCGCCGCCCAGGCACGCGAGGCCTACGAGACCTGCGCGGCAGAACAGGGCGAGGACTCCGAACAGTGCCGGGAGCTGCGCGAAGTCGCTCGCCGGGAATACGATCGCTACGAGCGCGCGGCCCAGCGACAGTGGGGCGATCGCGAGCGCGATCGGACCTGGACGCCCTGAAGCGCGCCCCTGGCGGTCGGCCTAACTCGCCGCCGCCGCGTTCCACCCGGCGATCAGCTGCGCGCTCTCATGGATCGCACCTTCCTTGACCGCGTCGGAGATCGGGAAGGGCTCCGGCCCCTTCGACGCGACGTCTCGCCAGGACTTCGTCAGCTGCGTGCCTTCCGCCGTCGCTTCGAGCGCCCAGTCCTCGATCATCGTGAAGACCGTGTTCTCCTCGATCCGCTCTCGCGTGAAGGGCGCTTCGAGGCCGAACGCCGTCGAGACCTTGATCACGACCATGGCGTCCGTCGTCTCTTCGGGCACGAGCTCGAGCATCGACACGCCCATCTCGCCTCGGCACCAGATCGCGTTCCCGGGCTCCAGCACGCCGCCTTCCACCGGTTGCGGGAAGTAGTCGAGGATGCGGTCGGGGGTGAGGATGAACTCGCGAACCTGATCGGGGGTGGCGCGGAGCTGCATGACTTCGGTGTGGACGATGCTCATGGGAGGCCTCGATTGGACGGGTTGATCGTGGGCGATCGAGCGTAGCCGGCCGGGCGCCGCTGTCGCACACTCGCGCGATGCCCCTCGACCCGTCGATCTGGAACGACCGCCCGTTCGGCCCCGACGCATTCTCTCTCGCAGGGCGGGTCGCGCTCGTCACGGGCGCGGCACGTGGGCTCGGTCGGGCGACGGCGCTCGGACTCGCGCGTTGTGGCGCGGACGTCTCGGTCTGCGACCGCGACGAGGAGGGGCTCGCGTCCCTCGTGTCGGAGATCGAAGCGACGGGGCGCCGCGTGCACTCGGTTGCGCTCGACGTGCGCGAAGAGGAGGCGGTGGCGGCCTGGGTCGGCGCCGCTGCCCACGCTCTCGGCGAGGTCGACGTGCTCGTGAACAACGCGGGCGGCGGCTTCCACTCGGCCTTCCTCGACGTGAACGCCAAGGGCGAGCAGGCACTCATCCGCGAGAACTTCGGGACAGTGACCGCTTGTATCCGCGCGGCCGTGCCGCACATGAAGGAAGGCGCGTCGATCGTGAACGTGACGAGCGTCGAGGCCCATCGCGCCGGCCCGGGCTTCGCGATCTACTCGGCGATGAAGTCGGCCGTCGCGAGCCTGACGAAGAGCCTCGCCCTCGAGCTCGCGCCGCGGCGGATCCGGATCAACTGTGTCGCGCCCGACATGATCCCGACCGGCGGAATCGACGCGATGGCGGACGACGCCGACCCGATGCTTCCCGGCGTCGCGGGAACGCCCTGGCCCGAGGCGGGCCACCCGGACGACTGCGCGGCCGCGGTCACGTACCTGGCGAGCGACGCGTCGCGGTTCGTGACGGGTTCGACGATTCATCTCGACGGCGGCACGTGGGCCGCGGGAGGCTGGAAGCGCCGCGATGACGACGGATTCGCGCTCTGACGGCGCGAACGAGGAGGTTCCCAGGATGCACGCCTTTCTGACGCACATGCGCGCCAAGCCCGGCCAGCGCGACGAAGTGGTTCGACTGACGACGGTCATGCTCGAGCAGACCCAGGGCGAGGACGGGATCCCCGTCTACGTGTTCTCCACTCAGAAGGACAGCCCGGACGACTTCTTCTTCTACGACATCTACGAGTCGGAGGAGGCGCGCAAGGCGCACGAGTCGACGGACGCGTTCAAGGCGACGATGCCGGCGCTGATGCAGGTGGCCGAGCTGGTGTCGGTCACCCAGCTCGATCCCTACGGACCGATGAAGATCGTCCCGCCGGCGGCCTAGCGCGAGCTAGAGGACGAAGTCCGCCATCCAGCGCTCGAGGGAGACGTGGAAGCCGGACGCGTTCTTGTGTCCGCCGCCGCCGTACTCGAGGGCGACCTTCGACACGTCCAGGTCACCGATCGAATAGATCGTGGCGAAGACCTCGGCGCCCTCGACGCGGTAGACGATTCCCCACTGCTTCCCGAACGAGGCACGCTTGGCGATCTCGTGGCCGATCTGGGAGCGGTTGATCGAGGCGTTGACCGCTTCGATCCGCTCCGTGCCGAGCGCGATCGGGCGGACGTGCTCGAGGCGTCGCTCGACCTCCATCCGATTCGCGCGCAGGATCGGCTTGCCCTGCTCGACGAGCTTCTCGATCGGCTCGGCGGCGAGGCGATCCCAGGTCTCGAACTCTCGCGGGTACGACGCGATCGCGGCGTTCACGGCGTCGGAATCCGGAAGGGCCCAGTTCCAGAGGTCCTGGTCCTCGACGTAGCGGAGGAGGTCCGGCGTGTCGCTGTCGGGATGGAAGGTCTGCCAGGCGAGGACCGAGCCCGAGTGTGCGAGATCGAAGTGGAGCACGTGGCCGTGGGCTTCGAGATCGTTCACCTGGGACGGGTCGCTCACGAGGCGATCGCGAGCAGTCACGTGGTGGTCGATGACCATGACCTGGGCCGCCACCTCCGCGAGCGCGCGGAGCTCGTCCTGGGCGGGCGCGATGTCGACGAACGCTACGAGGGCGTCCTCGCAGTCGGCGAGCTTCACGCGGTCGTCGTGGCCGCGCGCGATGTACCAGGCGTCGTCGCCCCAGGCCCGGCGCACGGACCAGGCGGCCCCGAAGCCGTCGGGGCATCCCGCGTGATAGAAGCAGCGTCTGTTCAAGGTGTCGTTCCGCTACGTCGGTTCGCTACGTCGTTTCGAGGATGGCCGGCTCGCGGCGGGCCTCGCTGCGGGGGTCGCCGGAGTGTAGCGGTCCGGAATCGGCCGTGAATCGGTGACGCCGGCGCGGGTGTCGGGTAGCCTCCCGCCGCCCTCGGAGTTTCGATGTTCCACCCCACCGAACGCATCGCCCTCGCGGCCCTCGACCGGCCCGCCCAGGCCTCCGAATGGCTGCGGATCGTGGACGGACTCCACGCAGACCCGGGCTTCTGGTGGCTCGACAGCGCCCTCGAGACCGGGCGGCTCGGTCGCTACTCCTTCGCCGGTGCCGACCCCTACCTGCGGCTGACGGCACGCGCCGACCGCGAGGGCACGCCCGTCGTCGAGGTCGACGTCGCGCGTGGCGTCCGAGCCGGGCTCGATCGTGGGTTCCATCGCGTCGAAGCGGACCCGATCGACTACGCGCGCTCGCTCCTGCCGCGCGCAGACTCCCTCGTCTACTCGACCCGGACCTCCGGGCGCTCGGGCAACCGTCGCTGGCACGAAGTGGCGGGGCTGTCCGCCGGCCTCGATCTGCCCTTCCTCGGTGGGGCGGTCGGCTATTTCGGGTACGAGCTGGCCGCGGTCCTCGAGCCGCGCGTCCGCTTCGACAACAACGACGATCTCGGTCTGCCGGACCTGAGCCTCGCGTTCGTCGATC
Source organism: uncultured Spirochaetaceae bacterium (assembly GCA_964488255.1). Classification (GTDB taxonomy): domain Bacteria; phylum Myxococcota_A; class UBA9160; order UBA9160; family UBA4427; genus UBA4427. The sequence goes on along the minus strand of CAZAUR010000004.1, from coordinate 55,947 downwards.
GCGTGCTCGGCTACGACCACGAGGCCGAGCGGCTCTGGGTCTTCGGCCTGGGTTTCGGAGACGCGCGCGCCTCCGACGGCGCCGCCCCCCGCGAGACGGCGGTCGCCCGCTCGCGGCACGTCGTCGACGACGTCGCGGCCCGCGTCGAGTGGATCCTGTCCGAAGGCCCGACCCCCGCGCGACCGGACACGCGACCCGTTCGCTCGCCCGAGCTCGCGATCGAGTCGACCGTCGACGCGAGCGGCTACGTGAAAGCGGTGGACACCGTCCTGCAGGAGATCGCGAGCGGCAACGTCTACCAGGCGAACTTCAGCCAGCGTCTGACCGTCGACGTGCTGTCTCCTCCCTTCGACCTGTACCGGGCGCTCCGTCGGCTGAACCCGGCGCCCTTCGCGGCGTACGTCTCGCTTCCGGGCGCGACGATCCTGTCGAGCTCTCCCGAACGGTTCCTGTGCGTCGACGACGCGCGCCACGTCGAGAGTCGGCCGATCAAGGGCACGCGCGCGCGCGGCACGGACCCCGACGACGACGAGCGACTGGCGCGTGAGCTGTCTTCGAGCGTGAAGGATCGCGCCGAGAACCTGATGATCGTCGATCTCGTGCGGAACGACCTCGGTCGGGTGTGCGCGCCGGGCTCGATCGACGTGCCCGAGCTGATGAAGGTCGAGACCTACGCCGCGGTCTTCCAGATGGTCTCGACGGTGACCGGCGAGCTTGCGACCGGTCGCGACGCGTTCGATCTGGTCCGCGCGACCTTCCCGCCCGGCTCGATGACCGGCGCACCGAAGCTCGCCGCGGTCGAGCTCCTCGAAGAGCTCGAGATCGTGCGCCGCGGGGTCTACGCGGGAGCGCTCGGCTATTTCGACGTGCGGGGCGGCCTCGACCTGTCCGTCGTGATCCGCACGATCGTGCACGACGGCACCCACGCGCATCTCCACGTCGGCGGTGGCATCGTCGCCGACTCGACCCCCGAAGCCGAGTATCTCGAATCCCTCGACAAGGCGAAGGCGCCGCTGGCGGCCCTCGCGGAGGGGTGTTAGGTGGCGACGGGTCGGCGCATCTACGTCGACATCGACGACGTCCTCTCGCGGACCATCGAGTCTCTGATCGACTTGCTCGACGAGACCCACGGCCGCCGCGTGGCCGTCGAGGACGTGCGCTTCTTCGATCTGGAGAAGTCCTTCGACCTCTCCGTAGATCAGATCGCCGCGTTCATGGATCGTGCCCACGCCGACGACGTTCTCGAGCGGCTGGCCCCCGTCGAGGGTGGCGTCGGGATTCTCGATCACTGGCACTCGAACGGACACGAGATCCATCTGGTGACCGGCCGGCCGCCGTCGACCAACGCGGCCTCGCGTCGCTGGCTGGAGCGTCACGCCGTCCCCCACGCCTCGCTCCACCACCTCGACAAGTGGGCGCGGCCCACCTGGAACGAGGGCGGCCTGCCCGCGCTCCGCTTCGACGACGTCGGCGAGATGGGCTTCGACTTCGCGGTCGAGGACAGCCTGGACACCGCCGTTCGGCTGGTCGAGGAGTTCGGAATCCCCGTCGCGCTCATGGACCAGCCCTGGAATCGTGACGTCGGTCGGCTCGCCGCATCGACGCGTTCGCAGATGGTGCGATGTGCAGCGTGGGCGGAGGTCGCGGCCGCGCTTCGTTAGGCGCGCTCCGCGGCGCGCACGAGCGCGGCCAGCCCCGAGACGACCGGCATCGCGACGTCGACCTCCTGGCCGAGACGCTCGACCGCGCCGCACAAGGCCTCGATCTCGGTCCGCCGCCCGGCCCGAAGATCCTGGAGCATCGACGACTCGTGTTGGGCCGTCGGAGGGATCAGCTCGTCGAGGAAGTGGCGTACGTAGTCCTCGGGCGCGGGCCACGCGACGGTGATCCCCGCGGCGTCGAGGACCGCGAAGATCTCGTGGATCACCTCCTCGACGAGCGCCCGGGTCGTCGGGTTCTCGGTCAGCTCGCCGTAGCGGCGGCCGGCGAGGGCGCCGAGGGGATTCAACGCGCAGTTGTAGAGCATCTTCGCCCACAGCACGCCGCGCATGTCCGCGACCGTCTCCGCGGGGATTCCGCCCTCGTCGATCCGCTCGGCGACCTCCGCGAGGGAACCGAGTTCGTGTCCGAAGACACTCCCGAAGGCAATGGGGGACGCATGGGCGGTGACTTCGACCCGGTTGGGCGCGCGGCGGTGGAAGCCCGTGATCACGCGTGCGTGGAAGAGACGCTCGCGCGGCCAGAACGAGAGGAAGGGCGTCTCGTTGGCCCAGCCGTTCTGGCAGAGCACGAGCTTCGTCCGCTCCGGCACCCGCTCGTGGAACGCTTCGAGCGCCCCGGCGATGTCCACCGTCGAGAACGCCTTCGTACACACGAGCACCCACTCCGGCCCCGCGTCGACGAGCACTTCCGGGTCCGCCTCCATTCGGAGCAGGTCCGGGGCGACGTGGCGCTCGCCGAAGATCCCGAGTCGCTCGAGACCATCGCGTTCGATCGCGCGGCGGGTCTCGGAGTCCCGCCCGATCACGAGCAGCGGCGACGCGTCGCGCGCGAGCGTCGTCGCGAGGCCGAGTCCGACCGAGCCTGCTCCCCAGATCGCGATGTCCACCGTGTCCTCTCGCGTCGCCGACCACCCGCGGCCAGGCCGGGCGGGCTAGTCTTGCACGGGAAGGCCGCCGGGGGGAGTCGCTGGATGCGTGGGAGCCGAGAACAAGCAGGTCGTGCGCGACCGATCGGCCTCCGCCTTCGCGGCGCCGGCTTGGTGCTCTCGCTCCTCGTCGCGAGCTCCGTCGCTGCGGGGCCGCTCGGCGAAGGGCCGGGCGGGGCCGATCCGCTCGCCACCCTGACTCCGGCTCAGCGCGCCGGCGCGAAGGCCCTCGGCATGGCCCGTGCCCACCTCGACGCCGGAAAGACGGGGCTCGCGCGATCTACCCTCGCGCACGTTGGGCCGGCGACGGCGCTCTACGGCTATGCGGACCTCATCCGCGTCCGGATCCTGATGGCCGAGGGGCGGCACGAGGAAGCGGCCCGGACCGCTTCGAGCGCTCACGAGGCCTCCGAGAGCGACGCGCTTCGCGCGGCGCTCGGCGTGCTGCGCGGCGAGGCGCTGGCGATGGGCGGGAACACGAGCGGCGCGGAGCTCGCCTGGAGCGACGTGCTCGGCGGCGCGGGCCCGGAAGACGAAGCCGTCCGACATTCCATCCAGCTCGCGATCGTCGAATCGCGTCAGCGGACGGGCAGCCTCGACGCGGCGGTCGATCCACTCGTCCTGCTCGATCGTCATTATGCGGAGATCGCGGTTGCGACCGAGTCCGTACCGGTCGCGACGCTGGCGGGACCGGTCGTGCTCGAGCGGGCTGACGCAGCACTCGAGTCGGGTCATCCTGCGGAGGCGCGAGATCTCTATGACACGGCGATCGCGAAACAGCTCGATCCCGATCAGGCCCGCGCAGCGAAGATGGGTCGTGCCCGGGCGCTCTTCCGGGAGCGCCGGTACGAGTCCGCGGCGAAGGCCTATCACGCGCTGCTGCCGGACGTCGAGGCCCGCTTCTGGGGCGCGCGTAGCCTCGCGCGCAGCGGCGACGTCGATGCCGCCCTCGACGGCTTCGCGAAGGTGGCGGAAGGCGACGACAGCGAGCTCGCGAGCTGGGCGCTCTATCTCGCCGGCACGCTCTACGAGGATCGCGGGGAGATGGACCGCGCGATCGACGCGTTCCGGCGCGCTGCGAGCTACGAGGCCCACCCGGACCGCATGCGGAAGGCGCTCTGGCGCGAGGGGTGGGCGCAGTTCCGCACCGACGCGTGGGACGATGCGCGCGAGACGCTCGGGACGCTGGCGGGACGAACCGACGACCCGCTCGGCGCGCTGCGTCCGCGGTACTGGGCCGCGCGCGCTTCGATTCTGGCCGGCGATGCGAAGACGGGGCGCGGTGAGCTCGAAGCACTCGCCCGCGCGTTCCCGCTCACCTACTACGGATGGCGCGCGCAGGAGCGGCTCTCCCTGGACGCACCCGCGCTGATCCTGAGCGATCGTACGCTCGCGGAGGGCACGCGCCGGGTCGACGACCAGGCGATCGAGCGCGCCGCGCTCCTGATCGAAGCGGGTCTCGAGGACCTCGCGCGAAACGAGCTGCGCTTCGCCGCGCGTCGAGCGCGTGGCTTCCACGACCGCACGCGGGTGGGGATCCTGCTCGCGCGGGTCGGGGACTACCATCGCGCGAACGAGCTCGTCGTGACGGCCTACGCGGACTCCCTGGCGCGCGGGCTCCAGCCGGGCCGCGAGGCGCTGTGGTGGCTGGCCTGGCCGCCCGCCTATCAGTCGACGATCGCCGAGGCGTTCCCGGCGAAAGCCTCGATCGAGCCCGAGCTCGTCTGGGCGATCATGCGCGAGGAGAGCCACTACCGGGTCGATGCGCGTTCCGCGGTCGGAGCGATGGGGCTCCTGCAGCTGATGCCGGCGACGGCCGCGCAGCTTGCCCGGGAGAACGGTCGACCGGATTTCGTCGCGGAAGACCTCTTCGAGCCGGAGACGAACATCGCCCTCGGCGCGCTCTACCTCGATCAGCTGGCGACGCGCTTCGACGGCCGGATGAGCGCGGCGATCGCGAGCTACAACGCCGGGCCGCGCCGGGTGTCGGCGTGGCTGCGCGGCGACGCGAAGCGACTCGACGACGACGTCTGGGTCGAGAACATCCCCTACGACCAGACCCGCAGCTACGTGAAGCGCGTCCAGCGCAGCCTGCACGTCTACGCGCGCTTCTACTGATCGTCGGGACGCGTCATCGGTCAGGCGCGCCAGAAGACGCCGCGACACTCCATCAGACGAACCGGCACGTAGATGATCGCGAGGGCGATCGCGACCATCACGAGGCTCGCGCCCTCGGGCGTGAGCGCGGGTGCGAGGCGCGCGAAGAGGTTCGGCAGCCCGACGACGACGATCGCGGTCGCGAGGACGTGGATCACGTAGGCGGCGAGGGCGTTGCGCCCGTAGGTCACGAGGACGCAAACGGAAAGATCGCGCCGTCCGGTGGCATCCACGATCGCGACGCCGCCCGCGACCACCAGCAGCGAGGTGCCGCTCGTGAAGAGCACGAACGTGCTCGACCACAGCGGGCGACAGATCGGGTGGAGCGGCGAGAGCAGGAGCCCGGCGGCGACGAAGGTCACGCCGGCGAGGGCGAGCCAACCCGCGGCCGCTCTCGGTTCGTCGGCGTTCGATCGCAAGTGCTCGCCCACGACCGAGCCGACGAGCGGATAGGCGACCGCCGAGAAGAAGGCGAGGAGCCCCTGGCGACTCTCGGGGATGCCCTCCGCGTTCGGGCGCATGACGCCCTCGCCCAGGATCTGCAGATCCAGCCAGGCGGAGAAGTTGAGATCGGGGACGTGGAGGTCCGCCGGTCCGACGCCGGGGAAGGGCAGGAGCGTGATCGCGATCGCATAACATCCGAGGAGCGCTGCCGCCGTGATCACTCGCCGTCTGGCTGGCAGCCAGACGTAGAGCGGCACCGCGAGCACGACCACGCCCGCGATCCGTTGGAGCGTGCCGATCGGATTCACGTGGATCTCGTTGGCGCCGAGGCTCTCGAACACGTCGATGCCGAGTCCGAACAGGACGAGGAGCCCGGCGCGTCGCACGAGCCGACCCCACGCGACCGAGGCGTCCGGCCCACGCGGCGTCGACCACGCCATCGCGACGCCCACGACGAAGAGGAAGAGCGGGAATACGAGGTCCGCGAACGTCGCGCCGAGCCACTCCGCGTGGAGGAGCGTCGAGTAGGTCTGCCCGCCCGGAACCGCTCGCGTCACGGCGTTTCCGACGTTCGCGGCGAGCATGCCGACGATCGCGAAGCCGCGGACTGCGTCGATGGAGTCGCGCCTACACGCGCTCGGGTTCGGGCCGTCAGGCATCCGGCCAATCGTAGCAATCGAGGCGTTCGTGGCGGCATGCGGGAGCGTGGTCGGGCCCACGCGCAGCGCCTACCGTTCGACGTCGAGGAGAATTGTGATGGCCGAGATGACGTACCTCGAAGCGGTCGCCCGGATCACGCGCCCCGGCAGTCCCTTCGAGCTCGCGGAAGAAGACGTGTGCGGCATTCGCATGCCGGTCTTCAAGAACCGCGACCGGAACCTGCGCGACGTGCTCGCGAAGTCCGTCGAGCACGGTGCGGCCGAGCTCGCCGTCTGGGACACGGGCGAGCGCTGGACCTTCGCCGGGCACGAGCGGATGGTCGCGTCGGTCGCGGCCGCGCTCGCCGAGAAGCACGGCATTGGAAAGGGCAGCCGCGTCGCGATCCTCGCCGCCAACTGCCCGGAATGGATCCTGGCCGCCTGGGGCACGATCGTGCTCGGCGGGACGGTCGTCGCGATGAACGGGTGGTGGCAGGGGGACGAGATCGAGTACGGCCTCGAACTCTCGGAGCCGGATCTGCTCTTCGCGGATCGCGGGCGCCTCGCGCGGGTCGAAGGCGAGGACCTCGGCGTCGAGACCGTCGTCTTCGACGACGACTTCGAGGCCTACACCGGACACGACCGGGCGGCGCCGCTCCCGGACACGCCTATCGAAGAGGACGACTGCGCGGCGCTCATGTTCACGAGCGGGACGACTGGTCGGCCGAAGGGCGCGATGATCTCCCATCGCAACTTCATCGCGTTCCTGCAGATCAACTTCTGCAACGGCGCGCTCAAGTTCATGATGAACCCGCCGGGTCCCGAGCAGCAGGGACTGCCTCCGCTGGTCGGCATCAACTCGAACCCGCTCTTCCACGTCTCGGGCTTCCAGTCGGGGGCGCTCATGGGCCCGGCGACGGGCATGAAGACGATCTGGACGACGGGGCGCTTCGACGAGCGGAAGATCTTCCAGCTGACCCTCGACGAAGGCGTCACGCGCTGGGGCGGGATCACGACGCAGATCTGGCGGCTGCTCGAGCACGAGGACTTCGATCCGGCGAAGTTCACGCACATCCGCTCGGTCGGCGGCGGTGGCTCTGCGTTCTCGCCGGAGCTCCAGCGCACCATCCGAGAGAAGCTCCCGGAGGCCGCCAAGGACTTCAACGTCGGGTACGGGCTGACCGAGTGCGGCGGCCTCTGCACGATGGCTCTCGGTCCCATCTTGAAGGAGCATCCGGACACCGCGGGCCGCACGCTCCCGGGCAACGACGTCGCGATCTTCGACGACGAGGGCAAGCGGCTGCCGGACGGCGTCGACGGCAACATCTGCGTGCGCGGGCCTAACGTGATGCTCGGCTACTGGCGCAACGAAGAGGCGACCCGCGACGCGTTCTTCGACGACGGCTGGCTCCGGACGGGCGACATCGGCCAGATCCGGGACGGCCTCCTCTTCCTCGCCTCCCGCAAGCGCGACATGATCATCCGCGGCGGCGAGAACGTGTACCCGCTCGAGATCGAGAACCGGATCGACGACCACCCGGCGGTCGAGGAGGTCGCCGTCGTCGGCGTCGACCACCGCACCCTCGGCCAGGAGGTGAAGGCGATCGTCGTGTTGCGCGACGGCCACACGCTCGGCGAACAGGAGCTCAAGGACTTCGTCGCCGAGACCCTCGCATACTACAAGGTCCCGACCTACGTCGAGTTCCGCGACGAACCGCTCCCGCGGAACGCGACGGGGAAGGTCCTCAAGCCCGTGCTGCTCGGCGAAGCGGAGAACACGTTCGAGGAGTAGGGCGGGGTGCTCGACTCGGAACTCCCTGTACGCTCGGCAGCTCTGGCGAATCGGGTATGCTCGCCATCCCTCGAACCCCATCACCCATTCCGGAGAATCGCTCGATGTCCACTGGCCCCCTCGCTGGCGTGAAAGTCCTCGAAATCCAGGGCATCGGCCCCGGACCCTTCTGCTGCATGATGCTCGCGGACATGGGCGCCGAGGTGATCCGGATCGATCGCGCGAACAACGTGCGCGATCAGAAGGGGCCGTCGAAGGACGTGCTGGCGCGCGGTCGCCGCAGCGTCGCGGTCGATCTCAAGTCGCCCGATGGGATCGAGACGGTGCTCAAGCTCGTCGAGAAGGCGGACGTGATCGTCGAGGGCTTCCGCCCCGGCGTGATGGAGCGCCTCGGCCTCGGCCCGGAGGTCTGCCTCGATCGCAACCCGTCGATCATCTTCGGTCGCATGACCGGCTGGGGACAGGAAGGGCCGATGGCCCAGGCCGCCGGCCACGACATCAACTACATCGCGCTCGCCGGCGCGCTCGAGGGCATCGGTCGCCAAGGCGAGAACCCGGTCCCGCCGCTCAACCTGGTCGGCGACTTCGGCGGCGGCGGCATGCTGCTCGCGTTCGGCGTCGCGTGTGCCCTCGCGGAGCGAGGGAACTCCGGCAAGGGACAGGTCGTCGATGCGGCGATGGTGGACGGCGCTTCGACCCTCATGGCGTTCTTCTCGGGCATGAAGGCGATGGGTGGATGGGGCGACGGCGGCCGCGGCACGAACCTTCTCGATACCGGTGCGCACTTCTACGAGACCTACGAGACGAGCGACGGGAAGTACATCTCCCTCGGCTCGATCGAGCCCCAGTTCTACGCGGAGCTGCTCGAGAAGCTCGGCCTGGCCGACGAGGACCTGCCCGCGCAGATGGACAAGTCGGGTTGGCCGCTCATGAAGGCGCGCCTCGAGACCCTCTTCAAGACGCAGACCCGCGACCAGTGGTGCACGCTGATGGAGGGCACCGACATCTGCTTCGCCCCGGTCCTGTCGATGGACGAGGCGCCGGAGCATCCGCACATCAAGGCTCGCAACACCTACGTCGACTTCGCCGGCGTGACGCAGCCGGCGCCGTCGCCGCGCTTCAGCCGGACGGAGGCGAAGCTCGAACGCGCGCCGGCCCACCCGGGCGAGCACACGGACGAGGTCCTCGGCGACTTCGGCTTCTCCGCGGACGAGATCGCGAAGCTGCGGGACGGCAAGGCCGTCGCGTAGGGCGGGTGCCGATCGCCGCGCCGCCAAGGCTTCCGGCTCGGCGTCCGGCTCGCGATAGTCGAATGCGATAGAGTCCTCCGCGACCGACCAGCCCGGGTCGTTCGTTTGGAGGGGGCTCCGTGAATCCGAAATTTGCCATCGTTCTGCTCGCTGCGCTGTTGCTGCTCATGTTCGGCCAGCGCTTCCTGCACGCCGTGCCTGCCGGTCATGTCGGCGTCGCCATCCTCTTCGGTGAGGTCCAGGACGAGTCCTATCCCGAAGGTCTGCACGTCGTGAACCCGCTGCTGTCGTGGAAGGATCTCGACGCCCGGCAGGACACGTACAAGATCACGCAGCTCGAGATGCCGACGCAGGATCAGCTGCTGTCGAAGGTCGACCTGTCGATCCAGTGGCGGCTCGACCAGGCGCGCGCCGCGGCGATCATCCGGGACACCGGCGACAAGAATCGGATCGTCGACGTCCACCTGAAGCCGACCGCTCGCTCCCTCGTGCGCGAGCTCGGGACGACGATCGGGCGCGCCGAGGATCTCTTCAAGGACGAGGTGCGCGACCAGCTGGCCAACGAAATCGAGAAGGAGCTCAAGGCCTACGTCGCCGACAAGGGAATCGTCGTCGACTCGGTCCTGCTCCGGAACATCAACCTTCCTCCCGTTCTTGCTGAAGCGATCGGTCGCAAGAAGGAGCGCGAGCAGGAGGTCGAGCGTCAGCGCGCCGAGCTCGAGCGCGTGAAGCTCGAGCAGGAGCAGCAGGTCGCTCAGTCCGTCGCCTCCCGCCGCGCTGCGGAGGAGGACGCGAAGCGTCTCCGCATCCTGGCCGACGCGAAGGCCTACGAGATCTCGACGATCAACAAGGCCGCGTCCGGCAACCCCGCCTACATCCAGCTGCAGAGTCTCGAGGCGCTCAAGAAGATGGCCGAGGATCCGGCCGCGAAGCTCTACTTCATGGACTCGAACGCGCCGTCGCCGCTGCCGTTGCTGAACCTCGGCGACGCCGGAAGATAGGTCCGCGTCGACCGCCGAAGGGGACCGACTTGCACACCTTCGCCGACCCTCTGAAACAGGCGCTCCGGAGCCACGCGGACCGGACCGCCACCGTCTGTGGCGACGTGCGACACACCTTCGCCGAGTTCGGCGCCCGCTGTCGGCGTCTCGGAGGCGTGCTCGACGAGCTCGGCATCGGCCGCGGGGAACGCGTCGCGATCTGGGCCGACAACAGCCACCAGTACATCGAGGCCTACGCTGCCATCCCCGCCCACGGCCGCGTCGTCGTGCCCCTCAACACCCGCCACGCCGAGCCCGAACTCGTCTACGCGTTGAACGACGCAGGAGCGAAGGTCCTGCTGACCGACCGCGAGCCCGGCAAGCTCGCGGACTGCGTCGATCGTGTGGTCCGGATCCCGGACGAGTGGGAGGCGTTGCTTGCGCAGGCGACCGAGGTCGACTTTCCCGCGGACGTCACGGAAGTCGATCTCGCCGGGCTCTTCTACACGGGCGGCACGACTGGCGCGTCGAAGGGTGTGATGCTGAGCCATCGCAACCTGATCGCGAATACCTGGCATTGGCTCTCGACCGTTCCCCACGGCAAGACGGACTCGATGCTGGTGATGGCGCCGCTCTTTCATGCGGCTGGTTCGAACGGTGTACTCGCCAACATCTGGACCGGCGGCAAGCAGGTGGTGCTCCCGGCGTTCGCGCCGGATGGCGCCCTCGAGCTGATCGAGCGAGAGGCGTGCACCGGGACGCTCGGCGTGCCGACGATGCTCTCGGCGATCGCGGAGGAGCAGCTCGCGCGGCCGCGGGAGACCGGGACGATGCGCTGGATCGCGCACGGTGGATCGCCCATCGCGACCCCGCTGCTGCGTCGGGTTCACGAGGCGATCCCGTCGGCGGAGCTGATCGAGGTCTACGGCGCGACGGAGCTGTCGCCGCTCGCGACGGTATTCCGCGGGGAAGAGACGCTTCTCGACGACGAGCGGATCCGCTCCTGCGGGCCGGTGGTCATCGGCGTATCGGTCGACATCCTGGCGGAGGACGGCACGCCGCAGCCCACGGGTGAGGTCGGTGAAGTCGTCGTGCGCGGGCCGACGGTGATGCAGGGCTATTGGAACAAGCCCGAGCAGACGGCGGACGTGCTTCGGGACGGCGCCTACTGGACGGGCGACCTCGGCTACATGGACGAGGGCGGCTACGTGTTCCTCGTCGACCGATCGAAGGACATGATCGTCTCCGGCGGCGAGAACGTGTACTCGACCGAGGTCGAGGAGGTGCTGTACCGGCACCCGGAGGTGCTCGAGGCGGCGGTCTTCGGCGTGCCGGACGAGAAGTGGGGCGAGGCGGTCTATGCCGCGGTCCACTTGCGGCCCGGGACCGAGGCCGTCACGCCCGACGACCTGGTCGCGTTCTGTCGCGAGTCCCTCGGCGGCTACAAGGTGCCGAAGGGGATCGACCTGCACGACGACGTCCTGCCGAAGTCGGGTCCCGGCAAGTTCCTGAAGCGCCAGCTTCGCGCGCCCTATTGGGAAGGCCGCGATCGCGCCGTCAATTGATTCGGTCGGCGCTGCGCGCCTCTCGACGGGCCGTTCCGCGGCCCGTCTTGCGCTGAGGGCTCCGCAAGGGGGGCGGCGCGACGTTCAGAGAAGGGCCGATCGCGGATCGAGGCCCATGAACGCGCGGCCGACTTCGCCGTAGGCGTTCTCGTTGGCGAAGGCGTGCTGCGAGATCGTCGCGGAGTCGCGCCAGTACCGGTCGAGGGGGCTCTTGCGATAGAGCGCGCTGCCGCCGCCGCACTCGTACATCGCCGCCACGATCGCCTTGCCCGTCCGGAAGGCATGCACGCCGGCGACCCGGAAGTGGGCGCGCTCTTCGAGGCTGAGCTCGTTTCCGGCGCAGATCGTCCCCCAGAGCCGCGCGGTCGCGTCGTAGATGTAGGCGCGTGCGGCGGCGAGCTCGGCTTCGGCACGACCCACCCGGGTCTGCACGAGGAGGTCGTCCTCGAGCTTCGTCCCGGCGAGGGTCTGCTTCTCTTTCGTCAGCTCGACGAGGGCGTCGATCGAGGCGCGCGCGAGGCCGAGGGCGACACCCGGGGTGTTCGAGATCAGGATCCACGGGAACGAGTAGAGCGGACGGTCGACCCGCGCGGGCTCGAAGATCGAGAGCGTCCGGGCCTCGGGGACGAAGACGTCGTCGACGCTCACGTCGTTGCTGCCGCTGCCGGCGAGTCCCGTCGTGTGCCAGTTGTCGTGGATCTCGAACTCGCTTCGGGGAAAGAAGAAGGTCCTGATGTTGGGCGGCGCGCCCTCGGCGGGCGGGGCGTCCTCGTCGACGATGATGGCGCTGCCGCCGAACCACGCGGCGTGTTGGCAGCTGCTCGCGAAGGGCCACCGACCGGACACGCGATAGCCGCCCTCGACGCGGCGGGCGATGCCCTTCGGAACGAGCACGCTCGCGGTGATCGTCTGGGGGTCGGCGAAGAGCTCCTTGGCGGTCGACTCCGCGAATCGCGCAGCGTAGAAGCCGGTATCCGAGGCGATCGTGACGACCCAGCCGACAGAGGCGTCGGCGGCCGAGAGGATCTCGGACACCTCGAATTGTGTGATCGGATCCGCCTCCGGTCCGCCCATCGACTGCGGCGTCGCCATCCCGAACACGCCCGCGTCCTTGAGCGCCTCGACGATCGGATCGGTCAGTCGTCCCTGCGCTTCGATCTCGTCGGCGGCGGCGCGAATCGGTTCGTGCAGGGCGCGGCACGCCTCGACGATCTCCTGTCCGCTTCGCTGGGTCTCGCTTACTATCATGACCTCGTCCTCGCTCCGTTCAGCTCTCGGGATGGAAGACCGGCTTGCGCTTCTCGAGGAACGCGCGGATCCCCTCGGCCTGGTCCGGAGACCCGCTCGTCCGCTCGACCCACTCGCGCTCGATCATCAGCGCTTCAGCCAGAGAGAGTTCTTCGCCTCGCACGACGCAGTCGAGCACACCGGCGACCGCGAGGGAGGGTTGCGCCGCGAGCTTCGTCGCCAGCGCGTGGGTGCGATCGAAGAGCTCCTCGATCGGCCACACGTACTGGACCAGCCCGATCCGGAACGCCTCGGGTCCCGACACCATCTTGTTGCAGAGGATCATGTCGAGCGCGTTCGCGCGGCCGACCGCTTTCGTGAGGCGCGCGGTTCCGCCCCACGCGGGCACCCCGCCGAGATCCATCTCCGGAAGACCGATCTTCGCCCCTTCCTCTGCGGCCACGCGAAAGTGACAGCCGAGGGGCATCTCGAGCCCGCCGCCGAGGCAGTAGCCGTAGAGCGTCGCGATCCACGGCTTCGGCGCGCGCTCGATCGCGCGGATCACGCGCAGCCTCTGGTCGAGGAGCGCCGAGAAGTTGCCCTTCTTCTGGGAGCCCTCGCCGATCTGCTTCAGGTTCATGCCGACCGAGAAGTGCTCGGAGCCCGCGCCGCGGAGCACCACCGCGCCGACGGAGTCGTCCTCGTTCAGCTGCGGCACGACCTTCTCGAGCTCGTCCATGAACTCGAGGCTCAGACGATTGCGCGGTGCGTCGTTGTTGACGACGGTCGCGACACGGCTGTCTCGCTCGATGATCAGCGTGTCACCCATTTTCGTACTCCTCGGCTCGCGCCTACTTCCAGGCGAAGAGCGGCTGTTCGTAGTGCGCGACGCGCGTGTCGCGCCCGTTCAGCACGACCTCGCGCATCTGGTAGAGCACGGCGGCGGTCGGGCTGTGGATCAGGGTTCCGAGCATCGGCACCGACAGGACGGGCCGATCGCTCTCGGGGATCTCGCGGAGGACCGGCACGCCGGGCTTCTCGAGCTCGTCGAGGGGCACGACGTGGAGTCGCTCGACCTCCTCGGGATTCGGACGTAGGGTCTGGCCCGGCTCACACCAGCAGACGATCGGCGTCATCCGGAACCCGGAGCGCGTCGGGAAGTCGTCGAGCTGGCCGAGCACGTTCTCGTCCGAGAGCGACAGACCCACCTCTTCGTGCGTCTCCCGGATCGCTGCCTGGATCGCCGTCTCGCCTTCGTCGAGCCGGCCCCCGGGCAGGGCCCATTGACCCGCGTGGCGGCGGAGATTGCCCGGCCTCCGGGTGATCAGGAAGCAGGCGCGGCCCTCGGCGTCAGCGGTGATGACGAGGGCGACGGCGGCGGGGCGCAGCTCCGGGCGCTCGTCGGCGAGACAACGGGCTTCGAAGGAGGCCAGATGGCCTTCGACGCGAGTTCGGAGCGCGGAATCGAAACGATGACGGCGGATCGGCACGGAAGCCGAGCATAGGCCGTTCGTCGCGGGATGGGCGCGGCGAGCAGAACCCGGCATCCGGGACGGAGAGAACGGTTTGGCGGCGGCAGCGGGCGTGGCAGAGGTCGATTTCGAGGACGCATGGTCGAGCGCGAGCAAGCTGCTCGCGGGCGTAGAGCGGTACCGTGTTACCGGCGCGAGCGCGGACGTGGAGCTCGGCGTGCTCGATTGGGGCGGGGAGGGCGATCTCGTGCTCTTCCACCACGCGAACGGTTTCTGCGCCGCGACCCTCGCGCCGCTCGCACACGCGTTGTCCGAGCGGTACCGCGTCGTCTCGGTCGACGCGCGCGGTCACGGCGACTCGACGCCGGTCCAGCCGGGTGGCGAGCCGAACCCCTACGAATGGGAGACGATGACCGCGGATGCCCTCGGCGCTTTGCGCGGCGCCTGCGAGCGGACCGGCCGCGACCGGGTCGCGCTCGCGGTGGGGCACTCCTTCGGCGGCGCGTTGCTGCTGCGCGCGGCACAGCACGCGCCGGATCTCGTCGAGCGACTGCTGCTCTGCGATCCGGTGCTGCACACGCCGGAGGCGGTGAACGCCAACGAAGGCACGACCAACAACGGGCTCCTGCTTCGCGAGGCGACGCTCCGCCGTCGCAACCGATTCCCGTCGTTCGCGGAGGCGTACGATCACTGCCGGTCGCGCGGGCTCTTCGCGGACTTCACGCCCGAAGCCCTGGCGCTCTACGTGCGCGAGGGCATGACCGAGAACGACGAGGGCGAGATCGAGCTCAAGTGCGCGCGTGAGGTCGAGGCTGCGATCTTCGGCGGCGGCGGGACGAGTCGCGCCTTCGATGCACCCGAAGCGGTCACGGCCCGGACTTTGTTCGTGCACGCCCAGCGCGGTAATTTCCTCGCCGAGACCTACGAAGCGCTGGCCGCCCGAATGCCGAAGGCCCGGGTCGCGAGCGAGGACCTGGGTCATCTCTTTCCGCTCGAGACGCCGGCTGCGGCGCTCGCCTTCGCCGAAGAGTCGTTGGCCGCGGACTGATCCCCCACCGAGCGAGACGAACGATGCCCGAGCTGCCCGAACATCCCGACACGCTGCGTCCCGAAGAATTTGCCGCCTTCAAGGAAGAGAAGATGGGCAAGGCGACCCTCTTCGAATCCGAGCGGATCCTCGTCGGCCTGAATTGTTTCGAGCCGGGGCAGGAGCACGCGCTCCACGCCCACGAAGGGATGGACAAGGTCTATCAGGTGCTCGAAGGGAAGGGCACGTTCCTGCTCGAAGACCGCGAGCTGCCGATGGAGCCGGGGATCATGTTGATCGCGCCGTCGGGCATGCCCCACGGAATCCGCAACGACGGCGGCGCACGCCTCGTCGTGTCCGCGATCCTCGCGCCCGGTCCCGGCAAGAAGTAGCGGGCGCTAGGCGCGCTTCTTCGTCCGCCCCGGCCGGAAGGTCGACACCCATCGCGACGCGCGTCCGTTCGCTTCCGCCTCGAAGAAGCGATACGGGAGGTCGGCGGCCTTCGTGATCCCGACCCGAGGACCGGTGGCGACGCGCGGCTTGGGGGTCTCCGGGTCGCGAGGGTGCAGGGTGAGGTCGCCGCGCAGGAGGTTCGTGCCGTCGTCCTCGAGGCCGAGCCCCATCGCCTGTCCGAGGCGACCCGGTCCGACCGCGATCGCGCTGGCGGCCGCCTCGGGAGCGAGGCCCCGTAGGTCGCGCATCGCATCGACTCCGGCTTCCGGCTCGCCCGCCCGAAGCAAGACCGCCGCCGCCCGGCCGTCGACCTGGCACACGACGTTCACGCAGGTGTGGATGCCATAGCTTCGATAGGCGTAGAGACGGCCCGGCGGACCGAACATCACGCGGTTGCGCGGGGTCGGTCCCGGGTGAGCGTGGGAAGCCCGGTCGGAGCCGTCGCCGAGGTAGGCCTCGACCTCGGTGAGCCGAAGCACCAGGCGGTGGCCGGCCGGGAGACGGTGGACCAGGCGACAACCGATCAGATCGTCGGCGACCGCACGGGAATCCCGGGCGTAGAAGCGTTGGGGGAGGGGCGGACCGAGCGGCACGCGGCAAGTATGCGACGGCAGGGCCGCGTTCGGCCAGCTTGCGCCGATGTCGGAACGGTTCCTCGCGCTCGAGAATCGCCCCGGAATCGCCGATGACTTGTATGATCCCGTCTTCCGTCGCGCTCGCTCCCGCCCCCCAGCGCGCGTCGAACGCAGAGGCCCCGATGGCGAATCACGATTCGAACGCATCACGCAGCGACTCCTCCACGCAGGACCCGAACGGGGACGAACCCCAGGCACCCGACTCGAAGTACCTCGAGCGTTTCGGGGTCAACGCCGGCTGGGTCGAAGAGATCGAGGACCAGTACCGGATCGACCAGCGCTCCGTCGACGAGAGCTGGAGCGTCGAGTTCGGGGGAGTCGTCGATCCCCGCGCCGTCAGCGACGAGCTGCGACGTGCGCCGGCACCGCCGCAAGCGCCCACGCCCGCAGCGTCGGGACCGCGGGTTCCCGTCGCGCCGGCGCCGACGATCCAGCCCATGGCCGATGCGCCCGAGCCCATCAACGGTGGCGTGCTCGGTTCGCTCATCGGCGAGTCCGCCGCGCCCGCCAGCGCGACGGACCACGCGACGCTCCTGCACATCGCCGACAAGCACGCGCGCGTCCTGCGCATGATCCATTCCTACCGCGCGCGCGGCCATCGCATCGCCCAGAGCGATCCCCTCGGCGGTCAGTCGACCTACTTCCCGGAGCTCGATCCGGCGCACTACGGATTCGGGAACGACAACCTCGACGAGCCCTACATCGCTGGCGACCTCCCGGGCGGCTCCGTGCAGACCCTTCGCCAGATCCTCACGCGACTCGGCAAGACCTACTGCGGCCCGATCGGCGTCGAATTCACCCACGTCCAGGATCCCGGCCGGAAGGCCTGGCTGCGCGAGATCATGGAGGAGGGGCAGAACCATCCCAACCTCGACGACGGCGAACGCCGCCGCATCCTCGAGAAGCTCGCCGCGGCGGAACTTTTCGAAGAGTTCCTCCACACGAAATTCCTCGGGCAGAAGCGCTTCTCCCTCGAAGGCGGGGAGTCGCTGATCCCGCTCCTCGACCACATCGTCGAGAACGCGCCTTCCTTCGGTATTCGCGAGGTCGTGCTCGGCATGGCCCATCGCGGTCGCCTGAACGTCCTCGCGAACACCCTCGGCAAGAGCTACGAGGCGATCTTCTCGGAGTTCGAGGATTCCCCGGACGTGGACGCGCCCTTCGGCTCGGGCGACGTGAAGTACCACAAGGGCTTTTCGACCGACCGCCGGACCGAGAGCGGCGAACGCGTCCATCTCACGCTCACCTCGAACCCGTCCCACCTCGAGGCCGTCGACCCGGTCGTCGAGGGTCGCGCGAAGGCGAAGCAGGTGCGCGCCGCCGACGCCGACGGCGAAACCATCGTGCCCGTGATCATCCACGGCGACGCCGCGTTCGCCGGACAGGGGATCGTCGCCGAGACGCTCAACCTCTCGCAGCTCGCGGGCTACTGCACCGGCGGCACGATCCACGTGATCGTGAACAACCAGATCGGCTACACGACGACCCCCGCCGAAGCGCGCTCGACCCTCTACTGCACCGACGTTGCGAAGATGATCCAGGTGCCGATCTTCCACGTGAACGGCGATCACCCCGAGGCGGTGATCCACGTGACGAAGCTCGCGATGGCCTATCGCCAGCGCTTCGGCGACGACGTCGTGATCGATCTCGTCTGCTACCGCAAGCACGGCCACAACGAGGGCGACGAGCCCGCGTTCACGCAGCCCCGGCTCTACCGCAAGATCCGCGAGAAGAAGTCGGTCGAGAGCCTCTACCTCGAGAAGCTCGTCGCGGGCGGCCGCGTGTCGCGTGACGAGGCAACGCTCATCGAGCAGCAGCGCAGCGAAGCGCTCCAGGAAGCGCTGCGGTCGATCCACTCGCGGCCGCCGGGACCCGATGAGCCCTACGAGCCGCGTGGCCCCTGGACCGGATTCTCGCGCACGCGCCCGGGTGAAGAGATCGAGAGCGCGGTGCCTGCGAGTCGGTTGGAGGAGATCGCCGCCGGGACCGCGCGCGTGCCGTCCTACTTCAACGTGCACAAGAAGCTGCAGGCGATCCTCGACGCGCGCGCGAAGAGCGTCACCGAAGGATCGGGGATCGATTGGGGCCTCGGGGAGGCGCTGGCGTTCGGGTCGCTCCTGCTCGAGGGCACGCCGGTCCGGCTCTCCGGCCAGGACTCGTCGCGCGGCACCTTTGCCCATCGCCACGCGGTGCTCGTGGATCAGGACTCGGGGGAGGAGTACGCGCCCCTCGATCACCTGTCGGACAACCAGGCGCGCTTCGAGGTCTACGACTCGCTGCTCTCGGAAGCCGCGGTCCTCGGGTTCGAGTACGGCTACAGCCTCGCGGATCCGTCGACCCTCGTGCTCTGGGAGGCGCAGTTCGGCGACTTCGTGAACGGCGCGCAGGTCATCATCGACCAGTTCATCTCCTCGGCCCACGTGAAGTGGGGCCGCATGAGCGGTCTCGTGATGCTCCTGCCCCACGGCTACGAAGGGCAGGGCCCCGAGCACTCGAGCGCGCGAATGGAGCGCTTCCTGCAGACCTGCGCCGAGGACAGCATCCAGGTCGTGAACTGCACATGCCCGGCTCAGTACTTCCACGTGCTCCGGCGTCAGATGCAGCGCGGCTATCGCGCACCGCTGGTGGTGTTCACCCCGAAGAGCCTGCTTCGCCACCCGAAGGCCGCGTCCCAGCTCGAGGAGTTCACGAGCGGCACCTTCCAGGAGGTGATCGACGATCCGATCGCCGCCGAGCGCGCCGATGACGTCCGCCGCGTGATCGCCTGTTCCGGCAAGGTCTACTACGACCTGATCGAAGCCCGGGCCGAACGTCATGCGACGCGCGAGCACGAGGTCGCGATCGTCCGGGTCGAGCAGCTCTATCCGTGGCCGGAGGGCGAGCTCGCCACGGTGTTCGGTCGTTATGCGCGGGCCGAGTCCCGGGTCTGGGCCCAGGAGGAGCCCAAGAACATGGGCGCCTGGACCTTCGTGCGGGATCGCCTCCAGGCGATCATCGGGGACAAAAAGCACCTCACGGTCGCCGGTCGCCCCGAAGCGGCGAGCCCCGCGGTCGGCTCCCCCCGGGTCCATCGTGCCCAGCTCGCGGCGCTCCTCGACGAGGCGTTCGGCGAGGCCCGCTGACGCTCCCAGCCCCAGCCATCCTCTTTTCGTAATCCGTTCCGAACGGAAAGTCTGGGACATCGCGGTCTCCGGGCTCGTCGGCGCGGCGGATTCCTTCGGCCGGACGGGAGCGCAGTCGATCTCGGAGAGTCGGACAGCGGCGAACGTCCGGGGTCGGTCGTTCGCCAGCGTAGACGCGCTCATCTCTCCCGAGTTCGATCCGAATTCCGGCTCGGACTCGCTCTACGACGAGGCGATCGTCCGCTACTCGATCACCTTGAAAGTCACGACCCCGACGGTGCTCTCGCTCGCCGGCGTGCTCGACGCGACCAAGACGAATCAGGCCAGGGTTTTCATCGACGCCTCGACCTCTCCGACCGGCATCTACCGCCTCTACTGCTGGGTCTACGGCGACTCCTGCAACGAGCTTCCCCAGGACGCGAACCTCGACGTCAGCTTCTGGGTCCGCGCGGTGCCGAAGCCGGGCACGGCCCTCCACCTGGGCCTCGGTCTGGCGGCGCTCGCGCGGCGTCGTAGCGGCGTCGTAGAGGACCCGGGGTTCCCGCTGACGCCTTCTGGGCGGCATTGACGCCGCCCCCACGGCAAACGAGACTCCTTGCTCCGCCGGCCGCGGCCTCCTGCTGTCGCCCGCGAGAGACCCGCCCCCCGTCGATCCGGCTCGGGGTGCGCGAGCACGGAGTCGACCCATGGATCTCAGCTACGGCGAAGAACTCGAAGCGTTCCGCGGTGAAGTACAGGCCTTCCTGGCGGACAACTGGCCGCCGAAGGACGATGGCACCCGCGAAGAGCAGACCAGGGCCTTTCGGCGCAAGGCGACCGAAGCGGGCTACCTGAACCGCCACATCCCCAAGGCGTACGGCGGCTCCGAGCAGGAGCCCGACTCGATGAAGGGTGCCGTGATCTCCGAGGAGTTCACGAAGGCACGCGCGCCGATGGAGCCGCGCGGGATCGGGACGATGATGCTCGTGCCGACGCTCCTCGAGCGCGGTGAAGAGTGGATGAAGGAGAAGTGGGTCCAGGCCACGATCGAAGGCGACATCACCTGGTGCCAGGGCTACAGCGAGCCCGGCTCCGGCTCCGACCTCGCGAGCCTGAAGACGAAGGGCGAACTCGAAGACGGCAACTGGGTCATCAACGGCCAGAAGATCTGGACGAGCTCGGCGATGGAGGCGGACTACATGTTCTGCCTCGTTCGGACCGAGCCGGATGCGCCGAAGCACGCCGGTATCTCCTACATCCTGATCGACATGAAGCAGCCCGGGATCGACGTCCGGCCGCTCAAGCAGATGACCGGCTCCTCGGAGTTCAACGAGGTCTTCTTCAACGACGTGAAGACGCCGGAAGACTGGATCGTCGGCAACCGTGGCGAAGGCTGGCTCGTCAGCCGCACGACCCTGAAGCACGAGCGCAACGGCATCGGCGCTGCCGGACAGGTCGTGAACACGTTCAACAACCTGGTGAAGCTCGCCAAGGAAAAGAACATCGACGGCAAACCGGCGATCGAAGACCCGAGCATTCGTCGCGGTCTCGCGGAGCTCGAGGGCTACGTGAAGTCCCACCAGTACTCGGGCTTCCTGCAGATGACCAAGGACCTGAAGGGCGAAGCCGCGGGCGTGATCCAGCTCATGAACAAGGTCAACTCGACCAACATGGGTCACATGGTCGCGAAGCTCGCGATCGAGATTCTCGGCGACGACGGCATCGCCGCGCCGAACGGCCGCGGGGTGATGGGGATCACCGCGGGCGACCTCGACGTCGATGGCCTCTGGGTCTCCCAGTACATGTCGAGCCTCGGCGTCGCGATCGCCGGCGGCACCGCCAACATCCAGAAGAACGTGATCGCCGAGCGCGGCTTCGGCCTGCCTCGCGACGCGGCCGCCCAGAGCTCCAAGTAGCTCGGGCGCCCGAAAGGAATCCACCCCATGGACTTCGATCTTTCCGAAGAACAGCAACTCCTCCAGGAGACCGTCGGCCAGTTCATCGAGAACGAGTGCCCGATGGCCCGCATCCGCGAACTCTTCGACGACGAGGTCGGCTACGACCCGGTCCTGTGGAAGGGACTCGCGGAGATGGGCCTCGCCGGCATCCACCTGCCGGGCGATCTCGGCGGCAGCGAGCTCGAGATCCTCGATCTCGCCGTCGTCGCGGAGACCCTCGGCGCGAGTGCTGCCCCGGTACCCTTCCTCGGACACTCGCTCGCGACCGAAGCGATCCAGTGCGCGGGCAGCGACGAACAGAAGAGCCGGATGCTGCCCTCCCTCGCGAGCGGCGAGCAGCTCGCGACGGTCGCCCTCGCCGAAGACGGGGGTGTCTGGCTGCCGGAGCAGTGGACGATCGCTGCACCCGACTTTGCTTCCGGCACGATCTCCGGAACCAAGGAGATCGTCGAGTTCGGCGAGCAGGCGGACTACTTCGTGGTCGGCCTCGCCGGCGGCAAGATGGCCGTCGTCGATCGGAACGCCGCGGGCGTCGAAATCCAGCGCTACGAGGGCGCGGACCGCACGCGGCGCCTCGCGATCGTGACCTTCGAGAACGCCGAATGCGAGGTCCTCGCGAACAGCGACCTCGAGACGGCCGGTCGCGTGCGCGACGTCGGTCTGGTGCTGATCGCCGCCGACGCCTTCGGCGGCGCCCGCAAGCTCGTCGACATGAGCGTCGAGTACGCGAAGAGCCGCGAGCAGTTCGGCGTCACGATCGGCCACTTCCAGGCCCTCAAGCACCAGCTCGCCAGCATGGCGATCGACATCGAGCCGGCTCGCGCCCTCTACTGGTTCGCGGCCCACGCCCTCGATCACCTGCCGGACGAAGCCGTCCGGACCGCGGCGATCGCGAAGAGCCACCTCTGCGACCGCTATTCCCAGATCGCGCGCGACGCGACCGAGGCCCATGGCGGCATCGGCTACACCTGGGAAGGCGACACGCAGATCTGGTTCAAGCGCGCGCTTCAGAATCGCGTCTTCCTCGGCACGCCCCGCTTGCACCGCGACCGCGTGGCGGACCTGGCGGGCTGGTAGCGGGCACGCGCGTCAGCGGACCCGCAACGTCCGCATCCGGTTGATCGCGCTCGCGATCTCGAACCGGCGCGGGCGGGCGAGGGCGCCCGGGTGGCGGCCCTTGCGGCGAACCGGATCGAGCACGTCGAGGCCCTCGTCGTCGAGCACCGCCTCGATCGCCTCGAGCACCTCGGCGAGCGAGCGTTCGCCGTCGACGAAGCGGTCCGCAGCGAGGTGGATCGCGCCGGCAATCGCGCGCGTCTGGCTCGGGTCGAAGAGCTGGTCGACCGCGCGCAGGTCGATCTCGGTCGTGCCGTAGACGATCTCCTCGCAGTCCCGGCTGGAGAACTTCACGTCCCGGCGACCGCGACGGGCGTCGAAGCTCGTGGCGAGCAGAGTGCGATCCGCGGGGCGGTGGATCGCGGTCGCCGGCTCGGCGCGGCGTTCGTCCGTGGAAGACCGGGCGATCTCCCGCGCCCGCTCGGTGACGTCGATCGGCCGGTACGATTTCAACTCGATCACCGCGTCGGCGATCCCGAAGTAGTCGCCGGAGCCCCCCATCACGAGCACGGTCGACAGACCGAGCTCGTCGTGGAGCGCGCGCACGCGGTCGACGAAGGGCGTGATCGGTTCGTCCTCGGGCGCGATCAGCGACTGCATGCGCGCG
Organism: uncultured Spirochaetaceae bacterium; assembly: GCA_964488255.1. Classification (GTDB taxonomy): domain Bacteria; phylum Myxococcota_A; class UBA9160; order UBA9160; family UBA4427; genus UBA4427. The sequence goes on along the minus strand of CAZAUR010000004.1, from coordinate 32,878 downwards.
TCCCTGACCATGAAGTTCGTCGCCGAGGTGTCCTCGTCGAGGAGCAGACCGCGTGCGCCCGCCTCGATCGCCTCGGCGATGTTCGCGGCCTGACTGGTGCTGCCGCTCGCATCGGTCGTCGAAAACGAACGCGTGTCCCGGGACGCGGCCTCGCCCGGCCGGAGTGGCAAGCGGTCGATGAAGTTCTGGATGTCGACACTCGCGACCGAGCGGCCGTCTTCGGCGCGAATCTTCACCATCGCCGGGTCGGTCACGACGGTCTCGCGTCCGTCCCCGGGCACGTGCGGCACGACGGCGTGCTCGATCGCGCGCAGCAGCGTGGACTTGCCGTGGTAGCCCCCGCCGACGAGCAGCACGACGCCCCGCGGCACGCCCATGCCGCGCCACACGGATCCGGGCGCGCCCGCATCGGCGTTCGGGACCTCGAACTCGACCGCGAACGCGTAGGGAGACGCGAAGGGGAGGGCGTCGCCCGCGGCCATCGGTCGTTCGCTCGCGCCGCTCTCCCGTGGCAACACCGCGCCGTCGCCCACGAAGGCGACGAGGTCGCGCTCCGCGAGCCGGGCACGCACGAACGCCTGGTTTTCGACGCAGTCGACGCAGTGGACGAGCGCATCGTCGTCGGCGTCGCTTCGGTCGATCCAGGCGCGGGTCACGATCGCGGGGATCGCTTCCGTGAGCAGCTCGGCCGCGGCGTGCCCGAGCGCGCGTCTCCCCGCGGCAGGAAGCCCCACTTCGATGCGCGCCTCGACGAAGTCCTCGCCGAATACGACGGCGGTCCGTTCCAGGACCTCGGGACCGCCGGCGTCGATCGAAACGAGTCCGCCCTTGCCGGTCCCGACTCGTTTCGGGGCGACCGCTCGGATCGCGTCGCGGAACGCGCGGGCCAACCAGGCACGGGCCGCAATCTCCCGGTCGCGCCGGGTGCGCAGCCCGTCCGGCAGCGCGGCCACGTCCTCCGCGACGCGCACCCTCATTTTCGAGGGGGCTGCGAAGGGATCGCTCTGCACGCGGTCGACGAAGAGCGTGAGCTCGGCGAAGGACCACGCGCCCTCGATGTCCCGGTAGGCCTTGTAGCCGCGGCCATCGAGGCGCTCGAGGGTCTCGGCGAGTCGGGCAGCATCGGACAAGAGCGGTCTCCGCGGGATCCGGGACGTGGGCGCCGCCTCGTGCGGCGCGCGCCAGTGTACGCCGGCGGAGCGCGCGCGGCCGCCGGAACGCGGCGTTCGACGCCCCGCGCTGCGCCGCGTGCTATCCGTCGAGACCGCAGCACGCGCCGCGGCCCGCCGCTGCTCCCCCATTCGCTCTTCCGAGTCCCTCCGCGCCGCAAGGAGACCCCCCATGAGTACCTTCTGCGAGGACCGCGTCTGCATCGTCACCGGAGCCGGTCGCGGCATCGGTCGTGAGTACGCCCTCATGCTCGCCGCCCACGGCGCGAAGGTCGTGGTCAACGACTTCGGGGGCGCCCGCGACGGCACCGGTAGCGACATGGGTCCCGCGGACGAAGTCGTCGAGGAAATCAAGGCCGCGGGCGGCGAAGCCGTCGCGAACGGCGCGGACGTGTCGGACTTCCAGCAGGCGAAGCAGATGATCGAGCAGGCCGTCGATACCTTCGGCGGGCTCGACGTCGTCGTGAACAACGCCGGGATCCTCCGCGATCGCATGCTCGTGAACATGAAGGAAGAGGAGTGGGACGCGGTGATCCAGGTGCACATGAAGGGCACCTTCTCGCCGGCCCATCACGCGGGCGCCTACTGGCGGAACCAGAGCAAGGCCGGGCAGCCCGTCGACGCGCGCCTCATCAATACGGCGAGCGTCTCCGGCATCTACGGCAACGTCGGCCAGACCAACTACGGCGCCGCCAAGGCGGGGATCGCGTCCTTCTCGATCATCGCCAGCCGCGAGCTCAAGCGGTACGGCGTGACCGTCAACTGCATCGCCCCCGGCGCGCTCACGCGCCTCACGGAAGACCTCCAGCCGGGCGAGATCACGGACGAGATGCGCGAGCGGCAGAGCCCGCGCTGGGTCGCGCCGATCGTGACCTGGCTCGCGAGTCGCGAGTCGAGCGACGTGACCGGTCGCGTCTTCGAGTCTAGCGGCAACGTCCTGGCCGTCGCTGAGGGTTGGCACCGCGGTCCGAAGACCGAGCCGATCGAGGACCCGACGGCCCTGGGGCCCATCGTGCGCGATCTCGTGAGCAAGGCCCGGCTGAACGCGGACATGCAGGGCAAGGACTCGGACGGCGGTCTCGGCTGAGCTGTCGCACACTCTGTCTGGCCAGCCACCGGAGAGCCCCATGACCACGCCCCGCATCCTCGAGCCTCAGTGCGTGTGGCGCGCCGAAGACGTCGCCGACGAGTCGTCCTGGACGGAACGGCTCGAAGCGAGCGAGCGGGAAGAGCTGGACGCCGCGCTGCGCGCGGCCCTCGAGAAGTCCGGGGACGTGCTCGACATCGGCCGCGACGACTTTCCCCTCCCGGGGCTCGCGAAGCGGCTCGGCGAGATCGAGCGCGAGCTGATCGACGGGCGCGGCTTCGTGCGCCTGCGCGGGATCGAACGCGAGCGCTACGACCAGGCCGAGATGGAGATGCTCTACTGGGGGATCGGGATGCACCTCGGTGCGCCCTGGCCCCAGAATAAGTACGGCCACGTGCTCGGGGACGTGACCGATCAGGGCAAGGCGGGTGACGACCCGACCGCCCGCGGAAACGAGATGGGCGGCATCGCGCTTCCCTTCCACTGCGACGGCTCGGACCTCGTCGGCCTGATGTGCCTGCAGGACGGTCGCGAGGGAGGGCTGTCCGCGGTCGCCAACTCGGTCGCGATCCACAACGTGCTGGTCGAGGAGAGCCCGGAGCTCGCGGCTGCGCTCTACGAGCCGTTCCCCTACGACGCTCGCGGCGAAGAGGCCGAGGGCAGCAAGCCCTACTACATGCTCCCGATCTTCACCGAATGGGGCGACCGGCTCTTCTGCCGCTGCATCCCGCCCTACATCGCCGCCTCCCAGCGCCATCCCGAGGCGCCGCGACTCGGTGACGTCGCGAAGGCCGGTCTGGCTCGGGTCGTCGAGCTGGCCGACGACCCGTCGTTCCACGTAAAGATGAAGCTCGAGCCCGGCGACATGCAGTTCATCAACAATTTCCACGTGATGCACGGCCGCACCACCTACGAGGACGCCCAGGCCGACGGCCGGGTCCGGCACCTGAAGCGCCTCTGGCTCCAGACCTCGGTTCTCTCGGACCGCCCGCCGCAATTCGCGGGCGCCGGCGTGCTCGGGCACTGGGAAGCGAAGCGCAGCGCCAGCCGGATGCAGGTGAACTAACCGAATCCGTGCCCGAGGTCGAAGTCGAGCTGCGTCCCGCCCGGTCGGCGGAAGGCCGCGGTCGAGAGCTCCGGGGACGGTTGATCGAGCCCGTAGCGCTTCTTCATCACGTCGAATAGGCCGCTGATCTGCTCCGCGAAGCGGCCCTCGCCGCGCATCCGCGTGCCGAAGCGAGGATCGTTCAGCTTGCCGCCGCGCAGGGATTCGAGGCGGTGGAGCACCTTCTCGCGGCGCAGCGGCCGATGGGTCAGGAGCCAGTCGTCGAAGAGCTCGCGCAGGCCGTGGGGCAGACGCAGGACGATGTGGCCGGCGCGTTGGGCGCCGGCGTCTGCGGCGGCCTGAAGGAGCGCGGGGGTCTCGGCGTCGGTCAGGCCCGGGATGATCGGCGCGATGTTCACGCCGACCGGGATCCCGGCCTCCGCCAGCTTCTCGACCGCGCGGAGACGCTCGTGCGGCCCCGAGGCGCGGGGCTCGAGCACGCGTTGGAGCCCGGCGTCGAGGGTCGTGATGCTCACGTTCACGGTGACGGCCTGGACCTCGTTCAGCTCTTCGAAGAGGTCGAGATCCCGAGCGACGAGGGCGTTCTTCGTGATGATCGCGATCGGATTCCGGAATTCGGCGAAGACCTCGATACACCGCCGCGTGATCTGGAGCTTCCGCTCGAGGGGTTGATAGGCGTCGGTCACGCCGGACAGCGCTACGACCCGGGGCATCCATCGCAGCGCGGAGAGCTCCTTCCGCAGCAGCTCGGGGGCGCGCTCCTTCACGAGGATCTTGGTCTCGAAATCGAGCCCCGCCGAGTAGCCCAGGTACTCGTGGGTCGGGCGCGCATAACAATAGGCGCAGCCGTGCTCACAGCCGCGATACGGATTCAGACTCGCGTCGAAGGGGATGTCGGGGCTGCGGTTCGTCGTGATCGCGGTTCGCGAGGGATCGGGGATCGCCTGAGTCGCGGGCTTCCTGTCGAAATCGGCGCTCGGATCGCCTGGGTCGCGCGCGGCGTCACTTTCATTCTCGGGGGCCAGCCACTCCGCGAGCGCGTCGAGGTCCGGCTCGATCCGCGCGCGCTCGAAGCGCCCGGTCGGGTTGGCGCGGGCGCCCCGTCCCTTGCGCGCCGGCCGTAGGCTCGGCGGCTCCGCCTGTTGGAGCGTGGCGCCCGGTCGGCGCGACTTCGACGCCGGGCCGCCGGCGGATCCCGCGACGGGGCGCCGCGAGGAGCGGGGTTGCGGGGAGGGCGACTGGGCCGGCGGCCTGGGGGAGCGCATGAAGGCGAAGATAAGGCGAAAACGAAATCGGCGCAACGGCGGGCCGTCAATTGCTCCCCAGAAGGCCGCGCAGCTCGCGCCCGGCGTGTCGCTGGACGCGGCGCGCCAGGGCCAGCTCCTCGTCGATCTGCCGCAGCACGCGATCTCCGGCCGCGAGCGGGTGCGCGCGGAAGAAGGCGCGGATCGTGCGGGTCTCGTCGAGGGGCAGCGCGCGGGCCGTCTCGCCCGCCAGGCGGGCGAGCAGGATCGGTGGCATCTCGCGTTCGAGTCGCGGCCAGGCGCGCTGGACGTGCGCCCAGGTCGCGCTGCTGGTGTCGCGCGATGCGAGCAGGTGCATGAGCAGGGTGGCGCGGTCGACGGCCGGGGCGAGACGCCGATCGAGGGACGCCCGCAGCGTGCGACGCAACAGGACGGGGCGCGACGCTCCGGCGAGGGCGAAGAGCGGCCTGCGCCGCGCCTGGGGGCTTTGCGCGCGCCCGGTGGCCTCGATCAGCGCCGCGTGGATCGCGCCGTCGTTGGAAGCCGCGGCGATCGCCAGGACCGTCTCCTCCGCGCCGCGCGTGAGCGGTTCCCCCGCGTCGAGATGCGCCCGCGCTCGTTCGTGGCAACGCTCGCCGAGCCACTCACTCGCCCCGAGCCCCCCGACGATCGAGAGCAGGCGCGCGCGCCGTCGCGTCGTCGCCATGTCCTCGCCCCTTCGCGCGTGCAGCCCGAGCTCGCCGATCGCGCGGCCGAAGTGGAGCGCGATCCACGCCTGCATTCGTTCCGCCGCGCCATGCCCCGCGTCCGGCGCGAGCCGTTGGAGCACCGCCCGTAGCACGCGCTCGATCGCCAGCAGCACCTCCGGCTCGGGCTCGTCCCCGAGCGAAGCGAGCAGATCGAGCAGCGAGGCCATCGACGCACGCCCCGCCCGGACCATCGCCCACTGATGCCCCACCCAGCCGATCCGCTCGGTCGCAGAGAGCGGTGGCGCCGCCGCGAGCAGGCTCGCGTGCCCGGCCTCGCCATGGTCGATCCGGAAGAAGCCGGCCTCGTCGGCGTTCAGATAGAGCCAGTCGGCCGTCTCTACGGCGGTGTGTCGGCGGGAGAGGAGCTGGCGGACGTGCCGTCCGCGGCGTCGGGTGCCGGTGTGCCCGATCCACGGCACCTGCCAGGCCCGCTCGCGCTCGGCGTGGCGCGGGGGCAGCAGCCGGAACCGCGTCTGCTCGAGCCGCACCTCGCCCGTTCGGGTGGTGCGCGCTTCGATGACCGGGTGCCCCGTGCGTTGGGTCCACGGCCCGACGATCTTGCCGACCGGCTCGCCCGAGGCGGCCTCGAGCGCGGCCCACAGATCAGCGGCCTCTGCTGCCCCTTCCCGGTTCGCGCGGATGTAGCGGCGGACGCCGTCTCGGAACGCGCGCCGGCCGATGTAGCGCTCGAGCATGCGCAGGACGGACGCGCCCTTCGTGTACGTGATCGCGTCGAAGTTCTCCTGCGCCTCGTCCGCGGTCTCGATCGGTGGCGCGATGGGATGACTGCTGGGGAGCGCATCGAGCTCGAGCGCGTGCTCGCGTCGGTTCACGAACTCGTGCCAGATCGTCCAGTCCGGACGCCAGTCGTCGACGATCTCGTAGGCCATCCAGGTCGCGAACGACTCGTTCAGCCACAGGTCGTTCCACCAGGCCATCGTGACCAGGTTCCCGAACCACATGTGCGCGAGCTCGTGGGCGATCGTCTCCGCCGCGCGTAAGCGATCCTCGGCGCTCGCCTCGCGTTCGTCGAGCAGCAGCACCGAGTCCCGGAAGAAGACCGCCCCCGCGTTCTCCATGGCGCCGAAGGCGAAGTCGGGCAGCGCCAGCAGGTCGAGCTTCGCGTACGGATGCCGCATCCCGAACCACTTCTCGAGGCGCACCAGGCTCTCGACTGCCGCCTCCCGCGCGAACCGTCCGAGACGACGCCCGCCCGGCAGTGTGAAGACACGGATCGGCGTTCCACCCGCCATCGCGGGCCGCGAGACCTCGAAGGGTCCGACCGCGATTGCGACGAGGTACACCGAGAGCGGGGGCGTCTCCTCGAACGTGGTCGTCCGGCGGCCGTCCCGCGCGCGGCCGCGACGCGCGACCGGGGCGTTCGAGAGGACGACCTCGGCCGCCGGAGCCGTCACGGAAATCGCATAACGTGCCTTCGTTCCGGGCTCGTCGAGACACGGGAAGAAGCGGCGCGCGTCGGTCGGACAGAGCTGGGTCGCAAGATAGGGCGTGTCCGGGTCGCTGCCGCGGTAGACGCCGCGGAGATCGTCGCGCACGCGCCCGGCGAATCGGAGCGTCAGCGCGACGCGCCCGGCGGGCAGCCGCCTCGCGAAGCGCAGCACGATCGTTTCGCACTCGGGGTGGGGCTCGACTGCGGCGGCGAGGTCGTCGCCGTTCGCCGCCCGGGCCGAACCCTGATCGACGTCGAGCTCGGCGGCGTGAAGCTCGATCCAATCGGTCGGGTGGTCGAGGACGAGCGCATAACGCGCTTCGCCAGCGAATCCCGGCGCCTTCGGGTCGAGGTCGACGTCGATCTCGATCCGCTCGGCGCGCAGCCAGCCGGGCAGCCGGCGCGTGCGGCGCTGGCCAGCCAACTTCCTCGGGGCGGTTCTGCGAGCGGTCACGCGGGTCCCGTGCTCGTCGAGCGAGGCGGGGGGTGGCGGGAGCATGCCACAGCCGGGCCGGGGTGTGCGCGTTCAGGGCCGATGGACGTACTTCCCCGAGGCATCGACGAACGCGCGTAGCCAGGCGACGTGCTCGCGCACCCGGGCGCGCGGTGGGCCGACGTCGCCTTCGGCGGGCAGGCCGACCGCGTCGACGCCCAGTCGTTGCGCGAGCCAGAGCGTGCGGGGGAGGTGGAAGCGTTGGGTCACGAAGACGATCGGCGGGGTGTCCGGCCTCGCTTCGCGCGCCACGTATTCGATGCTGTGGATCGTTCGCTCGCCCGAGGCGTCGACGGCCAGCGCTTCCACCGCGACACCCGCGGCGACGAGGCCGTCGCGGAGCGCTTCAGTCTCGCCGAGCGGGCCGTGGCCGCTCGCGAGGACGCTCGGGGGAGGCGCGTCGGGCGAGTCGGCACGCGCAGCGAGGACGTGCCAGGCGGCGGCCCCGGCGGCGACGCGCGCGATGAAGAGCTTGTTCGGTCGGCCGAGGGTCTCGACGTGGCAACCCAGGACGACGAGGCGCGCGCCGTCGGGCAAGTCGTCGAGGGAGGAGAGGATGCGCGATTCGATCCGGCGCGACCGCGACAGCGCTGCGGGCAGGGCGAACACGAAGCCCGCGGCGAGGACGAGGGCGGTGGCGAACGCGGCGAGCACGACGAGACCTCGGGTGGAGCCGAACGAGACCGGGACGAGAAGGTCTCGCGTGGAGGCGGGAATCGGCCGATGGGAAGCCCACGCACTCCGCGGGGATTCGGCGATCATCGGCGCCAAGGGTATGTTCCCGCTGGCCCGCGCGCCGCCCGGTGCGCATGGAGTCTGGGGGGACCATGGGCGACGCTTCCGCTTCTCGTGAACAGTGGCAGACCCGGTGGGGCTTCCTGCTCGCCGCGGTCGGCTCCGCCGTCGGCCTCGGCAACATGTGGCGCTTCTCCTACCTGGCGGCGGAGAAGGGCGGCGCCGGCTTCGTCGCGCTCTATCTGCTCTTCACGTTGCTGCTCGGCCTGCCAGTCATGATGGCCGAGCTGACGATCGGTCGGGGCGCGCGGCGCGGACCGATCGCGGCGCTCGCGCACTACGGCGGGAATACCTGGCGTTGGCTCGGTGCGGTCTTCGTCGCCGCCGGGTTCTTGATTCTCTCGTACTACGGTGTGATCGGCGGCTGGACCGTGCGTTATGCGTTCGAGGCCTTCTTCGTGGGCTTCCCCGCGGACGCCGGCGCGCATTTCGGGGCGATCTCCGAGGGCCACGCCAGCCTCGCGATGCAGGTCCTCTTCATGATCGTCACGATCGCGGTCGTCTCCGGCGGGATCGGGGCGGGGATCGAGCGCGTCGCGAAGATCGCGATGCCCGGGCTCTTCGTGATCATGCTCGGCATCGTCGTCTACGCTGCGACTCTCGACGGGGCGAGCGCGGGCTACGCCTACTACCTGAACTTCGATCTCGAAAAGGCCCTCGCCCTCGACGTGGTCGTCGCCGCCGCGGGCCAGGCGTTCTTCAGCCTGAGCCTCGGGATGGGCGCGATCCTGACCTTCGCGAGCTACCTGCCGCGGGACAGCAATCTCGCGCGCGAGACCGTCGTGATTTCGTTCGCGGACTTCGGCGTCGCTTTCGTCGCGGGTCTGATGGTCTTTCCGCTGATCTTCGCCCTGGGAATGCAGAGCGAGATCTCCGGCGGCACGATCGGGGCGCTCTTCGTGGCGCTGCCGAAGGCCTTCGCGTCGATGGGTGCGATCGGCCGCGTGATCGGTGGCGCGTTCTTCGTGGCGCTCGTGGTCGGCGCGCTCACGAGCGCGATCTCCCTGCTCGAGGTCGTCGTGTCGGCGGCGATGGACGCGTTCGGCTGGGAGCGGCGCCGGGCCGCGATGATCGGCGGTGCCGCGGTTACGCTGCTGGGCGTCTGGAGCGCCTACGACATCGCGATCCTCGATCTCGCCGACAGCCTCGCGACGAACCTCTTCCTCGTGGGCGGCGGCCTCGGAATCGCGATCTTCGTCGGCTGGGTGATGGACGATCCGGCTGCGATCGCGAGCGACGGGGCGACCCGCTCCGGGGTGCACGGCGGATGGCGCTTCCTGCTACGCTTCGTCGTGCCGGTCGCGCTCGTCTTCATCCTGGCCAATTCGCTGCCGGAGACCTGGGCCAAGCTCGAGGGCGTCTTCGGCGGCTAGCCCGCGCACGGCGCGACGCTACGCTCCGCCTCCCCACGCTTCCGTGGGCTCATTCTCCGTGGTGAGAGGGGAGCGACTTCGATGGCGAGCATCTTCACGCAGATCATGAACGGCGAGATGCCGGGCCACATCGTCTGGAGCGACGACGTGTGCATGGCCTTCCTCACGATCGCGCCGCTCAAGCCCGGTCATACCCTCGTCGTGCCGCGCGAGGAGGTCGACGCGTGGACCGACCTCGAGCCCGCCGTGATGCAGCACCTGACCGGGGTCGCGCATTCGGTCGGTCGCGCCCTCGACAAGGTCTACTCCCCCGAGAAGGTGGGCCTCACGATCCTCGGCCTCGAGGTGCGCCACGTGCATCTCCACGTGTCCTGCATCTGGAAGCCGACCGACCTCGACTTCGGCAACGCCGACGGGAACGCGTCGCCGGAAAGTATTGCGGAAGCGGCGGAGACCGTGCGCGGAGCGCTGCGCGACCTGGGGTACGGCGCGCACGTGGTGGACGCGACGTAGGCGCCTCGAACGGGATCTAGATCCCGTAGTGATCCCGAATCGTCTTCAGCGACCGGCGATCGCTGAGCAGCCGCTTCCCGAGTCCGACGAGCAGCGCCTCGCGCCCCACCGGATAGCGGAGCTTCGGCCTGCGCGCGGTCAGCGCCTGCTCGACCGCATCGGCCACGACCTCGGGGCCGGGGCTCTTCGGGAACGACTCGCGGATCGTCTTCTCCGACGCCGCGAGGCGCGCGGCGTAGGGCGAGTCGGGGTCGCCTTCGCCCCAGTCCATCACGTCGTTGAAGTTCGTGTTGATGTCGCCGGGCTCGATCAGCGACACGTGTAGATTCGAGGGCGCGATTTCGTTGGCCAGCGCGAACGCGAGGCTCTCGATCGCGGCCTTGCTCGCCGAGTAGTGGGCCTGGAACGGGATCGGCGCGCGTCCCGACAGCGAGCCCACGAGCAGGATGCGTCCCGCGTCGCGCTCGCGCATGCGCGTCAGAATCGGCGTGAGCACGCGCAGCACGCCGAAGAAGTTGGTCTCCATCTGCGCCCGGGCACGCTCGAGGCTCGTCTCCTCGACGGAGCCGTAGATCCCGAAGCCGGCGTTGCAGACGAGCCCGTCGAGGCATTCGACGCGTTCGTGGACCGCCGCGAGGCCCGCCTCGACCGACGCATCGTCGCAGACGTCCATCGCGATCCGCTCGACCCCGCCGTCGTCGGGGTGCGGCTTGCGGCTCGTGCCGAAGACGCGCCAGCCGCGCGCGGCCATGCGCGTGGCCATCGCGGCGCCGAGGCCCGAAGAGGTGCCGGTGATCAGGACACTCTTGCGATCCGCCATGAAGTCTCCCGGGAATGGGCGCCTAACGCAGGTTCCGGCGCAGCAGCAGCGGCAGGATGATCGGCCAGGCGAAGATCAGTGGGTGCGCGCGCTGGCGCTCCGTGAGATCGATCTTGTGCCCGCTGTGCCGCTCGAGCTTCCAGAGCACGTAGGGTACCCAATCGCCGAACGTGAACGCGGTCTTGAAGAGCCGCACGAGCCCGAGGGTCCGGGACGTCGCGCGCATCCCCCGCCAGCGCCAGCGCATGCGGCGCAGTCGCGCCGGGGCGACGGTGACGGAGAACGAACGGGGGTGCTCCATCGCCTCGTCGAGGTAGCGCGTGCGAGCGAGATGATGGAGGGCGAGTCGCGCCGCCTCGTCGTAGCGGGCTTCCTCCGCGTGATAGTTCCCGACGATCGTCTCGTCCGCCTCCGGTCGCCGCTCGCTGTCGTAGGTCGTGCGGAACGCGGTCTGCCAGAACGCCGGGAGCGAAAAGCGGAGCAGGCCGCCCTGGTCCGGCAGGTGACAGAAGAGCCGGGCCACGAAGGTCACGATCGCCTGACTGACGCAGGTCTCGAAGAACGCGCGCGCTTCTGCGTCGCGGCACGCGAGGAGTCGCGCGGGCTGGGCGAAGCGCGCCCAGACGTAGGGGTGGTGCGCGCCGAGGCCGGTGCCGTGCTCGAACGCGCGGCGATCGAGCACGCCGTACTTCGTTCGCAGAATCGCACCTTCGTATTCGCGTTCGAGGTAGTAGACGCTCGGCGGCGCGATGCGATTGACGGCGGCGTGGCCGAGCTTGGTGTGCGCGGCGGCGTAGTCGTCGACGATGACCCAGTAGTCGAGCACGCCCTCGTCCGTGTCTTTGCGGAGGCACGAGCCGTAGAAGAGAACGCCCGCGACGGCGTCGCCGTGGAGGCCGGCGACCTGCTCGGCCAGCCAGGCGATCCCGGGGCGGACGGGTTCCGCCAGCTCCTTCGCGACCCGGCTACGCAGGGCCCCGAGGTGATCGTCGGTGGCGCTCACCTGATGGTCGCCCCTAGGCGCGTACGAAGTGGACGACGCGTTCCGCGGAGAGGGCGATGCTTCGGTCCGGGTCCGGCTGCCAGAGCTCGCCGTCGACCGTGAAGCCGCAGCTCATGCGGAGCTCGGCGCGATCGACGTTGCGGCTCATGTAGCCGGTCTCCGGGGTCACCCAGCTCGAGGGCTTGCCGCGCAGCAGTCCGGCGGCGGCCTTGCCGAAGCTCTCGCACGGGGCGGCGATCGACGTGAAGCGCACGCCGCCCGGCCCCTGGCCCCAGAACGGGCGCATACGCGAGAAGAGGCGCGACAGGGTCGACGCGATCACGAGATGGAACTCGCCCTGATCGACCGCCTCGTCGTCGAGGAGGATCTGGACCTTGTCCGGGGTGAGGATGCCCGTGTGGTCGCCGGTCATCATCCGACCGATCAGCCCGGCCGTCACGAGGGTCGCGCCGGGCACGCCCTCGAGCTTGTTCCGCTGGCCGTCCTTGTCGAAGAGGCGGTGGTTCAGCTCGATCGCGCGCTTGATGATGCCCGCGCCGAAGAACATCCCGTACTGGGCGGCGCGCTGGATGCCGTAGCCGTAGGAGACTCGCAGCACGCGGCGGGGCTCGACGCGTTCGGCGATCCGGCCGTCCTCGGCGCAATCGAGCAGGGCCTCGAGGCCCCGGAGCGGATCCTTGTCGGCGCTGAGGTCCATCGCGCTCATGTTCGTCCGTCCCGCGCGCAGCGGCGCCACGAGCGGCACACGGTCGCCGAAGACGCCCGCGCCGAGGATCTCGGTCAGGACGTACTGGAGCGTGCCGTCGCCGCCGTTCACGACCAGGAGGTCGACCTCCTGGCGTGCCAGCTCGGCGAGTGCCTCGGGCATCACCCCCGCGTGCTCGGTCTCCACGTGAAGCACGTCGGGATGGCTCCGGAGGAAGCCGAGCATCCGGCTGACCTGCTCCTGGCTCTTGCCCGCACGCAGATTGTTGACGACACCGATTCGCAAATTGAGTCCGACCTGATTCGTGAGCGGATGCGAGAACTGGGTTCGCGCGTGTCCGGATCCCGGGTGCAATTCCGATCCGGAACGGTTCCGGCGGAAGCGCGGACGTGAGCCTTCAGCGGCTCCCGACCGGGTTCAGGAATGTGATGGAAGCCACGCCGTTCGGTCTGCCAGAGGCAGGGAGCAGCAATGTCTCTTCATCCGTCTCCCGTTTCCCGCGTGAAGGCGCCTGCGGCCTCCATGGAGAAGTGTTGACAGATCCGTTCGCGCTCGTCGTTTCGCCGGGATGGGGGAGGGACGGGGATCCCGACGCGGAGGAAAGGCTAACCCCGATCCGAGCGTCCGCCCAGACCTCCTGGGGTCGCGAACTTCTTCGGATGAACCAGCGGAAGGGCTGAGGAATCACGTCGAGGGGGTCGAATCGCAACCATTCTCGATCGAGGGCAATCGGCCCCGAGAAGGCCGAGTCGGACAGATCGAAGCCGCCTGGCGTGGGGTAGGCCCCGCTTCCGGTCGCCGTACGCTCACCCCATGGCGTCGCGACATTGATCGTCGATTCAATGACGTGACCGCCCGCCGTGGCTGCGACCGACCAGCCGGACGTCCAGTCACCATTGCCCCGGAGCTGAATTCCATAGAACGACGTCTCGGAACCGGATCCATAGATCTCGGTTCGGCGCGCGAGCAGGCGCGCTTCTTCCCGGGGCGTCCACGTGTGCACGAGCCACGCCTGGCCGCGTGCCTCGACCGGAGTCGTCATCCAGGGCGCGAGGATCGTGCCGTGGGTGGGCGCACCGATCGCGAGCACGTCGACGTGATAGTCGGGCGGCAGCGCTGCGCTCGGCACGCGCGCGCTCGGCGCGTGCGCGTTGAAGTCGAAGAACATCCGGATCTCGATGTCGTCCTTCGTGATGCGCAGCTCGCCCTTCGGTCGGTGCAGGTCGAGGTGGCTCGCGGCGATGTCGAAGAAGAGCCGATCGTCCGACAGAGTCCAGCGCGCACGGCGGCGCCCGTTCTCGTAGCGGTAGGGCGCGCGGCCCGGTTCCACGAGGTGGCCGACCGCGACCGCGCTGTGTTCGCCGGGGCCGACGTTCGTGAGCAGGAAGCGCTGGGTGATGCGATGGCCGGTGTCGAGCTCGATGAAGAGCGTCCAGGCTTCGCTGGCTTCGTCTTCCGAGAGGAGGCGGGCGGCCGGGTCGAGGACCGGACGCGGCGCCGGGGGCGGCGTCGGCAGCCGCGGGACGTTGCTCATCACCGGTGTGCCGGGGGCCGACGCTGCGTGGGTCTCGACGACCGGTTCCGGATCGGCCAGGGCCGGCTCGGGACCCGGCGCGCCCGCGACGGCGACACTCGCGAGGAGCAGGCTCCCGGTGAGCGCGAGCCCGGCCCACGGGTTCGGGATCCCGCGCACGCGCGGCCGTGCGGTGCGACCCATGTCGGGTCGGTCGGTCGGAGATCGGAGCGGCAAGTGGATTCCTTCGAGCGCGGCCGGGTCGGTCGCGCGGTCCGCCGCGTGGGGGTCGGGCGGAGGCGTTCGAGGGCGATCGAGGCTATCACAGGGCGGCCCGTGGGCGGCGGGCGGAGGACGGCCAGCGAGGCCAGCACGGACGCGGCGAGGCGCTCGGGCGTCCGGCGGACCGGGAATCGGGTGTAGGGGGCCGTGCGCCCCGGTTGGGTTCCAGGAGATCGGATTGAGCGCTGAAATGCGTTTCGCGCACCTCTCGGACTGGCACGCGACGACCCTCGCGGGGGGCGGCCTCGCGCGATTGCGCGGCAAGCGCCTCTCGGGCTGGGCGTCCTGGGCCCTGAACCGACGGCGCCATCACGATCCCCGGATCCTCGAGGCGGCGATCCGGGACGTGCAGGCCCAATCGGTCGACCGTGTCCTCGTGACGGGTGACCTGACGCACATCTCCCTCGAGAGCGAGTTCGAAGCCGCGGCGGGACAGCTCGCGAGTCTGGGCTCGCCGGAGCAGGTGTTCCTGATTCCGGGCAACCACGACTGTTATGTCGAGACCGATCCGGCGCGCTCCTGGGATCATTGGGCGGGCTACCTCCGAGGCGACGCGACCGCGGATCTCCCGCCGGCGCTCGCGGACATCGTCTCCTCCGAGCCGCCCCCGGGTCGCGCCCCGTCGCACGCAGACTTTCCCACGCTGCGGCTCCAAGGACGTCTCGCGGTCATCGGCCTCTGCTCGTCCATCCCGACCCCCGTCTTTCGCGCCGGCGGCGAGCTAGGCGACGTCCAGCGCGATCGGCTCGAGCGCCTGTTGGCCCGCCTGGGCCACGACGAATACTTTCGCGTCGTCATGATCCACCACCCGATCGCGGCCGGAACCGAGCCCGTGCGCCGCGCGCTCTGGGATGGCGACCAACTTCGCGGAGTCCTCGGTCGGACCGGCGCGGAGCTCGTCCTGCACGGCCACAAGCACCGACGCCGCATCAACCACGTGCCCGGTCCGGACGGCCCGGTGCCGATCATCGGCGTGCCCTCGAGCTCCGAGGTGGGGAGTCGGCCGGACAAGCAGGCCCAGTATCACGTGTACACCGTGACCCGCGACGGCGCGGCGTATCAGCTCGAGGCCGAGGTGCGCGGGTGGGACAGCGAGCGCGGGGAGTTCGTTCGGGTGGACGAGGCGTTGCTGGAGTGATGCGGCGAGGTGTGCGCTCGCCGTGCACTCGGCGTTGATGGGGGAGGTGGTTCCCTCGGCTTTCGCTCGTGGGCGGCGCTTCGGGTGATCGGGGGCCGTGCCGTGGGGCCGGGTTAGCCCGGGACTTCCGAGAGGGAGATCGGGCCACCGCCTCTTTGCCAGCCTTTGGCGAGCAGCCAGGACCTCGGCCGTGCGACCTCGATCTTCGGGATTGCATTGATTCGCTCCTTCCAGCCTTCGAAGAAGCGACCGGAAGAGTGGGAATCCGGCGCGTTGCTCCGTTCGAGACGTTCGCCGCGCTGACGGCGCTGCTTCCGGTCGTTGAGAAGCACGTAACGGAGCGCGTTTCGGACTTGTCGCGGGCTCCCGAGTACGACCGAGTGGAAGCGGCCGTCCAGAACGGGACCCTTCCGGCGGAAAACGCGGTTCACCGCAAGCGCAATGCGAGAGCCGATGCTCTTCATTCCGGAAGCGAGCGCCTTCTTGTCCGCCGCTTCCACGATCATGTGCACGTGATCGCGCTGAACCGAGTAGTGGGCCACTCGGAAGTCACCGCGCTCGCATCCCCGCGCGAGCGTCTCCCGAAACGCGCGAAGCCAGCGCCCATTCCGAAGCGACGGAACGTCCCGACGCATGCGAAGCGTCACGTGAACCGGGTGTTCCTTCCGAACCGCCGGGCGCTCCCGATGAAGCGCGCGCGCTCGCGGAGCGGGCTTCCGCCCGGGCTTCTTCTTCCGCCGCGAAGGCGCGCGGCGATGCACGAAGCACTGATCGATCGAGAGTTGCTGGGGGTCTTCCATCACCTAACAAAGATAAAGGCGATGGTTCACCGAATCGAGCACGGAACCAGCGTTCACGCGAAACCTGATCCGCGATCGGGCCCCAAGGCAGAGCGCCCGCCTAACACCCACCCACCCCCATCAAAACCGAGAGCAAGGCGCCCGCAAAGCAGGCCGCCCGGGCCGACCCCGGCCTAGCGCCCCGCCAGGATCTCCCTCACCAGCTCCAGATCCTCGATCTTGTCCACATCCACCGCCGCTTCGGCGATCGGGAGCGAGACTGCCGCCACCTTCGCGCCGATCACGCGGGATGCGCGGGTCATCGCGCCGGACAGGTCGAGGCGGCGAGTGACGAAGAGTGCGAGGTTCGTGAGGCCGAAGGCGCGGGCGAGCTTCCAGGGCTGCTTCCGATCCGCTTCGACGCGCTGCCAGAAGGCGGCGGCCTTGCGGCTTGCGGGGGTGCGGAAGAGGAAGAGGTTCGCGCCCGAATAGCGCTCGTCACGGAAGGGGAGGTAGGTTCGTTTCGCTTCGGGGAAGCGGGCGACGATCCTTGCGCTGGGGACGAGGGCGAGGCCGAGGTCGGCGTCGGCGGGGCAGTCCGCGAAGAACGCGTCGAGCATCGCGTCGTCGAGCAGGGCGTGGTCCGCGGTCGTCACGAGGACGGGGCCGACGTCGAGCTTCGCGGCGTCGAGGCTCTCGAGGACGCTGCGGCTCGGGGAGTCGGTGCTGCGGAGGACGCTGACCCGCGCGTCGGCGGCGAGCTCCGCCCAGCCGGGCAGGGCCTCGACCAGCTCTGGCGCGTCGATGTTCACGATCACGCGCTCGAGGCCTTCGCGGCCGAGCAGGCGGCGCACCACGCGCAGCAGCATCGGTTCGCCCTCGATGTCGAGGAGCGCACGATGCGGAGCGCCGGCGGCTTCGGCCAGCGGATCGTCGCCGCTACGCCGCCCCGCGAGCACGATTGCCGCGCGAGGCCGCGAAGCGGCGGAACCCGGCGCGCCGGCGGTCGCGGAACGCCGCTCCTGCGCCGAAGGCGTCACGGCGCCCCCCAACCTGATGGATCAGCGGAGCCCGCGGAGCGCGGAATCGATCGCCCGCACCTCGGCGAGGAGGACGTCGAGCTCTTCGAAGCTGATCTGGCTCGGACCATCGCAGGGCGCGGCCTCGAGGTCCGGGTGCGTCTCGACGAAGAGCGCATCGATGCCGGCTGCGACGGCGGCGCGGGCCAGCGGTGCCACGAAGCGGCGGTCGCCGCCCGAGGAGCCGCCGTTGGCGCCGGGGTACTGGACCGCGTGGGTCGCGTCGAAGCAGACCGGAGCGAACTCGCGCATGGCGACGAGTCCCTGCATGTCGGTCACGAGGTTGTTGTATCCGAAGCACGTGCCGCGGTCGGTGACGAGGATGTCCTCGCAGCCGTAGTGCCGGAGCTTGTCGACGGCATGGCACATGTCGTGGGGCGCGATGAACTGGCCCTTCTTGAGGTTGACGGCGACGCCCGCCGCGGCGCAGGCCGCGATCAGGTCGGTCTGGCGCATCAGGAACGCGGGCACCTGGATGATGTCGGCGACCTCGGCCGCGAGCTTCGGCTGCTCGGCGCCGTGCACGTCGGTCAGGATCGGGAGCCCCGTCTCCTTCTTCACGGACTTGAGGATGCGCAGGCCCTCGTCGATGCCCGGGCCCCGAAAGGAGTCGTGGCGGGATCGGTTGGCCTTGTCGAAGGAGGCCTTGAAGACGAGCGGGAAGTCGTGCTTGTCCGCGAGTTGCTGAATCGTGCGCGCGACTTCGATCGCGTCCGCCTCGGTCTCGAGCACGTTCAGGCCACAGATCAGAGCCAGCGGTGCACCGTCTCCGACCGGAATCTTGCCAATCCGCATTCGCGTTCTCTCCTGGACCGGTGGCGAGGTCAAAGCCTCGTCGCGTCTGCCCCGTTCGGGTCGCGGCCTGCACACGGGGTCCAGTCGTGTGCGCCGCTGCGGGATCCGAACGGCTCCGGCGTTGCCGGAGTATGTCTCAATCGAGACGGCTGTGTATGGATCGAAATCGAACCTTCATTGCGACAATCTCCGCTCCGCCTTGTCGCGGTTTCGTGCGGGGCCTCGTCGCGATGCGCTCGGCCCGTGCGCTCCCAGGGACGGGAGTCGACGGTCCGTGGTTGCGTTTTCGCTTCCTCCCAAAACGTTTCCGGCTGGACTCGCGGTCGACTCACCGTGCGCTCTGCCTCACAGAGATGTCGCGCCCGCGCTCCGTCTGCCCACTGTGGCAGCTCCGGAATCAGACTCTCGTGCATCGATGGTTCGAGTGGTGAGCCGTACGCCTGCGCGGGTTCCCGACTCCTGGTCGGGTCCGGCCCATGATTCGTCACACCCCCGAGACGTCCATCAGCGATTCGGCACGGCCTAAGTATGACCGGATCCCTCGCGGCGTCGAGGACCTGACACCCGACCGGGGGCTCGCAGGCCCTCAAGGCGCCCGAAAAGTTGCGAAAAACCCACGGTTTTCCGGGATTTGGACTGCCGGTCGCGATCGTCCGAGGCGCTCAGGCGGCTGGTGTAGACTCCGCCGCCCCCGCTGCCAGGACCCGCCCGGGCCCGTCTCCGCGAGCACCCATGGCCGAAGACGACGCATCCCGATCCAGAGCCCCCATCGCGGACACGGCCGCCTCCATTCGAGAGGCGATGGAGACCGTCGTCCTGCCGCCGCGACCGGACGCGAAGCGCTCGGAGCGGCCGCCGGTCGAGATCTTCCTCGGGACCGAGCCCGCGCAGTACCGCGCCAACCGGGTGTTCGGCTGGTCGATCGAGAAGGTGCGCGACCCCGGCCGCGAAGTGCGCATCCATCTCATGTCGGACCTGCCCGGCTTCGATCGCAAGGGCTGGACGACCGGCTTCACGAATTATCGCTTCGCGATCCCGGCGTTCCAGGACGGAAGAGGCCGCGCGATCTACAACGACGAAGACCAGATCTATCTGACCGACCCGGGCGCGCTCTTCGATCTCGATCTCGGTGCGGCCGGCCATCTCTCGATCTCGGACACCGAGTCTTCCGTCATGTTGATCGACTGCGCGCGCATGGCGTCGGTCTGGACGCTTCCCGAGGCGCAGCGCGGTTGGAAGCGTTCGCTGCTTCGCAAGGCGACGCAGGCGACCGGGCTGCGGGGCGACCTCGATCCCGGCTGGAACGCCCGGGACGAAGAGTTCGAGCCGGGCGTGAGCCACCTGCTCCACTACACGACGCTGCATACGCAGCCCTGGCGTCCCTTCCCCGAGCGCTTCGTCTACCAGAAGGGGTCCTACACGGACCTGTGGCACGAGCTCGAGCGCGAGGCGATCGACGCCGGCTTCGAGTTCTTCCATCGCGGCGCACCGAGCCGCGCCTTCGCGCGTCACATGGAACGCCTGCAGTCCCTGCCGATCAGCGATCTCGGAAGCGGGATCGGCGTCGCTGGAGAGCTCGCCGAGGCGGTCGAGTCGCTCTCGCGTCGGACCAAGACCCGTACGCTGCTCGAGGTGCAACCGGACCTGCGCGGGGACGACGCCCTGAACCCGGGCCGCTTCGGACTCGACACCGAGCGCCGGGTCGGCCTGGTCGAGTTCCTCGCGGGCAGCGACGACGAGCGCCACGACGGCGTGCTCTGCGTCGATGGGCTCGAGTCCGTCCCGGTCTGGGACGTGCCGTGGGTCGTCGACGCGCTCTTCCGGCGCGCGCGTCGCTTCGTCTTCGTGGCGGTCCGCACCCCGGAGAAGGCCCCTCGGCGGCGTTTCCTGCGCCCGCCCCAGGGCACGACGCACACCGTCGACTGGTGGCGCTCCCATTTCGAGGCCGCCTCGCGACGGAACCCCGGGGTCGCCTGGGAGCTCATGACCGCGCGCGGGAACGCCTTCGACGCCGAGGGCACGCGCGTGCACAGCGGCGGACCGCGGCCGGACTCGACGCCGCCGACCGTGTGGACGCTGACCGACGGGGCCCCGGGCAACGAGGTCCAGGTCGCGGCGGTCGCCGACGCGCTCGGCTGGCCGACCCTGCGGATCGACGCGCGTCTCGGCGGCCGGTCCCGCTGGCCCCTCGCAGAGCGGGGCGCGCACCTCGCCGGACTCGAACGCGACGCCGAAGCGGCTGGACTCAGCGAGCCCTGGCCCGACTTGTTGATCACCGCCGGTCGCCGCGCCGCGCCGGTCGCGCGCTGGATTCGCGACCGCGCCCATGGTCGCACGCGCGTCGTCGCGCTCGGCCCCAAGGCGGCCACGCCGGCGGACGCCGTCGACCTCGCGATCACCCCCCGCGGCGCGAACCTTTTCCCGCACCCGAACCGCCTCGAGACGGATCGTCCGTTCGTGCCGACCCTCACGAGCGAGCGGGATGCGGCCGCCTGGCGCGAGCGGATCGAGGCGATCCCGGGACGCAAGGTACTGGTCGCGATCGGCAGCGGCACGCGTCGACTCGGTCTCGACGCCCGATCGGCGGAGTCGCTCGGTAGACTCGTCGCGGAGAGCGCCGCGGATCTCGGCATGTGCGTCGTGGTCTCCGCGAGCCGGCACACGGACGACGAAGTCTTCGAGGGGTGTCTGCGCGGCCTCGGTCGACCGGCCCTCGTCCATCGTGAGACGCCCGACCAGCGACCCGAGGAGCGCCCCTGGCGAGCGTTGATCGACGCCTCCGATCTCTACGTAATGGTCGGCCTCGGCGAGACGGCGCTGGCCGAACTGGTCGCGACCGGGCGGCCGGTCTTCCTCTCGCCCCAGCTGCGCGGCGGAGACACGCCGTGGTCTCGCCTGCGCGACGCGCTCCTGTCGGCGATCGTCGACCGCGCCCAGGCCCGCCCGCAGAACGATCGCGGAACGACACGGCCCCAGGAAGGGCTCGAGCTCTATGCGGCGCGGCTGATCGACCGCGGCTGGGTCCGGCCGCGACGGGACGCCGAAGCCCTGCGCGGGCGACTCGTCCGAGCGGGGCACGCGCGCCTGCTGCGCGCGCCGATCCGCGCGACGGATCTCGAGGGCTTCGCTGGGCTGCCCGAAGACGAAATGGCACCCGCGGTCGAGCGCATTCGTGCGATGCTCGGCGTTGCCGTCGGTGAAGACGACGAACAGGAGTAGAGAGATGAAGCGAACGATCTTCAGCGAGGAGCACGATCTGTTCCGCAGCGAGTTCCGGCGATTCGCCGAGGCCGAGCTGTTGCCGCACAACGAAGAGTGGCTCGAGTCCGGACTCACGCCGCGTTGGGCGTGGGAGAAAATGGGCGAGAACGGTTTCCTCGGCGCAAACCAGCCCGAGGAGTACGGCGGCGCTGGCGGCGACTTCCTCTACGACGCGATCATCATGGAGGAGCTCGCGGACCTCCGGATCCATGCCCTCCAGGCGTCGCTCCATACCGACATCTGTCTGCCGTATCTCACGACCTTCGCGAACGAGGAGCAGAAGCAGAAGTGGCTGGTGCCCGCGATCGAGGGCAAGTGTCTGCTGGCGATCGCGATGACCGAGCCCTCGACGGGTTCGGATCTCGCCGGCATCCAGACCAAGGCGATCCGGGATGGTGACCACTACGTGCTCAACGGCTCGAAGACGTTCATCTCGTGTGGTCAGAACGCCGACTTCGTGATCGTGGTCTGCAAGACCGACCCCGATTGCTCCCCGCCCCACGACGGCATGAGCCTGCTCCTCGTCGAGGCGGGGACGCCCGGCTTCGAGAAGGGTCGGAATCTGAAGAAGCTCGGCCTCAAGGGCCAGGACACGAGCGAGATGTCCTTCAGCGATTGCCGCGTGCCGGTCGAGAACCTGCTCGGGGGCGAGGGGCGCGGCTTCAAGATGCTGATGGAGAAGCTCCAGCAGGAGCGCATCTGCATCGGCATCGCGTCGATCGCCTCGTGCCGTCGCTCGCTCCAGGACACGATCGACTACGTGAAGGAGCGGACCGCGTTCGGCAAGCCAATCGCGACGTTCCAGAACACGCAGTTCAAGCTCGCCGAGATGCAGACGGAGATCGAGATCGGTCAGGCCTTCGTCGACAAGCTGCTCGTCGCGCACGTCGCCGGGGAGGAGATCGTTTCGGAGGTCTCGATGGCGAAGTGGTGGACGAGCGAGCTGCAGAAGAAGGTCTCGAGCCAATGCCTCCAGCTCTTCGGCGGCTACGGCTTCATGGACGAGTATCCGATCTCGCGCGACTACGCGGACGCGGCCGTCCAGACGATCTACGCCGGCAGCAACGAGATCATGAAGGTGATCATCGCGAAGCGGATGGGTCTGGCCTGATCACGCCGGCGGAAATCCGCGAGCTCGAGCGGCTCGGGCGACTCGGTTGGCCCGCGCTCGAGACGGAGACTCTCGGCGGCTGGGTGCTCGGCTCGAGCGGGCGACACACCCGCCGCGCGAACTCCGTCGCGCCGGAGCCCGGGGGAGGCGGGGATCTCGACGTGCGGCTCGATCGCGCGGAGGCCTGGTACGCCGCGCGGGGTCGTCCGGCGATCTTCAAGCTGACTTCTGCTGCGGCCCCGCCGGAGCTCGACGAGGCGCTCGCGGCGCGGGGCTACACGACCGACGGCGAGACCCTCGGCATGACCGTCTCGATCAAGCACGTCGTGACGAGCGAGCCGTCCTTCGCGGCGCAGGGCGCGGTCACGGATCTCTTCTCGGGTCGGATCGACGAGCGTTGGTTCAATGCCTCGTGCGTCTTGTCCGGAATCGGCGCCGCCCAGCACGCGGACTACCGCGCGATTCTCGAGCGCTGCGTCGAGAGCCAGACGGCGGCGCTCTTCTGCTCGGTCGAACGCGAGGGCGCGATCGTGTCCGTCGCGATGGGGTCGGTCGTCGAGGACGCGGTCTCGCTGGTCGCAGTAGCGACTGCCGACGCCCAGCGCGGCAAGGGCCTCGCCGAGTCGGTCCTGCGCGCGATCCTCTTCGCCGCTCGAGAGCACGGCGCGGATCGCGGACTCCTGAACGTCGAAGCGCCGAACCAATCGGCCCGGCGCCTCTACGAACGAATGGGATTCGTCGAGCGCTACCGGTACTGGTATCGCGAGGCCCCCGCCGCACCCCTCGGCGCATGACGCTGCCAGCGAGCGAAGAACGTCGACACATCGGCCGCCCCGTCGCCACTGCTCGCTTGAAAGCGGGAGGTGCGCGCGTGCTGGGCAGCAACGAAATTCCGAGACGACCCGCCCGACGCAAGCGCGTCCTGCTGCCGATGCTCTGCGCCTTCGCGTTCGGCCTCGAGCCCGCGGCCGCTGCAACGCACCTCGTCGGCGAGGACGGACTGCTCTTCGGCGCCGAGGACGTGATGGTCGGCGGTGTCGCCTACGACGTGGCGTTGGTCCAGGGCAGGTGCACCGATCTGTTCTCGGACTGCAACGATTCGGAGGACTTCGTTTTCCGGTCCGCGCCCGCGGCACACGACGCGGCCATGGCTCTCCTGGGGCAGGTGTTCATCGACGGACCCGCTGGCGCCTTCGGCAGCGAGCCGAACCTGACCCTCGGCTGCAATCCGGGGACGGTCAGCTGCGCGATTTGGACGCCGTGGCGCCCGACGCCGGGCCAGGCGATCTACGTCGACGTGATCACGCTCCAGAACCGAATCGGACACTCGGGTTTCCTCGACGAGATCGAGGCCGAAACGATCCTTCGCAGAGAGAGCGGCGAAGCGCGAAACCGCGTGTACGCGGTCTGGACCGTCGTTCCGGAGCCTGGGACCGCATTGCTGCTCGGACTCGGACTCGCGGGTCTCACTCTCGCTCGCCGCTAGAACGCCTTCGTGATCCGCTCGATCGCCTCTTCGACCTTCTCGCGGAGGCCGAAAGCGGAGAGTCGGAAGTAGCCCTCGCCGCAAGCGCCGAAGCCAGAGCCCGGGGTGCCGACGACGTTCGCCTGCTCGAGGAGCGCGTCGAAGAACTGCCAGGAGTCCTTCCCGTCCGGCGTCTTCAGCCAGACGTAGGGAGCGTTCACGCCACCGAAGGTCGTGAAGCCGGCCTTCGAGAGGCCCTCCTTGATCAGCGTCGCGTTCGCCATGTAGTAGTCGATGTTCGCCTGGACTTCCTTGGCGCCCTCGGCGGAGTAGATCGCCTCGGCGCCGCGCTGCACCGGGTAGGAGATGCCGTTGAACTTGGTGTTCGTGCGGCGGCTCCAGAGCGTAGAGACGGGGACCTGCTCGCCCTTCGAATCGCGCCCCCGGAGCTCCTCCGGGATCACGATGTAGGCGCAGCGGATGCCCGTGAAGCCCGCGGTCTTCGAGAAGCTGCGAAACTCGATCGCGCACTCCCGGGCGCCGTCGATCTCGTAGATCGAGTGCGGAAGGTGGTCCTCGGTGATGAAGCGCTCGTAGGCCGCATCGAACAGGATGATCGCCTCGTTCGCGCGGGCCCACTCGACCCACTTCGCGAGCTCGTCCTTCGGTGCGACCGTTCCGGTCGGGTTGTTCGGCGAGCAGAGGTAGACGAGATCGACGGGTGCGGCCGGGAGCGCCGGCATGAAGCCCGATTCCTCGGTGCAGGGTAGGTAGGTGATCCCCGAATAGCGTCCGCCGTCGTCCGGAGAGCCCGTCCGTCCCGCCATCACGTTCGTATCGACGTAGACGGGGTAGACCGGATCGGAGACCGCCAGGCTGCAGTCGTCGGCGAAGATCTCCTGGATGTTCGCCGAGTCGCACTTCGAGCCGTCCGAGGCGTAGATCTCATCCGGGTCGATCTTGACGCCGCGGGAGCCGAAGTCGTTCTCGGCGATCGCCTCGCGCAGGAACTCGTAGCCCTCGGAGGGGCCGTAGCCGCGGAAGCCGTCGGCCGTCGCCATCTCGTCGATGGCGTCGTGCATCGCCTGACGCACCGAGGAGCCGAGCGGGAGCACGACGTCGCCGATCCCGAGCTTGATCACGTCGGCGTCGGGGTTCGCGGACGTGAAGACGTCCATGCGGCGGGAGATCTCGGGGAAGAGGTAGCCGGCGGCCAGCTTCAGGTAGTTGTCGTTGACTCGTGCCATGTCTGTCGGATTGCCTTGCGCGGTGTGAAAAGAGGGCGCAAGCCTATCCGAATCGTCGGCCCGAGGCTCCCAGGCTTCGCCGCCTTAGCGGCTCTCGGGTTCGCCGCCTTGCGGCCCCGGGATCAGCCGATCGACAGCTCGATCTGGCCGCCCTCGACGAGGCCGCCGACGAGGTCGTCGAGCTCCTGCTCGTCCTCGGTCCAGGCCGAGGCAGCGGCGATCAGCGAGCCCAGCTCGCACTCGACGACCGGCGAGTCGTGGAGTTCGGATTCGAGCCAGCTGGCGGTGTCGTTCGAGTAGTCTTCCATCGGGTCCCCCATGCGGACCGGTAAGAGCAGGAAGCGTGCCAGCCACTGGCGCGGCCGGCGGCGAATCGGATTCGCCTTTGATTCTGAGTACTTGGCGGGGAGGCGGTCTTGCCGGTCGCCGTCGCCGAAAGGTCCGGGTGTCGGAATTCCGTCGGTGGGTCGACGGATCCGAACGATTCGGAACGGGCTGCTAGATTCGCGCGCGGCTCGCGCCCGGTGGGGGCGCCGGAGCGATGAATGGAGCGGACGATGGCGGAGACCGAGGCCACGGGCGGAGGACAGGAGACGGGGGCGCTCACGCTCTTCGGCTACCCGACCTGTCCGTACTGCGCGCGTGTCCTCCGTGCGATCGACGAGCTCGACCTCGACATCCCGCTGGCGAACACGATGCAGGACGCGGGTGCCCGCGGCGCGGTCCTCGAAGCGATGGGGCGCGGGACCGTCCCGGTCCTGCGAATCGAGGGAGACGACGGCGCCGTCGAATGGTTGCCGGAGTCCGCGGAGATCATCCGCTACCTGCTCGATCGCTTCGCATAGCACCTTACCGCCGGCGCTCGCGGGGTCAAACGAGCTCGATCGGTTCCGCGCCGAGCTCCGCCAGGCCGCCCGCGATCGCGTCGAGGTGATCCGCGTCGGGCGCCACGACGCGCAGCCGCGTGCTCGAGACCTGATCCTTCCTCTCCGCGAGGTCGAGCGCGTCGACGCGGAAGCTGCCGCAGCCGTCGGTCACGATGTCGAGAGCGCGGCGCAGGAGCTCTGCATCGAGCAGATGGCCGCGGAGCTCGACGTCGGTCGCACGAATGGCCGAGGTCGGCTTCATCGTCGGACGCACGAAGTCCGTCTGGTCGAGCAGCAGCGAGAGGCACTTGACGGCGCCGCCCGCGCGCAGGAATTCGGTGACCGGGTGGCAGCGAACCTCGAAGCCCCAGGCGGCGAGGCGCTCGCGCAGATCGTCGCTCGCGGCGTTCGCGAAAACGCGGTCATCGACGCGAAGAGCGTTGCACGCGAACGCCATCGCGTCGGCGTCACTCACTTCGATCCGATCGCCCGGCGCGGTCCGGCGCTCGATCTCCGCGCGGGAACGTGCATCGAAGGCGGCGGGGTAGTACATCACGCGACCGTCGGGCAGCGGCGTGAAGCACGTGTCGAGGTGGTAGAAGCGCGGGTCGACGAGGCGCAAGCTCGCGACCTCGACACCGAAGACGTCGGACAGGGCCACGTGGCTCTCGAGGGCCGTGCGAACGCCGTAGCCCGCCCAGAGCAGCGGCTCGCCGGGCTGAAAGAGCGCATCGCCCTCGCCCTCGAAGGGATCGGCACCGGGGATAGGCCGGAGCGCGCGACCGTCCGCCTCGAGCCATTCCGCGAACGGGCCTTCCTCGGCCCGCCGTTCGGCGTTCCGGAAGCGCGCCGGGACGGCGTCGCCCGAGCGTGCCAGCGCCGCGTTCGCGGTGAAGCACATGTCGGGGCTGCCTTCGCTCGGCGCGACGGTCTCGACCGTCGCGACCGCGGCGACATCCTCGAAGAGCGCGCCCCATTGGGCGCGCGCGTGATCGCGGTCGGCGCGGCCGACCTGCCCCTCCATCCAGGGGTTGATCACGTAGTCGACGTCGAAGTAGCGGGGCTCGCAGGTGAGGATGCGCATCGCCTCTCCCGGATCGTCGCGGCGTCGGCGGCGCTTGAGGCGGACGAAGCCTGCGCCCCGAGAGTACACTCCTGGACATGCGCGCCATGCGATATCACGGGGACGGCCAGGGATTGCGTGCCGAAGAGCTGCCGGTTCCCGAGCCGGGTCCCGGCGACGTGCGCGTTCGTGTCTCCGCCTGCGGTGTCTGCCGCACCGACCTGCACGTCGTCGACGACGAGCTGCCCGAACCTGCGCTTCCGATCGTGCCCGGCCACGAGATTGTCGGCGTGGTCGACGCGCTCGGGCCTGACGTCCCCAAAGACCTTGACCTCGCGATCGGTACCCGCGTCGGCATCCCGTGGCTGGGGTGGACTTGCGGCCGGTGCGCGGCCTGTCGCGACGGTCGCGAGAACCTGTGCCCGGAAGCGCGCTTCACCGGCTATCAGCGGGACGGGGGCTATGCGGACTACGTCGTCGCCGACGCCCGATACTGCTTCCGCTTGCCCGACGCCTACGGCGACGTGGCGGCGGCGCCCTTGCTGTGCGCCGGCCTGATCGGCCACCGCGCCTACCGCTTGGCCGGGGACGCGCGTCGCCTCGGGCTCTACGGGTTCGGCGCCGCGGCGCACCTGATCGCGCAGGTCGCCGTCCACGAGGGGCGCGAGGTGCACGCGTTCACGCGGCCCGGGGACGACGAAGCCCAGGACTTCGCGCGGTCGCTGGGTGCCGTGTGGGCGGGGGGCTCGGACGAGCGGCCGTCGGCGTCCCTCGATGCCGCGATCCTCTTCGCGCCCGTCGGGGCGCTGGTGCCCATGGCGCTCGAGGCGGTACGCCCGGGTGGCGTGGTCGTCTGTGCCGGGATCCACATGTCCGACCTGCCGAGCTTCCCCTATCGGCTGCTCTGGGAAGAGCGCGTGCTGCGCTCGGTCGCGAACCTCACGCGACAGGACGCCCTCGAGTTCCTCGAGATCGCACCCCGGGTGCCCGTCCGCGCCCAGACGAAGCGCTATGCGCTCGCCGACGCGAACGCGGCCCTCGACGACCTGCGGGCGGGGCGGCTGACCGGCGCGGCCGTCCTCGTGCCCTGACCCGAGCGATCAGGCCAGGCCGAGGTCGCGATCCTGCTGGTCCGTATCGAAGTCCTCGAACTGGATGATGCCGAGGTTCGTGAACGACTCGCGTACGCGCGGCGTGATCAGGCCGAGCTTCTTCAGATTGGGGACGATGCGCATGAAGAGCATGCTGCGGAAGAGCTGGCCCGCCTCGGAAGACAGCACGGCCTTCACGGTCTCTTCCTCGTTCCAGCCCATTGCGCGCGCGATCTCGCCCCCGGCCAGCCGATTCCGCATCAGCTCGCAGCTGTAGATGATGAAGTCCTCACGGTCTTTCAGCTCCGCGGGCGACATGTCCTGGTAGTAATCGCGGAGCGCGAGCACGCCGAAGGCGACGTGCCGGGACTCGTCCTTCATGACGTACTTGAGCAGGTCCTTGAGGAGCGGCTCCTCGGCGGTTCGCCACAAGCTGCCGAAGGCGGCCATCGCGAGGCCCTCGATGATGATCTGCATGCCGAGGAACTTGAAGTCCCATCGCGCGTCCTTGATGCACGCGTCGAGGAGCTCCTTCAGACTGTCGTTGATCGGCCATTCCCACTCGAGCTTCTCGTTGACGTAACGGGCGAAGACTTCGACGTGACGCGCCTCGTCCATCGTCTGGCTCGAGGCGTAGTACTTCGCGTCCATCCAGGGCACCGAGCCCACCAGCTGGCTCGCCACCACGAGCGCACCCTGCTCGCCGTGCAGGAACTGCGAGAGCTGGTTCGCGATCTGCGCGTGGAGCAGCCGTTTCTGCTCTTTGTCATTCAGCTTCTGGGCCGGGCCGAAATCGGACAGTGGATTGAAGCTCGGGGGCACGATGTTCGACTCGGGGTCGACGGAGATCGTCCAGTCGAGCTCGGTCGCGGCGTTCCACTGCTCGCGCTTCGCCTTCTCGTAGAGGTCGCGCAAGCCTTCCTTGACGCTCCCGTAGTTCCAGACGTAGTTGGAGTCGAAGCTCGTCAGGATCCGCTCGAGATCCTGCTCGGCGTCGGCGGGGACGGGGCTGGCGGTGGACATCGGCGGGGTCTCCGGGGTGGGCGGCGCACGAGCTGGGCGGACCAATATGCCCCCCGATCACCGTGCGAACAATCAACCGTCGGTCATGGGCCCCGTCAGGGGTCGGCTGGACCATCCCGGGGCCGCTCCGTCCGGCGCGCGAGGGATCAGGCGGATGATCGAGATCTGCCGGTCCGTTCGCGTGCGGTACATGCGGTAGGCGGGGATCGCCGCCTGCAGCTTCCGCCAGTACTCCATCCGCTCATCCTTCGGCGCGTGGTCCCAGGTCACCTCGAAGCGCTCGCTCCCGACCTGCACCTCGGCGGTCTCGCCGTCGCGCAGGTTCAGCCACCAGGCGGGTGGCTTCTCCGCGCCGCCGTTGCTCGCGACGACCACGTACTCACCCTTGTACTCGACGTAGGCGAGGGGCAGCGTGCGCTCCTTGCCGGTCTTTCGCCCGCGCGTCGTGAGCAAGAGCATCTGCATGCCCAGCAGGTTGCCCCCGACCCAGCCACGGGTCCCGCGGTAGACCGCGCAGTGGGCGCGCGTGAAGGCGAGCCAATTCGCCATGCGAGGGCCTCTCTTTCCGGGGGGAGTTGCCGGTTCGTGAAGTTCCGGCGGCGCCTTTGGGTGGGGGAAGCATCGAGAATGCCGTGGGGGCCCCACCGGGCGATTCGGGTTCCTGTACCCGAGAGAAGCCGCAGCAGGGGTTCAGCCACGATCCGGGGCAGCCGATGAGGGCCGAGACTAGCATTTTGGAGGACAGGTCATGTCCAACGGACTCCGACGAATCCTGGCCGTCACGGCCGCCATTCTGATGTTCCAGACCGCCTTCGCCACGACGGCGACGGCCGGAACCGTCACGCAGGGCGATGCCGCGAATGCGTCCCCGGTCGTCGACGTACTGCTCCTCCGCCCGGCGGGCTTCTTGAGCCTCGTGGTCGGCAGCGGCCTGTTCCTCATGAGCGCGCCGATCGTGCTCGTGACGCGACCCCACGAGATCGGCAAGCCGTTCAGGCAGCTCGTGGTTCGCCCCGCGAAGTACGTCTGGGTCGACCCGCTCGGCGGTCACTAGACGCTCGCGCGGTCCGCGTCTCTGACGACACGGGTCGAACACGGTTCGAGTACGCCTCGGCGCACGACCTCCGGTCGCGCTCCGGGGCGTTCGTGCGTTCGGGGCCCTTCTGGCTCAGAAGTGCCGGAGCGTCTGCCGCGCGACGATGATCCCGAGCGAGACCGCCCCGCTGTAGAGCAGCCAGAGCAGGACCGTCTCGACGGCGGGCGAATAGCGCGGCACGCCCCAGCGGTCCGCGACGGCCCAGCGTCGGAAGCGAAGGCCGCCGAACACGTAGAGGGCCAGGCCCAGGGAGAGCCAGAGCGCGGTCCAGAGCGGTGTCGAATCGAACGGCATCACGGGAGCAGATCGGACGCACGCGGCGATCGCTCGATCCGGTGGAAGCCGGAGGCGGAGTCCGGTGGGCGCCTCATTCGTCGCTCGACGACTGATCCAGCTCCGGCGGCGGCGTTTCGAAGCCTTCCCAGGCCGGTCTTGGTTTCGACTGGGTGGGCGGCGGGAAGACCATCTCCTCTGCGTGTTTGGCGAACCACGCCCGCAGGGCCCGCCGATCCTCCGGCTCGCCACCGAGTCCGGCGCTACGCACCATCACGTGTCCGGCGAGGGCCTCTCCGAGCAGCGTGCAAGCCATCATCGCGAC
Source organism: uncultured Spirochaetaceae bacterium (assembly GCA_964488255.1). Classification (GTDB taxonomy): domain Bacteria; phylum Myxococcota_A; class UBA9160; order UBA9160; family UBA4427; genus UBA4427. Next base: position 2,003 of record CAZAUR010000004.1, on the reverse strand, counting down.
GATTCGCTTCGTCTCGGTCGCGTCGGGCTCGGCCTCGCCGTGGTGGGCGGCGCGCGCTGCGCGCATCGACTGGAGCTGGTCGGCGAGACCCGACAGGAGGCCGCCAGAACCGTCGGGGCCGAGCACGGCCGTTCCGACGGAGCCCCGGTTCGGCAGGTTGCCCGACATGAGCTGCCAGGCGAGCAGTCGGCCATAGCCCTGCTCCCCGAGGGTCTGCGCGACCTTCTCGAAGAAGTCGATCGTGGGATCGCCTTTCGTCGGTGCGGCCATCCGTTTGGCGAGATCCCGGGCGAGGGCGCCGAAGGCGTCGTTGCGCAGATCCTCCATCAGCGCGTCGCGGCTCCCGAAATGGTGGAGGATCGAGGAGTGCGAGAGGCCGATGTCCTCGCCGATCTGCTTCAGGCGCACGTTGTCCGGGCCGCCCTCCATCAGCCGTTTCTTCGCGGCATCGAGAATCTCGCGCCGAGCGACCTCTGCAGTCCTCCTACGCCGTCTGGGGGCCTCGGAGCTCTTCTCGACATTTTTGTTCATTAATTCGCGGAAACCCTGTGGACAGATTTGTCAGTAGGGTATTCTCGCAATGGTTCGGAGGAACGGAAAGTCGCTCTGGCGTATCTGCCGATATTTTTCACATGGGTGGACCGATCAGCCAGCGAGATGCGCCTCGGTGTGCAGCCTCGGACAAATTTTCGTTCCTCACCGGAACCAACGCCCCCCCCCCCCACCCGTTCGACGGAGCTCGAAGAGCGGTCGTGGGATTCGAGAAGCCACGATGTTGGCGACCGGAGTCGACCGTCGACATGCCTGCCCACCACAACCCGATTCGATTTCGAGAAGCGTGGGACGCGATTCGCGCCCTGATCCGCGACCCCGACGACACCGCCCAGGTGTTCCGCATCATTCGAGCGCTCTCGGGCAACTCGCAGGAGCGATCCTTTCAGCGCTTTCTGCAGTCCGAACACGGGCCGAAGATCCTCGCCGAGAAGCGCGTCCTGCTCGAGACCCTGACCGATCGCGCCTATCTCGAGTCGTTGCCGGAAGGCACGCTCGGCCGGACCTATGCCGACTTCACCGCTCGCGAACAGATCACGGCGGACGGTCTCGTGGACGCGAGCGACTCGGTCGATCGCGACGACGACGAGCCGGTCGACCCCGATCGCATGCTCTTCGGTCAGCGCCTCCGCGACAGCCACGACCTCTGGCACGTCGTGACCGGCTACGGCCGCGACCTCTTCGGCGAGGCCGCGCTCCTGAGCTTCACCTATCGCCAGATCCGCAACCGCGGCATCGGCTTCATCGTCCTGGTCGCCTACCTCAAGGCCCGGGGCGAATTCGCTGGAGAGCGCAAGCTCATCCGCGACGGCTTCCGCCGCGCCGGCCCCGCCGAATGGCTGCCGGGCGCCGATTGGGAGGCGCTGCTCGAGCGCCCCCTCGACGAGGTGCGCCGCACCCTCGGCGTCGTGCCGATCGAGCACTACGAAGGATTGCGTTCCGGAGGAGCCCCCGCCCTCGCTTGACACACTCGCCCAAGTGTCCCGAGCAAGTCGCACGGGCTGTGAGAACGGGAGCTGAATTCGAAACGTACAGAGTCAGAATCGATTCGGCCCATGGCCGAATCGATCCGAACCGTAGGAGCCGATGCCGCGTTCGCGGCATCGGCTCCTACGGTTCTGGTCTCATTCTCTTTGCGGCCGGGTGACGCACAGGTGGATTCGTCGCATGCGTCTCCCTTCCGCGACGCCCAATCGTCCACCGCGTTGGCGCAGGGCGACCGCCGACCAGTCCGCGACGCTTGCGGTCCGGGCTCACGCGAGACCCGCCGGTCGATGCGGGACCGCTTAGGCTCGGCGCACGCCGCGCCGCGCAGCGGCGACTTCGCGCGCCGGCTCGAAGGGAGCCCTCAGCGGTCGGTCGCCGCGCGACCGACAGCGCGCCCCGCGCGCGCCAAGGAAGAGCCCTCAGCGGTCGGTCGCCCGGCGACCGACAGCGCGCCCCGCGCGCGC
>CAZAUR010000003.1:422663-451364 GCA_964488255.1 uncultured Spirochaetaceae bacterium | reverse complement strand
GCTTTGAGCGGGTCACCTGGATGCCCCCGGCTTTGCCGGGGGAGGATGTCACCCTTTATGGTTGGATTGCACGAGCCGTGGCCGTCTGTCGCATTCGGGTACGACCCATGAGCAGCTCTCGGGGAAAGGCACCAGCAAGTGGCGTCATCCCTTGGCCGCCGACGCCATTTCCCACATGGGCAGGTAGACGCCGAGGGCCAACACGAGCACGAGCGCACCGACGAAGATCATCATGATCGGCTCGATCGCGTCGCCGATCGTCTTGAGGTCGTAGTCGACCTCCCGCTCGTAGTAGTCGGCGACCTCCGCGAGAGTGTCTTCGACCGCGCCCGTCTCTTCACCGACCGAGAGCATCTGCATCACGAGGGGCGTGAAGAGGCCGCTCGTGTGGGCGGCGGCGGTCAGGGTGTCGCCGCCTTCGATGTCCTCGCGGATCTCGATGATCTGCCGGCCCACGAACTCGTTGTCGACGGCGCGCGAGGCGATCGAGAGGCACTGCGTGACGGGCAGTCCGGCACCGAGGGTGATCGCGAGGGTGCGACAGAAGCGAGCGAGCAGCGCACGCTGGAGAATGCCGCCGATCTTCGGGATCCGGAGCTGTGCGCGGTGCCAGGCGAGGCGACCGGCTGGCGTCGTCACCCACTTCCGGAAGAACCAGGCGGCGAAGGCGATCAGGAACACACCGACGTGCCAGTACTGGGTCGTGACCTGCGAGGTCGAGATCAGCAGCTTGGTCGCCCAGGGAAGATCCGAACCGAATCCCGCGAAGAGCTTGGCGAAGGGCGGCACGACGAAGACGTTGATGACCCCGATCGAGATGACCATCGAGATCAACACCATCGTCGGGTAGCGAAGCGCGCTCTTGATCTGCTTGCGCGTCTCGTCCTCGAGGGTGAGGTAGCCGTGGAGCTGCTGGAAGGACTCCTCGAGATGGCCCGAGCTCTCGCCAATGTGCACGACGGAGACGAACAGGTTCGAGAAGATGTCGGGGTAGCGCTGGAGAACGCCGGCCAGCTCGTGTCCCTTTTCGAGCTGGTCCGCGATCTCGCCGATCACCCGCCCGAATTCCGGGTTTCGCATCGTATCGGCGAGGCCCCGCAGACCGCGCGTGATCGGCACGCCGGCCTTGGCGAGGGTGGTCATTTGACGACAGAACATGATCACGTCGACGAGGTTGATGCGGCGGCGATGCCACCAGCGCTCTAGGCTCGACGTGAGCGCGGTTCCTGCCGCGCCCGCGGGCGCGATCCGGACCGGGACGATCCCCTTCGAGCTGAGGTCCGCGGCGACGCTGCTCATCGACACCGCCTCGACCTGGCCGCGGATGGTTTCGCCGGTCGCGCTCCGGCCCGTGTATTCGAAGACGGACATCGAGTGTTCCTTCGCTGGGGTCAGGCGGCGCGCCTGGACCTCAGACGGTGACCTTTGCGGCCTTCTGTCCCATGCCGCCGCCGGTGTCCTCGGACTCGCCGGCGATCCGCAGGACCTCTTCCAGGCTCGTCACGCCCTTCGACGCGTATTCGAGCGCGCAGATCGCCAGGGGGCGGAAGCCCTTGGTCTCGCGCGCGGCGGCGATGTAGGCCTGGGTGTCGTTCCGGCGCAGCGCGTCGGCCATCGCCTCGTCGAGCTCGAGCAGCTCGTACACGCCGGTGCGTCCCTTGTATCCGGTGCCGTTGCACGCGGGGCAGCCGCGGCTCTTGAGAAAGTTCAGGAACTCCGCGCTCTCGCCGGCGTTCGCGCGCAGCCACATCTTCTCCTGGCTGGTCAGCTTGTAGGGCTCGGCGCAGGATTCGCAGAGCTTGCGGATCAGGCGCTGAGCCAGGACCGCGGACAGGGCTGTCGCGACCAGGAAGCCTTCGGCGCCCATGTCGAGCAATCGCGCGGCGCTGCCGGCCGCGCTGTTCGTGTGGAGCGTCGAGAATACGAGGTGGCCAGTCATTGCCGAGCGGAGCGCGATCTCCGCCGTCTCCTGGTCGCGCATCTCACCGATCATCACGACGTCGGGATCCTGTCGGAGGGCGGCGCGTAGAACGGAAGCGAAGGTCAGCCCGATCTTCCCGTTCACCTGACATTGCTGGATGCGCTGCAGCCGATACTCGACGGGATCCTCCGCCGAGATGATCTTCTTCGTCGACTCGTTGAGCTCCGCGAGGGCGCCGTAGAGGGTGGTCGTCTTGCCGCTGCCCGTCGGACCCGTCACGAGCAGCAGGCCGTGGGGCTGATGGATGTGGTGTCGGAAGCGCCGCAGGATCCGCTCGGGCATGCCGATGCCGTCGAGCCCGAGGGAGTCCTCGCTCTGGTCGAGGAGCCGCATGACGACGGACTCGCCCCACTGGACGGGCATCGTCGAGAGACGGACGTCGATGCTGCGGCTCTTCACGCGGATGTTGAAGCGGCCGTCCTGGGGGAGCCTTCGTTCCGAGATGTTGAGGCCGGACATCAGCTTGAGCCGGAGGACGAGGGCCGACGCGATCCGCGCCTCCTTCATCGTCTGTTCGTGGAGCACGCCGTCGACGCGCTGGCGGATGCGGAGGCAGCTCTCGTCGGGCTCGATGTGGATGTCGGACGTGCCCGACTGGACCGCGTCCTCGAAGATCGACTTGAGGAGCCGGGCGACCGCGGCGTCGTTCTCTTCGCCACCGGAGTCGAGCTGCGCGAGGTCGAAGTCGGAGCCCGAGTCGAGCTCTTCGTGCAGCTCCTCGGCGAGGTTCTGGATGTCGCTCGTCTTGCGGTAGCAGCGATCGATCGCAGCCAGCAGGTCCGACTCGCGGACGACCGCGGTCTCGACCGACATCTTCAGGATGCGCTCGATCTCGTCCATCGCGAAGATGTTCGTCGGGTCGGCCATGCCGACCAGGGCGACGTCGTTCTTCACGTCGAGCACGAGGGAGCGGAAGCGCCGGGCGTAGGTCTCCGGCAGCAGCTCGACCATGTTCGGTCGGGTCTCGTAGCGAGAGAGGTCGACGTTGGGGATGTCGAGCTGCTGCGAGAGGAAGCTCAGGAACTTCTCTTCCTCGACGTAGCCGGCCTCGATCAGCTGGCGGCCGAGCTTCAGCCCCGTCTTCTTCTGCTCGGAGAGCGCCGCCTGGAGCTGCGCCTCCGAGATGACGTGATTCGCGACGAGCAGCTCGCCGATCCGGACCTTCTTGCGCGCCATCGCTCAGCCCTCCCGATCTTCGCCCAGCGCCTCGATCCGGGTCGAGACCCACCGGCGGGACGGATGCGAGAGCGTCCCGATCTGCATCGCGATCCGGTAGACGTCGAGGGCCTCTTCGCCGCGGTCGACCGCGTCGAGGGAGATGCCGAGCCCGAGCCACCAGCGCGACTCGCCGGGATAGCGCCGCACGATGGCTTCGTATCGATCGATCGCCTCCGCGTGCCGGCCCGCGCGCTGCAGGAGCGCGGCGGTCAGGGCGTGCACTTCCGGTGTTTCGGTGAGCGAGGCGCTCGAACGGTCGAGGAGCACGATCGCGTCCTCGATCCGACCGGCCGACTCGACCAGGCGCGCCTGGAGCATCGTGAGTCGCGGGTCGTCCGGCGCGTTTCGTCGCGCGCGCCGCACGAGCTCGATCGCGTCGTCGGAGCGTCCGCGCTTCGACAGGAGCGTCGCCCATTCGATGAGCGCATCGCGGTTGGCGGGATCGTGTTCGAGGGCTTGTCGGTAGCTCCGGCTGGCCTGCGCGAGATCCCCCTCCGCTTCGGCTTCGCGTGCCGTGTCGACGGCGGCTCGCGAAGCGCTTCGCGCCACTTCGAGCGTGCGTCGTTCGAGCTCCGCGTCCGAGGGGCCGATCTCGACGCTCGGCGCAACGCCTTCGGCGGTCGGTGTGTCGATGCGCTCCGAGGTCGCGTCGGCGGCGCCGAGCGCGGCGGTCGCTTCCGGGCGCGGCGGGGATCGGCGCTGGAAATCGACGAAGATCGTCGTGCCCTCGGCGGTCTCGAGGGACTGGCTCTGGATGCGAGTGCCGGGGTCGAGGCCGAGCAGGAGGTGCAGGTCCTCGCCCCGTCGCTCCGTCGACAGCGCGCGGATCGGAGTGCCGACGAGCTCGACCGGCTCGAGGGCCCCGGGCAGACTCGACCGCTCGAAGACGAGCTCGAGGTGGCGCAGGGCGTCGTCGCGTTGGAGCCGGTGCACGAGCCCGGGATCGGCTTCGATCCGTAGGCGCGCGAACCGCTCCGTCTTCTCGATCGAGACGCGATGCACCGCCGCCGGACGATCGATCCGGGTGATCGCGGCCGCGACGGGGAGGGACTCGGCCTCGTCGGGAAGCGCTCCCAGAGCCGGCGCTTCGGGTGCGATCTCGATCGTGTCGGCGACCGGGACGGCGGGTGCGTCCGCCAGGACCGGGCGGGCCGCGACGGCCGGAGGCGTCGCGGCCTCCGGAATCGCGACGATCTGGGACAACCCCGCGGCGAGGAAGAGCAGACAGGCCGCGATCGCCGCGACGTTCACGAGCCGGCTGGAACGCCGTGCGCGCCGACGCTTACGGGGATTGAGGCCGCGGGTGTATGCTGCCTTCGCATCCTCATCGGATGCATTCTGTCGGTCGAGCTCGATCAGCAGATCGTTGACGAGACTCATCGTTCGTCCTTCCCCCGCCTAACGGCTGAGACTGCGCCAGGTGCTGGGCGACGACGGACGCGTCGCGCGGCTCCGGAAGAGCGGGCGTGTTCGCCAGCGCTGGATGCCTTCGGTGTCGGCGAGAGCACGACCCACGTGCCGTCGTCCGACCTGGTAGTCGCCGTCACTCACCACGGCCAGCAGGCTCTTGTGGCAGAGCGTGTTGATCAGGCGCGGGATGCCGCCGCTCGCGCGGTGGATGCGCTCGATCGCGGCGGGCGTGAAGATGGACTCGGGGCGCGGGGCGCCCGCGGCCATCAGGCGACTGCGGATGTATGCGCGGCACGCCGCCCGGTCGAGGGGCTCGAGCCGGGCGTGCCAGGCGATTCGCTGTTGCAGCTGGCGCAGGGAGTAGCTGGACAGCCGGACGTCGAGCTCCGGCTGACCGAAGAGCACGACCTGGGCGAGCTTGCCGCGGTTGCTCTCGAGGTTCGAGATCAGGCGCAGCTCCTCGAGGCTCTCTTCGGGCATCGCCTGCGCCTCGTCCACGAAGATCACCACCCGCTGATCGTTGCGGGCCACGTCGAGCAGGATCTCGCGCAGGTACTTGTGGACGTGGTGGACGCTGCCACCGGGCTGGATCGGGACCCCGAGCTCGTCGGCGACCGCAAGCAGGAGATCGTGTCGCGAGAGCGCCGGATTCGGCAGGTAGACGGAGATGAACTCCTCGTCGAGGTGCGACAGCAGGTTGCGGCAGAGCGCCGTCTTGCCCGTACCGACCTCGCCGACCACCTTGACGAAGGCCTCCCCCGAACGCAGCCCGAAGAGCACGGTGTTGAACGCCTCCCGATGCTCCGGGAGGTCGACGTAGACCGTCGCGTTCGAGACCGCCTCGAAGGGCAGGTCCCGGAGTCCGAAATATCGCAGGTACATCGCGTGTCTCTCTTTCGCTGATTCGCGGAGCGCGCCGCGCCGCCGATTCAGGGCTTGTTCGACCCGCTGACCGGAGGCGCCGGGGGCAACCATCCGTCGAGGGAGCTCTCGCGGTCGGGCCGTTTGCGGCCGGAATTCCAGATGTCACCCATCCGCTGTGAGGTGTCTCGCAGCTCGCCTTCCCAGTCGCCGTGGCCGACGACCATCGGGCGCAGCAGGATCACGAGCTCCGTCTGCGAGCTCGCGAGGCGCGAGTGCTCGAAGAGTCGTCCGAGCCACGGGATTCGACCGATCCAGGGAATTCCTGACGTCTCGTCGCGTGCATCGTTCTGGATCAGACCGCCGATCACGACGATCTGACCGCTCCTGGCGCGCACGATGCTGTCGGACTCGCGGATGCTCGAGAGCGCGAGAGGCAGCTCGAGGGTTTCGTCGGCGACCGTGAACGACTTCGTCTGGTCCGTGACTTCGGTGATGGCCGGATGCACGTGGAGGATCACCTCGTCGGCGTCGCTGATCTGCGGGGTCACGTCGAGGGCGATGCCCGAGAAGAAGGGGGTGAGCGTGACGTTCGGGGTGGACGTGGTCGCGGTGCCCGTGACCGTCGTCGTCGAGACCTCGGTCACGAAGAACTCGTCGCTGCCGACCTTGATCACGGCCTTCTGGTTGTTGACCGTCGAGATGCGCGGGTTCGAGAGCGTGCGGACCTTGCCCTGGGTCTCGAGCAGCTCGATGAACGCGCTGAACTTGTCGGCCTGGATCGCGAGGGAGAAGACACCGCCGAAGGCGCTGCCTGCGGTGCCGGCGAGCAGGTCTTCGAGGGGCGGGCCGATGTCCTGGCTGCTGCCGGCGCTGTCGGAGAAGCCGTCCTGGAAGACGGAGCCGCCGCCCGTCTGACCGACTACGCCCCGGTCGCCGTTATGCGAGACCATCTTGGCCCAGTTGATGCCCGACTGGAATCCGTCGTTCAGCGTCACTTCGAGGATCTTGGCCTCGAGGATGACGACGCGGTTGAGGTTCGCCTCCGCCCAGCGGAGGTACTCCGCGACCTTCGACTGTTCGTTCGGGAAGGCGCGCACGACGAGCAGGCCCGCGTGCGGGCTCGCGTCGACCGCGCGGCCTTCGCCGTCGCCCACGATCGAGCCCACGCTCGTGACGATCTCGTTCCAGAGATCGGTCTGGCTCGTCGTCTTGATCTGACTGCCGGCGCCGCCGCTCTCTCCGTCTTCGCTGCCGCCGTCGTCGCCGGACATCACCTCGGAGATCTGCCCCGCGCTCACGCGGGTCTCGGACGTGCCCGTGCGCTGGAGGTTCAGGTAGTCGAGGTGGAACACGCGCGTGCGGAGACCGGCGGGCAGGACGAGGAAGCCGGTGCGGGTCTTCTCGAATCCGTATCCGTAGGCCTGCTGGAGGGTGTCGAGGACCTCTTCGACGGTGACGTCGCGCAGGGAGAGGGAGATCTCGCCGGCGACACCCGGGGCGAGGGCCACGCTGTAAGGGGTGTCTTCCACGAGGCTCATGAAGAACTGGCGGGCCTCGGCGCGATCGACGGTCACGTCGAATCGCGGCTCCGGCGCGCGCGCGGCTTCGTCGTCGCCCGGGGAGAGGTCGAGGGGCGGGAACAGCGCGTCGCTCACTTCGTGGGGCACCGCGGGGTGCGCCGGCGGCTGCGCGGCCTGCATCGAAGCGTCGTCGGCGTCCGTCGTCGTCGGCGCGGTCGCGGTCGCACAGCCGACCAGCACGAGTACGACGCAGGCGTGCACGAGCACGATGCAGTCGCGTGCGACGATACCGGCGGATCGGGTTCGGTCGTTCCAGCTCATGGTTCGATTCCTTCGCCCACGGGTGCGGGCGCAGCAGGCAAGTCGGTGGTCGCCTCGGAGTCGCCCCAGTCGGGCGGAGACACCATCGGTGCGTCGGCCGGATCGCGAGGCGGCGAGGTCGTCTCCGCATCGGCCCACTCGGTCGTGGGCGCGGGCGCGGGCGAGGGGCGCTTCACGTCGGAGCGCACGAGCTCGAGTTCGATGGTTTCGCCGTCTCGCTGCACGGCGACTCGGTCGCGCTCGATGGCGAGGATGCGGGCGGAGAGCACGGTGTCGTTCACGGCGACCCGCTGATCGTTGATGATGGCGATCCGGCGACCTTCGGCAAAGAAGACGGCCTGCAGCTCGAGAGGGGCCTTGCCCTCGGTCTTCGCTTCGGGGCTCGGGCCGACCTGGACGACCGGCGGTCGCGTGGGATCTCCGACGGCGTCCGCGAAGCCGGGCGCGGCCGCGAGGGTCAGCGTCACGAAGATGACCGTCAGGCCCTTCTCGAATCGATCAGACACCGATCCATTCCTCCTGCTCGCTGATGGTGTGGAGTTCGATCGTGATGCGGGCGTTCGGGTAGTCGCCGACGCGGTATTCGAAGCGGTCCCAGAGCAGATGCCACGGCGAGTCTTCGATGCTTTCGAGGTATTCGAGGGTCGAGGCGAAGTCCCCTTCGATCTCGAGCCGGAGGCCGTGCAGGTAGAGGCTGTTCGTCGCGTCCAGGACGGCGGCGTCCGCTTCGTGGAGCGCGCCGGATCCCACGCGATGGGGGTCGTCGCTCGTCACGCGGACGAGCTCGAGATCGCTGAAGGGCTGGAGCATTTCTTCGAGGACCGAGACGATCGCTTCGGGCGGGACCAGCTCGGCGATTTCGGCGGCGATCTCGCGATTCACGTGCGCGAGGCCTTCCTCTGCCGCCTTCCGGCGCCGAAGCAGGTCGAGCTCCTCGGGCGTGAGCTCGACGCGTTCCAGCCTCTCGAGCTCGTTGTCGAGGCGGGCGACCTCTTCCTCGGTGGAGACCGTGAGCTGTTCGACCCGTTCGCGCTCGAGCGCAATCGGTTGGATGAGGGACGCGTCGACGACGAGGAAGAGCAGCGCCACGAACCCGCCGCTGATTACCGCGCGCTCGCGCAGGGTGCGGGCGCGGAACTTCTCGTCCAGCGCGAGGAACTTCTGCTGCACGACGGCGAGGGCGCGGTTCACGGGAGATCCTCCGGCTCCGCGAGCCCCTGGTCGGCGAGGGAAGACAGGAGCGCTTCCGTCTGCCCCACGTCGTCTTCGCTCAGGCGGGCCGGGCCTTCCTCGGTCTCTTCGGGCGGCGCTTCGTTCAGCGTCGCGAGGCGAAAGACCAGGGACGGGTCGGCGCGATCACGCCGCTCGAGCTGGAACGTGCGGAAGCGGCGCGACGCGAAGCCGGGCTCGCGCCCGAGTCGACGCAGGTATGCCGGGACTGCCTCGGCGGCGAGGGTCCGCCCTTCGAGGGTGACCGCGTCTCCACCGTGGGAGAAGACGATGCGTTCGAGCCAGATCGATTCGAGATCCTGCCGGCCGAGGGCTGCCAGCAGCTTCGAAAAGGAGGCGTCGCGGCGGGAAGTGCGTTGCGTCATGTCTCGCAGGATGGAGACGCGCGCGTTCCGTTCCTTGGTGAGCGCGAGGATCTCTGATTCGGGATCGGCGGATGCCGCGGACTGGATCGCCTGCTCGGTTCGCTCCTCGATCTCGTCGGCCAATGAATCGCGTTCGGTCTCGAGTGCGAGCAGGGCCTGATCCTCCCGCTCGAGCTGGAATCGACTGAATCCGTAGAGGCCGCCGAGAAGCACGAAGACGAGGGCCGCGATGCGTGCCACGGAGGCGAGGCCGAAGCCTCCTTCGCTCGGGCGAAACGTCGCGGGCAGCAGCGAACGGCCGATCTGGTCGGAGTGGACGGCCGTCGAACCGGCCGCGAGCGTGAGGACGAGTTCGAGATCCTCGGGCGGGGGGTCCGAGAACGCGAAATAGTCCTGGATGTCGAAGGCCTCGACCTGCACCGGGCGGAGCGCCTCCGACAACGCTGGCGCGAGCGGAGACGTGTCGATGCCGCACGGCAGCAACATGAGACGCGAGACCGGGGCCTGACCGTACTCGCTCTCGTAGTAGTCGAGGGAGCGCTGCAGATCGAGCAGCAGGGGGTCGAGGTGCCCCATCATCTCGGGCCCGGACGGATCGTCCACGACCCCTGCGATCTGCGCCCAGGACTCGACCTGCTCATACTCGACGTGGATGTTTCGCGTCAGGTAGAGGTGGTGATCGTGGGCGACCGTGAGCACGTTCGACTTCGAGTGGAAGCGAACCATGGCACTGCCGCCGGCGACTTCCGGCATCCGCTCGTCGAGGGCGAGCATCGTCGACTCGACGATCTCGAAGCCGAGCAGCCGGAGCCCCGCGCCGTCGATGACGTGGGCGAGATCGAGGACCGGGCCATTGCGTGCCGCGATGACGAACATGTGCGGAGTGCGAACGCGGTTGGCGTCTTCCGGCAGTGTCAGGGTGGCGAGCTCGGCGTTCTCGACGTCGAACTCGATGAGATCACGGACCAGCCAGCGCGTCGCGTCGGTGAGGTCCTCGTCCGGCACGTTGACCGGACGCTCGACGAGCCGGAGGCTGTAGTCGTCGGGATGGAGCGTGCAGCGGGCGCCGTGGCCCTGGAGCCGATGGCGATCGACGAAGGTCGTCAGCCCGTTCTGGAGATCGCCGAGGGTCGTGTAGGGGATCGTCTCCCACGCGACGACGCGCGGGCGGCCGTCTTCTTCTCGTCCCTCGCAGAAGACGGCGCACACCTCGAGCGAGCCGACGACCAGGCCGACCGTCGCCGTCTCGGCGTCTCGGCGTCTTCCGCCCTCGTTTTCCGCTTCCAAAACGCCAAGTGCGTCCCTCTCCTTCCGACCTCGCCGTCTGCGCGAGCAGGGGCGGGGACAGAATCCACGCAAGGGCGACGTGTTCGGCACGTAGCCCGAGTGCAATGGAATTGGACTCTTAGGCGTTTAACGGAAGCTGCGTTCGAAAGTTGAGGAGTTGTGCACGGGCGTCACACCGGCTGCCGGCGTCACGCGTGCGTTCGTCGCACGAGTGGGGTCTACAGCGGAGCTGCGACGAGAGAAGTCCCGAGCGACGCCCGGGCGGATCGCCGGGAGAGGCGTCCAGGATTCCGACTAACGGACCGCGGTGCCTTCCGCGAAGCGGACGGCCTTTTTCCGCTCGCCGCCTTCGGAGAAGGTGAGCAGCCAGCCGTGCTGGAGCCCGGCCTCGAACTCCGCCTGAGCGCGGACGGCGCCGGAGGGGAAGAAGCGCGTCCACACGCCGACCCGCAGGCCGTCGCGGTACTCGCCCACCTGCTCGGGCTTGCCGCCCCCTACGTAGCGCGCGTACCAGCCGTGTCGGAGCCCGCCGTATTGCGCGAGTTGCTGGCACCATTCCTCTTCGCGCTTCTTCTCGGTGCGCGAGCGGAGCTCGGTACCGGGCGGGCAGTCGTCCGCCACCTGGACGGGGAAGGGGCGGAGCGGCGCTTCGTCACGGGCACCGGGCGCCGGCGCTGCCGGGTGGGCCGCGCCTTGGCCGCTGGCCCGATCCCGTCGGTCGGTGATCGTCAGGCCGCCGTTCCTGCGCGCCGCGGGGTTGCTCGCGTAGTGGAGCTCCGCTTCGACACGGTTCAGGTGATTCGCCAGCTCGCCGTAGGTCGCGGCGTCGAGGTCACCGTGGAGCGCCTCGAGGTCGGTGCGGATGTTCCGCACGAGTCCGAGGGCCCGCACGCGGAGGTCCTGGATGCGCATGTTCTCCGGCGAGGTCAATCCGTCGAGGGTCTCGAAGCGGCCCTTCAGCTCGTAGAGCGCGTGGATGGAGCGATCCTGCTGCTCGGCGAGCGCTTCCGCCGCGGGGGGCGTGGGCTCGGGAGACGCCGCTGCGTTCGGAACGGACAGGCCGTCGGACCCGGACTCCGCCGCCTCGAGCTCCGCCATCTGCTCGAGCATCTGGGCTTCGCCCCACTCGGCGAGCTTGGCTTGGATCGTCTCCTCGTCGAGGTCCTTCGCGAGCCAGGCGATGGGCAACGCGAAGACGAGCACGAGCGCGACGCCGGCGGCCATGCCGCCGCGATGGGGGCGCCCCCAGCCGTCGTGGAAGGCGAGCACCCAGGTCGCGAGGATGTTGAAGAGCGGGAGTACGAGCAGGAGGCCGAACGCACCGGGCAGGTCGCGGTTCAAGGCGATGCGCCAGCCGAGCCAGGCGGTCCAGCCGAGCAGATACACGTCGATGGCCCAGTCGGCGTAGAACCCCATGACGCTCGCGATTGCCCCGTCGCCGAGGGCGTCCGCCGCGACGCCCATCAGGACACACGAGCCCGCCACCGCGACGGTGAGCAGCAGAAAGCGCCAGACCTGCCCGCCGGCGGCCCAGATCATCGGGACGAACTGCAGGAAGGGGAGGTACGCGAGGACTTCGGCCGTGTCGGACTGGTCCGTCTTCCGTGCGATCACGGAGGTCGGGTGGCCCATCACGAAGATCCCGAGCACGGCGAAGACGACGACGACGGCGAGGACGGTTTCCATGCACCGGGCATCGTCCGAACGGGGATGCAGTTTTATCCCCACGTTCGAATCGAAAGGCATTTTCTCGGGTGCATCGGATTTATCGTTGAAATTGAAAACCGTTTTCGTTAAAACAGGGGCCTAATTGAAAATCATTTTCAATTGACCGCGTTCGCGACCACGGAGCATCCGATGAAGACCACCCTGAATCTCCTCGCGGGGATCGCCTGGGCCCTTCTGGCCGGCCTGATCGTCCTCGCGTCCACGAATCCCGCGTTCGCCGAGGGCGAATCCGCCTCTGATTCTGACGCCGAGACCGAGCGCCTCGAGCGCGTCGAAGAGAAGGTCGATGCCCTGACCGACGAGGTCGGCCGCCTCGAGTCGATCTTCGCCGTCCCGGAGGAGCTCGAGTTCGAGTCCTTCAGCGGTCTCGGCCCGGCAGCGTCGAAGGTCTACAAGCGCGAGTCCGGCCTCTCGATCGGCGGCTACGGCGAGGTTCGCCTCCGCACCTTCCACGGGCAGGGCAACGACAACCGCAACGACGTCTTCGACGCCGTTCGCGCCGTCCTCTACGTCGGCTACAAGTTCAACGACAACTGGGTCTTCAACTCGGAGCTCGAGTTCGAACACGCCGGCACCGGCGGCGGCGGCTCGGTGTCGGCCGAGTTCGCGACGATCGACTACCTGCACAGCGACGAGTTCAACGTACGCGCGGGCGTCGTCCTGGTCCCGATGGGCTTCATCAATGAGATCCACGAGCCCAACTTCTTCTACGGCGCCGAGCGCCCCGAGGTCGAGCGCCGCATCATGCCCTCGACCTGGCGCGAGAACGGCGCCGGCATCTTCGGCACGATTGCCGACCGCGTCCATTATCGCATGTACGTGATCAACGGGCTCGACGGCGACGGCTTTGACGCCGATGGTCTTCGGGGCGGACGTCAAAAGGCGAGTCGAGCGCTGTCCGACGACTTCGCGTTCGTCGGTCGGATCGATGTCGACGTGGCGGACGGTCTGTTGATCGGCGGTTCGGTCTATGCCGGTCAGAGTGGCCAGGAGCAAAGAAGAGCTGACCCTGACGGTGGAGGCCCCCTCATGGCGGCCATGCTCCCTGACATGATGACGCACATCTATGAAGTCCACGGCCAGTACAAGGGGCAAGGCCTGAGCGTGCGCGCGCTGTTCTCGGAGGCATTCGTCGACGAGGCTGGCGCTGTCAATCGAATCGACGCCCAATTCGCGGCTGCGGACCAGCGCTCCGATCTCGCCAGCCGGATGCGGGGCTGGTACGTCGAAGCCGGCTACGACATCCTCCCGCTCTTCCTCGAGACCAAGGCCACCCTCGAGCCCTTCTTCCGGTTCGAGAGCTGGGACACGCAGCTGGAGATGCCTACTGGATTCGCGAGTGACAACTCTCAGGAGGTCGATCTCTACGTGGCGGGCATCCACTTCCGGCCGATTCCCCAGGTCGTCTTCAAGGTCGACTACCGCCACTTCGACCAGGACCGCGGCGGGCGGGCCCACGAAGCCCAGGCCCTCGTCGGCTACGTCTTCTAGACGCTCCGATCGCGTCGTGACGACCTTCCTGAAGCGCGACTCCGTGCGATCGCGAGCGCCGAGGGTGGTGCTCGCGATCGCGTTGCTGCTCGCCCCCTCGGCGGGGGCGAAGGTCTTCGCGAGCCAGAACCAGGCGCTGCGCGAGGCCTTCCCCGGAGCGACGCGGATCGAGCGCGACTCGCGGATCCTGCTCGAGAAGGACTTCGCGCGGGTCCAGGCGATCACGAAGGACGACAAGCCCGCGAAGGTCGTCGTCCTCCATACGGCCTGGAAGGACGACACGCTCCTCGGCTACGCCCACATCGACGTCCACAACGTCCGCACGAAGCCCGAGGCCTTCCTGATCGTGCTGACTCCGGACGGCGTCGTGCGGAGCGTGCGTGTGTTGGCCTTCCACGAGCCCCTCGACTATCTACCGACCGATCGCTGGTACGCCCAGTTCGAGGGCAAGCGACGCGATTCTCGGCTCCGGGTCGGCGGCGACATCCACGGGGTCGTCGGGGCGACGCTGTCGGCGCAGGCCGCCGCGGACGGCGTCCGGCGCATGCTCGCCTACTACCAGGTGCTCCTGCAGCCCGGCGCGGTCGCGGCCGCGGAGGAGACCGAAGGGCTTCCGGCGGACGGTGATCCGGCGCCGGGGGCGCCCTAGACTCCGGAATCGAGGGGGACGCGTGCGATTCACCGTCACGGGTGAGTGGGACCACAATCGACTGCTGCAGGTGGTCGTGGTCCTCTACTGCTTCTTCGTGATCCTGCTCTGGCTCACGAACTGGATGCTCTACTTCGACTCGATGGACCTGACGACGGCGTCCGTCGTGAACCATTACCTCGGCAGCGAGGAAGAGTTCCGCGCGCCGCGGACCTACCGCGGGATGGTCGAGCTCGCGCACTTCCATCTCTTCGCGATGGGCATGCTGATGATGGTGCTGACCCACCTCGCGCTCTTCGTCCCGCTGCGCCCGCCGTGGAAGATCGCGCTGATCGTCGTGCCCTTCTTCTCGGCGTTCGCGTCCGAGGGCGCGGGTTGGCTGGTGCGATGGGGTGGCGCTGAGTGGGCGTGGACGAAGATCGCCGGGATCCTGCTGCTCCAGGGAAGTCTCGCCGCGCTCGTGGCGATCGCGCTGTGGTCCGTCTTCGCGGGCAAGCAGGCCGAGAACTACACCGATGGCGAAGATGCGCTGGACGACGAAGACTGGGACTAGCGCGTTGATCCGCGTTCGGATCGCGCTCATCTTCGTCCTGGTGGCCGCGCTCGCGGCGTGCCGTCCGCCGTCGCTCGACCTCGACTCGCGCGCGCAGCTCGTCGGCGTGTCCGACGGCTGGCTCGCGATGGGCACCTTCTTCGACGCGGACCTGCGGGTCCCGCCGGATCGTGCGGAAGAGGCGCGGGCCTGGCTCGACGAACGGCGCGAGCAGCTCTCGCGACTCGAAGCGATCTACTCGCGACACGACGAAGCGAGCGAGCTGTCGCGGGTGAATCGCGTGCTCGCCGAGCCCGCGGTGCTGCGGGACGGCGCGCACATCTCGCCGGAGCTCGAATCGATCCTGTACACCGCCCTCGAGGTGTGGGAAGGGAGCGCGGGCGCCTTCGACCCGACGATCGGTCCGCTCATCGACGTCTGGACACGCGCGGCGGAATCGAGCGCGTTCCCGCCCCTCGACGAGTTGCGCCGCGTGCGTCGCCGGGTCGGCGCGCACTCGCTCCTGCTGCCGGGGGACGGCGAGCTGGGCGTGACGGTCGAGGACGTTCGTCTCGACCTGGATGGGCTGTCGAAGGGCGTCGCACTCGACGCACTCGCCGCGGACCTCCGCGAGACGTTTCCCGGCGCCTCGGCGCTCCTCAGCTTCGGCGAGAGCAGCGTCTTCGCGATCGGGGATCCGGACGGCCGATTGCGCGGGGGAGGGTGGCGCCTCGAGGTGCGCTCCCGGGACGAGCGCGGCACGCGACTGTCGACGATCCGCCTGCGCGACCTGGCCCTCTCCGTCAGCTCGAGCGTCGGGAAGACGAGCAGGATCGGCGACTACCGGATTTCGCACGTGATCGATCCGCGCACCGGGGTCGCGGTCGACGGGACCGTCGAGGCGGTCGTGGTGTCCCAGCGCGCGGGGATCGCCGACGGCTGGAGCACGGCGTTGCTCGTCCTCGGCGCCCAGCGCGAGGCGCTCCGGCTGCTCGAACGGGCGGAGCTCGAGGCCTACGTGTTCGAGAGCGCGGGCCGGATCGCGGCGACCGAGGGCTGGGAAGCGCTCGAGGTCGAGGCTGCGCCGTCGGTGGAGGCGTCGGGGTCGGATCGCGCGGGGCCCGGGATCGTTCCCGTCGACGGAACCGACTAACGCGAACTCAGTCGCGCGGACCGTCCGCCAGGGCGCATTCCCGTCGCGCCTCCTCGGTACACGTGCACGCGCGACCCGTCCCACCGCAGGAGCCCTTGAGCTCGCGGTTCGAGAAGATCACGCCGACGGCCATCGCAGCCATGGCGAGGCCGAAGAAGAGCACGGTTGCGAGGAAGGTCTGCATCGGGGTCCTCCGGGCGCGTCGTCCCGGTCGCGGCGGAAGCCTATCGCGAATGCGCTTCGCGCGCTTTCAGCGCTCTCCCAGGTATTCGACCAGCGCCCGCGCATTGTTGAGGTCCGGTTCCTTCGAGCCGAAGAGAATCGTGTTCCGGCCGGTCGCGAGCTCCGCGCGGAGGGCCGCGACCGCTTCGGGCGCGCCGTCGAGCTCCGCGAAATACCGCTTCCGGAACTCCGGCCACTTCTCCGGGTCGTGCTGGTACCACTTTCGGAGCTCGTTCGAGGGCGCGGCGTCCTTCGCCCAGTAGTCGACCCGGGCCTTCTCCTTCGAGAGTCCGCGAGGCCAGAGCCGGTCGATCAGGATGCGCTTGCCGTCAGCCGGCTCGGGCGCGTCGTAGACGCGCTTCGCGACGAGGCTCGGCTGCTTCTTGCGTGCGGTCATCGGCTCGTCAGCCGCCCCCGCGTCGGAGGAGCGCCGCGACCGCGTCCTTGCCCTCGGCCTCCGCCTGGGCGAGGGGACTCTGCCCGGCGTCGTTCGCGAGCGCCGGGTCCGCCCCGTGCGCGATCAGCAACGCGGTGAGGGTCTCGTTCGCGTTGAAGACCGCCTCGTGGAGCGGGGTCATGCCGTCTTCCTGTCGCGTATTCGGATCCGCGCCGGCCTCGAGCAACGCGCGGGCGAGCGCGATCGCGCGCGCCTGGTCGTGGTGCGCGACGGCGCTGTGGAGCGGGCGCACGCGCATGGGGTTGTCGGACGGCGTCTCGAAGGCGGCGCCGCGCGCGAGCAGTCGTTCGAGCAGCTCGAGGTGGCCGAAGAAGGCTGCGAAGCCGAGGGCGCTGAAGCCGTCCGGAGCCGTCGCGTCGATCGCGGTCGGCTCCGAATCGAGCACGGCGTCGACACGTTTCGTATCGCCGATGCAGGCCGCCTCGAAGAGGTCGAGGCCGTCGCGGGCCGCGGCGATCTCGCGGGCGAAGTCGAGCCGACCCGCGTAGACCGTCGCGGCGACGACGGAGACCCCCGACTCGTTGCGGGCAGCAGCGAGCGAGGCGTTCCCGGCGAGGGCGCGACGCACCTCGTCGAGGTCGCCGTAGCCGGACTGGACGATGAAGGCCGCGGGATCCATTCGACAACTCCTTTGGACGGCGCGCCGAGCGTATCCGATCAGTCGTCGTTCCGCGGCGGCACGCCGCGGGGAAACATCGGCAGCTCGCTCTCGAGCGCCCGCCACGGCACGGCGTCCTCGGTCCAGATGTGCACGACCGGTCGCGTGCCGGGATCGCCGTCGAGCGAACCGAGCCGCAGGATCAGCGTGTCCCGGTTCGCCCAGGCCGCGAAGAGCTTCGAGCCACAGGTGCCGCAGAAGTAGCGGCGCTTGCCGGGGCTCGATTCGTACGATCGGAGGGACGATTCCTCGCCGCGACTCCAGCTGAAGTCCTCGCGCGCGACCCGCGCGGTCGTCGCGAAGGCCACCCCCTCGGACTTCTGGCACGTATGGCAGTGACAGAAACCGATCGGGCCGAGCTCGCCGCGGATCGCGTATCGGAAGGCGCCGCAGAGGCAGCCCCCTTCGAGGGTCGCGGACATCGGGTCTCCTCGGGACGGGCGGCGCCCAGCCTAGCAGCCCCGCGATCGCGTATGCTCGGGACGGACGACGGCGAGACGAGGGAACGATGCACCGCGACGCTTCGAATCCGAAGGACTACCTGGCGCAGCTCGAGGGCGACCAGCTCGTGATCGTGAAGGCGCTGCGCAAGGCGATCCGCCGCGCGGTGCCGAAGATCGAAGAGCGGATCCGCAACGGCATGCTCGACTATCCCGGGCTCGCGAACGTGGGCGCCCAGATGCGGTACGTCGCGCTCTACGTGGCACCCGACGTGCTGAAGCGACACCGCAAGGCGTTCCCCGGTGTCGATGCCGGCAAGAGCTGCCTTCGCTTCGCGCGGTCGGCGCAGCTGGATCACGAGGCGCTCGTCGCGCTTCTCGTCGACGTGCACGCCTATCGCCGAGCGAAGGGCGACTGATCCGCTCCGGGTTCAGAAGACCGTGATCGCCCAGATCGAAGCGACGATCGAAGTGAGCGCCGAGCCCGCGGCGCCGATCGAGCGCAGCGGGTTGTTCGTGCCGTCGCCGCGCATGCCGAAGGCGTGGCAGACGCGCGAGATCACGATCGCGATGCCGAGGCCGTGAATCACGTTGGGACCGACCTTGTTCATCTCGAGCAGCGCCATCAGGATCAGCACCAGCGGCACGACCTCGACGAAGTTCGCGTGGCGGCGCATCGCGACGAGGACGTGGGTCTGACCGCCGTCGCCGAGGGGGACTTCGCCGCGCAAGCGTCCTGCGGCCCCCGCGATCACGAAGGCGATGAGTCCGAGGATTCCGGCGTAGAGCGCCGTGACGGTGGGCATCGGGACGAGCTCGGGCATGGTCGGGACCTCCTGGTTTCCGAACGGCAGCGGTCGCGCGCCGTCGGATTCGATCGAGAGAGTACGTGCTTTCGCCGCCGTGATCGCGGGGCGGAGACGACACGCCCGGTCGGCGCGCGCGAATACGTTGACTTTCACGGGCGCGCGATCCACAATGCGCCGGTCTGGTCCTTCCACCGGAGAGAGCAGGCAGCGATGTCCACCGTTCACGCTCCGAGCGTCGCCCTTGTGCTCCGCGCCGCTCCCGGGTCCTTTCGTAGGCGACCCTCCTTTACGGTAGGCGACGTTCTCCAGTAGACGACGCTTTCCAGTAGGCGAAGCTCGAGACGCGAACGCCCGCGGTCCTGTCGCGCACGCGTTTCCCATCGCGATCTCGAGTTCTTCCCCCGGGCGGCCCCGTCTCACGACGTGACTGACGCCGGTCCTACGCGATCGTCCCGCGTGGCGTAGTCCCAGGCCCATCGACCCTGCTTGGAACAAGCCTTCGCTCGCTCGAGCGGAGGCCCCTGCGCGCGGCCGTCCGACGACGTCCGCCGGTGACGTGCATGCGCACGTCGAGAGGCGAGGAATTCGTGAGTCGACGAAAGCGTCGCGGACGCCGCGATGTTTCTACGGACTTCTTCTGCAAACGCTACCGATTGACGATGTCAGGCCGCGCGCCCGGAACCGATCACCGTAACCACTGCTCGCAGTGCCTCTGGAGTCGACACGTCGATGAGCGGCCCGGCGATCGCAAGGCGGAATGCGGCGGTGGCATGGAGCCGATCGCGATCTGGGTTCGCCCCGACGCCGAGTGGGCGATCGTGCACCGCTGCGCGACCTGTCACGTCGTGCGCGTGAACCGGATCGCCGGGGACGACAACGAGCACGTGTTGGCGTCGCTCGCGGCGCGGCCGATCGCGCTTCCGCCGTTCAGGCTCGACCGAAAGCCTTCGGTGGGTGATGGCGACTAACCGTCGAGCTCGGCGATCTGTTTCTGCGAGGCTTCGGCGCGCCAGGCGGCTTCGATGATCGGGCGGGCCTGACCGACCTTGAGCTTCGACATCCGCGCGAGCACCCAGGGATAGCCCTCGTAGTGGTCCGTGATGTAGAAGACCGAAGGACTCATCTCGATCAGCGCCTCCTGCTCGTCGATGCTGTCGACCTTGAGCACGACCGCCGGTTCCTTCTGGTGCAGCCGGGCGAGGAGCTTCTTGCGCACCTTGAAGGCCGGCGTGCGGTAGGACGTGCTCTCTTCGACGCCGGGAAACGCAAGGAAGAGATCACGCAGCTTCTCGAAGGTCATCTCGGGTCTCCCTGTTCAGTGGCTACCGGCGAGCGCCCACAAGCGCGGGCCGAAGATCAGGATCGCGACGACGACACTCGCGATCGCGGCGATCAGGACCGCGCCGGCGGCGACGTCCTTCGCCCTCCCGATCTCCCGATGTTCATCCGGCGAGACCACGTCGCAGATGGCCTCGATCGCGGTGTTGACCGCCTCGAGGGAGAGTACCGCCGCGATCGTGAGCACCAGGATCAGCCACTCGATCCGCGGGAGGTCGAGGGCGAGTCCGCCCGCGACCACGACGATCGCGCTAGCGAGGTGCACACGCGCGTTCAATTCGGTCCGGAACATCGCGCCGATCCCGTGGAAGGCATCGCGGAAGGTCCGGGTGGTGGGCAGGAGGCGCGGCATGCGTGGAGAGTAGCGATCGCGGCGCGCGGAGGGTTATTCGGTCGTGTCGGGCGAGCGGAGTCGAGGAAAGAGTGCGTTCGTGCTCTCGACGATCGTGTCGTCCGCGCCGCGTGTCAGCACGAGCGCGGCGACGTTCCACTCTTCTGCGAGGGCGAGCCCCGCCGTCTCGCCCAGCACCATCAGGGTCGTCGCCCAGGCGTCCGCTTCCGCAGCGGAGGTCGCGATTACGGTCGCCGCGGCGGGGCCATCCTCGACCGGCCGGCCGGTGCGCGGGTCGATCGTGTGCGAAACCCGCCGGCCCTCGTCGCGATAGAAGATCCGATAGTCGCCCGAGCTCGCCATGCCCTGATTCCGGAGCTCGACGATCCGCTGGATCACGCGCCCTTCTTCGACGGGCTTCTCGATCGCGAGTCGCCAAGGACCACCGCCCGGGCGCTCGCCGGCGGCGTACACCTCGCCCCCGATCTCGACGAGGAAGTCCTCTCGACCGAGATCGAAGAGACCGTGCGCGAGGAAGTCGACGCCGTAGCCCTTCGCGATCGAAGAGAGGTCGATCTGGAGCGCCGGGTCTGCCTTGCGCAGGAAGCCGGTGCCGCCCGGCGCGCCCCGTGCGACGCGTATCAACCGCGCTCCCATATGAGCGCGGGCCTCGTCGATCTCGTCCTGGGTCGGCGGAGCACCGATCCGCGCGCCCTCGCCGAACCCCCAGAGCGCGACGAGGGGACCGACGGAGATGTCGTAGGCGCCGCTGCTCCATTTTCCGAGCTCGACCGCGAACGCGACGACGCTGGCGGTCTCGTAGGCGACCGGGAAGGGTTCGGTCGAGCGGTGGGCGTTGAAGCGCGAGACGTCGGAGTCCGGATTCCAGTTCGACATCCAGGTGTCGACTCGGGCGAGTCGTTCCTCGGCCACCGCGGTGACGTCGCGCTCGACGCGCGCGCCGAGTCCGTCCCCCGCGATGCGGATCTCGTACGTCGTGCCCATCGTCTCGCCGCGGACGATCAGGACGGGCTTCGCATCCGGGTCGTCGGCGAACCAGAGTCGATGGACCGAGAGGCCCGCGAGCAGGACGAAAGCGATCGCGATCATGCGCAGCGTATGGGCGTCGAGGACGAGTCGCGGCGGGGCCATCGCGCGAGAGTCTCGCGCGGCTGCCCGGAAAGAGAAAGGGCGGGCCCGACCGTGTCGGACCCGCCCTCTACCTATTCGCTTCGGTCAGTCGCCGGCTCGGTGGCTATCCACCGGCGCTGTGGCTATCCACCGCTATCCACCAAAGTCGTCGAAGAGGATGTTCTCGGGCTCGACGCCGAGATCCGTGAGCATCTTGATGACCGCGTCGTTCATCATCGGCGGACCACAGATGTAGTACTCACAATCCTCCGGCGACGGATGATCCTTCAGGTAGTTGTCGTAGAGCACCTGATGGATGAAGCCCGTGTAGCCTTCGAAGTTGTCTTCCGGCTGCGGCTCGGACAGCGCGAGGTGCCAGACGAAGTTCTCGTTCTCGTCCGCGATGTTGTCGAAGTGGTCGATGTAGAACGCTTCGCGGAGGGACCGGGCGCCGTACCAGAACGAGACCTTGCGGTCGGTGTGGAGGCGGCGGAACTGGTCGAAGATGTGCGAGCGCATCGGCGCCATGCCCGCGCCCCCGCCGATGAAGATCATCTCGTTGTCGGTCGGCTTCGCGAAGAACTCGCCGAAGGGGCCGGAGATCGTGACCTCGTCCCCGGGCTTCAGGTCGAAGATGTACGAGGACATCTGGCCCGGCGGGATGCCTTCGGGCCCGCGCGGCGGCGGGGAAGCGATCCGGACGTTGAGCATGATGATGCCCTCTTCCTCCGGATAGTTCGCCATCGAGTACGCGCGGGTGACGGTTTCGTCCACGGTCGAGACGTATCGCCAGACGTCGAAGTTGTCCCAGTCGCCGTGGTACTCGTCCTCGACGTCGAAGTCGCGGTAGTTGACGGTATGCGGCGGGCACTCGATCTGGATGTAGCCGCCGGCGCGGAACGGGACGCTCTCGCCTTCGGGCAGCTCGAGCACGAGCTCCTTGATGAAGGTCGCGACATTGTGGTTCGACCGGACCTTGCACTTCCAGCGTCGCACTCCGAAGACCTCGTCCGGGATCTCGATGTCCATGTCCTCCTTGACCTTGACCTGGCAGGACAGGCGGCAGCCTTCGCGCGCCTCGCCACGATTGATGTGGCCGGTCTCGGTCGGGAGGATCGAACCGCCGCCTTCGTTGACGGTCACGCGGCAGACACCGCAGGTGCCCTGACCACCGCAGGCGGAGGGGATGAAGATCTGGTTCTCGGCCAGCGTCGAGAGCAGCGTGCTGCCCGCGTTCGCCGTCAGCGCCTTGTCCGGATCCCCATTGATGAGGATCTTGACCTCGCCGCTCTGGACGAGTCGGGATCGCGCGATCATGAGCACGACCACGAGCGCGATCACCACGCCCGTGAACGTCGCGACGCCTGCAATTACCGTTTCCATCGAATGAGCTCCCTAGCTCGCGTGGGTTGGCCGCCTCGAACCACGAGGAGCCCTCCGCCCAAGCGCGCTCTGCGCGCGCAAGGTCAGAGTTGGATGCCGGAGAAGGCCATGAAGCCGACGGACATGAGACCGACGGTGATGAAGGTGATGCCGAGGCCGCGGAGCGGACCGGGCACGTTGCTGTACCGCATCTTCTCGCGGATCGCGGCGAGGGCGGCGATCGCGAGGAGCCAGCCGATGCCCGAGCCGATTCCGAAGACCGTGGCTTCACCGAGCGAGTAGGCGCGCTCCTGCATGAAGAGCGAGGCGCCGAGAATCGCGCAGTTCACCGCGATGAGCGGCAGGAAGATGCCGAGCGCGTTGTAGAGCTCGGGCATGAACCGGTCGAGGGTCATCTCGACGATTTGAACCGCCGCCGCGATCGTCCCGATGAAGGTCAGGAACTTCAGGAAGTCGAGACTCACGCCATCGACGATCGCGCCCTCCGCCAGCAGCAGGCCAAAGAGGAGCTGATTCAGCGGGCAGGTGATCGCGAGGACGAAGACGACCGCGAGACCGAGACCGATTGCCTGCTCGACCTTCTTGGAGACGGCCAGGAAGGAGCACATCCCCAGGAAGAAGGCCAAGGCCATGTTTTCAACGAAGATTGCCTTCGTTGCTAAGCTCAAGTAGTGCTCCAACGTGGAACTCCTCTTCGATCTGTTCGGGCTTCCATGAGCGCACGGCCCAGATGAAGCATCCAATGAGGAAGAAAGCGGCGGGCGCCAAGACCATCAGCCCGTTCGTCACGTACCAGCCACCCTCGTTGACGGGGTGGAGGATCGTGAATCCGAAGAGCTTGCCGGTACCGAAGAGCTCGCGGAAGAACGCGACCGCGATCAGGACGATCGAGTAGCCGACGCCGTTCGCGAAGCCGTCGATCGCCGAGAGGCGGACCGTGTTCTGCATGGCGAAGGCTTCGGCGCGGCCCATCACGATGCAGTTGGTGATGATCAGGCCGACGAAGACCGAGAGCTGCTTCGCGATGTCGTAGACGAAGGCCTTGAGGATCTGGTCGGTGATGATCACGAGGCTCGCAATCACCGTCAGCTGGACGATGATCCGGATCGAGCCCGGGATGCGATTGCGCATTGCCGAGATCGCGACGTTCGAGAGCGTCGTCACCGCGGTCACGGCGAGGCTCATCACCACCGCCGTCTCCATCTTGGTGGTGACGGCGAGGGCCGAGCAAATCCCGAGGACCTGCAGAGCGATCGGGTTGTTGTTGAAGAGCGGGTCGATCATCGCTTCGCGCTGGTTCGCGTCGGCCATCTTGCTTGCTCCTGCTTGGGCTCGGTCAGGTTCGGGGAGGGCTTGGCTTCAACTTCGCCGAGCGCCCGCAGGTGAAGAATTAGCCCGGTACTTGTCGAGGTAGGGGCCGAAGCCGTCGTCGCCGAGCCAGAAGCGGACGAGGTTCGTCACGCCGCGGCTGGTGATCGTCGCGCCCGAGAGGCCGTCCACGTGATAGGGGTCTTCTTCTACGGAGCCCGCGATCCCCTTCTTGACGGAGATCTTCGGGGTGCCGCGTTCGTCGAAGGCGAGTCGACCCTGCCAGAGCGCCTTCCAGCGCGGGTTGTCGACCTCACCGCCGAGGCCCGGGGTCTCGCCGTGATCGTAGAAGGTGATGCCGCGGATCGTGCGCGCGTCCGGCTCGAGCGCGAGGTACCCGTAGAGGAAGCCCCAGAGGCCGTATCCCTCGATCGGGAGGATCAGGCCCTTGAGCTCGCCGTCCTCGACGATGTCGAAGACGACGATCTCGTTCGGGAGGCGCAGGATCTTCGAGGCGTTCTCGGGCGCTTCGACGCTCGTTGCGTCGCCCTTCGTCGCCATGCGCTGGTCGTAGCTGGCGACGTCGACGTCCGGTGCCGGGTCCCCGGTCGAGAGCTCGATCGCCTTCGGCTGGATCGAAGCGGTGTAGAGCGCGCCGACTTCTTCCGCAGAGAGGCCCGCGTCGGCATCCATGAGACCGGCGACGGTGAGCACTTTCTTCTGCACGTCGAGGCGCTTGTTGGCGTCCTGCAGGTCCTTGAGACCCACGGCCGAGCCTGCGACGAAGAGCGAGGCGACGAGACACACGGCGGCCGCGAAGCCGATGATGTAGCCGGTACTATGCTGCATAACGCGCTTCCCTTCGGCGGATGTTGGCCTGCACGAAGTAGTGGTCGATCAGCGGCGCGAACATGTTCATGAACAGGATCGCGAGCATCATGCCTTCCGGGTACGCCGGGTTGACGACGCGGATCAGGACGACGAGCACGCCGATCAGCGCGCCGTAGATCAGCTTGCCGGCGTTCGTGAACGCGGAGCTGACGGGATCCGTCGCCATGTAGACCGTGCCGA
Source organism: uncultured Spirochaetaceae bacterium (assembly GCA_964488255.1). GTDB lineage: Bacteria > Myxococcota_A > UBA9160 > UBA9160 > UBA4427 > UBA4427. Next base: position 426,467 of record CAZAUR010000003.1, on the reverse strand, counting down.
AGGCCCAGCCGCCGAGGACCGCGTGCCAGTACCACGGGATGCCGAACATCGGGTTCGTATCGGAGCCAATCGAGTTGAGGAGCCCCGCCATCACGACGGTGCCACCCACGACGCCGGCCATCGTTCGCCAGGAGCCGATCCCGGTCCAGACGAGCAGCAGCGCACCGAGCAGGCACGCCAGCGCCGAGGTCTCGCCCATCGAGCCGGGCACGAAGCCGAGGAACGCGTCCATCCAGCTCGCTCCGGAAAGCGCCGCTTCGCCCGTGACGGCGGCCTTGGCGAGGAGCGTCGCGCCGGTGAACCCATCGACGCCCGTGAAGTCCGCGGCGATCCAGGCGGCGTCGCCGCTCATTGCTGCGGGGTAGGCGAAGAACAGGAAGGCGCGGGCCGTGAGTGCCGGGTTCAGGAAGTTCATGCCGACCCCGCCGAAGATCTCCTTCGCGAAGATCGTGCCGAAGGCCGTGCCGAGCACGACCATCCACAGCGAGATCGTCGGCGGCAGCGTGAGGGGGATCAGCATGCCGGAGACGAGGAAGCCCTCGTTGATCTCGTGCTTGCGGATCATCGCCGTCAGCGGCTCGACGACGCCGCCGGTGATCATCGCGGCGGCCATGATCGGCAGGTACTGCCCCGCGCCGACCAGCGTGTTCAGGAAGGGGTTCCGGAAGTCGTACTGGAACCCGAGTGCGTCGAAGAGCCAGGCCTGCCAGGTGTCGAGGGGCGCGGCGCCGGAGGCGATCGCGAGCTGCGCCTGGTAGCCGGTGTTGTACATCGCCATCAGGATGCACGGGATCAGCGCGAGCACGACCGTGATCATCAGGCGCTTGTTGTCGAGGCCGTCCCGCACGTGCGAGGCGGTCCGAGTCACTTCGCCAGGTGTGAAGAGGCCCGTGAACTGGGCCTCCCAGATCGGATAGAAGAACTCGAGCTTCCCACCCTTTTCGAAGTGGTGCTTGACGTTGAGATGGGCGTCCTTCAGGAACTGCATGGCTCCCTCAGCCCTCCTTCTCGATGAGTTCGAGGTTCTGTCGCAGGAGGGGCCCGTAGTTGACCTTGCCGGGACAGACATAGGTGCAGAGCGCGAGATCCTCTTCGTCGAGTTCGAGGACGCCGAGGCTCTCCGCGCGCTCGGTGTCGCCGACGATCAGGGCCCGCAACAAGAAGGTGGGCATGATGTCCATCGGCATGACCTTCTCGAACTGGCCGATCGGGACCATGGCGCGCTGGCTGCCGTTGGTGTTCGTGTTGAACTTGAAGCGCTTGGGCTTGAAGATCTTCGAGAGGTAGACGCCCGAGAGCGAGAACATGTCCAGGCCCGGTGTGAGCCAGCCCATGAAGACGTTCTCGCGATCCTCTTCGAGGAGGCTGATCTGTCGCTCGTAGCGGCCGAGGAAGTCGAAGGCCTCGTCGTGGGTGCGTTTTCCGGAGAGCGCCGAGCCGGAGATGGCGCGCACCTCCGCGCCGTTCGCGGCGGCGACGTCGTCGCGGATGGCTTCGCTCACGCACGCGCCGATCCGCGTGTTCATCAGGCGCGGGTCGTCGACGACCGGTCCGCTGATCGAGATGACGCGCGAGACGTCCAGACGACCCGTGCGGGCGAGCGCGCCGACCGCGGCGACGTCCTGGTAGCCGATGTGCCAGGCCGAGCGTTCGCGATTCACGGGGCGAAGCGCGTGGATGTGATAGCCGGGCGTGCCCGCCGGATGCGGGCCCGCGAAGGACTGCACCTTCACGTTGGCCGGCGCCACGTCGCCGAGGGCGGCTGCGAGCCCCGAGTGCTCCGCGACGCAGAGGTGGGTCGGCGCGTCGAGCAGCTTCGCGACCAGCGTCACGCCGAGCCGGAAGTCGTCGAGGCGATCCTGGAGCGCGACCTCCGGGAGCGGCGCGTGCGGGTTCGTGTCCATCGCCGTGATGAAGAGGGCGTCCGCCTGGCTCTCCGGGGAGGGCACCTTGCTGAAGGGGCGGACACGGATCGCGGTCCACAGGCCCGATTCGACGAGGAGCGCGCGGAGCTGGTCGCCGGAGAGGCTCTCGGGCGCGGCGCCGGAGAACTTCTCGAAGGCCTGGAACTCGTCGTCGCCAGGGCTGCCGTTCCGCTCGCCCTCGGAGAGGTCGATCACGATCGACTGCAGGGCGCGCCTGTCCCCGCGGTTGATCGCGAGAACGCGGCCGGCGCCCGGAGCGGTGTGGAGGACGCCCGGCATCTTGCGGTCCTCGAAGAGGACCTGGCCACGCTTCACTGTGTCGCCCTCGGCGGCGTGCATGCGGGGCTTCATGCCGGGGAAGTCGTCCGCCATCACGGCGACGCGCGAACACGGAGTCGTGCCTCGAACGACCTGCAGAGGCTTCCCGGGTATCGGGAGGTCGAGGCCCTTCTCGATCTTGTGGAGTGCCATGCTTGCTCTATTTCGAATGCTCGAGCCCGCGAGGACGAGTCCTGGCGAGCGCGAGCGTGCGCTCACGACGGTGGGCGCGTGCTAGTTCTGGACCCTCCATCGACGGGTGCGATGGAGCGGTCAAGCGATATCGACCGATGGCGACGAATGACGTCCGTTCCGTGGCGAACCTCGATGCTCCCGATTCGATCCAGCAAGGTCCGCGGGCTGCGTGCCGCGGAGTCCGGGCGCCGGCTGGTCGAGCTCCTCCGCGAGGGATGACACCGAAGTGTGTCCGCATCGCGGCGGTGCGCAGCTCTCGACCCGTTGTGCGCGTAAGGGACCGATCTCGAAAGGATTCTGGCTGTTGGAACGCGGCAGAGAGTAGAGTCCCGGCGGGGTTCTTTCAACTGAATTACGTAGGGATGAACGGGACGTTTTTCCGCTCTGCTGGGGTCTCGGACGTCGCCTTCGGGGCGCTGCGCGCGTCGGGACGGTACCGACGGGTGCGACCCGACGCGCGGGGATCCGCTCTCGGGTGGAACCCCGAGCCATTCCCCTGAGTGGTCGATTTCGAGCGATAGAAGGGCTGTAGAGCCCGCTATCGATAGATGTTAGGCGCGGGACCGCACGCGTCTCCGGTCGGTCTGCGACGTCGTGTCGCTTCTCTTGTCGCACTCGACCTGCACTCGGGTGAATGCGGGAGGCGTCCTCTGTGGAAGACCCGGATCTTGGGTGGAGAGCCTTCTCAGGTCAGGGTACGATAGAGAGTGCTGAGAGACGCTGCAACCGATCGCGGCGCGCACGAGGGAAGCGCGCCGCGCAACCCGATTTCGATGGCGCACGCGACTCGCCCGCTCGCATCGAAGCGAATCGAAGAGGCCCGGAGCCCGAAGAGAACCGCGCGACGATCCCACTGCTCGACCCGCCGCTCTCGCTCGAGCCCTCGAGAAGGAGAACGCCATGAGAGAACCGAACCGAATCCTGACCGCTCAGGATCTGATGACGACGAGCCTGATCACGTTCAGGCCGGAGCAGACGATCCTCGAAGCGATCTCCACGTTGACGAAGAACGGGGTTTCAGGCGCGCCCGTGGTCGACGACGAAGGACTGCTCGTCGGCATCCTCTCGGAGCTCGATTGTCTGCGCATGCTCGCATCGGACGAGTTCTACCAGGAAGAGCAGGAAGTGGGCGCCTTCATCGAGCAATTCATGACACGGGGTTTCAAGACGATTCCCCCCGAGCTCGGGATCTACGCCATCTCCCACTACTTCCTCACGACCCCGATCCGCCGGCTCCCGGTCGTCGACAAGGATCGACTGGTCGGGCAGGTCAGTCGGCGCGATGTCCTGAAGGGCATGGAAGAGATGAGCCGCAAGCGCCTCGTTCGAAAGCGCTACCCGGACTATCTACAACCGGCCTGACCGC
>CAZAUR010000003.1:376211-422563 GCA_964488255.1 uncultured Spirochaetaceae bacterium | reverse complement strand
CGGAGCCGCGGGCGCTCTACGACCGACGTGACCGCCGGAGCCGCGGGCGCTCTACGACCGACGTGACCGCCGGAGCCGCGGGCGCTCTACAACCGGCCTGACCGCCGGAGCCGCGGGCGCTCTACGACCGGCCTGACCGCCGGAGCCGCGGGCGCTAGCCGGACTGATCGTGCGCGTCCGAATGGACGGCGGGCGCTCGATTTTCTCGAAGAGCCCTCACGGGCGACGCCCGTGGGGATATCTCATTTTATGGGCAATCAGCCCATTTTCAGTGACGACGATCGCGGATCGCATGGTACCCCTGAGCAATAAATGGGACTTAATCCCACTCAGGAGACATCATGCCCGTGACTGCCCTACGGCTTCTTCTCGTGCTCGGCTTTGCGATCGCGTTCGCGCAACCGGCGCGCGCTCAGCTGCTCGCCCCCCTCCCGCCGGTCATGGAACCCGGAGGGAATCCGCTGACCCCCGCGAAGGCCGTGCTCGGCAAGATCTTGTTCTGGGATCAGCAGCTCTCGACCGACAACACGATCGCCTGCGGCACCTGCCACGCGCCGGCCGCCGGTGGGATGGATCCGGTCCTCGCCACTCACCCAGGTGCGGACGGGGTGTTCGGCAACGCGGACGACGTGAACGGCTCGCTCGGTGTCGCGCGCCGGGACGCAGAAGGCGCGCCGATCGCCGATGCGTCCTTCGGCTTCGACGTCCAGGTGACCGGGCGCGCGGCGCCCAATTTCTTCGGGGGGCTCTGGGCGCCGGAGCTCTTCTGGGACGGGCGGGCAGGCGATGCGTTCCTCGACCCGGTCACCGGCGCGGTCGCCGTGGCGACGGGCGGGGCTCTCGAGAGTCAATCCCTCGGCCCGATCCTCTCGGACGTCGAGATGGCGAAAGAGGAACGGACGTGGGACGAGGTCGTCGCGAAGCTCGAGTTCGTGCCCCCGCTCGCGCTCGCGACGGACTGGCCCGCCGACGTCGTCGCCGCGATCGCCGCCGGCCCGAGCTATCCCGATCTCTTCGCCGCCGCGTTCGGCGATCCCGAGGTCACGCCCGTCCGCATCGCCTTCGCCCTCGCGAGCTACGAGCGGACGCTGGTTGCGGACCAGACACCCTTCGACGCCTTCGTCGCGGGGGACGCTACGGCGCTGACCTCGGCGGAGTTCCGCGGCCTGCAGTTCTTCATCGGGGCGGACTGTGGCGTCTGCCACGCCGCGCCGACGTTCACCGATGACTCGTTCCGCACCCTCGGCGTGCGCGATCCGTCGGAGGACGACGGGCGGCAGTCCGTGACCGGTTCCGCGGCGGATCGGGGAGCCTTCAAGGTGCCGACCCTGCGGAACGTTGGGCTCAAGCCTTCGTTCATGCATACCGGCGAATTCACGACCCTCGACCAGGTCGTCACGTTCTATCAGCCGGGCAACCAGGATCCGGAGAACCTCGATCCGCTGATGCCGGTCCCGGTCCCGGGGCCCCTGCGCGCGGATCTGATCGCCTTCCTGGACGGCGCGCTGACCGATCCGCGGGTCGCCGCGGAGACCGACGTGTTCTCGCGGCCGACGCCGGCCCCGGAGCCCGGACTGTCGGTCGGGCTCATCGCGTGCGGGATCGCGCTCGCCGGGGCGGCCCGCCGGCGCACGCGAGCGGGCCGCTGATCACGGCGGACAGACGAACGGCCCGGCCTTCCGCGCATCCACGTGGTCGTTTGCCAGCACGCGCGCGAGCAGGTGGGCCTCGCCTTCTCCAGCGCGGAGCGCCTGCCGCGTCCCTCGCACCATCCAGAACTCCGAAATGTCGACGTGTTCGGGGTCGTCGTGCGCGGCGTTCCAACTGCGCAGCCAGTAGCAGGCGTACCCGACGCGGAACGGAGCGACGTTGTCCTTGGTGAGTCCGAGCTCGAGCTTCCACCAGCGTGCGTCCTGCGAACGAAGCGGCGCCTGCGAGAAGTCGAGCGGCGCCCCGGCGCGTCGCAAGTCGAGGCCATCGCCCGAGACGGTCCGACCCGCGATCACGAAATAACGATTCGCGGGCGGGCGACTCCAGAGCGACCAGTGCTGATGCAGGCCGAGGAGATGGTTCTGCGTGCGCAGAAAGCCCAGGGGCCCGTCCGGCCGCTCGGACACCCAGCCGATCGTCGCGCAGTTGCTCCACACGACGCTGGCGAAGATCATCCCGACCGCCGCGTTCACGACGCGCGACGCGCGCCGCGGATTGGCGCCGACGCGCGCGACGCGGCCGCGCAGAGCGCTCTCCACCCGGTCCCATGTCGCTGCGGGGAGGAAGGGCAGCCAGGCCGCAACCATCACGAACGGGAAGAGACCGAAGCGGAACACCGTCGCGAGACCCAGCAGGTGGAAGGCCATGAACGCGAGGACGGAGGCGCTCCGCAGGCGCGGGCTCCGCCAGGCGGCGAGCACGACGACGGGGCCGATCGTCTCGACCGCGAGTACGCTCGCGGTTCCGAGCTCCGGCAGGACCGGCAGGGCGCCGAGCCACTGGCCGAAGGGCGTGGCCGCGCCGTCGACGGTCATCGCGACGCGGAACGCATCGAGTCCGCGCCAGATGGGCTCGCTCCATTTGTGTGCGGCCGCGAACAGGTACAGAAGCACGACCTGCAGGAGCAGCGCGGCACCCGCCATCGACTGGACGCTCGCGTGGGTGTCTTCGCTGCGGCGCGAACCGACTCGACCGCGCAGGTCTAGGGGCAGGAACATCGCCCAGAAGAGCAGTGCGCGGAGCATGAGGTCCCCGCCGTTCAGGACCAGGGGGTTGCGGAACTGCACCGAGGCCAGGAGCAGCCAGGTCGCGATCGTGGCCGCCCGCGACTGGATGCCCAGACCGAGGAGGGTCGCCGTGCACGCGGTGAGGCCGAGCAGCAGGTACTGGAGCGGCGCGCCGCCGGAGAGGGCGTGCAGCGACGGTCGGGCGATGCCCTGGATCGAATACCCGACGAGGCCGTCCCGGGGAAGGACGCCGTCATCGGTCAGGAGCGCCGGGACGTCCAGCGCCCTCAGCGCGACGTCGACGACGACGAGCGCCGCGATGGCGACCCGAAACGCCGCCAGCCCGCGTGCATCGATTCCGAAGAGCGCGCTCACGACCGGACGTTAATCGATCCGGATCGGCGCGCCGGGCCGGAGGTCAGCTCGGAAGCGAGACCGTCACCGTTCCCGTCACGTGGTCGCCGAGCTGGTTCGCGCCCCGGACCGACACTTCGATGGTGCCCGCTTCGTCGTCCTTGGCGGTGACCGCGCCCTCGACCGTCATCGTGTCGCCGGGGTAGTTCGGCGCGCCGAGGCGGATGTCGATCTTCTTGAGCGTCGCGCCCGCGCCAGTCCAATCCGTCACGAAGCGCCCGACGAAGCCGTTGGTCGTCAGGATGTTCATGAAGATGTCCGGCGAACCCCGCTCCTTCGCGAGCTTCGGGTCGTGGTGCACGTCCTGGTAGTCGCGACTCGCGATCGCGGTCGACACGATCAGGGTCGTCGACAGCGGGATCTCGAGGGCCGGCAGCTTGTCGCCGACCGAGACGGACGCGTGGGAACGGGTTTCGATCGATTCGCTCATGAGAGGATGGCTCCTGCATCGAGGCCGCTCTTCGCCTCCTCGGCCATCAGGGCACCGAGATGGGCGAGCTGCTCGCTCGACCCGCCGAGGGTCATCGCGACGTGCTTGAGGCGGAGGAAGTGACGATGGATCGGATAGTCGACGTCGGCACCGATGCCGCCGTGGAGGTGCTGGCACGTGTGGCTCACGCGGTGGCCGCCCATGCAGGCCCACCACTTGGCGATCGCCGCCTGCTTCTCGCCCGAGTCGCCGTTGTCGATCCGCCAGGCCGCCTGCCACATCGTCGTGCGCATCGCCTCGACGTCGATGTACGCGTCGGCCGCGCGCAGCGACACGCCCTGGAAGGATCCGATCGCCTTGTCGAACTGCTTGCGCTCACTCGTGTAGGCGGCGGTCTGCCGGAGCCCTTCGCTGGCGACGCCGACTGCAAGGGCCGAGAGCACCGTCGCGGCCCGCGGCTCGAGCCAGTCGAGGACCTCTTCGCCGCGACCGGGGGCCGCGACGACGTCGTCGCCGGAGGCGCTCACGCCGTCGAGGGTCAACACGAACTGTCGCTCGTGGGCCGTCGTCTCCTGCTGCGCGAGGGTGACGCCCGCGGCGCCCGGATCGACCAGGAAGAGGCCGAGGCCCGCGTCGGCCTGGGCGGAGACGAGGATCTTGGTCGCGGCAGCGGCATAGGGGACGCAGACCTTCTCGCCCGAGAGGCTGAAGCCGTCCCCGGACTCGTCGGCCTTCGTGCGTGCCTTGCGCGCGAGGGCCGGGTCGCCGAGCTCGAAGAAGGCCGCCGTGAGGACGGTGTCCCCGGCGATCACCTTCGGCAGCAGCTCCTTCTTGAGCGCGTCGCTCGCGAACTGCTGGATCGGCAGCGCCGTATAGACGATCGACTCGAGGAGCGGAATCGGTGCGAGGTTGCGACCCGCCTGCTCGAAGAGCATGCAGAGCGCGAGGAAGCTCCAGTCCTGTCCGCCGTGGTCCTCGGAGAGTGCGAGACCGAGGAGGTTCGCCTCGGCGAGCGCGCCCCAGAGCTCCGCGTCGTAGCCCGGACCGTCGGCGTCGGCTTCGACTTCACGCAGTCGGTCGAAGCTCGTCGCGTCGCCGAGGATCTGCGTGGCCAGCTCGCTGACCGCTTCTTCTTCTTCACTGAATTCGAAATTCATCGGGGGAACTCCGTTCTCGTCGGGAACGCTCAGCCAGCGGCCGGCGGTCGGAACTTGAGGATGCGGAAGCGCATGGTCGCGACGACCTCGCCCCCGGCGTCCTTGAAGGTGTAGAGCTGGGTCACGAAGTGTCCGACGCCGAGGCCGGTCTTCTTCTCGCCCGAGATCGACTCGGTCGTGACCTCGTGGCTGAGCTGGTCGCCCGGGGTCAGCTCGCGAAAATATTCCTGCTCGCAGTTCGTCGCGACGACCGACGTGAAGCCCGCGTCGTCGAGGACCTCGAGGGGCATCTTCTCGTCACCCTGCGCTTCGGCGTACGCCACCTCTTCCGCCGTCGGCGGGCGCAGTCCGCGCATCGTCCACGCCTGCAACATCGCGGGGGGCGCGATCACGCCGTCCCGGCCGGTCGCCTTCGCGGCCTCCGGGTCGAGGTAGGCCGGATTGCGATCGCCGACCGCGTCGCACCAGTGGTGGATCATCGGCTCGTTGACCCCATACGGGCAGGATCCCGTCGGACCGGCGGGGGTACCGGCGAAGCCGTCGAGGGTCTTCTGCAGATCTTCACTCATGGCTCTGGGTTCCTTCCCTCGCCTAACGCGGCACGCGCGGCATGCGCAGACCGGCCATCGACACGATCTCGCGCTGGATCTCGTTCACGCCGCCGCCGAAGGTGTTGATCGTCCCGAGTCGCGACTCGTGCTCGATCTCGCCGTTGATCTGCGCTGCGGGCGAACCGGACTGCACGAGCGCGGACGGGCCGACGATCTCCTGCAGCAGGCGGTAGACGTCGAGGACGACCTCGGTGCCGTAGACCTTGACCGCGGACGCGTCCGCGGGGTTCACGAAGCCGGACTCGAGCTGGAACGCCATGCGCCAGTTGAGGAGCTTCATCGCCTCGATCCGCGCGTAGACCTCGGCGAGGTTCGACTGGACCCAGGGCAGGTCGAGCATCTTCTGCCCGTCGGGCGTCTCGGTGTCCCGGGCCCACTCGATCACGCGCTCGGTTCGCGCGTAGGTCGCGGAGCCGAAGGCCGCGAGGCCGACGCGCTCGTGGTTCAGCTGGGACGTGATCAGCTTCCAGCCGCCGTTCAGGCCGCCGACGATGTTCTCCTTGGGAACGCGGACGTTCTCGTAGTAGGACATCGCAGTCGCCGAGCCCGAGAGCGTGTGGATCGGCGCGGCGCTGAAGCCCTCGCTGTCCGCGGGCACGATGAACATCGTGATGCCCTTGTGCTTCTTGGCGTCGGGGTCCGTTCGCGTGGCGAGCCAGATGTAGTCCGTGTCCGTCGCGCCGGACGTGAACATCTTCGTGCCGTTGATGATGTAGTCGTCGCCGTCCGCGACCGCCGTCGTGGTCAGGCTCGCGAGGTCGGTCCCGGCGTTCGGCTCGGAATAACCGATCGAGAAGTGGCACTCGCCGGCGAGGATGCGCGGCAGGAACTCGGCCTTCTGCTCCTCGCTGCCGTGCTCCATCAGCGCGGGGCCGACGGTCGAGACCGTGACGAAGGGGAAGGGCGCACCGGAGCGCCGCTGCTCTTCGAGGAAGATCATCTGCTCGACCATCGTCATTCCGCCGCCGCCGAACTCCTTCGGCCAGCCGACGCCGAGCCACCCGTCCTTGCCGATCTGACGGACGAGCTCGCGGTACTTCGTACCGCCTTCCATGCCGGAGACCTGAGCCTTGACTTCGGGCGTCATGAGCTCGTCGAAGTACCCCCGCAGCTTCTGGCGGAGCGCCTTCTGGTCGTCGGTGAGGTCGATGTACATCTATTTGCCTCCGGGAGGAGCCCTCGCCCGTCGCGGAGGCCAGAAGCGCGACGTGGCGCCTCGAGGCCGGATCCGGCGAAATCGGGCAGGGGGTCTGGGCTGGATGGGGAGCGGCGAACGGGGCCGGTCGCCGCCCGGCACCGAGACCATAGCCGCGAGATCAGGGAGGTGAAACACGTTCTACCGAGGGCCCGAAACCCCCTTCAGAGGGCCTCTGGAGGCCCCGACGAGGGGTCGCCACGCGCGCTCTCGATCGCGTCGGAGCGATCGGCACCGACGGGGGGCCTCGCCAGTGGCGTCGCCGATTCGATCTTGATTTCGAATCGCACGCTTCGAATCGAACCGGTCGAGCGCCGGCCGCGTCGACCGACTGCGCATGAGCGCCGAGCGAAGAGAAAACGGTTCCGCTCGTCGAAGAAAGTTGCGGTCACCGTTTCGCACCCGCATGCGTCGGTTTCGCGCACGCAACGGGCTCGCAACGTCTTCGGCAACCGCGCGGATTCACGACGGGCCGCTGCGAGCAATCGACAACCGTTCGACAACGTCGCAGACCGGCAGCTCTGCGTCTCCGATCGGCAAAGCCACGCGCCGAGGGGATCTGACGCCTTGCCGCATTTCGTCGCGAGGGTACGATCGCGTTTCCAGAGGCCGAGGATTCTCCCGGGGGCGAGCCGGGGAGTGTGACGATCGGCGGATCCCCAGAATTACCGACTGTGAGAACGGCAATCGTTCGGCTTGCGGCGCAACGCCTTCACGCGCCACATGCAGAAGGTCTTCTGGGGGGACGTTGATTTGCGTCTGTCATCTGGTCTCGAGGATTCCATCGTGGACGAAGACCTCAAGCGCATCGCCGCCCGCATTCGAAGCTGGCGCGACGAAGCCGGATTGACTCTTCAACAGCTGGGAGATCGCTCCTCCGTTTCGGCGAGCACGATCCACAAGATCGAGAATCTCCAGACGGTCCCGACGATCGCGGTCCTCTTGAAGGTCGCGCACGGGCTGAACCGCCGGCCGAGCGAGCTGCTCGCCGAAGTCGACGTCGGACGTCAGGTCGCGGTGATGCGGCGCGACGACCGACAGACCTTCTCGGTGACGGACAAAGGCGCGATCGAGCACCTGGTCGGGACGATCCCGCGCAACAAGCTCGACGTCTGGCGCGTCCGCATCGAGCCGGGTGTCGGCGCCGGAATGGAGGGCCACGAGCCCTGGCAGTTCCACGGCGAGATGATCATGCTCGTCGAAGAGGGCGAGGTCCGCGCGGACATCGGCGGCGACGTCTTCGAGATCGGCCCGGGAGACTCGATCCACTTCGATCCGAGCCTGCCCCATTGCTGGGTCGCGTCGAGCGAGAAGTCCGCCCAGGCCGTCGTCGTCGCGATCATCCCCGAGCGCCTGCAAGGCGACTTGATCGAGCGAATCGCGAGCGCGAGCGGAAGAGCGGCCTTCGAGAAGGACGGCATCGCCGCGCTGGCGGACAACGCGACTCAGTAGCCGTGCTCAGTCTCCGCCCGGACTGCTCGTTTCGGCGGCCAGGTCCGACAGGACCTTCAACAGGCCCTCTCCGTAGCGCTGCGCCTTCGCGTCTCCGATTCCGTGGGCGAGGGTGAGATCCTCGATCCGGGACGGCGGCTCTGCGAAGAGTCGCGCCACGTCCCGGAGCGATCGATCGCTGGCGATCACGTAGGGCGGAACGCCTTCGACCTGCGCGACGGTGAGGCGATGGGCGCGGAGCGCTTCGAAGCGCGCCTGTGCCGCTACGTCCAGCGCCTCGTCGTCCGCGGCGCCCGCGCCCTTCTTGCGCACGACGAAGCCCGCTCCCTTCGCGGTCGGCGCCGATCGCACGAGCGCGCCCTTCTCGGGCGGCAGGAGCAGTCGCGCCTCGCGTTCGCCGCGCATGACCGCGGCGCCCGCCTCGGTCAGCACCGCGACCGGTCGATCTCCGCCGTCGAAGTCGACCCATCCAGCGGTCACGCAGCGACGCAGGAGCCGGGTCAGCCAGAGTTCGCTGCGTTCCGAGAGAATCCCGAAGGTCTTGGTCAGATCGAGCCCGGCGCCGCGCAGGCGCGGATCGTCGACGCCGCGCAACAACGCAACGGCGGCCGACAGCCCGTAGCGTCCGTGGATGCGCGCGACGGCGGAGAGGGACTTCCGCACGAGCAGAGCCACCTCTTCCGCGTCCTCGTCGTTCGCGCGTGCGCCCCCCGCGCCGAACTGCGCGCACACGTCGCAGCGACCACAGCCCGACAGGGTCTCCTCTTCGTCGCCGAAGTACCGCAATACCGCATCGTGTCGACAGCTCCCGCCCTCGGCGAAGCGCATCAGCTCGAGGAAGAGGCTCCAGCGATGGCGCGCGCTCTCGCTCGCGCCGGGGCCATCGAGCGCCCCGCGGCCCTCTGAAAAAGTCGAGTCGCTTTCGATCAACGCGCGGCGGCGCGCGAGGTCACCCGCGCCCACGAGCATCTGTCCAACCGCGGGCTCGCCGTCGCGGCCGGCGCGGCCGACCTCCTGGTAGTAGGCCTCGATCGAGCCCGGCGGCGCGAGGTGGATCACCGCGCGCACGTCGGCGCGGTCGATGCCCATCCCGAAGGCGTTCGTCGCGACGACGACCTCGAGCTCGCCGTCGGCGAAGGCGGCGTGGACGCGGTCGCGCTCCGCGGGCGTGAGGCCGGCGTGATAGGACTCCGCGCGCCATCCGCGGTCGATCAGTCGATCGCGCTCGCTCTCGGTGCTCTTGCGGGTCGGACCGTAGATGATCGCGCAGCCGCGTCCTTCGCCAGGCGCGCCCAGGGTCTCGAGCAGCACCCCGTCGACGGCGCGACGACGATCCGCCGCCCGCTCGACCTCGAGCACACGCAGCGCGAGGTTCGGACGCGCGAAGCCCCGGACCAGCTGGGGCGTCTCGCTCGGGAGACCCAGTCGCACGAGGATCTCGTCCCGGACGAAGGGCGTCGCGGTCGCCGTGCAGGCCAGGACCCGGGCGTCCGGGTGCTCCTTCAGGACGTGACCGATCTCCAGGTACTCGGGCCGGAAGTCGTGACCCCACTCCGAGATGCAGTGGGCCTCGTCGATCGCGAAGAGCGGGCATTCGATTCCGCGCAGGATCTCGCGGAAGCGCGGAAAGACGAGGCGCTCGGGGGCGACGTAGATGAGCCGCACGCGCCCGGCCTCGAGGTCGTCGAGGCGCCGCGCCATCTCCGCGCCGTCGAGGGTGGACGCCAGGTACGTCGCCTCGATCCCGAGTCGCTCGAGGGCATCGACCTGATCGCGCATCAAGGCGATTAGCGGTGAGACGACGACCGTGGTGCCCTCCAGCAGCAGGGACGGCAGCTGGTAGCAGAGGCTCTTGCCTCCGCCGGTCGGGGCGACCAGCAACATCCGGCGCTCATCGAGCAGGCCCTCGATCGCCTCCTGTTGGCCCGGGCGGAACGTCTCGTGACCGAGCCGACCGAGGGCCTCGACGAGGCGCTCGTCGCGATCTGCTTGCGCGAAGGAAGGGGGACCCGGATTCGATTCTTCTGCCATTCCGGGGACGTCTTCCTCTGTCTGCGCGCCAGCTGCCGGTGAAAGGGCGAGGCTAGCACGACGGGGCCTCGACCCGGCGGCGTGAACGCGCGGCATCGGGCACTCTCTCGGGGAACGAACGCCGCGGGAGCGATCCGATGGTCGAGATGAAGCTGGTCTACGAGGGCGGTCTGCACACGACCGCGGTCCATGGCCCGTCGCAGGCGAACGTCGAGACCGATGCCCCCGTCGACAACCAGGGCAAGGGCGAGGCGTTCTCGCCGACCGACCTGCTCGCGACGTCGCTCGGGAGCTGCATGCTCACGACGATGGCGATCGTCGGCGATCGCGAGGGCTGGAAGATCGATGGCGCGCGGGCGCAGGTCGAGAAGCACATGGAGCTCGAGCCGCGGCGCCGTGTCGGGAGGCTGGTCGTCGAGCTCACGATGCCCGCGGGTCTGCCGGAGGCGGCGCGGGCGAAGCTCGACGAGACCGCCCGGGGCTGCCCGGTCGCGATGTCCATCCACCCCGACCTCGTGGTCGATCTAGCGATCGACTGGGGCTGAGCGAGGCCCGCGTTCGTGGAGTCCGTCCGCCGCTACACGCTCTACGGCGATCTCGCCCAGCGGGACTCGGCGGGCCTCGCCTCGATTCTGATGGCGAAGGCATTGTCGGTCGAGCTCGTCGACGAGACGCCGTCCCTGGCGATGGCGCTGGCCGCGCGGGCGGGACGGGAGGACGGGCCCTTCCTTCGCACGCCCGAGGGGTTCGTGCTCGCGGATCCGTTCGCGATCCGCGAGTGGCTGGAGCGCGTCCATCCCGAGCCGCGACTGCTCCCGACGACGGCGGTCCGGTGCGCGTGCGCGCGGATCCTCGAAGACTGGGTCGAGCTCTGGCTGCCCCATTGGCCGCGGCGCTCCTGGTCGACCCTGGAGCGGCTCGCGGAACATCTGGAGGCCGCAGGGTTCCTGCTCGGTCGCCGTCCGACGCGACCGGATCGGCTGCTCGCCGCGTGGCTCGAGACCGAGGTGCTGGTGCACGACCACGCGCGCGACCATCTCGCGCGACAGGCTCCGCGGCTGGTGCGCTTCGGCGAGGATCTGCTCGCCGCCGAGGCCGGCGCGGCGGAGGAAGAGCAGGACGTGATCCCGATCTCGCTCCTCGCGGCGCTCGAAGAGGTGGCCCGCGACTACCACGCCTATCTCGCGCTCAACCACCAGGCGCTCAAGGACCACGAGGACGAGGTGCTGCTCGATCTCGGTCTCGGCCGGCGACCCCTGCCCGTGCAGGCGGAGTGCGAGCAACGGCGCGTGGTGATCGGCCGCGAGCTCGCGGCGTTGTCGCGGGACGTGCGACGGACCGTGTCGGAGATGCTCGAGCCGGTCGGGGCGTGGCACGTGCTCACGCTGCCGCCGGTCCTCAGCGAGGTCGACGCGAGCGATCCGCGCAGCCTCTGATCGACGGGCGCCGACTGGAGACGTTCGGTCAACGCCTCGACGCGCCGGCTCGGATCGGGCCAACCGCCTGGGACGCCGCGATCAAGAGTATGCACATCAGCGCCGTCATCCCGGATGGACCCAGAGACGGAACGCCGAGAACGGTGCACGGGCCGTCTGCGAGAATATCCGCCAGCGTCGGATTGGCGGCGTTGCCGGAAACGACGTAGCTGCCGCCCGGCCCTCCAATCGTGTCGACGAGGGGGAAGAGTCCGCAGAAGCTGCTCAAGACCGGATTGTCGATGAATCGCGCGTGGCTCCCGATCGAGGTGAGTCCGGCGAGGCCGTCGAGGTCCGCGAGCGCGATGTTGTCGGTGATGATCACGCTCGACGAAACCGCCGAGACGCCGCCCAGTGCGTCGAGATGCGTGAGCAGCGGATTCGACTGGATGGTCAGACTACCGCCGACCGAAGAGAGGCCGCTCAGCGCGTTGAGGTTCAACAGCTGCGGGTTGGACTCGATCGTCAGGCTTGCGCTGAGCGAAGTGACGTTGGCCAGGCCGTTCAGGTTCGTGAGAGCCGGGTTGTTCTCGATCTGCACGCTGGTGACCGTGCCCGAAGCCATGCCGCTCAGCGCGTCGATATTCGTCAGCAGCGCGTTGTCTCTGACGACGACCCCCCCCGCGCCGAGCAAAGTGGCGCCGGCCAGGCCGTCCAGGCTCGCGAGAACGGAGCAGCCGGCGATCGTCACGCCGAATCCGATCGACGTGAGGTTGGCCAGGCCGTCGAGGTCGGTCAGGGCGGCGTTGGAGGAGAAGGTAAGGTTTCCCCCGACGGAAGTGACGCCCGAAAGCCCGTCGACGTTCGTCAGCGAGGGGTGCCGGCTGATGCGCAGGTCGTCTCCGACGGTCACGAGACCCGCCAAATCATCGACGTTCGTCGCGGCGGTGTCGCTGAAGAACAGATCGCCGCCCACCGACGCGAGGCCGCCCAGGCCGAGGTAACTCCCGAGCAGAGGGTTGTCCCGAATGAGAAAGTCACCCGGGATGGACGTGATGCCGCTGAGCCCGCTGACGCTTACGAGCGAAGCGTTGCGTTCGATCGACACGTACCCGGTCACGTACGTGATCCCAGCCAGCCCGTCGATGTTCGCGAGAGCGTCGTTGTCATCGACGGACAGGATCGAACCGACCGTCGAGATGCCCCCGAGCCCGTCGATGTTCGTCAGTGACGCATTTCGCTCGATCAGTATGATGCCGATTGGCGAAACGACCCCGGCCAGCCCGTTCACGTTCGCGAGCGCGGCGTTGTTCTCGACCTGGAGGATGCCCACAGACGTGAGTCCGGACAGACCGTCGATCTGAGTGAGCGCATCGTTGCCGAAGACGGTCAGTTGCCCCGTGACCGACGGAATGCCGGCGAGCCCGTCGACGTTCGAAAGCACGGGGTTGGTGCTGATGGAGAGGCTTCCGCCGATCGACCCGACGTTGGCGAGTCCGTCGACGTGCGTGAGAGCGTAATTCCGGAAGATGGACAGGGATCCGCCTACGGATGTGAGGGCGGCGAGACCATCGACGTTCGCGAGCGCCAGGTTGGAGCTGATGCTGACCGTTCCGCCGACGGAGCTGATGCCGGCGAGCCCATCGAGGTTCGTGAGCGCGAGATTGGAGGTGACGAACATGTATCCGCCGACGGACGTGATCGACGACAAGGGGCTCAGGTCCGTGATGTCGGATCCCGAGATGATCATGAAATCCGTCACCGTGGTGCAGCTCACGGCGTTGACGTCCGCCTGGCTGCTGAGCGAGAGCGAGGTGCAGACCTGTGCCGACGCGCTGTTCGTAGCGGCCAGAGCGCAGATGACGATTGCGAGAGCGAACGAGCGAGATCTCATCGAGGTTTCCCCCCGATCGATATGCGCGTCGCGCTGGTCCGGGTCAACCAGATTCTCGGGAGGGCGACGTGGGCCTCCGTTGGCTCCGCATCGACATACCGAGGACGCCTAGCACCGCGCAGCGGACTGGCGTTTCCGATCCGCTCGGCCTCGGACCGACGCTCCGCCTGCTAGTCCTCGTCCACGTACGCGTCGACGAGCTTGCTCGGATTCCGGCCGTCGACGTAGCCCATGAACGAATGGCCCATCAGGTCGTAGCCGAGCATCGCGCGCACGCGCTTCGAATAGCGCGCCGCCCGCTCGGGCGAGACCGCGAGGACCATGTTCTCGATCTGGCGTAGCCAGGGCTGGCAGTACTGCAGCGTGATGCCGAGGCGTGTCGCGTCGGTTCGGTTGGCCCCGCCGCGGTGGAAGAGCGTGCCCTGCCAGATCAGGACCGAGCCCGCAGGCATGACCGCCTTGAACGTGCGCGCGTCGTCGTGCGCGGGGACTTCACCGGGCCCGAAGCGGTGACTGCCGGGGATGATCTCGGTCGCGCCGTTCTCGTCCGTGAAGTCGTCGAGGGCCCACATCGTGCTGATGCCCTGGGGCGGTCGAGGCCGCGGCGCCGCACCGGCTTCGTCGTCGGCGTGGTAGTCCTGCCGATCCTCGCCCGGGTGTTTGTTGATCGCGAGCCCGCCCCAGAGTAGATAGGTCGGGGCGAGGAACTGGTCGACGAGGGAGAGCGCGCGGGGATGCTCGACGAGCGACGCGATCGAGGGTGCCTTCGCGAGGAGCGCGTAGACGCGTTGGGTCTTCCAGCCTTCGAAGGGATTCCGGCCGAAATGCGTCAGGTAGGGCGCGAGCTCGCCGCGAATCGTCTCGACCTCGTCCTTCGACAGGACGGAGGGCAGGATCACGTAGCCGTGATCCTGGAGATGGGCGAGCTCGGTGGGGTCCGGCGAAAGCGGCGCCGGCGTGCCTTCGGTCGATAGGGCGGTCGACATGGCGATCCTCGGGGCGCGAATTCAGGGTAGCTCGCCGCGAGCGATCGCGTCGAAGACCTCCTCCCCGGCCACCGCCTTCGCGACGTCCTCGAGCCACGGGAACTTCCGGATCGTGTGGCCGCCGTCGACGGTGATCGCCTGGCCGGTGATCCAGGCGGACTCGGGGCCCGCGAGGAAGCGGATCGCGCGGCCGATGTCTTCCGGGGCGCCGTCCTTCCGGATCGGTTGCTCGGTGAGAAACGCCTCGACGAGGGGACGGTTCTCGAACATCGAGTCGGTCGCGCCGGTGCGGGTGAGGCCTGGGCGAACCGCGTTCACGCGGATCCCGTGCTGACCGACCTCGTCCGCCGACACCTTCACCAGCTGGTCGCAGGCGGCCTTCGCGGCGCAGTAAGCGGCCAGGAAGGGCGAGGAGAGGATCGACGCGGTCGAGCTCGTCACGACGATCGAGCCGCCGCCGTTCTTCACCATCGCGAGTCCGGCGTATTTGATCATCAGGTAGGTCGGCCGCACGTTCAGGTCGATCGTCGCCGAGAACTCGTCGTCGTCGTAGCCGAGCACCGGGCAGTAGTTGCCCCCGCCCGGAACCGACACCGCCATGTCGAGGCCGGAATCGCCCGCGGCTTCTTCGACGGCCGCGGCCACCTGTGCACCTTCCATGCCGTCGCAGCTGCGGCTCGAGACCGTGCCGCCTGCGGGCGCGGCCTTGCGGAGATGATCCGCGGCCGCTTCGAGGCGCTCGCCGTCGCGGGCGCAGATCAAGACGTCGGCGCCGTCCGCGAGGAGCGCCTCAGCGGAGGCGAGGCCGATGCCGCTGCTGGCGCCGATCACGAGCGCACGCTGTCCGCGCAGGCTCTCCGCGCCACCGATTCGATTCCCCATGCCTGCGACTCCGTTCGTCGTCATTCGATCATCCCTTCTCTTCGTAGTCGCCTAACATCCAGATCCGGAGCGCATCGCCCGGCCACAATCTTCCAGCGTCGGACAGTCGCAGCCGGAGAGCGTCCCGAGCAGCGTTCGCATGCGCTCGAGCTGCTCGATCCGTTCGTCGAGCTCCGCACGCTTGTCCTGCGCGAACCGCCGCCACGACTGGGCCGCGGTCCGCCCCCGTCCGACGGGCGAGAGCAGCGTCTTCGTCTCCGAGAGCGTCATGCCCGTGCCCTTCGCCAGCTCGATCACCGCGAGTCGATCGAGCACGTCGGCGTCGTACACCCGACGTCCGCCTTCCTTGGGTGCCTGCGGCAGCAAGCCCTCGCGCTCGTAGTAGCGGATCGCCGACGTGGCGAGGCCGCATCGTCGCGCGACTTCACCGATCGGGAGGCGCGTGGGGGTCGCGTCGTTCGGGGTCTTCGTCATGGCGGGGCTCCTTCGCGCGCACGGGCCTCGCGCGATCGCGCACGGGTCCTCGCGCGATGGAGCCAGCTTAGTGCCTGTGACGGGCCTCTTCGAGGGAGACGACGGGGGCGCGTTCCGCGGCGACGTCGCCGAGACGGACGTCCGGCGCGCCCACGCGCGCGGCATCGGCGGTCTGGTCGTCGGGCTGCTCCTGGCTCTCGCGCTCCGCCCGCACCCGCGCCTCGTAGTGCGCGACCTCGCGGGAGGTCGTCTCCTCGTCCCAACCGAATACCTCGGCGATCAGCCGAGCCGAGGGGCGCGCGGCGATCGTGCCGCGATCGAAGGTCTCGATGGAGATGCGGGTGCGCCGGGTCAATACGTCGTCGAGATGCAGCGCGCCCTCGTGGCTCGCCGCATAACGGATCTCGGCGGCGAGATAGGTCGGTGCGCCCTCGATGGGCTGGCCGAGCTCCGGCCGCTCGTCGATCATCGCGAGCACTTCGTGGATGCGCGTGCCGTAGCGATTCAGGAGCCGCTCGATCACGTGCGCGTGGAGCCCGGTCTCTTCCGCCAGCGCTTCGCGCCGGTTCCAATGGGCGCGATATCCGGCGGCGCCGACGAGCGGCGTCTCGTGGGTGCACGACGCCGGAACCTTCTGCTCGAGTCCGCGGGCCGCGACGTCGACCACGTCTTTCGCCATCACGCGATAGGTCGTGTACTTGCCCCCGGCGACGGTGATCAGGCCCGACACGGACTGGCTGACGGCGTGCTCGCGGGACAGCTGGCTCGTGGCGTCGCTCTCTCCCTGGAGGAGCGGTCGCAACCCCGCGTAGACGCCCTCGATGTCCTCGTGGCGGAGCGGCTGTGCGAGGACCGCGTTCACGCGATCCAGCAGGTACTCGATGTCACTCCGGCTCGCGGCGGGGTGCGCGAGGTCGAGGTTCCAGTCGGTATCGGTGGTGCCGACGATCCAGTGGCTGTCCCACGGAATCACGAAGAGCACGCTCTTCTCGGTGCGCAGGATCAGGCCTGCGTCGCCGTGGATGCGATCGCGCGGGACGACGAGGTGGATGCCTTTCGAGGCGCGCACGTGGATGCGGCCGCGACCGGCGTGCTTCTGCACGATGTCGGTCCAGACACCGGTCGCGTTCACGACCTGCCGCCCGCGAATGGTGAGCTCGGCACCAGTCTCGAGGCACTTCGCTTCGACACCCGCCACCCGCGCGCCGGACATGTAGAAGCCTTCGGCCCGCACGCTCGACAGGGTCGCTGCGCCATGGACGCGCGCCGTCCGAACGAGGGTCATCGTGTGCCGCGCGTCGTCGACCTGGGCGTCGTAGTACTGGATGCCGCCGACCATGCGGTCGCCGCGCAGACCGGGGAATCGACGCAGCACGCCGCGACGCGTGAGGTGTCGGTGGCGGGGCAGGGCGCGGCGTCCGGCGAGGGTGTCGTAGAGGAACGTGCCCGCGCCGACGTAGAGGCGTTCCCAGAGCCGTCGCGTGAGCGGATAGAGGAACGCGACCGGCTTCACGAGGTGCGGGCTCAGCCGCTCCAGCAGGAGCGTCTGCTCGGCGAGGGCCTCGCGCACCAGCCCGAAGTCGAGCTGCTCGAGATAGCGCAAGCCACCGTGGATCAACTTCGAGGAGCGACTCGACGTGCCCGAGGCCCAGTCGCGTTGTTCGATCAGCGCGACCGAGAGGCCGCGACTCGCGGCATCGAGGGCGGTCCCGGCGCCGACGACCCCACCGCCGATCACGACGAGGTCGAAGGTCTCGGTCTGGGCGCGCTCGAGGTCGTGGCTGCGTTGGGCCGGGTCGAGCCGGGCCGGATCCATGGACGTCTCCCTCCGCGTCGACTGCGTGACGTCGGACGAGGCAAGGACGGTAGCGCTCAGACCTCGAGTGCTTCGTGGGTGGTGGTCACGTCTTCGCGGATCACCTGCTGGATGTGCTCCGAGAGCGGTCGGAACGCCACGGCCATGCCGCGCGGAAGGCCGTTCCGGCCGTCGCCCATGTTCGTGTAGAGGATGCGCCCCGATACCAGCAGCCGATCGCGGCCGACGGGCAGCTCGAGGGCGACGTCGGAGCCGACGACCCAGGGGCGCGGCGTCACGAAGTAGGCGCCGCCGCTGGAAAGGCTGTAGCAGCGCACCGACTTCTCCTTGCCAGAGGAGTAGGTCCGCGTGCGCCACTCGACCGGCGCGCGACGTTCGCCGCGGGGAGATCGATCGGCCCAGGGCGAGACCGCGCGGTTCACCTGGAACCGGAGTGCGTGGCGGCCGAAGCGTCCGAAGAGCGCGAGGTCGACGCCCGCCTGGCGGATTTCGCGTCGTCGCTCGTCGTCGGGGGCGCGACCGAACGCGATCGGGACGAGCGCGGGCGAACCGGCGCGGATGCGCAGCTCGGCGAGTCCGGTCTCGAAGTCGTCGTCGATCCAGGCTTCCGGGACGAGCACGATTCCGGGTGCGCACTCGAAGGCGGGGGCTTCGTCGATCGCCTGCCGGAGCGAGTCGGCGACGAGGACCGGCGCCGGCAGGGCCTCGACCTCGTTCGTGAGCGCGCGCCGGAACGGTCCGTCGGGACCCAGCACGAGGATCGGGTCCTGCGTGAGGGGGGTGAGATGCGTGCCGTTCCAGGTGTTCATGTCGGATGCGTGCTCGTTGCGGAGGTGGCTGGGCGCGGATTCGACGCGATTCCGTCGTCGTCGAAACACTGCGCCCTTCCGGAATCGATCGGAGGGCCCGTCGGCTCGCTTGAGGCGATAGACTCGCGCGCCGTGAGCGACGCATCGAACTCATCGTCCGACGGAGCCGAATCGGGGTCGCGCGCGTCACACCGGCTGCGCGTGATGGGCGTCGAGCTTCGCGTCGACGAGCCCGAACGCGAATTGCGCGCAAGATGTGCGCAACACCTCGGCATCGAAGTCGATCGAATCACCGCGCTCCGCATCGCCCACCGCGCCCTCGATGCGCGGCGCCGCGGCCGCCGACACCATCTCCGCTTCGTGCATCACGTGGACCTGACGCTCGCGTCCGACACCGATCCGAGCTTCGCCGCCACCCTCGACCGCGCGCGCAAGAACGGTCGTCTGCGCGACCTGCCGCCCCCGGCGCGCTTCGAGCGCGACGATGTCGAGGCGGCGGCGCGGAAGCGTCGGATCGCGGTCGTCGGTGCGGGGCCCGCCGGGCTCTACGCGGCGTGGACCCTCGCCGCGAACGGCGTGACGGTCGATCTCTTCGACCGCGGGCCGGCGCTGCGCGATCGCGGACGTGCCGTCGCGCACTTCACCCGCACCGGCGAGCTCGATCCCGAGTCGAACCTCCTCTACGGGGAGGGCGGCGCGGGGACCTACTCCGACGGCAAGCTCTACACCCGCACCCAGCACGCCCTCGAGGAGCCGATCGTCGCGACGTTGATCGAGGCCGGTGCGGATCCCGAGATCGCGTTCGACGCCCGGGCCCACGTCGGCACCGACCGTCTGCACCGCATCCTCCCGCGCCTTCGCGCCCGCCTCGAAGACATGGGCGTCGCGTTCCATTTCGGGACGCGGCTCGAGGGCTTCGAGCGCGGTTCGGACGCGGCGATCGAAGCGCTCCTCACGAGCGCGGGTCGCTTCGATTGCGATGGCGTCGTCCTGGCCCTCGGACACAGCGCGCGAGATACCCTCCGCGCGCTCCACGCCGGAGGGCTCGCGCTCGAGGCGAAGCCGTTCCAGCTCGGGCTGCGGGTCGAACACCCGCAATCCCTCGTCGACGTCGGTCGCTTCGGGGAGGGCGCGGACCTCGACCGTCTCGGCCACGCCTACTACTCGCTCGTCGCGAAGGCGAAGGACGGAATCGCAGCGGTCCACAGCTTCTGCATGTGTCCGGGCGGGCAGGTCGTGGCCGCCGTCGCGCAGCCCGGGCTCCTCTGCACGAACGGCATGAGCAACTCGCGGCACTCGTCCCCCTTCGCGAACTCCGGGCTCGTCGTGACCCTCGGCCCCCGCGAATACGGCGACGGCGTCTTCGCTGGCATCGACTATCAGGCCGCGCTCGAGGCTCGCTTCTTCGAGGCCGGGGGCGGCGACTACTCCGTTCCCGCGCAGCGCGTCGACGACTTCGTCGCGGGGCGCGCTTCGTCGGCGCTGCCTCGGAGCAGCTACAAGATGGGCACGAGCGCCGTGCGGATCGACACGCTGTTGCCGACGTCGATCACCGAGGCCTTGCGCGCCGGGATCGCGCATTTCGAACGACCGCTCCCGGGCTACGCGAGCGCCGAGGGGCTGCTGGTCGGCGTCGAGTCGCGCAGCTCCGGGCCGCTGCGGATACCGCGTGACCCCGTCACGCGCCGGGCGACGGGCTTCCCGAACCTGTGGCCGGTGGGCGAGGGCGCGGGCTACGCGGGCGGGATCATGAGCGCCGCGATCGACGGAGCGCGGAGCGCGTGGGCGCTGCTCGGGGTGTCCGAGGGCTGACGGCGCTCCGCGCGCGGCACGATATCGTCAGGCCGATGCCGCCCGAGCCCTCCCGCGCCTACGCCCGCTACGTGCTCGGCGTGATGTTCTTCCTGACGGCGCTCAACGTCATGGATCGGCAGGTGCTCGCGGCGCTCGCAGAGCCGGTGAAAGCCGAGTTCGGTCTGAGCGACACCGTGATGGGGATCCTTCTCGGCAGTGCGTTCGGCTTCGCGCATTTCGTCGCGATGGTCCCGGCCGGCCGGCTCGCGGATCGAGGGAGTCGCCGAAACGTGCTCGCGGGCGGACTCTTTCTCTGGAGCGCGCTGACGGCGGTCACCGGTCTCGTCGCCGCGGCCTGGCAGCTCTTCGTGACCCGGGTCGGGGTCGCGATCGGCGAAACTGTCGGGAGCGGTCCGGCGCAGTCGCTCCTGTCCGACTACTTCCCGGTCGATCGGCGTGGGGCCGCGCTCTCGATCCACGCGTCGGGGGGCACCCTCGGCGCGATGATCGGATCGGCGCTGGGGGCAGCGATCGGACAGGCCTTCGGTTGGCGCTGGGCCTTCGTCTTCTTCGGGGTGCCTGGGCTCTTGCTCGCGGTCGTGTTGCTCACGACCGTGCGCGAGCCGGCGCGCGGCGCGACCGACGGGATCGATGCGAACGAAGCGGTGCCGCCGCTCCGGGAGGTCCTGGCGACGATGCTGCGTCTGCGGAGCTTCCGGCATCTGCTGGTCGCGGGCTCGCTCAACTGTGTCGCGAACTACGCGCTGCTCGCGTGGGCGTCGGCGGCGATGATGCGCGCGCACGACCTGTCCCTCGCGGAGGCCGGCAGTCGCGTCGGGTTCCAGGTGATGATGATCTCGGCGATCGGTGTCATCGCCGCGGGACTGATCACGGATCGGCTCGGCGCACGTGATGTCCGTTGGTACCTGTGGTGGCCGGGAGCCGCCTCTGCGGGTGCGTTCCCCTTCCTGGCCGCGTTCCTGCTGGTGCCGGATCCGGACGTGGCCTTTCTCGTGGCGATGCCTGGCGCGTTCCTCAACACGATGTGGGTCGGGACGTTCAACGCGACCGTGCATCTCCTCGCGAGGCCGTCGATGCGCGCGACCTCGGCTTCGCTCTTCGCGATGATCACGAGCGGGCTGATGGGGCAAGGCCTGGGCCCCGCGGCGGTGGGATTCCTGTCGGATGCCCTCGGGCCGGCCTACGGCGTCGACTCGCTCCGGTACGCCCTTGCCCTCGCCCTCGGCGTCAGCGTCTGGGCCGCGGGCCACAGCCTCCTCGCCGCGCGCACGCTCCGTGAGGACCGCTTCCTGACGCGGGACGTGCCGCGCTAGTCCGACAGCACGAGCCCGTGCGGGATCTCATCCGTGTCGTCCGGCCGCGCTGGCAGCGGGTGTGACAAGATCGCGCCGCATCGCGTGACCGCCGCCTCGAGTCCGTCCGTGATGCGGCCCGCGCGGATGCCTTCGAGCACGAGGTCGACGATCTCTTCCCAGGACTCGTCGGGATCCCGGGCGCGGTCGATCGCCTCGTCGGCGAGCACGACCACGCGGTGCTCGAGGAGGGCGACGAAGATCAGGATGCCGGTGCGGTCCCGGGTGTGGCGGATGCCTTGCTCCTGGAATTGTTGGAAGGCGGCGCGCTCGGCGCGGTGCTGCATCTCACCGTCGGTCAGGAAGGCGCGGCGGATCCCGTCGATCCGACACAACGCGTGTCCGATCGCGAGGGCCAGCGCCTGCAACACGAGGATCTCGCTGACGAGTCCCTCGACGGGCAGGTAGAAGGACGCGAGCAGCGCGATCGCGGCGAGGGTGACGCCGAGCCGCCACCCGGCCGCCGGGTGGCGGTCGCATTGGCCTACGACGGAGACCACGATCTCTCCGGACGTGTTCGATTCGGCGCGCCGAACGGCTTCGTCGATCCGCTCGCGGTCTTCGGGGCTGATCAGTTGCGACGGTCGCATCTCACCACCCTCCCGAGGCGCCGCCGCCTCCGAATCCGCCGCCCATGCCCCCGCCGAATCCCCCGCCTCCTCCGAATCCGCCCCCGAACCCGCCAGTCGTAGGAGCGTAGAACCCGCCGCGCCCACGATGGCGAGCGCCGACGGTGGCCTGGGCAAGGAACAGAGTCGAAAGGGCGGCGGTCATCAGGGCCGCCCCGAGCGCTGCGATGAACCCGCCCGTGAGCAGGAAGCAGAGCACGCCCGAGACGCTCGTCGACACGACGGGCGCGAGCCACTTGCGGCCGCGCGAGAAGCCCGCGCCCATGAAGACACCGACCAACGCCGAGAAGATGAAGTGGTTGGCGGTGGCTCCGAACGCACGTCGATTCGTTCCGGGTCGTGCGAGCGGGGGAAGCGCTTCGCCGCGGCCCGCCTGCAGGATCGCTCCGACCCCGGCTCGAATGCCGCCGGCCATGTCGCCGCGA
Organism: uncultured Spirochaetaceae bacterium; assembly: GCA_964488255.1. Lineage (GTDB taxonomy): Bacteria > Myxococcota_A > UBA9160 > UBA9160 > UBA4427 > UBA4427. The sequence goes on along the minus strand of CAZAUR010000003.1, from coordinate 400,059 downwards.
CGGAACACCGGAATCATGTAGTCGCGCAGGATGCGCGCGGCGATGGCGTCGGGAATCACGCCCTCGAGGCCGTAGCCGACCTCGATGCGCGCGCGCCGGTCCTGGTCCGCGACGATCACGATCACGCCGTTGTCGAACTCCGCGGTGCCGATCTTCCAGGCTTCGGCGACGCGAATGCCGAGGCCCTCGATCGATTCGCCTTCGAGGCTCGGCACGGTGAGCACGACGACCTGGTGGCGCGTCTCCTGCTCGTAGGCGGCGAGGACCCGACGCAGCTCGCTCGCCTCTTTGGTGCCGAGGAGTCCCGCGCCGTCGACGACGCGCGACGTCAGCTCGGGGACGGTCACGTTCGCCGCTGCGGTCCCGGCCGCGACGAGGAGCAGCACGACGATCGCCGCGATGCGCCCGAGCGGCGTGTGGCCGACGCGGGCGATCAGAAGTCGAGCTCCGGCGGTCGATCGCCCACGTCCGAGCGCGCCTCGAAGGTGGGCTTCACTTCGGCGCCGATCCAGCTCGCCGTGAGGTTCGACGGGAAGGATCGCACGAGGGTGTTGTAGCGGCGGACGCTGTCGATGTAGCGGCCGCGGGCGACGGTGATCCGGTTCTCGGTTCCCTCGATCTGGGCCTGGAGATCGCGGTAGCCCGCGGTGGCGGTCAATGCGGGGTAGTTCTCGGCGACCGCGAAGAGTCTCGAGAGCGCGCTCGAGAGCTGGCCCTGGGCGTCGATGAAGCGCTGCAGCGCGTCGGGGTCGTTCACGAGCTCGGGGGTGACCTGAATGCTCGTCGCTTGCGATCGCGCATTGACCACCGCTTCGAGGGTCTCCTGCTCGAAGGACGCGGCCGCCTTCACCGACTTCACGAGGTTCGGGATCAGGTCGGCGCGTCGCTGGTACTGGTTAGAGACCTCCGACCAGAGCGCCTTGACCTCTTCGTCTCCCGCCTGGAGATCGTTGTAGCCGCAACCTGATAGCGACAGGCAGACGACGACGAGCGTCGCCGCCAGGAATCTCGATCGTCCGGATCCCATCCGTTCCCCCCTCCCGCGTTGTCGAGCGCGTTCGTGCCTACGCTTGCCTACGCGGGCTTTCCCTTCGCGCCGCGAATCAGCCGTCCGGGCCGCGCCTCGGTCGGCTCGCCATCACGCATCGTCACTTCACCCGACACGATCGTCGCATCGTAGCCGCGGCTCTTCTGGAGAAGCCGCCGCGCGCCACCGGGGAGGTCGAAGGCCATCTCCGGGCGGCGGAGCGAGAGGTTGTCGAAGTCGATGACGTTGAAGTCGGCCTTGTAGCCGGGCGCGATCACGCCCCGATCGAAGAGGCCGTAGACCTGCGCCGTGCTCTGGGTCATGCGATGCACCGCGTGCTCGAGGGGCACCTTCGGTCCGCGCTTCCGGTCCCGGGCCCAGTGCGTGAGCATGAAGGTCTGGAGCGAGGCATCGCAGATCACACCGCAATGCGCACCGCCGTCACCCAGAGAGACGACCGCGCGGTCGTCGTTCAGAAGCTCGTGCATCAGGTCGAGGTTGCCGTCGCTGTAGTTGAAGAAGGTGAGCAGCAGCAGCTCCTTGCCTTCGTCGCGCAGCATGTAGTCGTAGAGGACCTCGTCCGCGGGCTTGCCTTCGCGCTGGGCGATCGCCCAGATGCTCTGCTCCGGGCCGGGCTCGTAGTCCGGCGGGTCACCGAGGGGGAAGATCTTCTTCAGCATGAACTCGCTGTCGAGCATGCTGCCGAAGCCAGCCGACTCGTCGCGCTCGGGGCCCAGGATCCGCGCGCGAACGCTCGGGTCCTGCATGCGCTTCACGCGCTCGGCGAGGGGCAGGTCCGCGATCTCCAGGTAGGCCGGTCGGTTCAGAAACTGGTTCGCCTCGGTCTGGTGACCGGTGAGGATGCCGAAGGGGCGCGGCGCGAACTGCGCCATCACGTCGCTCCCTCGGGCGTGTGAGGAGTGGCAGATCTCCACGAGCTCGCGCCACTGGTTCGGCGCGCCGTCGAACTGCAGCATCGCGAAGGAGACCGGTCGCTGGATCTCCTTCGAGAGGCGCTGCATCCACTCGATCTCCTCGAGGGCCGAGTCGACTTCGTCACCGCCGGTGTCGCCGGCCGCGCCGGCGCCGGCGAGCTCGAACACGCCTTCACCGAGGTCGCCTAGCACGCGGCCGATCCCGAAGAGCTCGTCCTCGGCGGCGAACGTCCCGGGCACGGGTTCACCGGAAAGGGCCTTGTGGCCCATCGTGCGCGAAGTCGAGAAGCCGAGGGCGCCCGCCTGGATGCCTTCCTTCACGAGCTTCGCCATCTCCTTGATGTCGTCGGCGGTGGCGGCCTCGTTGTTCGCGCCGCGCTCGCCCATCACGTAGGTGCGGACCGAGCCGTGGGGAACGTGGGTGCCGAGGTCGACCGCGAGGGGCGATCGTTCGAGGGCGTCGAGGTATTCCGGGAAGGTCTCCCAGTCCCAGCGGATGCCCTCGGAGAGCGCGGCCCCAGGGATGTCCTCCACGCCTTCCATCAGCTCGATCATCATTTGGCGCTGGTCGGGGCGCGCCGGCGCGAAGCCGACGCCGCAGTTGCCGACGACCGCGGTCGTCACGCCGTGCCAGCCGGACGGCAGCAGGTGCGGATCCCAGGTGGCCTGCGCGTCGTAGTGGGTGTGGATGTCGACGAAGCCGGGCGTGACCAGGCGGCCGTCCGCGTGGATCTCTTCGCGCGCTTCACCCTCGACCTGGCCGACGTCGGTGATCTGGCCGTCGCTGACGGCGATGTCGCCGTCGAAGGAGTCGCGGCCGGTGCCGTCGGCGATCTTTCCGCCGCGAATGACGAGGTCGTGCATGGGAGGGTGCTCCAGGCTGGCGGCGCCGAGGCGCCTGCGATTTCGATGCGCAGAGTTTCGCAAGCCGATTGGTCTCCGTCGACCGCCTGAATCGCCGGCTGGGAGCCGTTGCGCACGGATTGCCGGTCGATCGTGCCGACGCTTCGCCCGGTCTCGTGGGTCGATCGTGCCGACGCTTCGCCCGGTCTCGTGGGTCGATCGTGCCGACGTCTCGAACGGTCTCGTGTGGCTCTGGCCGCCCCTATGGCATTCTTGTGTCGGGCGCACTCGGGCCGGGCGCGCCCTGGGAGGTCCCGGTGTCGCTTCGTCGTCTAGTCTCCGCGCTTCTGCTCTCGGCAGTCCTGCTCTCCGTGGCGTGCGCGCGCCCCGCACCCCCGCCCGCCTCGGCGCCGGTGGAGCCGGCCCCGATCCCGCTCGGCGAGGCGGGCTCCGAGCCGCTCTCGTTCCGCCGCGTCGTCTACCGGATCCCGACCAACAGCGTGATCGGCGAGGTCCGGGTCGGCTCGACCCAGCGGGAGGAGATGCGCTGGACCGTGTCGCGGTCCCAGTCGATGACGTTCAACGTCGCCGTCACAGACGGCCTTCGCCGCCTGGGCTACGACGTGCGTGACGAGGCCGACGCGCTCTTCGATCCGAACGGCAGCGCGCGCGTGCGCTACGAGATGGCAGCGATTCTCCACGAGGCGGACGTCGACTTCCGCTACCGACTGAATCGCAGCCGCGACGCGGCAGGGGAGGGCGTCGGGACCGCGGACGTCGAAGTGGAGGTCCGCCTCTACGACACGCTGGCGAAGCAGACGGTCTACGAGCGTCGCTTCCGCGGCAGCGGCCGGGACGAAGGGACGCGTCCGAACCCGCTCATGTCCGCGGTCGTGTCGGCGATCCTGGAGACGACCGCCGACCCGGACTTCGTCGCGCTCCTCGCGGTCGACCCCGAGGTCGCCGGACTCGCGCGAGCGCGCCCGCCCACGCTCCGGTTGTCCGCATGCACGACGCCGGAAGCCGCGACGCTGCCCGACGACCTGCCTGCGGCCCTCGCCTCGGTCGTCGAGATTCGCGCGGGGAGCGTCAGCGGCACCGGCGTGATCATCTCGCCCGACGGGTGGGTGCTCACGGCGGGGCACGTCGTCCGGGACGCACCCGAGGTCTGGGTGCGCATCGACGCCGGTCCGCAGCTGCCCGCGACGCTGCATCAGTCGGAGCCCGCGGCGGACCTCGCGCTCCTCCAGATCCCGGGCCGCGACCATCCCTGCTCGCCGATGCGCGAAGCGTCCGCCTCGCTCGATCTCGGCAGCGACGTGTTCGCGGTCAACGTCTCCGTCGACGAGGGTGGCCGGCCGACGGTGACCCGAGGCGTCGTGAGCGGGTTCCCCGTGCGCGACGGTCAGCGGCTGATCCAGACCGACGCGAGCATCAACCCCGGCAGCAGCGGCGGTCCGCTCCTCGCGAGCGACGGCTCCGTCGCGGGCATCACGGTGATGAAGCTCGTGAGCCGCGACGTCGAGGGCGTCGGGTTCGCCGTGCCGGCCGCGGAGGCCATCCGACAGCTCGGAGTCGAGCTGCGTTCCGCGCCGCGCTGAGCTTTCTTCGAGAGTCGGGTCGTTCGCGGTCAGGTGGGATCGGCGAACTGGCCGAACCTCGCGATGGTGACGCTCAGCATGACCGCGAGCACCCCGAGTCCGCTCCGCACGAGCGGCACCAGGAAGAGGATCGAGCTGACCGTGTGCAGCGGATAGATCGACTGCGTCTCGCGATAGGCCCATTGCCGGGCCCAGCCCGCGAGGATCTGGGAAACCGCGAAGGCCGTCACGAACGAGACGACCATCGTGATGTATTCGAAATGGTCCATCCGCCGCGTTCCGCCCGACTGCTCGCTAGAGCGTGATCTTCGCGGTCCCGACGACCGGCGTCTCGCCCTTCTCGTTCTTGAGCGTGAGGTCGATCTCGATCACCTTCGTCTCTTCGTCGATGTCGGTGACGACGCCGCTGGCGGTCGGCTTCGAGTCGACGAGGAGCGGCGCGCGGAAGATCGTATCCACGTTGAGCACCTCGGCGTTCGGTGCCCAGGCGTGAATCACGCCGACGAGGACGCCTTGGCTCATGATGCCCGGCACGATCGCGCCGGGCAGGCCGCCCTTGCGCGCTTCCTCGTGATCGGTGAAGCGCCCGGCCATCATCTGTGCCGCCTTCGCGAAGACCTTCACGTTGTCGAGGCTGACGTCGACGGCAACCTCCGGGAGCTCCTCGCCGAACTCGACTTCTGCGAACTGTTTGTCGGGTGTATCCGTGCTCATGATCAATCGAACTCGCGCTGGACCAGGCGCCAGTCGACGGTCGCGAGAGGGTCGCCGGCCTGGTTGTAGAAGTTCATGCGGTGGACGATGAAGAGCATCGTCCCGCTGCGGCCGCTCTTCTCGTAGATGTCGTGGATCTCGCTGCGGCCCGTGATCCGGTCGCCCGCGCGCACCGCCTGGTGGACCTCGATCGACTTGCCCGCGTCGAAGCAGCGGTGCATCTCGACCGGGAAGCCGTTCGGCAGCGAGCGCGTTCCGTGGACCCGCGTCAGGTAGTTGGGCACGCCCTGGAAGTCTGCGTGGGACGGGTCGACGAAGCGCGGCTGCGTCTCGCCGCAGGCGGTGGCGAATCCGACGAGGGACTCGGGCTTGATGTCGAGATCGATCTCGTCGAAGACGTGATCGCCGTATTTCTCGAGGAGCTCGGCTGCTTTCATGCGCGGACCTGAATGGGACGAGGACAGGGGAAGCGGAGCGGCCGATCGGCCGCCGGCGCGAGCGTAGGCGTTTCGCACGCGTTGTCGAATTGCGGGGTTCGCGAAGGGCGGACTGCCGGTGATCGGGGCGGCATACTCCCTCGAGGAGAATTCGCTCATGATCAAGGTCATCGTCATGGTCAAGCGGAACCCGTCCCTCACCCCGGCGGAGTTCCACCGCCACTGGCGCGACGTCCACGCGCGGCTCGTCGCCGACACGCCGAGCGTCGCCCGCCACATCGTCCGGTACGAGCAGAACCATCGAACGGAGGACGACTACACCCGCCGCGAGGTCGACTTCGACGGCGTCGCGATCGCCTGGTACCGCTCGCGCGAGGACATGGAGGCCGTCTTCGCCGAACCTTCGTACCAGGCGAGGATCGCGCCCGACGAAGCGCGGTTGTCCGACGTGGAGCGGAACGTCTGGATCGTGACGGAAGAGGAAGAGGTCGTGATCGGCGCCTAGCGCGGGTCGCGACGCGCCAGGCGCCGCGCGCTCATCTACATGCCTTCGAGGGGCAACACCGCCGCGTAGCGGTCGCCCTGGAGCGCCGCGACGAGGCCGTCGATGTCGCGGATCTCGTCCTCGAACTCGGTCGCGCAGCGGCCGATGTGGCTCACGATGTGAGAGTCGGAGCCGCCGATCCGCTTCCAGCCGTAACGCTCGGCGTATTCGAGGGCTTCTTCGTTCTCGCCTGCGCGGCTTCCGCCGTTCAGGGTCTCCACGATCTCGACGCCCTCGACCGCGCCCTTCGTCTCCCAGTGTGCGCACATGCCGACCTTGGGCCGGCCGGGGTGACACGGCACGGCGACGGCGCCGCAGCGTCGACTCTCCTCGAGGACCATGGCGAGGGGGTTGCGGATGTCGGCGAAGTCGAAGCTCGCGCGCAGGTCGTCGTTCACGCCGAAGACGAGCACGTGGCCGTACTCGGTCTCGACCTCGCTCGCCTTCAGGATCACGAGACCGAACTGGTCTTCGAGGGCGCGGTAGTCGGCGGCGGCGTCGAATTGCCGGTGTTCCGTCAGGACGAAGCCGTCGAGAGGCAGCGACTTCTTCTGGATCCACTGGCAGTAGTTCTCGACCTTCGCGCGTCCGTCGTCGCTCGCGATCGAGTGGGAATGCAGGTCGAGGATCATGCGGGCACGAACCTCGGGACCCCGAGCAGATTGCCGTCCTTGGCGGGCGTCGGCACGAAGTCGACCTTCACGGCCATGCCGATTTCGACCGTGTCCGGGTCGCAGTCGACGATGTTCGTCAGGAGCTGCGGGCCCTCTTCGAGCTGCACGTAGGACACGACGTAGGGGACGGACTTCGCGAAGGCGGGCATCTGGTTCTGCCGCACGACCGAGTAGGTGTAGACCTCACCGCGACCGCTCGCGACGAAATGCTCGATGTCGTCGGAGAGGCAGGTGGCGCAGAGGCCGCGGGGGCGGTGCTGCACTGTGTCGCAGGCGCGGCAGCGCTGGAGCACGAGCTCGCCGCGTCCGGCGCCTTCCCAGTAGGCGCGGCTCTCCCAGTCGATCGCCGGGGCCTTGTATTCCGGGTTCTGCTTTTCGTTCGCCATGATGTTCTTCCTAGCTGTTCGACAGGACGAGCGTGGCGCCGCTGTGCATGAGGCCCAGGTAACCGCCCGTTCCATGGGCGACCGCGAGCTCGGCGCCTTCGACCTGCCGCGCGCCGAGGCCGCCTCGTAGCTGCCGCACGGCTTCGATCACGAGGAAGATCCCGCGCATGCCGGAGTGATTCGAGGACAGGCCGCCGCCGTCCGGGTTCACGGGCAGCCGACCGCCGAGCCCGATCCCGCTGTTCTCGACGAAGGGGCCGCCTTCGCCCTTCTTGCAGAAGCCGAGGTTCTCGAGGGTGCAGAGCACCGTGATCGTGAACGAGTCGTAGATCGTCGCGAGGTGCATGTCCGCGGGCGAGAGACCCGCCATCGCGAAGGCCTGCTCGCCGGACTGCTTGGCGGCGATCGTCGTCAGGTCCGGGGCGCCGATCTCGCGGTGGGCGACGGACTCGCCGGTCCCGCGCACGATGATCGGCTTCTGCTTCAGGTCCTTCGCGCGCTCGAGGGAGGTCACGATCACGGCGCCGCCGCCGTCGCTGATGATGCAGCAGTCGAGGAGGTGGAGCGGATCGGCGATCACGCGACTCTCCATCACGTCGTCGCGCGTGATCGGTTGCTGCATCTTGGCGTGGGGATTGAGCGAGGCGTGGTGGCGGGTCGAGACGGCGATGTCCGCGAGCTGCTCGCTCGTCGTGCCGAACTCGTGCATGTGCCGGTGGGCGACCATCGCGTAGGACGAGACGAGGGTCATGCCGTAGGGCGTCTGGAACGCGGCGCCCGGATCGCGCCCGGCGGAGTTGCCCGTCCCGATCGCCATCGCATCGGAGGCCGCGGTCGACCCGTAGAGGATCAGCCCGACCTCGCAGAGGCCGGCATGGATGGCCGCCGCGGCGTGCGCGACGTGGGACACGAAGCTCGAGCCGCCGATGTTGCTGCCGTCGAGGTAGCGCGGCTTCAGGTTCAGGTACTCGGCGAGCTGGACCGGGCCCATCGCGCCCATCGTCATGCTCGCGCAGAAGAGCCCGTCTACATCCGAGAGCTCGAGGCCCGCGTCCGAGAGCGCTTCACGGGTGCACTCGCCCATGATCTGGAACGAGGTCTTGTCCGGAGCCCAACGGCTCTCGTACTCGTGGACTCCGGCGATCGCGATCTTTCCCGAGAACGACATGCTAGGCGGCCTCCGCTGCGCTTCGGATCACTGCGGCGAGGGCATCCGGCTGTTCGAGGGGGAGGAAGTGCGCGGCGGCATCGACCGTCCGGGTCGATCCGTTCGCGAGGGCCGAGGCGAGCGCCTCGGCGCGCGTCACGCAGTCGGCATTCTCCGCGGCGCCGGACACGACGGCGACCGGGCAGTCGATCTCCGATGCGCCCGCGTCGAAGGCGTCCGCCCAGGCGCGGCTCGCCTGCAGGTCGACGAGGGTCGCTCGCGGATCGGTCTTGATCCCCTCCATGTACGCCTTCTGCATCATCTCGCGCCCGCCGTCCTTGCAGACCCGCGCGGGATCGAAGGGACGCGGCGCCTTGCCGCGGGTGACCTGCTCCATGTAGCCGATCGGCTCGTCGTCGAGCCCGAGGGCGAGACCGCTGCCGCACAGGACGAGCCCGGCGACGGAGCCCTGTCGCGCCCATTCGAGGGCGACGAGGGCGCCCATTCCGTGGCCGACGAGCAGCGGGTTCGCGGCGCCGCACCAGTCTGTGACCCAACGCGCCATCTCGGTCATGTCCGCGATCGACGGCAGCGAATCGAGGGAGCCGGAGCGACCGTGGCCGGGCAGGTCGAAGGCGATCGCGCCGCCATCCGGTGCCACCGCCGGGAGCAGCCCGTCGAACACCGAGCTCTGGAGCCCGGCGTCGTGCAGACACACGATCGGCGTGCCGCCTCCCAGCGTCGGCGGATCCTGGGGCAGGGTCGTCGGACCGGTGTGCCGGATCAGAATCGGCAGTCCGTCGCGGCGGACGTATTTCTCGGGCATTCGGCGGCTCCTCGAAGCGGGGACGTGAACTACTGCGGCGGGCCGGTCGGGATGTCCTTGAACGCGACGCCCTTGTCGGCGCGCGCGTCCGAGGGCAGGCCCATCACGCGCTCGGCGATGATGTTGCGCAGGATCTCGTCCGTGCCGCCCGCGATCCGCAGCCCCGGGAGCGACAGATATCGCTCCTGCCAGGCCGCGGCGTCCGGCGTCGCTTCCGGATCCAGCAGCGCGCCCGAAGCGCCCGCGAGGTCCATCGCGAACGACGCCGCTTCCTGCTGGAGCACCGCGCCGACCAGCTTGCCCATGCTGGCTTCCGGTCCCGGCGGCAATCCCTTCGAGAGTGCCGTCAGCGTGCGCAGCGACGTGTTCTTGAGTCCGCGCGCCTTCGTGACGTAGTCCGCGATCTGCTCCCGGACCTGCGTGTCCTCGATCGCCGGCTGGCCGTCGAGCTCGAGCTCCGACGCGAACCGGACGAGGTCCTCGAGGTTGCCCACGCCCATGCCGGAGCCGATCGACTGCCGCTCGTTCATGAGGGTGGTGAGCGCGACGCTCCAGCCGTTGCCGACCTCGGAGAGGCGCTGGTCGTCGGGGATGCGGACGTCGCTGAAGAAGACCTCGTTGAAGCCCTGGGCCTTGTTGATCTGGGTGATCGGCCGGATCTCGATCCCCGGCGACTTCATGTTGACCACGAAGTAGGAGAGGCCCGCGTGCTTCACGACCGTCGGGTCGGTTCGCACGACGAGGATGCCCCACTCGCAGATCTGCGCGCCGGAGGTCCAGATCTTCTGGCCGTTCACGACCCATTCGTCGCCGTCCTTGACGGCGGTGGTCCGCAGGCCGGCGAGGTCCGAACCGGCGGAGGGCTCGGAGAAGAGCTGACACCAGACTTCCTCACCGGACAGCAGCTTCGGGATCCAGCGCTCCTGCTGCTCCGGCGTGCCGTGGGCCATCACGGTCGGGCCGCACATGCCGATGCCGATCGCGAAGACGTCGCCCGGCGTCTTGAACTTCGCCTGCTCTTCGTTCCAGATCACGTTCTCCATGGGCGTCGCGCCACGGCCGCCGTACTCCTTGGGCCAGGTGATGCAGGCCCATCCGGCCTCGGCCTTCTTCTTCTGCCAGGCCTGGGCGGCGGCGACGTTCTCGGGCGAGAGGTTCTCGCCCATGCCCGGCCCCTCGTCGTCGGGGCTGCGGAGCTCGGCATTGGCTTCGAGCCAGGTGCGCGCTTCGGCGCGGAAGGCGGCTTCTTCGGGGGTGTCGTTGAAATCCATGTCGGTCGTGTCTCCTGGGCGGTCGCCCGGATGAAGTAGAAGGGAGAAGATCGGGACTCAGCTCAGCCGTTGGCCGCGATCTGACCGGTGCCGGCGGAGCCGGCACTGACGAGCCGATCGACGAGCAGGTTCTTCCAGTACTTGGGCGTGCCGAGCTGCGACGAGAGCAGCTTCGCGCGGCGGTAGAAGAGGTGGCAGTCGTATTCCCACGTGTACCCGACGCCACCATGAAACTCGATCATCTCGACCGTCGTGTCCTCGAAGGCCTCGCACGCCGAGATCCGCGCGATCGCAGCCGCGGTCGAGAGCTCCGCGTCATCGGTCGAGAGCGCCCACGCCGCGTAGTAGGCGTTCGAGCGGGCGAGCTCGACCTTGCACCAGAGATCCGCCATGCGGTGCTTGACCGCCTGGTTCGCGGCGATCGGCTTGCCGAAGGCATAACGACCGAGGATGAACTCCTTGGTGATCTCGAGCGCGCGCTCGGCGGCGCCGACCTGCTCGAAGGCCTGCAGTACCGCCGCGACGTCGAGCAGCTTCGCGATCCCGGCGTCGTCAGCGCCGGCGAGCTTGTCCGCCGAGGCGCCGTCGAAGCTGAGCTTCGCCTGGCTGCGGCTCATGTCGAAGGAGTCGAGGCTCGCCCGCGTCACGCCGGAGCCGTCGAGGTCGACGACGTAGAGACCGACGCTGCCGCCTTCGGTCGCTGCGACGATCGCCACGTTCGCGATGTCGCCGTCCGCGACGGGCAGCTTCGTGCCCGAGAGCGTGCCGCCCGAGACGCTCGCCTCGATCCCGGCGACCGCGTTCTGGCCAGGCTTCTCGGTGAACGCGAAGGTGCCGATCGCGGAGCCGTCCGCGAGCTTCGGCAGCCAGGCATCCTTCTGGGCGTCGGAGCCGAAGCGCAGGATCGTTTCGGTCGCGACGTATACGCTCGGGCCGAAGGGGATCGGCGCGAGCGCGCGGCCGACCTCGAACGCGATCATCGCGAGCTCGAGATGACCGAACTCGGCGCCGCCGTACTGCTCGGGCACGACCGCACCCTGCCAACCCATCTCCGCCGCGCCCTTCCAGAGCTCGGCCGCGTAGGGCTGGTCGCCTTCGAGGATCTCGCGACAGGTCGCGAGCGGGGAGTTTGCGTCGAGGTAGTCCCTCGCCGTTTGTTGCAAGAGCTTTTGCTCATCCGAAAAGTCGAAGTTCATGGCGCGCAGGACTCCCTCATGGACAGTAGAGACGGAGCACACCGAGCCTCGCCCGCGCGGGATGCGCGAAGCGGCGGTGCGCGAAAGGAAACGGGTCGGCAAGTGGGGGCGGGTCCGGGGCTGGCCGGGGGGCTGGACTCGTCCGCCGAGCGAGAATCGCCGAATAGAAGAGGGTGTCAACGCTCGGGGAAGGACCGCGCGTTGCTACTCTGGACCCCGAGCGGGCGGTCCAGACAGCGGAAACCAAGCGGAGGTGGACGTGCGCCGATCCACGAGATCGACCGTCGAGCCCAGGGGCTCGTTCGGAATTTCACGCATGCGCGACGCCGTGGGCGTCGGTGCGGCCTTGGCATGGACAGCGGGGATCCTGCTGTCCCTCCCGTGTGACGCCGTCGCACAGGACGTCGAATTGACGATCGCCGAGACCGAAGATCTCGTGCGGATGCGGCACTACGAGGGCATGCCCCCGGAAGAGGCGGACCGGATCGGCGCCGACGGCTGCGCGCGGCTCGTCGAGATGCTGGGAGAGCCGGAAGAGGCCGCCAACCAGGCGCAGATCCTGCTGGCGATCGGGCATTGCGCGCCCGAGGGCGGACTGGAAGCGATCGCCGCCTGGGCCGAGCAGCCGCGGGACGGCGAGATCGACCGGGCGACCTTCCGCGCGTGGCAGGTGCTGCCCTTCGCGCTCGCGCGCCTCGCGGAGCACGATCCGCGCGCGGTCGCTCGATTGACCGCGCGCCTCGAAGACGACGCCGCGCCGACCTGGTCCTTCCGCCAGCATCGTGGCGATCGCCTCGTGAAGCTCAAGCATCGCGCCGCCGCGGACTGTCTCGCGGATACGGATCACCCCGACGCGGACGCGGCCCTCGATCGCGCCGCGCGGCGCGCCCGGGACGGCGCGATGCGCGACCACCTCGAACGCGCCCGGGATCGCTATCGTGATCGCCGCGCACGCCGGGACGATCGACGCGGAGGGACGCAGCGATGAGCACGATGCGTACCCGCTCCTGCGCCGCCCTCGCGTCGGTCCTCTCCCTTCTCTCCTCGCTCGCCGCCCCTTCCGCGTTCGCCGAGCCGGAGGTCGATCTCCACGACCTCACGTGGTTCGTCCATGTCGATCTGATCGACGTCGGTGCGGGCGCGGACCTCGCCTACTGGACCAACGTGATCACCGACGCGGTCGATCGCGGCAACCGCCTGCTCGAGGGCCGCAGCGGCCCGTCCGACAACCTCTGCTGCACGAAGATGACGAACACCGTCGCGGTCCAGACCTTCGGCACGCCCGGGGACGGGCTCGACGTGATCGACAGCGCCGCGGATCAGACGATGCTCGGGATGACCGGCCTGCCGGGCTCCCGCGGCTTTCTGGTGGACAGCCTGACCTGGTGCAACGGCTCGTCGCCGACGGCGATCGGCTGCGCGGTCCGCCCGGCGTGCACCGGAAACGGCAACGACGATCCCGATCTGTGGATGTACGTGACCGTCGAGTCGTTCGACGACGGCACGCTCCCGAGCGTGATCGCGCATGAGCGCGGGCACAACGCGTGTCTCCAGCACGTCGTGACCCCGAAATGCGCGCTCATGCAGGGCACCGTCTTCACGCCTGGCCTCGGCGGATGCCTGACCGCGACCGAGTGCTCGCACCTTCGCGACGGCCGCACCGAACTCTCGAGCGGCGAGTTCTGCACCTGCCACGACGACTTCGGTTCGCCGCTGGCCGACTTCACCAAGTGCGACGACGCCGGCGGCGCCTGCTCCGGCGGCTGCTGCGGGCTGAGCTCCGGTGACGCCGGCGTGCAGCTGATGGCGGCGGCGGATCCCGGCGACGCGGGACTCGCGCCCGAGGACGCGGTGCTCGTATCGGCGTATACCGGCGACTGGACGAACCAGGGACAGATCAGCCCGACCGCGGACGACGTTCGCGCGATGGCCTACGCCTACGACTCGGGCGTGCTCTATGGCGTGGTGCCGACGGTCGCGGACGATTCGTTGATCACGATGGACCCGACGACGGGCGCCGTGATCTCCTGGGTCGGCTCGATCGCGAACGGGACCGACGAGTTCGTCTCCCTCGCCTACGACCCGGGCGCGACCAGCTCGCCTTCCGACGACCGCCTGATCGGCCTCGAGGTCACGACGAGCGACACCGGCGAGCTGCGCTGGATCGATCCGGCCTCGCCCAACACCGCGACCCTGCTCGGCGGCATCGGCTGGACCCCGGCCTCCTTGTTCTCCAGCCTGGCCTTCGACGCGAACCTGAACAAGCTGCTCTTCGCGACGCCCTTCGGGCCGAACGGGATGTGGGAGCTCGACATGGCGAGCTGTCCGCCCTCGTGCTCGCCGAGTCAGTTCGCGGGCACCGGCTCCTTCTGGACGAACCCGACGATGGCCTGGTCACCGCATTCGGGGAACGCGTACGTCATCGGCGTCTCGTTCTCCGCGCCGGGCACGCGGACCTTCTACAACGTGATCGACACGACCACGGGCGCGAGCGTCGAGACCCTGAGCCTCGATCGCTTCACGCCTGCGGGTCTGGCTGCGGTCCCGGAGCCGTCGTTCGCGGCTAGCCCGTCGGGAGTCCCCCCAGCTCTGCTGGGGAGGCCTTCAAAGTTTGACGGTTCCGGAATTCGAGGAAACCCCGTCCCGTGATTTGCTCGGCGTCACACAGGAGGGAGCCTCTCGTCGAAGAACGCGAGGCTAGGGCACACGGACTGAGAGCGCCGTGTGAAGAACTGTTCCAGCAGTGGATTCAGCGCCAGAAGCTCGAGCGCTCTCAGCGGGGCCAGTCGGAGTTCGGCTGGCCGTCTGCCGCCTGTAAGGCGGCCCAAGGGAAGGCGGTCGCCTTCCCGTCAATCCCGCTTTGAGCGGGTCACCTGGATGCCCCCGGCTTTGCCGGGGGAGGATGTCACCCCTCGGGCTCGCCAGCGCGGCCCTGGCGGCGCTCCGGCGCCGCCGCCCCTGAGGGCCGCCCTCCGATCCGCCACCCCCCGTCGGATTCCCCGAAAAACGTGATCCTCGTCACGGCGGCACCGCTGTGCCTCGCGTTCTATGCGCCCGGGGCGACCCCGCGCCCTGTGACGAACGGCACGCTTCGTCCATTGGGCAGGGCAGCAGGGGAACAGGAGGAGAGACGATGAAGATCGGGAAGACGGGTTCCGGAATCGGACTTGGATTGGTGCTGGCGGTGGCTGTCGCCGGCTGCGGTGGCGAAGAGCAGGATGCCAGCAGCGGGCTCGACCGCACGCTCGGCAACGTCGAGGCGGGCTTCCAGGATGCCGCGGACAGCCTCGGAGAGGCCGCTGGAGATGCGCTCGAGGGCGCCGGCGACCTGGTCGACGAGACCGTCGACGGCGCGCGTGAGGTCGCGGGCAACGCGGCAGACGCCGTCCGCGAGACGGCGGAGAACGCGGCGGGCGCCGCGCGCGAGACCGCCGAGAATGCGGCCACGGCGGCCCGCGAGACCGCCGAGGGTGCGGCGGACACCGTGCGTGAGACCGCAGCCGGGGCCGCGGACAGCGTGCGCGAGACGGCGGACGACGCGATGGATCGCGCGGTCAAGGCGGGCCGCGACGCCGGCGATGCGATCGGTGAATCGGTCGACGGAGCCGCGGAGAGCGCCAACTCGGCGATCGACGATGCTGCGGCGGGCGCGAACGAGCGGCTCGGGTACTAGTCAGCCCGGAGTCGCGCGCGAGCGCGCCACGCCGAAACGGGGGCCGTGCCCGGATCCATCCAGGATCCGGACACGGCCCCGTTTCGTTTCGGACCTAGCGCGTCGGCCGATTCGACACCGGCACGGCGACGGGCCCGCCCTCGATCTCCGCCTCGCCCTCGACCTCGGCCGGCTCCGCCGCCGCCGAGACCGCCGGGGTGTCCACGGCCGGCGCCCGCGGCGCGACCTCGTCGAGCCACCGCAGCGATCCCAGCAGCACCAGGATCATCACGGCGAGCGCCGCGGTGGCCGCGGCGTTCCAGACGATTCGCTCGATCCAGAGCGTGGTCCGGCTATGCGCTTCGATTCTTCGCTGCATGGTGGCTCTCTCCGGGACGCCTTGGGCGCCCCCGTCCCGACTACGACGTCCAGGAGTCTCTCTCCGTGACATCGAATCGTTCCCTTCGGTTCCAGTCGTTCGTCTTCTCGTGGTTCGCCGCTCCTGCCGGTCGCCCGGGCCCGTAGGGGCCCGGAGGGGGTACTCGGTTCGCTGTGAATTCCCTGGTACTCGATCGCCCAACGGGCGATCAGAGGACTGATAAGCGAGAACCCCTCCGGCCGGTGGGCGGGAGGGGTTCTCGTGGACTCGGGCCCCGCGCTCTGCGGGGCATGTCGAGGTGATTCGCGTCCTGCGCTGGTCCTACGCTGGGTGGGCCACCTCGACCCGGGTTCGGAGTCCCCCTCCGTTTTGAATGCTCGAGCCGTCCGTGGCGTGGCCCTGCTCGGTGCCGGCGTTCGCCCCAAGGGACGTAAACGAGACCGGCTTCAGCCAACGCGTGCTCGGCGTGCCCGCGACCGCGACATCGCCTCGCAGCGCGTCGGCGACGCACGGCGGGACGACCTTCGGGGTCGTCGCGGCCTCTGCTGCGGGGTGAGCGGTTACGGACATCATCGGATGGGGATTCCTTCTTCCGGTTGGAGTGCGGGGTGGCCCGAAAAGGGGCTCACTGCTGCGGGCTTTGTATCGGTTGCACCTTGCGAAGTCAAAGGACTTTTCTCACCGCCACGAAAATTTGTGACGGTCGCGCGAGGGACGTCGGTCGATCACCCCGGCGGTCCCGCGGGCGACGCTAGGCGGGGACCTCGTGGGGCGGCTGGACGGGGATCTCGGTGATCGCGATCTCGCCGCCCATACACACGTCGATGTCATGCCCGGAGATCCGGGGGCGGGCGTGGAAGTCGCTGACCCAGTGGAGGTGGCCGTCGCGGCTCTCGTACTGGAAGGCGTGGGGGCTCGGGTCGAGGGCGCAGAACACGAGGTCGTGGTTCGCGGATTCGTCCGCGGGGTGGGGCAGGTTCACGTTCCAGAAGTGTCCGCGTCGCGGCGGCCGGTCGAGCAGGACGTCGAGGACGGAGCGGGCGCGCTCGGCGGTCACGGACCAGTCGGGGCGGCGATGCTTCCCGACGTATTGGGAGATCGCGATCGACGGGAATCCGAGGATCGCGGCCTCCCGGGCCGCCGCGGCGGTTCCCGAGATGTAGGTGTCGACGCCGAGGTTGGCGCCGTGGTTGATGCCGGCGACGAGCCAGAGCTCGTCGGGGCTCTCGCTGTCGAGGGCTTCCCGGGCGAAGGCGGCGCCGCGGGTGAGCGCCACCCGGGCGCAGTCCGCGGGCGTCCCGGCCAGTCCGAAGCGGCGGGGGCCGTGTGTGTCCAGGCGGAGGGGCTCGTTGGTCGTGACGGCGTGGCCGACGCCGCTCTGGGGCCCCGCCGGGGCGACGATCAGGCATTCCGCGCGCTCGGAAAGCACGTCATGAAGGGTGGCGAGGCCGGCCGCCTCCACGCCATCATCGTTCGAGAGCACCAGCGGCATCGATCTCTTCTCGGTCCTTCGACGGATCCGGGGGTCGGGCACCGGGGCTTCCGGAGCGCTGCCGGTCGGCTGCGTTTCCTACGGAAAAATCCGCCGGACGTGATGGGAAAACCCTTCTCCCAACCGAGGAACGGACGATAGCTTGTAGGTCCGCCGCTGGGGCGGCTGGACGTGGCTCGGCCGCGATTCGCTCGCGCGCCGGGTGGAGTGGCGAGAGCCGGAGATGACCCCCCTGAAGATTTCAACGGAACAGATGATCGCGCTGCACGGCTTCTTCGCCGAGGCCGCCGCCGTCGGCGAGGACGAGCTCGCCGGGGTCACCGGCTGCGACACCGAGGTCGAGGTGCAGGAGATCCGTGCGACCGCGCTCTCGGACTTCGGTGAGCGTGGGCTCTGTCTGTCCGACGACCTGGTGGCCGGCGTGATGGGCCGGCTCGAAGGCCGCATGCCCGGCACGATCAGCCTGGTGGTCGAGCCCGAGGACGCGCTCCTCTGGGCGCGCCTCGCGGGCGGCGACGATCCGCTCGAAGCGTTCGTGTCGCTCGCGTCGACGCTGCTCGAGGGCGTGACGGAAGCGCTCGGCGGTGTGCTCGACGGCGACGCGGCGTTCGAAGGGGCGCGGCTCGTCGAGGAGCCGGAGCTTGCGATGCTCGTCAAGACGCACGCGCCGTCGGACACGATCGTGTTCTCGACGCGGCTCCGGATCGACGCCCGCGACGAGGTGCTGACCGCGGTGAGCCACCTGCTGGTCGAGCCGAAGTACCTGGCGCAGGTGATGTCGGCCCTCAGCGCCGCGCATCATTAGGACCGGGCATCGCTGCTACCCTGCGCCGCCATCTATGGCGATCTTCCTGATCCGACATGGCGAGACGCCGGGCAACCGCGATCGCATCATCCAGTTCCCGGACACCCCGCTCTCCGACCGCGGTCTCGAGCAGGCGGCACGCCTGGGCGAGCGGCTCGCGCCCGAGCCGATCGGGGAGATCTGGGTGAGCGATCACGCCCGCGCCCACCAGACGGCCCAGGCCGTCGAGCACGCGACCGGCGCCGCGCTCCACATCGACGTCGAGCTCGCCGAGCGCAATCTGGGCGACCTGCGCGGGACGGCGTACAAGGATCTCGACTTCGACCCGTTCATGCCGGACTACACGCCGCCCGCCGGCGAATCCTGGGAGGTCTTCCACGACCGGGTCGACCGCGTCTGGGCCCGGATCGAGGCCCATTGGCTGGCCCGGTTCCACGAAGCCGGGCGCGACGAGCACTTCTGCGTCGTGACCCACGGGCTGGTCCTGCGCTCGCTCTTCGAGCGGCGCCTGCTCGGGGAGGACGGCCTGCGCGCCCACGCGAACGCCGACGGCCAGGTCGCGATCGCGAACACCGCGGTCTCGATCCTGCATCCGAAGCCCGCGCCGGGCGGCGCCCTCGATCATCGGGTCGACCTCCTTGCCTGCATCGCCCATCTCGACGAGTCGACGTCACCGCGAGCGAACCCGAACGTCGGGATGTAGCCCGGCGCTCGTTCACGCTTCGTGATACCCCTACGGCATGGCCGATTCAGGGGGGAATCGCGCGGGCGCCTCGAGCGCACCGGAGGACGTCGGGCGCGCGGTGCTCGACGAGGTCTTCGGTCATCCGGCGTTCCGACCGGGTCAGGCCGAAGCCGTCGTCGCCGTGCTCAGCGGGCGGGACGCGGCGGTCCTGCTGCCGACCGGGTCCGGCAAGTCCGTCTGCTACCAGGTCCCGGCGATCGCCCTGGCGCGCGAGGGCGCCGGCACGACGATCGTCGTGTCGCCCCTGATCGCCCTCATGCAGGACCAGGTAGGCGCCCTCCGCGGCCTCGGCGTCGCCGCCGGCGCGCTCCACAGCCACCAGGACGACGACGCGCAGGCGGACACGGTGCGCGCCCTGCTCTCCGGCCAGCTCGACCTGCTCTACGTCTCGCCGGAGCGCGCGGCGAAGGCGAGCTTCCGGCGCATGCTCGGGCGGATCGACGTCGCCCTCGTGGCGATCGACGAGGCCCACTGCGTCTCACAATGGGGTCACGACTTTCGGCCCGACTACATGTTGCTTCGGGAGCTTCGCGATGTCGTCGACGCACCGATGATCGCGCTGACGGCGACCGCGACGCCGGTCGTGTTGAAGGAGATCGAGGCGAAGCTCGGCCTCTCGAAGCCCGTGCGCGTCCGAACCGGCTTCGACAGGCCGAACCTCGCGTTCGACGTGCGCGCCCTGCGGACCGAGGCCGCGCGAACCGAGGCGGCCCTCGCGGCGATCGACGACGCGGGCATCCGGGGTCGCGGCGGCCGCGGTCGCGTCATCGTCTACTGCAGCACGCGCAAGGTCACCGAGCGCGTCGCCAAGGCCCTGCGCTCGTCGGGTCTGCGCGTCGGCCACTATCACGGAGGCCGCACGGCCCTTGCTCGGGAGGGCGCGCGGCAGGCCTTCGAGCAGGGCCGGACCCGGGTGCTCGTCGCGACGAATGCGTTCGGGATGGGGATCGACCTGCCGGACATCCGCCTGATCGTGCACTACCAGACGCCGGGCAGCCTCGAGGCCTACTACCAGGAGGCGGGACGCGCGGGGCGAGACGGCGATCCTGCGCGCTGCGTCCTCTTCTTCGGTCGCGCCGACATGCAGACCCAGCGACGCCTCGCCCAGAGCGGCCCGTCGAGCGCCGTCCTCGACCAGCGCCGCGAGGACGCCCTCGCCGAGGTCGAACGTTATGTGACGACCCTGGCGTGCCGGCACGCGGCACTCGTCTCTCACTTCACGGGGCGCGGAGACGAGCCGGCCTGCGAGCGCTGCGACGTGTGCCGGAACGACGCGGTGGACGTCGATGCGGAGTTGTATGGCAGCGAGCCGGCGGTCGTGCACGAGCCGCTTCCGTCTGCGGTCGACGACACGATCGTCGCGGTGGTCGACCGGCTGACGCGGCCCGTCGGACGGCGGAATCTGGCGCAGGCGCTCCGGGGCGGGAAGGCGAAGAGCCTGTCGCGGGGTGGGCTGCTCACGATGCCCGAGTACGGGACCTTGTCGGAGTACGACGAGGATCGATTGATCGCGGGGATCGACGGGCTGCTGTCGAGCGGCCGCCTCGAACGCACCGGGAAGAAGTACCCGACGGTGTGGATCCCTGGGAAGCCGGTGCGGGCGGCGCGGGCGCGGTCCGATGCGGAAGGCACTCCGGCGAAGAAGCAGCGCGCGCGAAGCTCCCGGTATGGCGGCGATGTGGCTCGTGCCCTCGACAACTACCGCCGTCGGCGGGCGCGCGAGCTCGGATGGAAGACCTACATGGTGTTCCAGCGCGCGGCGATGCTGGCGATCGACCGAGACGAGCCGGCGACCCTCGACGCGCTCGCGCGGATCCCGGGGTTGGGCCCGGCAAAGATCGAGCGCTTCGGCGAGGACATCCTGCAGATCGTGCGGGAGCGCGGGGGGCGCGGCTGAGATGGCGGCGTCCGCGTGAGCGGTTCGCCGACCGAAGAAGCGAAGGCGTTCCTCGCTCGGCTCGCGCCGCAGCTGCTCGATCAGCCGATCGTCGAGCGGACGCTCTCGATCGAGAAGACGGTCTGGGCGGTCGGTGTGGACCACGTGCTGCGCCGGGCGACCCGCACGGGCGTCCGTTCGCTCCTCCAGCGTGAACATCGGCTGCTTCGAATGCTCGCCGGCCGCACGACGCTCTCGGTTCCCCGACCCGTCTGCATCGCGCCCGACGGCGAATTCGATCTGCTTCGCCGCGCGCTCGGCCAGCCGGCGGATCACCACGTATGGCCGCACCGGGAGCCGTCCGCGCAACGAGACATCGCGCGGCAGCTCGGTCGCTTCCTCGCGGAGCTCCACGATACCGTCGACGTCGAAGAGGCCGAATCGCTCGGCTTCGCGTTCGACGTCTGGCCCCCGTCTCCCGCATGGGTCGAGGAACGGCTCGCCGGTCGAATGGAGACGGCCGAGCGAGAGGCCCTACTGGGCGCGCTTCTGCGGGTCGCACCGCGTCTCTACGAAGACACCGCCGCCCCCGTCCTCCTGCACGACGATTTCTCGCACCACAATGTCGGCTTCTCCCCCGACGGCCGAATGGCCCTCGGCGTCTTCGACTTCACCGAAGCCCGCCTCGGCGATCCGCACCGCGACCTTCGATACGCCTACACGTTCGAGCCCTTCGCGGAGGTCATGATCGGCGAGTACGAGGCGCGCCGCGGCGTCGTGTTGGACCGGAGTCGTGTGCGAGCGTGGCATGCGTGGTCCGCGCTCGGGGCGCTAGCGTGGGAGCTTCATGACGGCGTGCCGGAGCGCTTGGCGTTGCGTTGGGGGTGGGTGGATCAGGTTGCGGCCTGGGGCTTCGGGGAGTTCGAGGCGCTTTGCTCTCGGTATTGATGGGGTGGCTGGGTGTTAGGTAGACGCTCTGCCTTGGGGCCCGGTCGGGGATCAGGTTCGGGGTGAACGCTGGTTCCGTGCTCGATTCGGTGAACCATCGCCCATATCTTTGTTAGGCGATGAAGGATCCCAAACAGCTCTCGATCGATCAGTGCTTCGTGCATCGCCGCGCGTCTTCGCGTCGGAAGAAAATGCCCGGGAGGAAGGCTGCTCCGCTAGCGCGGGTTCTTCATCGTGAGCGGGTGGCGGTCCGGAAGGAGCATCCGGTTCACGTGACGCTTCGCGTGCGCCGGGACGTTCCGTCACTTCGAAATCGGAAGTGGCTACGCGCGTTTCGCGAAACGCTCGCGCGCGGATGCGAGCGAGGCGACTTCCGTGTCGCCCACTACTCGGTCCAGCGCGATCACGTGCACATGATCGTGTAGGCAACGGACACGAAGGCGCTCGCCTCCGGGATGAAGAGCATCGGCTCTCGTATCGCTGTGGCGGTGAACCGCGTCTTCAGGAGGAAGGGACGCGTTCTGGACGGGCGCTTCCACTCGGTCGTGCTCGCGACGCCTCGCCAGGTCCGGAACGGGCTTCGCTACGTCCTGCTGAACGATCGGAAGCACTGCCGCCAGCGAGGCTTGCAACTCGACCGAAGCGACGCACCGGATTCCGCCTCTTCCGGTCGCTTCTTCGAAGGCTGGAAGGAGCGGATCAAGGCGATGCCCAAGATCGACGTCGCCCGTCCGCGCTCGTGGCTACTCGCCAAAGGCTGGCAACGAGGCGGCGGCCCGATCTCCCTCTCCGAGATCCCGGGCTAGCTCTGCCCCACGGCACGGCTCACGAGCACCCGAAGCGCGACCCACGAGCGACGGCCGAGGGAACCACCTCCCCCATCTAAACCGAGTGCACGGCCCCCGAGCGAAGACCCCGAAAACTGCGCCCCTCGAAACCAAGCGCGCAAAACGTGGCGCTCCCGTGATCACTCCCTCGCGAGCGCCACCTCGATCAACACCACATGCGAAGCGCACGCCTCGATGTCGATCTCCCTCGGCGTCCTGTCCGACTCGAGCTTGATCCCGTAAACGCTCGCGTCGCGCGGCAGCGCCGTCAGGAACCGGCGCACTCCGTCTCGGAACACTTCGCTGTCCGTCGTGATCGCCCGGGCCGAGCCCGAATGTCGCTTGCCGCCGATCTCGACCGCGGCGTCGCGTGCTTCGCCGGTGAAGTTCTTCCACCAGCTGGTGTTGTAGCTGGACAGGAGGCGAACCGTGTCGCCCTCGCGCACGTACGAGAGCGGCGTCTCGTACTGCTTGCCGGACTTGCGGCCCGTGTAGCGGAGGATGCAGAGGTTCCGCTTCATCATCCCGCTCCGAAGCAGCGGCCGCATGACGACGTTCATCGCGTTGAACAGGGCATTCGTGAGACTCATGACGAGGGTGCTCCGACTTCGTTGCGGGCGTCGTCCTGTCGTAGCAGATCTTCGACGACTTCCTCGAATTCGTCGGCGTAGATCGCTCTGGTCCCGCCCCACCACTCGCGGATGCCGGCGTGTTGGAGGTTCGCGGCGATCGCGTCCTGTTGGTCGCGCCAGGTGGCTTCGTTCGTCGCGCCCTCGACGAACCGGGTCCAGGTGTTCTGGTGCGCGAAGAAGAGCTCTTGAAAGAGACGTCCGATCCGCACCCGCTCGACGGGATCGAGGCCCTCGTAGTCCTCGATTCCGCGGAGCCAGAGCGCCGCGAGCTCGGGGTCGCGGATCAGCGGATCCCGGAAGCGCGAGAAAGAACTCGCGATCGCGTCGAGCGCGGCGATGCGGAGCTCGCGGCTGTGCTCGCCGATCTGCGCGGTGTTCTGACGGATCTGGACCGAGAGATAGACGAGCGAGATGATCACGCCGAGGGCGCCGAGCAGCTCGCCGATGGCACCGACGGCGTTCCAGTTCATCGCATCTCCATCGAGCGAACCGCCGTCGCGGAGCCTCGTACGTGCCACCCAGCGCCTCGCGTGCGGTCACGACCCCACGGCGGCGCGTTCCGAACCGAGGTGTATCTCGCAGGCTCGGGTCTTGCAATGCGCCGCTCGTGGCGCCGGAGGTGGTCGGGGTCGCTCGCTCGCTTCGTTGCGAGCCCTCCGCCGAGCAGGCCCGCGGCGAGGGCGGCAGCCGAGGCGCCAGCCTCCCACATCGCCGAATGCGCGGCGTTCGAGTCGTCGGGCACGATCAGGAGACGCGCGACGCAGATCGCTACGGCGATGAGGCCGACCGCGGCTCCGTGCGCGGTCGGGCGCCGCGCGGCCACTCGCGCGGCTACTCGCGCGGCCACTCGCGCGGCTACTCGCGCGGCCACTCGCGCGGCTACTCGCGCGG
>CAZAUR010000003.1:268646-376111 GCA_964488255.1 uncultured Spirochaetaceae bacterium | reverse complement strand
CGCGCGGCCACTCGCGCGGCTACTCGCGCGGCCACTCGCGCGGCTACTCGCGCGGCCACGAAGGCCCCGAGCATCGTGCACGCGGCCCCGAGCGTGAGCGCGAGACCCTGGAAGAGCGCCGATGCGACGTCGAGCGTCGCGATCAACCCTCCGATCGCGATCATCGCGACGAGCTTGTCGGTCGCGACGCCGATCAACAGCGCGCGAACGCTCACAAAGGATCGATCCTTGCGGTGGCGCCTCGGACGACGGAATCACAGCACGCGACGCACGCGCGCGGGGCCGACCAAGGTCGAGCCGTGACGTCGATGCCGCAAGCGGGAGAGCGGACCGAGTCGAGATGAGCCATGGAATGCCTCATCGAAAAACCCGAGAGGGGGGCCGCTAGGTACTTCCCGTCCGACAACTCGCAAATCACCGTTTTAGAAAAGAAATTGGCGCAATCGCCACTCCCGATTCGTTGATGATCGTTGTATGTTAGGTGGCAGCAACCTACCGAACTCACAACATGAATCGTGAAACCGGGGGGTGAAGCGATGCGCCAATTCCGAGAAAACCACGAGAAAACCGGCTGTCCCTCACGCCCACTTGGGGTCCGCATCAGCATACCCGAGAGCTCCAGATGATCGACAGGATTTTGGATGTTCATCCTCAGCTGGGGGAGTTCGTGCACCTCGACCTGGTGGGCGATCGTCGTGACGACACGGGCCGTCGAGGCTTGACGGGCGACCAGGTTCTCCGGATCGCTCTGCTGAAGTAGATCCATGGCCTCAGTTTCCGGGAGTTCGAGTTCCATCTCCAGGACTCGGCCGCCTTCCGCAGCTTCGTGGGGCTCGGCCTCGACGAGTGGCCTCGCTTCCAGGCGCTTCAGGACAACGTGAAGCGGATCCAGCCCTCGACGTGGGAGGCGATCCATCGCGTGCTCGTGCGCTTCGCCCGATCAGAGGGCGTCGAGCGCGCGGATACGATCCGCACGGACACGACGGTCGTCGAGTCGAACATCCACGAGTCGACCGACTCGGCACTTCTCTGGGACGGTGTGCGCGTGATGACGCGGCTCATGCGGCGCATGGCCAAAGAAGATCCGGCGCTGCGGAAGCTGTTCCGCGATCGACGTCGAAGCGTGAAGCGACGCGCCTACGCGATCAAGTTCCATCGTCGGTCAATCGATCTGGACAAGACCTACCGCGATCTCATCCGAGCGACCGAGGAAGTCCGCGATGCAGCGCACGTCGTAGCCGATCGCGTTGCCGGCGTGGAAGCCCTCGAACCGCTTCGAAGCGATCTTCTGGCCGTTCTTCCCCTCGTAGACCGTGTCATCGACCAGACGCGCCGCCGCATCCTCGAAGGCGAGCAGGTTCCGGCGGCGGAGAAGATCGTCTCGCGAGCGCCACATCGAGATCTTCGATCGTGCCCCTCGTCAGGTCGCGATGGACGGCGGCTTCGCGTCGAAGGAGAACGTCGCCAAGGCGAAGGCGCTCGGTGTGGAAGGCATGGTGTTCCACAAGAAACGCGGACTGGAGGTCCACGAGATGGTCCGAAGCGCGTGAGTGTTCCGGCGACTGCGCGACTTCCGATCGGGGATCGAGGGCGTGATCTCGACGCTCAAGCGTGCGTTCGAGATGGGTCGGTGCATGTGGCGCGGCGCCGAGTCGTTCGAGGCGTACGTGTGGACGAGCATCACGGCGTTCAACATGGTTGCGGTGGCTCGTCATCTACCCCAACGCGAGTTCGCTTGACACAGACCCTCGACAGAGGATCATTGCGTCCGCAGGTCGGTCTGCGGCGGAAAGGCGCGCGATCCGAGACGAGGCTTCCGCGTGTGCGCGACGCCGATCCCCTCTGGATCCATGCCGAGCGCGGCCCTCGGGCGCTCAGGTACGCTTCTCGGACAGGAAGTAGCTAGACGTTCCGCGCCGTGAAGAGCATGAACGTCACGTTCTCTTCGCAGTCCGCGTCCTCGTCCCACTTCCTGACCGTCGTGAACTGTTCGTCCTCGGAGTGGTAGTAGAACGAGTTCAGGTCGAGGATGTCGGCGAAGGCGACCAGGGTCGAGTGAGCCCACGACGTCCAACCATGATAGTTGAACATCGTCTTGGCCTTGCGGCCGTTCGTCGCCTGCAGGCGGAACGAAAGCTGATTCGTGAGCGGGTTCGGGTCCCCCCCCTTCTCCCCGGTCAGCTCGCACTTGAAGCCCGCGTCCTCCTGCTCCGGACGTGTCAGCTCGTCCGTGTCGCCCATCTCGGAGACGAGGCAGATCTGCGGCGTCTCGAGCATCAGATAGTCGACGTGCTCCGTCGCGACCTTCATCAGCTGCATCATCTGCTTCGCGTCGAAGAAGTGATGGCTCTGCTTGCCGATGTAGGCGATCGACTCGCCCTCGGTCTTGGACTTGACCTGGTCCCAGATTCCCGGCGAGAGCACGTCACCGACGATGTACTCCTTCTTGGCCCGAGGCAGCCAGTTCTGGCCCATCACCAGCTCGGCGGCCTCTTCGTCGAGGTCGATCATGAGGTACTGGAAGTCCGGGTACCGGAAGTGGCCCGAATAACAGAACTCCGCAGTCCCGGCCATCGGCTCGACGATCGTGCGGACGTTCTCGCAGAGGCTCGTGTCGACGAAGTCCTCGACCCCGAAGTCGAACGTGCCGAGGACCGACGAGTAGACCTTGTAGGGATCGAGCGCGTCGATCCCGCCGGTCTGATAGGCCTGGATGTAGTCGTAGTTCTCGACGAACGGCGAGTCGTAGTTCTTCGTCCAGCCGAGCTCGCTGAAGTCGTGGAATCCGTTGCGGGCGATCGACTGCCAGAGCGCCAGGCGCTTCTTGCGGTTGTCGGGCATGCCGCAGGCATCCTTGAAGCCGCGGAGCACGCACTTGTGGATACGCGCGAGGAAGCCCGCGCGTTGGTCCTCGGTCATGTCCTCGAGATCGCAGTCGCCCTGGAGGCGGATCCAGTCCGGCTTCTCCAGCTCGCCGCGCTCGATCCGTCCGAGGAGCTTGTCCAGGTCCTCGAACGTCTTCGCGATCTTCAACACTTCCTTCTTGGCCATGAATCCTCGGATCGATTTTCCAGTGGGGGGTTCGCCTGCCTCGCGGTCTCGCGCCGTCGTCGGCAGGTCAGGAAGACGCGCTCTCGCGGTCTTCCAGATATTTCATGAGGGAGCGATGGACCTGGCGGGCGCGATCACCGCGCCAGCCCTGCATCGAAGTGAGCACGAAGTACGCCTGCTGCGGAATCACATCGGCGCCCTCCTGCTTGATGGCTTCGAGCGCCCGTTCTGCGACCGAGACGACGACGCCGCTCGGGCACGAACGCGTCACGAACGTGATCGCCTCGATCACGCCCAGGTCACGATCGTAGTCGGGACGTTCTTCGCTCCCGGACGTCGGCTCGCGGGCATCCTCCCCCATCTGTGGGACGATATCGCATTCGCGCGGGACAATCTGCGTCGCGGGAGCGCCGGGGCGCTTCGCTTGCGACATCCTACGCGCTTCGCGCGGAGTCGTCGCGCAGGAGGAGGGGACATGAACCGATCGAAGCCGTCACGAATCGGCAGCATGATCGCGGTCGTCGTCGCCACGGGTGCGGCGGGCGTCGCGACCGCGCAACGAGACTTCTCGGACGTCCGGATCGTGACGACTGATCTCGGTGCCGGAATCGCGATGCTGGAAGGGCGTGGCGGAAACATCGCCATGTCCAGTGGACCCGACGGCGTCCTGCTGGTGGACAACCAGTTCGCGCCGCTCACGGAAAAGATCCGCGCCGCCGTCGCGAAGCAGTCGAGCGCGCCGATCCGTTTCCTCTTGAATACCCACTGGCACGGAGACCACGCCGGCGGCAACGAGAACTTCGGGCGGGGCGGCGTCGTGATCCTCGCCCACGACAACGTGCGCGAGCGCCTGTCTACCGATCAATACATGGTCGCCCAGGACCGGCACGTCCCCGCAGCACCCGAGGCGGCCTGGCCAGTCGTCACGTATGCGGACGGCGTGACGCTGCACCTGAACGGGCAGACGATCGAGGTCGTCCACGTCGACCCGGCGCACACGGACGGGGATTCCCTCGTGCGCTTCGTCGACGCCGACGTGATGCATACCGGCGACACGTTCTTCGCCGGCCGATACCCGTTCATCGACCTGTCGAGCGGTGGCCGGATCGACGGAATGATCGACGCCCAGGAGCGCGCGCTCGCCCTGGCCGGCCGCGAGACGCGGATCATCCCGGGTCACGGCCCCATCGTCGGTCGCGCGGCGCTCCGCGCGAATCGCGAGATGCTGATCTCGGTTCGCGATCGTGTTCGCAAGATGGTAGAGCGCGGTCTCGATCGCAGAGCGGTCCTCCGCGCTCGCCCGAGTCGGGAGTTCGATCCCGAGTTCGGCGGGGGAGTCATGTCGCCCGATCGCTTCGTTGGACTCGTCTACGATAGTCTGGTTGCGAAACTTTGACCCGAGGGGACAATAGAATCGATCGATTATGGCAGAAATCTTGGCTCATATGTCATTGATGACAGAATCCATCCCGGGCATCTTCGCGTCATGCCCCGAGCAAGCCACGCCACGCCGTGCACGATCGCCATGGTCACGTACCCCGGTGTCCAGCTCCTCGACGTCGTCGGGCCGCTCGAGGTCTTCGCGGCGGCGAGCGAGGCCGTCGAGCAGCATCAGACGGGCCCGGGCTATCGCCTCGAGCTCCTCGGCTCCGAGCCCGGCGCGGTCCGAGCGTCGTCCGGCCTCTCGATCGGCGTCGATCGCGCCTACGAAGATCTTCCGGAGGCGATCGACACCCTGATCGTCGCCGGCGGTCACGGCACCGCCCGCGCCTTCGTCGACCCGCGCGTGCTCGACTGTGTCCGGGGCGCGGCCGAGCGCGCCCGACGCGTCTGCTCGGTCTGCACCGGCGCCTTCGTCCTCGCGTCGGCCGGTCTCCTCGACGGGCGCCGCGCGACGACGCATTGGAAGAGCGCCGAGGGATTCGCGCAGCTCTTTCCCGACGTCGAGGTCGACGCGGATCCGATCTGGATCCGGGACGGCGACGTCTGGACGAGCGCGGGCGTGACCGCGGGCATGGACCTCGCGCTCGCGCTCGTAGAAGACGATCACGGCCGCGACCTCGCGCTCGAGGTCTCCCGCCGGATGGTCTTCTTCCTCAAGCGCCCGGGTGGGCAATCGCAGTTTTCGGCGCAGCTCGCCGGGCAGCTCGCCGACCGCGACCCGCTGCGCGAGCTGCAGGCCTGGGTCGTGGAGCATCCGGCCGATGACCACGCGGTCGAGCGTCTGGCGGAGCGGGTTTCGATGAGCCCGCGGAACTTCGCCCGGGTTTTTGCGAAGCAGGTGGGTCTTTCGCCCGGGCGCTTCGTCGAGCGCGTACGCGTAGAAGCGGCCCGCCGCCGGCTCGAGGAGTCCGACGGCGCGGTCGAGGTGATCGCGGGAGAGGTCGGCTTCGGGACGGCGGAGACGATGCGTCGCGCGTTCCTGCGCCAGATCGGCGTCGGCCCGGCGGCCTACCGCGATCGATTCACGAGCGCCCCGGCCTAGCCGCACAAGGGAGAAACGAGATGAGTGACGAGGAAACGACCATCGGGATCGTGCTCTTCGACCAGGCGGAGGAGCTCGACTGGGTCGGGCCCTTCGAGGTCTTCACCATGGCGCGCGAGGTCGCGGGCGGGCAGGGGCCCGCTTCGGGGATCGAAGTCGTCCTCGTGAGTGAGCAGGGCGAAGTCGTGAAGGGCGCCAAGGGCCTGCGGAACGAGGTCGACGCGGCCTTCGCCGAGGCGCCCCGCTTCGACGTGCTCCTGATCCCGGGCGGGATCGGGACCCGGGGTGAGATGAAGAATCCGGTGATGCTCGACTTCCTGCGCAAGCAGGCGGCCGAGGCGAAGTGGGTCACTTCCGTGTGCACCGGATCCGGCGTGCTCGAAGCCGCGGGGCTCACGGAAGCCAAGCGCATCACGACCCATTGGGGCTACCTGCCGACCCTGCGCGATGACGCCGGGGACAAGACCG
This sequence comes from uncultured Spirochaetaceae bacterium, assembly GCA_964488255.1. Classification (GTDB taxonomy): domain Bacteria; phylum Myxococcota_A; class UBA9160; order UBA9160; family UBA4427; genus UBA4427. Next base: position 370,107 of record CAZAUR010000003.1, on the reverse strand, counting down.
AGGTGCTCGAGTACGTGCGCTACGTGCGGGACGGCAACCTGCTCACCGCGGCCGGTGTCTCCGCCGGCATCGACATGGCGCTCTGGCTCGTCGGTGAGCTCTTCGGCGTGCCGCACGCGCGGCTCACGCAGAAGGCGATGGAGTACGACCCGGCGCCGCCCTACGCCGCCGAGGTCTGAGGCGGGCCCCGGACGCCCGATGGCCGCGACTCCCGAGCGAGGAGTCGCGGCCTCGGCGAGTCCGCACGTCTCTGCGCTGCGCCGCCCGATGCGAGAGGCGGCGTGCGCAGGGAGCGGGACTCAGGCGGTCACGGCCTCGGGCGACGGGCGCCCGCTTTGGCCGCGAGGAATGAACATCGGCGTCGATGCCTGGTAGTTCTGGTAGCGCCGCCCGAAGAGCGACACGAGATCGCGTTCCTCGAGGCGCACTGCGATCAGGATGTAGGCGGTGCACACGGCGGCGAAGAGAAGGTGTCCCGAGGACATCGAGGGCGTCGCCCAGAGCGTGACGAACCAGCCGACGTAGAGCGGGTGTCGCACGTGGCGGTAGAGCGAAGGCGTCACGAAGTCGTCGTCGCGGGGCGCCCGCTTCATCAGACGATCCCAGACCTGGCGCAGGCCGAAGAGTTCGAAGTGATCGATCAGCATGGTGGAGTAGAGCACTGTCCCCAGGCCCATGGCGAACAAGCCGTATCCGATCGCCTGTCCGACGACGCTGTCGAAGGACCAGATCACGCCGGGCAGCGGCCGCCAGAGCGCGAACACCGCGATCATCACGACGCTCGAGAGGAGTACGTAGGTCGCGCGCTCGATCGGCTGCGGCACGATCCGCGTCCAGACGCGCTTGAAGCCGGGGCGGGCCATGCCCGAGTGCTGGATCGCGAAGAGCGCGAGCAGGCCGAGGTCGATCGCGATCGCAGTGCCGAGGGCGCCGGTTTCGCCCGAGTCGATCGACCGCGGGACGAACTGGTTCGTCAGGAATCCGGCCGTGTACAGGAACGTGCCGAAGAAGAGGGCGTAGGAAAGGGCGCCGTAGGCGAACTGAGCGATGCGCGACATCCGGGTCTCCGTGATTCCGTCGAGGCGGGTGGACGATCCCTGGATCGCGTCCGCTCCGTCTCTTTCGATGGAATCAGATTCGGCCCTTTCGCCCGTTCACTCTGTCGGGGGCTTCACACAAGCGTCGAATTCGCGCGGGGCTCGATCAGCCGAGGCCCAACTGTGGAAGCGCGCCCTCGGCGATCAGCGTCTGACTCCCCGTGCCTTCGCCGCCCAGACCGCCTCCGCGCAGTGTCACGCGCACCGGCTGGATGCGATGGATCGGACGCGCGGTCGTGTTCCCGCGGACGACCTCCGCGGGATGCGACACGTCCCAGACGTCGTGCTCGACGTGCGCGTCCCCGCGCCACACGCCGAGCCCGCGCTCGTCGTCGTAGCCGCCATAGCCGAGGCCCTGCATGTCGACCGCAGCGCCGAGGACGGTCGCCTCGATCGAGACGTCCTCCTCGCGACCGTCGCGCGCGAGCACGGCGTCGTAGCGTACGCTCGTGAATCGCCGCGGGCGCTCGTCGTCGGAGAAGTCGAGCTCGAGGGATGCGCGGGCTTTCAAGTGAAGGTGGACGGGCGGTGCTTCCGGATCGTCGCGGCGGTGGAGCTCGCAGGTGAAGTAGTCCGGCCGGCCCTCGAACTGCGCGCATTGGAGGTGGCCGCCGTACTCGTCGGTCGAAAAGAAGAGAAAGGCGAAGAAGCTTCCTGCGGCGGTCGGCGGCGCGGGACCGGTCTCGGGTTCGGGAACGCCCATGCGTTCCCGCACGCCCCAGGAATGGTCGCGGGTCGCCCACCAGCGCTCGACGTCGACGCGCTCCCCGGCGAGCTCGATCCAACCCTCGCAGACGCCGATCTGATCGAAGCGCCGGGACTCCTCGACGACCCGCCCACGCACGCGCGTGAAGCGCGCGACCTCCTCCTGGGCCGGCAGGACCGAGCGCCAATCGAGCTCGGCCGCGATCCCGTGTTCGCCGCCTTCCACGAAGAGTCGCGCGTGGTGGAGCGGCTCGACGATCTCGACGCGAAGGGGGCCGCACGCGTTCTCGAAGCATGGGCGGAGCGACCGGGAGACGCGCACGTTGTGCTGGCGTCCGTTCCGGATCGCGACGAAGCCACCGTCCATGACGTTCATGTTGTTGTAGGCGCCCAGTGTGAACTGCAGCGTGCCCTCGCCGTCGGGATCGCTGGCCGCGAACCAGAAGCGGTCGAAGAAGCGGGGGTCGCTCGTCCCGACGTGGTCGAAGGTCGTCGGAAGGACGTGCCAGAGCGTGTCGTCCATCGGTGTCAGCACGGGGCGCCTCGTTCTCTGCGCGGGGTTTCGGGCGGCTTTCCGGGGCCGGAGGCCGATGCGCGGGTTCCTCGAATATACTCGGGTGGTGACCGATCCGATCGACGTTCGCGCGCCCCTCGAAGCTTGGCTCCTGGAACGGATGCCAGGGGCGCGGCGCGTCCGCGTGAGCAATCCACGCTCGCCGCACGCCGGCGACTCGAGCGACACCCGGCTCTTCGAGATCGACGTCGACAACGCCTGTCATCCGCCGGAGCGGGTGGCCGCGGTCCTTCGCTGTGCGCCGCGAGGCGATGCCCCATTTCCGGACTACGACCTCGGTCTGCAGGCGCAGGTGATGCGCGCCGTCGCGAGCGCTGGGGGTGTCCCGGTTCCCGAGGTGCTCTACCTCGAGGAAGACCCGTCGGTCCTCGGCGTGCCGTTCCTGATCATGCGCGCGGTCGAAGGCGAGGCGCCGAGCGATCGGCCCTCGTACCAGGCCGAGGGCTTCTACCACGACCGCTCGCCCGAGTTCCGCGAACACATGTGGCGCGATACGGTCGAAGCCGCGGCGCGTCTGCACGCGATCGACTGGCGCGAGCTCGCCGGAGGACGCGTTCCCGGGTCCCGCCCCGGAGAGGATCCCGCGCGCGCGTGCCTCGACTACTGGTCGCGCTACCTGCGTGACTTCCTGAAGGAGACGCCCGACGAGGCCGTGCCGGTCTTCGACGAAGCGCTCGACTTTCTCGAGAGGGAACGACCTGCCAACGTCCCGCTCGCCCTGTGTTGGGGAGACGCCAAGCTCGGCAACGTGATGTTCGATCTCGAAAGCGGCGACGTCGCGGCGGTGATCGACTGGGAGATGGCGATCGTCGGAGATCCGATCGCGGACCTCGCCTCGCTCCATCTTTCGGATCTGCGCGCGCAGGACTTCGGCGGAGCGTGCCTGCCCGGCACGCCCTGCGCCGACGAGCTCGTGGGTCTGTACGAAGCGGCGAGCGGTCACCCGGTCCGTCACTTCCGCTACGCGATGGTCTTCGCGACCTTCTGGCGCGGCGCGGTCTCGGTCGCAGTCATGCGCCAGTACCGACGCCGCGGCGCCCCGCTGCCGCCGGATTCGTTCGTCGACAACTTTCCGATGAACCATCTGCGCGAGCTGCTCGACCTGCCCGGCCCGCGCAATTCGAAGCGCTAGCGACTCAGGGCTTGCGGAAGCGGAGCGTCATCCGGTCACTCTCACCGATCGCGAGGTACTTCTCGCGGTCGGTGTCGCCGAGGGTGAGCGTCGGGGGAAGCGTCCACACGCCTTTCTCGTAGTCGGTCGTGTCGTTCCCGTTGGCGTTGACCTCGCTCGACGCTTCGAGCACGAAGCCGGCGCCCTCGGCGATCGCGACGACCTTCTCTTGCGGGAGGTAGCCGGTGAACTTCGTGCCGTCGTTCGCGGGGCCGGCGCGGTGCTGCACGACGCCGAGCACGCCGCCGGGCTCGAGCACCGCGAAGAAGGCGGCATAGGCTGCCTCCGCGGCGCCCCCGTTCACGAGGCCGTGGGTGCCTCGGAAGGTGAGCACCATGTCGACGCTCTCGTCGGCGCCGAGCTCGATCGTTGGCGGGTGGAGGATCGCGAGGTCGAGGTCACCGTAGGTATCGCGTTCGTTGGCGAAGCGATCGACGAGCGCCGCCTGAGCGCGGGTCACGTAGTCCGGAAGATCGGGGCGTGAGACGTCGTAGCCGGCGGCGATGTATCGGCCCTCCTCGGCCAGGACCGGCGCGATGATCTCGGTGTACCAGAGTCCACTGCCGGGCAGGACCTCGATCACCGACATGTCGGGCTCGAGGCCGAAGAAGGACAGCGTCTCGACCGGGTGGCGATAGGCGTTGCGCGCGATGTTCGATTCGCTGCGGTGATCGCCGACGGAAGCCGCGGCGATCGCCTCGACGGCTGCCGGACTCGATCCGGACTCGCCGGATCGGCCCAGCAGGCTGCATCCGGCGGACGCGACCAGGGTGACGGCGAGGAACGTGGCGGGAACGAGACGAATCATGATAACCCTCCGACGGACGACGCCAGCGCCGTCATCGCCGTTATCGCCGTTATCGCCGTCAGCGCGGAGGAGTGTGGCGCATCGGAGCCGGCGCTTCGATGTTGAGCGCTCAGCGCAAGACGCGCCCCTGATAAGGGCGCGTCGAGAGGCGCGCAGCGCCGACGGACTAGTATCCCAGGTTCGACGCCAACCACTTCTCCGCTTCTTCGACGGAGAGGTTCATGCGGGCGGCATAGTCCTCGATCTGATCGCGGCCGAGTCGCCCCACCGTGAAGTATCGGGCGTCAGGATGGGCGAAGTAGAGCCCCGACACGCTGGCCGCGGGGGTCATCGCGCAAGTCTCCGTCAGCTCGATCCCGACCGACGGCGCGTCGAGGAGCGGGAAGAGCGTGCGCTTCGGCAGGTGGTCCGGGCAGGCCGGGTAGCCGAAGGCCGGGCGGATGCCGCGGTAGCGCTCGGCGATCAGGTCCTCGTTCGAGAGCGATTCGTTCGCGCCGTAGCCCCAGTCGCGACGTGCGCGCGCATGCAGATACTCCGCGAACGCCTCGGCAAGGCGATCAGCGAGGGCCTTCACCATGATCGCGCGGTAGTCGTCGTGGTCTTTCTCGAAGCGCCGAGCGACGTCGTCTGCCTCGACACCGCTCGTCACCGCGAACGCGCCGACGTAGTCCGGGACGCCGTCGTCCCGCGTAGCGACGAGGTCCGCGAGGCAGCGGTTCGGCTTGCCATTGGGAATGACGGATTGCTGTCGGAGCATCGGGAAGCGCGCGACTTCACCGGAAAGCTCTTCGTCCGCGAATAGCACCACGTCGTCGCCGTCGCGTCGCGCCGGCCAGAAGCCGTAGACCCCGCGCGGCTTCAGCCACTGCTTCTCGATGATCTCGTCGAGCAGCTCTCGCCCGTGCTCGTAGAGCTCGGTCGCCGCGGCGCCGATCTTCGGATCCTCGAGGATCTTCGGATATTTTCCCTTCAGGTCCCAGGTCGAGAAGAAGAAGGTCCAGTCGATGTAGGGATCGAGGTCCGCGGCGGTCACGTCGTCGACGATGCGCTGGCCCAGGAAGGCGGGCATCGCGGGCGTCGCCGACAAGTCGAGGGAGCCGGCGTTCGCGCGAGCGTCCGCGATCGAGAGCAGGGGCTTCTCCTTCTTGCCGGCATGGACGGCCCGGAGCTTCTCCTGCTCGATTTGATTCGCGGCGGCGAAGTCGCCCTTTCGCTCATCGGACAAGAGGTCCGAGACGACGTTCACCGAGCGCGATGCGTCGAGGACGTGCACGACCGGCTGGTTGTAGTTCGGCGCGATCTTGACCGCGGTGTGCTGACGACTGGTCGTGGCCCCGCCGATCAGCAGCGGCAGCTCGAGCCCGCGGCGCTCCATCTCCTTGGAGACGGACGCCATCTCGTCGAGGGACGGCGTGATCAGTCCCGAGAGGCCGATCATGTCGGCGCCCTCGGTGATCGCCGTCTCGAGGATCTTGTCCGCCGGTACCATCACGCCGAGGTCGATCACTTCGTAGTTGTTGCAGCCGAGCACGACGCCCACGATGTTCTTGCCGATGTCGTGCACGTCGCCCTTGACGGTCGCCATCACGATCTTGCCCTGGGTCGAGCCCTGGATCTTCTCTTCCTCGAGATAGGGCTCGAGCCAGGCTACGGCCTTCTTCATGGAACGCGCGCTCTTCACGACCTGCGGCAGGAACATCTTGCCCGCGCCGAAGAGGTCGCCGACGACGCGCATGCCGTCCATGAGCGGGCCCTCGATCACGTCGATCGGGCGGCCGAGCTTCTGGCGCGCTTCTTCGGTGTCCTCGTCGATGAAGTCGACGATGCCGTGCACGAGGGCGTGCGAGAGTCGCTCCTCGACGCTGCCTTCGCGCCAGGAGAGGTCGACTTCGCGCTTCTTGCCCGCGCCCTTCACCGTCTCCGCGAAATCGACCATCCGTTCGGTCGCGTCCTCGCGGCGGTTGAAGAGGATGTCCTCGACGTGCTCGAGGAGGTCCTTCGGGATGTCTTCGTAGAGCTCGAGCTGGCCGGCGTTCACGATGCCCATGTCCATCCCGGACTGGGTCGCGTGGTAGAGGAACGCCGAGTGGATCGCTTCGCGCACGCGGTTGTTGCCGCGGAACGAGAAGGACAGGTTCGAGACGCCGCCGGAGACGTGCACGCCGGGACAGCGCGACCGGATCTCTCGGGTCGCCTCGATGAAGTACTTCGCGTAGTCGGAGTGCTCTTCGATTCCCGTGGCGATCGCGAGGATGTTCGGGTCGAAGATGATGTCCTCCGGGGGGAAGCCGGCCTCTTCGACGAGGAGCTCGTACGACCGCTCGCAGATCCCGATCTTGCGCTCGGCCGTGTCCGCCTGACCCGTTTCGTCGAACGCCATCACGACGACGCCTGCGCCGAAGCGCCGAATGATCTTCGCTTTCTCGAGGAAGTCCGCTTCGCCTTCCTTCAAGGAGATCGAGTTCACGACCGCCTTGCCCTGGACGCACCGGAGCCCCGCCTCGAGCACGCTCCACTTGGAGCTGTCGATCATGATCGGGATGCGCGACACCTCGGGCTCGCTCGCGATCAGATTCAGGAAGCGTGTCATCGCCGCTTCGCTGTCGAGCATGCCCTCGTCCATGTTGACGTCGAGCAGATTCGCGCCGCCGCGCACCTGGTCGAGCGCGACGTCGAGGGCCGCGTCGTAGTCGTCCGCCTCGATCAGCTTCCGGAACTTCGCCGAGCCGGTGACGTTCGTCCGCTCGCCGATCATCTGGAAGTTCGAGTCGGGGCGGATCACCAGGGTCTCGAGGCCGGAGTAGTAGGTGGCTTCCTCCGAGAGGTCCGGAATCGCGCGCGGAGCGACGCCCTCGACCGCTTCGGCGATCGCCTGGATGTGGGGCGGGGTCGTGCCGCAGCAGCCACCGACGAAGTTCACGAGGCCGCTCGTGGCGAACTCACCGACGAGCTCGCCCGTGGTCGCGGGCTCTTCATCGTACTCGCCAAACGCGTTCGGCAGGCCGGCGTTCGGGTAGCTCGAGATGTAGCAGTCGGCGATGCGCGCCAGCTCCGCCACGTGGGGTCGCATGTCCGTCGCGCCGAGGGAGCAGTTGACCCCGACCGAGAGCGGGTTCGCGTGGGCGACCGAGCGCCAGAACGCGTCGATCGTCTGACCCGAGAGCGTCCGCGCGCTCGCGTCGGTGATCGCGACCGAGATCATGAGGGGCAGCCGCACGCCGCTCGCTTCGAAGGCCTCGTCGATCGCGACGAGGGCCGCCTTCGCGTTCAGGGTGTCGAAGATCGTCTCGACGAGCAGCAGGTCGACGTCGCCCTCGATCAGGGCATCGACCTGCTCGCGATAGGCCGCTTGCAGCGCTTCGAAGGTGAGGCTGCGGGCCGAAGGGTCGTTCACGTCCGGCGAGATCGAGAGCGTCTTCGGTGTCGGCCCGACGGCGCCCGCGACGAAGCGCGGCTTCGAATGGTCCTTCTCGGTCCAGGCGTCCGCGGCCTCGGCGGCGATCCGCGCCGAGGCGAGGTTCAGGTCGCGTACCGTGTGCTCGAGGTCGTAGTCGGCCTGGGAGATCGCGTTCGAACCAAAGGTGTTCGTCTCGACGAGATCCGCGCCCGCGGCGAAGAAGTCGTCGTGGATCTTCCGGATCACGTCCGGGCGCGTCAGCGAGAGCAGCTCGTTGTCGCCCTTCAGCTCGCTCTCGTGCGAAGCGAAGTGATCGCCGCGGAAGTCCTTCTCCTCGAGGCCGAAGCCCTGGATCATGGAGCCCATCGCCCCATCGAGGACGAGGATGCGCTCACCCAGCAGCGCGTGGAGCTGCTCGATGCGTTCAGGGCGGGAAGGGCGGCTGGGCATGGGAAGGGGCTCCGGCGGCGGCGGGAATTCCGTTCAGGCGGCATCGGCCGAACGCGCGCGAAGTTAACATCAGGACATGCGGATATCCAGATATTTGACTTGAAGAGGATTTTACCCCGTGGGGCAAGCGGACGCTCCTGAATCGAGCCGCCTCTATAATGCCTCGTGGAAGCGACTCGCGCGCTGGCGCGACGCGGGGAGACGATGGCGGATCTGCGGACATTCCTGGCGCGGCCCGAAGTCGCTGAGACCTGCGTGCTCGGCAGCCACTTCGGCGTCATGGCGTACCACGGCGGGAATCTCGAGCGGTCGACCGACGCGGTCGCCCATGCGGTCGCCGCCCGCACCGGCGCCTCGCTCTACACGGTCGTCCAGGAGCCGCCCCACCGGCACCACCTCGCCTCGACCGCCTTCGACCCCGACCACTCCGAACCCCTCGCGAAGTTCCTGGACCACGTCGACGTCGTGATCACCGTGCACGGCTACGGCCGCCGCCGCCTCCGCGATCACCTCCTGCTCGGGGGCCGCAACCGCGTGCTCGCCAGCCACGTCGCGACCTATCTCCGGCGCGACCTCCCGTCGCGCTATCAGGTCCTGGACGATCTCGACGCGATGCCGCGCGAGCTGCGCGGGCAGCACCCGGACAACCCGGTGAACCGGCCGCCGCGCGAGGGCGTGCAGATCGAGCTGCCGCCCTCGATCCGCTGGAACTGGCGCGCGTGGGGATGGTCGGATCACGCGGGCGTCGCGCGCACGGCCGGAATCGAGCGACTCATCGCCGGGCTGAGCGCCGCCGTCGAGTCGTGGCCGACGCGACGGCCCGGGAATCGGGTCGAGGGTCTGGCCAGCTGAGCGCGACAGGACCCCGCAGGGATCGAGAAAGGTCGCGCCCAGGAGGTTGCGAGCGCGGCCCCGGTGCCCATGCTTGCGCGCGTTTCCCGCCCGGGTCCCCAGCGACCCGACCGACCGGAGCCCGTGCATGACCGCGACGACCCACGCCTTCCAGGCCGAGACGCAGAAGCTGCTCGACCTGATGATCCACTCCCTCTACTCGAACAAGGAGGTCTTTCTCCGCGAGCTGATCTCGAACGCGTCCGACGCCCTCGACCGGCGGCGCTTCGAGGCGGTCTCGAATCCCGAGCTCGCCGCCGAGGGCGAGCTCGCGATCGAGCTGATCGCGAACCGGATCGACCGCACGCTCACGGTCTCGGACAACGGGATCGGCATGAACCGGGACGAGCTCGTCGAGCATCTCGGGACCATCGCGCGCTCCGGCACCCTCGAGTTCCTGAAGCACTCGGACGAGACCGCTGAAGCGGCTCCCGACCTGATCGGGCAATTCGGCGTCGGCTTCTACGCGAGCTTCATGGTCGCCGACGAGGTCGACGTCGTGAGTCGGCGCGCGGGCGAGGACAAGGCGGCGCGCTGGGTCTCGCAGGGCGCCGGCGAGTACGCGCTCGACGATGCGACCCGCGACGAGGCGGGCACGACCATCGCGTTGTCGCTCAAGGAGGTCGATGGGGAAGCCGGCCTCTCCGATTTCGCCGACGAGTGGATCCTGCGCAACGTCATCAAGAAGTACTCGGACTTCGTCGCCTATCCGATCAAGCTCACGGTCATCGAAGAGGCCGTCGCACCCGAGAGCGAAGACGCCGACGACGGTGCGATCGACGTGACGCCGGGCGAACCGACCGAGCGCGCGGTCGAAGAGCCCCTCAACTCGATGAAGGCGATCTGGACGCGGCCGGAGTCCGAGGTCGAGGAGTCGGACTTCGACGAGTTCTACAAGCACATCACCCACGACTTCCAGGACCCGATGCTCCGGGTGAGCACGTCGATCGAGGGCACCTTCGAGGCGAAGGCGCTGCTCTACGTCCCGGGCAAGGCTCCCTTCGACCTCTATCACCGCGAGCGCGCGCACAACGGCGTGCAGCTCTACGTGCGCCGCGTCTTCATCATGGACGAGTGCCGCGAGCTACTGCCGGAGTGGCTGCGCTTCGTGCGCGGCGTCGTCGACGCCGAGGACCTCTCGCTGAACGTGTCGCGGGAGATGCTCCAGCAGGACAAGCAGATCCAGACGATCCGCAAGCACCTCGTGAAGAAGGTCGCGGACAGCCTGAAGAAGCTGTCCAAGGACGATGCCGAGAAGTACCTCGCGTTCTGGTCCGAGTTCGGTCCGGTGGTGAAGGAGGGGCTGCTCGACTGGGAAGAGAAGCGCGACCGGATCTTCGACCTCGTGCTCGCTCCGTCGACGCATCACGACACCGAGCTGACTTCCCTCGCCGACTACGTCGAGCGCATGTCCGACGACCAGGAAGACATCTACTACATCGCGGGCCCGAACCTCGACGTGCTGCGCCGCTCGCCCCACCTCGAAGCGTTCGCCGAGAAGGGCGTCGAGGTGCTCTTCCTGACGGATCCGGTCGACGAGGTCTGGGCCAACCAGGGGCCGATCGCGTTCAAGGACAAGCCCTTCAAGAGCATCGGCCACGGCGAGGTCGAGCTCGGCTCCGACGAGGACAAGGAAAAGGCGAAGGAAGATCTCGAGAAGAAGGAAGAGGGACTCGAAGATCTGCTGAGCGTCATGCAGTCCGCGGTCGAGGACCACGTGAAGGAGATCCGCCTCTCGAGTCGGCTCAAGAGCTCCGCCTCGTGTCTCGTCCTCGAAGACGGCGACCTGTCACCCCAGCTCGAGGCGATGCTCAGGCAGGCCGGGCAGGCGATCCCGGATCGCCAACCGATCCTCGAGCTGAACCCGGATCACGCGGTCGTTGCCGCGCTCGGCAAGCGCTTCGAGGAAAACCCGACCGACGCACGGATCGCGAAGTCGGCGAAGCTGCTCCTCGGGCAGGCGGTGCTCGCCGAGGGCGGGCAGCTCGAAGATCCGACGGGCTTCGCTGAGCTCGTGAACGAACTCATGGCGGAAACGCTCTAGCGAGCGACGCTTTCGAGGAACTCGCCGAGCTCGGTCGTGAAGTCGCGGCAGGCGTCGATCATGATCGCGTGGCCGGCGCCCTCGAACTGAACCAGTCGACGGGCGCCGCGGGTGGGCTCCGTCATCTCCTGCGCCACGTCCTCGCGGAGGATCGAAGAGAGCCGACCGCGGGCGACGAGCACCGGCACGTCGAGTCGCCAGTAGTTCTCCCAGAGTCGCGCTTCGCGCGCGCTCGCGTCCGCGTCACTCTCCTGCGAAGTCGGATCGCCGAGCACGCCCGGGTCGAGCGCCGGCTCGAAGCGGCCGTCGAACCGGCGGGTCAGCTGAGAGCGGGACATCTCGTCGAGCAATCCGTCCTCGGCGAAGGGGTGCATCTGGGCGAGCACGCGGCGGTAGCTCTCGATCGACGGGTAGCTTCGGAACGCATCGTCGACCTCGCCCAGCACGTGGGCGGCGCCGTCGGAGCGCAGGGCCGGGCCGGTATCCACGAGGGTGACCGATCGCACGCGGTCGGGGTGCGCCGCCGCGAAGAGCAGGGCGATCTGGCCGCCGAGAGAATGGGCGACGACGTGGGCCGTCTCGACCCCGCGCTCGTCGAGCAGCGCGAGCAGGTCGCGCGCGTAGTCGTCGAGGTCGTACTCGCGCTCCGGCGACCACGGCGACTCGCCGTGACCCCTTAGGTCGACCGACAGGGTCCGCCACCGCGAAGGAAGGGCGTCGGTCGTGCCGCGCCAGACCGTGCGCTGATGACCGAAGCCATGAATGAAGAGGACCGTGTCCGCGTCGGGCGCCGAGGGTTGGTCCGAGTACGCGAGCGCGAGGGTCATCGATCGTCTCCTGCGGGATCGCCGACGCGGTCCGCGAGGACGCTCGCGATCTCGCCGAGGGTCGGCACCGACGCGAACCAGTCGCGCGCGACTTCGAGCGACAGCGTGCGGCCGAGGCCGACGAAGAGCTCGACCGACATCAGCGAATCGAGACCGATCGCGTCGAGTCGCCTGGAAGCGGTCAAGGCCGCGCTCTGCTCGGCGTCGAGACCGAGGACCGTGCCGAGCTCCGCGCGCACGAGGTCGAGGACGTGGTCGCGGCGCTCCGGCGCGGACAGTGCCTGGAGATCCGGTGTCGTTCGCGTTTCCGACTGAAGCGCGGTCGTGAGTGGAGAATCGGGGAGGGGTGCGTCGAGCGCGACGAGCATCGTGCCGGGCCGAGTCGCGGCGGCCTCGACCAGCCGTGTGTGCGCTTCGCTCGTTTCGGCGAATCGACCACCCGGGATCAGGAGTCTCCGCTCGTCGGACGAAGGCGGATGCGTCAAGAGGTCGAGCCACAGGTCGGTCTCCCATTCAGGAGACATCGTCTGATCGCCGGCGCATGCTCCGAGGAGCGTGATCACGAGACCGCCCGCCGCCGCGGACTCGGAAGCCGGGTGGCCATCGCTCGGGACATCGATGCGCGCGACACCGCCGTCGCGAATCAACGCCGAGAGCGCGTCGATCTCGGCGCCGTCGTCGCCGCGGATCGCGACCCGCTCGATGTGATCACCGAGCCCTTCGGATGCGACCGGCTCCGTCACCGGCGCGCGGTCGACGTCTTCGAACGCGGTAACGACTCCGGCGCCGTGGCGATCCTGGGCCACGTAGCGGATCGCACGGTCGATCTCGGCGATTGGGAAGCGCGTGGGGGCCGACACGCGAAGCCCTTCGTCCGCTGCGTTCGCGGCGACGCGCTCCAGGATGTCGCGCGCGACCTCCGGCTGGGACTCGGCGAGCCCGAGGGAGTCGATGCGCGTCACGCTCTGGTTGGGGCCCACGTGGATCGGGTCGGCGTCGAGTGCGCTCGCGCCGGTCGGCGGTCGCAGGTCGACATAACGACCGGTCGGAGCGAGGCGCTCGAGAGCGGCGCCCGCGTCCGCGTGCGATGCGTCCGAGACGACGAGGGAGACGATCGGTCCCGCCTCGCCAGGTCGCTCGGTCGTGGCGCCGAGCCGCGCGAATGCCTCCGCAGCGCGCTTCGATCGGGCGATCACGTGCACGTCGGCGCCGATTTGGATCGCCGTGCGGACGAGCGCGTGGGCGATCGGCCCGCGACCGGCGTCGACGAGGATCCGCTCACCCGGCGCCGTGCGCGCCACGACGTGCAGCGCGTGTTCCGCGACGAAATCCGGGAGCACCGCCAACGTGTCCGGTGTGACGTCGGGCCGAAGGGGGACCACCTCGGCCTCTTCGACGACGAGTCGTCGTTCGAGGGAGCCACGGCGAATGCCGAGCACGGTGCCACCGAGCGCGCAGGCGTCGACCTCCGCGCCAATCGCCACGATCCGGCCGACGAAGTCGTTGCCGAAGGGGGCGGCGTCGTCGATTCGCGGCGAGAGCGCGGCGACGACGTCGCGTCTCGAGAGGCTCGCGAAAAGGACCTCGACGACGACCTGGGTCGGGCCGGGGGCGGGCTCCGGTCGAGCGCGCAGCACGATGCCGGGCTCGCTGCCGCCTTCGAAGGTGCGGCGTGCGCCCTCGACCCGCTCGACGCGCAGGTTCCGATCGCCGGCCGGCTGGAGGCGCGTCGTTCGGGACCAGGCAGCCGGGGTGTCGGCGGGGACCAGGCGGGGCGCGAGCAGCCTGCCCGACCGACTCGCGAGGCAGCGCGCCTCGTGCGCGGACCGGAGCAGCTCGGCGAGGGTCTCGTCGTCCGCGGCGTTCGGCGCCGCGCTTCGATCGAAGAAGCGACATCGCTCCGCGCCGATGATCCGCGCGAACGCACGCAGTTGCGCATCACCCTCGTGGCTAGAAGGAACCGAGAGGACGTCTTCGCCCTCGATCCGCAGTCGGCCGCTCGTGACGATCCACGCGACCGCCGCGTCCGAAGCCGCCTCGGCGAGCTCGCCTGGCGCCGAACCGATCGGGTCGTCTGCCGGATCGAGCACGACCAGTCCCCACGGCCGACCCTCGACGCCCGCGAGCGCTTGCGCGGCCTGCTCGAAATCGTCGACCGCGCCGCAGAAACGCCCCTCGGATCCCCGCTTGCGGAGCTCCGCAGCGAGCGGCTCTGCGCGCGAGACGTCGCTCGCGAAGAGGATCCAGCGCGTCACCGCCTCACTCGTGGCCACGGCTGTGGACGGGCGCGCCTGCCAGTCGAGTTCGGCGAGGCGTGCATCGTGCTGCTGCGGCCCCCGCGTCCGTTCCGCTCGATTCCGCGCGCGGACACCTCGGAGTGCGCCGTTCGGCGCGCCCTCTGCATCGTAGAGCACGCAATCGAACCGCCGCGTGTCGTCGTCGTCGGTCGATGTCGGGGCGGGGACCACGCGCGCGTACGCTTCGCTGCCGAGCGCGGCGGGGATCGAGATCGTCTCGACGCCCAGGATCTCCAGGGCGCCGCCCGGTCCGGCGCCGGACCCGGTCAGGCCTCCGAGCTGCAGTGCCGCTTCCAGGAGGGCCGGATGGGCGTGATAGGCGTGCCACTCGGTCTCGACGGCCCGCGGCAGCATCAGCCGCGCGACGACGGCGTGGTCACTCGCCGAATACAGGTCCCGGACGCATGTCACGCGGGGCCCGAACTCGACGCCACAGCGGGTCATCGCGTCGTCGAATCGCTCACGCCCGATCGCTTCGAGCGACGCGGGCTCGAACGCGTCGAATGCGGCGAGGCCGTCATCGCCCTCGCGCGTGGTGACCACGGCCGTGCCGTGTCGAGTCCAGCTCGCCGGCACGGCGTCCCGTCCGTCGGCGGCCGAGCGGCTCGACACCGCGATGCGCAAGTCATCGCCGGTCGGCGGGCGTGCGACGACCTGGACCAGGCGGCGATCATCGTCGGCGAGGACGAGCGTCGCATCCGTCTCGAGGTCGTGGACCGTCGCCGCGGCCGACGGCCGGATCGATCGCGCCGCCGCGAGGGCGAGCTCGACGAGCACCGTCGACGGAAGGACGGCGCCGCCTCCGACGCGGTGATCCGTCGCGAAGCCGGCCGAGTCCGCGTCGAGAAGAAACGTCCAGAAGCGCGTGCCGGTCTCGAGGGAAGAATCGACCGGGTCGCCGAGGAGCGGATGCCGGGGGCGACGCGCGTCGAGGCGCGTCCGCTCCGAGAACCAGTAGCGCTCGCGCTGATAGGCGTAGAGCGGAAGGGTCGTCACGCGCCCGCCCGGACCGTAGGCTGCGAAGTCGACCGGCGCCCCGGCGGCGAAGAGCTCGGCGACGGACCGCGCGAGGCTCCTCGCGCTCGGCTCGTCCCGCGTGAGCGACCCGACGAACCGCGCGAGGCGACCGCTCGACGATGCGCACTCCGCGATCGGACGCGCGAGGGTCGAATGCGGCGAGACCTCGAGGAAGATCTCCCCGCCCGCGTCGAGGGCGGCGTCCATGGCGCGGTCGAAGGCGACGGCGGAACGCAGGTTCGACACCCAGTAGTCCGCATCGAGGTCGGTTCCGGATTTCTCTTCGCCGTCCACCGTCGAATGCAGCGGGATCGCCGCGGCGCGAGGCTCGAGGCCCCGAAGCCCGTCTCGGAACGCGTCGATCAGCGGGTCCATGTGGAAACAGTGGGAGGCGAAGTCCACCTCGAGCATCCGTGCGAAGACGCCCTCGGAGTCGATCGCGCCAATCCACGTCGCGAGCGCCTCGCGGTCTCCCGCCACGATCGTCGTGGTCGGCGCGTTGACCCCGGCGATCTCGATCCGCCCTTCGGCCCGCGCGCCGCGCGACGCAAGTCGCTCGTCGACCTCGGATCTCGCGAGAGCGACGACGGCCATGCCGCCGCTGCCTGCTGCGCGTCGCACGACTCGCCCGCGGTGGCACGCGAGGTGCGCGGTCGTCGCGAGGTCGAGCGCACCCGCGACGTGGGCGGCGGCGATCTCGCCCATGCTCTGGCCGACGACGCGATCCGGGACGATGCCCCAGCTCTTCCAGAGTGCGGCGAGGGCGATCTCGAAGGCGACGAGCACCGGTTGCAGCTGATCGAGTCGCCGCGTCCAGTCGTGCTGTGGTGCGTCGCCTGGCGCCGCTTCGCTCGTCTCGAGGAGGCTGCGCAGGGACCAGTCGACGTGGTGGGCGTAGGCGACGTCGAGTCGATCGATCGCATCCGCGAAGACGGGTTCGTCGGCGAGCAGCGATCGACCCATGCCCAGCCACTGCGAACCCTGACCCGGGAAGACCATCACGACGCTCGGGCGACGATCGGCCTCGACGGACCCGGAGGCGACGGGCAGCGTGTCGTCTCCGGCGATATGCGCCTCGAGGTTGGAGGGCAGCGCTTCGACGGAGTCCGCGACGAGCGCGACGCGGTGTTCGCGATGCGATCGACGGGTGCCGAGCGTGTGGAGGACGTCGCGGGTGTCTTCTCGTGAAGCGCGTGCCAGCCGGATTCGCAGGGCACGGAGCATGTCGTCGAGTGCCCGCGGATCGTGCGCCGAGACGGGCAGGACGACGGCGCGGTTCGCGGGCGGCCCCGTCGGACGCGCCGAGGGCTCCGGCGGACTCTCGAGCACGACGTGCGCGTTGGTTCCGCTGATCCCGAACGAGTTCACGCCGACGAGGGCAGGGCCCGGCTCCGGCCACGCTTCGAGCTCCGTCTGGACGCGGATCGGAACTTCGCTCCACGGGATCGCGGGGTTGGGCGATTCGAAGTGCATCTGCGCCGGTAGCGTTCGGTGGCGGATCGCGAGACACGCCTGGATCAGTCCGGCGACGCCCGATGCCGACTCGGTGTGACCGAGGTGTCCCTTCACGGATGCGACACGCAACGGCTTCGCGGGATCCCGCGCGGGTCCCATCACGTCCGCGAGCGCACCGATCTCGACGGGATCGCCGATCATCGTGCCCGTCCCGTGCGTCTCGACGTACTGCACCTCCGACGGCGCGACGCCCGCCTGTGCATAGGCGTCGCGCATCGCCTGCGCCTGCCCCTTTCGTCCTGGCGCCATCATGTGGCCGCCGTCGCGACCGTCGGTGCTGATCCCGCTTCCGCGAATCACGGCGTAGATCGGATCGCCGTCGGCGATGGCCTCGGGCAGCCGCTTCAAGACGACGACCCCCGCGCCTTCCGCGCGCACGAACCCATCGGCGCCCGCGTCGAAGGCGCGGCACGCGCCCGACGCCGAGAGCATGCCGCTTCGGCTGAGCGCGATGTTTCCCTCCGGCGAGAGGAAGAGGTTCGCGCCACCGGCGAGGGCCATGTCGGCCTCGCCGCGGCGCAGGCTCTGGCACGCGAGGTGGGTCGCGATCAACGACGACGAGCAAGCGGTGTCGAGGGTGAAGCTCGGTCCCGTCACGCCCAACAAGAATGCGATTCGGCCGGACATCACCGCATGGGACATGCCGCCGACCGTGAACACGTCGTGACCACGGAAGACGGCTTCCTCGCCGAGTACTCCCGCGCGCTCTCGGGAATAGTCCTCCGCCATGAAGCCGAGGATTACGGCGACGCGTTCGCCCTCGATCGACGACGGGACGATGCCCGCGTCCTCGAGCGCGTCCCAGGTCACCTCGACCATGAGCCGCTGCTGCGGGTCCATCGTCAACGCGTCCCGCGGCGCGATTCCGAACGCGGCGGGATCGAAGAGCTCCGGGTGCTCGAGGAAGCCGCCCTTCTTCGACGAGATTCGACCGGGAATCCGCGGGCGCGGATCGTAGAAGTGGTCGACGTCGTAGCCGAGCTCGATCCGGTGCTGCGGCGCTTCGCGCACGGTGTTCCGACCGCTGCGAATGATGTCCCACATCTCTTCGGGGCCGCGCGCGTCCGCATAGCGGCAGCCGATCCCGACGATCGCGACGGGGACGTCGGTGTCGGAAGCCGCGCCCTCTGCAGCCGGACCTGTCGATGCGGTCATGTCTCCGCGCGTCACGCGGGGAAGACGGCTCGCTCGACGCGTCGCCACGAGAGGCGACCGACGGGTGCATCGGTCCCAATGGCGAGCGAGGCGGTCAGCAGGTCGAGCTGATCGCCGTCGATCTTGAACCAGCGCTCCTGGAACGTGCCGGTCCAGGCCTCGAGGGAGCTCACCTCGACGAAGTGACGGATCTTGTCCCCGTTGACCTCGTAGGGCCCCGAGTACGCCATGTACTGGTCGTAGCTGCTGGCCTGGGCAGCTGCGCCCAGCTCACCGTCCGGCACCTTCCCGCGCGCCGCGTTCATGAACGCGGCGGACATGAAGCCCTCGGCGTTGTAGAAGAGGTACCCGACGAGCTCCTCTCCATAGGGGTGGCTGACGGTTCCGTCGGTGGCCTCCAACACGAAGCGCTCGAGCTTCCAGGACCCCACCAGCGGATGCGATTCGGATGACATCTCGACCCTCCATCGAATGGCGCGCAACATATGGCGAGATCGCCGCACACTCAAAGCGATGTGTCGGACTGAGGGAAGGTCCGAGTGTGAGATCCGACTCGCGAGGCGACTCGGTCGGACGAGTCTCTCCCGAATCGCGGTTCTTCTCATCACCCGAGGCGCGATTGGCCGCGCTCGTGTGACGTCAGACCGAAAGGGAGGCCACGACGCGAGAATCGAGGTTCGTCGTCGCGAGCGGGAGCGTGACCCGCACGGAGGTCCCACGCACGCCGTCGCTCTCGATCTCGAGGCCGCCCCCGTGGTCGAGGGCGATGTCCCGCGCGACCGAGAGACCGAGGCCGGTTCCGCCTTCGCGCAGACGCGTCGTGTAGAAGGGGTCGAAGACGTGGCGCTGTTGCTCTTCGGAGATGCCGGGGCCGTCGTCGGAAACGAGGATCTCGGCGGAGCCGTCGGCGATTGCGAGCGTGACGCCGACGGTCGCGCCCTTCTCCTGGGACTCGAGGGCGTTGCGGATCAAATTGATCAGCGACTCTTCGATCTCGACGGGATTGGCGGAGACCACGAGGCGCGACGTCGGGATCGAGACCTGGATGCTGCCATCGCGGCTCGCGGCGTAGGGACGGCAGAGGTCGGCGACTCGGTCGACGATCGGACCGAGATCGATCACGCGACGCTCGGAAGGCTCGTTGCGCGCGAAGCGGAGAAGGTGCTTCACTATTTCGCCGCAGCGTCGTGCCTCCTCGATGTTGACCTCGAGGGCCTGGGTGAGGGACTCGACGTCACCGTGGCCGGATTGCTGCTGGGCGAGCGCGAATTGCGCGCTGAGGAGGATCCCGCCGATCGGGTTGTTGATCTGGTGCGCGATCCCGGCGGCGAGGGTGCCGACCGCCGCGAGACGCTCGCGACGCTGCAGCTCGATGACCGAGGCGGTGAGCTCCTGCGTGCGCGCGGCGACCTCGCGTTCGAGCACTTCGCGGTAGCGCTCCTGCTCGGCCTCCCGGGTCACGCGACCCGTGACGTCATGCGCGGTCACGACGACGCGCTTGCCACCGTCGCTGCTCTCGAACGGGCGCGAGTTCATCTCGATCACGATCGACGGCCGGTCGGAGTCGTCCTCCGGGATCGCGATTTCGAAGGGGCCGAAGGGGGCTGCGAGCAGTCTTGCCAGATCTGGACCGTCGACCACGCGCATGACGTCCGCGAGCTCCTCGAACGCCTTCATTCCGACCAGGTTCTCGGGATCGACACCTAGCAACGTCGCGTGCGCCGGATTCGCGTAGAGGACGCGTCCCTCTTCATCGATTTCGGAGATGAGGTCGTTCGCACGCTCGGCGATCTCCCGGAACTGGGTGATGGACGAATCGAGCGCGCGGAGGCTCCCTTCGTTGCGCAGCTGGAGGGCCGAAATCTGTCGCAGGCGAGCGTGGGTGTGATAGCGGAGGGTGATCCCCAATACGCTGAATGCCACGAGCGTGATCGCCGGTTCGGCCCAGGCTGCGACCGGGTCAGGCGACAGGGCGATCGACAGCCACTGGACCCCGAAGGACCCCGCCAGCATGGCTGCGTAGTGCCCGCGCGGGATGCCGGCGATCACGCCTGCGCCGAGCGTGACCAGATAGAGGACCGGGGTGTGTGCCGCGCTCGGGTTGACCACGTGGTACGCGAGGTTGTTCGCGAGGATCACTGCGGCCAGGATCAGCGCGCGCCGTCGAGGGTCGCGCGCGCGGCGTCGCCCCAGGAAGAAGAGCAGTGCCACCGACGCCAGCTCGAGGACCGCGAGGCCGCGCTCGCCGGCATGTCCCAGAAAGACATGGACGAGCGCCGACGCGAGGTAGCCGAGCGCGACCGCAATCGTGGCCGGCCCGATCGTCTTCGCGATCGACGCATCGAGGACGGACTGCCCCCGCGCCGTGAGGTCCTCGTCCATGAGGACAAGGTAGCGAAGACGCTCGGCGGCTCGCCGTCCGGGCGCCCCGATTGGAAACTCGATTTCGACTAGCGGAGCCCCATGCCCAGGTAATCCTCGGGCAGCACGCCCGGCGGCTCCACCACGTCCTGCGGCTTCGGGCCGATGCGACCGGCGAGGGCGTTCATCTCGCTGGCGTCGAAGCCGTAGAACGCGAGTGCGTTCGTTCCAAGGATGCGTGCCGTCTCGTCCTCCGGCACTCCGTGAAACGCATGACGCAGGCACGTCGGCGTCTCCGGCCAGGTGCCCTCGGGATGCGGGAAATCCGAGCCCCAGAGCACGTTGTCGATCCCGATCGCGTGGCGCATCTCGACCTCGCCCCGGGAGATGAAGGTCGCGGTGATCGCACAGTGATCGTGCCAATAATCGCTCGGCCGTTTCGCGATCCGCTCGCGCAGTCTCCTGGAGTTCCACATGTCGTACATCTCGTCGAGGCGCATCAATTCCTGGGGCACCCAATGCGAGAGCGCTTCTGCGAAGACGAGTTTGAGGCGCGGGTGGCGATCGAAGACACCACCCCAGATGAAGAACCAGAGCGGTCGTCGATCGAAGAAGGTCGACTCGGTGAAATGAAAGAAGGAGGCGAGGGGCTCCTCGGCGCCGTACGCGTCCGCGCCATCGGGCGATCGCGCGTTGCCCCCGTGAACGCTCACGGGCAGGTCGAGATCCGACGCGAGAGACCAGAGCGGGTCGTAGTAGTCGTCGTGGTAGCCAGGGAGTCCGGATTCGAGGGCCGGGACGAGCAGCCCACCCCGAAGCCCTTCCTGTCTCGCACGCCTCACCTCGGCCATGACCGCTTCGAGGTCGTGGGCCGCCGGAACCTGGATCACGCCCGCGCGCCGGGCGGGGTTGTCGCTGCAGAAGGCCGCGAGCCACCGGTTGTAGGCCCGCGCGCCGGCGAGCTGCAGCTCGAAGGGCCACGACTTGCCGCCGAAGATCTGGCCGTTGCTCTCCATGATGTCGGAGAAGGGAGGCTGGTTCTCGACGAAGCCGTCTCCGTAGAGGATCTCGCCGGCGATCCCCTCGGCGTCGAGGAAACGGTCTCGTGTGGCGCCGTCGAAGAGGCCCAGCGTCGCTTCGAGGGCGCGCTCCGAGAAACGCGCGGCCGCTTCGGCCGATCCGCCGGTGGCCTGAATGAAGGCGGACAGGAAACACGCGAGTGCATCGCGATCGCCGCGCGCCGCCGCTTCTGCGAGGGGGGCGCTCGGTCGCGCGCGCCAGTAGCGATCGAACTCTTCGCGATGTTCGGGGTCGAAGTAGGGCGCGAAGCCAGGCAGCGGCGGACCGACATGCCCGTCGCCGGAGATCACGAGGTATCGATCATCAGCGCCCACGTCCCTAGAGTGGCAGGGTCGCCCATCGTGTCAAACCGGAAAGCGCGCCTCGCCAGCGAGCGGGATCAGGGAGAACGAAGTGGACGAGCGACGCAACGAGCTGGGGCAGCCCATCGGATTCGGGATCGAAGACTGGCAGGGCGCTGCCGCACCGGTGCACGAGGAGATCGTCGGCGCGCGTTGCCAGCTCGAGCCCCTCACGGTCGAGCGGCACGCCGAGGCGCTGCACGCCGCGTTCGCGGAGAACGCGGACGGCAGCGACTGGACCTATCTGCCCTACGGACCCTTCGCGACCGCGGACGACTACGCCGCCTGCTTGCGCGGATTCGAAGCCATGGGCGAGGCCGGAGACACGCTCTTCTTCGCCATCATCGACTCCCGATCGAAGCGCCCGGTCGGTGTCGCTTCCTGGCTTCGGATCGCGGAGGCCCTCGGCTCGATCGAAGTCGGCCACCTGTGTTATGCGCCCGCGCTCCAGCGGACTCCGCTCTCGACCGAAGCGATGTACCTGATGATGCGGCGGGTCTTCGACGACTGGGGCTACCGCCGATACGAGTGGAAATGCGATTCCCTCAACGCACCGTCCCGGGCCGCCGCCGCGCGACTCGGCTTCCGGTACGAAGGAACCTTCCGCCATCAGGCCGTCGTGAAGGCCCGAAATCGCGACACCGCCTGGTTCTCGATCACCGACCGGGAGTGGCCGGGGCTCCGCGCCGCGTTCGAAGGCTGGCTGGATGCTGGGAACTTCGACGCGGACGGCCGCCAGCGTCGGCGACTCGCGGAGTTCATGCCGGAGACGGCCGGGCGGGCGATCGCGGTGGATGAGGTGGGGTGAGGGGGGGTGGGTTCCTTCGCTTCCGCTCGTGGGTGGCGCTTGGGGTGGTCGGGGGCCGTGCACTCGGTGTTGATGGGGGAGGTGGCTTCCTCGGCTTTCGCTCGTGGGTGGCGCTTCGGGTGCTCGGGGGCCGTGCCGTGGGGCCGGGTTAGCCCGGGATCTCTGAGAGGGAGATCGGGCCGCCGCCTCGCTGCCAGCCTTTGGCGAGTAGCCACGAGCGTGGACGGGCGACTTCGATCTTTGGGATTGCTTTGATCCGCTCCTTCCAGCCTTCGAAGAAGCGGCCGGAAGAGGCGGAATCGGGCACGTTGCTTCGGTCGAGTCGTAAGCCTCGCTGACGTCTGTGCTTCCGATCATTGAGGAGCACGTAACGAAGCGCGTTTCGCACCTGGCGCGGGGTCCCGAGCACGACCGAATGGAAACGCCCGTCCAGAACGGGTCCCTTCCTTCGGAACACGCGGTTCACCGCCAGGGCGATACGAGCGCCGATGCTCTTCATCCCGGACGCGAGCGCCTTCTTGTCCGTTGCCTCCACGATCATGTGCACGTGATCGCGCTGAACGGAGTAGTGGGCCACGCGGAAGTCGCCACGGTCACATCCCCGCGCGAGCGTCTCGCGAAACGCGCGTAGCCAATTCCGATTCCGAAGCGAGGGAACGTCCCGACGCATGCGGAGCGTGACATGGACGGGATGCTCCTTCCGGATGCCAGCGCGCTTCCGATGAAGAACCCGCGCTCGCCGAGCAGCCTTCCGCCCGGGCTTCTTCTTCCGCCGCGAAGCCACGCGGCGATGCACGAAGCACTGATCGATCGAGAGCTGCTGGGGGACTGCCATCGCCTAACAAATATAGAGGCGATGGTTCACCAGATCAAGCACCAACCTAACATCTGATCGAAATCTGATATTCGACCGGGCCCCAAGGTAGAGCGTCCGCCTAACACGTCACCGCCCCCATCAAAACCGAGGGCAAGGCGACCGCGACAACCCCCTACCGAGCCCTCCAATCCCCAACCCTCTCCATCAAAGGCTCGAATGACCGACGGAACCCGTCCAGGTCGTCGTACCGCGCACCCTGCACGTACTCCGTCACACCGAGCTCCGACAGCGCCGCTAGTCGGTCGAGGTCCTCGCTCGCGTCGCGATGTCCGAGCGCGCCGAAGGCGGCGATCTCCGGATCACCGCGACCGGCGTCTGTGAATCGCGCGCGGAGGTCCTCGGCGGCGGGCGCGATCTTCTTGGGGTCGTCCGTCATCGGCATCCACCCGTCGCCCCAGGCGGGCTGCTCGATCGAGGGCGTGGGGAGCGCCGCCGCCGATCCAGATGCGTGGGCGCGGGGGGTTCGGGCGGAACAAGAAGGACTGGCCGCACAGGGAGGTCACGTCGTCTTCGGCGCCGAAGGCGTCGTTCAGGAATTGCAGGGTTTCATCGGTGATCTGGCCACGGCGATTCCGCTCGACGCCGAGTGCACGGAATTCCGGGTCCATCCAGCCGACGCCCACGCCCAGCTCGAGGCGGCCGCCCGAGAGCTCCTGGACGGTCGCGATCGCCTTCGCCGTCGGCAGGGTCTCCCGATAAGGGACGACGAGCACGGCGGTGCCGATCCGGATGCGCTCGGTCGCGGCGGCGATCCAGGCGAGGCTCGTGAGGGGATCGAGGTAGCGACCACCCGAACCCTCGGAATCTTCCGGCGGGATCGCGACGTGATCAGGGACCCAGAGGGCGTCGAGCCCCGCCTCCTCGGCAAGTCGTGCGCTCGCGCGAAGAACCTCGGCGTTGGCCGCGGCACCCATCAATCGAAGCGCGAATCCGAATCGCATTGGAACCCTCCGTTCGTAATCCGGCCTACGGAAAGCCGGTCTCGGTCGCAACCGGCGGTTTCGTGCGGCCCGCGTCGCGCGTGGACGCGGTTCTGGCGATTGCGTTAATTTTCGCCCAGTCCGAGGGTCCACGCTGCGGCGCTCGATCGCCCGACTTTGAACCGATGCCCGGCTCACCCCCGATCGTGACCCTGGAGGATCCACCCTGTCCGGCCCCGACCAAACGAACGCGGAGAACGGGTCGGACGAGGACTTCATCTCCGTCCGCGACGTCGATCTCGCCTTTGGCCATCGCGTCGTCTACCACAAGCTGTCCTGCTCGATGCGCAAAGGCGGAATCCATCTCCTGCTCGGCGGGAGCGGGACGGGCAAGTCGACACTTCTGCGGATGATCGGCGGGCTCCAGCAGCCGGATTCCGGCGTGGTCAGCGTCGCCGGCCAGCGGCTCTCTGGTTTGCGGGAGCGCGAGCTCGGCGAGATCCGCAAGGGCATCGGGATGCTCTTCCAGAACGGGGCGCTGCTCGACTCGATGACCGTGCTCGAGAACGTCGGGTTGCCCCTGCGCGAGCACACGAATCAAGAGGCCGACGAGATCGCCGAGCGCGTGTCTCGCGTCCTGACCGCGGTCGGACTCGAGGACGTCGAACCGCTGCTCCCCCGTGAGCTGTCCGGCGGCATGCTCCGCCGCGTGGCCTTCGCGCGAGCGATCGTGATGGAGCCGGAGATCCTGCTCTGCGACGAGCCCTTCTCCGGGCTCGACCCGCTGAACGTGACGCGAATCGAGGAGCTCCTGGTGCGGCTCAATCGCGAACTCGGACTGACGGTCGTGATCACGTCCCACCACATGGCCACCTCGCTTCGAATGTCGGATCAGATGATTCTGCTGCGCGATCAGAATTGTGTCGCGGGCACGGCGGAGGAGCTGGCCGGTGGCGAAGACCAAGACGTCATCGAATTCCTCGGCGAGGATGGCGCGGCCTATCTCGCCCGGTTGCACGAGCTGCAGGACGTGGGACCCGCGGACGGAGCACACGCATGACGGACTCGCTTCGGCGACTCGGCGCGACGACGACGGACCTCGTCGAGGGGCTCGGTCGCGTCGCCGTCTTCGGTGGCGCGATCGTGGGCTCGATGTTCCGGGGTCCGACGCGCTTCGGCTTCTTCGTGCGCGCGCTCTACGACGCGGGCGTGCTCTCGGTCGCGCTGATCGCGCTCTCGGGCTTCACCGTCGGGATGGTGCTCGGGCTCCAGCTCTTCAACGTGCTCACGCGCTTCGGCGCGGACGAGGGACTCGGCGCGGTCGTCGGCCTCGCGCTGATTCGTGAGCTCGGCCCGGTGGTATGCGGCCTGCTCGTGACCGGGCGCGCGGGATCGGCGGTGACGGCCGAGATCGGCACGATGAAGGCGACCGAGCAGCTCGACGGGTTGCGCATGATGGCGATCGACCCGATCCACTTCGTGGCGATGCCGCGGGCGTTGGCGCTGACCGTCGCGATGCCGCTCCTGAACGCGATCTTCATCGTCTTCGCGATCGCAGGGGCCTTCGCGATCGGCGTAGCCAATCAGGGCCTCGACGCGGGCGTCTATCAGTCGGGGCTCGAGAACGCCGTGCAGTTCCGACAGGACGTGGCGCAGAGCCTGCTCAAGAGTCTCGTCTTCGGGATGCTGATCGGGCTCGTCGCGACCTGGAAGGGGCACGCGTGCGATCCGGATGCCGAAGGCGTCGCGCGGGCGACGACGTCGACCGTCGTGACGGCGTCGGTCGTGATCCTCTTGTCCGACTACGTGATTACCGCGCTCTGGGGCGTCTAGACCCGGCGCGCGAAGCCTGATCCGAAAGGGTGATCGACATGCAGAGAAATCCCACACGCGACTTGATCGTCGGCCTCTTCGTTCTCCTCGGCCTGGCGACGCTCGGCTACCTGTCGCTGCAGGTCGGGGGCATCGAGTGGAACGCAGGCGAGAAGATCCGGCTGATCGCGACCTTCGACGACGTCGGCGGCCTGTCGTATCGTGCCCCGATCCGGGTGGCGGGCGTGAAGATCGGGCAGGTCTCGGGGATCGACCTCGACGAGGACCTGCGCGCGACCGTGAGCCTCGAGGTCGACGCCGACGTCGGGCTCTCGATCGACTCGTCCGCGGCGATCCGCACTGCCGGCTTGCTGGGGGACCAGTTCATCGCCGTCGAGCTCGGCGCGGAGGACGACGTGCTCGTCGATGGCGAGGAGTTCCAGTTCACCGAGAGCGCGCTGTCGATCGAGAAGCTCGTCGGGCAGCTCGTGCACGACGCGGGGGTGTAGGGTCCCCTGGCCGCAACCCATCCGCGTAGCCGTCCGCTCGCTCGCCCCGTAGTATTCGCGCGAGCCTCGTTTCACTCGAATCGGATGACCCCGTGAATTCCGCCCGCCGACTGCTCCCCATGCTGCTCCTGGCTCTCGCGCTCGTGCCCCTCTCTGGTTGTGCGACCAGGGGTGACGGTCCCGACTGGTCGGGGCCGGATCCGCTCGAGCGGGCGAACCGCGGCGTCTTCGCGTTCAACGAGTGGCTCGACCGTTGGCTCCTCGAGCCCGCCTCGACGGCTTGGGACTTCGTCCTGCCCGACGTCGCGCAGACGAGCCTCGACGACTTCTTCGGCCACCTGAACATGCCGATCGTGCTCGCGAACGACGTGCTCCAGGGCAAGCCGATCGCCGCCTTCGAGGACCTCGCGCGGATCACGCACAACACCGTCTTCGGCTTCGGTGGCTTCTACGACATCGCGACGGATCTCGGCATACCCGAGAACGACGAGGACTTCGGACAGACCCTCGGATACTACGGCGTGCCCCCGGGACCCTACCTGATGGTGCCGATTCTCGGCCCGTACTCACTCCGAGATGGGATCGGCGAAATCATCGATACGACGGCGACGGGTTATCTCTACTCGCCGATCTGGCAGAGCGCGGCGACCCTGAATTTCAGTACCGGAGAACTCTGGGGCGTATCGATCGGTCAAAAGGGGTTGGAGCTGCTCAACCTGCGGACGATCTTCGACGAGGAGCTCGAGGAGAGCCGCAAGGACGCCTTCGACTACTACATCTTCGTGCGCAACGCGTACTTGCAGAGCCGCGCCGCGAAGGTGGCCGACCAGTCCGATGCGCCGGTGGTCGACGAAGACGATCTGTATTTCTTCGAGGACGATTTCGAAGAGGGCGAGGAAGAGGAGGACTACGATGATTTCTGAACATGCGATCCGAGGGATGCCCCGACGTGTGTTCGCGAGCGGCCTGACCGCGCTCGTCGCCGTCGCGTTCGCCTTCGGACCGGCCGTGGTAGTCGCCGACGATGACGCGGCTCTCGTGGCTGCGCCGCGCCAGATCATCGACGATGCGGCGAGCCAGATCGTGGCGGTCCTCGCGCGGACCGAAGAGCCCGCGGAGCAGCGGGTGAGCGAGATCGAGGAGATCGCGCACGAGATATTCGACTTCACGACGATGTCGAAGCTCGTACTCGCGCGAAACTGGCGCACGCTCGACAAGCCGAAGCGCGCCGAGTTCGTGCGCGAGTTCAAGACCCACCTATCGCGGACCTACGGCACGCGCCTCGACCGCTTCGACGACGTGGACGTCGAGGTCTACGGATCCCAGGTCGAGGTCCGCAACGACGTCACCGTCAAGACCCGCATCGTCGGGGGCCAGTTCGACGGCGCCGAGATCTCCTACCGCCTGCGCAATCGCAAGGACGCTTGGAAGATCATCGACGTGGTGATCGAGGGCGTTTCGCTCGTGTCGAACTACCGCACCCAGTTCGCGAGCGTGCTGAACGGTGGGACCATCGACGACCTCATCACGAAGCTCAAAGACAAGAACTTCGTGGTCGACCAGCCGGAGCCGGCAAAGGCGGACGGGTAGGCGCCGGGTCGCGAAATCGGCGAACGTGTAGGAGCGGAGTCCGCCAGAGCGGCCAGGACGGCTCGAGTAGCTGCAGACGGTGGGGCGCGGTCCCCGGAGAGAGTCCGAAGCCGCGCCCGCTGAGGCCAGCATGTGCGAGGGGGCGCGTCGGCAGTGTCCCCGACGTCAGGTCGGTGATCGACTCGACGAGATCGTGCCGTCCTCATCATTAGACACGATCGCCGTCCTGTGCGCGCGACCGACGGGATTCGGAACACGATAATGAGTCGCTCTGGAATGCTCGCTGCCTGGGTCATCGGCCTCGTAGTCGCGCTGCCGATCACCGCGCAATCAGAGAACGACCGAGAGGAGGAATCCGTCCCAGCAGCTCGGTCCAAGTCGGATCCTGACGTCACTCGGTACGCGATCGATCACATCATCTTTCGGCCGGACCTGAAACGGTACAAGCTGTTTCCGCTGACTAACTACGTGAATACTGCCTTCGACACCGCTCAGGTATCCGACGCCTTCAGCCAGCGCGACTACTTCCGCAACCACAAAGACGTCTTCGACCGGATCTTCCATCCGCATCGCAACATCAAGAAGGACGGTGGCTACAACGAGATCGCTCAGCGTGAATTCGCCGGGTCCGCCCTCCTGCCGAACATCACGCTCCACGTCCTGGGGAACGGCTACGACTTCAGAGCCCTTGCCGAGTGGTACGACTACCAGGGGATCGAGTATCCCTATCTATTGGCGTTCGTCACTTCGTACGCCGGCTACGTCGGGAACGAAGCGATCGAGGTGTCGAATCCGAAGGTCGACGGGTCC
Organism: uncultured Spirochaetaceae bacterium; assembly: GCA_964488255.1. GTDB lineage: Bacteria > Myxococcota_A > UBA9160 > UBA9160 > UBA4427 > UBA4427. The sequence continues at coordinate 341,051 of CAZAUR010000003.1, read as the reverse complement.
GATCACATCGTCGACCTCTACGTCTTCAACCTGCTCGGCAACCTGATCTTCATGAACGATTCGTTCGCGAGGTTCGCGCAGGACGACTTGCAGCTGCGCAACTGGACCGGACAGCCCTTCCTGGACATCAGCAACAGGAAGATCCTCAACGCGAGCAACAACTACGTCGTTCGCCCCGACCTCTTCACGGACGATGTGCGCCCCTTCGTCTATTTCGGGCTGCACTATTTCGGCGGGCTCTCGTTCATGCTGGCCGACCGGTCGGAGCTCTCGGTCGGGGCCGGTTTCGCGGTCGAGAACCCCTTCAAGTCGGCGGACGACTTCGGCGACAACTTCAAGAAGCTGAAGCCCTCGGGTGGCCTCTTCTGGGACAAGGACGACCACCTGCTCGCCTCGGTGATCTTCAACAGCACCGATTCGTACCTGGTGCGCGCGAACATCTATCCCGACCTCATGCCCGAGACCGACATCGGTGTCGACGTCGGCGTGTTCGTCGGCGTCTCTGATGGCGGGACGCCTTCGCTCGGAATCTCGGTCTCGAAGGCGTTCTCGATCGGGATCCGGTAGCGCGCGTCGGCACGGCGCCCGTCTTGATGCGCTGGGCCGCGCTATAGCGCTTGATCCGCCGGGTTGTAGAGAACCCGGATGACCTTGAGTGCGCCGGTGTAGCGGTTTCGCGAGAAGACGATCCGCCCCTGGCCCTTGTAGAGCCAGTCCGTTCGCGCAGTGTCCGTTCCGTAGTAGTACGGGATGAACGCCTTGCCGGTCATGTAGGCGTTCGCGTCGTCCGGCTCCCCGAGCACTTTCCGAACAGCGTGTTCGCTCATTCCGAGCTCGATCTTCGAGAACGGCGAGCCCGCCGGGACCGGCATCGCCGCCTCCTCGGCGGCGCTTCCACCGCCCGAGGCGCACGCGGTCGAGAGTGCGACGGTGGCGAGCAGTGCGACGAGCATCATCGGGAACGAACGAACGGTCTTCATGTCAATCTCCTGCAGGCGAACAATGCGCCGGGTCGCATGCGATGGTATCGCGACGATCGACGTTGGCGCCTCGCTGGTCGCAGAGATTCTCGAAACCGGCGTCACTCGCGCGCGACGCATCGCTCCAGTGTGGATTTCGGTAACAGGGTCGCCGACCCCTGGCCAGGAGCGAGAGTCCGAGGCCCAGGAGCGTCGCCGTGGAAGGCTCGGGGATCGGGGCGCGCGTCTCGAAGTGCGGACGGCCCGACAGGCCGCCGATCCCGCTGATGTCGGAGATCGAAGGCGTGCGAATCTGAAGCGCGGACTGCCCCGCCCCCATGTGGCGGACTTCGAGCTCATTTTCGAGCACGACGCGGACGAGCGTCGGACGGCCCGACCGTCCAGAGAGATGGATCAGGCCCGAGAGATCGAGGATCGCCCGTGCGTCGACGATCCCGGCGTCGACCGCGATCCCATTCAGGCCGCGTTCGAGTGAACCGACCGCCGGATCCTCGAGTCCGTACGCATGAAAGTAGAAGGGCACCTCTTCGAAGACGCTCTCGACGGCCAGGCCGTCGATCTCGAGCACTTCGACCGCCGCTCGGGCGGTGATCGAAAAGCTCGCCTCACCGAGCCGGCCGAAGGATTGCAGGATGTAGTCGTATCCCATCCCGATCGAGAGGCCGTAGGGGAACCGGCCGGGCCGGTCGACGCGGTAGTCGAGCGTCAGGACGTCGGAGATCCGCTCACCGGTGGGGCACTGGCTGCACGCGATCTCGAAGTCGGCGCTCGGAAAATCGAGAGAGAGCAGGCTCTGCTGGGGCGTCCCGAACCGGCCTTGCTCGTCCCGCACGTCGAGAAACGCGCCGCCGTAGGCCGCGAAGTCGTCGAAGTCCCCGTAGTCGGCAGACGACGCACTCGTCGCCGTCAGGGCGAATACCGTGAGCACCACTGCGAAGATCGGTGCGGGGAGGAGCCTAGTCATATTGACGGAGTGGTCGTCACATCGTGGATGTGGCGCGCATCTCCCGTATTGCTGCCGCCGGCCTCAACGCGCGCGCGCGATCCGATCGCCCAGACGCCCGCGACCGCAGGCGAATAGAGAGGCCTCTGCCAGCGGACCCGCGAAAGGGAAGAGCAGCGGGAGGTTGCGCTCGAAGGAGTCCGTGAAGCTCGCCGTCGCGGTCGCCGCGAAGCGAGCCTTCATGACTCGCTTCCCCAGGCTGTAGCGACCGTCACCAGCATCGCGAAAGAGCACGTACACGGCGCCGAGTAGCCAGGCCGCCGAGGGCGGAAGAAGCACCAGCACCAACACGACGGCGCCTGCGTCGATCCCGCCCGCGGCGACGCGCCGCGACCGCGTCGGGTGTGTCGCAGCCCGATCGGCCACCGCGTCGGGCGGTCGCCACTCGTCGAGCAGGTAGGCGAGGAGGAGCAGCCACCCGACGATCGGAAGCGGCACCAGGAGCAGATGCCACGTCCTGAAGCCCGTCATCGGACGACTCCGAGCCCCGGGCGTTCGTAGAGCGCCCAGCCGAGAGGGGGTCGTGCCTCGCCGATCGCTGCGCCCCCACCACCGGTCTCGATGGGTCGGTCGAGGTCAGGGAAGATCTGTTTCGCCCGTTCGCGTTCGCGCGCGTCATGCCCGACGACGAGGACGAAGCCGAGTCCTTGCGGTCGCGACCGCTCTCTTCGACGCGCCGGCAGGATCTGCAGGGCATCGACATCGTGCCCATCGCGTCGGTCGAGGCGACCCGGCAGGGTCAGGACGGTAAGGTGCTGTGCGTAGACGGGTGGCTGCGGCTCCACGATCCGGAGCTCGTCGGTTCCTCCGCGCGTACGTCGATGGCGGTCCACCGCGGCCAGGATCTCCTCGAAGCCGTGCGCCTGCGACCTGGGCGGGAAGGTGTAGGGCGAGCGGACGCCGATGCCCGGGACTGGAAGGTCTCCGAGCGTCGATGCATGGAGCGTGGCGCCAGCGACGACCACGGCGGTCGCGACGGCCAACTGTCGGGGTGCGCGCTTGGGGATCCTGAGCACGACGAGCGCGCTGATGACCGCGAGCAGTGGAAGGAGAGGCGTGAGATGACGGGGATCCTTGTTATGCACCGAGATCAGGACGAGTGCGGCACCCCCCAGCGCCAGCAGGATCGGGCCACGGAAACGGACCCCTCGATCCAGACAGAGCCAGAGACAACCGATCCCGGCCAGGAAAGTGAAGGCCGGGCCCAACGCGACACGGACCAGGGAGCGCGGGTAGAAGAGCAGCCCGTCGACGCTGAGGGTCGGCGGCAGCTGCGCGTGCTCCGGAAGGGTCGAGATGCGGAAGAGGAACTCGAGGCTGCCGGACAGGTTCACGACGTACCAGGGTGCGCATACGAGCAGACCGACGAGCGCTGCCCCGGCCGCATTTCGAACGCGCGCTGCGGCGTCGTGCTCGCTGGACCGGACGCTTCGCATGACGTCGACTCCGAGCCAGAGGATCGGGAGCGCGAGCACGAGTGGCGCACTCTGTTTCGCCAGCATGGCGAGACCGCCGGCGAGTCCCAACGCGAGGCTGGCACGGCGCAACCGGAGTCCGTCGCATCGGAGCAGCGCCGCCATCGAAAGCGTCGTCAGGGTGGCGAGCGCCGTGTCGAGCATCGGGATGTGCGAGAGGCCGAGGAAGATCGGGTAGCTGGAGACGAGCGCTGCCGCGAGCAGGCCTGCGCTGCGATCGCGGGCCGCGCTTCCCAAGAGGAACGTGGCCACGATCAGGAGCGCGAACCAGAGCGTGCCTTGTGCCAACGCGATCGCGTCCGGCGTCGTCCCCAGGACACCCAGGAGCAGACCCGCTGGTTGATAGGAGAAGGAGGGGCGCGCGCTTCCGCGATGGGTGGCCTCGACGAGATTGGAGAAGCCGGCCACGGGGCCGAGCGCCACGCGTGCCATCATCGGGTTCGCGCGAGTGCGTTCGTCGTGGCCTGCGGGCAGCAGGCGCGCTCGAAGGGGCGGCTCGGTCCGGAACAAGGCGTGATGGACCCTGAGGACCTTCTGCGCGTGCTCCGAAGTGTCCCAGACGAACGCTTCGGAATCGCGCTCGATCCAGTGGGCCGACGCCACGACCTGGAGCGTGAGGAGTGCGACCAGGCTCGCGAGCGCCGAGCGTCGTCCCATCGGCGTTCGCCTACCCTCCGTCCCCCGGGTCCTCCGCCTCGGGCGGAGTCGCGTCTTCGAGGTCGTCACGGAAGCCTTCCGGCAGCTGGACCTTCTGGCTGCCGCCCTTCTTGCCGCGCTTCACGCGCATGGCGCTCGGGGGGAAGGCGAGCTCGGGGTCACCCTCGTCGAGGATCGCGTCGAGCTCCGCGAGGGAGTCGATCCGGATCAGCTTGTCGCGCATCTTGGTCGAGCCCGGGAAGCCCTTCGTGTACCAGGTCGCATGCTTGCGGAAGTCGCGGATGCCGATGCGTTCGCCGATCCAGCCGCATAACAAGCGGGCGTGGGTGCGCATCGTCTCGATCACGTTTCCGAAGTTCGGAGGATCCGGGGGCTGCTCTCCCGCGAAGACTGCGGCGAGATCGCCGAAGAGCCACGGGCGCCCGAGGCAGCCACGCCCGACGACCACGCCGTCGCAACCCGTCGCACGCATCATTCGGAGCGCGTCCCAGGCTTCCCAGATGTCGCCGTTGCCGAAGACCGGGATGCCGCCGACGGCTTGCTTGAGCTCGCCGATCGCGTTCCAGTCCGCCTCGCCATCGTAGAGCTGCGCGGCGGTCCGCGCGTGGAGCGCGATCGCGCGCACGCCTTCCGCCTCGGCGATCCGCCCGGTTTCGAGGAAGGTCATCCAGTCGTCGTCGATGCCCATCCGGAACTTGATCGTGACCGGGATGTCCCCCGCGTTCTTCACCGCGGCGCGCACGATCGATTCGAGCAGCTTCGGCTTCGCGGGGATCGCGGCACCGCCGCCCTTGCGCGTGACCTTGCGCACGGGACAGCCGAAGTTCATGTCGATGTGGTCGACGCGGTCCTCGCCGACCAGGAGCTTCGTCGCTTCTCCGACGTAGTGCGGGTCGACGCCATAGAGCTGCAGGCTCCGCGGACTCTCATCCGGATCGAACTCCGCCAGCCGCATCGTCTTCGCGTTGCGCTCGACGAGCGCGCGCGCCGTGATCATCTCCGAGACGTAGAGCCCGGCGCCGAAGCCGCGGCAGAGTCGCCGGAAGGGCGCGTTCGTGATCCCGGCCATCGGCGCGAGCACGACCGGCGGGTCCGCCAGGATCGGGCCGAGGGAGACCCCTGCGAACTCGCCGGGGGCGGCGGGTGCGACGTCGCGATTGATCTCGCTCACGTAGGTGCGGTCCATCTTCGCGTCCTCGGGGCGGGTAGATACCACGCCTGGGCGCCGTCGTGAATCGCAGGCAGTAGGCAAGGCATCGTCGCTCGCGCCCGTGGGGCGGAAGGCGCGTCACGCGGATTCGGTTCCAGGGCGCGGTGGGTCGCTTGCCGTGAACGACGATCCGGGGTCTCCTCTCCGGATGCCGCGCTTCGTTCTCGCATTCTCCGTGCTCGTGGCGCTCGCGGGCGTCGGCGCGGCCCAGGTCCCGCTCCTGCCCGACGAGATCGAGCGGACCGACGTGATCGCGATCGAGCGCGACGGCCGCGACCTCTTCGCGTTCGACGCGCTGACCGGGAGCCGCGCGACCAAGCGACTCGACGTCGACGAAGTCGTCCGGTTCCAAGCGAGCCGCGGCCGTGTCGGCGTCGTCGTGACGGACCGCCGCTTGTTGGGCGTGTACCCGGGCGGAGGCTGGGTCGAGCTGCGCTTGCGTCTCGACGAGGAGCCGTCGGATGCCGTGCTCGTAGAGGACCGCCTGGCGCTTCTCGCGACCAACCGTCGCGCCCTCGCGTTCAACGGTGCGGACGGCTGGATCGCAGAGAGCCTGTCCTCGAACGAGGTCGCGACCTCGCTTCGCGTCGGCGCCGCGGTCGGCGTCGTCACGACGAATCGACGCGCCCTCGGAATCGCGCCACGGCTCCGCTCCTTCGCCGCCGAGGGCCTCCAGATCCGCGAAGGACTCGAGGCCGTCACCGCCCAGGACGCCCTCGCGACGATCCGGACCGAACGCCGGATCCTCGTCTTCTCGGCGCCGCGGGGGACCTGGACGACGCAGAAGCGCAGACTGCGCTAGGTCTGAGTCGCGCAGACTGCGCTAGGTCTGGGTCAAGAAGGCTGCGTTAGGCGCGCGCCGCGCCGAGCTCCTCGAACTCGAGGGTCTCGATGATCTTCGCGGCGCCCGTCGCTTCGCTCTCCGGGTCGAGTCGGATGCCCGTCGCGTCGGCGACGCGGTTCAGGCCGTCGAAGCAGCCGACGATCGAGGCCGCCTGCGCCGCCGCGCGGTCACCGACCGCGTCGATCAGCGCTTCGCGTGCGGGAAGGAGGTCGTCTCCGTCGTCGAGGACGGCTGTCGCGAATCGCCGCAGCAGGGCGCCGTGAGGCACGCCGCCGTCGGCGGTGTCGGATCGGCCGGTCGCGATCCGGATGTCGACGTCCGCGCCCATTTCCTTGCCGCTCGCACGGAGCAGCGATGCATGCGAGACCGTTCAATAGAAGCAGTCGTTGTAGGCGGAGGTGGTGCTCGCGAGGGTTTCGACCTGGAGCCGGTCGAGGCCGCCGTCGTGGACTTCGCCGGTCGTTGCGTAGTGGGCGAGGACGAGGCCGAAGAACTGCTGGACCGCCTCGGGGACGGCGGTCAGCGCGCGAAGGACGTTGTAGATGAACCCGGCGCGGGCTTGGATGCCTTCGAACATCATCTTGGTCGCGCCTTCGGCGGCATCCGGGTCGACCATCGGGACCCAGCCGCGTTCGACGACCGTTCCGGGCTCGGGGCGACGATGGGGCTCGCCGGCGACGTGGGCGGGGAGGGGGCGCAGCTCGGCGCCGAGGCCCCGCGCATAGGTGTCGGTCACGGCGACGAGGGACGCGACCCCCGCGATCTCGACGAACTCCTCTTCGAGGAGACCGGCGTCGATGGCGTCCTGGTGCCAGGCGCTGCTCAGGCGGCCGGGGTCGGTGGTGATCCGGTGGATCGTGTCGACGGCGGCGTCGGAGAGCGTCATGTCCGCGCGGTCGTGGGCGCCCGGGATCTGATTCGGGGACAGCGCGTCCTTGCGCTCGCGACACAGCCGACAGCTTCGCGCGGCGCGGACTTCCCGAGCGATCGCGAGGCGTTCGGCGCCGTCGAACCAGCCACCGGGGCGGGCGATCGCGTCCCAGGTCGCGTCGAGGGCGGCCTGGGAAGTCGGGGCAGGTGAGAGTGCGGTCATGGCGAGCTCCGGGCCCGGGCGGGCGGACCGGCCGGGCGCCTCCACTCTACTGCGTCGGGGCGGGGTGCGACCGGCGGGATCGCGACCCCGGGTTTCAGACGGCCTCGATCCGGGCGACACGCCAGTCGCGGCCGGCGCGGCTCTGGGCCTGGGCGCGGGCACCGGCCTCGCTGTTCGATCGGATCGAGAGCGTCTTGCTCTGGGGCCGATCGAAACGGATCAATCGGACGCGAAACGATCGCATCTGGGTGTCCCAGGTCCGCGCCGGGGCTTCGGCCTGGGGTTCGATCGTGTCTGTCGATTCTACGGTCTGCGGCTCATCCATCGGGTGCTCCTCCCAAAGTTCATGAGTGGTCGAGCGCGCGGGCGGCGGGACCTCCCGACTGCCCGATCTGTCCCTTTTGCTTCCTCCCTGCTGGCGCCCGAGCGCCAGGGCCCCCGCGGGCCGCTGGAATCGGGCGGAGGCCCGGCCCGGCCCCATCGTTCTCCCGCTTGACGATCGCGGCGAATGGCCCACTCTACGCCGCACCCCCCCACAGATCGCTCCTTGGGGCGCCCACCGCCGCGATTCGCACGTTCCGAGCACGTGTCGAAGCGTCGTTGCAGCCCCGCGCCTGCCGCTCCGTAGAGCAATCGAGAGCAGAGCCGGGCAGGCGAGACGACTCGAAAGTCTGGGGAAGATGGCCGCCAGGAAGAAAGCCGCGAAGAAGAAGGCCGCCGCCACGTCGAACGGATCCGGCGCGAAGAAGAAGGACGTCAAGTACGACGAGAAGGCGATCCAGACCCTCGACGCCCTCGAGCACATCCGCCTCCGGACGGGTATGTACATCGGCCGCCTCGGCGACGGGACGAACCCGGTCGACGGCATCTACGTGATGATGAAGGAAGTGATCGACAACTCGATCGACGAGTTCATCATGGGCGAGGGGAAGAAGATCGACATCTCGCGCGACGAAAGGACCGTCGAAGTGCGGGACTACGGTCGCGGCATTCCCCTCGGCAAGGTCGTCGAGTGCGTCTCCCAGATCAACACGGGTGGCAAGTACAACGACGATGTCTTCCAGTTCTCCGTCGGCCTGAACGGGGTCGGCACGAAGGCGGTGAACGCGCTCTCCTCCGACTTCGAGGTGAAGAGCGTCCGCGACGGCAAGTACAAGCAGGCCAACTTCGTTCGCGGGAAGCTCAAGAAGGAGAAGGGCGGCAAGTCGAGCGAGCCGAATGGGACCTACATCCGCTTCACGCCGGACGAGGAGATCTTCGGCGAGTACGACTTCCAGGAGAACTTCATCGAGCACCGCCTGCGGTACTACGCGTACCTGAATCGCGGACTCAAGCTCCAGTACAAGTGCCCGCCGCGGAAGGAGAGCTTCCAGTCCAAGGCGGGGCTCAAGGATCTGCTCCTCGACGAGCTCGGTGAGGCGCAGCCTCTCTACGAGATCGGGACCGGCGACGGCGACCGCTTCGAAATGGCGTTCACCCACGGCAACGCCTACGGCGAATCGTATTTCTCGTTCGTGAACGGCCAGTACACCAACGACGGCGGCACCCATCAGAGTGCCTTCCGCGAGGGCCTGCTCAAGGGCGTGAACGAGTTCTCGAAGAAGAGCTACGCGGGGGAGGACGTGCGCGACGGAATCGTCGCGGCGATCTCGGTGAAGCTGCAGGACCCGGTGTTCGAGAGTCAGACGAAGAACAAGCTGGGGTCCGCCGACGTGCGGAGCTGGCTCGTTCCGGCGGTGAAGGACCAGGTGATCCGCTGGCTCCACGCGAACAAGGTCGAGGCGAAGGTCCTCCTCGAGAAGGTCGCGCTCAACGAGAAGGTCCGGAAGGAGCTCTCCGCGATCAAGAAGGATGCCCGCGAGCGCGCCAAGAAGGTCGCGATCCGGATCCCGAAGCTCACCGATTGCAAGTTCCACTACGATGACCCGAAGGCGAAGCGGCGCGACGACACGACGATCTTCCTGTCCGAGGGCGACTCGGCGGCCGGCGTGATGGTTCCGACCCGGGACGTCTACACGCAGGCCATCTTCTCGCTCAAGGGCAAGCCGCTCAACTGTTATGGGCTGAAGCGCGACGCGATCTACAAGAACGAAGAGCTCTACAACATCATGCGCGCGTTGGGCATCGAGGACAGTCTCGAGGGACTGCGGTACAACCGCGTCGTGATCGCGACGGACGCGGATGTCGACGGGATGCACATTCGGAATCTGCTCCTCACGTTCTTCCTCCGCTACTTCGAGGACCTCGTCCTGAAGGGCCACGTCTACATCCTGGAGACGCCGCTCTTCCGCGTTCGGAACAAGAAAGAGACCCGCTACTGCTACACGGACGCAGAGCGCGACTCGGCGCTCGGCGAGCTCAAGGGGCCCGAGGTGACGCGCTTCAAGGGCCTCGGCGAGATCAGTCCGAAGGAGTTCGGACAGTTCATCGGCGACGGCATCCGGCTCGTGCAGGTGAGCGTGGGCTCGATGGGCGAAGTCGAGAAGAGCCTCGACTTCTTCATGGGCAAGAACACGCCGGCCCGCAAGGACTTCATCGTGGACAATCTCTCCACGGAGGTGCTCTGAGATGAGCCAACTCGAGTCCTTGATGAAGGATCACTTCATCGAGTATGCGAGCTACTTCATCCTGGACCGTGCGATCCCCGAGCTGCGGGACGGCCTCAAGCCCGTCCAGCGGCGCATCATGCACACCCTCTTCAAGATGAACGACGGCCGCTTCCACAAAGTGGCGAACGTCATCGGGGACACGATGAAGCTCCATCCACACGGGGACGCGTCGATCGGTGATGCCCTGGTCGTTTTGGCGAACAAGGACTACTTCATCGAGCGGCAGGGCAACTTCGGCAACCTGCTGACCGGCCACCCCGCCGCCGCCCCGCGCTACATCGAGTGCCGGCTGACGGGGCTCGCGCTCGAGACGATGTTCCACCCGGCGCTGACCGAGTTCGTCGACTCCTACGACGGACGAAACGAAGAGCCGGTCGTCCTGCCGACGAAGCTTCCCGTCGTCTTGATGACGGGGACCGAGGGAATCGCGGTCGGCATGTCGACCAAGATCCTGCCGCACAACCTGCCCGAGATCTGGGCGGCGCAGATCGCGATCCTCAAGAAGAAGAAGTTCAAGCTCCTGCCCGATTTCATGCAGGGCGGTCTGATGGACGTCTCCGCCTATGAAGACGGGGCCGGCAAGGTCGACGTCCGGGCCAAGATCGAGTCGCGTGACAAGAAGACCGTCGTCATTCGCGAGCTGCCCTTCGGCACGACGACCGAGAGCCTGATCGCGTCGATCGAGGCGGCGGTCCAGAAGGGGCGCGTCAAGCTCTCGTCGATCGACGACTTTACGACCGACAAGGTCGAGATCGAGCTCTCGATCGCGCGCGGCTCCGACGCTCGGGAAGTGATCCCCCAGCTCTACGCCTACACGGACTGCTCGGTCTCGGTCTCTTCGAACCTCGTCGTGATCGACGACCGCAAGCCGATGCAGCTCACCGTCACGGAAATCGCGCGGGCCCTGACCGATCAGCTCAAGACGCAGCTGAAGGCGGAGCTCGAGTACGACCGCGAGCAGCTGATCGATCGCAAGCACTGGCTGACCCTCGAGCAGATCTTCGTCGAGAAGCGGGTCTACAAGCAGATCGAGAACAAGAAGACCGCGGAGGGCGTGCGCAAGGCCGTCTGGGACGGGATGCAGAAGCACAAGCGGTCGTTCGTGCGGCCGATGGTGGACGAGGACATCTCTCGTCTCCTCGAAGTCCGCATCCGCCGGATCTCCGCCTACGACATCGAGCGCAACCGCCAGGAAATCGCGGACATCAACAAGAAGATCAAGGAGCTCGAGCGCAAGCTGAAGAACATGGTCAAGACGACCGTGGACTACCTCGAGGGCATGATCGAGAAGTACGGCGAGCAGTACCCGCGCCGCACGAAGATCACGGAGATCGAGCAGGTAGACAAGAAGGCCGTGGCGCGACAGAACCTGCGCCTCTCCTACGACAAGAAGTCGAGCTTCTTCGGCACCGACGTCCGCGGCGACCAGTTCAAGATGACGGTCTCCGAGTTCGAGCACGTCCTCGGGATCGCCAAGGACGGCACGTACCGGATCATGAACGCGCCGGAGAAGGTGCTCTTCACGGGTCCGATGATCTATGGCGAGCTCTTCGATCCAGAGAAGGGCCAGGAGTTCATCGTCGTCTATCGCGACAAGAAGAAGATGGCCTTCGCGAAGAAGATCAAGATCGAGAAGTTCATCCGCAATCGCGAGTACCGGCTGATCAAGGACAAGGGCGGGCGCGTCGACCTGCTGCTCCCGCCGGATGCACTTGGTCGGGTCCACGTGGACTTCGTCCCGGCGAAGCGCCAGCGCCTCAAGGAGGCGGATTTCGAGCTCGCGGAGCTCGACTGGACGAGTCCGACGGCGCGGGGTGTCCGCATGGCGCCCAAGCCGGTCGGCAAGGTCAAGTTGATCGCCGCGCCGGAGAGCGGCGGCAAGAAGGCGCCTGAGAAGAAGGCGGCCAAGGGCAAGGCGAAGAAGCGCGATGGGCAGCAGGGTGATCTCTTCTAGACGGTGCGGCGCGGCGACGCACGTCCTTCTCGCACTCGGGCTCGTTGCGCTCTTCGTCTTCGGATCCGGCTGCGAGCGATCCGAGCCGCTCGATCGCCGCGCGGCGTTCGCCGCAGAAGCCGAGTCGTTCGGGATGGTCCTGCACGAGGACCTGCCGGAGGTGGTGGCCGCCACGATCCGAGCGATGCCCGGGATCGCGTTCCGACCGGGGAGCACCTTTCCCCGGGTCCTGGCGCACGATCGCGCGTTGATCTTCGATTGGGTGTGGCGCGACGATTCCCTCGAGACGCCGACGAACGTCGAGCAGACGGTGTTCGCGACCCGCTATCGGGGCGCCCGGCTGCCGTCCTTCCTGATCGCGGAGATCGGCAACGCGGCCGACGAGGAGGTCGAGCTCGCGGGAGGGGCGGTCCGATTCACGACGCCGAACCAGTGGATCAACCGCTACGTGATCGCCGGGCGGTCGAAGAGCCGGCTCCGCAAGCTCTTTCCCGTGGAGCTTCGATCGAACTGGGAGATCCCGTTGAAGATGCGGATCGAAGCGAACGGCGAGTGGGTGATCGTCTACTACCCCGGCCGCTCGTCGAACCCGGAGACGCTCGAATGGGAGTTCGGCGACATCCAGGCGGTCCTCGGGCCGTGGTCCGCGAGCTGAGACGTCAGGCGCCTCGATGGGTGGCCAGCCGCGCCCCGCTCATTGCGGCACACCGCACGGCGCCGGCAGGCAACCGATGCCGTCGACGAAGAGGGCGCTCGGTCCGCAACTACAGCCGGGGATGATCGCGGCGCAGATCGGCGGGTGATCGCACTGCCAGTGCCCGCAAGATGTCGGGTCCCACGTACCGCCGGTCTCGAAGCAGAGACCTTCGTCGTCGATCGGATCGTCGACGTCGAAGGGAAGCGACGGGACGCGGCGAACCGCGACGCAATCCGTGGGCGTGAGTGGGGCGTTCGCGCTGCAGCCGAAGCCGACGTCGTAGGCCAGGCGCCAGCGGCCGCTCTCGCGGGCGATGAACGGCTCCACCAGCTTCTCCTTCGGCGCGATCGGCCGAGCGAACCCCTCCCAGAAGCAGTCGAATTCGCCACCCCGGTCGACCCACTCGCCCTCCACGAGCTCTTCCTGAACGAACGTCGTGCATCGCCCGAGCCAGATCGTGTAGTCGCGCCAGAGGTTCTCGAAGGTCGCGGTGCCTTCGTCGCCCGAGGTGTACTCGAGGGCGTCGGTCATGGGGCAGCCTGCGAGCACCAGCGCGAGCAGAGGGGCGCTGATCAGGGGTGTCCTTCGGGAAGAGATTCGGTTTCGCATCGCGGAATTCTCCGGGGGCTCGCGGAGACTGTGCGGGGACGCGCCGTGAGGTGACCCGAATCTCGTTCGCGCAGCGAGGCGTGCGGTAGGCTCGTCCGTCGCGGCCCGGCGTCGCGACGGAGAGCGTGTGGCGAAGAGGGTCGGACTCATCGTGCTGCTGGCGGTCGGCGCGCCGCTCCTGATCGGCCTCGCCTTGCTCGTGGAAGCCCACGTCGAGCTGCGTGGTCTCGAACGCCCGCTCCCGTCTTCCGAAGAGCGGGCAGGACTCCGGTCGGGACCGGGCGGGCCGGTGTCCGTCGCGTGGATCGAGAGCGGTCTGCAGCGCCGGAGCGATGGGACGTACTCGACGACCGGAGGCTTCCTGCTGTCGTGGGCGGACGGGCGCACGTTTCTGATCGACGCCGGCATGACCGAGTCCGGCATGCGCGAGTTCGGTGAGGCCCTCGAATTCGCGATGGGCGCCGATCCCGCAGAAGTGTTCGGCTCCGTGGGCGCGCAGCTCGGTCCGCGCGCCAGCCGACTCGTCGGGATCGGCATGACGCACTTGCACCACGACCACACGGAAGGGGCCGGCGAGCTGTGCGCTGCTCGCGACGGCGCGCCGCTCGCACTCGTCCAGCTGCCGGATCAGGCGGACCTCGGGAACTACACGACGGACCGGGGGCGCGAAGCGCTGATGGGCGCGCCGTGCATCGAGTCCGAACGCCTCGCACGACCGAACGAAGGCGCGATCCATCCCGTCGACGGCTTGCCCGGTCTCGGTGCGTTCGCCGCCGGCGGCCACACCCCTGGCAGCACGGTCTTCGTGGCTCGATTGCCCGATCGACTGGTCTGGTTCGCAGGTGACATCACCAACGAGCACGCGGCCCTGCTCGAGAACCGCGGAAAGAGCTGGATCTACAGCACGCTGATGGTCCCCGAGAACACGGGTCGCCTGGACGAGTTGCGCCGCTGGCTCGCCGCACGTCACGCGGAGCCCGCGAGCTTCGTCGTGGTGTCGCATGATCGGCGCGGGATGTCGGAGGCGGGGATCGAAGACTTCGCACGCTGAGCTGGCCTAGATCTCCAGCCGGTAGAGCGCCGCCGCGTTCCCGCCGACGATCGCGGCGAGTTCGTCCTCGGGGACGCCCTTGAAGTCCCGGGCGATCACGTCGCGCGAGTGGGGCCAGGTCGAGTCGGAATGCGGGTAGTCGCTCGCCCAGAGCAGGCGGTCGAGCCCGACGCGGTCGCGGGTCTCCACGGCGATCGGGTCCTTCTGGAACGTGTACCAGACGTTGCGGCGAAGGTATTCGGACGGTGTCAGGTCGAGGGTCACGCCGCTCGCCAGCCAGTTGTGGTGGCGGTCGAACATCTGGTCGAGGCGATAGGCGAAGTGTGCGACCCAACCTGCGTCGTGTTCGGCGCTCACGACCTTGAGTCCGGGGTGTCGATCGAGCACGCCGGCGAAGATCATTACGCCGAGGGTCGAGTGCATGTGATGGATCGGGCTCATGATCCCGACCATCGGGATTCCCGAGCCGAGGGTCGGATCGCCGCCGCCGCCCCCGGTCAGGACGTGGAAGGAGACCGGCCAGTCCCGATCCGCGAAGGCCTGCCAGAACGGCGCGAAGCGCTCTTCGCCGTAGTGGCCTTCGCTGGGGACCGCGGGGACCATCGCGCCGCGCAATCCGAGGGCGTGGGTCCGTTCGATCTCGGCGACCGAGGACTCGACGTCGATCGCCGGGATCAGGGCGAGGCCGACCAGCCGTCCGCCGCTGCCCTCACAGAACTCCGCGACCCAGTCGTTGTAGGCACGCACGCACGCGAGCTGGTACTCGCGGTCCGTCGACTGCGCGACGCTCATGCCGACCGACGGGTAGAGCACTTCGGCGACGATGCCGTCGGCGTCCATGTCGACGAGGCGGGCCGCGGTGTCCCAGCCGCCGGATCGGATCTCGCCCGCCGGGCCCAGGGTGTCGGAGGGGCGTCCGGCCGCGCCGGCGAGCCCGATCGGGAAGGGGCTCAGACCGTCGATCAGGAACACGTATCCGTCCTCGGCGTTGCCCTCCATCTTCGGCGCGCGGTCGGCGAAGGGCGTGCCCGCGAGGCGGGTCGTCCAGAGGTCGTGGGGCTCGAGCACGTGGCTGTCGGCGGAGACGATCTTCGGTTCGGACATGGGGCACACCTCCTGCGCGATCCGGGCGCCCGGTGAGCATACGCCGCTCGACGGGCGCGGGGCGCATGCAGCGTGCAGATCGAGGGCAAAAGAGCCCTGAGAGCGCACTGAGCGGTGCGAGACAGATTGGGGTTGACTTTCGCTTCGATAATTCGATAGTTATCAAATCATGGAAAAGCAAGACGTCCTCTCCGCACTCGCCGCCCTCGCCCAGGAGACCCGCCTCGACGTGTTCCGCCGCCTCGTGCAGGCCGGTCCCGTCGGCATGCCCGCCGGTGCCCTGGCCACGGAGCTCGGCGCCTCGCCCGCGACCCTGTCGTTCCACCTGAAGGAGCTCCGCAACGCGCGGCTCCTCCGGTCGGAGCGGGACGGGCGCTCGATCCGGTACGCCCCGGACTTCGACGTGATCCAGGACCTGATGGGGTACCTGGGAGACAACTGTTGTCGTGACTCCGCCTGTGGCGCGGACATCGCGACGGATCTCGATCACTGAATCGCCGCCCGACGGCGCGGCGCGACCGCCGACGCCAACGAAAGGAACGAACATGAGACTGCAGCTCGCTCTCAACGTGGACGACATCGACCAGGCGGTCGATTTCTACTCGAAGCTCTTCGACGCGAAGCCCCACAAGCGCAAGCCCGGCTACGCGAACTTCGCGATCCAGAACCCGCCGCTCAAGCTCGTGCTCTTCGAGGTGAAGGGCGCCCCGGAGCGTCTGAACCATCTCGGGGTCGAGGTCATGGAGGCCGAAGACGTGACCACTGCGACCGAGCGGCTCAAGGCCGCGGGCCTCGCCGATCTCGTCGAGGACGAAGCGACCTGTTGCTACGCGAAGCAGGACAAGGTCTGGGCGATCGAGCCCCAGGGCCTGCGCTGGGAGTGGTACCGGGTGCTCGAGGACAGCGAGACCTTCGGTGAGGACACCGCCCCGCCGGTGCGGGCCGAAGACCTTCCCGAGGAGCGCGTCGAGGGCTGCTGCTAGTCGGACTCGGCCTTCCCCTCGTCTGCGGGCGCCGCGGACGAGGGGCGCGCGAACGAGGGTCGGCGATCGTGGTCGATCTTCCGCTCGTGGAAGAAGAAGACGATCGCTGCGACGTAGCCGCCGATCACCGACGCCATCGTGAGCACGTTCAAGGCCTTCGCCCAGCCGAACGCCGCGGGTCCGTGCCACGAGAACTCGCTCTCCCCCGCTGCGACGCGTGCCGCGATCGCGCCGCCCAGGCCGGTGATGTCGCTGCGCACCATCCAGATCTCGAGGATCTGCGCGGCGGCGACGATCGAGAAGAGCGCGAGCACGACGACGGCCATCGCCCGGTCGAGCTTGTCCGCCGCCAGGTAGCTCGTGACGAGGAACGCGAAGAGCACCGTCAGGTAGTTGCCCATCAGGCTGTGGAAGGTGTCGACGATGTCGGTGAAGGCAACGAGCGCCTCGGCGTCGGTCATGTCGATCCTGTCTCCCGTTGGGCTCGCGACGGGCGCGCGTGGTGGTGGCCCACCCGCCAGCGAGGCTGTTATCGTGGCCCCCGTCCCCACGAGCGTCAATCGCGCGCGGGACGGACGGAGCCCGCCCCTCCTCGGTCGGGCGATTCGACGGACGCGAGTCCGTCAGCAGGAGTGAATGCATGGACGCGATGGAAGCCCTCTACACGACGCGCGCGATGCGCCGCGTGAAGCCCGATCCGATTCCCGAAGAAGTCCAGAAGAAGATCCTTGACGCCGCGATCCGCGCGCCCAGCGGCGGCAACTCGCAGGGCTGGCGATTCCTGCTCGTGGACGATCCCGAGGTGAAGGGCAAGCTCGGCCCCCTCTACCGCAGCTGCATGGACACGCTCTGGAATTCCGTCTACAAGGCGCAGATCGAGGCCGCCGAGGCCAATCCGGAGGATCCGGAGAGCATCTCGTTCCAGAAGGTCGTGAAGTCCGCGAGCCACCTCGCGGCGAACTTCGAGAGCTATCCGCTCTTCATGTTCGGTTTCTGTCAGTTCGACAACAGCGGTGGATCGATCTGGCCGGCGATGTGGAACGCCTGCCTCGCCGCGCGAACAGAAGGTGTCGGCTCGGCGGTCACGAGCGTCTTCTTCTTCCAGCTCGAAGAGATGAAGAAGATCCTCGGGGTACCGGACGACACGTGGCACTTCGCCGCCTGCGTGAGCTTCGGTTACCCGACCGGTCGCTGGGGCGTCGCGCCGCGCATCCCGGTCCACGAAGTGTCCTTCCGAAACTCGTGGGACGGTGACCTCGGCTTCGAGATCCCCGAGCCCATGTTCTCGATGGACTGACGCGCAATGGCGGACTTCGATGCGGTGATGTGGGATTTCGGCGGGGTCTTCTCGCCGTCACCCTTCACGGCGGTCTCGAATCTCGGGCGCGAGAAGGGCTACGACACGGAGCGCTTCTTCGCGGCGGTCTTCGGCTCCTATGAAGTCGACGGCGACCACCCGTGGCACCGCCTCGAGCGCGGCGAGATCGACTTCATGAGCGCACGCGAGTCGATCATGGAGGGCGCGCGCGCCGACGGCATGGAGGCCGACCCGATCGAGCTCTTCACCCGGATGGGGCAGGAGGGCGGTGGGATGCGCCCCGAGGTCGTCGAGATGGCGACCGCGGTGAAGGACCGCGGCTTCCAGACCGCGATCGTCACCAACAACGCGAAGGAGTTTCGCGAGAACTGGACGAAGTCCGTGCCGATCGACGCCATCTGCCACGCGATCGTCGATTCGAGCGAGATCGGCATCCGCAAGCCCGATCCGCGGATCTACCAGCACGCCCTCGCGACCCTCGGCGGGATCGACCCCGCCCGCGCGATCTTCGTCGACGACCTCGAGGCGAACGTCGCCGCCGCGGAATCCCTGGGTTTTCGCGGCGTCCTGATGAAGGACGACTATCATCCGGCCCTGGAAGAGATCGCTCGGCTGACGCGTTAGTCCTCGATCAGCACCCCGTCCTTCTTCAGCTCGCCCACCTCGTGCACCGCGCCGAGCTCCTGGTCGAGATAGTCCGGTCCTTCGGACGTCGGGATGAACCAGCCCGTCGGGCACATCGTCAGGATCTCGACGAACGAGAAGCCCTGGCCCTTCATCTGCGACTCGAAGGCGCGGTCGAGGAAGCGCCGCGTTCGTGCCACGCCCTTGGCGTCGTGGACCGAGGCGCGGGCGCAGTAGGCGGTGCCCTGGAGGCGCGCGAGCAGGTCGCCGATCAGGATCGGGTAGCCGTGCTCGCCGGCGTCGCGGCCCTCGATCGAGTTCTTCGTGCGCTGGCCGAGGACGGTGGTAGCGGTCATGTGGCCGCCGGTCTCACCGAAGACGCCGTTGTTCAGCAGGATGCAGGTCACGTTCTCGCCGCGGGCCGCCGTGTGGATCACTTCCTGCAGGCCCTCGTTCACCATGTCGCCGTCGCCCTGGAGGGTGAAGAGCAGCTCGTCGGGGCGCATGCGCTTGGCTCCGGTCGCGACCGAGGGCGCGCGGCCGTGGAGCGCCTGGATCAGGTCGATGTCCATCAGGCTGGTGAGCGCCGTATAACAGCCGATGCCGATCACGCCGATCGCCTTCTGGCCCAGTCCCGTGTCCTCGATCGAGTCGAGGATCTGTCGGAGCGCGAGCGGCTCGCCGCAGCCCGGGCAGAGATCGTGCTCGCCCATCAGCGTGAGGGGCGGCACGAAGTCGCCGGTCTTGCGGCACGCGCCGACGGGGGGCGCGTCGGTCGGAATCACGCGTAGCGGGTCGTTCGAGTCTGTCATGCGTCTGCTCCGGTGTGGGCTCTTGCGAATGCCTCTGCGTTGACGAGAGAGGGTTTCGGGCGGCTCACGCGACGACGCCGCGCGGGACGGGCCGACCCGCGTGGGCGTCGCGGGCGCGACCGGCGATCAGGTCGCTGTCGAGCAGCGCGCCGATCCCGAAGCCCGCGGCGTCGGTCGAGATCCCGCCGATCGGGACGACCGGGACGGAGCCCAGCAGCGAGAGCTGGACGTCGTCGATCATCTGCCCGGCGTTCTGTTCGAGGACGGCGACGCGGGTGCAGCCCTCGGCCGCTCGTCGCAACGCTGCGCTCGGGAAGGGCCACAGGCTGATCGGGCGGAAGAGACCGACGCGAATGCCCTCGGCCCGCAGGTCGCGAATCGCCGCGCGGGCGAAACGGGCGAGGGTGCCGAACGCGACGATCAACAGCTCGGCATCCTCGGTGTCGATGGCCTCGAAGCGCTGCTCCGCGACCGCGATCTCGTCTTCCTTGTCGGCGAGGTTCTGCCAGAAGCGGTTCGGGTCGATGCCCTTCGAGCCCTTCTCCATGCCGATCGGGTTCACGTTGCGCGAGCGCCCCGTCCCGCCGAGGGAGCCGTCGACCGCCCAGTCCTTGTCAGGCAGCGGTCCGAAGTCGAGCCGATCGATGCCGACCGCCTCGGCGGTGTGCGCGATCAGGTAGTCGCCGTAGATCACGACCGGGTGGCGCCACTTGTCGGCGAGGTGGAACGCGAGCTGCGTGATCTCCACCGCCTCGCCGACGCTCTGGGGTGCGAGGACGATGTGGCGATAGTCGCCGTGTCCGCCGCCGCGCGTCGCTTGATAGTAGTCGCCCTGGCCCCGGGCCATGTTGAAGATCACGATCGGGATCTCCGCCCGCGTGATCTCCGACATCGACTCCTGCATGAGCGAGAGCCCCTGGCCAGTCGAGCCGGTCGCCGCCCGCGCGCCGGTCGCCGCGGCGCCCCACGCCTGGCCGATCGCTTCGAGCTCGCTCTCGGAATTGATACAGGCGCCACCTTCTTCGGGCAGGCGCTTGGCGAAGCACTCGAGGACTTCCGTGAAGGGGGTCATCGGGTAGCCGGCGAAGAAGCGGCAGCCGGCGGCGATCGCCGCTTCCGCGATCGCCTCGGAGCCTTCCATCAATCGACGTTCGGGGGCACTCATGCGGACGCCTCCTCGCCTTCGAGGCGGTAGACCTCGAAGCAGAAGTCGGGACACACCATCAGGCAGGCGCCGCAGCCCGTGCAGCCCTCGAGGAGCTCCGGCAGCAGGTAGCCCGACGCGTTGCGCCGCGCCGACATCCGAAGGACCTCCGGCGGGCACGCCGGGATGCAGAGCTCGCAGCCCTTGCAGCGCTCCGCGTCGATCACCACGGTGCCGCGCGGTCCGGATCGCGCGCGGGAGGATTCGGGACTCGCGCTCGTCATGCTGCTTTCTCCTGCCAGGCCGGGAGCGTCAGCGGCGACATGGCCTCGACGCCCGCCGACAACGCGCGCTGGTTCGCTTCCAGGAATTGCTGGCGGTAGCTGGGCAGCGCGCTGGCCGCCGCGGTCGCCAGTGCGTCGGGACCCACGATCCCGGTGGCCTGCGCGAAGGCGCCCAACAGGACGAGCGCCGCGGCCTTGGGCGCCTCGATCTCGCGGGCCAGCTTCGTCGCCGAGAGCGCGACGACCTCGGCGTTCGAGTCGGGCAGCGGCCCCTCGAGCAGGTCCGCGTCGACGAACACGGCACCGTCGCCTCGCAGCTTCGGGAAGAGCGGATCGGCGAAGCGCGGATGCGCGATGATCGCCGCCCAGGCCTTCGAGACCATCGGCGGGGCCGTGATCGCGCCATCCGCGATCACCAGCGTGGCGTCGGTGTTCCCGCCGCGCATCGTTCCGCCGTAGGTGCCGAGGGACATCACTTCGCGACCTTCGTGGGTCGCGGCGAGGGCGAGGATCTTCGCGGCGAGCTGCACGCCCTGGCCGCCGATGCCCGTCCAGAGGACTTCACGTTCGATCGTCATGCGGGGGGGACCTCTTCGTTGGTGTCGCGCAGGAGGCTGGCACCGCCCAGCGCCGCGCCGCGCTGGAGACCGGCAAGAGCGAACGCCTCGAGGCGCGCGACTTCGGATGGCGTGGGTCGGCGTCCTTCGACGAGGCGCGCTTCGACCCAGCCCATCATCAAGTGGTAGAGCGCTTCGGATTCCGTCTCGGGGTCGACGTCGGGCATGCGCCCGTTCGCGACGCCACGGGCCAGGGCCTCGCGAAGCGGCGCCGCGACGCGTCGTTCGGATCCGGCGATCTCGGCGGGGAAGGACTCGGCGAGTCGACCACGGGCGAGGGCGAAGGGCCGCGACGCCCGGGCGCCGTCTTCGTCGAGGGCCTGCGCGGCCATGCCCTGGATCCAGGCGCGCGCCGCGTCGACCGGGTCGTCGAGCTCGGCCATGCGCTGTTCGAGATAGTCGGCGAGGCCGCGGATGCCCTCGTCCAGGACGGTGACGAGCAGCTCGTGCTTGCCGCGGAAGTGGCGGTAGAAGGCCTGATTCGAGAGCCCGGCCTCGCGCAGGATGTCGGAGACCTTGGGCTCGAGGTGCCCCGTCCGCTCGATCACCCGGAACGCGGCGGAGACGAGCCGTTCGACCTCGTCCTGGGCAGCGGCGCGCCGCCGGGCGAGGCTGCGATCGACGGCGGACCCGACGGCGCCGGCACCGTCGGCGGCCGGCTCCGGTGCCTGCCACGGACCTGAACGGCCGCTGAAGCCCTTCGGAACGTTGTTCTCCATATCGAGAATGGTATTCTCGACCGCGCCGGACGGCAAGGGGGGCGGCGAGTACGCTCGCCGGTCGAGTCGCGAGAGGAGAATCGAGTGGAAACCCGGGGCCGGAAGCTCCTGATCGGGGACGTCCTGCGTCGGGCCGCGATGGCGACGCCTCGGTCGCCGGCCGCCTGCGTCGGGACCCGGGACGGCGGGTACGAGACGCGGACCTTCGCCGAGCTCGAACGCGACGCGAATCGGCTGGCCCTCGCGCTTCGCGATCGGCTCGGGATCGGGCACGGGGATCGCGTGCTCCTCTGGGCGGACACGTCGATCGAGGTGCTCCCGCTCTTCGTGGCCGTCGCGAAGCTCGGCGCCGTCTTCGCGCCACTCAACGCGCGGCTCGGTGCGGACGAAGCTGCGGACGTGGCGCGGCTGGCCCGGGGCACGCTGCTCATCACGGACAGCGCGCGTGCCGCCGAGGCGGACGCGCTCGCGAACGCCGCAGCGCTCGATCGTTGGGCGCTGCTGCCGGTCGGCGAAGCCGGTCGAGCGAACGCCGATCGCGATCGCGGGGGCGACCCGGAGCGGCTCGTGCTCGACGCGACCGCCCTGGCGGATCCCGCGCTCCCGATCGAGGAGCCGAAGCTCGAGGAGACCGATCCGCACGTGATCTTCTTTACGAGCGGGAGCACCGGCCGTCCGAAGGGCGTCGTCCTCTCCCACCGGGCGAACTGGCTGCGTGGCTTCCAGGGCGTGTTCCGCGACGAGCCGGAACGCACGGTCTGCATGTTCCCGCTCTTCCACATGGCGGCGTTCACCCTCGCGATCGCGGCGTGGCAGACCCGCGGCGAGATCACCTACACGGATTCGAGCGCGGACGCGCTGCTCGCGGCCTGCGAGGACCGGCGCGCGAACCGGCTCTACGGATTGCCCCTCGTGTGGAAGCGGATCGTCGAGAGCGACGTCGACGCCTATGACCTGCGAGCGCTCGTCCAGCTCGACTCCGGAACGTCGGCGACGCCGATCGAGCTGCTCGAGCGCATGCGCGCGTGCTTTCCGGCCGCGAAGATCCGGATCTACTACGGATCGACGGAGGTCGGGTCCGCGACGGCGCTCGCCGACGCGGACGTGCTGCGCAAACCGGGGAGCGTCGGCCCGCCTTCGGTGAACGCCGACGTCCGTCTCGCCGAGGACGGCGAGATCTGCGTGCGCAGCCCGTTCTTGATGGACGGCTATTTCGACGATGCCGAAGCGACCGCCGCGGCCTTCGACGGCGAGTGGTTCCGGATGGGCGACCTCGGCGCGCTCGACGAGGACGGCTACCTCTCGATCGTCGGCCGCAAGAAGGAAGTTCTGCGGACCGGTGGTGAGAGCGTGTCCCCGAACGAGGTGGAGGGCGTCCTGCGCGACGCGCCCGGGATCGAGGAGGTCGCGATCGTGGGGCTGCCGGATCCGGAATGGGGCGAAGTGTTGTGTGCGGCCGTCGTCCCGTCCGGCGGCGCGAATCCCACCCTCGCTGCGCTTCGGGACCACTGCGAGGGGCGTCTCGCCGGCTTCAAGAAGCCGCGTCGGATCGCGCTGCTCGATCGGTTGCCACGCACCGCGGCCACGTCCCAGGTCCAGCGCACCATGCTCGTCGAAGAGATCCTGGCGCGCGGACTCGCGCGGGAGGACTGAGCGAGATGGGCGAACGCATTCGGATCGCGACGCACATGCCGATCGAGATGCTCGATTCCGTGCGCGAGGCGTTTCCCGACATCGACGCGATCGCGTTGCCGACCGAGGGCGCGATCGATCCGAGTCTCGAGGCGAACGTCCTGCTCACGCTGCCCTGGGGCACGCCCAACATCGCCGACGTGTTGGCGCGCGGTGTGAAGTGGGTGCACGCGTATGGAACGGGCGTGAACGGCTTCCCCTTCGAAGTGCTCGGGGACGTTCCGCTCACGTGTTCACGCGGCGCCAGCGCGACGGCGATCTCCGAGTGGGTGATGGCGGTGCTCCTCGCTGCGGAGAAGCGCCTGCCGCAGACGTGGCTCGACGCGCCGCCGGAGCGCTGGAACGTCGCGGAGCTCGGATCGCTCCGGGACAGGCGCCTCGCGTTGATCGGCTTCGGCGGAATCGCCCAGGCGATCGCCCGCCGCGCGCTGCCCTTCGACATGCAGGTGCGGGCCTATCGACGGACGAAGGCGAAGAGTCCGATCCCGGAGGTCGAACTCGCGACCTCCCTGGAAGCGCTGCTCGCGGACGCGGATCACGTCGTCGTCGCGGCGCCGGAAACACCCGCGACCCGGCATCTGCTCTGCGACGAGACGTTCGCGATGATGAAGCCCGGCGCGCATCTGGTGAACGTCGCCCGCGGTGGCCTCGTCGATCAGGAAGCCCTCCGCCGTGCGCTCGACGCCGGCCAGGTCGGCCTCGCGACCCTCGACTGCGTCGATCCCGAGCCGCTGCCCGAAGGCCACTGGCTCTACGACCACCCGAAGGTGCGACTCACGCCGCACATCTCCTGGGCGGGCCCCGAGAGCCACGCGGGGCTGATGGACCGCTTCGTCGAGAACCTCGGGCGCTTCGTTTCGGGGGAGCCGCTCGAGTATCGGGTGGATCCGGACGAGCAGTATTAGGTCGCTTCGACCGCCACGTGGTCAGGAGCTCTTGAGCTCCACGATCACTTCGCGATATCTCTTCTCACCGACGTTGTACGCCCACTCGGTCGCGCCCTTGCCGATGCCGACCGTGTTGCCCTTCTCGGGAACCTTGCCGACGAAGGACTCGACGCCGCTTCCGGGCGGAGACACGCCGGCAACGAAGTCGCCTTCGAAGATCACCAGGTAGTAGTCGTGGTCATGGCGATGCAGCGCACTCGCCTCGCCGGGCTCGAGCACCAGCTCCCAGATCTTCACGCGATCGTCTTCGAAGATCACCGTGCCGCCGACGCCGCCCAGCGGATCGTCCTTGTGCTCCTCGGCGAAGCGGTCGAGGCGCGCCTTCATCTCGGGGGTCAGGTCGATGAACTCGGGGGGTGTCGCGATCATGAGGTCTCCTGGCTGGGCGCGGTGTCGGGTCGCGATCCTACGGCGGAACGCATCGAATCGCGAGCGCAGTCGCTAACGCTCGACCCCGAGACTCCGATCCAGGAACGCCACGATCTCGTCGATCATCTCGGCCGACGCGTACTCCTCGCTCGACCCGTGGTCCCCGCCCTCGACGATGCGGAGCGTGACGTCGACCCCGGCTCGCTCGAGGGCCGCGACGAGCTGTTCGCTCTGTTGGATCGGGACGACCGGGTCCGCGTCGCCGTGGATGATCAGGAAGGGCGGGTCGCTCGGGTCGACGTAGCGGAGGGGGCTCACGCTCTCGGTGAGATCGGGGTCTGCGTCGATCGGACCGCCGACGAGCATGTCGATGAAGATCAGGCTGTCGGTATCGCCGAGGCCGTTGGCGCGGTGTTGGTCGCGGTAGCCGGTCAGCGCCGTCGGTCCGAAGTAGTCGACGACGGCCTGAACGTCCGAGGACGCGTCGGGCCAGGTGTCCGGGGTCGCGCCTTCGAGGGGCCAGACGCCGCCGCTCGTTCCGGCGAGCGCGGCGAGGTGGCCGCCGGCGGAGGGGCCGAGGATCGCGACGCGGTCGGGGTCGAGGCCGCGCTCGTCCGCGTGGGCGCGGATCCAGCGGAGCGCCGCCTTCACGTCGTGGATCTGCGCCGGAAAGATCGCGTCGGTCGACCAGCGATAGCCGGCGGTGACCACGGCGTAGCCGCGGTCCACGAGGCGCAACAGGTCGAGGACGACGATCTGGTGGCGGTTGCCGGACATCCAGCCGCCGCCGAAGGCGTAGAGCACGACCGGTGCGGGGCCCGCGCTGCGGTCCGCCGGTCGATACACGTCGAGCTCGAGGGCGCCGCTCGGGCGCTCGGCGAAGACGACGTCGCGGGTCGCCTCGACGGTCTCGGGGACGTCCGGAGGAGAGTGGCGCCAGAACACCTGGGCGCCCCACACCATGATCGACTGGCAGCCGGCGAGGGTGAGCGACGCGCCTAGCAGGGCGCAGAGGATGAGGGTCGAGCAATGGGAGACGATGCGCATCCCGCGTACTTAGCTCCGCGGCGAACGCGAAGCCAGCCTACGTCCCCGAACGAGGGCTAGATCGCCGCCTCGCCCTCTTCGCCGGTCCGGATGCGGATCGCCTGCTCGACCTCGTACACGAAGATCTTGCCGTCGCCGATCTTCCCGGTCTGGGCCGTGTCGGTGATGGTGTTCACGACCGCTTCGAGCTGTTCGTCGCGGACGACGACCTCGAGCAGCGTCTTCGGCAGCAGGTCGACTTCGTACTCCGCACCGCGGTAGACCTCGGTGTGGCCCTTCTGTCGGCCGAAGCCCTTGGCTTCGGTCACGGTCAGGCCCTCGACGCCGACCTTGGCGAGGGCGTCGCGGACGTCGTCGAGCTTGAAGGGCTTGATCACGGCCTGGACGAGCTTCATGGCAGGTCCTTTCGTATGCGCGAAGCGCTGCGTGAGTGCGTCGAGCGGGGCGGGGCCGCGCGGGCCCGCCCCGGTCGGCGACCTAGAGGTTGTAGCCGCGCTCCTCGTGCTCCGAGAGGTCGAGGCCCGTGGACTCCGCCTCTTCGTCGACACGAAGACCGACGAGCACGTCGGTGATCTTGAGGAGCACGAAGCCCGCGCTCGCGGCCCAGGCGACCGTGATCAGCGCCGCAGCGAGCTGCGTGCCGACCTGCGAGCCGATCGAGGTGCTGAGGCCGAGGCCGCCCATCGCCGTCGCGCCGAACACGCCGGCAAGCACCGTCCCGACGAAGCCGCCGACGCCATGGACGCCGAAGACGTCGAGGCTGTCGTCGTAGCCGAGCTTGCTCTTGAGGGTCGTCGAGGCGAGGAAGCAGATGGTGCCGGAGGCGAGGCCGATGCCGAAGCCGCCCATCGGGCCGATCACGCCGGCGGCCGGGGTGACGGCCGCGAGGCCGGCGATGGCGCCGGTGGCGATGCCGAGGACCGAGGGCTTCCCGTGCTTGAACCACTCGATGAACATCCAGGTCAGCGCCGCGGTCGAAGCGGAGATGTGGGTCACCGAGATGGACATGGCCGCGGCGCCGTTGGCCGCGAGGCCCGAGCCGCCGTTGAAGCCGTACCAACCGACCCACAGCATGCCGGTCCCGGTCACGCACATGGTCAGGTTGTGCGGGGGCATCGGCGTGTCCGGGTAGCCCTTGCGCGGGCCGATCACGATGGCCGCGACGAGCGCGGAGACGCCCGCGGTGATGTGGACGACGATGCCGCCGGCGAGGTCGATCACGCCCCAGTCCCAGAAGAGACCGCCGTCGCCGCCCCAGGTCATGTGGCAGATCGGGACGTAGACCACGAAGAGCCAGAGCGACGAGAAGATCAGGACTGCGGAGAACTTCATGCGCTCGCAGAACGCGCCGACCATCAGGGCCGGGGTGATGATCGCGAACGTGCACTGGAAGATGAAGAAGAGGATTTCCGGGATCGTGCCGGACATCGAGTCCGTGCCGACGCCCGAGAGGAACATCTTGTCGAGGCTCCCGATGAACGAGTTCAGGTTCACCTCACCGGCGACCATGCCCTCGGTTCCGAACGCGAGGGTGTAGCCGAGGTCGAGCCAGAGCAGCGTCATCAACCCGGTCAATGCGAGGCACTGCATCAGGACCGAGAGCACGTTCTTCGTGCGCACCAGACCGCCGTAGAAGAGCGCGAGTCCGGGCAGCGTCATGAAGAGCACGAGCGCCGTCGACGCCAGGATCCAGGCGGTGTCGCCGGAATCGAGTCCGTCGGCCGCGATCGCTACGGCCGGCAGGCCGACGAAGAGGGCGACGTAGAAAAGGAGCGAGAGCGGTGAAGCGAGGCGAGGGCGCGCGATGCGAGACATGTCGTGGAGTCCCCGGGCTGCTCGTCGGACCCCGCCGTCTGGACGACGGGGGCGTGAGCGATCTTTGGGTGGATCCGCCGCGCAGGGACCGGAAGCGGACCACGAACCTGGGCGCGCGCGGCGGAAGACCGTGCAGTTCTAATCCGAAATGGGCCGTAAATCAAACACTTCGGTGTCGAAACGGGACCCGGCGCCACGTGTTGTGCGAAAAGAGGCACAGGTCGAGGGGCCGTCCTACGATCGCGACAGGATCGACTGCCACGCCACGCTAGGCAGGTCGACGGGGTCGACCTACGAGGGGATCAGGCACTCCAGCCGGTCGACGGCGTGCACGGGCGGGCTCGCGCCGGCCATCAGGTCGTTGATCGCTCCGTAGACCAGCTGCTGCTGCTTCACGCGATTCAGGCCTTCGAAGGCGGCGTCGGTCACGCTGATCTCGAAATGACCGGGGCCCTGGGGCCGGACGTCGATGGTCGCGTCGGGCAACGTGCCCGCGATCGCCGCGCGGATCTGTTCGGCGATCTCTTCGGGCGGCGGTCCGGCGTTGATGATCTGGAGGGCCATGGATGGGGACGTGTCCTTGCCGTTGGCTAGTAGCGCGGAACTTCCGGGTCGATCTCCTGGCTCCAGGCATCGATCCCGCCGACCACGTTGAAGACCTGCGTGAAGCCGAGCGAGACGAACTGCTCGGCGGCCTGCGCGGATCGTCCGCCGTGATGGCAGTGGAGCACGAGCTTCGTATCCCGCGGCAGGCCTTCGATCCGCGCGGCTTCGCCCTCGTTCAGGAGCGCCGCACCCGGGATCGCCGCGATCGCGCGCTCTTCGGGAGTGCGCACGTCGAGCAGCTCCATCGCCTCACCGGCGTCGAGCGCGGCCTTGAGCTTCGCGACCGACATCGACTGCACCTTCGGCGCGTTCGGGTTGTCGACCTTGAAGGCCTGGCCGTTGGGCGTGTCGGCGACGTCGATGGTGATGCCGTCGGCGCGGCCCGCGGACATCGGATCGAGGAGCAGGGTCGTGCCGGCGCCGCCGCCGGATACGATCGCCTCGATGTCCGCGGGGGTGCGCGGCGCGATCGAGAGGTGCGCTTGAAATGAGGCGTCAACCGAGAGGTGGAGCTCACGCCCGCCGCCGCCGTGCTCGGCGGTCGCCTGGGCGAGGGCCTGCGCCGCCGTCTCGCTCACCGTGATTTTCGGCTGCACGACTTCGACGGGCTCGAGACCGAGCGTTTCGTAGAGTTCGCCGCCCGCCATCATCTCCTGGATGATGTCGCAGCCGCCGACGAACTCGCCCTTCACGTAGAGCTGCGGGATCGTGGGCCAGGACGAGAACGTCTTGATCCCGTCGCGGATGTCCGGCGCCGAGAGCACGTCGACCGTGTGGTAGCTCTCGATCATCGAGTCGAGGATGCCGACCACCGTCGCCGAGAAGCCGCATTGCGGGCTCCGTCGGTTGCCCTTCATGAAGAGCACGACTTCGTTCGACTGGATGGTGTCGTTGATTTCCTGGCGGACGGATTCGTCGAGGGACATGGGGACTCCGCGAGTCGTTCTGTTGGGGGGCGCGTGGGCGCACCGCGTCGAGAACCGGACGCGGGCGTCGGGCGAGCGGCGCGCTGGACGCGCTCGCCGGGTCGGGCGAACCCTAGCAGGAAAGGGCCGGGATGGCCGAATTCGGGGGTCTGGCGCGGACACGCCGGGGACGGGCCTAGGCCGCGACCTCCTGGCTGTCCTTGACCCGGTCGGCGCACAGGTTGAGCACGGGATCGACGTCGTCGGGCCCCAGATCCAGGAAGGCCCAGGCGGGCAGCGACCCGAGATCGAGGTCTTCGAGCGGCCGCGAGCGGCCGACGCCGAGCTTCGAGAGCGACATGCTGGTGATGGTCGTGAGGGCGCACATGCGGGCGATGTCGTCGTCGAGCTCGGCGAGCATCCCCGGGTTGTGGTGGTGCTGGATCGTGAGCACGAGGCTGTCCGGCAGCCCCCATTGCTGCACGACCGCCGCGCCGAGCTCCGCGTGGCTGAAGCCGAAGACCTCGTTCTCGACGTCCGTGAAGCTCCGACCCTCGTTGTAGACGGTCATCATCACGCGCTCATACTCGCTGCGGTGGCTGTTCGCGAGGGCGGTCTTGCCGATGTGGTGCATCAGGCCGGCGGTGAAGGCGACGTCCGCGTCGACGCCGACGCCACGATAGTCGGCGAGCATCGCGGCGACGGGCCCGGAGAGCGAAGAGTGCTGCCAGAGCAGCTTCTCGAGCAGTCCGAAGCGCTTGTAGGTCTCCTTCATGGAGGCCGCGAGAACGAGGTTGCGCACGGTCATCGTGCCGAGCAGGGAGATCGCGTGGGAGAGGCTCTGGATCTCGCTCGGGAAGCCGTAGAGGGCGGAGTTCGAGATCTTCAGGATGCGAGCGGCGATCGCGGCGTCCTGATCGATCAGGGAGCGGATGTCGTCGATCGAGCTGTCCGGGTTGTCGACGGCCTGGACCACCTGATTCGCGATGGCCGGCATCGTCGGGAGGTCTCCCTCCGCGGCCTTGAGGTAGCTGTCGAGACGGTTGCTCATGAGAAGACGCACTCCGGGCGGGCAGCGACGCCCCTGGGACCGCCGCTCTCGTCCGGTCTTTTCGACCGGAGCGGAGCTTTCCATGAGCGTTGGATCCGGGTTCCCGAGGAATCTGGGCCCCGCGGGACGTCCGACGCGAGTCTACTCGCTGCAGCGCCGGACGGAGGGCGCCATGCGATCGCACTCGAGGGTCTCGGTGACGCCGCCGGTCACCTGAGCGCAGGCGCCGCTATGCGCTTGCATCTCAGCCATCGGCCGGTCGGCAGCCTGGGAGACCGAGCAGGCGGAACGCCCCTTGTAGTCGACGCAGATCTCGCACTGGACGCTGGTCGCCTCCAGCGCGTACCAGATCACGGCAGAGACGAAGGCGATTCCGATCGCGAGGCCGATTGCGGTGCGCGCCATGAAGAGCGGGCGGTCTCCTGCAGCTCGATGAGGTCGGCCAGGATCCGCAGCGCCTCGACCATCTGGGGCGTGGGCTCCTCTTCTTCCTCGTCGGAGGAAGAGGTAGCGCTCCCTTCGAGCTTCTTCGATTCCTCATCCTTGGCACGCTCCGGACCCGCGTCCACTTCTTCGACGGTCTCGTCCGGAGCGGCCGCGTCCGAGGCGTCCGAGGTGTCGGCGGCGTCCGACGATTCCGCTTCGACGTCGCTTTCGTCGGTGGACGCCGCGTCGCCTTCGGTCTCGTCCCGCTCGGCGATCCAGGAGGCGAGGTGGATCACGTCGTCCTCCTCGGCCAGCTTTGCGAGCTGCTCCTCGATCTCGTTGAACGCCTCGTCGTCCGCGATCCGTTCGGCCGAGCGGCGGCGGAGCTCCGTCACGACGTCGTCCGAGAGCGGGGTCCAGACCGGCTCGCTCAGAGTCGTGGTCGCGCGTCCGAAGCCGGAGAGGCGGGACAACGCGGAGGTGGTGCCGAGGAAGGGCGTGATCGTCTGGCTGCCGAGCGAGTACTCGGTGTAGCGCTCGCCGAGCTCGTCGGTCGCGAAGATCGAGGGCAGGACGATGTCCGCCGCGACGCCGGAGTGCTGCGTGGATTCGCCGCCCGGTCTGAAGAAGAGCGCGGTCGTGACCTTGAGCGCACCGAGCCGCCCCGGCTGGTCGACGTAGCTCTGGACCGTGCCCTTTCCGAAGGTGTGGTCATCGCCGACGATGATCGCGCGACCGTAGTCCTGCATCGCGCCCGCGACGATCTCCGAGGCGCTCGCCGTGATGCGCGAGGTCAGGATCACGAGGGGGCCGTCGTACACGATGTCGGGATAGAGATCGTGCATGTACTGGACTTCGGAGAAGACGTTCTTGACCGCGACGACGTTGCCTTCCGGGATGAAGAGGCCCGCGATGTCGCGGGCGCTGTCGAGCTTGCCGCCGCCGTTGCGGGAGAGGTCGAGGAGGACGCCGTCCGCCTTCCATTCCGCCGCCTGGCGCAGGAGATCGCGCACGTCGCGCTGACTCTGGCGCTTCGCGGGGTCCGCGTCGCCGTAGAACGTCGGCAGATCGATCACTGCAAGCCGCCGCGTCTCGCCGCCGACCTCGATCTCGTGCTTCACGAGCGTCGCCGCGGCGTCCTCGATCGTGACCTTGTCGCGAACGATCGAGACCTCGAAGCGCTCGGTCTTTTCGGTCTTGCGAAGGACGGTGAGCACGACGGTCGTGCCGCGCTCGCCGCGGATCATCGCGACGACGTCGCGCAGCGCCATGTCTACGATGTCGACCGGGTCTTCGCCCTGCTGGCGCACGGCGATGATCTTGTCGCCGGGCTCGAGGGCCTTGGCCTTGTCGGTCGCACCACCGGGGATGATGTTCTCGACGACCGAGTAGCCATCCCGCGACGAGAGGGCGACGCCGATCCCGTCGAGTGACAGGCTCATCTGGATCTTGAAGTCCTCGTCGGCCTCGGGCGGGTAGTAGGCGGAGTGCGGATCGAGGGCGCTGGCGAAGGCGTTCAGGAAGTTGCCGTAGGTGTCGCGCGGCTCGAGCTCCTTCGCGCGCTTCGTCATCAGCTCGTAGCGATGGATCAGCTTCTCCTTCGCCTTGTCCATCTCCATGCCGCTCTCGAGGTAGTTCGACATCTGGAAGTGCACGAGGCGACGGACGAGCTTTACGCGGCTCTCGTCCTTGCTCGGATGGCCGCGCTTGTCGGGATCGAGGATCAGGCGCACGTCCGTGTCGAGGGCGTAGTCCTCGGCGGAGACGAAGGCGTCGACCTCCTTCTCCATGCGGTCGTAGCGCTTCACGAGGTCGGCCTGGATCTCGTCGAGCAGCTCGCACTCGCCGTTCTGGAGCGCGAAGAACACGCCGGCGAGGCGACGACGCAGGTCGCTGACCTCGTCGGAGAGGAAGAGCGTCTTCGAGGGGTCGATCCGGTCGAGGTAGGCGTCGATCGCGCGCTCGCGGAGCTCGGTGTCGAGGCCGCGGAAGCTGATGTGGCGCTTCAGCAGGCTCTGTGAGAGGTCCCAGGTCGTGCCGCAGGACAGCTCCTGGGTGCCGTACGCGAGCGCCCCGGAGGGGGCCAGCATCACGACCGCGACGAGAGCGAGGGCCGCGGTGAATCTCCCGGCAAAGAAATGGGGGTGGCTCGACCCGGGCCGGGAGGAGGCGGACTCGTGGCTGCGCATCATGTCTCCGATGATAGGGAGGGCGACTCAGGGCGTCAGGCACGCCGGGTCCGTCTCCCCGCTTTTCCCATCGGCCGCCGGTCGTCGGGAGCTGAGGACTTGGGGGCCGCCCGCCCCGTTTTCGTTCGCGATCGCGTCCGCGCGCAGCGGCCTCGGCTACTGTACGCGCCCCCAGGCAGCCCGGGAACCGCCGCGCGACGCGGTGACGACGACGGAGAAGACGAGATGGCGGAGTTCACCTTCCAGGAAATGTTCGAGCTCGGCGATGACCCGACCGAATACCGGCTGCTCGACACCGAGGGCATCTCGACGATCGAGATCGACGGACGCGAGATCCTCAAGATCGATCCGGAGGTGCTCACGAACCTCACGGCCGAGGCGATCCGCGACGTCTCCCACCTGCTCCGCTCGAGCCACCTCGCGCAGCTCGCCAAGATCCTCGAAGACCCCGAAGCGTCGGACAACGATCGATTCGTCGCGCTCGAGCTGATGAAGAACGCCAACATCGCGGCAGGCATGGTCCTGCCTTCCTGCCAGGACACGGGCACGGCGATCGTGATGGGCAAGAAGGGCCAGGACGTCTTCGTCCCCGGACACGACGAAGCGGCGCTCGCCCAGGGCGTGTTCAAGACGTACACCGAGACGAACCTCCGCTACTCCCAGGTCGCGCCGATCACGATGTACGAAGAGAAGAACACGGGCACCAACCTGCCGGCGCAGATCGACCTCTATGCGACGACCGGGGACGAGTACAAGTTCCTCTTCATCACGAAGGGCGGCGGCTCCGCGAACAAGTCGATGCTCTTCCAGGAGACGAAGGCACTCCTCAACCCCGACTCGATCAAGCAGTTCATGATCGAGAAGATCAAGTCGCTCGGGACCGCGGCCTGCCCGCCCTACCACCTGGCGGTCGTGATCGGCGGGACCAGCGCCGAGATGACCCTCAAGACAGTCAAGCTCGCGAGCTGCAAGGACCTCGACCACCTGCCGACCTCGGGCAACGAGCACGGTCGCGCCTTCCGCGACGTCGAGCTCGAGGAGGAGATCCTGCAGCTCACGCGCGAGGTCGGGATCGGCGCCCAGTTCGGGGGCAAGTATTTCTGCCACGACGTGCGCGTGATCCGGCTGCCGCGCCACGGCGCGTCCTGCCCCGTCGGCATCGGCGTCTCCTGCTCCGCGGATCGGCAGATCAAGGCGAAGATCACGAAGAAGGGCGTCTTCCTCGAGCAGCTCGAGACCGATCCCGCGCGCTTCATGCCGGACCTCGTCGCCCACGAGCTGACCCGCGAGCCCGTGTCGATCGATCTCGATCGGCCGATGACCGAGGTGCTCGCCGACCTGTCGCAGCACCCGGTCACGACCCAGCTCTCGCTCAACGGCACGATCATCGTCGCTCGCGACATCGCCCACGCGAAGCTCAAGGAGCGCCTCGACGCCGGCGAGGAGATGCCGCAGTACATGAAGGACCACGCGGTCTACTACGCAGGTCCCGCGAAGACGCCGGACGGCGAGGTCTCCGGCTCCTTCGGTCCGACCACCGCCGGCCGCATGGACTCCTACGTCGACCTCTTCCAGGAGCACGGCGGCTCGATGATCATGCTGGCGAAAGGCAACCGCTCCCAGCAGGTGACCGACGCCTGCGACAAGCACGGCGGTTTCTATCTCGGCTCGGTCGGTGGCCCCGCCGCCATCCTGGCGCGCGACTGCATCAAGAGCGTCGAAATCCAGGAATACGAAGAGCTCGGCATGGAAGCCATCTGGCGCATCGAGGTCGAGAACTTCCCCGCGTTCATCATCGTGGACGACAAGGGGAACGACTTCTTCCAGCAGCTCTAGGGCCGCCCCGGCGCTGCTCTCCGCCTCTGCGACCGGCAGCGCGCCGGCAACACAGCCGCGTGTTGCCCGACGGTGACGCCCCGCGCCCCGGGCCGGGCGCTTTTTGCGTCACTTCGCCGCGGCCCCCGGCGACGTACGAAGCGAGGGTGGGTCTCGCCGTCTTCGTCCAGGGACGGAGAGGCCCGCGCAACGAGTTGCCAGGAGGCGACGAGACGATGGCGCGCACGATGCTCCTACTGCGGTACGGATTCTGTACCTGCCTGGGATTGGCAGTGATCGGATTGGCTGCGGTCTCCCCCGATCCCATACCGGATGCATCGACGCCTACCGGCTTCCCGCCGGAGACCGAGCGCTTCTAGCGCTCGCTCGACGCCCCCGAGAACACGGCTCGTCTACTCCCTGGACGAGCCGCCGCCCCACCGTCCCTCGAGCGGTGGGGCGGCCTCGTTTCGGACCCCGGTTTCGCTTTGGGCGATCCGCTGTGCTTCGTTCCGGCGATGGACCCGATCCGGATCGACGCCTGGGACGACCCACGGCTCGCCGACTACCGCAACCTGAAGGATGCGCAGCTGTCCCAGGCGGGCGGGCGCTTCATCGTCGAGGGGCGCGGCAACCTGCTCGTGCTGCTCGCCCGGTCTCCCTTCGCGCCGGACTCGATCCTGCTCTCCGAGCGCGCGTGGGGTGTGCTCGCGGGCGAGCTCGACGACGCGAAACCCGCGTGCCCGATCTACGTGGCCGACCAGGCGATCCTCGACGAGATCGTCGGATTCCCGATCCATCGCGGCGTGCTCGCCGCGTGCACGCGGCCCGTGTTCCCGGGTGCGCTCGAGCTCGCCCGGGAGGCGACGCGGCAGGCCCGGGCCGCCGCACGCGCCGCACGCTTCGTCGTACTCGAAGGCCTGACCAATCACGACAACGTGGGCGGGATCTTTCGCAACGCGATGGCGCTCGGGGCCGACGCGCTCCTGCTCTGCCCGCGCTCCTGCGACCCGCTCTACCGGAAGGCGATCCGGACCTCGATGGGCGGAAGCCTCGTCGTGCCCTTCGCGCGGGCGGACGACCTCCCGGATCTGTTGACCGGGCTTGCGGCGCTCGGCGTCGCGGTCGTCGCCCTCGACCCGGATTCCGGCGGGAGTGACCTCGCCGAGCTGGATCCGAACGACCTCGGGGACGCGGCGCTCCTGGTCGGGACCGAGGGCGAGGGGCTGAGCGAAGCCGCCCTCGCCGCGTCGAGCCACCGCGCTCGGATCGCCATGGAGCCGGGCGTCGACTCCCTGAACGTCTCGGTCGCGGCCGCCATTGCGCTCCATCGCCTGCGACCCGAGGAGTCTGCCATTGCGGCCGGCGGCCTGCGACCCGACGCTAGGGCCAACGCCCAGAGGGAGTGACGAGCGTGGCGCGCGAAAACGCGGTGCTGGTACTGAAGACGGGAGAGGCGCTGCCGCCGGTGAAGGCGGTGCGCGGCGACTTCGAGGGTTGGATCGCGCTGGGCATGGGCGTCGACGAGGACGCGATCGAGGTCGCGAGTGTCTACGCCGGCGACGGCCTGCCGGATCCGGCGTCGATCGGCGGCGTGATCGTGACGGGCTCGCCGCTCATGGTCACGGATCGTGCGGAGTGGAGCGAAGCGTCCGGCCGCTGGCTCGCGAAGGTAGTCGAGTCGGATGCCGTTCCGGTGCTCGGGATCTGTTATGGCCATCAGCTGATCGCGCAGGCACTCGGCGGCGAGGTCGGCGCGAACCCGAACGGGCGGGAGATGGGGACGGTCGAGGTCCGGCACGACGCGACGGCGATCGCGGACGATCCGGTGCTCACCGGTGTGGCCGAGCCCGGGCACATGTCCCACGTCGAGAGCGTGTTGCGTCCGCCGACGGACGCGACCGTGCTCGGGACGACGGATCTCGAGGCGCACGCGGCGCTGCGCTTCGGGCCACGCCAATGGGGCGTCCAATACCACCCCGAGTTCGATCGCGAGATCATGCAGGGCTACGTCGAGGCCCGCCGGGAGATCCTCTCGTCGGAGGGGCACGATCCCGACGCGATGATCGGCGCCGCGGTCGAGACGCCCGTGCTCACGAGCGTCCTCGAGCGCTTCGCGGCCTTCGTCGAGAAGGCCTGATCCCGGGATCTACGCCGGACGCCGGCCGCGGCGGACCTGCTCGGCGAGCGCGCGTTTGCGTTCGTCGCGCCGCGCGTCCTCGCGGTGGCGCCGCACTTGCTCGCGATACACCCAGCGCAGCAGCTGAGAGCGATTCGTCTCGTCGAGGCCGACGAACTCGACCGCCGAGCTCGGCTTGTCCCGCTCCGCGGCTCCGCCGTCCAGCGGACGGACGATGCGCCCGGGGAGGACGAAGCAGAGAGAGCCCGGGAGCTCGAAGTGGCAGACGACGTCCTCCTCGGCTTCGAAGTCGCCGTCGTCGTTGCAGCGGAAGCGGATGCCGCCCGCCGAGATGTCGATCAGGTCGAAGACCTCGTCGACGAGGTCGTGCCCGCCGTCGGTCTCGTCCGGCAGGGCGAGGCGGACGACGCGCACGCGGAAGCCGTGCGCGGAGACCCTTACGAAGGCGCGCTCCTGGACGCGCTCCCACCCGGTCTCGATCTCGAGGCCGAAGGTCTCCGGGGAGCAGCCGACGACCTTCGCGCGGGTCGCGTAGCGCGCATCGTTCGGGATCGGGGACTCGACGATCAGCGACTCCCCGCGCCGAAGCGGCGCGATCGAGCCCAGGAACCAGTGCACGCCGTCGGAGACACGGTCGACCGCGACCACGAGCGGGAAGCCGCCGGCCGGGCCGTCGGGATGCAGGATCACGAGGCTCCCGGCCTCGAGGATCATCCGCCGCGTCTTCGGTGTGGAATCGTCGGTCATCGACGGTCGCCCCGTCCCGGGTGCCAGCCCCGCCGCACTCGGGCAGGATCGCACGCACTCGGTCGTCCTCTCGTTTCGGCCCCTGAACCCGTCTCTTGAATGCCCCGAGGGGCCCGAGCGCGGCCCGCCCTGGCGCAGCCCTTCGTTGCTCGACATTGCGAGTGATCACTCTTAGAGTCATTGCATGGAATATCGCGTGGCGCAGCTCGCGGAGGCGGCCGGGGTCGGCGTCGACACCGTGCGATTCTATCAGTCCCGGGGTCTCATCCCCGCGCCGGCGCGCCGCGGCCGATACGCGATCTACGCCGATCTCCACCTCGAGCGCATTCGCCGCATCCGGTCGCTCCTCGACGGGGGCTTCTCCCTCGCGCAGATCCGCCGCCTGATCGAAGACGAAGCCGCGGCGGCAGACGCAGGCTCGTCGCGGGAGGACCGGGGCCTGCTCGAGGCCCTCGCGGCGCGCAGCATCGGAGAGGGCACCGTCACCCGCGCGGAGCTCTCGGCGGTGACGGGAGTGCCCGAAGCCCTGGTCGCGTCCGTGATCGAGGCCGGGCTGATCCAACCCGTCGAGATTCAGGGCGAGGAACGTTTCCCGCGTCAGGACCTCGAGATGGTGTCGGCAGCGCTCGAGATCCTCGGCATGGGCCTGCCCCTCGACCGACTCCTCGAGCTCGCTGCCCAGCACGCGGCGAACGTCGACCGGCTCGCCGAGCAGGCGATCGACCTCTTCGACGATCACGTGCGCAAGCCGGCGGCGACGGGAGAGGCCGACGACGACGAGGACGTGCGCCGGACCTTCGAACGGCTGCTGCCCCGCGCCACCCAGATCGTCGCGCTGCATTTCCAGCGGACCGTGGTCGCCCGGGCGCTCGCCCGGCTCCGCGGGCGCGGCGAAGAGAGCGCCCTCGAACGTGCCCTCGACGCGACCCAGAAAGCCCGCCTCGAAGTCCAGTGGCGATAGACCAGAGAGAACGATTGGAGACCCCGTGTCGTTAGGTGACCTGCCCACCGGCGAAGACAAGCGCGTCCGTGTGCGCGACATGTTCGACCGCATCGCGCCGAAATACGACGCGCTGAATCGCGTCATGAGCGTCGGGATGGACCAGCGCTGGCGCCGCCGCGCGCTCGATCTCATCGACGTGGGGGAGGGCGACCTGGTCGTCGACCTCGCTTGCGGCACCGGCGATTTCTGCGAGCTCGCCGAGGAGCGCGGCGCGACGGTCGTCGGCGTCGACTTCGCGCTGCAGATGCTGAAGCAGGGCCGGGCGCGTGGCCTCGACTTCTCCTCGGTTCAGGGCGACGGCGAGTGGCTGCCCTTCCGGACGGCGAGTGTGGACGTCGTCACCTGCGGCTTCGCCCTGCGCAATTTCGTGTCACTGAAGGGCGTCCTCGCGGAGGTCGCGCGGATCCTGAAGCCGGGCGGACGCGTCGCGCTGATCGACGTCGATCGCCCCGCCTTCGGGCCGATCCGCGCCGCCCACTCCCTCTACTTCGATCGCGTCGTTCCCTTCGTCGGGGGCCTGGTCTCCGACCGCAAGGCCTACGCCTACCTGCCGCAGTCGACGGCGTACCTGCCGCCGCCGGAGGAGTTGAAGGAAATGCTCTCCGGGGTCGGCTTCCTCGAGGTCGCGCGGGAGAGCCTCTTTCTCGGGGCGGCGCAGATCCTGACCGGCGTGCGCGGGCCGCTGACGCCGGTGGGGGGAGGGCGCTCGTGAGGGTTCCGTCGGAAGTCGAGGCGCTCGAAGGGGTCGCCACCCGCGCCCGGGAGAGGGGGCGGACCCACTGGATCGGGCGGGTCGTCGAAGGCGACGTCGTCGAGCGAGTCCTCGAGCGGAGGCTCGAGTGTTATGCCGCCGCCGACCGCGCGGATCGATTCGTCTTCGAGAGCGGATCGGGCGAGCTCGTCCTGGCCTTCGGCCTCGCCCACGAGATCGAGAGCGCGGGGGTGGATCGCTTCGCGGACGTGCGCAGCTGGGCGGACGACGTGCGCGCGCGACTCGCCTGGACCGGCGCGCCGCGGAGCGCCTCCGCGCCGACGCTCTTTGGTGGCTTCGGCTTCGAGGACGAGTCGCGGGGCGCTGAGGACTGGAAGGGGTTTCCGGCGGCGCGCTTCGTGCTGCCGCAGATCGTGGTGACCCGCAGCGAAGGTGAGGCGAGCGCGGCTTTCATCGCTCGGGTCGAGCCCGGGGCGACCGCCTCTTCGATCGAGGCGGAGCTCGATGCGCGCGTCGCGTGGCTCGAACATCTGGTTCGGGAGCCCGCGGCGGTCTCGCGCCCGACGGTCGAGCTGAAGGCGCCGTGGAACGACGGACCTGAGTTCCGGGTGCGCGCGGATCGGCCGCACGACGTGTTCTGCGGGCAGGTCGACGACGCCCTCGAGGCGATCGGCGAGGGCGACCTGGAGAAGACGGTCCTCGCGCGTTCGCTCTCGGTGACGCACGACGGGGCGATCGACGTCCCCGCGTTCCTCGAGCGCCTGCGCGCGCTCTACCCGACGTGCACCCTCGTCGCGATGGGCCGCGGCGACGACACGTTCCTGGCGGCGACGCCCGAGATGCTCGTGCGGGTCCGTGGCGAAAGTGTCTCGACGGCGGCTCTCGCGGGCTCGGCGCCTCGCGGTCGGCGGCCGGAGGAAGATCGGGCGCTGGGGGAGGCGCTGCTCGCGAGCACGAAGGAGCGCGCGGAGCACGCGCACGTGGTCGATGCGATCCGGGACGTGCTCTCGGCGCGCACGAAGGAGCTCGACGTGCTGGCCGAGCCGGTGCTTCGACCGCTCTTCGGCATCCAGCATCTCGAGACGCCGATCGCCGGCACGCTCCTCGAAGAACACGCCGACGTACTCGGCCTGGTGTCGGCGCTCCACCCGACGCCGGCCGTCGGCGGCGTCCCCGCCGCGAGCGCACGTGACTGGATCCGGCGCGTCGAAGGCCTCGATCGCGGTTGGTATGCCGCGCCGATCGGTTGGCTCGACCAACGAGGTGGCGGTGATTTCCGGGTGGCCCTGCGCTCGGCGTTGATCCGGAACGGCGTCGGCGAATCCGGACGCTCGAGCCGATCCCTGCTCTTCGCGGGCGCGGGCCTCGTCGCGGGCTCCGAGCCCGAGCAGGAGCTGGTCGAGACGCGCATCAAGCTGCGCGCGCTGCTCGCGCCGCTCACGGAGATCTGAGATGGCGGGCTCGTCCGCGTTCGTCGCGGAGCCGCGCGCGGTCTACGCCTACGTCGGCGCCTTCTTCGCCGGGGTGCGAGACGCCGGCGTGCAGCACGTCGTGGTGTCTCCGGGCTCGCGCTCGACGCCGCTCACGATCACTGCGCGACACACACCCGGGCTGCGCACCTGGGTCGAGCTCGACGAGCGCGCCGCGGCGTTCTTCGCCCTCGGCCTCGCGAAGGCCTCCGGTCGACCGGCCGTGCTCGTGTGCACCTCGGGTACCGCGGCCGCGAACTATCTTCCCGCGATCGTCGAGGCGCACTATTCGCGTGTGCCGATGATCGTCGCGACCAGCGACCGCCCCCCGGAGCTGCGCGACTGGGGCGCCGGGCAGACGATCGAGCAGACCGGTCTCTACGGACGCTATGCGCGATGGACGAGTGAGGTGCCGGTTCCCGCGGAAGGCGACGACGCGCTCCGCCACGCGGGGCAGCTCGCGGGGCGGGCCTGCGAGGAAGCGACGTCGCGACCGGCGGGGGCGGTGCATCTCAACTGGCCCTTACGCGAGCCGCTTCCGCCGCCGGAGGGAGAGCTCGCCCCGCTGCTCGAGCGCGCGGCGGAAGGGCTCCGTGTGCCGCGTTTCGCGACGTCGCTTCCGAGCCCGGCGCGCGCGGACGTGGAGGTCCTCGTCGAGTTGGTGGCGAAGCACGAGCGCGGGGTCGTGTGCGTCGGACCGAGGCCGGCGGACGCTTCGCTGTCCGATGCGATCGCGGCGTTCTCGGCGGCCTCGGGCTGGCCGGTCCTCGCGGACCCGGCCGCGAACCTGCGCGCCGGTCGCAAGCCCGGGCAGGCGCCTATCCTGGACGCCGGGGACCTGATCCTGCGCGAGGGGTCCTTCCGTGACGCGCATGCTCCGGAGGTCGTGGTCCGGATCGGCGACGCCCCGGTCTCGAAGCCCCAGCGACTCTGGATCGAAGCGAGCGAACCGGACGAGATCGTCTGGCTCGACGAGGGTGGGCAGTGGGGTGAGCCGTCCCATCGCGCAACCCGGGTGCTTCGCGGGGGCGCGGCGGCGCTCCTCGATGGGTCCGCCGCCATGATCGCAGGCGCTGGCGCCGCTTCGACGGGGCGTCCGGCGAATCGCGAGCGTGCGTGGTGCCGCGACTTCGAGGCGATGAACGGCATCGCCCGGGCCGCCCTCGACGCCGCGGCGCGGGACGATGCGGGCTTCTGCGGTCTGTCGGTGGCCGCGGCGGTCGCCCGGGCGGCACCGGAGGCTTCGCAGCTCTTCGTCTCGAACAGCATGGCCATCCGACTCCTCGACCTCGGCTTCGCGAACCGGGAGCCCGCGCTCCGCGTCCACTGCAGCCGCGGCGCGAGCGGCATCGACGGCATCAACTCGACGGCCCTCGGCATCGCCGCGACCGAGGACGTTCCGACGATCCTGTTCACCGGCGACCTCGCGTTCCTGCACGACCTGTCCGGGCTCCTGCTCACGCGCCGCGTCTCCCTGCCCCTCACGATCGTCGTGCTCGACGACGACGGCGGCGGGATCTTCTCGATGCTGCCGATCGCCCGGCAAGGGGAAGCGGTCGCGTTCCGCGAGCTCTTCCACACGCCCCATGGTCTCGACCTCGAACGCGTCGCCGGCGCGTTCGCGCTGCCCTACACCCGCGCGGGCGACGTGATTGCACTCGAAGCGGCGATCGCCGCGGGCGTCGCGGAGCGCGGGACATCGATCGTGCACGTGCCGATCGATTCGCAGACCAACGAGTCGCGATTCCGGGCGGCGACGACGGCCGCGCGCGCGGCCGTCGATGCCGCCGAGGCACGGGGCACCTCGTCATGAGTGATGCGCGCGTCGAGTGGGTCGATGCCAAGAGCGTGCGACTGCGTGCGGTCGTCGACGGACCCGAAGCCGCGCGACCGGTGCTCTTTCTCCACGGCTTTACCGGTTCCGCCGAGAGCATGCAGGGCACCGCGCAGGCGGTCACGCCGGATTGGCGCGCGGTTCGGCTGGAGCTCGTCGGACACGGGGAGAGCGACGCGCCGGAGGCCGTCGCGCCCTACGCGATGGACGCCTGCGTCGAGCAGGTGGCGGCGGCCGTCGACGGGCTCGGGCTCGGACGGCCGCACCTCGTCGGCTACTCGATGGGCGGCCGGACGGCGCTCGCGACGGCGGTCGCGCGCCCGGACCTGTTCGCGAGCGTGACGCTGATCGGTGCGACCGCGGGGATCGCGGACGCGATGGATCGCGCGGCGCGGATCGCTGCGGACGAAGCGCTCGCGGATCGCATCGAGCGTGACGGACTCGAGGCCTTCGTCGATCACTGGATGGCGCTGCCGATCTTCGCGAGCCAGTCCCGGCTCGGGGCGGCGTTCCTCACACGCGCCCGGGCCGAGCGCCTGCGGCAGCGCCCCCGCGGTCTCGCCCACAGCCTGCGCGGGATGGGCGCCGGCGTGCAGACGCCGATCTTCGATCGGCTGCACGCGTGCACGCCGCCCACGATGTTGGTCGCGGGCGGCGAGGACGCGAAGTTCCGCGCGATCGCGGACGCCCTCGCCGCGTCCCTTCCGGCCGCGGAGATCGCGATCCTCGAGGGCGTCGGTCACGCGGCGCACCTGGAGGACGCCGAGGTATTCGGCGAACGATTGCGGGCGTTCCTTTCCGCCGTCGAAGCCCGCGACGATTCCCACCAAGACGTCGCGCGCGAGGGAGAGCGAACATGAGCGAAGTGCAGGCGGGCAGCGCCGGCGCATGGAAGATGGCGGTACGGCCGCAGACCCTGCCGGTCTCGATCGGTCCGGTGCTGGTCGGCACGGCGGTCGCCTACGTCGAGGGCGGGATTCACGTCGGCGCCGCGCTCGCCGCGGCCTTCGGCGCGCTCTGCCTGCAGATCGGCTCGAATTTCGCGAACGATGTCTTCGACTTCGAGAAGGGCGCCGACACCGAGGAGCGGATCGGCCCGCCCCGCGCCGCGCAGCTCGGTCTGCTCACCCCCGATCAACTCAAGCGGGGCATGTTCGTCGTGTTCGCCCTCGCGACCCTCGCCGGGCTCTACCTCGCCTGGCACGCAGGCCCGGTGATCCTCGCGATCGGCGCGGTCTCGATCCTCGCGGCGATCGCCTACACCGGCGGACCCTATCCCCTCGGCTACCACGGCCTCGGGGACGTCGCCGTCTTCCTCTTCTTCGGACTCGTGGCGGTGGTGGGAACGACCTGGGTGCAGACCGGCACGTTGCCGTTGCTCGCCTGGCTCTGCGCGATCCCGGTCGGCTTCTTCGCGACCGCCATCCTCGTCGTGAACAACCTGCGCGACGTCGACACCGACGTCACCGCGGGCAAGCGCACGCTCGCCGTTCGCTTCGGCCGCGGCGCGGCCCGCGCGGAGTGGGCATTCCTCGTGTGGGGCGCGCTGCTCTTCCCGGTCGGACTCTGGCTCGCGCTCGGGCTCGAGCCCTGGGTGCTCCTGCCGATCGCCTGTCTGCCGCGGACGATCCGTCTCTTCGGGGTCGTGCAGGGATCCGAGGACGGCCCGGCCCTCAACGGCGCGCTCGCGGCGACGGCGCAGACCGGCTTCCTCTATTCGTTGCTGCTCGCGCTCGGGCTCGTCGCCGGAGTCGCGGCGTGACCTCGTCGCTTCCGTTGCAGCGCGCGCGGCTGTTCCGGATGCGCCTGCCGCTCGCGCGTCGGATGGAGACGGCCCACGGCGCGATCGACGAGCGGGAGGCGCTCGTGCTCGATCTCGAGGACGCGGATGGCCGCCACGGCTACGGCGAAGCGACGCCTCTCCCCGACTTCGGAACCGAGGACCTCGCCGCGAGTCGCGCGGCGCTCGAGGAGTCGAGTCGTGCGGCGCTTTCGGCGGGACGCTCGAGCGAACCGACCGAGGCGCAGCACGTCACCGCGACGCCCTGCGCCGCGTTCGCCTGGTCGACCGCGTGGATGGACCTGTCGGCACGCCGCGAGGACGTCGACCTCGTCTCGCGGCTCCGCGCGCTCGCCGGCTTCGAGGGCGAATCGCCGACGCGCGTGGCTTCACAAGCGTTGATCGGCGGGTGGGCGCCGGACGCCGTCGCCGACCGCGCCCGCGCCGCACGAGAGCAGGGCTTCGTCGCGTTCAAGCTCAAGCTCGCCGTCTCGCCCGAGACGCGCGATCCGGCGCTGGACATCGAGCGGGTCGCCGCGCTGCGCGAGGCGGTGGGTGC
This sequence comes from uncultured Spirochaetaceae bacterium, assembly GCA_964488255.1. GTDB lineage: Bacteria > Myxococcota_A > UBA9160 > UBA9160 > UBA4427 > UBA4427. The sequence goes on along the minus strand of CAZAUR010000003.1, from coordinate 296,158 downwards.
GTCGGCGCGCGTGCGGCTCGATGCGAATGAAGCGTGGAGTGAAGCGGAGGCGGAGCGCGCCCTCGCGGTCTTCGCGCGCTTCGACGTCGACTATGTCGAGCAGCCCGTCGCGCGCGCCGACGTCGCAGCGCTCGCTCGGCTCGCGGCGGGCTCGGAGGTCGGCGTCGCCGCGGACGAAGCGCTGCAGGGCGGGGGTTGGCGCGCGTGTCTCGATGCCGGTCTCACGGTCTTCGTCGCGAAGCCCGCGGCGCTCGGGTCCCTCGACGTCTCGATCGACCTAGCACGACGCGTGCACGCGTCCGGGGGGCGACTCGTGTGGTCGACGCTGATCGACGGGGCGATCGGTCGCGGGATGGCCTGTGCCCTCGCGGCGGCGACCGGGGATCCGAACGAGGTGCACGGGCTCGGAACGGGCCCGCTCCTTGCGCGGGACCTCGTGCCGGAATCGGATGCGTTCGTCGACGGGACGCTGCCCGTTTCGCCCGGGCCGGGACTCGGGGTCGTGCCGAGCGATTCCGTGCTCGATGCGGCGGAGCTCCTCTTCGAGGTGGGCGGGTGAGCCTCGCGCCGGACGAATGGCTCGACGGGCTCGAGGCCCACGGAGACGCGTCGCTCGCGCTGCGGTGTGGTGAGGTCGCGCTCTCGTGGGCCGGCCTGGCCGCGAAGAGTCGCGCGTGCGTGGACGCGCTCGACGCCGTCGGCGTGCGCGCGGGGGATCTCCTCGCGGTGCTCGCGTCCCCGTCGACGGAGGGGGTCGCGCTGATCCACGCGTCGCTCGCCGCGGGCGTGCCGATGCTGCCCCTCAACGCGCGGCAGAGCGAGTCCGAGCAGATTTTCGCGCTCGAATCGAGTCGCGCGCGCTTCCTCGTCGTCGATACGGCGGACGATCGCGCGCATCGGCTCGCCGCCGCCTCCGGCTGCGGACTCCTCGTCCTCGGCGTGGAGCACGGGCCGGCGCTGGATCGGGCTCCGGACGCGTCGCGCGCCGCGGACTTCGACGCGGCCGCGGCGCGACGCCGCACCGAGGGCGCCGCGCTCGTGCTGCGGACGTCGGGGACGAGCGGCCGGCCGAAGGGGGCCGTGCTCACCCGCGAGAACCTGATCGGCAGCGCCGACGGCGCCGCGGCGTTGCTCGGGAGCGCGAGCTCCGACCGGTGGTTGCTCTGCATGCCGCTCTTCCACATCGGCGGCCTCGCGATCCTGATCCGCGCCGCGCGGGTCGGCGCGAGCGTCGTGATGCACGACCGCTTCGAAGCCGCGGCGGTCGCGCGAGCCCTCGACGAGGACGGGATCACCCGGGTGAGCTTCGTCGCGACCATGCTCGAGCGTGTGATCGGGGAGCGGGGCGATCGTCGCGCGCCGCCGGGGCTCGAACTCGTGCTGTTAGGCGGGGGCCCGGCCAGCGATGCGCTCCTCGAACGCGCGGATCGACTCGGCTACCCCGTCGCTCCGACCTATGGCCTGACCGAAGCCGCCTCCCAGGTCGCGACGCGACCGCCGGGCGTCGCGAGCGAGGAGCGGGCCGGAGGCCTGCGCGCGCTCGGCGGTGTCTCGCTCCGGATCGTCGGCGACGATGGCCGAACCCTGCTGACCGGCGAAGCGGGCGAGATCCAGGTGCACGGCCCGATCGTGATGCACGGCTACCTCGAAGATCCCGACGCCACCCGCGAGACGCTCCGCGACGGCTGGCTCGCCACCGGTGACATCGGTCGACTCGATGCCGAGGGCGGTCTCCGGGTGCTCGACCGCCGCACCGATCTGATCGTGTCCGGCGGCGAGAATGTCTATCCGGCGCAGATCGAATCGGTGCTCGAAGCGCACCCGGACGTGCTCGAAGCGGGGGTGCGTGGCGTCGACGATGCGACTTTCGGGGCGCGTCCTGCCGCCTGGGTCGTGCTCCGGCCGGGCGCGTCGCTCGACGCAGCGGCACTCGCGGCGTTCTGCAGCGAGCGCCTGGCGCGGTACGCGGTCCCGGTCACGATCCGCGCGGTCGACGTCCTGCCACGGAACGCGACGGGCAAGCTCCTGCGGCGAGCGCTCCCGGAATCGTCCGACGATCAGTCGGCGGCGTCCGAGCTGGCGTCGAGCGACTGAGCGATCCGCTCGCGCACCCGCTCGAGCATCTCCTCGGGCTCGGTCTTCTCGACCTCGCTCGCGGGGATCGGCTCGAGCACCTCGATCGAGATCGGGTGCCGACCCTGGAGGACGAAGCCCCGCTTCGGGAGGGCGTCCCCGGTGCCCCGTAGCACGAGCGGCTGGATCGCGACCCGGTTGCGACTCGCGATCTCGAACGCGCCGGGCTTGAACGAGCGCATCCGTCCGGTCGACGATCGCGTGCCCTCCGGAAACATGATGATCGAACTCCCGCCCGCGAGGGCGGCGTCGCAGCGCCGCATCATCCCCATCACGCTCGTCTTCGTGCCGCGCTGAAGCGGGATGTAGCCGCACATCGTCATGTTCCAGCCGATCACCGGCACCCGGAAGTTCTCGACCTTCGACACCCACTTGAAGTGACTGTGCAGCCGGAAGAGCACGAGGATGTCGAGGAGCGAGAGGTGGTTGGCGACGATCACCGTCGGGCCGGCGTCGTAGAGACGTTCGCGGTGGTGGATCGTGACGGGCCACGCCGGGTTCAGCCACGTATAGAGGGATGCCCAGAAGCAGGTGAAGCGGTGGAGCAGCGCCCGGCGGTGATCGAAGGGCGCCGTCACGAGGAAGATCAGGACCGCGAGCGGGAAGAGGGCGAGGGACGACAGGACGACGAAGCCCCAGAACACGACGGACAAGAGCCGGCGCATCCCTCAGGTCGCTCCGCGCACGCGGCACTCGTCCACGAAAGCGCGAAAGAGCGCGGCGCTCGTCGACTCGGGCATCTTCTCCGGGTGCCACTGCACGCCGATCTCCCATCGATCGGCGGGCTCCGCACGCTCGATCGCCTCGATCACTCCGTCCGGTCCCCGGGCGGTCGTCCGCCAGGCCGGACCCGGATCCAGCACCGCCTGATGATGGAGGCTGTTCACGTCGTGCGCACCCGGTCCGAGGATCGTCGCGAGGCGGGTATCGGGTGCGACCTCGATCGCGTGGCGCGCCGTTGCGGGTAGACGGTGTTCTTCGACCGTCGCCTCGCCGCTCGGGAGGTGAGGCTCGAGGGTCGCGCCGGATTCCCGAGCGAGGAGCTGCATGCCATAGCAGATGCCCAGGATCGGGAGCGCTCCGGCTTGCGCGGCGTCGAGCAGCGCGGCGTCGAAGGCGAGCTGTCGCTCGGGGACGAGGTCGAGCTCGACGCCGTCCGGGAGCGCGCGGTCGCTCGGGAAGTCGTCCCCGCCCGGCAGGAGCAAGCCGTCGATCGTGGCGACGAGCGCCGCGGCATCGGTCTGGATCGGGAGTTGGATCGGCAGGCCGCCGGCTGCTTCGATCACGCGCGCGTAGCGATCGTCGATGTAGAGGTAGTCGCGACCTTCGCGCCAACGACCGCGCTCATCGAGGCAGAGAGGAATCCCGATTCGCGGCCGTTGCATGGCAGGATCATAGCCGTCTGCGGCATCACGCCGTCATGGCAGGTTCGATTCCCCGTTCGGCACCGCGGTCTCATGGCGCGAGCGCATGCAGCTGCGGCATCCTGCCGTCATGGCTCAAGTGGTGATCGCGGGATGCGGCTATGTCGGCAACGCGCTGGCGTCGATGCTGGCGGCGGAGGGGCACGAGGTGTTCGGCATTCGGCGCAACCTCGACGGCCTGGCCGACGGGGTGCGTGGGATCCCGGGCGACGTCGCGGAGCCCTCCGCGCTGCCACCCGCGCCGCCGCGGGTCGAGTACGCCGTCTACGCCGTCGGTGCCGACGCCGGGACCGAGAAGGCCTATCGCCGGGCCTATCTGGACGGGCTCGCCGGCTTCCTGCAGTGGTTGCTCGACGAGGGCCAGCGCCCGAAGCGGATCGTGATGACCTCGAGCACCAGCGTCTACGGTCAGCGTCGCGGCGAGCCCATCACGGAGGCCTCGCCGACCCACCCGACCCAGTTTCGAGGCGAGACCCTGCTCGCCGCCGAGGGTCTCGTGGCCGCGAGCGGAATCCGCAGCGTCGTCGTCCGCCTCGGCGGGATCTACGGCCCGGGTCGCACGCGGCTCGTCGATCAGGCGCGCGAGGGCAAGCTCTCGCTCCGGGAGAGCGAGCACTTCACGAATCGGATTCACCGTGACGATGCCGCCGGCCTCGTGCGCCACCTGCTCTTCCACCCGGATCCCGCGCCCCTCTACCTCGGCGTCGACGATCACTCGGCCGAGGAGGCGGAGCTCTACGGCTGGCTCGCCGAGGAGGTAGGCGGGCCGGCGCCCGTGCTGCCGCCCGAGGATGCTGCGCCCGCCGATCGGAGGCGCGCCGTCGGCAGCAAGCGCTGCAGCAACGCGCTCGCCCAGGAGAGCGGCTACCGCTTCCGTTACCCGACCTACCGCGAGGGCTACGGCGCGCTGATCCGCGAAGCATCGGCCGGCGCATGACGTCGCGCTCGCCGGCGCTGGCCCCGGAAGCGCTCGCGATGCCGGGTGCGATCTACTCGCCATTCGCCGACCGGATGGCCGAGCACCCGGGTCCGCTCTTCCCGCTGCACGTCGGCGACACCTGGCGCGACCCCTTCGTCGGAGCGCGCTCCGAGGACATCGCCGCGGCCGAGCACGCGCGCCTGCACGCCTACTGCGACACGCGGGGGCTCCCGGAGCTGATCGACGCGATCGTCGAGAAGCTCGCCTGGCGGAACGGGGTCGACGTCGCCGCCGACCAGGTGCTCGTCACCGCCGGTGCGACTGGAGGCCTCGCGGCGGTCGCCGGGGCCACGCTCTCGCCCGGCGACGAGCTCCTGATCCTCGCACCCTTCTGGCCCCTGATCCGCGGCATCGCCCAGAGCTTCCGGGCGCAGCCCGTCGAGGTGCCCTTCTACGACCGCGTCGGCTCGGCGGCCGAGGCCGTCGCGGCGGTCGAGGCGCGCCTCACGAAGAAGAGTCGGGCGCTCTACGTCTCGACGCCTTCGAATCCGACCGGGCGCGTAGTACCCGGCGACTGGCTCGAGGCCCTCGCTGACCTGGCGCGACGCCACGATCTCTGGCTCCTGTCGGACGAGGTCTACGAGGACTACCACTACGAGGGCGGTCCCGAAGCGCACGTGTCGATGTCCCGTTTCGCCCCGGAGCGGACGGTCTCGGTCTATTCCTTCTCGAAGAGCTACGCGATGGCGGGTCAGCGTGTGGGTTACCTCGCCGCGCCCGCGGAGCTGATCGCGAACGCGCGCAAGATCGGGACCCACGTCTACTACCACGCCCCGGTGGTCGGCCAGCGAACCGCTCTCGCGGCGCTCGCGGGCGGCGCCGATTGGCTGGCGGCCGCCCACGCCCAGGACCGGGAGGTCGGTCGCGAGGTCGCGGCGCTGCTCGATCTGCCCGCGCCGCAGGGGGGCACCTTCCTGTTCCTCGACGTACGCGACCGCCTCGACGAGCGCGGACTGTCGGGTCTGCTCGACGACTGCTTCGCGGAGGGCGTGCTCGTCGCGCCGGGCTCGAGCTGCGGCGAGGCCTACGGCGAGTGGATCCGGCTCTCGTTCACCGCCGCGCCGGCGGCCGACGTCGTCGAAGCGGTGACCCGCCTGGCCCGCGTTCTCGGCCGCTGATCCGCCGACGATCGGCGGTGAATCGAGTATCCTCCCTCGGCCGCGGTGCCTGACGCGCCGCATGCCTGTGAGGACCCCCTTTTCATGTCGATCGATCTCGTCAAGAACGCACCGAAGACGCCCGCCCGGGAGGCGAGCATCCTTTCGATGGAGCGTGCGATCGCTGGGGACGGCGAGGGCTGGCTCGACCTCTTTGCGGACGACGCGATCGTTCAGGACCCCTACGGCCCGTCCGAGTGGGATCCCGAAGGTCGCGGTCGCGTGGGCAAGGACGAGATCCGCCAGTTCTGCGCCGATGTGATCAAGCCGGACACGATCCGCTTCGAGATCCGCCAGACCCTGAACGGCAACGGCGCGTGCGTCAACGTCGGCACGATCTTCGTGAAGGGGCCGGGCGGCGTGATCGGCTGGAACGAAGTCATCAACGTCTACGAAGTGAACGACGAGGGCAAGATCACGTTGCTGCGATCCTACTGGGACTTCGAAGCCAACAAGAAGACCTTCTTCTGATCGGCCCGGGCGAAGTTGCTCCACGTCGAACGCAGCAATCGGACCGAACGACTCTTCGAAGGGCTGGCCACCCGACTGATGGCCCCCGGACGGAACGCCCTCACGACCGCGACGGTCGTCGTGCAGGGACCCGGCATGGAGCGCTGGCTCGCGCAGTCCCTCGCCCAGGAGCACGGCGTCTGCGCGAACACCGAGTTCGTGTTTCCGCGGGTCTTCCTCGAGCGACTCTTCGGGACGCCTCGGGAAGAGATCGAGTCGGCGCCGTGGTCGCCGGGACGCCTGACCTGGGCGATCGCGCGCATCCTCGAGGAGTCGGGTGACGATCCGGACTTCGCGCCGCTCTCGCTCCACCTCGACGCGACGGACGGCGACTGGCGACGCGTCCAGCTCGCCGCGCAGATCGCGCGGCTCTTCGATCGCTATGCGACGTTCCGACCGGAGTGGCTGATCGACTGGGGTGAAGCCGAGGCCCTGCCGAAAGAGGGCGCCGCGCGATGGCAGGCCCGATTGGTCCGGACCCTGACCGAGCGCCTCGGAGCCGATCACTTCGCCGGTCGCGCGCAGACGTTTCTGGAGCAAGTGAAGCGAGGAGACGCTGCGGCGGTCATCGACGAACACGCACCGAACGGGGTCGAGATCTTCGCGGTCTCGACCCTCGCACCGCTCGTGCTGTCCGTCATCGAGGCGCTTGCACGGCACACCGAAGTCCACCTCTCGATCCTCAGCCCGTCGCGCGCCTGGTGGGCCGACCTGCGACACGAGGTGCGCGACGCCGAGCTGCGCGAGCCGACGGAGAGCGAAGGGCTCTTCGATGCAGCGGATCCCGGTCCGGTCGCTCGCCTGCTCGCGAGCCTCGGCCGGCTCGGTGGCGACTTCCAGCGCTGTCTCGAAGAAGTGTCGGGCGTGCACGACGCCGAGACCGAGAGCCACGCCGAGCCCGAGGGCGACCGCCTGCTCGATCGGCTGCAGCGCGCGATCCTCGACCTCGACGACGTGCCCGAAGACGAGCGCGTGATCGCGGCGGACGACGACTCGATCCGCGTGCATCTCTGCCACGGTCCGCGGCGGGAGCTCGAGGTGTTACAGGCGACCCTTCGTGAAGCCTTCGAACGCGACCCGACCCTCGAGCCCGAAGACGTGATCGTGATGGCGCCGGCGATCGACGCGCTCGCCCCGGACATCGAAGCGATCTTCGGCGCGACCCGGGACGACGGCACTCGGATCCCGCACCGCATCGCGGATCGCGGCGCGCTGCGTCGTTCGCCGGTCGCGGACGCCTTCGTCGCGTTGCTCAGCCTGGTCACGAGTCGCGGCGGGCGCGACGAGGTTCTCGACTGGCTCGCGCGTTCGCCGGCGCGCCAGCGCTTCGGGCTCGACGAGGAGTCGGTCGAGCGGATCGCCGAATGGGCGGTCGAGGCCGGCATCCGCTTCGGCTTCGACGGCGATCATCGCGGCGCGCTCGATCTCGAAACGTCCGATGCGCACACCTGGTCGGGGGGGCTCACGCGGCTGGCCTTCGCCCACGCGGTCGGCGGCGGCGAAGCGACGCACGGAGGTGTCGCGCCGGCGCCGCTCCCGCCGATGCTCGAGCCCGACGTGCTCGGCGCGCTGGGAGACCTGGCGGACCTGCTCGATCGCGCGCGCCGTCGCGCGGCGAGACCGCAGCCGGTCGCCGCGTGGTGTGACTGGCTCGCGCAGCTGCTCGGTCAGGCCTGCGAGCAGACCGACGACGATACGCACGAACACGTCACCATCCGGCGCCTGCTCACACGACTCGCGGACGCCGCGGGGGAAGCGGGCTTCGACGCGGCCGTCCCCTTCGAGGCGATCCGAGAGCAGGTCATCGACGCGCTCACGACGAACCCGGCGCCCCAGGCCTTCCTCGCCGGTGGCGTCACGTTCTGTGAGCTCGTGCCCCTGCGCGCGATTCCGTTCCGGGTCGTGGCGATCCTCGGACTCGCCGATGGCGCGTTCCCGCGCGGCGGTCCGGCGTCGGGCTTCGATCTCGCCGCGCAGCGTCCGCGCGCTGGCGATCGCGATCCGCGCTCCGACGACCGCTACCTCTTCCTGGAAGCGATTCTCTCGGCGCGGGAGCGACTCATCCTGAGCGTTCCGGGCCGCGACGTGCGGGACGGCAGCGATCTTCCCCCTTCGATCGTCGTGAGCGAGCTGCTCGAATGTCTCGCGGACGCCTTCGCCGACGAGGAACTGGAATCGATCGCGGAGCGCGTCGTGGTGGCACACGCGCTCCAGCCCTTCAGCCCGACGTGTTTCGATGCGTCGAGTCCGCGGCACCTGCCGGGGGCGGACCGGGAAGCGTTCGCCGCCGCAGAGGTGCGGCGCGCCGCGACGATCGAAGGCGGCGGGCCACAGCGGGTCTTCTTGTCCGAACAGGCCGTCGACGCGACCGATGCGGCGAGCCCGTCTGGCGCAAACGCGGACCTCGACCTCGATCTGGACGCGCTGATCGATCGGCTCATCCGCGCGAGTCGCTTCTTCGTGCGCGATCGCCTCCAGCTGCGCCTCCCGCGCGAAGAGGACGTCGTGCCCGAGCTCGACCCGACGGAGCCGGCGGGGCTCGATCGGTTCAAGGTCGGTCAGGCGATGCTCCGCGCGATCGAATCCGGGGACGCCGCGCTCGAGCGCCTGGCCGCGGCGCCGATCGTCCCGCGTGGCATCCCGGGCGAGGCCGCCCTCCGAAAGCTGCGCGCCGAGGTCGCGGCCATCGCAAGGGTCGCCGCGAAGCGACGCGAAGGGGAAGCCCGGCCGGACCTCGAGGACGCGCTCACCCTCGAGGTCGAGGGTCTCGGAGCCGTGCGCCTCGCAGGCCGCGTCGATTCACTCCACGAGAGCGGACGCGTCGTCAGCGACTTCCGGAAGATCGGTGGAACGAGCGAGCTCGATGCCTGGATCCGTCATCTCTTCCTGTGCGCGTGCGCGCCCGCAGGTGTCGAGCAACGAACGATCCTCGTCGGGCGGCCGCAGGACAGCAAGGGCAATCGCGTCGCGGTATTCGACCGCGTGAAGGATCCCGAGGGCCAGCTCGCGCGGCTCTACGCCTGGGCCGCATCGGCGGACCGTGTGCCGCTGCCCTTCCTGCCCGAGACGTCGCGCGCCTTCGCCGAGAAGCTCGAGCGCGATCCCGAAGCCGCCTGGCGCGACGCGAACAAGACCTTCCACGGATCCGGCGGCGGGGCGTCCTGGTCCACGCCGGAGGTGGAGCGCGAGCTCGAGACGGTGCGCCTGTGGGAAGGGCGAAGTCCGGTGTCGCCGAGCCCGATCGTGCCCGGCGGGACGTCCTTCGACGCCCTCGCGACGGAGATCTTCGGTCCCTTGCTCGACGCACGTTCGGTGGATCACGCATGAGGGGGGGAGTGATGAAACCGCTCGATCCCTTCCGCATGCCGCTCACCGGTACGTCGTTGATCGAGGCCAGCGCTGGCACGGGCAAGACCTACACGCTGACGACGCTCTATCTGCGATTGCTCGTCGAGCGCGGTCTGCACGTCGGCGAGATCCTCGTCGTGACCTACACCCATGCTGCGACCGCGGAGCTGCGCGAGCGCGTGCGGAAGCGGATCGCGGAGGCGATCGCCGCCGGCGAAGACGCGCGCGCGGGCGAGCCGCTTCCGGAGGAGGCCGAAGCGGCAAAGCAGGCGCAGGCGCTTCGCGCGCTCGCGACGACCGCGGCCGAGAGCGGCGAGGATCCGCTGCGGCGTGCCCTCGCCGAGTTCGACGAGGCGGCGATCTTCACGATCCACGGTTTCTGCCAGCGCACGCTCACGGAGAACGCCTTCGAGAGCGGGATGCCCTTCGACGCCCAGCTGGTCGAGAAGGCCAAGCCGCTCCAGGAGACCCTGGCCCACGATCTCTTCCATCGTCTGCTCTCGGAGCAGGATCCGGGCTTCGTTCGTTGGCTGATCGACGGACCCGGCAAACGCTGGCAGTTCGAGCCGCACTCGCTCCACGACGATCTGCTCGACGTGCTCGGCGCCGACGAAGACATGCCGATCGTTCCGCCGTGTCCGAAGGCCGAGGAGATCGGCGAAGCCGAGGCGCTGCTGGCCGCGACCGCCGAGGCGCGGCGCGACTTTGCCGCGTCCTGGCCTGCGAGGAGGGACCCCGCGCTCGAGCTGATCCTCGACACCAAGGACATCGCCAAGAAGTCGTACGCCGCAAACTACGTCCCCAAGTGGTTCACCGCGTTCGACCGCTTCGCCGAGGAGGTGCGCGCGCGCGGCGACGACACCGAAGGCGTCGCCGTCCTCGAAGTGCCGAAGTATCTGGAGCGCTTCACGCCGCAGGCCCTCGCCGCGGTCACGAAGGACGGCGCGGCGACGCCCCACGACGCGGCCTTCGACGACATCGCCCGGGTGATCGCGACGACCGACGCGCAGAGGGCGGGCTTCGAAGCGCGCGCGCTCTGGCTGCGGCATCGCTTCGTCACCCTCGCCCGCGCCGAGGCCGACCGCCGGCGTCGCGACCTCCATCTGTTCTTCTTCGACGACCTCTTGAGCGAGCTGCGGCGGGCGCTGCGAGGCGGGGCCGGGCCGCGGCTGACGGCCCTGCTACGCGAGCGCTATCGCTACGCGCTGATCGACGAGTTCCAGGACGCGGACCCGGTCCAATACGACGTGTTCTCGTCGGTCTGGCACGGGGGAGGCGACGACCTCGGGCTCGTCTTGATCGGAGATCCGAAGCAGGCGATCTACGCGTTCCGCGGCGCGGACGTCTTCACCTACCTGGCGGCGCGCGGGGACGCTGGCGCCAACGCCTACGGCCTCGAAGTGAACTGGCGCTCGGATCCGCCGCTCATCGCGGCAGTGAACGCGCTCTTCGCGGGACCCGAGCGCGCCTTCCGCGAGGAGGAGATCGAGTTCGCACCCGTTCACGAGCGGCCGGGCTTCGAGCCGGTCTTCGAGCCCGGCGCGCGGTCGAAGGCCGGCCTGCGGGTGCTCTTCGCGGAACGAGAGCAGGTGGCCGAGACGACCGGGGAGGCGCAGAAGGCCGACGGCACGATGCCCGAACGGATCGGCCGCACCCTGGTGCTCGACGCGGTAGCCGCCGACATCGCGGGTCTCGTCTCGCCGGAAGCTCGTCGGGGGGATCGCGCGTTCGAGGCTTCGGACGTGGCGGTCCTGTGTCGCACGAAGCGCGAGCTCCAGCGCATGCGCGACGCGCTCGAGCGGCTGGGGCTGCCCTGCGTCGATCGCGGCGAGACGAACGTCTTCGACACGCGCGAGGCGTGGGAGTTCGCGTGCGTGCTGCGCGCGATGATGCGACCCGCCGATCCACCGACCCTGCGTGGGGCCCTGGCGACCGCGGCCCACGGCTTCGACGCCGATCGGATCGCGGCGCTCTCGGACGACTCCACGGAGCTGTCCGCACTCTCGGAGGCCTATGCCGAATACGGACGGATGTGGTCCCAGCGAGGCTTTGCGCGGGCGATCGAGGCATGGCGTCGGGAGCAGGGCGTGTCGCTCACGCTCCTCGCCTATCGCGACGGCGAACGCCGGATCACGAACTGGCTCCATCTCTCGGAGCTGCTGCAACGCTTCGCGAGCGAGCGCGCGCCCTCCCGGGCCGGGCTGCTCGCGGCCCTCGAACGCGCGACCGCCTCCGAGGAGGCCCGCGCGGTCTTCGGTAGCGACGCGGCGCTCCTCCGGCTCGAGCGGGACGACGAGGCGATCTCGCTCGTGACCCTGCACGGAAGCAAGGGCCTTCAATACCCCGTCGTCTATCTGCCCTGCCTGTGGGAGAACTGGAAGGGCAAGGGGACGAGCGCGGAAGGCGCGGCGAGCGGCGACAAGCGGAACCCGCCGATTCGCTTCCACGATCGCGAGACCGGGCGTCGCACCCTCGACCTGCAGGGCCTGCCCGCCCACGTCGCGGCCAAGGACGACGAAGCGTTCTCCGAGCAGCTGCGGCTGCTCTACGTGGGACTCACCCGCGCCCAGCATCAATGCGTCGTCGCCTGGGGCGCCCTCGGTCCGCACCATCGCAAGTCGGCGCTCACGTGGCTGCTGCTCCGCAAGGAGGCCGACGGCGGGTCCTACGCCCACGCCGCGAAGCACACCGCTAAATGGACCGACGAGGACTGGCTCGCCGCCTGGGGTCGCGTCGCCGAGGCGGCCGGCGAGGGCGCGGTCGAGATCGAGCGCATCGACTTCGAGGCGGGTGAGCGATGGCAGTCGCGCGCGCCGGCGCCGCCGCCCTTGTCGTGGGCGCCGCCCTCCCGGCGATTCGTGCGAGCCCGCCGGACGACCAGCTTCTCGGCGCTCACCCGTGAAGCGCACGCCCTGGCGCCGCACGCGGGCCCCGAAGTGACCGGTCGGGATCGCGACGCCGCCGCCGCGACCCGCCCGGATGTCGAGGTCCCGTCCGCCGAACCGGACCTCGCCGCCGAAATGGACGCGTTCCCGCGCGGCGCCGAAGCCGGCACGCTCCTGCACGACGTGCTCGAGCACGTCGACTTCGCGACCTACGCGGCGGAGGATCCCGACGGTCCCGAACGCGACGCGCGACGCGAGAAGGTGCTGGGCCTGCTCGAAGCCCACCGAATGGAGCCCGAGCGCGTCGACCAGGTGCTCCACGTCGTCGAGGCCGTCGCCATGACGCCGCTGCGACCGGGCGTACATCCGCTTCGTCTCGCGGAGCTCCCTCCGCGCGCGTTTCGGGCGGAGATGGAGTTCACGTTGTGGGCACCCGGGGAGGGCGGCGGCCTCGAACCGGGCGCCCTCGCCGCCGTCCTCGAGCGCGCACCTGCGGGCTCGCCTCTCGCGCGTTATGCGGACCGGGCGGGACGGCTCGGCTTCCAGCGATTGCAGGGCTTCCTGCGCGGCTACATCGACGCGGTCTTCCACGACGGCGAGCGCTACTACCTGATCGACTACAAGTCGAACCACCTGGGCGTCCGACAGACGGACTACGCCCCCGACGCCCCCGACGCCCCCGACGCGCTCGTCGGCGCGATGATCGACCACGACTACGTGCTGCAGGCGCTCCTCTACACCGTCGCCCTGGATCGGCATCTGACGGCTTGCGTGCCGGGCTACGACTACGACCGCGACTTCGGCGGCGCCTACTATCTCTTCCTGCGCGGCCTGGCCCCGAGCCACTTCGACGCCTGCGGTGTGTTCCACGACCGGCCGCCGCGGGAGATCGTCGAGGCGCTGCAATCGCTCCTCGGGCAGGGGGAGGGACGAACGGCATGAGCGAAGCCTCCCTCGACCCTCGCGACGCTCGCGAGCGCGGCGATGGCGCGATCCTCGAACGCGGTCGAGCCGCCGGGCTGCTGACCGGGCTCGACCTGCAGTTCGCGCGTCGCCTCGGCGCGCTCTTCGGGGTCGAAGACGAGGCGGCGCTCTGGGGTCTCGCGATCGCGTGCCACCAGCAGGCGAACGGGCACGTCTGCGCCGATCTCGACCGACTCGCCGAGGACGGGATCGTGACCGAAGTCGAAGGCGTGGCTCGCGTGCACCCCGTGCTCGTCACCCACGACGCAGTCGAGGCCTGGCGCGCGGCCCTCCTCGCGACGCCCCTCTTCGACGCGCCGGACGCGTCGGGGGAGACGCCCGAGAGCCCCGCGGTCATCGACGAACGGGGACGCGTCTATCTCTCGCGCGCACATCGCGCCGAACGCGCCCTCGCGATCGCGATTCGAGCGCGGGCCGGGGCGCCGGACTTCGACGTCGACGCGTCCTGGTCCGCACCCGTGATCGAACGCCTGACGGGCGGCGGCGATCCGGCCTCTGCGGCCGCCCTCGAATCGGCCCTGCGTCGGCCGCTCACGATCGTGACCGGGGGACCCGGGACCGGGAAGACGACCCTCGTCGTGCGACTGGTCGCCGCGCTGGTCGAGCAGGCGGTCGAGACCGGCGCGCCCGTGCCGCGGGTCGCGCTACTCGCGCCGACGGGGAAGGCCGCGGCGGCGATGGCCGGGGCCTTCGCGCGCGGGCGGGACGGGCTCGAAGCGCAGGACGCGGTGAAGGCGGCGCTGCCGACCCAGGCCGGCACGCTTCAGCGCGCGCTCTATGGGCAGCTGCGACGGGACGCGTTCGGCCGATCCACCGACGTGCAGATCGATGCGGACGTCGTCGTCGTGGACGAGAGCTCGATGGTCGATCTCGAGCTGATGGCGCGGCTCTTCGCGGCTTGCGAGAAGGCGACGCGCGTCGTGCTGGTCGGGGATCCCGATCAGCTCGCGAGCGTCGAATCCGGGGCCGTCCTCGGCGAGCTCGTCGGGGGCACGTCCGATCAGTCGCCGGCGCTAGAGGCGTCGGTCGTCCGCCTCACCCGCAGCCACCGCTTCGAGGCGGGGGGCGCGATCGGCCGGCTCGCGTCGGCGATCCGCGACGGGGATGCGGATGCGGTGATCGAGCTGCTCGATGACCCCGCGTTGCCCGACGTCGAACGCGTCTCCGCGGCGCGACCGGAAGACGTCGTCGCCCGGGTGGTGGCCGAGAGCGAGGCGATGCACCGGGAGATCGCCGGGGCGGAGGACCCGATCGAGAAGCTCGAGCGGATGGGGCGCTACCGCGTGCTCTGCGCCCATCGTCGCGGGCCGCTCGGGGTCGAAAACCTGGGAGCGCGGCTCGACGACGCGGCGGCACGCGTGCATGCCACGACTTCGAGCGCGGGCTGGTGGCGGGGCCGGCTCCTGCTCGTCACGCGCAACGCACCGGACCAGGATCTCTGGAACGGCGACGTCGGTCTGATCGACGAGTCGGACTCGGAGCTGCGTGCGATCTTCCCGGATGGCCGAGGGGGCGTCCGCCGGCTGTCGGCGGGGCGGCTCCCGAGTCACGAGAGCGCGATCGCGATGAGCGTGCACAAGAGCCAGGGCTCGGAGTTCGACGAGGTGGACCTCGTGTTAGGCGATCGTCCGTCACCGATCATGACGCGAGAGCTCTTCTATACGGGGGTCACGCGCGCGCGACGGCGACTTCGAGTGCACGCGAGCGACGAGGCGATCCGGGCGATGATCGAGCGACGGATCGTGCGAGACTCCGGGCTCGCGGATCGGCTGCGAGCCGATTGATGGCGAGCGGCAAGCGGAAGAAGCCCACGCGGCGAGGGCGCGCGTCGGAGGACGCGGGGACGATCGTCACCTTCGAGGGCGGGACGCCCGGACGCGTGGTCGCGCATCACGGGGTCGCGGTGCTCGTCCGCTTCGACGAGGGCGGCGAGCAGCAGGTGTGGTTGCAGCCCGAACAACGTGCGGTCGTCGGCGATCGCGTCCGGGTCGCGGGAGATCGCCTCGCGGTCGAGCCGGCGCGCGGTGTGCTCCGGCGGCGCGACCCGCGTGGACGCGAGCGCACGATCGCGACCAACCTCGACTGGCTCGGCATCGTCGTCGCCCCCGAGCCGCGAGAGCCTCCGGGCTACATCGACCGCGGCTTCGTGATCGCGCGCGCCGCCGGGATCGATCCCTTCCTCGTGCTCAACAAGGTCGATCTCGACGACGACGGGGTCCTGGGGGATCGCCTCGAGGAGATCTATTCGCCGTCGGGACCGGTGTTGCGCGTGTCGGCGGAACGAGGCGAAGGGCTTGCGGCGATCGAGTCGCTGCTCGCGGACGGCGCGTTGGCCGCCTTCGTCGGCCCGTCCGGGGTGGGCAAGAGCTCGCTCTTGAACGCGCTCGTTCCGGATCTCGGCCTGCGGGTCGGAGAGTTGAACCGGGGAAGCGGCAAGGGGCGTCACACGACGACGACCGCCACGCTGCACACACTCGCGGCCGAGGGATTCCTCGTCGACACCGCGGGCTTCAGGGACTTCATCGCCGTCGACGTCTCGCCCCTCGAGGCCGCGGCCGGCTTCCCCGGCTTCGAAGGGGCCGCGACCGCGGGCTGCCGCTTCCGCGACTGTCTGCACCGGACCGAACCGGGATGCGCCGTCCTCGCCGCCCTCGAGGCGGAGGAGATAGACGAGCGTCGACATCGCGCGTTCGTCCAGCTGATCGAAGAGCTCGAGGGGCCGGATCCCGGACGACGTTAGGTCGAGCCGTCTTCGGGCCGCTCGAAGCTGATCGCCCCGATCTTCGCGGCGCGCAGGTCACGCAGGAACACGTCGGCTGCGCGGTCGAGGTCCACGCGGCCGCCGGAGCGGAGCGCGCCGCGCCGGCGCCCGACCGCCTCCAACAGTTCGACGGCTCGGGTCGCGTCCTCGGGATCCGCGGACGTCCGGGCGAAGATCTCGGCGACCGTCTCGTCGGGGTCGTAGCGCGCCTCGAAGAGCGCCGGATAGGTCTCGGCGACGAAGCAGACGGCCCAGCCCGCCACGTCGATCAGCTCGAAGGCGTTCTCGCCGACCGCGCCGCTCGCGGCGAGGCGACGCGCGCCGTCCTGGTCGTCGAGCTTCGGCCAGAGCACCCCGGGCGAGTCGAAGATCGAGAGATCGTGGTCGAGCTCGACGCGCTGGGCGCGCCGCGTGACGGCCGGACGGTCCCCGACCTTCGCGACCCGCTTGCCGGTCAGGGTGTTGATCAAGGTCGACTTGCCGACGTTCGGGATCCCGACGACGAGGATGCGCAAGGTGCGCCCGGGGCCGCCGCGATGGGGCGCGAGCTCCCGACAGCGCGCGGGGATCCGCGCCACGCTCTTGCGCTCGCTCATCACGAGCGCGAGCGGCCGCGGGCCGTCCCACGCGTCCAGCCAGGCTTCCGTCACCTCGGGATCCGCGAGGTCCGACTTCGTGAAGAGGGTGAGGACCGGCTTCTCGGCAGCGAGCTTCTCGAGCATCGGATTGCGGCTCGACGCCGGCAGCCGCGCGTCGACCAGCTCGACGATCACGTCGCATTTCCGGATGGCGTCGCCGATCTCCCGGCGCGCGCGATTCATGTGTCCGGGAAACCAGTTGATCTGCATCGGGACGTCGCGCCCGGGGCGCGTCTCCATGGGCGCGGGGGAGCGCCTCCTTCTCGGGTGTGCGCACGATAGCGAGCCCCCGCGATCCGGCGGTACTCTCCGGCCGGGGGGTCCGTCATGTCGTCGTCCGTCGAGTCGATCCGAAGCATGTTGCGCCGCGAGTCGGCCGGAGGCGACGCACTCGTGCGCGGCTGGCTCCGGACCGTGCGGCACGGCAAGGGCGTGTCGTTCCTCGACGTCTCCGACGGCTCCTGCATGGACGGCCTCCAGGTCGTCGCCAACCCCGAGACCCACGGCTACGAGGACGTCGTGAAGCAGCTCTCCACGGGCTGCTCCATCGTCGCGCGCGGCGAGCTGGTCGACTCCCCCGCGAAGGGCCAGCGCTTCGAGCTGCAGGCGCGGGAAGTCGAGCTCGTGGGCGAGGCCGGCGAGGACTACCCACTCCAGAAGAAGCGGCACAGCTTCGAGTTCCTGCGTACGATCGCGCACCTGCGCCCGCGGACGAACACGATCGGCGCGGTGCTGCGGGTGCGGAACGCCGCGTCGATGGCGATCCACGAGTTCTTCCAGCGCGAGGAGTTCTTCTATCTCCACACGCCCATCATCACCGCGAGCGACGCCGAGGGCGCCGGAGAGATGTTCCGCGTGACCACGCTTCCGCTCGAAGATCCGCCGCGGGGCGACGACGGCAAGGTGGACGATGCGCAGGACTTCTTCTCGCGGCCGGCGTACCTGACGGTCTCGGGCCAGCTCGAGGGGGAGATCGCGGCCCTGGCGCTTTCACGGGTGTACACCTTCGGTCCCACCTTCCGAGCGGAGAACTCGAACACGGCGCGGCACCTCGCCGAGTTCTGGATGGTCGAGCCGGAAGCGGCCTTTTATGAGCTCGACGATCTGGCGGCGCTCTCCGAACGCTTCCTGAAGTCGGTCTTCCAGGACGTGCTCGACCGATGCGAGGACGACATGGCGTTCTTCGAGAAGCGGATCGAGAAGCAGGCGATCGAGCGGATGCGCACGGTGATCGATCGACCCTTCGAGCGCATCCCGTACCGCGAGGCGATCGCGATCCTCGAGAAGGCGCGCGATGGCGGCGAGAAGTTCGAGTTCCCGATCGGGTTCGGGCTCGACCTCCAGAGCGAGCACGAGCGCTATCTCACGGAGAAGCACACAGGCTGTCCCGTCGTCGTCACCGATTGGCCGAAGGACATCAAGGCCTTCTACATGTACCGGAACGACGACGACGAGACGGTCGCGGCCCTCGACGTGCTCGTCGGCGGCGTCGGCGAGATCATTGGCGGATCGCAGCGGGAGCATCGCGCGGACGTGCTCGAGGGGACGATCCGGGCGCACGGCCTCGAGCCCGACGACTACTGGTGGTATCTCGACCTGCGCCGCTTCGGGAGCGTGCCCCACGCCGGCTTCGGCCTGGGTTTCGAGCGGATCGTCCAGTTCATGACCGGGATGGCGAACATCCGGGACGTGATCCCGTTCCCGCGCACGCCGGGCTCCGCGGATTTCTAGCGGCCCGCTAGACCCCGTACGTGTCCCGCGCCCAGCGATCGAGGGCGCGATTCATGCGGTCGAGACACGCCACGGCGAATCGCTCCTCCTCTTCGACCCGGCGCAGCTCCGCACCGACTTCGACGAGCCGCGCGAGGCGTCGCTTGCGGCCGGCGGCCGAGAGCGGCTGGCCGCGACGCGGACCCGATCGAACGACGAGCTCGTCGTCGACGAAGGGGCGTTCGAGACGTTCGAGCTCACGGGTGAGCCGGGTCCGCCGCGCGCGAACGCGGTTCACCCGCCGGACCACCGCGTCGTACTGGTCCTCGGCCTCGGCGCTCACCGGATCGAAGGGCCGGACCATCTCCCGGACGTTTCTCACGACCGCGCCCGCATCGAGCCGATCGGCCTCCGTACCGTTCGGGGGAGCCTCCATCGGTTCCATCGTGTCGTCCATCTTCCGCTCCTCGGTCGCCGACCCGGTTGCTCGTCGCGTCGGCGCCACCGCGCAGCCCTCGCTAGGTAGGTTCCTCGGGAAACCAATACGGGTCGACGAGAAATGGTCACGCGGGCGAACGAGCGGGCACGGTGTGGCGCCTAACGCATCGTCAGATTCGCGTCCTCGCCGACGCCTTCGTGTGTCACCCGTCGCGCGCGCGGAACCTGCGGTCGGCAGCCTCCGGGCGTCGCGCGCCTGGTGGCCTCTACGCGGCGAATACGTAGTCCTCGCCCTCGCAGAAGCCGTACGCGGCGAGCGTTGCCCGGATCTCCCCACGCGGGCCCGAGCCTGCGACCGAGACGATGAGTGGGTAGGGCGGTCGTTCTTCGAGGGCATCGACGGGAACTACGGGTGCACCGGCGATCTTGTTACCGATTCGCCGGGGGTGCACTTCGACGATCGCCCGCGGGCGATGGCCGAGGGGCTCGAGCGCCTTGCGCAGCGCGCGTCCGGTCCGGCCGTGTCCCCAGAGCAGGTAGCGCTCAGCGTCTGCGAGGAAGTCGCGGTGCAGGTGCCAGGCGCGGCAGGCGGTGAAGCGATCGAGACCGTAGAGCGGGTCGGTGCGCGAGAGGCGGGCCGCGCGGTCGCGCCACCCGATCACCCGATCCGGGACGCGCCCGACCACCGGTCCGCGCCGCAGCAGACGCAGCACGAGGTCGTAGTCCTCGGGCCAACCGCGATCCCGGTAACGAAGCTCCACGAGGCGCTCCCGTCGGATCATCAACGCGGGGTGGGCGATCGGGCACTCGATGAAGCGCTCGCGCCAGATCTGCTCGGCCGTTGCGAGGCCATTCAGCCAGGCCTCGTACGCGCGGCGGCCATCGGTCATCGGCGTGCGAGGAAAGATCCGTACGCCCCCGCCCACCGCGTCGAGGGCCGGATCGGCCTCGAGCAGCGCGGCCTGCGCGTCGAGTCGGTGGCGGCGCATCCAATCGTCCGCATCGAGCCGCGCGACGAAGGGCGATCGGCAGAGGTCGAGCCCCGCGTTCAGGCTAGGGATCAACCCCTCGTGTCGACGCCGAACGACCCGGAAGCGCCGGTCGCGCTTCTCGAAGCCTTCCGCGATCGAGGGCGACGCATCCGTCGATCCATCGTCGACGATCACGCACTCCCAGTCGCCGGGTGATTGCCGGGAGACGCTCGTGAGCGTGGTCGCCAGCGTATCGCCGGCGTTCCAGACGGGCAGCAGAACCGACACGCGCGGCATCAGGACAAATCCCGAGGTCGTTGCGGGACACGAACGAGGTGAACTACCCACTTTTCGCGGAGTTTACCACCGCGAGGGTTGGGTTTCGCACATCGACTGCCGATGAAATCCAACGAAGAGGTCCCCCGCCTCTCGAATGGAGTTCCGCGCGTGCTTCGAGCGAAGCCTGTCATGCGATCGGGAATGCGCCCCACACGCTCGATCCTACTCGGATTGGCCCTGGGTGCGCTCGTCGCGATGACGAATGTCGCTCCGGCGCGCGCGCAGTCCGAAGACCAGATCAAGGCGGCGTTCCTGTTCAACTTCGCGCGCTATGTGGAGTGGCCGGACTCGGCCTTCTCGGGCGGTGGCGCACCGGTTCGGATCTGCATGGCCGGCGCCGAGGACTTCGCGAGCGTCGTGTCCCAGGTGGTTGCCGGCAAGAGCGTCGGAGATCGCGCGGTCGAGGTCGTGCCTGGCATCGACCTCGCCGGCGCCTCTACGTGCCACATCCTCTACGTCGGCGCGGGCGTCTCCGCCGGTCCCGGTCAGGTCGCCTCGAGCGTCACGGGCGCGCACGTCTTCACCGTCGCGGACCGCAAAGGCTTTGCCGAGGGCGGTGGGATCGCGAACTTCATTCGCGCGGACAACAAGGTCCGCTTCGAGATCAATCCGGGTGCAGCGAAGCAGGCGGGGCTGAAGATCAGCTCGCGACTGCTCCGGCTGGCGAAGGTCGTGAAGTAGGGAGCGGCGCCATGAGCCGAACCGATACGAACGACATGCGACGAATCGCGAACGACGGGAGGACGCGCTGATGCGGTCCCGCGAAGTCGGACGTGACTCGATCCAGCGCCGGATCGTCAACGGCTTCATCGTCACCACGGGCCTCGCGCTCGTGCTGACCGCCGGCGCTCTGTTCACCACGGCCTTCCTGCAGTTCCGCCAGGACATGGACGAGAACCTTCGCGTGCTCGCCCGCGTGACCGGCGCGAACGCCGAGGCCGCGCTCCTCTTCGACGACGACCAGGCCGCGACGGAGACGATCCGGGCGCTGAAGGCCGTCGAGTCGATCGAGGCAGCGGTCGTCTACGACGGCGACGGCCGCGTCTTCGCGAAGTACGTCCGGGCCGACGTCGAAGGCTTCCGCCCGCCGCGGGAGCTCTCCTTCGAGCCGGCATGGAGTCGCGAGCAGATCGATCTCGCCTCACGCATCCACATAGGCGACGAGCAGGTCGGCACGATCTTCCTGCGTTCCGACACGAAGCAGGTGCAGGCGTTCCTGTTCACGTCGATGGGCATCGTCGTCGGCGTACTCGTGATATCGTTCTTCCTCTGTTGGTGGGGCGCAGCGCGACTGCAGCGCTCGATCGCGCTCCCCCTCGAGCAGCTCGTCCAGGGCGCGGCCTCGATGGCCGCGGGCGATCTGTCCACGCAGGTCGCCGTGGGTTCCGACGACGAGGTCGGCGTCCTCGCTCGCGCGTTCAACGCGATGGTCGACAGCCTGCGCGGCCTCGTCTCGCAGGTCGGCCAGAACACGCGCTACGTCGCGTCGGCGCTCGGCAAGCTGACGGCCGCGAGCTCGGCGATGCGCGAAGAAGCGCAGCGCCAGGAAGAGGCCGTCGAGTCCACGGCAGAGTCCGTGGGTGGCATCATCACTTCGATGCACACGGTGAACTCGAACGTCGAGGCGCTCTCGGAGACCGCGATCGAGACCTCGAGCGCGGCCATCGAGATGGACTCCTCGATCGCCGAGACCGCGACGCACATCGACGAGCTCTCCGAGATCATCGAGACGACCGCCTCGAGCGTGGTCGAGATGACGAGCGGCATCCGAGAGATCGCGCGCTCCGCGGACACCCTGAACCAGTCGACCGAATCGACGGCCCAGGCGCTGGAGCTGCTCTCGCGCTCGGTCCGCAGCGTCGAGACGAACGCGAACGAGAGCCACGAGCTCTCCGACCAGACCCAGAGCAAGGCGGAGCAGGGCATGTCCGCGGTCCACGAGACCGTCACGGGCATGATGGAGATCCAGGACTCCTTCAAGGGGATCGACTCGATCATCCAGAGCCTGTCCGAAAAGAGTGAATCGATCGGTGCGGTCGTGAAGGTGATCGAATCGGTCGTCGAACAGACCAACCTGCTCGCGCTGAACGCCGCGATCATCTCGTCCCAGGCCGGGGAGCACGGTCGCGCGTTCTCCGTCGTCGCCGAGGAAGTGCGCAGCCTGGCGGAGCGGACCGCGTCGAGCACGCGGGAGATTGCCGAGCTGATCGAATCGGTGCAGGGCGGTGTGCACAGCGCCGTGGCCGCGATGGACCAGGGCACCGAGCGCGTAGAGCGCGGCGTCGAGCTCTCGAGCGAAGCCGGACGGATCCTCCAGGAAATCGGCGAGAGCACGCAGCAGTCGACCCGTTGGGCGAAGGAGATCGTCGAGGCGACCCGCAGCCAGGCGGCGGACATCGACCAGGTCGGCATCGCGATGAACCAGGTCAAGGAGACCGCGATGCAGCTGAATCGCGGAACCCACGAGCAGGACAGCGCGAGCGCGGAGATCACTCGCGGCGTCGAGCAGATGCGTCACCTCGGTCTCGAGGTCAAGAACTCGGCCCAGGAGCAGCGTCGCGAGTCCAGCCTGATCACCCAGTCCGTCGAGATCGTCGCCGCCAAGATCAAGGAGATCTCGGTCGAGACGAAGGACCAGAGCAAGCGCGCCGACCAGATCCAGGAAGCCCTCGCGGTCTTCCGCGAGGTCACGCTCCAGACGACCCGCCGTACGCAGGAGACCGCCGAAACGGTCAGCGACCTCGCCGACCACGCCGCGGGGCTCGAGCAGGAGATCGACCGCTTCCAGGTCTAGGGAGGCAGCGTCCGGCGCCTAGCGCGACGCGTCGACCGTAAAGATGGGGCTCGACCACGCGTTGCCCCCGTTCTTCTGACGGACGCGGACGTAGTGGAACTCACCGGGTCCGAGCGCCGGGATCTCCCGGTCGAGCTCGAAGGAAAGCGGATCCGAAGGGTCCAGCTTTGCGACGCGCCCGCTCCGCACCAGCTCCACGCGTTCGATCGGGGCGGTGGCTTCGTAGCGGACGCGCAGACGATGCGTCGCCGCGGGCGTGCGTGCTACGACGTTTCCACCCATCGCGACGCCGTCGATCGACACCTCGAAAAAGGGGCGGATTCCGTTCGTGGCGAAGGTCTGGCGTCGTCGGAGGGCGTCGCGGACGCCTGCGCGATCCAGACGATCTACGAAGAGGCCGGCGATCCCTCCATTTCCGCCCGCGATCTCGGCGAGCCCCGGATGGCCGTCGTGGGAGTCGCCGCTGCCGATGAACCCGAGGCGGTAACCCGCGCGCAGGGCATCGAGCACGAACCAACCCGGGATCGCGCCGCTCACTGGGGAGGGCATCTCGGGGGACTCGCTCTGGCCGTGGACCGACGCGATCTCGGTCACGGGCTCGAGCTCGGGGTCGGGTCGGAAGCGCCAGTTGGTCGCGACGGGTTCGCCCGCGGAATGGTGCGCGACAGTGAGCGCACGCTGTCCGCGGAGCGCCGCCCACAGCTCGTCCGGGCGATCCGTCTCGGGGTCGATCGCGCTGTGGATCTCGTACGTGGATCCGCTCCCGGCCGGATCGAACCAGAGCACGTGCCGATGTCCGTGCAGCCAGCTGGTCCATTCGTAGCCGGGAATCGTCACGAACCGGCCGGGCCGCTCCTCGTCGTCGGTGGTGGCGAAGAGCGCGCGCTGGGCCTCCGGATCCTCGTCGAGGGGCCGGGGGCCCCAATGGTCGTGATCCGTGAGCGCGGCGACGTCGAGGCCCGCGACCTCCCGTGCATAACGGAAGTAGTCGCGGGGTCGCCCGGTGCCGTCCGAGAGGGTGGTGTGGCCGTGGAGGTCGCCCCAGACGAGCCGCCGCGCGGTGGCGCGCACGACGATCGGCGGGGGCTCGGCGACGAGCCCTTCGAGCGGGCCCCGTCCCTCGATGCGCAGACGCAGGACGCCTTGGTCGGTCGGCGCCGGGAGAGCGAGGGTGGCCGTGCCGTCCTGCCAACGCTCGATCGGCAGGGGGGGGCCGTCGCCCACCGCGATGCTGGAAGTCGGGAGCGCACGAACCTCCACCCGAGCGCCGACCGGACCCTCGCTCGCGCGCGGGTCGCCTTCGCCGACGATGCGCGTGCGATTGCCCTGAGCGTCGACGAGCGCGATTCGGATCGCGATCGGGTCGCCCGGGGCGACCTCCGCAGGACCGTAGGCAACGAGGCTGCGCGCCGCGTGGGGCAGCACGTCGAGTCGGGGCGTGTCACGCAGATATCGGCGGTAACCGTCGCCGTCCGCGTCCACCGACACCAGGATCTCCGCGCCGCGTTCGGCATAGCGGTCCACGCGCGCACCGGCGCGGCCCGCGCCGTAGACGAAGCCGACCCGATCGCCGCGCCCGAGTGGTTCGCCAAGGACGAGGAAGCCCGTCCCGCTCTCGTCCGGCCGGAGCCGGGCGCCACCGCGAAGGACCTCCGCGGTCACGTACCCCTCGCCGTTCGGATCGACGGTCTGCGCGGGGCTCCACTCCCAGAAGATCTCGGGCGAGAGGAAGAGCACGCCGCCGATCGCGACGCCGTGTTCGCCTGCCTCGTAGGTCACCTCGAACCGGTGCACGCTCGCGGCGCGGACCGCCGGGCGCTCGAGCCCCGCCGTTCCGGCTCGCCACCCGGCGCCGTCCGCCGCGGAGCCCGGCGCGATCGGATCGACGCGCTCGAGCCAGGCGCGACCGCCTCCGTCACCCGGATGCGCGACGGCGTCCCGCTCCGCGAGGGCCATGAAGTGCGCCTCGAGCTTCGCGTTCGGCGACAGGCTCGGGTGCTGCTCGGACCAATCCTCCGGCAGCTCGAACCAGGGGGCGGCCTCGAGGATCGGCGCTTCGGTCGCGGGATCGGCCGGGGAAGACGGGGGCTCGGGATCCGGTGAATCACTGGCGTCGCAAGCGAGACCCGCGAGCGCGCACACACACCCCAAGAGTTGCAGTCGCAGCGCAATTCTCCGGCAGCAGCGCACCCCGTCACGCCGCTCGGGCGCGCGATCCGGGCCCGGCCGAGCCGCCCGACGCATAAGGGCTAAGGCGAGTCCCCGATCCGTCCGTTGAGCAGAGGAGCCAGGAGCGTGAGGGCGAAGGTCTGCCCGTCGCTCGGGCCATCTCGGGAGACGACCGGATTGGGTTGGCTGCAAAAGACGCCGCTCGTGAGTCTGCTCTTCGCCGTCGCGATCGCGGCGGTGCCGTTCCTGCTCGTCGACGAGTCGCCGGGCGTGGGCGCCCGCTTCGACAACGCCCGCGAAGAGGCCCGCGCCTGGTTCGAGCGCAATCCCCAGCTCGAGGTCGACAGCGTCGGTGCGCTGATCCTCGACCCGGTCTGGCTCGACGAAGCCCTCGCGACCGCTGCGGAACGGGAAGCCGAATCGGCCAGCGACGTCCGGCTCCCGCCGCGTCTGCTCGCCCGGTCCCAGGCCCATCTCGACGGGCTGATCGAGGACGCCCGCGACGCGCGCATGGTCGCCGACCCCGCGTGGCGTCTCGGTGTGCTCGACGCGCAGACGCCGCGACGCAACTACGTCGCCCATGCCTTCGTCCACGATGCGATGCCCGCGGTCGTCCTCTGCGTTGCGGTGCTCCTGTTGGTGGGTGCGCCGCTCGAACGTACGTGGGGCTCGCCGGTCTTCACGCTCTTCGTGCTCTCCGCCATCCCGTTCTCGGCCCAGGCCTACCGCATGCTCGACGCATCGAGTGGCGTGCCGTGGAGCGGGGGCACGGGTCTCGCCGCGGCATTGCTCGGAGCGTACTTCATCCGTGGTCTCGGCGGTCACTTCATGCTGCCGGGGTGGATCCTGCTGCCGGCCTGGATCGCGACCGAAGCCTTCGTGCTCCGCGGCTTCTGGCTCGACGACCTCGGTTCGGTGCCCTGGGCAACGCTCTGTGCGGCTGTCGGGTTCGGCGCCGCGAGCGCGAGCGTCCTGCGCCTGATGAACGTCGAAGCCCGACTCGACGGAGTCGGCGCCGGTCGACGGCGACGCGGGCCGAATCCAGCCGTGGCGCGTGCGGCGCGCATGCGCTCCGATGGCGACCCGTATCAGGCCTTCGATCTGATCCAGGCCGCCTGGCGCGACGATCCGAGCGACATCGACGTGCGCGAGGCCTTCTTCTCGATCGCGGTCGAGGTCGGTCAGCCCGAAGCGGCCGCGGACGCGATCCTGCCCAGCCTGCAGAGCGCGCTGCGCAAGGGTGAGTTCAGCCGCGCGGTCGACTACTGGTTCCCTCTCGCGGCGAAGCAGGTCGACGTCGCGCTCGAGCCGACGGCCTTCGTGCGTCTCGGTGAGGCGCTGCTCGACGCCGGCCATCCCGAGGAAGCGCTCTACTCCCTGCGCGGCGCGATCGACGCCGGCGTCTCGTCGGCGGGCGCGGCGCGCATCGTGAACATCGCCCGGGACCTCGACCCCGAACTCACGCGGACCGCCGCGCACATCGCGCTCGCGGATCCGACGATCGAAGGCAACCTGCGTGCGGAGCTCGAACGTCTGGTCGCGACGGCGAGCGACGGACAGGCGCCGACGCCCAGCCCTGCGGCGCCCGAGCCTTCCCGGTCCCAGCTCGATCGGCGCGTGCACGCGGAGCATCAAACCGTCGAGACGACGGCGTTTCCGCTCGAGCTCGACACGGACGTCGACACCCTGGCGACGACCGCCGCCCGCGCTGACGCGGATGCGAACGAGGCGGCGCTCGCCGCACAGGACCTCGACGGCGGCGCGCTGTCGGCGGAGAGCCTGGCGGCCGACGCGCACGACGACGGGGATCCGGCGGCGGAATCGGACGACGTCCTGTCTCACTGGAACGATCAGGGCGCACTCGACGCGGACACGCTCTCGGACGTGTCTGCCGCGCTCGACGATGCCGAGGCCGAAGAGGGCTTGCTCGAAGCCGACGACCTCGAGATGCCGGACTCCGGTTTCGATTTTGGCGTGCGGAGCGGCGGAGCCGACGAGGTCGACCCGTTCGAGGACGAGACGGACTCCGATCTGACCCCGCTGATGGACGCGACGGACGAGCTCACGAGTCCGCTCGAGGGCGAAGACGGCGAGGACACCTCCACCGCCGTCTTCGGCGAAGCGAAGCCCACGGCGTCCGTCGCCGGCGATGACGCCGCGACTGTCTGCTTCGAGGCGCCCAGCGACCAGGCGGAAGACGCGACCGCGTACTTCGAGGCACCGAGCGGCGACGCGGACGCGCACACCGCTTACTTCGATCCGGCCGCGGACG
>CAZAUR010000003.1:0-268546 GCA_964488255.1 uncultured Spirochaetaceae bacterium | reverse complement strand
CGCGGACGCGCACACCGCTTACTTCGATCCGGCCGCGGACGATGCCACGCCGGTCGCGCCGACGGTCGCCGAGGACGATGCGCCGACGACGCTCTTCGAGGCGCCCCCCACGCCATCGCCTTCGCCCACGCCGCCCGCTTCCGGTGAGCCGGTCACCACCATCATGACCCTTCGCCCGATCAAGGCGGTCGACGCCGTTCCGGTCGGGGCGAGCGACGAGTGGATCGAGATCGACGCCGAGGGCCGCGGGAAGTCGAAGCTGCCCCTCGCGCGCATCGACGCGATCGCGATGGGCGCCGTCGACGGACTCGGTCCGCGTCCGGTGCTGGTCATCGACTTCGTGCTGAACTGGGGCGGGGACGCGAGCGAGCCGATCAAGTCGATCCGCGTTCGAAGCGACCGCTTCGATCCGCTCGCCTTCGCCTCGGACGCCGCCAACCCGCTCGGGGCGCTCACGCGGTGGGTGGCTTCGATCGAGGCGCAGAGCGGCGCGACGCTGCTCCCGACGCGCGAGATCCTCACCGGACGTTTCGCGCGCTTCGAGGACGTCGCCGCCTACGCGCGCGACGTGCTGATGGCCGAGGCCTGAGCAGGCCCGTCAGTCGACCGCATCGACTTCGACGAGCGCGTTGACGAGCTTGAGAGACGGGGCTTCGAGGGGCGTGAGGCAGTCGTCGTAGAGTCGACCGCGCACGTGACTGAACGCGTACTCGGCGAGGCCGGGCCCCGTCATCTTGCACTTCGTGCTCGCCATGTGCAGCGTGATCACGCGCCGATGGCGGTCGGTCTCGTTGCCGCCGCTGCGGTGGTAGAGGCGCGTGTTGAAGAGCAGGCATTCCCCGGGCTGCATCTCGAGGGAGATCGCGCGCCGATGGACCTCTTCCTCGCCCTCGACGCCTTCCGCGGCGAAGGCACCGAAGTTGATGCCGTCTCGCGCGCCGTGCTCCTTGATCCCGTCCTGGTGCGACCGCGGCACGATGGTCAACGTGCCGTTCTTCTCGTCGACGGGGTCGAGGGGAATCCAGACGCCGAGACAGGCGTCCTGGGGCTCGAACATGAAGTAGACCGCGTCCTGGTGGAAGGGATGCACCGACTCCGGGACGCCCGGCGGCTTGTAGATGAACATGAGCAGGAAGGCCATCAGGTCCTCGCCGATCAGGGACTCGACCGCATCGAGGACCCGCGGCAGCGAGAGACATTCGCGGAAGGTCGCGTCGAAGCGATCGGGGTTCAGGATCTTCCAGACCGCGCGCTCCGGATCCTCGGGCAGCGGGAGCTGGCCCTTCACGAACGCGATGTCCTTGACGATCCGGTTGGCGGCTTCGTCGGGCACGTCGCCGTGGACGACGTCCCGGGCGCGAGCGAGGTAGCGCTCGATCTCCTCGGGCTCGAGGACCGGCGGAATCACGACGTACCCCTCACGCCAGTAGTGATCGATCTGCTCCTGGGTCAGGCTTCCCATCTCGTCCTCCGTCGCCGCCTGCGATCGTGGATAGCAGAGCGACGGATGCGGCGAGGGAACGCGGGGTCTAGCGCGTGATCCGGTGCGTCCCGCTCGCCAGCCAGGCGAGGGACTCGTCGGCGCGGTAGAAATCGACGCGATACTCACCAGATCGCCAGCCCGCGGGCGGTGCGTCGAGGTAGACGTAGCTCGAGTCGGCGGCGGGTCGGATGCGGTGGCGCGCGAAGAGCAGGATCTCGCCGTCGGCGACGCGGGTCCACTTCGCGAGGGTGCGATCGGCGCCGAGCCCATCGCTCTCGAAGACGGCGTAGATGCGCGGCACGTCCGCGCCGAACTGGCTCTGGGCGAAGGCGGCTCGGTGATCCCAGGTGACCTCTTCGGCGAAGTCGATCGGCCGCACGCGGTCGTCGGGCGCCTCCGCGTCGCGCACGGTTCCGTCCATCGCGATACGCGTGAGCTCGCGGGTGAACGCGGGCAGGTTCTCGATCTCCGCCAGGTCCTCGTGCTCGAAATCCGTCGCACCGATCACCAGTCGCTCGAGGGTCTCGCCTTCGAGCCGGTCGATCACGCCTCCGGCGACGAGCTCGAGGCCCGCGCTGGAGATGGTGCGCGCCAGCGCGTCGAGGCGGGCGGCTTCGACGTCCCGCAGCCACTGCGCGAACAGGTCGCCGACCGGCGGGGCCTCCGCCTCGGCGGGGGCTTCCGCCGCGGGGACGACGATCTGAGAGGCGGCCGCGGCGATGGCCGGCGCGTTCGCGCGCCCCACGCGAGGCGGGCCCGCGGGCTCGGGCGAGACGAGACCGAGCGCCGGTCCGACCGTCAGGCCGAGGAGCATCCCGGCGCCGAAGAGGGCGCCCCTGCGGATCGCGCCTCGCCTTTGCAACGGCGGCGATTCGGTCCTCGCGCTGGTCGGCTGGCGGTGGATGCGTCCCATCGATTCGTCCCTCTCTGCGGTCGGTCGGGGCGCGGTCGATCGCGGCCCTCAGGAGGAGAAGCGGAGCGGGGAGCGGAATCGGGCAACGCGGAGCGGGAAAATCGAAACGCAGACGCGCCCCCCGACGAGCGAGGGGCGCGTGGTGGCCTCGAGAGGCCGCTCGGGGGCAGGTGCGTTCAAGCCGGCCCTCGAGCGGGCTCCGGACATCGGACGTCCGTCTGGGCAGATCGAGGCCTGGGCGGGCGCGATTCGGGCGCGCTGGGGGGCCTTAGATCCGGTCCGCCGAGAAATCCCCGTCCCAGTCGATGACCAGGTTGCCGACCTGGGGCGTTCGGCCGGAGAAGCTGGCGACGAGCCGGTTGCCGCTCACGCTGCCCGAGAAGGGCAGCACGTGGGTCACGCGAGAAAAGACGATCGTGATTACGCCCTCGAAGTCGGTGTCGTTCAGGAAGCCACCGACGATCGAGTAGCTGGCGGCGTTCCGTCCGCTGACGAGGAGGCACTGGCCGCTCCCGGTGATCACGTCCGGGGCGCCATCGTCGACGACGACGTCGATGTCTCCTCGGCAGTCCTCGTCGACCGGCGG
Organism: uncultured Spirochaetaceae bacterium; assembly: GCA_964488255.1. Classification (GTDB taxonomy): domain Bacteria; phylum Myxococcota_A; class UBA9160; order UBA9160; family UBA4427; genus UBA4427. The sequence goes on along the minus strand of CAZAUR010000003.1, from coordinate 265,564 downwards.
AGTATTCGAGCCGAGGTCCACGACGCGGATGTTCGTGAGGAACGTCTGGATGCCCTGGTAGTCGCCGTTCGCGGCGAAGACGCCGGCGACGCCGGCGTTGGCGGAGCCGCCGGATCCGCCGCCGGAACAGGCGACCGTGGAGGCGACGGAGAGGGTGGTGAGGGCCATGAGGCTCAAGCGCAGGATGGTCTTCATGATGTCTCGCTCCTTCTTTCGGATTCGTTTGTCTGGTTCGCAGGGAGAGGCGGGAGATCCGCGCGAACCGGGCAACGAAAACGCGAGAAAGCGGCGACTTCGGACGACCTCCGGTCCCGGAACCTTATCGGTCGCGAGAATCACGCGGACGCCGGCGTTAGGCCCGGCGCGTGCGCACATGACCGTCGCAGGAGCGATCGCGGGGAAGGCGACGGTGGCCCGTCAGTCGACCTTGATCGCTTCCTGGGCGAGGGCGGCGAGGCGCTCGCTCGGGATCGATACGAAGAGGCCTTCGGCTTCGGCGGTCAGGATGTCGCCGGCGTAGACCTGCGCTTCGGTGATGATCTTGCGCCCCTCTTCACGGACCAGCTGCGCCTCGAAGCGGAGCTCGACGTGGAGCGGCGTCGGGCGGCGGTAGTGCACGGTGAGTCGTCCGGTCATGCCGGGATTGCCCCCGAGACTCTGCACGTAGCCGAGCACCTCGTCGAAGGCGGCCGCGACCCAGCCACCGTGTACGTGGCCGGGCGGGCCCTCGTAGGCGGAGCCGAACGTCGCCGTCGCCCGCGCGGTCAGCTCGCCGGAGCGCGCGATGCTGAGCGGCGGCGCGAGGGGATTGGCGAGTCCGATCACGGGGCTCTGGTCGAAGAAGGCGGCGACGTTTCCGGAGGTCGCCGCTTCCGGATGTCCCATCACGCGCACGAGCTTCGGGTGCGCCTCGAGCCGATCCGCATAGCGTTCGAGGGCGTCGGCGGCCGCCGAAAGCTCCTCCTCGGGTGCGTCGGAGAGGACGACGTGCTCGATCACCCGGCGCATCGCATCGGCGAGTCTTCGCTTCTGCCGCCAGGTCGACGCGTTCGGGATCGCGTCGGGGTCGTAGTACGGCTTCGAGCCGTCGATCCGGTCGTCTTTGGCCACGCGCCCTGGCCTCCGGTCAGCCGAAGATCGCGGGGTCGAGGTCGACCCCGATCGGGCAGTGGTCCGAGCCCTGGGTGTCGGGCTCGATGAAGGCGTTGCGCACGAAGGGCATTGCGGAAGGCGAGGCGAGGACGTAGTCGATCCGCCAGCCGATGTTCTTGGCGCGCACGCCGAAGCGTTGGCTCCACCAGGAGTAGTGCCCCGGGCCGTCCTCGAAGGCGCGGAAGGTGTCGACCCAGCCGGCGTCGATCCAACGGTCGAGCTCCTCGCACTCTTCGGGGAGGAAGCCCGACGTCGTGCGATTGTCCTTCGGGCGGGCGAGGTCGATGTCCTTGTGCGCCGTGTTGTAGTCGCCCATCACGAGCACGCGGTAGCCGCCCCGGCGCCACTTTTCGACGCGCTCGAAGAGCGCGCGGTACCAGTCGAGCTTGTAGGGCACGCGGTCGTTGCTGCGGTCCTTGCCGGAGCCGTTCGGGAAGTAGCCGTTCGCGACGACGAGGCGACCGAAGCGCGCGACCTGGAGGCGTCCTTCCGCGTCGAAGCGCTCTTCGCCGAGGGACGTGTCGAGGCGGTCCGGCTTGCGCCTCGAGAGCAGGCCGACGCCGGAGTAGCCCTTTCGCTCCGCCGCGACGTAGTGATGCTGGTAGTCGTCGAGCTTCAGGATCTCGTCCGGGATCGCCGTCACGTCCGCGCGCACTTCCTGCAGGCCGATGATCTCGGCCTTCGATCGACGCACCCAGGCGTCGAGGCCCTTCTTGGTCGCGGCGCGAATGCCGTTCACGTTCCAGGAGTAGACGCGGACGTCCTGCTTGCGCTTCTTCGGCGCGGTCTTCTTCTTCGCGGGGGGCATGGGTCTTTCTTCAGCTCTCGTCCGACAGGTAGGTAGCGTCTGCGGCGGTCGGCGAGGGCGTCAGCTCTCGTCCGACAGGTAGGTAGCGCCTGCGGCGGTCGGCGAGGGCGTCAGCTCTCGTCCGACAGGTAGGTAGCGCCTGCGGCGGTCGGCGAGGGCGTCAGCTCTCGTCCGACAGGTAGGTATAGTCGTTGAGGCCGTGGTCATAGCGCTTTTTGAGCAGCGCCGAATCCTCGAGGCTGATCCGGCCCTCCCGGAGCGCGCGCTCGATCGTGCGCCGCACCCGCTCTGAGAGCGCGCGCTTGTCGTACTGCACGTAGGACAGGACCTCGGTGACGGCATCGCCCTCGACGAAGTGTTCGACCGTGTAGCCGCCATCGTCGTCGAGGCGCACGTGGACCGCGTCGGTATCCCCGAAGAGGTTGTGGAGGTCGCCGAGGATCTCCTGGTACGCGCCGACGAGGAAGACCGCGAGTACGTAGGGCGCGCCGTTCCAGGGGTGGAGTCGCAGTGTCGGCTGCTCCTCGGTCTCGCCGATGAAGCGATCGAGGCGGCCGTCGGAGTCACAAGTGAGGTCGACGATGATGCTGTTCCGGGACGGTTCCTCGTCGAGGCGATGAATCGGAATGACCGGGAAGACCTGCTTGATCGCCCAGGCGTCCGGGGCCGACTGGAAGATCGAGAAGTTCCCGAAGTAGGTGTCGGTCAGGAGCTGACTCAGGTCCTCGAAGCCCTCCGGCGTCTCGCCGGTCTGCGCGAGGATCCCGCCGATTCGGAGACAGCCCGCGTGGAAGAGCCGCTCCGACAGCGCGCGCCCGCGCAGGTCGAGGTAGCCGAGGGAGAAGAGGGAAGCCGCCTCGTCCCGGCCGTGCACGAGGTCGTGGTATCGCTCGGACAGCGTCTCCGGCGTGACGCTCTCGACCGCCTCTTGAAGGGCATGCAGGACAGCGTGATCGTCTTCACCGCAGGCCGGCGGCTTCGTCGGCCGCTGGTCCCGGTTGACGCCGATCACGTCGAACACCAGCACCGACTGGTGCGCGACCATCGCGCGTCCCGACTCCGTGATGAGGTCGGGCTCGGGGATGCCGGCGTCCGAACACGCCTGACTCGCCGCGAAGACGATGTCGTTCGCGTATTCCTGGACGGAGTAGTTCATCGACGACGGATCGTCGGTGCCTCCGCCGATGTAGTCGACGCCGAGGCCTCCGCCGACGTCGAGCAGCTGGAGCGCGTCCGCGCCCAGGCGGTACAGTCCGACGTAGATGCGCATCGCCTCGCGCAGCGCCTCCTTGTGCGCGCGGATCGACGTGATCTGGGACCCGATATGGAAGTGGAGGAGCTCGACGCAGTCGAGCATGTCTTCGGCACGGAGCCGCTCGACCGCGCGGACCAGCTCGTCGGCGGAGAGGCCGAACTTCGAGCGCTCTCCGCTCGACTCGATCCAACGCCCGGACCCGACGGTCGACAGCCGGGCGCGGAGGCCTACGTGGGGCCGGATGCCGAGGCCCGCCGCCGCCTTGATGATCAGCTCGAGTTCGTTGTAGCGGTCGACGACGATCAGCGGCGTGCGGCCGAGGCGTTGGGCGAGGAGCGCGGTCTCGACGTAGGCGCGGTCCTTGTAGCCGTTGCAGACGAGCAGCGCGTCGCGCGTGTCGAGCAGCGCGAGCGCGATCAGCAGCTCGGGCTTGCTGCCCGCCTCGAGGCCGACGCCGTAGGGCGCGCCGGATTCGATCACCTCTTCGACGACGTGCGCCTGCTGGTTGACCTTGATCGGGAAGACCCCGCGCCAGCGCCCGGCGTAGGCGTGCTCCGCGACCGCCTCCTCGAAGCAGCTGGCGAGGTGCTCGATCCGGGTCGCGAGGATGTCCGAGAAGCGGATCAGCATCGGCCGTCGCATGCCGCGGCGCCCGAGCTCCTCGACGAGGTTCGGCAGCTCGATCGAAGGGGAGGGCGCCTCGGACGCGGTGTCCATGCTCGCGTTCGACGAGCGTGGGTGGACGCGCAGGTCGCCCTTCGGGTGGACGCGCAGGTCGCCCTCGGGCGAGACGGAGAAGAAGCCTTCGCCCCAGTCGGCGATCCGATAGAGATCGGCGCTCTGTTTCGGGGTCCACTCGGACATCGGCCGCTCCGGGGCGAGGCGGCCCTTCGATCCGAGGCCGTCGCCGCGATCCTGTATAGCGGCTTTCCGCGCGCGACGGTGCGAGAAAACGCCGACTAGAGCGGCTCTTCGCGCTCTTCCTTGGCGGCCAGGTCCCGGACCTTCACGACCCCGCGGCTGCGTTCGTCCTCGCCGATCAGGAAGACCCGTTCGGCTCCGGCCTTGTCCGCGTCCCCGAGTACGCGCTTCAGCTTGCTCTGGCCGAGACACAGCTCGACCCGTCGCCCCTCCGCGCGCAGCCGATTCGCGACGCCGATCGCGGCGGGCTTCTCCTCGGGGCCGAAGGGGTAGACGACGTCCTGCACGTCCCGCGCGAGATCCGGCCACAGTCCTTCGTCCGCGAGCAGCTCTGCGATCACCGCGTCCCCGAAGCCGAAGCCGACCGCCGGAACCGGCTTGCCGCCGAGGGTCTCGGCGAGGCGGTCGTAACGCCCACCGCCGGCGATCGCGCGTAGCTCGCCCGCGGTATCGAAGGCTTCGAAGACGACGCCGGTGTAGTAGGCGAGGCCGCGCACCACGCTGGCATCGAAGGGAACCTGGTCGGCGATGCCGTAGGCGTCGAGCAGGTCGTAGAGGCGCCTCAGGTCCGCAAGGGCGTCGGAGTCGGCGACGGTGTGTTTCGCTGCTTCGTCGAGGGAGCGTGCCGAGAGCATCTCGATCACCCGCTCGGCTTCGCCAGCGGAGAGCCCGACCTTGCCCTCGGGATCGCAGAGCTGTTCGGTCACAGCCTCGGCCCCGATCTTGTCGATCTTGTCGATCACGACGCAGAGCGGTTCGAACACGTCGGGCCGATCCACGAGAACACCCGCGCGCAACGACTCCTCGAGCAGCGCCCGACTGTTGAGCCGCACGCCGACCTTGCCCCGAGCGAGCCCGAGCCCGTCGAAGGCCGCGAACATCGCAGACAGCAGCTCCGCCTCCGCCTCGACCCCGGGCTCCCCCCAGATGTCCATGTTCCACTGGAAGTGCTCGCGACGTCGGCCGCGGGTCATGCGTTCGTAACGCCAGTTCTGGGTCACCGTGAACCAGCGGATCGGGAAGCGCATCGCGCCCTGTCGCGCGATCACCATCCGCGCGATCGACGGCGTCATCTCGGCACGCAGCGCGAGCTCGCGGTCGTGGAGGGTGAAGTGATAGAGCTGGTCGACGATCTCCTCGCCGGCCTTGCGCCGGAAGAGGTCGAGGTGCTCGACCATCGGCGCGTCGACCTCCTCGAAGCCGAACGCGTGCGCGGTTCGCCGGAACTGGTCGAAGAGCCAGTTCCGCCGCCGCATGTCGTCGGGGTAGAAATCCCGCGTACCCCGAGGGGCCTTCAGTCCGTCGCCGCCTTTGCCCATCGCCCTCGGCCGCCTTTCCATTCGATGCGTCGGATTCCCGGGACAGGAAATACCACGCTCAGGCCGGGGTTCGCAGTATCCGACGGAGGATTGGAGAATTCGACGGGCGCCGACGCCGGCCTGCTACAAACCGCACCCGTCCGCGTCCACGAACGATTCCGAGGGAACACGATCAATGACTTCGAACTTCGAGACCCCCGCGACCCCGTCCCGTCTCTTTCGCGGAATGGTCTGCACGGCACTCGTCGGCCTCCTCCTCCTGCTGATCGCGTGTGGTGACGACAGTGGCGCAGACGACTCCGCCTCCAACAAGGTCGAGCCCGCGAAGCCCGCGCCCGCGCCCGAGAAGAAGAAGTCGACCCGGCCCGAGACGCCCGCGGACATGCCGAACGGTCTGGTGCTCGCGCTGTCCGCTTTTCCAGAAGGCTCCTCCGATCCGCTGCCGGCCGAGCTCGAGTTCATCGTGCGCAAGGGCGGCGAATGGGTCGTCACGCGCATGACCGACGAGGACAGCAACGTCTTCCACAAGGCGATGGCCTACGAGACGCCGCAGGGCGAGACGAAGCTGTTGACGGCGGCGGGCGAGAAGGCGCTGCTCAAGCTCTGGACCAGGGGCGAGGTGGGCTTCACGGCCGAGGTCCTCTGGGAGAAGGACTTCGGCGGCGCGTTCTCGCGCATCCGCGACGTGGAGGTCGGTGACGTCGATGGCGACGGCAAGAACGTGATCGCGGTCGCGACCCACGACCAGGGTGTCGTCGCGGTCGTGCGGCCGAACGCCTCGGGCTACGGGGTCGAGGAGCTCGATCTCGAGAAGGACACGTTCGTGCACGAAGTCGAGCTCGGCGACGTCGACGGCGATGGCACGATGGAGATCTACGCGACGCCCTCCGAGCCGAACAAGCTCGACGGCTCGCATCAGTCCGGGAAGGTCGTGCGTTATGTGCCGGGGAAGGGCGAGGGACGCGCCGTCGTCGCGGATCTCGGGGATCGCCACGCGAAGGAGATCCTCGTCCACGACATCGACGGAAACGGCAACGACGAGCTCTACGTGCTCGTCGAAGGTCAGGTCGACCCCGAGACCAAGCGGCTGGCCCATCGCACGGAGGTCTGGCGCTACGAGGCCGACACCCCCGCCGCCGAGGGCGTCGTCGTCGCGGCTCTGGATGACCGCCTCGGGCGCTTCCTCACGCCGACCGATCTCGACGGCGACGGCAAGAAGGAGATCGTCGCGGCGCTCTTCGCGAAGGGCGTGTGGTGGCTGCGGCCCGGAGACGACCCGACGAAGCCCTGGCGCAAGAAGGCGATCGATCGACGCTCGAGCAGCTTCGAGCACGCCACGATCGCCCTCGACCTCGACGAGGACGGCAAGCAGGAGCTGTACGTGGCGAGCGACAACGACAGACAGATCCGACGTTATGTCTGGAACGGTCGCCGACTCGTGAAGGAAGTGATCTACGAGCGCGAGGGCAAGCGCTCGATCCTGACGTGGAACATCATGCCGATTCCGGTCGGGCTGGCCCTCGACTGACGCCGGGTTCGATCAGCCCTTGGCGAGTGCGAGCATCGCATTCGTCGCGATCGCGATGCACTGGTCCATGTTGCGGTCGAGGTCGATCTCGGAAGGACCGGGCCACGGCGCCTTGTCCGAGACGACGCAGATCGCGCCCGCGCGGATGCCGAAGAGGCCGGCGAGGGTGAGCAGCACCCCGGCCTCCATCTCGCAGTTGAGGATCCGCGCCTGCTGCATGTCGCGGATGCGCGCGGCGAGGTGCGACGGCCAGTAGCCGTCGACGGACATGCTGATCAGCTCGTCGTTCGGACCGGCGACGGCGTTGCGGGCGTAAAACGCGTCGAGGGACCAGGTGACGCCGGTCCGGACGCGCGCGTCGGTCTCGTTCCCGGCCGCGACGAGCGCTGCGACGACGTCCCAGCTCGCGACGGCCGGATATTCCGGAACGACGTAGGTCTTCGTGGTCCCATCGTCGCGAACGCAGCCGGTCGTGATCGCGAGGTCGCCGACCTCGAGCTCCGGGTGCAGGCCGCCCGAGTTGCCGATCCGGATGATCGTCTTCACGCCGAGCTTGATCATCTCTTCGACGAGGACGGCGGTACCCGGTGCGCCGATTCCGTGGGAGGCTGCGGAGAGCGGGACGCCATCCCTGGTCCCGGTCACGATCGTGTACTCGCGGACCTCGGCGACGACGCGCTTCTCGTCCCAGCCGTCCGAGATGCGTGCGACGCGGCCCGGGTCTCCGCAGACGAAGGCGTGTGGGGCGAGTTCGCCGGGGCGAAGGCCGGTGATCGGTTGCGCGTCGCTCAAGGTCGGCTCCTTCCGGAAGGGGGCGAGAGCGGGCAGGGTTGCGGTTTTCCGGCGCGGCTGCCATCACAACGCGCGGCGGCAGTCGAGGGGTGGTCGAGGGGCGATGGAGAGGCCGAGCGCCGATCCGCGATAGAATCTCCGGACGCGGACCCGGTGCTCGCACGCCGCCGCAGGAGGATCCATGGCCCGTCGGTCGATCGGAGGCCCGCTCGCGATCGGGATCATCTCGATGGTCCTGGTGCTCGCCCTCGCGGTGGGTTGGCAGATCCTCGTCTGGCGAGACGAGTCGAGCGCCGACCCCGGCATGTCGACCTTCGACATGGTGCTCTTCGGCTTCGGGACGCTCTTCTTTCTCATGGTCTTCGCGGGACTGGTCTGGCTGTGTGTGAAGTTGGTGCTCGAGATGCGCCTCAGTCAGTCCCAGCGCGCCTTCATCGACGCGGTCACCCACGAGCTGAAGACGCCCCTCGCGTCGTTCCGCCTGGGACTCGAGACCCTCGACCGACACGAGCTGGCACCGGAGAAGCGCTCGGAGTTCCTCGGCCGGATGGGCGAGGACCTCGATCGGCTCGAGTACACGGTGACCCAGGTGCTCGCCGCCGCGCGCGCGGAGGACGGACGCGTGAAGCGCGACGCGCGCGCTTCGGTCGACCTCTGCGAGGTGATCTCGGCCAACGTGCGCGAGCTGCGCGAGCGCCACGACCTCGACGGCGAAGCCGTTCGCGTCGAAGAGCCGGGTCGACTCAGGGTGCGCGGCGACGAAGCCGAGTTGGGGGTCGTGTTCCGGAACCTGCTCGAGAACGCCGTGAAGTATTCGGTGGCGCCGGTCCGGATCCGGGTCGGGATCGAGGCGGTGGCGGACGGACGCGTCCGCGTCGAGATCACCGATCAGGGCATCGGCATCCCGAAGCAGGAGCTCGGTCGGATCTTCGACCGCTTCTACCGCGCCGGCCGCGACGTGAGACGACAGGTGACCGGTCTCGGTCTCGGGCTCTTCGTCGTACGGACCTTGTTGCGGAAACACGGCGGTGGAATCGTGGCGCTCTCGGAGGGCACCGGCCGAGGCAGTCGATTCGTCGTGACCCTGAGGCCCGCATGACGTTCGCGGCGACCGAAGCGAGTCCGGGGAACGGCGCGCGAGTGCTCGTCGTGGAGGATGAAGCCCACATCGCCGACGGCCTCCGCTTCAACCTCGAGGAGGAGGGCTACCTCGTCGAGGTGGCCGCGGACGGTCGTGCGGCGACCCTGCGGATCTCCGACGCCGGGGCGCCGCGACTCGATCTCGTGATCCTCGACCTCATGTTGCCGGAGCTGTCGGGCTTCGAGGTGGCGCGCCGGGCCCGCGCCGCGGGCAACTACGTGACGATCCTGATGTTGACCGCGAAGGACGACGCGGCGGACATCGTGCGTGGCCTCGAAGAGGGCGCGGACGACTACCTGACGAAGCCGTTCCGACTCGAGGAGCTGCTCGCGCGGGTGCGTGGGTTGCTGCGGCGTCGACGCTGGGACGGCGCCGAGGAGCAGCCCGACCCGCTCGCGGAGGTGCGGGTCGGCGACAGCGTGATCCATTTCGATCGCTTCGCGATCGAGACGCCCGACGACACCGTGACCCTCACCACCCGCGAAGTGGGCTTGCTGCGCGCGCTCGTCGATCGCGAGGGCGAGACCGTCACGCGAGGCGAGCTGCTGCAACAGGTCTGGGGATTGCGCCCCGATACCAAGACGCGTGTCATCGACAGCTTCATCGTGCGTCTACGCAAGTATCTCGAGCGCGACCCCAGCGAACCCGAACACATCGTCTCGGAGCGCGGACGTGGCTACCGCTTCGAACGATAGTCGGTCGTGCCGCGAGCGCTAGACGATCGATCGTTCGCTTGGTGCCGCGAGCGCTAGACGATCGATCGTTCGCGTCGGGTGACGCGCGTCTTTTCGCTTGACGAATCGCCGCGCGTTCTTCTCGCGTCGCGGGTGATTAGTGCTTGTGGAGGGTGGCGGGAGCGTGCCAACTTCCCGGGATGGGGTCATTGCGCATGCATGTGCAGCCGGTGCTCGGCGAGCCGACGCTGATGCTGGCGTTCGAGGGGTGGAACGATGCGTGCGAGTCGGCATCGACCGCGATTCGCTTCGTCGATGCGCATCTGCGCGGCGTGCCGCTCGCCGAGATCGACCCCGACGACTACTACGACTTCACGGTGCGTCGTCCGCACGTCCAGTACTCGAGCGGGCAGTCCGGTGAGATCTCCTGGCCCTCGAACGAGTTTCGCTACGGCGTGACCGAAGACGGTCTCGAGCTGATCACTGGCCTCGGGATCGAGCCGCACATGCGTTGGCGGAGCTATTGCGAGTCGATCGTCGAGCTCGCGGTCGACATGGGCGTTCAGCGCTGCCTCCTGCTCGGGGCCTATCTCGCGGACGTCGTGTACTCCCAGCCGGTGACCGTCTCCGGGTTCGCGAGCGACGCGACGCTGCTCGAGCAGTTCGAGATCGAGCCGACGACCTACGAAGGGCCGACCGGGATCGTCGGCGTGCTCGCGAACGCGCTGATCGAGGAGGGCGTCGAAGTCCTCTCGCTGTGGGCCGGGCTGCCTCACTACATCAGTGCCACTCCGAACCCCCGCGGCGCCCTCGCGCTCCTGCGCAAGGTCTCGCAGTACCTCGAAGTCCCCTTCGATCTCCAGAAGATGAAGGAGGACGCCCTCCGCTTCGAAGAGGAGATCTCCCGCGTCGTCGCCAGCGACGAAGAACTCTCCGACTACGTCAAAGAGCTCAAGCGAAGAGAGTTCGCCCAGTAGCTCCGCGGTAAGCCGCGCCCGCGTCCGCGCCAGAGCCTTCAGCGCAAGACGCATCCCGATAAGGGATGCGCCGAGAGGCGCGCAGCGCCGACCGAAATCGCCTTCAGGCGATTTCGATTGAACGGTCGATCAGCATGATCGGGATGCTGTCGTCGACCAGGTAGAGGACGCGGCCGTCCTCGCGGAGGAGCGCCTCTTCGATCGGCTCTTCGACCTTGTCACCGCCCCGATTGCGCAGGCGGCCCGCTTCGATCTCCGCGTTCACGGGGGCGAGCACGGACGCCTCGGCGCGGGCGACCGGCTGCTGGGTTTCGGGGCAGCAGAGGATGTCGAGCAGTTCGTCGTCGATCGGCATGGCGGAATCCTATCGCAGCATCGCGGACGAATAGTCCAGGATGCGACGGGCGACGATCAGCTGATTGATCTGCTGCGTGCCCTCGTAGATGTCGTTGATCTTCGCGTCGCGCATCCACTTCTCGACGAGCAGCTTCTTCGAGTAGCCGACCGGGCCGAGGAGCTGGACCGCCTTCTGCGTGATCTTCGTGACCGCGAGCCCGGCCTTCGCCTTGGCCATCGAGGCCTCGAGGTTGTTCGGCTTGCCGGTGTTCATCATCCACGCGGCCCGCCACGTCAGCAGACGCGCGGCGCGCAGCTCGGCTTCCATCTCGATCACGTCGCGCTCGATCGCGGTCAGCTCGCGGGGTGCGGCGTCGTAACGGATCTCGACGCCCTGACGTTCGAGCTCTTCCTTCACGAAGTCGAGGGCGGCGCGACCGATGCCCGTCGCCATCGCCGCGACGATCGGGCGGCTGGCATCGAAGGTGGCCATGGCGCCCTTGAAGCCCTTGTCCTTGGTGTTGTCTCCGGCCTTCTTCGGGTCCTTCTTCTTCTTGACCTCGCTGCTGCCGAGCAGGTTCTCAGCCGGTACGCGGCAGTCCTCGAAGCGAAGGGTCGCGGTGTCCGATGCACGGATGCCGAGCTTCTTTTCGCAGCCGATCAGCTCCATGCCGGGCGTGTTCGCCGGAACGACGAAGGACTTGATGCCGCCGCGTCCCGCGTCCTTGTCGATCGTCGCCCAGACGACGACGAAGCCACCGTCGACGGTCGAGGCGCCTTCGCCCGCGGTGCAGAAGATCTTCGTGCCGTTCAGCACGTACTCGTTGGTCGCCTCGTCGTAGTCGGCGGTCGTTTCGATCGCGGCGGAGTCGGACCCTGCGTTCGGCTCGGTGATCGCCATCGCACCCCAGATCGGTTCGCCGCCTTCCTCCCGGAACGCGGACATGAACTTCGTGCGCTGCTCCTTCGTGCCGGCGGCGGAGACGGCGGAGCCACCGAGGGCCGGGGTCGGCATGCGCAGGTACAGGCCGGCGTCGCCCCAGCAGAGCTCCTCGGCCTGCAGGCAGACCGTGACGAAGCCGTCGTTGGCCTGGGTGCCGGCATCCTTCGGACCCTTGCGTCCCTCGCCCCACCAGTAGTCGACCCACTCGGTCGGGAGCGTGTGCTCCTCGAGGTCGTATTTGCGGGAGATCGGGCGCATCTGATCGCGAGCGATCGCGTTGTAGTGCTCGAGGGAGAGCTTGGATCCGGGGCTGAGTTCGAAGTCGATCGGCATGTCGGGGTCCTTCGCTGTGCCTAGACGAGCGCCAGGGTCTCGAAGCTCGAGAGACCGGCGAGGTTGCGGAGGTGGAGCTCGGGCAGGTAGTCGCGGATGTAGCCGTGGCCGCCTAAGACCTGGACGGCCCCGTCGGCGACGCGCAGGCCGATGCGCGTGATCTGGTCCTGGGCGAGTCGCGTGAGGCGACCGGCGGGCTCGCCGCGGTCCATCGCCGCGGCCGCCTCCCAGATCAGCAGCCGTGCGCCGTCGATCTCGATCGCCATGTCCGCGAGCATGAAGGCGATCGCCTGCCGCGTCGCGATCGGCTGGCCGAAGGTCTCGCGCTCCTTCGCGTAGTCCCGGGAGACTTCGAAGGCGGCGCGCGCGGTGCCGAGGGCGGCGGCGGCGACGGCGATCCGACCGCGGTCGATCAGGTCGCGAATCGCGGTCTCGTCCGCGTCGAGCCGCGCGGCCGCTGGGATCCGGACCCCGGCGAGGCTCAGCTCGACCGTCGGCAGGCCGTTCAGGCCCATGTTCCGCTCGCGCTCCGTCGACAGGCCCGCCGCGTCGCTCGGCACGACGAAGGCCGCGAGGGCGTCCTCCTGGGCGGCGATCACGACCACCTGCCCGGTGCCGTCGAGCCAGGGCACCTGGCACTTCACGCCGTCGAGCACGATCTCGTCCCCATCGGCTTTGGCCGTGGTCTGGGGGTGGAGCACGTCGAAATCGAAGCGCGGCTCGACGATCGCCAGGGACCCCGGGACGAACCGGTCGCCGACCAGGGCCGGGAGCAGCTCATTTCGTTGGGAATCCGACCCGTAATCCGTGACCGGGAGGCCGAGCAGACCCGGGGACAGGATCGCGAGGGATGTGGCCATGTCACCCCAACCGAGCTCCTCGGCGATCAGCGCGCCGGTCAGGGCCGAGCGCTCGCCAGCTCCGCCGATCGACTCGGGCAGGGCGTTGGCGACCAGGCCCAGCTCGTGGGCGGCGTCGAGTACGGACTGTACCGGGCCGCCGCCCTCGTCTGCCTCGCGACACGAGGGCCGGATCTCGTTCTCCGCGAACTGGCGCACGGTCTCGATGATGAGCGCCTGCTCGTCGCTGGGTTCGAAATCGATCATGGGGATCTCCGTGGGGGCTCCGAGGGTCGAGTCGGCTCCCGCCCTCGTCGGGCGGGCGTGGGGGCCGACCCGCCGGCGGAGCACGACGTGCGCTTCGAGGTGATCGACGTCGCCCGCTCGGGCGTCGGAGACTATCCGATCGGCCGATCCGCTGCTCCGGGCGCCGCGAACTCGAAGTCGGCCGCGTCGTCTCGCACGAAGGCCGGAGTGGCTTCGTCCACGCGACTCGAGTCACCCGTCGACGCGCGAACGCGTTCGCCCGAACACTGATGGATTCCGGGCATCGTGCGATCGATGTCGCGCGAAGCGCGCGTCGGTTCGTGCCCTTCGATCGCGTGTTTCGTCGGACGGGCGATCACCCCGGAACGCTCTCCGGAGTGCGCCTGCAACCATGTGCTGCGCGCCTCGCCGAACCCGCCCACGGATACTCCCGCGCGACCGCTTGACGCTGTTTTCGGCTCGTTGCACCCACGTGCGCGAGTCCGGAACAAGTCCGCGTTTTGATTGCGGTTCGAGCCCGTGTCGCACGTCTTCACCCCTCCTTCTTCATGACTGGCCGGTCGATGATGAAGGGATGTGAGAGGCGCTGTCGGTGCGTGCCCGACCAACCATGAGACCATCCAGGAAACCGTTTGTTGCGCGCGGGCTCGCTCTGTTAGGCCGATCCTCTTCGATGGATCTCCGAGCGCTGACACGACCCGTCCAGACCCTGCAAGAAACGGATTTCAGAAGGCCCTTATTCGTCTATGCCTGATACACACTTGTCGAATGGACCGAACGCGTCGAATGGACCGAGCGAGCAGAGCGGGGCGGCGCGCATGCGCTCCCTCGTGATCGGTGCGCTCACCGCCCTCCTCACGGCCGCCTTCGTGTTCTGGTCCGGATGGCCGGCGCCGACCGACGGAACCGCCGTCGCCGCCGGCGGTGGGGACGTCCTCGTCGCGACCAGCGTCTGCGAAGCGCATGAGCTTCGCGCCGAGAAGGAAGAGGATCCCCACCTCGAGATCGAGATTCCGCCCGCGTACGACAAGCAGTGGCCGTCGGCGTCCGCGTGTCAGTCGGCGGTCGACGCGTGGGACCCGCAGGCCGAGGGCCCGCTCCAGCCGATTCCGTTCAGCCACAAGCACCACGCCGGCGAGTTCCAGATCGAGTGCCTCTATTGTCACTCCGGAACGGATCGATCCCAGGCGGCGGGCGTTCCCTCCGTCGAGGTCTGCATGGGCTGCCACAATCAGTTCCCGTCCGAGTACGACCAGATCGAGGGCATTCGCATCCTCAAGGAACACTGGAAACAGAAGAAGTCGATCGAATGGGTCCAGCTCCATCGCCTCCCGGAGTACGTCCAGTTCCGCCACAACCGCCACGTCCAGGCGGGCGTCGAATGCCAGACCTGCCACGGGCCCGTCGAGGAGATCGACAAGCTGCACCTCGTCGCGGACTCGCACCTCGGATACCTGGTGCCGGTCGCGAAGCTCGAGATGGGCTGGTGCATCGACTGCCATCGACAGAACAACCAGCAGGCGTCCCAGGACTGCCTGAAGTGCCACTACTAACGAGAGGTCTCGAGGAATCCCATGTCCGAGCTCGATCGTCGTGACTTCCTGAAGATCGTCGGCCTCTCTGCCGGCGCCGCGGCCACCGTGGCCTGTGATCCGCCCGACAAGCTGGTTCCGTACGTGATCCAGCCCGAGGAGATCACCCCCGGTATCGCCGTCGACTACGCCTCCACCTGTCTCGAGTGCTCGGCCGCCTGCGGCCTGCACGTCAAGACGCGTGAGGCCCGCCCGATCAAGATGGAGGGCAACCCCGACCATCCGATCAACCAGGGCAAGCTCTGCGCCCGTGGTCAGGTCGGCCTGTCCCGCGCCTATCATCCCGATCGCATGATCGGTACGGCGGCGCGTTCGAAGGACGGCACGATCAGCGCCATCAGCTGGGAGGATGCGACCGCGAAGGTCGCCGCCAAGATCGGCAGCGCCGCCAGCAAGACCTGGATCCTCGGCGGTCCGGTCGGTCCCTCGCTCACGGGCGTGATCGACGGCTTCGCGGTGGCCGCCGGCCTCGCGGGTCACTTGACCTACGACCCCTTCGGACAGAAGGCGCTCATCGAGGCGAGCGAGCAGGTCTTCGGCGTCGCCGCCGCCCCGATCTTCGACCTCACGCACGCGGACCTCGTCGTCGACTTCGGCGCCGATTTCCTGGACAGCTCGGTCGAACAGGCCGCGCAGTTCGCGAAGGCGCGCGACCTCGACGCACACGCCGACGGCGGCGCGCGCTTGATCGCGGTCTCGCCGCGACAGAATCTGACCGCATCGAACGCCGACCACTGGGTCGCGGCCGCCCCCGGAAGCGAGGGCGTCCTCGCCCTCGCGCTCGCCAAGGCGGTCGCCGAGCGCAAGGGCGCGTCGGTCCCCGCCGTGAGCGGCGCGGACATCGGTGGCGCGGTCTCCGCGGCGGGCATCAGTCAGGGCAAGTTCGACGCGCTGGTCGAGAAGCTCGCGAGCGCCGATCACGCGGTGGCGCTGCCGCCCGGAATCGCCGGATCGACGGCTTCGGGTGCGGGCAACGCGGCGGCGATGCTGCTTCTGAACGCGGTGCTCGGCGCCGTCGGTTCGCGGCTGACCTACCCCGCCGAGGACGCGCCCCACACGGCCGGCCTCGACGAAGTGATCGCGCTCGTCGAGCAGATGAATGCGGGCAACGTCGAGTGCCTCCTGATCCACGACCTGAACCCGGTCTACGCTCTTCCACGGCAGTTGGGCTTCGAAGAGGCGCTCGCCAAGGTGGATCTCGTTGTTTCGTTCGCGCAGATGGTCGACGAGACGACCGAGCTGTCGCATCTGCTGATGCCCGACAACACGGCGGTCGAGAGCTGGGGCGACGCGAATCCGCGCCCCGGCGTTCGTTCGCTGGTGCAGCCGACCCTCAAGCCGCTCCACGACACCCGCCAGCTCGGCGACGCGATCCTCGCGATCGGCCGCGCCATGGGCGACGCGGTCGCGAGTCAGCTCCCGGAAGGCAGCTTCAAGAGCGTCGTCGAGTCGAACTGGTCCGGTACGAGCTGGCGCCAGGCCCTCGCCAAGGGCGGCGAGTTCGGTCCCACGCCGACGCGAAACGTCTCGGTCGCCTCGAGCGCCGGCAACGTTCGCCCCGCGGTGGCCAAGCTCGCCGGCTCGGGGAGCTTCACCCTGGTCGCCTTCCCGCACTCCTACGTCGGCGACGGCTCCGGTGCGGCGCTGCCCTGGATGCAGGAGGTTCCGGATCCGGTGACCAAGCTGTCCTGGAACAGCTGGGCGGAGATCTCGCAGGCCAAGGCCGACGAGCTCGGCGTGGTCTTCGGTGACGTCATCAGCGTGGAGACGCCGTCCGGTTCGGTAGAGCTCTCGGTCTATCCCCGCGGCGGCGTCCGCGACGACGTCATCGCGATCCCGACCGGCCAGGGACACACCGTCGGTCACTACGCTTCCCACGCGGGCGATGCCTCCCACGAGGGCGCGACCGCGAAGGACGTGCTCCAGCGTGGCGTGAACGTGACGGACCTGCTGCCCGCGGCGACCGACGAAGCCGGCGGTCCGGCCTACCTGTCGACGACGGCCTCGGTCACCAAGACGGGTCGCTTCCGACGCCTCGCGCTCTCGCAGTGGACGGACAACCAGCGCCAGCGTGGCCTGGCTCCGGAGGTCTCGCTCTATGACCTCGCGAAGGGCGGCGGCATGGCGCACTTCATTGCTGCCTCGGCCGCATCCGCGGCCGAAACAGGGGCAGACCATGAAGGGGACGGAGACCACGGCGAAGAAGGTGGCGGTGGTCACCACTTCGAGGGTCCGCCCTTCGAGTACGAGCGCCAGTACGATGCCGATCCGAACCAGCCGTATCGCTGGGGCATGACGATCGACAACGACGCCTGCACCGGCTGCGGCGCCTGTATCGCGGCCTGCTACGTCGAGAACAACGTGTCGATCGTCGGCGAAGAGATGGCCATCAAGCATCGCGAGATGACCTGGATGCGCATCGAGCGGTACGTCGGCGACGGCGAGATCGACTTCGACGACGGCGCGGAGCGACGTCCGACGCCGGACGGCGAGGCGCTCGGTGAGAACGAAGTGCGGCACCTGCCGATGCTCTGTCAGCACTGTGGTGCGGCGCCCTGCGAGGCGGTCTGCCCGGTCATCGCGACCTACCACACCGACGAGGGCATCAACGGCATGGTGTACAACCGCTGTGTCGGTACCCGGTACTGCGGCAACAACTGCACCTACAAGGTCCGCCGGTTCAACTACTTCGACTACGGCAACAAGAACTGGCCCGGACTGCTCGGACTGATGCTCAACCCGGACGTCACCGTCCGCGGCAAGGGCGTCATGGAGAAGTGCTCGTTCTGCGTCCAGCGGATCGAGACGGCACGCCAGCCGGCCAAGGACGCCGGGCGGGAGATCGCCGACGGCGAGGTGCTGACCGCTTGCCAGCAGACCTGCCCGTCCGACGCCATCACGTTCGGCAACGTCCGAGACGAGTCGAGCCAGGCAGTCCAAGTCGCAAAGCAGAGCGAGGATCGAGCGTATGCAGCGCTCCAGATCCTCAACACCCGATCCGCCGTGACCTACCTCGCGCAGGTCCGACGTGACGAGAACGGAGGCCACTGATATGGCACCGCCTCCCACATCCGCTGTCGCCGACTCGATGACGTCGCCCGCGGTACCCAGGGATTCGCAGACCAACATCGACATCATGGCGGTCACGAAGGGCTTTCATTGGCCTTGGCTGATCGCCCTGATCTTCGCCGTGTCGGGCGTCGGTCTGGCCGCCGGTACGCTGGCCTGGCAGACCTACAAGGGTCTCGGGATCGCCGGCTACCAGGCACCGGTCTTCTGGGGCGTGTACATCATCACCTTCGTCTTCTGGATCGGGATCGGCCACGCCGGCACCCTGATCTCGGCGATCCTCTTCCTCTTCCGAGCGAAGTGGCGGAACGCGATCAACCGCGGCGCCGAGGCGATGACGGTCTTCGCCGTCCTGACCGCGGCGCTCTTCCCGCTGATCCACATCGGGCGGCTCTACAAGTTCTACTTCCTGCTGCCCTACCCGAACCAGCGGTACCTGTGGGTCAACTTCAAGAGCCCGCTCCTCTGGGACGTCTTCGCGGTCAATACCTACCTGACGATCTCGGTGCTCTTCTTCCTGGTCGGCTTGATCCCCGACATCGCGATTGCCCGCGACCGCGCCGTCGGCTGGAAGAAGGCGGTCTACACCGTTCTCGCCGCCGGCTGGCAGGGCACGGGCAAGCAGTGGAAGGCGCACAACCGCACGGTCCTGCACCTCTCAGGTATCGCGACCCCGCTGGTCCTCTCGGTCCACTCGATCGTCAGCTGGGACTTCGCCATGTCGATCGTCCCGGGCTGGCACGCCACGATCTTCGCCCCCTACTTCGTGGCGGGCGCGATCTTCGGCGGCTTCGCGATGGTGATCAACGTGATGGTCCCGGTCCGGCGGATCTTCCGCCTCGAGCGGTACATCACGGACTACCACTTCGAGAACATGTCGCGCTTCATCCTCTTCACGAGTCTGATCTGCGGCTACGCCTACGCCGCCGAGTACTTCATCGCATGGTACTCGGGGGTCGAGTTCGAACAGACCTCGTTCTGGCTCCGCGCCTTCGGTCCCTACTGGTTCTCGACCTGGTGCATGATCATATTCAACGTCGTGCTGCCACAGCTCCTGTGGATAAAGCGGTTGCGAACCAACATCCCGTTCCTGTTCTCGCTCTGCTTCCTCATCAACCTGGGTATGTGGTTCGAGCGTTACGTGATCATCATCACGTCGCTCTCCCGTGAGTACATCCCGGCGGCCTGGGGTCTCTACATCCCCAGCACCGTCGAGCTGATCGTCCTCGCGGGCAGCTTCTGCTGGTTCAGCATGTTCTTCCTCCTGTTCCTGAAGATGTTCCCGATCATCGCCATCGCCGAAGTGAAGGAACTCGAGATCCACGACAAGGAGGGGCATTGAGATGCCTACTCTCGTTAGCGTCTACGACCTGGTGTCGGATACGTCGAACACCGTTCGCAGCTTGAAGGCGCGCGGCTTCGAGGACCTCACGACCTACTCCCCGGCGCCCTTCGATGAGCTCGAGGAAGCAGAAGACCCGACGCCGTCGAAGGTGCGGATCTTCACGCTGGTCGGCGGTCTGCTCGGCGTCGTGACCGGGTTCGGCATCCAGATCTGGATGTCGATGGATTGGCCGCTCAAGATCGCCGGCAAGAACTTCGCCGCCATTCCGCCCATGTGGATCATCGGCTTCGAGCTGACGATCCTCTTCGGTGGCGTGCTGACCGTGCTGGCGCTCGTCGCGATCGGCGGTCTCTACCCGCGCCCCCTCGACAGGCACTACAGCCCGCGCTTCTCCGCCGAGGAGTTCGGGGTCGTGGTCGAATGTGAAGAGCGCGACGTCGCCGAGGTCGAAGCCGTCATGCGCGGCAACAACGCCAAGGAGGTCAAGCTCCATGCGTAGCGTGACCGCTACCCGAGACGCTGCTCGGCAGCCCGTCCGCGGCCCGCGCACGACCGAGCGTCGCGTGATGCTCGGCGTGATGGCCTTCTTCTTCCTGACCCAGGTCGGCTGCTGGGAGCAGGTCTCGAAGGAATGGTTCGAGCAGATGAAATGGCAGCCCGCCGTTCAAGCGTTCGAGCTCAACCAGTACGAGCACCAGATCCAGCTGACGAACCTGATGCCGCCCGAGGGTACGGTCCCGATCGGTTGGGGCTCGGTCCCGGACGTCGCGAATCTGCCCCTCGCCGACCAGGAAGTGCTCGCGAACCCGAACAAGGCGAGCTTCGAGTCCCTTGCTCGAGGCAAGGAGTACTTCGACGTCAACTGCGCGGCCTGCCACGGTCCGACGGGCGGTGGGGACGGGAAGGTCGCGGCGCCCAACGGCCCGATCCAGGGCGTGCTCCCGATCGGTCCAGGCTCGCCGCTGGGCTTCAGCCTGGCCCCCGGCCTCACCGACGGCCACATCTACACGACGATCTCCCTCGGCCGCGGCCGCATGCCGAGCTACCGCCGGATCCCGCCGGATGCGCGCTGGGACGTCGTCAACTACATCCGCGACCTGAACGGTCAGGGAGGTTGAGATCGTGAGCGCTGTCTCTACTGCAGCCGAGCGCGCCAACCCGGGCGCACTCCCCCAGCCGCTCTTCCAGGCGTGCATCGCGGCCATCGTGATCGGAATCGTCGCCTTCGTCGGCGGCGTGTCCAGCGATCCGCAGACCGCCTGGTTGGCCTTCCACTCGAACTTCGTCTTCTTCACGATGCTGTCGTGCGGCGGCCTCACGCTGACCGCGATCTACTCGATCGTCGGTGCGCACTGGCCCGGCCCGTACAAGCGCTTCGCGGAGAGCTTCGCGGCGTTCATTCCGGTCGCGTTCCTGCTCGGCCTCGTGTCGATCGCGGGCGGCGAGTACATCTTCGACTGGCAGGCCAACGGCGCCATGCACGGCAAGGAAGGCTGGCTGTCCAAGGGGCGCTTCTATGGAACCGACCTCGGACTCCTGCTCGCCATGGCCATCATGTCCTACCTGATGCTCAAGGCGTCTTCCCGCCCGAACCTCCGAAACCTCGCGGAGAACGGGGAGGGCTTCGCCAAGCGCATGGCCGAGAGCTGGACCGCCGGCTGGAAGGGCGACGAGGAAGAGCGGGTGGCGTCCAGGCAGGCGACCGCGAAGCTCGCGCCCCTCATCGCGCTGACCTACGGCATCGGCTTCGCCTTCTTCTCCTTCGACCAGGTCATGTCGATGGAGCAGGCGTGGTTCTCGAACCTCTTCGGCAACTTCGTGTGCTGGGGCGGCATTCTCTCCGCTGTCGCAGCTTGCGCGGTCTCGGGCCTCCTCTCGAAGGACGTGCCCGGCTTCGAAGGCGAGATCACCGAGAGCCGGATGCACGACATCGGCAAGATGATGTTCGCGTTCTCGATCTTCTGGTTCTACCTGTTCTGGGCGCAGTACCTGGTCATCTACTACGGCAACCTGCCGGAGGAGACCTACTACCTGCGGGATCGCCTCGGCGACCAGTTCCTGATCGACAAGGGCTACTCCGCGGCGGCGTTCGCGAAGAGCTGGACGAACTGGGACTTCGAGTGGGCGCGCTTCCAGACCGGCTACGGCTGGGTCGCGATGGCCACCTGGGCCTGCAACTGGGTCCTGCCCTTCTTCGTGCTGCTCGGTCAGACTCCGAAGAAGACCCCTTGGATCGCCGGACCGATCGCCGGTCTGCTCCTCTTCGGCCTGTGGCTCGAGCGCAACCTGCTCGTCTGGCCCTCGGTCGTGAAGGGCGACATGACGGCGCCCTTCGGCCTGATCCAGTTCGGGATCGCCGCCGGCTTCATCGGCGCGTTCCTGGCCGTGGTGCTGTACTACAGCCGGGTCTTCCCGACGGTGGCGGTTTCCGTAAGGGACGACTGACGATCTATGCGGCTTTGAGCGGCTTTGCTCGAGGTCGACGGACGTGCTCGTTTGGCGGCGCTGGTCTGTGAGGATCGGCGCCGCTTTGCGTTTCGGGGGTCGCTTGGCGCTACGCTGTCGGGATGGGGGCTGACTTGGAGCCGCGGCGGATCTCGTTGGCGGATGGGGGGGCGCTCTCGCTCGGGGCGGAGGGGTTTCGACTCTTCGACGCGGAGGGCGAGCGGGCGCCGATTCATTCCTACGACGCGATCGGGCACGTCTACGCGAGCGAGCGACTGCTGCTGATCGGCACCGAGGAGGAGCTGATCACGCTCCGCGCGGAGCAGTTCGCCGATGGTGCGGGGCCGGAGGCCGCCCGAGACGCGCTCTTCGAGGCGATCGGTGCGCTGCCGGAGGGTCGGGCGATCCTCGACCACATCGCTGCCGTCGAGCGTCTGGGAGAGCACGAAGGGCCGCCCTGGATGATCTGGGCGACCGCCGCGATCTGCGCGCTCGGAATGGTCCTCCAATACAACGACCGGCTCTTCGATCAGGTGGGGCTCTTCGTGCCCGACCTCTTCGTCCGCGGCGAATACTGGCGCGCGATCACCATGCACTTCCTGCACGACGTGATGGCGATGCCCGGGTTCATGCGGGCGCTCCTGCCGATGTTCGACACGCTCCCGCTGCATCTGATGCTGAACGTCGCGGGCCTGCTGATCCTCGGGAACCTGGTCGAGCGGCCGCTCGGACACGGGCGGACCGTCGTCGCCCTGGCATTCTCGGGAATCGGCACTCTCGGCGGCATCGTCCTCTTCGATCATGGGCGCGTGCTCGGTGCTTCGGGACTGGTTGCCGGGCTGGCGGGCGCGATGCTCGCCCTCGAGCTCCACCACGCGCGATTCATGCCCGCCTATTGGCGCGTCCCCCGCCGGCTCTTCATCATCTTGCTGGTCGTGCAGTTCTGCGTGATCGATCAGCTGCTGGCCCGCTGGGTGGCAGGCGGCGCCCACATCGGCGGATTCGCCGGAGGCTACCTGGCGACCTGGCTGATCGGCCGTCCGAGCGTCGAGGATCTCGAGTCGCCTCTCGGTATCCGCGTCGCCGCCTGGAGCACGCTCTCTCTCGTCGTCGTCGGCTTCCTCGGCGCGCTGCCCCTCGCGCGGCACGACATGCCCGCGCTCGAGCGGCATGCGGTTCGGGTCTGGGACCTGCCTTTCGACTACTACCGGCCCCGCTACGACAACGCGGCGGCCTGGTTCATCGCGACGGAGGACGGGCCCTCGGAGGACGGGCTCGAGCTCGCGGTCGCCCTCGCAGAGCGCGCAGTCAACGACACCGCGGGGCTCAACCCGAACGTGCTCGACACCCTCGCCGAGGCGCTCTTCCAGCGCGGCCGCGCGGACGAGGCCGTCTATACGATCGACGCCGCGATCGCCCTGGCGCCCCAGGAGCCCTACTTCCGGGAGCAGCGGAAGCGATTCACCGGAGAGCGCGATCCCAGCGACCGCCCCCCCGCGCCCGGATTACCGATTCCCTGGGACACGGACGAGGGGGAAGCAGGCGAGGGGGGCGATCCGGAGACCCGCGACGGGGTCGACGTCTAACGGATCGCCGGTCTGCAGGGACGAGCCTGGCGGACGAGCGCTCAGGGGATCCGACTCTCGAGCCAGGCCTGCAACCAGAGCAGCGCCGGCTTCTCCAGCGCCTGGCCCACCCGCAGCGTCGCGTCGTCCGAGACCAGCACGCAGCCTCGCGCGAGGCGCTCCTTCGTCTGGACGCGGACGCGCTCGACCTCGCGCAGGTCCATGGCTTTCGTCTGGACATGGACGGGACCCACGTGCAGTCGGCGGCGGACCACGCCGTGCTCGACCGAGAGCTCGGCCTCGACGTGCCAGGCGGCCACCAGGGCGGCGAAACCGATCACGTCGCATAGCAGGACCAGACCCACGGCGAGGGGCGCGGCTTCGCCTAGGGTCGACCAGAGCAGCGCGGCCGTGATCACGCTGGTCGTGAACATGCCGACGCCGACGATCGGGAGCATCTTGCGCTGCCGCTGCTGGAAGAGGCCTTCGACGATCAGGACCTCCTGGCCGCGCCGGGCCTCGACTCGCAGGCCGGCCGGCGGCGGCTCCGTCGGCGCGGGCTTGTGCTCCGCGAGACGATTCATCTCGTCGGGGGTGCGGATCTCTTCGCGGTCGCCGATCGCGTCCTCGAGTGGCCAGCCCATGTGAAGCGCGATCGCCTCCGCCGCTTGCCGCGCCTTCGCTTCCGAGCGGAAGCTGTCGATCTCGATGGCGTGGCCGCGTCCCTGCTCGTGGACCATCGCTTCGATCGCGTAGTACACGACCTGCCGCCCCGCGGTGCCGGTGTTGTTGGCGGATGTGTGGAGCTCGACCTCGAGCCGCAGCCGGTCGACGACGACGTCCGCGCGGGGCTGCTTCTCGCCGGCGAGCTGCACGCCGTGTGGGGTGACCTGCCAGCTGTCGTTGCGGAAGACGAGTAAGCCCAGGCCGGCGAGCAGGGCGATGCCGAAGACGCCGCCGAGCAGGTCGTTCGACCAGCCGCTCTCGAAGACCGTCATGGTCATGTGGCCGACGAGCAGCAGGCCGAACGCGGCCCACACGAACGCCGCGAAGCCGCGCTGGCCGGAATGGACTTCGAGGTGTCCGGGGCGAGGCATGCGATAGGCCATGGGTCACTCCACTCGGGTTCTCGTCTCATCGGCCGAACCGGAATCGCGCTGAAATGCGAGCCGTGAGGGGGAATCCCCGACGTCGGTGGCGACGGAGGCGCGTCTGCCTATCGTCTCGCGAGCCCTCCGGCGCGCTTCTCGCCGGACGCAAAGGGAGTCCTCGATCCACATGCGCCACGTTCACCCGACCCTGCCGCGCCTCGCCACCTTCCTCCTCCTCGCGCTCGTTCCCATTGTTGGCCAGGCCGAGATCCCGGAGCCTACGCCGCACGTCGACCCCGACTTCGCCGCCTACTCCGATGCCAACGACGACGCGAAGCTCGTGAAGGTGAGCGAGCACGTCTACGCCGCCGTCGGCTTCGACATCGCCAACATCGGCTTCGTGGTCACCGAAGAGGGCGTACTCGTCTTCGACACCGGAGGCGAAGTCGCCCGCGCGAAGCAGGCCCTCGCCGCGCTGCGCGAGGTCACTCGGGCGCCGATCATCGGTGTCGTCTACTCCCACGGCCATGGCGATCACACTGGCGGGGTCGACGCCTTCGTCCCGCCCGAGGCCCGCGGCACGATTCCAATCTACGCCGGCAAGAACTTCGAGCGCTATCTGCGTGAGAGCGCGGTGCCCCGCGGATTGATGCGCGCCTACTACCAGATGGGATACCTGCTCCCCAAGGACGTGACCGGCAGCGTCGGCTCCGGCATCGGCCCGACCGTCGGCGGCGGCGGGGCCACCTATCAGCGGCCGAGCGTGATCGTCGAGGACACCCTCGATCTGACGATCGGTGGCGTCCGCGTGCACCTCTTCTGGGGGAACACGGACCTCGACGACGGGCTCTCGATGTGGCTGCCCGACGACAAGGTGATGATGGTCGGGGACGCGGCGTATCCGATGCTCCCGGCGATCGCGACGCCGCGCTTCGAGTTCGGCCGGCAGTCCTGGGAGGCCCTCGAGACCCTCGATCACTACCGCACGTTCCCGATCGAGCACCTGGTTCCCGGGCATCTGCGCGTGATCAGCGGTCGCGAGGAGGTGACCGCCTTCCTGCGCAACTTCCGCGACCTGGTGCAGTACATGCAGGACCAGTCCATCCGGGCCGTGAACCGGCGCCTCGACCATGCCGACGCCGCTGCGGAGATGGAGGCGAATCTGCCGCCGCATCTCGCGTCCGATCCGAATCTCGCCGAGCGCTATCACGAGTTCGATTGGATCGCGAAGCAGATGTACACCAAGGCCGGTGGTTGGTGGAACGGGGACGTCGTCGACCTGGTGGCGATCGGGCCTTCGGATCGGGCGGAGCGCATCGTCGAGCTGATCGGCAGTCGGCGCAAGGTCCAGAGCGCTGCGGAGAAGGCGTTCGAGCGCGGGGAACGCGGCTGGGCGGCGGAGCTGGTCCGGATGTTGATCGTCACCGATCCGGAGGATCAGGCCGCGCGCGGGATGCTCGCCCGGATCCTGCGGACGATCGCCTACGACGCCAACACGTCGAACCTGCGCCACTACCTCCTGACCGAGGCGCTCGTGATGGAGGGCAAGGCCGACCTCGAAGCGCTGCCGATCGACGTCGCGAACCCGTATTTTCTCGCGGCCAATCCGGACTCGGTGATGTTCCGGGCGATGGGCACGAAGCTCGACCCGGTGAGCAGCGCCGAGGTCGAGCTGGTCGGCGGCTTCACGATCCGGGACACCGGTGAGCAGCACACCCTCGTCCTGCGGCGCGGCGTCATCGAGTGGCGGGCGGGGCGCCCCGACAAGGCGGACCTGCGGGTTGCCTTCGACCGCCAGACGTGGCTGATGATCGCCGGGGGGCACCTGCGCTGGCTCGACGCGGAAGCGAAGGGCGTGCTCGAGGCGAGCCCGGATCGCGGTGCGTTGCGCGCCTTCGTGCGCCACTTCGACGGAGAGGAGTAGGGCGTGGACGAAACGCTGCTCCTGATCGGGCTGGCCAAGCTCGTCTTCGGGCTCGTGGTGGGCGTCGTCGGCATCACGATCGCCGCGCGCATGACGACCCGCTTCGCCGGCTTCGAGAGCGTCGACGAGGGGTTGCGGACGGGAAACGTCACAGTCGGCGCCGTCGCCGCGGGGGCTGCGACTCGAAGTCCCTGCTGCTGATGGCGATGCTCGAGCGGGTCGGCATCGGTTCGCTGCTGGTCCTGTCCGAGGCGCACGCCCTTCGATTGGGAGATCGTGCTGCGGCGCTGATCCCGCGCGGAACCGGGAAGGCGTTCGCGCCACCGTGGCGTAAGCTGGGAGCCGGGCCCGCGTGGCCTGCCTGGAGCCGCCATGACCACCCGACTCGAACGCCTCGCCGACGAATGGGCCATCCGCGACACCCTCGCGCGATACTGGAGAGGGATCGACCGGCGCGATCCGGAGCTGGTCGCCAGCACCTACCACCCGGGTGCGTACGACGACCACGGTTATTTCAAGGGGCCGGTCGAAGGCTTCGTCGAGACCCTGGCGCCGATGGTGTGGGCCTTCTTCGAGAAGACCCAGCATTTCAGCGGCCACATCGCGGTCGACCTCGACCCCACCGATCCAGACCGCGCGGTCGCCGAGTCCTACGCCGAGGCGCATCACATCCGCCGGGACGAGCACGCGGCACAGAGCGACCTCATCTACGGACTCCGCTACGTCGACGTGTTCGAGCGGAGAGAGGGCGAATGGCGGATCGCCCATCGGGTCTGTACCTGGGACTGGGCGCGGACCGATCCCTGCGGCGGCATCCCCCTGGCCGAGAGCTATGCCCGCGGATTCGAGAGCCATCAGGACGCCGTCTTCGCGCACCCGGTTCGCGTGGGTCGCCCCGACGAGCCGCGCGTGCTGGCCATCAAGCAGTCCTGCCTCGACACGCTCGCCCGCTACACCCGCGGCGTCGATCGTTGCGACCTGGAGCTCGTGGCATCCACCTATCACCCGGACGCGCACGACGACCACGGCGGTTACCAGGGCGACGCCCGGGGCTTCGTCGAATGGGTGAAGCCCACGGTGATGGATACGTTCACCTGCACGATGCACAAGCTCGGCAACCAGCTGATCGTCGTGGACGGGGCGCCCGGGAGCGAGCGCGCGTTCGCGGAGACCTACGCGATCGCCCACCACGTGCTCGGCGATGCCGAGGAGCCCACCGATCTCGTGATGGGCGCGCGCTACGTCGACGAGCTCGAAGATCGCGGCGACGGCTGGAAGATCGCGGACCGGCGGATGACCTTCGAGTGGGAGCGTTCGGTCGCGATCGGCAGCCAGGCCGAGTACCCGGGCTTCTCTCGGGGCCAGCGCGACGGAAGCGATCCGGTCGTCTCGAGCGGCGCCCGGGCTTCGGTGCCCGCCGACACGCACGTCCAGCTGGACGCCGCTGCCGACCGAGCCGAGATCTACGCCGTCCTCGTCCGCTATTGCCGCGGCGTCGACCGGCGGGATCCTGCGATGATCCGGAGCACCTATCACGCGGACGCCTTCGACGACCATGGATCGTATCGAGGGGATCTCGACGGCTTCGTGACGTTCGTGGAGAAGGAGGTCTGGTCGCGCTTCCGGACGACGATGCACAAGCTCGGTCAGGCGCTGATCGAGGTCGACGGGGATTCGGCTGCGAGCGAGACCTGGGCGATCTGCCATCACGTCGCCGCAGAGAAGGGGCGGGACACCACCGACAGCGTGATGGGCATCCGCTACCTCGACCGCTTCGAGCGGCGCGACGGCGAGTGGCGCATCGCAAGGCGGGAGCTCCGCTGGGAGTGGATCCGTCACGACGCCCTCGACCCGCTCGACGAGAGCTGGACCCACGGGACGGCGTCGCGCGACGACCCGGTGTTCCACCCGGAGCGCCTCGCGATCGACGACCCCACGAACCACCCGGAGCGCTCCGCGATCGAGTGATGCAGGCCCGAAGCCGATCGCGCGCGTTGCTGATGCTGTTCGCCTGTCTCGTCGCCACGCCGGCGCTCGCGGCGGACGATCCCTACGAGGGCGTCGAGGAGATGATCGTCGAGGAGGAGGGCGGAATGCCCGCCTTCTTCCACGACACGATCTCGGCGGTCGCCTTCGACTCGGACTATCTCGCGGCAATCGGGGCGGAGGATCTCGCCGACGTCTCGACCTTCACGCCGAACCTCGAGATCCGCACGCCCTTTGCCGCGTCGAATCCGACGCTCTTCATCCGCGGCGTCGGCTTGCGGGACTTCAACGCGAACTCGAACTCGTCGGTCGCGGTCTACAACGACGAGATCCACATGAACTCGCCGGCGGCCCAGCTCGCGCAGCTCTTCGACGTGGAGCGGATCGAGGTGCTGCGCGGCCCGCAGGCGACGCGCTACGCACGAAACGCTTCCGCGGGCACGATCCGGGTCCTCGCGCGCAAGCCGACCGGCGTCCGCAGCATGAGTGGCTCGGCCACCTACGGTCGCTTCCACCAGCTCGACCTGAACGTGGCCATCGAGAACGTCATCGTCGAGGACCGCCTCACCGTCCGCGCCGCCGCGAAGTGGAGCCAGCGCAAGGGGACGACGAAGAACCGCTGCGCCGACGCGGACTACATCGAACGGCCGCTGGCCCGGGAGTCGAACGGCGCCAACGAACAGACGATCCTGAATGCCCTGATCTTCGGCTCCAACGTGACCTGCTTCGATCTGTTGAACACGGACCCGATGTCTTCGCCGCCGGGAAAGGGGTGGACGCGCGGAGAAGTCGCGCCGGTCAAGGAGTGGGTGAATGACACGAAGAACTGGGCGGCCCGGACGATCTTCCGCTTCGAGCACGAATTCCTCGACATGGACTGGCAGCTGAACCTCCACGGCGGGCAGAACCGCGGAGACGCCCGACAGTTCCAGGTGCTGGCCGCGATCCAGCGCTTGACCGAGACGCGCCCGGGGCCGGCGGTCGGCAGTCGCGACCAGGCGGGGTATCTCGATCCGGACAACCGGATGTGGCGCAACCGGAACAGCTTCGTGCCGATCACGAGCCCGTTCCAGGGCAACCCCTACGAGGGCGACTACGACGACGTCGAGAAGGAGAAGATCGACCTCTTCGGGTCGAACCTCGTCGGCGAGATGACCTTCGGCCGGTACAAGCTCACGACGATCACGGGCTACGAGTGGAATCGCCGCGACACGACCCTGAACCTCGACGGCTCGCCCCTGCCCGGGATCACCCCGGACCTCGACAACACCGCGACGCAGCTCTCGCAGGAGCTCCGTCTCGACCATGACGGCGCGCACGGCCTCGACTGGCAGCTCGGCGGGATGTTGCTCTACGAGTCGCTCGAAGTGAGGAACCGCTTCACGTTCGGGCTCGTCACGCCCGAGATCTCCCAGGACTACACCTACTTCACGCGCTATGCGGCACTCTGGTACGACCTCTCTTACTCGCCCACCGAGACCTTCGAGCTGAAGGGCGGTGTTCGGCTGAACTACGAGGACAAGGAGCTGAACCTCACGTTCAATCGGGCGCGGATCGCCTTCGGGACCGGCCTCCGTCTCCCGATCACGTTTCCGCGGAACCATCCTCAGGCCGGGCAGCCGATTCCTCCGCGCAGCGCCGCCGCGGCCGCCCGGGCGTGGGGCTGGGCGGGTGAGCTGGTCGCGACCTGGAGCCCGGCCACCGACGTCTCCTTCTATGTGCGTTACGCGCGGGGTTGGAAGGGGCCTCACATCAACGGGGCGGTGCTGAATCCGATCGCGCCCACGAGCGATGCCTCCCGCCTGACCGAGCCTGCGGATCCGGAGACCGTGGACTCCATCGAAGCCGGCGTGAAGGCGATCTTCCTGGGCGAGCGCGTCAAGCTCTCGGCGGCGCTGTTCTACTACGACTACCAGGATCTGCAGGTCTTCCAGCTTCGGAACTCGGGGGGCAACGCGCCGGTGCCCGAGCTGATCAACGCGAACGACGCGGACGTGCTCGGGGTCGAGGCGGAGATCGACCTGCGGCCCTTCGAAGGCTGGGCGCCACCAATCTTCGAGGGGCTCTGGATCCGGCTCACCTTCGCCTGGCTCGACAGCAAATACACCGACTTCGTCAACGTCTTCGAGGTCCAGAACTTCGACTTCGAGCCCGTCGTCCGGACCGTGATCCAGGACCTGACCGGCAACCGCCTGATCAACTCCCCGGAGAAGGCCTTCATCGGCTTCGTCGCCTGGCCGGTCGGGGGCAGCTGGGGCTCGCTCACGCCGCGCTTCGACTGGTCGTTCAAGGACGAGGTGTTCTTCACGGCGGAGAACACCGAGTACGTGCAGCAGGATCCGCTCTGGCTGTTGAACCTGCGCCTCACGTACAGGGACCCGTCCGAGCGGATCGAGCTCTCGGGCTGGATCGAGAACCTGACCGACCAGGCCTACACGGTGGACGCGTTCAACCTGGCGAGACTGCGTTGGTCCGTGTTGCACGCGATCGGGGATCCGCGGACCTACGGGATCACGCTCGCGTTCAAATTCTGACCCGGTGGCTGGACGCGCGTCCGGAGCAGCGCCGAGTCGAGTGCGCTATCCCCGACGTTTCCTCGCGCGAACCGCGCCGAAGCCAAGGAGTCCACCGCCGTGAGCGCCCAACCCTCGATCCCGCTACCCGCCCTCGCTCTCTCCGCCGTGCCCGGTCGCCGAGTGAAGACCCTCGAGCTCGCCCAGGAGATCGAACGGCGCGGCTATGCGGGGATCTACTGCGCGAGCTTCGCGGACGGCGTCGGCCTGTCCCATTCCCTCGCGCACGCGACCGAACGCATCCCCTTCGGCACGTCGATCGCGAACATCTACACACGACACCCCGTCGACTACGCGCAGACGATCTCGATGATCCACGAGGTGTCGGGGGGACGGTTCACGTTCGGGATCGGCGTGAGCCACGACGCGGTGAACGGGCGCTTCGGGATCAAGGGCGGAAAGCCGCTCACGGACATCCGCGACTTCGTCGGCGCGGTGCGAGGCGCGAAGCGCGTCGGCGATCTTCCGCCGATCGTGCTCGGGGGGCTTCGCAGCAAGATGGTCGCCCTCTCCGACGAGATCGGCGACGGCGTCGTCTACGCGAACGTGTCGCGACGGCACACGCCGAAGTCGCTGTCGGTGATCCCCGAAGCGCGCCGTGAGAGCGACGACTTCTTCGTCGGGGACATGATCCCGACCTGCATCTCCGACGACCTCGAAGCCGCGGCCGCGGTCAATCGGCGCACGCTGGTCATGTACGTGGGCCTTCCGAACTACCGCAACTACTGGAAGGAAGCCGGCTACGTCGAGGAGATGGAGGCGATCGAGGCGGCGATCGAGGCCGGGGAGCGCGACGAGCTCACCTCGCTGATGACCGACGAGTGGCTCTCGGACTGCACGCTCTACGGCTCCGCGGATCGCGTCCTCGAAGGCGTTCAGGCCTGGTACGAGGCCGGCGTGAAGACGCCGATCCTGGTGCCGTCGGCGACCGACGGCGGCCAGTTCAAGGCCTTCGAGGAGCTCTTCGCGCTCTTCGACGCGGTCTGAACGCCTTCAGTCGACGGCCTCGATCGTCACCAGCCGTGCCGGGACGCCGGCGAACATCCCGTCGGTCCGGTCGGCGTAGTAGCGCGCGTTGAGGTCGTCCTCCGTCGCGTGCTCGATCAGCTCGAAGCCGCGTTCGGCGACGACCTTCTCGAAGCGTTCGGGCAGCCACTTGCTGACCCAGGGCTCGCCGCCCTGTTCGGTCGTCATTCCGATCTTGCCGAGGTACGCCCGCTGGTCGGGGGTGAGGGGCACGTCGCCCTGATAGTTGAGGCAGAGCCGGCTGCCCGGGGCCATCAACGGGCGCAGGTCGGCGAGGGTCGCTTCCGTGGCTTCGACGGTCACGTAGGGGATCGTGTTCATCCACGACCAGATCGAGGGGCGGGCGGGGTCGAAGCCGGCGGCCGGGAGCGCATCGGAGACCTTCATCGACTCGAAGTCCACCGGGACGAATGTCGGGATCTGCGCCGGGGTCCGCTCCGCCGCGTCGATCCGGCTGCGCTTCAACACCTGCACGTCGGGGAAGTCGACTTCGAAGACGCGCACGGCGTCGGCCAGATCGTCCCGGCGGAGCGCGAAGGTGTCGAAGCCTGCGCCGAGGATCACGTACTGGTCGATCCCCGCGCGCACGCAGCGTTCGACCTCGTCCTCCGCGTAGCGAAGGCTCCCGATGCCGAGGGCCAGGATCAGGCGGAAGTCGATGCCACTCGCTTCGAGCACGCGCGCGTCGTGCTCCGGATCCCGGGCTTGTGCGCGGGAGGCCTCGCCGAGCAGCTCGATCGCCCAGGTGTCCCGGAGCACCGGGTCCTCGGCATTCAGCGTGTGACTCGCGCGCCCGAGGACCGCGCCCTCCGCGGTGCCGAGGCTGTCTCCGTCGCCCGTCTTCGCCATCGCCGTGTCCTCGCCTAGCGCCGGTACCGCGCCATCACGGCACGGTAGCGATCACGGAGCGCGCCGGCGCGGGCCGCCGGCGACACCCGCGGCGTCGAGCTGGGCAGGGCGTCTCGCACCTGCGACAGGGACACGCGCTCGAAGCTCGGCGACGGCGCCTCCTTCGCTCCCAGGAATCGCATCGCGACGGTGCCCAGGACGTCGCCGGCGGGATCGAGCCAGTTCGGCACGCCCGGGTCGTCGTGCGCGATCACGCCCCGGAACACGCCGTCGTCGTCGATCGCGGCCTGGAAGCCGTTGAGCGAGCTCTGGCGCGAGGCGTATTCGACCTGCTCCCAGTACCGATTCCCCATCGCGAACACCCAGTGGTGACACGCAGGCGGCGTGAAGGAAACGACCACCGCCTCGTCCGGCGCGCAGGCGAAGTTGCCCATGCAGTAGGCCTGGTCCGCGGCGCCGCCGTGTTGCGAGGCCGCGTCGGCGGCGTGGGTGATCACCGAGTTTTCCGGGAGGGACAGGAAGCCCGCGCTCATCCGCGCCCACTGCTCGGCGCCCTTCACGAGCCAGGTCTCGAGGAGGGCGAGCTGCTCGGCGACGCGCTCGGGTGTCGGCGGGGGAAACGGAAACGTCGCGCCCTCGCGTTCGATCAGCAGATCGGCCGGACGTTCGTTCGCCCAGTCCCCGAAATACTGTCGCACGAGCAGGAACCCCGCGTCGTCTCCGGTCTCGAGCCAATGGGCCGCATCCGTGGCAGCGCGCTCGCCGCCGATCTGGAGATCGAGCGCGTCCCCGGGCGCGAGGTCGAGGGCGCGCGCGTCGGTCGAGGCGAGGGTCACCGTCGCCTGGACACTGCCGAGCGCGAAGTGCCCCGCGTTCACCTGTACGTCGAAGTGGTTCGCGCTGCCGCGCGGGCCCCGTACGCGATAGGTCGCGTCGCTCCGGAGCGGCGCGTAGAGGTAGAGGCAGTCCGGGTGATCGAGCCCCCACGGCATCGTGTAGTCCATCATCCGACCGAAGACCGGATGGTCCGGATCGTTGTGCAGCACGCAGCTCGTGAGTCCCGCGGCGAGGAAGCGCGCGACATAGCGCTCCGCCTCCGCCTGGAAGCGGGGCGTGTCCGGGTGGTCGATCTGCGCCACGATCTCGGCGGTGCGCTCGATCGCGCAGGCGATCGTCGGCCAGGAGGAAGCGGGGAGCGACTCGGTCATCGGTCCGAGGATAGGCGAGGAGGAACGCGCGTGGATCGGTTCGTCGTCGGCTCCGGGCGCTGTGGCTCGACGCTCTTGTCGCGAATGCTCGACGTCCATCCCGACGTGTCGTCGCTCTTCGAGTTCTTCAACGGGCTCGACGTGGCGCGTCGGTTCGCGCCCGCCCTCGACGGCGGGGCGCTCGCGGACCTGCTCGGGGCCGAGCAGACGGTCGTCACCGCGGCTCTGCGGAGGGGGCATACCGCCGAGGAGATCGTCTACCCCTTCGGTGCGCCCGGGGCGCGCTATGCGCCCCACGATCGGCTGCCCTGGCTCTGCGTGTCGATGGCGCCGCGCCTCAGCGACGATCCCGACGGCCTCTTCGACGCGCTGATCGAGTGGGCGCGCGCCCGGCCCGAGACCAGCGCGGGCGAGCACTACCGCGCGCTCTTCGCGTGGCTCTGCGCGCGGTCGGGCACGTCGACGTGGATCGAGCGCTCGGGATCATCGATCGACTACGCCGGTGCCCTCGCGACCTGCTTCCCCGACGCGCGCTTCCTCCACCTCCACCGGGACGGCGCGGAGACGGCGCTCTCGATGCGGGAGCACGGGATCTACCGGCTGCCGATCGCGCTGCTCTACGACGTCGCCCTCGCGGACGGGAAGCGCGTCTCCGAGAGCCGGGGGCTCGACTTCGCGGGGCCGGTCGAGCGCGGTGATCTGATCTCGCAGATCCTCGACGCGAAGCTCGAGCCTGCGGTCTTCGGGCGATACTGGAGCGATCAGGTGGAGCGAGGCGTGGCCGCCGGAAACGCGCTCGGGCCGGACCGCTTCGCCGAGATCGCCTTCGAAGACCTCGTCGAGCGTCCGCGCGAAGGCCTCGCCTTCATCGCCGACTTCTTCGAGCTGCCGTCGGCGGACTGGATCGACGCGGCGGTGGCGTTGATCCGAAGTCGGCCGCGAACGCGACGCGACGCGTTGCCCGAAGCCGAGCGCGAGGCGCTCGACGACGCTTGCGCACGCGGCCGAACGGCACTCCGCGAGAGTCGCGAGGCAGGGCGCGTGCGCTGCGCGTTCGCCTGACCGGGCAGCCGTGGCCGCACCGATTCAGCCGCCCCGACTCAGCCGGGTCGCGGCGCCCGGGTCTTGCGCGCGGCGGCGCGCACCCGCTGCGTGAGCTCGGGCGGGAGCCCGGAGCCCGCGAGCCAGGCCTGCGCCGCCTCGGGATCGACCGTCATCCAGCCTTCGGCGGCCGCGGCGAGCAGATCGTTCCGGTAGTCCGGGTCCTCGGCGCGCTCGGCCAGCTCGACCGCAGGTTCGGGCTCGGTCTCTGCCAGCGACCGGATGAAGTCGCGATAGGCGGCCTTCATCTCGGGGTGTGGCGGACGCGAGCGGAGCCAGTCTGCCGCGTCGTCCCGATGCTTGCGCGAGTAGCTGATCCATGCGCGCTTCACGATCGCGGGCTTGGACGGGGAGTCCGGCAGATCGAGCGCCCACTCGAGGGCCGGGCGCCCAACGTTTACGCCCCAGTAGTAGGCGATGTGCTTGTGAATGCCGGGGCCCGCTGGTGTGCCCGCGTGTTCGGCGGCCCAGGCGACGGCGCGACCTTCGTCGAAGTCGAGCAGAGCGACCCCGGTCCGGGCGAGAAGCTCCTGCTGCACGCTTCCGCCCGGCGTCCTTTCGTCGGGCATGCTTCGAATGACGTCGAGCGCTGCGTCGATCCCACGATGTTCGATCAGCGTCTTCGCGACGTGGTGGAGAGCACCACCCCGGGCCATCGGCTCGAGCTGCGCGATCACGCCGAGCAGGGCCTTCGGGTCGGGCATCGTATCCAGGGCGAGCCAGGCGTCCAGGACCGCCCGCGCGGCGGACTTCCGTCCCTTGTTGGGGCCCGCCGGCATGTTCTGGACGGCGAGCGCCGCGGCGATCGGATCCGTCTCGGTCCAAGCCTCGACGACCGTGCGGACCCACGGGTGACGGTCCGGCCAGAGCGGATCGATCGGATGCACGAACGCGATCTGCGGCGCAGCGTCGGCCCACCACTCGGCGACCAGGATCTCGACGATCTCATCCATCCCCGGCTCCGCCCGCAGCTCGCTCAGCTTCTCGCGCACGAGCAGGCCCGAGGAGGGGTGCGTGCGGTCGAGCAGGTCCACCAAAGCGCGCGCCCGCTCGCGAGGCGACTCCATCGCGAGGATCGTCTCGAGGGCGGCGATGGGATCAGCCGCGGCCTGGACGGCCGGCCGGGCGTCGCCGGTAGGCGAGGAGGCGGGGGGGAGCGCCCATCCGAGCGCGATTCCGACGAGCAGTGCGACGGCGATCCCGAGCACCGATCTGGAAGTCATCGACGAGGTCTCCTCCGGTGGAAGAGAAAGAGAGCGGACGGCCGGTTGGCCATCCGCCCTCCTGTCAGGTCCGGCACGAGCCCGTGAAGGCCCGAGTCGCTCAGCGCTTCATGCGTCGCCGCGCGACCGCGACGAGCACGCCGACGCCCGCGAAGAGCGCAGCGCCTGCCGCCGGCTCCGGCGCCACCAGGTTCATCTCGAGGCGCGTGATGCGGAAGAAGGCGTTGCCACTGTCGGGATCGACCGCGACGCCGCCGCCGAGCATCACGATGTTCCGGCCACCGCCTGCCGCCGTGGCAGTCAACGAGTCGTTGCCCATGCGGCTGAAGAAGAAGCCCTGGCTCGCCGGCTGCGTCCCGAAGGTCGGGTTGAAGGGTGTGCCGGCGACCGTCGTCACGACCGCGCCGAAGGGGTAGGGATCCGAGCCGGAGATCGTGCCGGTCGTCATCTTGAAGCCCCAGCCCTGGCCCGGTGCGTTCGGGGCCGGGTCGGTCCCGCAGTTGCTACCGGCATTGAGGATCGGCGGGCCGACGCCTGCCATCAGGCTTCCCATGACCGTTCCGACCATGTTCGTGCAGCCGAAGGTCGAGATGACCGCGCCGTTGGCGTTCAGCCGGGCGAGGACGCGCGGACCGTTGTTTCCGCCGAGGCCGGTGAAGTCGAAGTTCGAGCGGCCGCCGGACCACGCGAGGTTCGTGATGTCCATCCACGACCTTGTCGCCTCGGCGTCGGACGCGTTCGGCGTCGACGGGGCGACCGGAACGCGCCACACGTTCATCGCGTGGTTGCGAAGCAGCGTGAACGTCCCGCCGAAGTTGTTTCGAAGGGACGCGTTCGAGATGGCGACGCGAAGGAAGCGGTCACCGCCGCCTGCACCCGCCTGCCAGCTGGCGCAGTCCCAGTTGCCGATCTGGGCGAGCGCCGTGCCGGGCGCCGGCGAGGCCGGCAGGTGCGTGAGCGGGGGGCACCAGCTGATTGCCGAACCGGCACCGCCGGCCGTGCAGCCGGGACCGGGGCAGTTAGCCAGCGCGCCCTGGTTCTCGGCGAAGGTCGCTGCGCCCTGGACCGTCATGAACGACTTCGAGACCTGGCCGACGTTGCCGAAGGCCGGGAAGTCGCGGAACTCGAAGCCCGTGCGGTTGAGCTCACTCGCCGGGAGCGTGACCTGGCGACCGACGAACGTGCCTGGCGTCGCCCCCGCGACGCTCAGGCTCGGAACGGCCGCGTTCGGCGGAAAGAGGTTGGGTCCGGCGCCGCCGACCTTGCGTCCGTAGACGCCGGGCGCGAGCTCGAAGCCCGCGGAGGGATTCTCGACCAGGATGTTGCCGATCATGCTGCGCGGGTCGGCGCTCGCGGTCGTGGCAACCAGTGTCGTGAGGGCGAGGGCCACCAGCACGGCGCCTGCTCGCATTCCGATCTTCATCTCCAGCTCCTCCTTCGATCCGGCCTCGAGTCCGGGTCGTGTGTCCTCATACATGCCGGGTCATTCTACGCATCAGCTGACGCGGAGTCGATCGAAAATGCAGGCTGATGGCCCCATTTTATGCATTGGTAGCCGGCGCGTGACGATCGAATCCCATGCGTTGCATTTCGAGAATACCGGCAGTGATTTAGGCGCCTCCGCCGCCGGCACCTTCGATCGGGGTCACGTGCAAGGGCGCCAGCGGGCGTCGCTGCCGGCGCGCCACCTCGAGCGCCTGGACTCGCGCGTTCTCCCCGCGGGACCGATGAATCTGGATCAGCTGCTCCTGCGCCGTCGGCCCGCCCAGGAACAGGACCGCGCGCTCGGCGAGCTCGACGGTCCGGTCATCGAGCCGGTCGCTCGAGATTCGGAGATGCGTGAGGGCAAGGGCGGCCTCGACGTCCCAGGGATGCTCGATCAGGTGCGCTTCCCAGGCGGCCTCCGCGTCGTTCGTACGTCCCATTCTCGCGAGGGTCCGCGCGACGGCGCGCGCGGGCTCGGGCTCCGCCGGGTCTGCCTCGGCGGCCCGCTGGTAGTGCGTGAGCGCCGACGCGAGATCGCCTTCCGAGGCGAGGTGGTCAGCGATCGCCGTGAGGGCGTTCCAGTCGTCGGGTGCGAGCTCGACGGCCTTCGCCAGCTCCCGGCCGACCGCCGGCGTCGGCGCGCCCGTCGCGGCCATCACGCGGCCGTGAATCTCGTGGAAGGCGCCTTCTCCGGGCGCCGAAGCCAGCGCGGCGCCGGTCTCCGACAACGCCTGCTCGCCGCGGCCGTTCGAGACGAGCAGCCGCGCTCGCGTGCGGAGCACCTCGGCGTGGGCGGGGAGCGTGAGGTCGAGCTGCTCGTTTCCGTCCAGGAACGCGATCGCGGCGTCGACCCCGCGCATCGCCTCGATCCGCTGCGCGCGCATCGCCACGGCGGTCGGCCAGAGCGGACCACCGGCGAGGCGCGCGAGCAGCTGGTCGACGCTCTCGTTCTCGGCGCTGCTCGCCGCCCGGAGGAGCACGCGAACCGCCTGGGCGTCGTCGCGGTGGTGGCGGAAGTGCTGGGCGGCGCTGTTCCAGGCGTTCTGCAGCGAGCCGGCGGCGAGGTAGAGATTGGCGAGCCGCAGCCCGGCGTCGGTCTGCTCGGGATCCGAGCGGATCGATTGGCGGTACTCCTCGATCGCCCGGGTGAAGTCGCCGAGCTGCTCGGCGGCGCGGCCGGCGTAGTAGCGGGCGCCCGGGTTGTTGGGCCAGGTCGGAAAGACCGTGTCGAGCCGCGCCAGCGCCTGGGCCGGTCGTCCCTCGTTCAAGTGGATACGCGACTCGATCAGCCCGCGGTAGGAGTCGCGCGTGAGCTGCTTGGCGACCTCGAGCGCCTCCGCGTTGCGCTCCGCCCGCGCGAGCAGATCCGCGAGGGTGAGCACGGAGAGCTGGGTGGGCTCCGGCGCGACGGCCATCGCCTCGCGATAGGCGTCGATCGCTCGGTCGAGCTCGCCGCGCGTCAGATACAGGTTCGTCAGGTCCGTCCAGGCAACGCCACGGGTGCGCGGGTCGGGGAGCTCGGTGCCGACGAGGAGCACGCGCTCGGCCTTCTCGTCGTCACCGTCGACCGAGGCGCGGCGCGAGAGCCGAGTGCGGTAGACCGCGCTGCCGGGCGACTTCTCGAGGGCGTCCTCGAGGATCTGGGTGGCCCGATCGCGTCGTCCGAGGGAGTCGAAGAAGGAGATCGCCTGCTCGATCAGCGTCGCATCGACGGGATGCGCGACGAGACAGGCCTCGAAGGCCGACTCCGCCTCCGCGACGTCACCGCGTTCGCCGAAGAGGGTCGCGCGGGTGGTGCAGACCAGCGCCTGGGTCGCCGGCGGGGCGGAGCGGCCCTCGGGCACCTCGTCGATTCGCGCAATCGCCTCCGCGGCTTCGTCGATCCGGTCGAGCATGATCAGGGCCGCGGCCCGGGAGGCGCGCGCGGGCTCGTCGTTCGGCGCGAGCTCGAGTACGCGGTCGAAATCCGCGAGCGCCGGTTCGGCCTCTCCCTCGTTCAGGTAGGCCATGCCGCGCAGGCTTCTCGCCGCGATCGAATCCGGTTCGTCCTCGAGCACCCGGGTCGCGTGCCCGATCGCTGCTTCGAAGTCGGCGTTCTGCATGGTCGCGGCGGCGAGCTCGAGGTGGGCCCGGGCGCTCCAGGCCGGATCCTCGGCCGCCTTGCGCAGGGAGAAGAGGGCGATCGGCGAGCTGGTGGTTCGATTGAGTGCGGTCCCGTAGAGGAAGTTGACCTCGGCATCGTCCGGGGTCTCGTCGAGCAGCGTCCGAAGCGGGTCGAGGCTCGCCTCGAAGCGCCCCTGGGCTTGCAGCGCGCGCACGTCTTCGACCTTGGGGCCGGAATCGCACGCCGTGAGCGCAGAGAGCATGAGCACGAGAAACAGAGCGAGGGGGATGCGGGGGACGAGAAGCATCGAGCCATCCTACCACTCCATTGGCGCGCACACGGCCACCCGTTTGCTAGACCCTCGCCCCATGAAGGTCCTGCGCGCGCTCCTCGCCGCCCTCGCTCTTGCCCTCGCGGTCGTCGCCCTGCTGTGGGTGACGGGCGTGCTGCGGATCGAGATGGGCAACGCCGACTCGCGCCCGCGCGGCACGGCCTACGACATCGAGGCCCTCAAGCGCCGCGACGACGTCAACGTGTTGTTCATCCTGACGGATACCCTTCGCGCTCATCGCCTCCACAGCTATGGCTACGAGCGCGAGACCTCGCCGACCTTCGATTACATGGCCTCGACCGGCGTGCGCTTCTCCCGCCAGCTCGCGCAGTCGTCCTGGACCAAATGCTCGATGGCTTCGCTCTGGACCGGCCTCTATCCCCAGCGCACCGGCGTGCTCCGCTCCTCACACGGCGCGCCGGAAGAGGCGGTCATGCCGGCGGAGATCCTGCGCGACGCCGGCTTCCGCACCGCCGGTGTGTGGCGCAACGGCTGGGTCGCGCCGAACTTCGGCTTCGCCCAGGGCTTCGAGTTCTACGAGCGACCGATCCCCCGCGGCCGCCCGCGCCACCTCCGGGCGGAGAACCCGCACGTGAAGCTCGAGGGAACGGACCTCGACGCCCTCGAGGCCTCGAAGGAGTTCCTGCGCATCCACGGCGACGAGCGCTGGTTCCTCTACGTCCATCTGATGGACATCCATCAATACCTCTACGACCCGTCGAGCGCGCTCTTCGGCACCACGTACTCCGACATCTACGACAACTCGATCCACCGCACCGACGGCATCATCGGCCAGCTGCTCACGCACCTCGTCGACGAGGGGCTGCTCGAGAAGACCCTGATCGTGATGGCCTCGGACCACGGCGAGGCGTTCGGCGAGCGCGGCCTCGAGGGTCACGCGCGCGAGGTGTTCCGCGAGTCGACGGAGGTGCCCTTCATCCTGGGCTTCCCGTTCCGGCTCGATCCGGGCGCGGTCGTCGAGACGCGAACGCGGAACGTCGACATCTGGCCGACCGTGCTCGACCTGCTCGGACTGCCGGCGCTGCCGGACGCCGACGGACGCTCCCTCGCGCCCGAGATCTTCGCCGCCGCGACGGGCAAGTCGATGGAGGACGATCTCGTCGCGGTGTCGCACCTCGATCGCGGCTGGGGTCGGATGGACAGTCCGTCACGACCGGCGATCGCCGTCACGCTCGGTCCGTACCGCTTCGTGTTGCAGATCGGAACCGGCGAGCCGGGCGACCCGGAGATCGAGTCGCTCTTCGATGCGAGCGCGGATCCCCTCGAACGCCGCAACGTGATCACGGACCATCCCGAGCTCGCCGCCGACCTGCGGGCGCTGGCCGACGAGTACCTGGACAGCCCGGATCCGCCCTGGGGCGCGGGCCCGGTCGAGGTCGAGATCGACGAGATGGAGGCGAATCAGCTCCGTGCGCTCGGGTACGCGATCGAATAGGTCGCCTCGTGCGTCGCGGTCGCTAGAACGTGAGCTTCCCGCTGAAGCCGTAGGTGCGCGGGTCGCCGACGAGGTTGCCGACGAGCGCGGGGCCTGCAGACGCGTCGAACGCCAGCTGCTTGTAGACCTCGTTGGTCAGGTTGCGCACCCATCCCGACACCTCGATCGCGCCGCTCTCGGTCGCGAAGGTGACCCGGATGTTCTGCAGGAAGAGCGCCTCCTGCCCGATCGTGTTGTCCGGCATGAAGATCGCGCCGGTCACGTCCGGGGAGCCCCGTCCGCCGCTCGGGTCGAAGAACACGTCGTCGGACCACGTGAACTCGTAGCGGGGCGTCATCGTGAGTCCCATCGGCAGCAGGAACGGGTAGCTGATGTTCCCGGAGAGCTTGAAGCGCGGCGCGTTCGGCAGGGGGTTGCCATTGAAGTCGGTGACGACGCGCCGGACGACGTTCGCGTTCTCGCCCTCGGGGCGAGCGACGGCATCCGTGAAGTCGAGGAAGCGACTCTCGAGCCAGCTGAACCGGATCTCCGCGATCAGGCCGTCCCAGGGCTCGAAGTAGGTCTCGACCTCCGCGCCATAGAGCTCGGCGTCGTCTGCGTTGATGACGATCCGCTGGGGGGGCTCGCCGGCGTTGTTCGAGAACGTGAAGACCTGGTAGTTGTCGTAGGTGTAGTAGAAGAAGGCGCTGGTGAGCCGCACTCGCTCCTCGAACCAGCTGCCCTTGAAGCCGATCTCGAAGGCGTCGATCACTTCGGGATCCGCCACGTCGGTCACGGCGCCCGCCCGCCGTGCGTCCCGCGCGTTGTACTGTGCGCCCTTCCAGCCGTGGCTGTACGAGAGGTACACGTTCCGGCTCTCGTCGAAGCGGTAGTCGAGCTTGATCGTGCCCGTCGGGTGATCGACGGTCAACGTGCGCTGACAGGGCGGGGGCCGGCCGGACAACGGGATCTGGCAGCGCGGGCTGAGGGTCGCGCCGGTCACCGAGAAGATCTGGGTGTCGAAGCGCTTGTATTCCCAGTTGTAGCGGCCGCCCGCCGTGAGGGTGACGTCGTCGAGGATGTCCCAGTCGAACTCCGCGAAGACCCCGAGGCTCTGCGTGTCCTGGACGTAGTTCGCGATGCTGGGCTCGAAGGGTGTTCGGGCGTCGGTGAACTGGACGAAGTCGAGGCGTTCCTGCAGGTAGAAGACGCCCGTGCTCCAGGCGACTGGATAGTCCGTCATCTCGCCTTCGATCTGCAGGTCCTGGGAGAATTGCCAGAGGTCGTCTTCGATCGCGAACTCGAACAGCTTGTTCGGGGAGTAGTCCGCGTCGATCAGCCGTTCCCGGTCGTCGCGTTCGAAGCCGGTGATCGACTGGATCCGAATCGCATCGAGCTCCCACTCGCCTCGCAAGTAGGCGCCCCAGCTCGATTGGCGCTCGTAGCCGTCCAGGTTGTAGGAGCCTTCGAAGGGGAACTGGTCGAGGGGGCGGTCGCCGAGGTTCTGCGCGAGCTGTCGGGACGCCTCGATCTGCGGCGCGTTCCGGCACGCGCGCTGGGCGACGATGTCGCCGGGAAACAACAGGCGGCAATCGCGCGCGGAGGGTTGCGGCAGCGTGGCGAGGATGCGATCGCGCTCGGCGGCGATCTCCGGCTGGACGTAGCCGAGCCGGTCGGCGGAGCCGAGGGAGTTGAGTGCGCCGAGGCTCTCGCCGACGGTGCCGAGCTGATCGCGGCGGCTCCCGTGGAACGAGAACGTCCACTCCATGTCCAGGTCGGGCGGTTGGAACACCGCGGTCATGCGCGCGGCCCAGACGTCGATGTTGTTGAGCTCCTTTTCCAGTCCGGGCAGGAGGTCGTCG
Source organism: uncultured Spirochaetaceae bacterium (assembly GCA_964488255.1). GTDB lineage: Bacteria > Myxococcota_A > UBA9160 > UBA9160 > UBA4427 > UBA4427. The sequence continues at coordinate 222,065 of CAZAUR010000003.1, read as the reverse complement.
GCGAAGCCGTTCCGGCAGGGAGTGGTGCCGCCGCCGAGGCCCATGTCGATCTCGGCCTGGGTCAGCCCGGCGCACCGGTTCGTCACGAGACCGTCGCGGCGCTTCAAGGAGAACGCGGTGCGCGCTGCGAGCACGTCGGCCACGATCGGCGCTTCGAGCGCGCCCTCGACGTCGATCGCGTTGAAGTTGCCGTAGTCGAAGCGCAAGGATCCGCCGACCTCGCCCGTCGGCTTGCGCGTGTACACCTTGATCGCGCCGGCCGAAGCGTTGCGCCCGGCGCCCGAGCCCTGCGGCCCCTTGAGGATCGTGACGCCTTCGACGTCGTAGAGCTGCTTGAGCTGGATCGCGGGCAGGTTCTTCGGGACGTCGTCTTCGTAGATCGCGACGGAACCCGATGCGTTCGAGTCGAAGGCGTTCAGTCCGACGCCGCGAATGAAGAACGTCGCCGCGGTCGAGCCCGCGGTTCGGATCTCGAGGTTCGGCGTGAACTTCGCCACGTCCGACATGTCGGCGGCGCCCATCGCTTCGAGATCCGAACTGTCGAAGGCCGTCACGGAAACGGTCGACGCCGTCAGCGCGTCCAGCACTCCGCTCGACGTGACGACCATCTCCTCGACACCGGCCCACGGATCGTCGTCATCCGGCGCGGACCCCTCTTGCGCAGTGGCAGAGAGGGCGAGAACGAGCGCGAACAGGGTCGTGGTGAATGCGACACGCGTCCGACTCGGACACGCGGGGGAGCGGTGCATGCGCCGATCGTTCAGCATTCGCACACCAGCGTCAACCGGTCGGCTCGGGTGATCGGGGGTCGTCGATGGGCATCGTTGGACAGCGTGCTACCACCCTTCGTCATGAGTCGGCAGGTCGTGCAGCGACGGGTGATCACACCGGGAACGATCCTCGCGTTCCTCACCCTGATCGTCATCGTCGCGCACATCGAACCCGCCCGTGCCGCGTCCAACGATCGCCACGGGTGGCAACCCGGCATCACGATCTTCACGGCCGGCCTCCCCGAGGAGCGCGCCGCGGAAGCGGTCACCACGTCCCAGGGATTCCAGGACGGCGAGAGCGTCGGGCTGCCGTGGAGCGTCGGTGGCGGGCTCGAGCTCGCTTCGCCGCCGTTGTTCGACACGCGTGTGTCGCCGCGCCTCGTCGCGCACGCCGAATTCGCCTACGTGATCGACAGCAGTGATCCCGTCACCACTGTCGGCGATCCGGGCGGTCAGCCCTTCGTGCCAGAGTTCTTCCGGGCGCCCGCCTCGATCGAGGGGCAGGGCGCCGCAATCCGTGCTCAGGCGAAGCCCTGGGTGGTGACCGGCGGAATCGGGTCACAGGTCGAGTTCGAGTTGTTCGACCGTCAGGTCTATCTCCGTCCGAGCGTCGAATGGATGTATCGCCGCGACACGATCCAGGGGATCCTCGGCGCGGGCGAGGGCGAGGTGCTCGACGGGAGCGGAAACTGCGCGCCCTGTCGGCTGCTCTTCGTCGATGCCGAGCGCGAGAAGGGGTATCACAGCCTCGGCGGGGGCCTCGACGCGGGGATCGACGCCGGGCGATCGGGTCCCTTCCTCGCACGCTTCTTCACCACCTTTCGCGTCTACCACGTGCTGGGGGATCGCAAGGCGGACCTCGTCGCGACCGGCACCTGGTTCGTCGAGGGGGGCGGGCCCTCCGTGCGGGTCCCCCAGACCAGCACCATCACCGGCCGCTACGAGCGGGAGTCCCTGCACTATCGGGTGGGCGCCGGCTTCCGCGTGCTGTGGTCGCCCGAGTAGGCGAGCGCCCTCTCGATTCGGCCGATTTCCCCTTTTCCGGGCGCCCCAGGCCTTGAATCCCCCTACGGCGCGCCCATATCCTCGCGGCCGCCGACCCGTCCGCGGGAACGGGGCCGGGTCCGGCGGCGTCGAAGCCGCAGGCACGTTGGCCGTGACGATCCGTGCCGGATCGGCGCAGGAATGAAGGAGGAGAGCGAGATGAGCGACGGGAGCGGAGCCCCGCCGGAAGCCCAGATCCAGGAGCACGTCCGCGTCTGCAACGACCTGGTCGCGGAGGTCGCGAAGGTCGTCGTCGGGCAGGAGACGATGATCTCCCGGCTGGTCGTCGGTCTCCTCACCGGTGGCCACGTCCTGCTCGAGGGCGTGCCCGGGCTCGCCAAGACGCTGACGGTGCGGAGCCTCGCCACCGCGATCGACACCGACTTCTCTCGGATTCAGTTCACCCCGGACATGCTGCCCGCCGACGTGATCGGGACCGAGATCTTCAACCCGCGCGAAGGGACCTACAGCGTCAAGCAGGGGCCGCTCTTCTCGAATCTCGTGCTCGCGGACGAGATCAACCGCGCGCCCGCGAAGGTGCAGGCAGCGTTGCTCGAGGCGATGCAGGAGCGGCAGGTCACGATCGGCGACACCACCTACTCCTTCGACGAGCCCTTCCTCGTGCTCGCGACCCAGAATCCGATCGAGCAGGAGGGGACGTATCCGCTGCCCGAGGCGCAGGTCGATCGCTTCATGCTGAAGGTCGTCGTCGGCTATCCCACCAAGGACGAAGAGAAGAAGATCGTCGACCGGATGGCCAGCGGGCAGCCCGAGCCCGTCGTGTCGAAGGTCGCGACCCCGACCCAGCTCCTCGCCGCGCGCAAGGTCGCGCAGCAGGTCTTCATCGACGAGAAGGTGAAGGAGTACGTCGTCGACCTCGTGCACGCGACGCGCGAGCCCGCCGTCGCCGGGATCAGCGATCTCGACGGCATGATCGAGACCGGCGCGTCCCCGCGCGCGTCGCTCTTCCTGACCCAGGCCGCGAAGGCCAACGCCTTTCTCCAGGGCCGGACCTACGCCACGCCCCACGACGTGAAGGAGCTCGCCCTCGACGTCCTTCGCCACCGCGTCGTCGTCACCTACGAGGCCGAAGCCCAGGGGCGCACGAGCGAGGACGTGATCGAGCGCATCCTCGCGGGCGTGCTCGTCCCCTGACCGGCCTCGCTTAGCAAGCGCGATGCTCACCAGCGAGATCCTCGGACGCGTTCGCGAGATCCAGGTTCGCACCGGTCGCCAGGTGGCCGACGTGCTGGCGGGGGAGTACGTCTCGGTCTTCAAGGGCCGCGGGATGGAGTTCGACGAGGTCCGCCCCTACGTCCCCGGCGACGACGTGCGCGCGATCGACTGGAACGTGACGGCGCGGACCGGCGAGCCCCACGTCAAGCGTTATGTCGAAGAGCGGCAGCTCACGCTGATGTTGATGGCGGACGTGTCCGCCTCCCAGGACTACGGCTCGCGCACCCGCAGCAAGCGCGAAGCGGCCGCGGAGCTCTGCGCGCTCCTGGCGTTCTCGGCGACCCGCAACGACGACAAGGTCGGCCTCGCGCTCTTCCACGGCGGGATCGAGGAATACATCCCCCCGCGCAAGGGACAGAAGCACGCGCTGCGCGTCGTGCGCGAAGTCCTGGCCCACGAGGACGCGACCGCCGCCGCGGCTACCCGCGAGGCAACCCTGCGTGAGCGCCTGCGCGCCGCCTGGGACCGCTTCGCGACCGGGCGAAGGCCCCGGCGCGCGCGCGAAGCGACGGACGTGGGCGCCGCACTCGAGTTCCTGATGCAGGTGACGAAGCGCCGGACGATCTGCTTCGTCGTGAGCGACTTCCTGGACGATGGCTTCGAGCAGGCCATGCTCACCGCCAACCGCCGCCACGACGTGATCGCGGTCCTCGTCACCGACCCGAACGAGCTCGAGGTGCCCGACGCCGGGCTCGTCGCGCTCGAGGACGCGGAGACCGGAGAGACCCGGGTCGTCGACACCGGCTCCGCGGCGTTCCGTCGCGAGGTCGACGCCGGCGCGCGCGAGCGCGTCCAGAGCCTCGCGTCGAAATTCGCGTCCCTGGGCATCGACTTCATCCACGTCGACGCCGCCGGCGACGTCGTCGATCCGCTCGTGCGCTTCTTCCGCATGCGCGAACGCCGGGGGCGGCGGTGATCTCGAAGCGACACCTCCTCGCGTTCGTCGCGAGCCTCGTGGCGCTCGCCCTCGCCCACGCCCCGGCCGCGACGGCACAGGACGAGGCCGAGGAAGAGGCGAGCGAGCAGGTCGTCCTGCGCGGTCCGGTGCGTGCGACCCTCTCCCTCGACCCGCCCGCCCCCGTGATCGGTGACGTGCTCGTCCTCTCCCTCGAAGTCGTGGCCGAGCCCGAGGTCGAGGTGTTGATGCCGGAATTCGGGGAGGCGCTCGGTCGATTCGAGATCGTCGACTTCGCCCCGAGCGAGCGCATCGACGACGAGGGCCGGACCGTCGCGAAGCAGGTCTATCGCCTGCAGCCGGCGCGCTCCGGCGCGCAGTCGATCCCGCCCCTGCGCGTCGAGTTCGTCGATCGGCGCGCGGGCCGCCCGGCCGCACCGGAGGGCGAGGACGCGTACGAGCTCCTGACCGAGCGCGTGCGCGTCGAGGTCGCACCGATCCTCGCGAAGGACGCGCCCCTCGAGCTTCGCCCGGCCCACGCGGATCTCGGTCCCCGGACCGGTCCCCTCGGCCCCGCCTGGGCGTGGGCACTGGCGGGGATCGTCGCGCTCGCTGTGGCGGCGCCCTTCGCCGTGCGCGCCTGGCTCGCGGCTCGCGCGCGCAGGCGCATGCGCAGCGCCTACGAGGTCGCACGCCAGGCCCTCGATGCGCTGCTCGCAGAAGGCCGCCCGGACGCGGCGGGCATGGACGCGTTCTATGTGGCGCTCTCGTTGATCGTTCGGACCTATCTCGAGGACCGCTTCCGTCTGCGCTCGCCGGAGCTCACGACCCAGGAGTTCCTGACCGAGATGGGCCGCTCTCCCGATCTCGCGCGGTCGCACCAGCAGCTGCTCCGGGACTTCCTCACCCAGGCGGACCTCGTGAAGTTCGCCGGACTGCGCCCGGACGAGGGCGCGGTCGCCGAGTCGATCGCGGCCGCGGAGCGCTTCCTCGAGGAGACCCGGAATCAGGTCCTCGGGAGCGCCCTGACGGACGGCGCGCCGGGAGGGGACGATGCCTGATCTCGTCGCGACCGGCTTCGAGTTCTCGGACCCGCTCTTCCTGCTGGGGCTGCTCGTCGTCCCCCTCGTCTTCCTGCGCGCGAACGCGCGACCCGCCGCGGTCACCTGGTCGAGCCTCACCCTCGTCACGACCCGCGGACGATCCCTCCGCGCGCGGCTCGTGTGGCTGCCCGCCGCGCTGCTCGCCGTCGCGACGACCTGCCTCGTGCTCGCGCTAGCGGGTCCGCGGACGGGCGACGCCGTGAGCGAGGTGAAGCGTGAGGGCATCGCGATCGTCATGGTCGTCGACCGCTCCGGCTCGATGGAAGCCCGGGACTTCGTCCGCTCCGACCGCAGCGTGAGTCGTCTCGACGTCGTGAAGCGCATCTTCCGCGAGTTCGTACTCGGCGACGGCGACGCGGGGGAGGGAAGGCCAGACGACCTGATCGGGCTCGTCGCGTTCGCACGTTATGCGGACGGATTGTCTCCGCTCACCCTCGATCACGGCAACCTCGTCGCGATCCTCGACCAGCTCGAGACGCCGACCGAGCGGGACGAGGACGGCACGGCGGTCGGCGAGGGGCTCGCGCTCGCGGTCGAGCGTCTTCGTCGGCAGGAGACGAAGTCCAAGATCGTGATCCTGCTCTCCGACGGCGTGAACAACATCGGCGACATCGAGCCGCTTCCCGCCGCGGACCTCGCCGCACGCTTCGGCGTTCGGGTCTACGTCGTGGGCGCCGGCTACACCGGGATGGCGCCCGTCCCGGTACGCATGCCCGGCGGACGGACGGTCCTCCAGCGCGTTCCGGTCGAGATCGACGAGGTCACCCTCCAGCAGATCGCGCAGAAGACGGGCGGACGTTATTTCCACGCGACGGACGAGGACGCGCTCGAGGAGGTGCTCGCCGAGATCGATCGGCTCGAGCGGAGCGAGGTCAGCGAAATCCGCTACCTCGAGTACGAGTATCACTTCGCGCCCTTCGTCGCGGCAGCGCTCGCCGCGACCGCGCTCTCGCTCCTGCTCTCGGGCAGCTGGCTCCGGAGGCTTCCGGCATGAGCGCGTGGGTGATCCATTGGGCGCGACCGGACCTCGTGTGGGTCCTCGGGGTGTGGGCCGCGGTCGCGATCGCTGCGGTCCTGCTCGAGCGCCGGGGCAGCGGGGCGCTCGATCGGCTCGTGGCGAGCGCGCTGCAGCCGGCCCTGGTCGCGCGTCCGGCCCGCTGGCGCCGGGTGACGCGACTGGCGTTGCTCGTCGTCGCGGGGGGCGCGATGGCCGCCGCGCTCCTGCAGCCGCAGATGGGCGAACGCTTCGTCGCGACGCCGCGGGTCGGGGCCGAGATCATGATCGCCCTCGACGTCTCGCGATCGATGCTCGCGGACGACGCGGCGCCGTCGCGCCTCGAGCGCGCGAAGGCGGAGGTGCGCGACCTGCTCGCGTATCTCCGTGACGACCACGTGGGCCTGATCGCGTTTGCGGGTCGCGCGAGCGTGCTCTCGCCGATGACGCCGGACAAGAGCTTCCTGCGCCTCGCGCTCGATGGCGCCGGACCGCACAGCGTGCCCCGGGGCGGCACGAAGCTCGCCGAATCGATCCGTCGCGCCGTCACGGGCTTCGGCGAGCCGGGGCCCTCCCAGCGCGCGCTGATCCTGATCACCGACGGCGAGGACCACGACTCCTTCGCGGTCGACGCCGCGCGAGCTGCCGCAGAGGCGGGCATCAAGATCATCGCGATCGGATTCGGGGACGAGGGCGGAAGCCCGATCTTCGTGCGGGATCCAGAGAGTGGCGCGCGGGAGCAGGTTCGCGACGGCGACGGTCGGCCGGTGATCAGCCGGCTGAACGGGGACCTCCTGCGAGAGCTCGCCCTCGCGACCGACGGCGCCTACGTGCCCGCCGGGACGGGGGTGCTCGACCTCGCGTCGATCTACGACGCGCACATCGCCGGACTCACCCGGGGCGAGATCGACGAACAGGGCCGCACCATTCGGGACGAGGCCTATCAACTCTTCGTGGCGATCGCGCTCGTCGCCCTGGTCGCGGCCGTCTTCCTGGTCGGGACGCGCTCGAACCCGCGCGCGGGCGCGCGGGACACCGCGAACCTGTTGCTCGCATGTCTCGGCACCGCGGCGATCGTCGCGGCTGCGTCCCTCGCGCCGAGTGGCGCTGCCTGGGCCGAGGCGAGCGAAGACGCGGACGCACTACCGCCGAGCGCGTCTGCCGATCCGACGCACGCGCCGCTCACGACGGACAGCACGGACACCACGGACGCGCCGGCAGCGTCGTCCGAGCGAGACGAGGACCCCCGCGCGCGCTTCAACCGCGGGAACGCCGCGCTCGCCGAGGGCGAGCCCATCGCGGCGGCGACGGCGTTCCGCGCCGCGCGACGGGATGCCCCGGACGATCCCGAGCTGCGTTATGCGGCGACCTACAATCTCGGGTTCGCTGCGATGGCGCGGGCGGACGCGGAGGAAACGCCGGAGGCGAGCCTCGCCGCGCTCCATGAGGCGGCGGACTGGTTCCGGGAGGCGGTCGCGCTTCGCGCGGACGACGAAGATCCGCGCCACAACCTCGAGGTGGCACTCCGGCGGGCGCTGATCCTGGCGGACGAGATCGCGCAGGCCGAGAAGGGCGATCTCGAGACGGTCCTCGACGGACTGATCGAACGACAGCGCGCGCACGCGGGGGGCGCCGCGCAGTTGCTCGGGGCGATGGCGAACCTCGACGGGCCGGCGGCGGAAGGTGCGATCGAACACCTGCGACCCGCCTTCGATGCTGCGGCCACGGACCAGCGGGTGCTCCGCGCGGAGGCCGACGAGCTGGCGGAACGCGTCGTGCGGGAGCGGGACGCGATCCTCCAGATGGCCGAGGACGCGCGCTCGCCCGAGGATTCCCTGCGCGCGGTCCAGCTCGAGGGCGTGCTCGTCTACGTCGACGCGGGGATCGAGCGCATGGGCGGCGCGCGTCGGCAGCTCCGCCTCGCGAGGCCGGAGCGCGCCTATCGTCGGGCGGCTGCAGCGCTCGGCGAGCTGAAGCGCGCGCGTGATCAGCTGCGCGATCCGGTGCAACAGATCGACGTGCTGATCGCGGAGACCGGCGAGCTCGTGCAGAAGACGGCGGTCCTGCTCGCGAGCTCCGCGCCTTCACCCGACGGCGACGATCGGCCGGAAGCCCCCGCCTTCCTCACGCCGACGTCCCTCGGAGAGGACGCGCGTCGTCTCGCCGACCGCGTGGGCGAGCTCGCGGGCCGGCTCGCGGCTGCGGCCGCAGATGCGGCCAACGCGGATCCCGCGGCGGATGCGCCGCCCCAACCGGGCGCACCGGACCCCGAGGTCCTCCGCCAGGCCCTCGCCGCCGCGGCGCCGCTCGTGGGAGAAGCGGCGAGCGCGCTCGAGGACGCGACGGCGTCGGTCGTCGCCGAAGCATTGCGCGACGCGCTGTCCTCCGAGGCGAGCGCCGGTCGCGCCCTCGCGGACGCGCAGGAGCACTTCTTCGATCTCGCGCGTCTCCTCGCCGTGACCCACGAGGACGAGGCGCAGATCGCGGAGATCGCGACGACCGACGAGGCGGCGATCGCAGCGGTGCGGGACGAGTACGCGCCGCTCGCGGCGGAGCTCCAGGCGAAGAACCTCGCCCGGGCGCGGCGACTCGAAGACCTGCTCGCGCGGGAGCGGGCGCAGGCGTTCGCGGCGGCGGCGCAGGCCGGGGCCGACGCCCCGACGCCGACCGAGGACGGCGCACCGACCCCCGCCGAGCTCGAGAAGCAGCGCTTCGACGCCGCCGACGCGCTCCTCGCGGCGGCGACCGGAGAGATGGAGGTCGCGCGGCTGGGATTCGAGGCGAACGCCCTCGACTGGGCCTCTTCCGGGGCGCACGCGGTGAACGCGCGCGATCACCTCGAGGCGCTGCGCTCGCTCTTCTATTCCCTCGTCGAGCACCTGCAGGCGTTGGCGCGCGATCAGGTCGATCTCTCCGACGAGACGAACGAGGTCGCCGCGCTCTCGACGTTGGACGACGCAACGGACGCCAGGGACGCCACGGACGCAACGCGTTCGCCGGAGAGCCAGGCGCGAGCGGAGGCCCTCGCCGAGCGGCAGGCCGAGCTCGAGCCGCGCGCGGGGGGGCTCGCGGATGTCCTCCTCGAGCAGTCTCAGGCGCCGCCGCCCGACGGTGTCGACGAGACCGAGGCGGAACAGGGTCGCGAGCGTTTGCGGCGCGCGGCGGAGCACGTCGCGGGCGCGCAGCTCGCGATGGGGAACGCGCGAGCGGGTCTCGCGGACGAAGCCGCCCCATTCGAAACGATCCAGGCTGAGCAGACCGTCGCGGTCGAGGAGCTCGCCGCGGCGATCGAGCTGCTCTCGCCGCCGCCTCCGCCGGAGGACCAGCCGCAGCAGGATCAGGAGCAGGACGAGTCGGAGTCGCCCGAGGGCGGCGAGGAAGAGAAGCCCGAGCAGGGAGGCGACGACGGCGCCGGAGCGAGCGACAATGCCGACGTGGCGCCCGAAGAAGGGCCGCAGGATCCTGGTCAGCTCTTGCAAGGCGTGCGGGATCGCGAGGCCGAGCGTCGGCGGGATCGGGAACGAGCGCGTCAGCAGCGGCGCGCGCAGCCGGTGGACAGGGACTGGTGAGTCGGGTGAGACGGGACGGAGTCGGGTCGGCGACGGCAGGGGCGATCTCGGTCGCATGGGCCGCATCGGCCGCGTCGGCCGTGATGTCGCTTTCGACCCTCGCGACCGCCGCCGTGCTCGCGCTGTCATGCGCCGCGACCGCCGCCGCGCAGGACGTCCAGGTCCAGTCGAGCGCAGGCCCGCACTACGTTGGCGACCCGATCACGATCCAGGTGGTCGCCTCGGGCTTCGAAGAGGAGCCGACGCCGACCGTCGAGACCCCGACCGTCGAGGCAGGGTCGCTCCGGTTCGCAGGTGTGTCGCCGAGCGTCTCGAGCTCGATCTCGATCGTGAACGGCAAGATGACCCGGTCCAAGGAGGTCCGCTTCGTCTACCAGTACGAGCTGCTCGCGACCCGGGCGGGGCGCGTGACGATTCCGGCCTTCGCCGTCTCGCAGGGCGGCACCGCGCGCGAGACGCGACCGCTCACCTTCGACGTCAAGCGCGTGCCGACCACCGGAATGATCTCGCTCTCTCTCGATCTGCCGAAGGGGCCGATCTTCGTCGGCCAGAAGGTGCCGGTCGGGGTCGAGCTGCAGATCGACCGCGAGGCGGAGCGCGATCTCTTGTCGCTGACGACCAGCGTGCCGCTCTTCGACGTCCCGAGCCTGCGCTTCGTCGATACGCCGCGGGACGCGGACAACACGCTCGAGATCCGCACGGCGAACGGGACCTTGCGACTGCCGGCGGACGCACGCGAGGAGCGGGTCGGCGGGCGCGTCGTGCTGGTGCTGCGAGCGGAGCGCACGATGATCGCGCAGTCCCCTGACGCCGTGCGCGCCGATCCGGCGCGTGCGGTGATCACCCGGGGTACGCGCTTCCGCCGCGACCTCTTCGGTCAGCGTCAAGCGACCAGCGTCGAACGGCTCATGTCCGAGGGCGACCAGGTCTCGCTCGAGGTCGTCGAGGTGCCCCGGGACGGCCGGCCCCCGAGCTTCGCCGGTGCCGTCGGCCAGGGCTTCACCCTCGAGGTGAGCGCCGATCGCAGCGTCGTCCAGCTCGGCGAGCCGATCGTGCTGCACTTCACCTTGCGCGGCGACGGCGACCTGTCGACTGCCGGGCTCCCGCCCTTCGACAGCGCCGGCTTCTTCGACGCGGATCAGTTCCGGCTTCCGGAAGAGCCCCCCGCCGGCCTGGTCGACGAGCGTGGCAAGCATTTCGAGGCGAGCCTGCGCGTGCTCGACGCGAACGTGCGCGAGGTCCCCGCGCTCGAGTATTCGTGGTTCGACGCGAAGTCGCGCCGCTTCGAGACGACGCGCACACGACCGATCGCGCTCTCGGTCGGTGCGGCGCAGATCATCGGCGCGGACGACGTCGATCGGAGCGCGCGCGATGCGCCGGTCGCCCGGAATGATCGCGACGTGCCGGAGCCCGAAGAATCGTCCGCGCCGTCCCGCGCGACGGAGCGGCGGGACTCCCTTGCGGCGAGCGGCGCAAACCTCGCGATCGAGACCGCGCCAGCGCGGGTCCTCGGAAGCGGCGCGCCGACGGCGGGGGCGGACGCCGTCTTGCCGGCGCTCTACGGCGTGTCCTTCGCGTTGCTCGGGTTCGCTGCCTTCGACGCAAGGCGTCGCGCGCGGGATCCCGGCGACGTTGCGCGCGCGGCGGCCATCGCGGACGCGCGTCGCGGGCTGCGATCCGCGCGGGAAGGCGGCGGGGCTGCGGATCTCGGGCGCGCGATTCGTGGGCTGCTCGCTGCGGTGCCCGAGGCGGCGAGCGGCGAGGTCGACGCGATCCTCGGCGAGTGCGACGCGCTCCGGTTCGCGCCGGGCGGCGATCGCGCAGCGCTCCCCGAGGCCCTCGCGGAGCGGGCCGAGCGCCTGCTTTCATCGCTCGAGAAGGCCGGGGAGGGCGGCGCATGACGCGCCTGCGGACCCTGCTCATGGCCGCCGCCGGACTCGTCTGCCTGGCGTCCTTCGAGGCCCACGCCCTCGACCGCGAGGCGCGACTCGCGGAGGCGGCCGACGCGTACGCCGCCGCCCTCTCGGAACCGGATCGATCGGCGCGGCTCGACGGATTCGCGCGCGCCCAGCGCGCGTTCGCGTCCCTCGTCGAGGACGGCGTCGCGACCGCGGCCCTCTACGCCGATCTCGGCAACGCCGCGCTCCAGGCGCAGGATCGAGGCAGCGCCGTCCTCGCCTATCACCGAGCGCTCCGTCTCGATCCCGACCATCGCGCTGCTCGTCAGAACCTCGAGCACGTGCGCAGCCGCTTGCCGGGCTGGGTGCCTCGACCCGAAGCGGCGAAGGGCTTCGAGGGGCTCTTCGACGATCGACTCCTCCCCCGCCCGGCCCGCGCGCGCGGCGCCGCGCTCGCGTTCCTGCTCGGGGCCCTCGGCCTCGTGCTGGCCATGCGCGATCGTCGCGGGGCATGGCGAGGCTTCTCGGCCTTCGCCTTCATCGTCTGGGGCGTGCTCTTCGCCTCCACGTTCGCGGAGGGGGCGCGTGACCGGCCTCTCGCCGTGATCGTCGCGGCGGAGACCCCGGCGCGCTCGGCGGACTCGGCACACTCTGCGCTCGCCCTCCCGGAGCCGCTCCCGAGCGGCGTCGAGGTCGACCTGCTCGAGGAACGGGAGAGCTGGGCGCGGGTGCGACTCTCGAACGGACGGGACGTATGGGTCCGCCGCTCGAGCGTGGCCCCGGTCGACGTGGACCCAGGCTGACCCGGCGATCGATTCACGCGCGCTGCAATCGCGACGAATCGATCGAACTCTGCGATCCTCGCCCCTTGATCCAAGGCAGGAGGGCAGCATGGACCCGATCCGGGTGGCGATTGCAGGCGTCGGGAACTGCGCCAGCGCGCTCGTCCAGGGCGTCGCGTGGTATGCGACGAAAGGGGCGGAGCGCAGCGAGGCGGAGCACGACGCTGGCCTGATGCGCTCGTGCATCGGCGGATTCCGCGCGACGGACCTGATGTTCGTTGCCGCCTTCGACGTCGATGCGCGCAAGGTGGGGCGTCCCCTCGAAGAGGCGATCTTCGCCGCGCCGAACTGCACCCGGGTGTTCCAGCCCGAGGTCCCGCCGACCGGGGTGGACGTCGCGATGGGGCCCAGCCTCGACGGCGTGGCCGAGCACATGGCAGAGCATCCCGAAGATCGCGCCTTCCGCGTCGCGGAGGACCCGCCGGTCGATCTCGCTCACGTCCTGCGCGCGGCGAGCGCCGAAGTGCTCGTCTGCTACCTGCCCGTGGGCTCCGAGCGCGCCGTGCGTTGCTATGCGGAGGCGTGTCTCGAAGCCGGTGTCGCCTTCGTGAACTGCGTGCCCGTCTTCATCGCGTCGGATCCCGAGTGGTCCGCACGCTTTCGCGACGCCGGACTCCCGATCGTCGGCGACGACATCAAGAGCCAGGTCGGGGCGACCATCGTCCACCGCCTGCTCACGCGGCTGCTCGCGGATCGCGGGGTCGAGCTCGATCGCACCTATCAACTGAACACGGGGGGCAACACCGACTTCCTGAACATGCTCGAACGCGATCGCCTCGCGTCGAAGAAGCACTCGAAGACCGAGGCGGTCCAGAGCCAGCTCGACGAGCGTCTCGCGACGGACGACATCCACATCGGCCCATCGGACTACGTGCCCTGGCAGGGCGACAACAAGGTCGCGTTCATTCGTGCAGAAGGGCGCGGCTTCGGGGACGCGCCGATAGAGATCGAGCTGCGTCTCTCGGTCCAGGACTCGCCCAACAGCGCAGGCGTCGTGATCGACGCGGTCCGCTGCGCAAAGCTGGGCCTCGATCGCGGCCTCGGCGGTCCGCTGGAGGCGTGTTGCGCGTGGTACATGAAGAGTCCGCCGATCCAGGTGCGTGACGACGAGGCGCGGCTCGCCCTCGACGCGTTCATCGAGGCGAAGCCCCTCGAGCGGGCGAAGGGCGATCCGGACTGATCGGTCGCGCGCCGCTTCGCGTCTGCTCCGCGCTGCTACGATCGCGCCGCGCTCCCCTCGACCCACGGAGATCCTCGTGAAAATCCTGATCTGCATCGGCAGCCTGCGCGCCGCCTCGTTCAGCAAGAAGCTCGCCCAGGCCGCCGAAGCGCTCGTGCCCGCTGGCACGTCGGTCGAGATCGTCGATGGTCGTGATCTTCCGCTCTACGACCAGGATCTCGACGGCGACGAGAAGCCGCAGGCGGTACAGACGCTCCACGATCAGGTGAGCGGTGCAGACGGTCTCGTCTTCATCACGCCGGAGTTCAACTACGGGATTCCCGGGTCGCTGAAGAACCTGATCGACTGGGCGTCGCGGCCGGCGTTCAACTCTCCTCTCAAGAACCGACCGTCCATGGTGATCACGGTCTCGCTCGCGCCGACCGGGGGCGCACGAGCGCATGTCCAGCTGTCCAGCGTCCTGTCGGGCACGCTCACGCCGGTCTTCACCGCGCCGAGCTTCGTCGTCGGCGGAGTGCACGAGAAGTTCGGCGAGGACGGCGAGCTGACCGACGCGCAGACGAAGGCGCGGCTCGAGCGGAGTCTCGAAGCGTTCGCGGCGTGGGCGAAGAAGAACCCCGCCTGACCCGGGCCTAACGCTTCGCGAGCTCGAACGCCTCGCGGAGCTCGGCGAGGCGCGCCTCGATCGGCTCCGTATGCACGTGGTGGGTGATCGTGTAGGGGCGATTCGCCGCGAGGTCGTCGAGCACGTTCCGCGCGGCGTGGTCCGCATCGACCATCTCGCCGCCGGCGCCCTTCGCGATCACCTCGATCGTCTCCGGCGTGTGGACCGGGTGTCCGTCGCTCGACGGCTTGGCGGCCGCGCTGCTCACGATATGCGTGGTGGCCATCGGACCGGGCAGAATCGCCGTCACGCCGATCCCCTCCTCGGCGAGCTCGAGGCGCAGCGATTCGGCGAAGCCGAGGAGCGCGTATTTGCTCGAGACGTAGGCGGACATGTGCGAGCAGGGATAGAGCGCGGAGGTAGAGGCGGTGATCAGGATGCGTGGATCCACCGCTCTTCGCAGTTGGGGCAGGAAGGTTCGCACGAGGGCGACCGTCCCGAACACGTTCACGCCGTAGATCCATTCCCAGTCGGCGCGCGTGAGATCTTCCGCTCGTCCGAACTGCTGGACGCCGACGTTCGCGCAGAGGATCTGGCAGGGGCCGAGGGTCTCCTCGACCTGGCCGGCCAGTGCCGAGATCGACGCCTCGTCACCCGCATCGAGGGGAACGGCGAGGGCAGAGCTGCCGCGCTCGCGGATCTCGGCGGCGATGGACTCTGCGTTGTCCGCCGCGATGTCTGCAAGGGCGACCTTCATGCCTGCGCCCGCCATGCGGCGGGCGAGGGCGGCGCCGAGACCCGATCCGGCCCCGGTGACGACGGCGACGTTTCCTTCGGTGTGCATGGACTCGACGGTAGCGCCCGCTCTCGTTCGCGGACCGGGGATCTCGTTCCGAGCGTCGACGCGCGCGCCTCCGTCTGCGACGCTCGCTCCGCGCCACGGAGGAACCCCCCCATGACCCGTCTCGGCTATCAGATCCCCAACTTCACTTATCCGAACACCCAGCCGTCGGAAATCTTCGACAAGGTCGTCGCTCAGGCGAAGGCCGCCGAGGCCGCGGGCTACGACCGGGTCTTCGTGATGGACCACTGGTATCAGCTGCCCGGAATCGGCGCGCCGGAAGAGCCGATGTTCGAGTGTTATTCGATGCTCTCCGCGTTGGCGCAACACACGGAGCGCGTTCGGTTGTCGGCCCTCGTGACGGGCAACACCTATCGGAACCCGGCGATGCTCGCGAAGACGGTCACGACCCTCGACCACGTGTCCCATGGGCGAGCCACCCTCGGGATCGGTGCCGGCTGGTTCGAGCTCGAGCACGAGGCGTTCGGCTTCCACTTCGGGACCCTGGGTGAGCGCTTCGAACGGCTCGAGGAGGCGCTGCAGATCATCGCGCCGATGCTGCGGGACGAGCGCGTCAGCCTCGACGGACAGCACTACAAGGTCGTCGACGTCGCCAACAGCCCGGCTCCGATCGGAAAGATCCCGATCATGATCGGGGGTCAGGGCGAGAAGAAGACCCTGCGCCTCGTCGCGCAATATGCGGACGAATCGAACCTGACCGGAACGATGGAAGACATCCCGCGCAAGCTGGAGGCCCTCGACAAGCATTGCGCCGCGCTCGGTCGCGACCGAAGCGAGATCAAGGTCACCAAGCTCACGATGTGCTGCATCGCTCCGACGATGGAGGACGCGCTCGCGGACCTCGACCGGGTCGCGGAGGTGAAGGGGCTCTCCGACAAGGCGAAGCAGTTCATCCAGACGAGCCTCGTCTTCGGGGATCCCGACACGGTGGGCGAGCAGCTCCAGGATGCCGTCGCGAAGGGACTCGATGGCCTGACCGTCGACCTTCCCGTGAACGGCGACGACGTCGAGCGGGTGGCGCTCCTCGGGGAGGTCGCCTCGAAGGCCCTCGGCTGAGCGGCCCAGGCTGAGCGGTCAGGGAGTTCGCGCATGACCCTCGAACAGCTCGCGAGTCTCGGAGAGTTCGTTGGTGGCTTCGCGGTGATCGCGTCGCTGCTCTATCTCGGCCTGCAGATTCGTCAGGGCAATCGCCAGGTCGAGCAGAACACGAAGTCCCTCGAGGCCTCGACCCACCAGGCGATCATCAGCGAGCTGAACGCCTTCCGGTCGCTGCTCGTCCAGAGCGAGGATCTCGGCCGGATCTACCTCGACGGACTCGAAGACCCCGCGCGCCTCTCGCCCCAGGAACAGTTCCGCTTCCGCGGCCTCATGCAGACCCTCTACTCGAACCTGGAGCTCCAGTGGAAGAGCCGCGACTCGGGCCTCTTCTCCCTCGACTCCCTCGATCGCACCGTCGTCGGGATCGCGCTCGCGCCCGGCGCGCAGGCGTGGTGGAGCCAGGCTCGCTACCTCTACGACAGTGATTTCCAGCGATACGTCGACGAGGCCGTCGCGGCCGCGTCGGATCGGGGCCTCATGACCAGCCCCGTGCGCGAACTCTGAGAAAAGGAACCCCCATGATCACGATCACCGCCATCATCCAATCGAGCACCGCAGACATCGCCGCCCTCCAGGACGTCATCGCCGAGATGGAGACCGCGAGCCAGGCCGAGGACGGCTGCCTCGACTACACGTTCTGTCAGGAGCTGAGCAACCCCGACGTGCTCCGCATCAACGAACGCTGGGAGTCGATGGACGCGCTCACGGCCCACTTCGCGACGCCCCACATGGCGAAGTTCAACGCGGCGATCGGCGAGCATCCGCCCAAGTCGATGGACCTGTCGATCCACGAGCTCGGCAAGCCCCTCGAGCTGCCGCGTTAGCACGTTGGCCGGCCTCGCATACGGAGACGGCGACGCGACGCATCAGGCGCTCGGCGGCGTCGAGGCAATTCGGCGTCTCGTCGAGGCGTTCTACGACGAGATGGACACGCTGCCGGAGGCCCGGCGGATCCGTGAGCTGCATCCGTCGGATCTCGAAGTCTCGATCGACAAGCTCGCGCGCTTCCTGTCGGGCTGGACGGGCGGACCGAAGCTCTACTCGGAGAAGTACGGGCCGATCAAGATTCCGATCTTCCATCAGCATCTGCCGGTCGGAGAGGAAGAGCGCGACGCGTGGCTGCTCTGCATGGAGCGCGCGCTCGACCGGATGGAGTACCCCGGCGACCTGAAGGCGTACATGCTGCGCGAGCTCTTCGTTCCGGCGGACCGGATCCGGCAACGAGTCGCCCAGCGTCGCGCCGAGCGCGGGAGCGTCGACGCCTCTGGCCTCACGCCGAGCGAGACAGGAGAAGGACGATGAAGCTACACATGTTCCCATTCGCGCCGAACGCCGCGAAGGTCCGCCTGTATCTGGCGGAGAAGGAAGAGCTCGGCTGCGCGATCCCCCTCGACGAGGTGGTCGTGAACCTGATCGAGGGCGAACAGAAGAGCGAGGCCTACCTGAAGTTGAACCCGCTCGGGACCGTGCCGACCCTCGAGCTCGATGACGGTCGCGCGATCCACGAGTCGCTCGCGATCATCGACTACTTCGAGGCCTGCCATCCTCGGCCGTCGATGTGGGGCGACGATCCCGCCGAGGCGGCCTACGCCCGCCAGATCGAACGGATCGCCGACATCGGAGGCTTGATCGCGATCGCGCGCGAGATCCACGCGACGAACTCGCCGATCGACCTCCCGCCGAACCCGCCGGTCGCGGAATATCACCGCCAGCGTTGGGTGTCCGCGATCGGCTACCTCGAGGACGCGATGTCGGACGGGCGCGCATTCCTCGCCGGCGATCGCCCGACGGTCGGCGACTGCACCCTCCAGGCGGCCCTGCAGTTCGCGCGTTTCCGCGAGCTCGACGTCCTCGCGCGCTCGCCGCGGCTGCGTGCGTGGTGCGACCGCTTTCGCGAGCGACCGGCCGCCAAGAAGACGATTCTCGTCTAGTCCAGCGCCGCGAGCGCCACCTTCGCGACGTCCGCATCTCGTTCCTGGTCCGCCCCGGACACGCCGATCCCGCCGAGCAGCAGCTCTCCCTCGAAGATCGGGTAGCCGCCGTCCGCGGCGATGTAGCCCTCGACCTTGTCGATGATCTTCAGCTCGTCGGCGGGGATCGAATCGACGTACTGCTTCCAGGCGAGGGTCGACATTCCCGTATGCACGGCGGTGAAGGCCTTTTGGCGCGCGGTCGTCGCGGCGAGTCGCGGCGCGCCCTCGCAACTCACGAAGCCGACCTCTTCCCCGGACGAGTCGTAGACCGCGACGTGAACACGGATCTCGAGCTCGCCGGCGCGGTCGAGGGCCGCGTTCAACAGGCCGCGAATCGCGTCGGTCGAGAGCGTGGCGCGCGGGGCACTCTTCTTCACCGGTTCTCCTCGTGTCGGTCGTGGATCGGCGTCAACCGTACCGGATCGGGAGCCGCTCGAGGGTACGGAGCGCGAGGCCCGGGACGATCCGGAGCGGCTCGTCGGTCGCCAACTCGAAGCGTTCGAATCGATCGAGGAGTCCGCTGAACGCCGTCTGGAGCTCGAGCCGCGCGAGCGGCGCACCGACGCAGTGATGCTCGCCCTGGCTGAAGGCCATGTGGGCGCCCGCGTTCGGCCGGTCGAGATCGAGCACGTCGGGATCCGGGAAGACCGCCGGGTCGCGGTTCGCCGCGGCGAAGCGGACGTGCACCATCGACCCCTTCGGAATCTTCGTGCCCGCCACGACCCCGTCCTCGACCGCATAACGGAAGAAGCCCTGGCTCGGCGACTCGAGGCGCAGCACCTCCTCGACGAAGTTCCGCATCTTCGAGGGCTCCGCGCGGAGCCTTCCCTCGACCTCGGGGTGCTCGATCAGGAGCTTCAGCCCGGAGGCCAGCGCGCTCGTCGCGGTCTCGTGCCCGCCGACGATCAAGTGCTCCGCGATCCCCATCCGCTCGGCCATCGGGAGCGGCGTCCCGTCCGGGAAGGCCGACGTCGCGAGGGTCGTCAAGACGTCGTCCGTGGGTTCCCGTGTCTTTCTCTCCATCCACCCGGCGAGGTATTGCTGGAGCTCGACCCCGAGCCGCGCCACCTCGAGCTCGCGCTCGAGGTCGATCGCGCTCGACAAGGGCTCGACCCAGGCGTCGCTCCAGTGCTTGATGCGCTGCGCGTCCTCCGCCGGGAGACCGAGCAGGTGGGTGACGACGCGGATCGGGAGCCACGCGGTGAAGGCTCCGATGAACTCGCACTCGTCGTGCTCGGCCATCACGTCGAGCAGCGCTGCGCACTCGCGCTCGACGAAGGGCGCTAGGGCGCGGACGCGGCCCGCGGTGAACGCGTCGCTTACGAGCGCACGGTAGTCGCGGTGAATCGGCGGGTCCGTCTGCAGGCGCGTGTCCCGCGGCCAGCCATCGGCTTCGAGGACCGCGCGGGCCTCCTCGTGCTGGAACATCGAGAAGCCCGCCGTGCCGAGCAGGTCGTTCGACCAGATCTCCGGGTGACGGATCACGTGCTGCACGTCGGCATAGCGCGTGACCAGCCAGGCTTCGGCGTCCGGCATCCAGTAGACCGGCGCCTGCTCGTGGAGCGCGTGGTAGTAGGCGTAGGGATCCGCCTGAATCGCGGGGTCCATCAAGCTGTGGTCTTCGACTCTCATCGGTCTTCCGCTCGTCGCACGGGAAGGCGCTCGAGGGCCCGCACCGTCGGGTTCCGGCGCTGCCAGGTCGCTTCTTCGACCCGTTCGAGAGCGGGGAAGTCCGCGGCGAAGAGCGCCTCGAGGGCCAGACGCCCTTCGAGTCGGGCAAACGGCGCACCGAGACAATGATGCCGCCCGCCGCCGAACGCGAGGACGCCGGTCAGGTCGCGATCGGGATCGAAGACGTCCGGATCGGGGAAGCGGTCGGGGTCCCGGTTGGCGGCGGCCAGTCCGAGCAGCACCTGCGCGTCCTTCGGGATCGTCCGATTCGCGACCGTGGCGTCTTCCAAGGCGCGTCGGGAGCAGGATATGGCCGGGGCTTCGAAGCGAAGCGTTTCTTCCGCGGCCTTCGCCGCGAACCCGTCCTCGGTCGCGACGCGCGCGGCGAGCGTCGGGCGATCGAGGAGGCAGTGGATGGCATTCGCGATGAGTCCCGCCGTCGTGTCGATCCCTGCGGTCAGCAGGAGGACGGCGTTCGCGACGACTTCTTCCGCTCCCAGACATTCGCCGGTTTCGTCGGGTCGTGAGAGTGCGGCGAGGAGACCGTCTTCCGGCGTGGCGCCGAGCGCCGATTCGAAGCCCTCGGCGAGTCCGGAGATCATCGCGAGGCTCGCCCCCGGCGTGTCCGGCAGCTCGCGTACGTGCGCCTCGAGCGCGCGCCATGACTCGCGATCGAAGCCGAAGAGTCGCCGCATCACCTCGGACGGGATCGCGAACGCGAACCGCTCGACCAGATCGATCGGTCCCGAATCCAGGCCCGCGCGGACGTCCTTCGCGCACTCGGACACGACCTCGAGGATCATCGGCGCGATCGCGTCGACTGCCCGCGGCGTGAACGATCGCCGAACGAGGGCGCGCGCGCGATCGTGCGGCGGGCCGTCGTGGGACATCAACCAGGTCGACATCACGTCCGCGGCGCGGCCTGCGTCGGCGCCGAACGACGCCGCGACGCCGCTTCCCGCGCCGAACCGGGGGTCCTTCAGGATCGCGTCCGCGGCGGCCCACGATGTCGCCACCCACACGCCGTCGTCGGCCGGGGCGAGCGCATCACGCTCGCGAAGCTGCCGCCAGTCGTCGTAGGGATCGTCGAGCGCCGCGATCTCGTAGACGCTCCAGGCCGGCGCGGAAGCGCTCGGCGGATCGGTCGCAGCTTCGGTCTCGGCCGGCATGTTTCGCCCAGGCCTCCGGTCTCTCGTCGCTCGGCGCGTGGGGACCCGCCGATCTTCGCATCGTCCGCGATCGCACTGCAAGGGGCAGCCTCACCGCCCCGTGGTCAGGAAAGTGCATTAGCATCCACCACCAGGGAGGCGCTCACGCATGCTCGCAGTTGCTTTCGAAGACGGAAAGGTCGTGCTTCGCGACGTCCCGGCGCCCGACGGCGACGGTGTGCGCGTGAAGGTGCGTGCCTGCGGGATCTGTGGCTCCGACGTGACGATCCTCGACAGCGGCTTCCCGATCAGCGGCACGCCCGGACACGAGATCGCAGGGGAGCTCGACGACGGAACGCCGGTCGCGATCGAACCCGTCGCCGCGTGCGGGGACTGCGACTTCTGCGACCGCGGCGACACCCAGGTCTGCAAGCGCGGCAACGAGATGATCTTCGGCGTCGGCCGCGACGGCGGCATGGCGGAGGAGCTGATCGTTCCGGAACGCTGTCTCGTGCCGCTGCCCCGGGGTGTCGACGCGACGACGGGCTTTCTGGTCGAGCCGCTCGCGGT
This sequence comes from uncultured Spirochaetaceae bacterium, assembly GCA_964488255.1. Taxonomy (GTDB): domain Bacteria; phylum Myxococcota_A; class UBA9160; order UBA9160; family UBA4427; genus UBA4427. The sequence goes on along the minus strand of CAZAUR010000003.1, from coordinate 200,608 downwards.
CGCGGTCCACGGCGTGCGGCGTGCGCGAATCGATGGTTCGCAGCGAGTGCTCGTCGTCGGCGGTGGAACGATCGGGCTCTGCGCCGCGGTCGCCGCGCGCGGCACCGACGCGGAGGTCGACCTGATCGCGCGGCATCCCGCCCAGATCGCGGCGGCGACGCAGATCGGCGCGAACGTGACCCCGAAGCCGGGCGGCGGGGACTACGACGTCGTGCTCGACTGCGCGGGCACGCCCGGCGCGATCGAGACGTCCTGCGACGCCCTCGCACCCAAGGGCACACTCCTGATGCTGGCCTCCTCCTGGGGCACGTTCGAGTTCCCCGGGCTCGTCGTCGCGGCCAAGGAGCTCGATATCGTGGTCTCCACCATGTACGGTCGCGCCGGCACGATGCGCGACGTCGACGCGGCGGCGCGACTGCTCGGCAGCGACGACGCCATCGCCGACGCGCTGATCAGCGACCGCTTTCCGCTCGACAAGGCGCCGGAGGCGTTCGAGCGGAGTCGGGATCGGAAGGGTGGGGCGATCAAGGTCGTGCTCGAGCCCTAGGCGGCGCTTCGCCTAGCTTCGCGCCTCGACGCCGTTGGTCATTCGGTGATCCCGAAGCGGTCCAGGCCGAAGCCGCGGATCGCGTTTCCTCTCATCAATGCGTAGATCTCGGACGCGTCGAGTCCGGCGTTCGCGCAGATCTTCGTCGCGACCTCTTTCGTGTGCGGAAATGTCGAGTCCGCGTGTGGGAAGTCCGTCTCGAAGGTGATCAGCTCCATGCCGATGCGATCGCGATTGGCGAGTCCCGTCTCGTCGTCGAAGATGCAGCCGAGCACGCGGTCTTTCAGATAGGAGGTCGGCGGCTCCGGGAGCCCGGATCCGAAGGAGTTGTCGACGCGCTCTTCCCAGAGCTTGTCCATCCGCTCCATCACGTAGGGCATCCAGCCGACCTGTCCCTCGGAGTAGGCGATCGTGAGCTCGGGGAACCTCGCGAGAGTGCCGGAGAAGACGTAGTCGATCAGGGAGCCCATCGCGTTCTGGAACGTGAGGGTCGAGCTGACGATGAAGGGCGCGTCGGGGGTGGTCTGCGGCATCTTCGACGACGAGCCGATGTGCATGCAGACGACGGTTCGGGTCTCCTCGCACGCGCGAAAGAGCGGACCCCAGTATCCGGTGTGGATCGACGGCAGGCCGAGGGGATGCGGGTTCTCCGAGAACGCGACCGCGAAGCTGCCCTTCGCGGCGCAGCGATGGATCTCCGCCGCGGCGAGCTCGACGTCCCAGAGCGGCACGATCGTGAGCGGGATCAGCCGGCCCCGTCCGTCACCGGCGCACCAGTCATCGATCATCCAGTCGTTGTAGGCCTCGACGCAGAGCTTCGCGAGCACCTTGTCGTCGCGTTCCATGAACGTCTGCCCGCAGAAGCGCGGCAGGGTGTTAGGGAAGCAGATCGACGCGTCGACGTGGTTGAGATCCATGTCGGCGAGGCGCTCCTTCTGCTTCCAGCACCCGGGGCGGATCTCGTCGAAGGTAGTCGTCGCGAACGCGAGGTCGCCCATCCCGACCGCGGCCGAGAGGCGCGAGAAGGGAGACACGAGGTCGTCGTAGTACCAGATGTCCGCCCACTCGCCGTCGTCGGTCGTCTCCCAGGTCATCCCGACCGGTCCACCCATTCGGCCGCGTTCGCGCACGATCCGTGGCCCGCGATCGAGGTAGCGCGAGGGCAGCCGCGCCGACCAGAGATCGGGAGGCTCGACCACGTGGTCGTCGACGGAGATGATCTTCGGAATCGTCATCGCAGGCACTCGCCCTCGTGTCCCGACAAGCCTATTGCTCCGACGCGCGTCGCGCCTGCTCGAGCAGGAACGCCTGGACCGCGCGGACCTCCTCGGGCGACAGGAAATCGTCGAAGCGCGGCATGCCAGCCGGCTCGAGCAGACCTTCGAGGAGGATGCGAGGGAAGAGGGCGTGGGTCGCCTCGCTCAGGTATCGCAGGTCGGGCACGCCGGAGCCGCCGCCGACGCCCCCCGGACCGTGGCACGCACCGCAATGTTCCTGATAGCGGATCGCGCCGAGCCGGCGCTCCGCGGGCGTCGAGTCGAGCCGATAGGTGGGCGCTGGCACCGGGCCGAGCGGCGGTCGACCGGGCGGGACCTCGGCGTCGCCCCCGAGCTTCCACGCGAGGACGCGACCACCGCCGCGCACCTTCGCCAGCAGTGCGGCCTCGCCACCGGACATCGCGAACGAGGCTCCCCAGCCGGCGGCGACGGCGACGTACTGATCCCCGTCCACGCGATAGGTGATCGGGCCGGCCATCACCCCGGTGCCGACCGGAGACTGCCAGAGCTTCTCGCCCGTCGAGGCTCGATAGGCGACGAAGCGGCCGTCGGCGCTGCCTTCGAAGAGCAGGTCCTCGCCGGTCGAGAGGGTGCCGCCGTTGAACGCGGTGATGTGCGGAACCCGCCAGGCTTCCTTCTGGGCGACCGGATCCCACGCGAGCAGGAACGCCTCCCAGCGCTCGGAGTCGTCACTCGATCCGAAGTTTTCGTAGACCGCCATGTCGATCCCGGTGTTCCACGTGCCCGGGCGGTAGTCCCAATCCGGATTCATCTTGAAGATGGAGCCCATGTTGCGGACGGGGAAGTAGACGAGACCGGTCTTCGGATGGAAGCTCATCGGTGGCCAGCTGTGGGCGCCGTATGGACTCGGGCGGACGAACTTCGCGACCTCCCGGTAGTCGGTGTCGGTCTCGACCGGGCGTCCGTTCTCATCGACGTGGGAGGCCCAGGTCGCTTCGGTGAATTTCTCGGCGGAGATGAACTCACCGGTCTCCCGGTCGATCACGAAGAAGAAGCCGTTCTTCGGCGCCTGCATCAGGACCTTGCGGAGCCGTCCTTCGATTTCCAGCTCCGCGAGCAGGATGTGCTGGGTCGCGGTGTAGTCCCAGCTGTCCCCGGGTGTCGTCTGGTAGTGCCAGACCAGCTCACCGGTCTGCGGTCGGAGCGCCAGAATCGAAGAGAGATAGAGATTGTCGCCGCCGCCCGGGCTGCGCAGCCAGCGGACGTGGGGCGTGCCGTTCCCGGTGCCCACGTAGAGGAGACCGAGCTCCGGGTCGTAGGCGAGGGCGTCCCAGACGGTGCCGCCGCCGCCGGCCTTCCACCATTCCCCGGTCCAGGTCTCGGCCGCGCGGGCCATCGCCTCGGACTCGAATCCGTCGGCGGGGTTGCCGGGGACGGTGTAGGTCCGCCACGCGAGAGCGCCGGAGTCGGCGTGATAGGCGGAGACGTAGCCGCGCGCGCCGAGGTCGGCGCCGGCGTTGCCGATCACGACGAGTCCTTCGACGACGCGGGGTGCACCGGTGATGGAGTAGGGCCAGTCGGGCTCGCGGGTGTCGACGTCCCAACGCACGGCTCCGGTGGTCGCGTCGAGGGCGATCAGCCGACCGTCGAGGCTGCCTAGGAAGACGGACCCGTCGTGGTAGGCGACCCCACGATTCACGACGCCGCAGCAGATGTCCCGCGCCATTCCGCGCGGCACCTCGGGATCGAAGCTCCAGAGCTTCTCGCCGGTGCGTGCGTCGAGGGCGTGGACGAGGCTCCAGGGCGCGCTGACGAACATCCGGCCGTCGACGACGAGGGGGGTCGACTCGACCCCGCGATCGCTCATCAGGTCGAAGCTCCAGGCCAGCCCGAGCTCGTCGACGTTCTGCGTCGTGATCTGGTCCAGCGGGCTGTAGCGCTGTTCGGCGGCGGTTCCGCCGTGGCTCGCCCACTCGACGTCGGGAGTGGGCGGGGGTGTGTCGGTCGCGACGCGGGCGGGGTCGCAGGCGACGAGGAGGAGGGCGGGCGCGAGCAGGCAGACGAATCGCATGGCTTCCGATGATGGAGCAGCGATCGCGGTTCGCTCGTCCTCTGCCGTGGCGCCAGAGCCTTCAGCGCGAAACGCGCCCGAAGAGGGCGCGTCGGGAGGTGCGCAGCGCCGACAGGTCAATCGTCGAACTCGACGCCTTCGACCGGCGTGAAGGGCAGGTCGAAGAGCTCCGCGGACGCCTGGGTCATCGCGTTGACCACACCGATGCGTGGCACTGGCCACAGGCCCTTCGCCATGCCCTGGTTGGCCTCGCCGGGGATCCAGTTGGGACCCTTGCCGAGATGGTCGAGGGCGCCGCGCGCGACTTCGGCCGGGTCCATCGCGTCGGCAAAGGCCTCCGGCTTCTGGTCCAGCATCGTCTCGGTCTTCGTCGCGCCCGCGAGGACGCCGAGGACGTCGACGTCGTGGGGCGCGAGCTCGACCCAGAGCCCCTCGGCCAGGATCGTGTCGAAGGCCTTCGTCGCCGAGTAGGTCGCCTGGTTGCCCCCGCCGGCGAGGCACGCGAGCGAAGACATGAAGATCATCCCGCCGCGCCCGCGCTCCCGGAGTCGTGCACCGAAGTGGTGGCCGAGGGAGACCGGCGCGCGACAGCTCAGCGCGACCAGGAAGAGGGCGTCGTCGATCGACTGGTCGAGGAATTTTCCGGCCGCGGGGTTCGAGCCGGCGTTGTGGATGAAGAGCCCGACGTCGAGGTCGGCGGTCGCCGAGGCGACACTCTCGGAGACATCGTCACCCGTGAGGTCCGCCTGGATCGTGCGGGTCGCGACGCCGTACTCGTTCGCGATCGACTTGGCGAGCGCCTCGAGCGGATCGGCCCGGCGCGCGATCAGTGCGACGTCGAGACCGCGCGCGGCGAGCTCGCGAGCGAAGGCGCCGCCGATTCCGTCGGAGCCCCCGGCGATCACTGCCCAGGGCCCGAATCGTTCCCGGAACGCGTTCCCTTCGTGTCGACCCGCCATGTCGTCCGTCCTCCGTCCTTGCAGACGGAGAGGCTAACCCCGAGAGGCGCGCAGCGCAGCGATTCGATCGTCGAGGGGCGGGTGGGTCGAGAACAGCTTCGCGAAGCCGCCGCCGCCGATCCCGAACGCGGCCATGCCGTCCGGTAGCTCCGCCGTTCCGCCCTTCAAGCGTTCGAGGGCGCCGATCATGTTCTCGGCGCCGGCGTACTGCGCGCCGCCCGCGTCCGCGCGGAACTCCCGCTGGCGACTGAACCAGCAGACGACGATCTGCGCGAGGATGCCGAGCAGGAGCTGGAAGACGATCGAGGTGATCCAGTAGCCGGGGCCGTGTCCGCGCTCCGTCTTGAAGACGAGCCGGTCGACGAGGTGTCCTGCGATCCGGGAGAAGAAGACGACGAAGGTGTTCACGACGCCCTGGATCAGGGTGAGCGTGACCATGTCGCCGTTCGCGATGTGCGCGATCTCGTGACCGAGGACCGCGTCGACCTCGTTCCGGTCCATGCCGTGGAGGAGTCCCGTCGAGACCGCGACCAGCGCGCTGTCGCGCCGCATCCCGGTCGCGAACGCGTTCGGCTCGTTCGCGGGGAACACGCAGACCTCGGGCATACCGATCCCGGCGCTCTCCGCGTGCGCGCGGACGCGGCTGACGATCCACTGCGCTTCGGGGTCGCGGCTGTCTTCGATGTTCTGGCAGCCCGTCGACCGCTTGGCGACGAACTTGGACATCGCGAGGGAGATGAACGAGCCCGCGAAGCCGATCACCGCCGAGTACACGAGCAGACTCTGGAGGTCGAGATCGACACCCTGTTCGTCGAGCACGTTCCCGATTCCGAAGACCGAGAAGATCACCGAGATCACGAGAATCACGGCCAGGTTCGTGAGGAGGAAGAGCATGATGCGCTTCATTTCGAGAGGTCCTTTTTCGAGGATTCCGGGGCGCGAGGAAGTCTAGGAATCGCCTGGCCCGGATTCCAGCGAATCGCCTTCTTCTAAGCGCGGATCGAGCGGAAGCAAGCGGAGATTCCGGAATCGGACGGTGTCGCCGTGATCCTGCAGTACGAGGTGTCCACGGGAGCCGGTGCAATAGCCCTCGCGGTCCGCGAACTTGCTGCCCTCGATTGCGCGTCGCCAGGCGGGGGAGTCGATTTGGACGTCGACCACCCGGGTTCCGTTCAGATAGTGCGAAAGCCGTCCCTTCTCGAGATGGATGCGACCGTGGTTCCAGGCGTCGGTCCCGAGGAATGTTGCGTCCTGCGCGGCGATCATGTCGTAGAGCCCGGCCAGGCGGCGCGTGCCGGGTCGGCCGCGATCCGCGTCGGGATGCCTGGCGTCGTCGAGGATCTGGAACTCGCAGCCGAGTCCGTGGACGTAGCCCATCTGGTGCTGGGCCTCGGCGCGGTACTTGATGCCGCTATTCGCGCCCGGCGACATCCGGAATTCGAAGTCGAAGACGAAGTCCCCGAAGCGTTCGCGACTGAACAGGTCGCCGCCCGCGCGGAACTCGAGGACGCCCGCTTCCCGAATCACGAGGGCATCGTCTTCGATAGACCATCCGTCTTCGGGAAAGGCTGCGCCCTCGGCCGCGCGCCAGGCGTCGGTCGTGCGTCCGTCGAAGAGCAGGCGCCAGCCCGCGGCACGTTCGGCGTCCGTCAACGTGTTGGGCGTCGCGGGTCGGGGGACGGCGATCGTGGCGGGTCGGTCGTCGGCAGCGGCGGTGAGCGTGATGCCCACGATCGCAGCGAGCGCGGCGAGAGAGAGGGACCTCACGCCTTTCCGAGGCGCCGGAGCGCCGAGCGCGCGGCCCAGTAGCCGCCGAGACCATGAACGCCGCCGCCGGGCGGGGTCGCGGCGGAGCAGATGAAGAGGCGAGGGTTCGGCGTCGAATACGGGTCGAGCCTCGTGACCGGACTGTTGAAGAGTTGGAGCGCGTCGGCGACGCCCCCGGTGATCGCGCCGCCCTTGTAGTTCGAGTTGTACGACTCGAAATCGGCGGTATTCATCGCCGCCTTCGCGAGGATGCGATCCCGGAAGCCCGGCGCGAAGCGCTCGATCTGGGATTCGATCGCGTCGGTGCGGTCCTCGGTCGAGCCGTGCGGCACGTGACAGTAGGCGTAGCCGGTGTGCTGGCCTTCGGGGGCGCGGGTGTCGTCGAACTGGCTCTGCTGACACACGATGAGGAAGGGGCGATCGGAGTGACGCCCGTGGTACATCGCGTGCTCGGACGCGCAGATCTCGTCGAGGCTGCCGCCGACGTGAACGGTCGACGCTTCGAGACAGCGCGGGTCCTTCCACGGGATCGGTCCGTCGAGAGCCCAGTCGAGCTTGAACACGCCGGGGCCGTAGCGGTAGCGACCGAGCCGGCGGCGATACCCGCCCGGCAGCGCGTCCCCGCCGATCGACGAGAGCTGCGCAGGCGACGTGTCGAAGATGACCACCGGAGAGGGCGGCAGCTCGTCGAGACGCTCCACGCGGTGGCCGGTCCCGATCGTGCCGCCGAGGCTTTCGAAGTACGAAGCGAGTGCGCGACCGATCGCCTGCGAACCCCCGCGTGCGACTGGCCAGTTTTCGACGTGGGCGGTCAACGCGAAGAGCGTGCCGAGGGCCGCGGTCAGCGGCTGCGAGAGGGGCAGCACCGAGTGCCCCGCGCACCCCGCGAGCAGCGCGCGCGCCGGCTCGTCGCGAAACAGGATCCGGGCGAGCCGATTGGCCGAGAAGATCGCGCGCAGTCCGAAGCGCGCCATCTGGATCGGATGCTTCGGGATTCGCAGGGGCGCCATCGCGTCGGCGAGCAGCCCGTGCGCGTCGCGCATGAGCGGTTCGATCAGGCGCAAGTAGTTGCGCCGGTCGCGCCCGAGCTCGTCGGCGGTCCGGTCGAGGGAGCGGTAGATCATGACGGCGTCGCGATCGTCGAGGGGATGCGCGACCGAGGCCGGCGGGATCACCCACTCGAGGCCGTGCTCGTCGAGGGGAAGCTGTCGGTAGTAGGGGGAGAGGATGCCCATCGGATGCACGGCGGAGCAGACGTCGTGCAGAAAGCCGGGGAGGGTGAGCTCGGCGCTGCGCGTGCCGCCGCCGATCTCGTCGTTCGCCTCCAGCACGTGCACGCTCGCGCCCCCGCGCGCGAGCTCGATCGCAGCGGCGAGGCCGTTCGGACCGGAGCCGATCACGATCGCGTCGGGCGTGGACGCGGAGGGAGTCGAGGTAGAGGGGGCGGACGACATGGCGACCGAGACCGTAAGCCTTCGCCTCGCGGCCAGCCACCGATCCGCTGCAGTAGAATGGTGCACCCGCACCCGAAGGAGAATCGCCATGCCGGCTGGCGGGACTACTTCGATCGCAAGCAGGCGGGGCTCGACTGATCCGCCCCGTCGCCGCGACAGTGCTCGACGGGCTGGGAGCGGCCTAGCCAGATCGCTTTCGGTCGATAGATCGAATCGTTCGCCGCGAGCGCGCGAAGGACCGCGAAGTCGTCCTCCGGACTGGCCGCGAAGAGGTTGCACACGTACGTGATCCAGGTCCCGGCTCCGGCGGGGAGCTGCGGATGCGCCTTGCCGGCATAACAGAAGGGACGACCCTTCCGGATCTCCGTGGACGGCGCGACCCGGATGCGGCGCACGACCGACCAGGGCCCCTCGATCGATTCCGCCCGCCGGATCGAAACCGCCGAGAACATCCGGTCGTCCTTCGACTGCGTCGAGGCGTCGACCGCGATCCATTCTCCCGATCGCGCCCGGTGGAGACTCATCTCGGTCGCATCGACGGACAGGACGACACCGATCCGCTCGGCGTCATAGCCCGGCCACCAGCGCCCGGCCGCGTCCCGCGTCTCCACGGCGCTCGGCAGGCTCCCCGTGGCTTCGAGCGCTTCGAGGGGCCAGCGGACCAGGCCGCGGGGGCGGTGGTCGTCGCCGCGGTCGAGGAAGGCGAAGGCGTAGAGGTGGTCGTCGACGGTCGCGAACGCGGACACGGGAAAGATCCGCGCAGAATCCGAGAGACGTTCGATCGCGAGCGACCAATCCGCGGGATCGTCGGTCGGGTTCTCGATCCGCGCGAGATCGACCCCGACCGGACGGAAGGGCAGGCGGAACGGGCCGCGCGGTTCGACATGTTCGACGCGCAGGAGTCCGACGAAGAGCGCGCCCTCGTGCACGAAGCCCGAGAGCGGCCAGTACCAGGGCGCTCGCTCCGTCCGCTCAGTCGCCTCGACGACCCACGGATCGTCGTCCGCCGGCGCGAAGAAGGCGCGGGGGCGACCGTCAGGATCCGTGCGCCAATGCGGCGTCCAACGGAAGCCTTCGACCGGGTCACATCGCGAGAGCCCGATCGTGTTGGACACGAACGGGTACGCGCGTCGACCCGGCGCTTCCGGCCGCTCGACGAAGCTGTCCCCGAAGAGCCAGACGCTCCGGTCGCCCTCGCCCTCACCCCCGCCACTCCCGAGCGAGATCGACGAGCCCACGTCGCCCCCGTACCAGCCTCCGCGATCGGCGAACTCGGGCGCGCACTCCGCGAGCGCGCCGCGTTCGGGCTGCGGCGCGAGCCCGCCGCAGCCCGCGAGGGCGAGCGCGAGAACGAGCGGCGCGACGCGGAGCGCACGTCGTCGGGCGCCTGGGCACCGACCCGCCCGAGCGAACGAGGGAAGTCCGGACATGCGAAGAGGGTAGGGAGTCCCGTCGCCGTTCGGCGAGAGCCACTTCGTCCCGTCGGCTAGCGTGTCCTTTCGACGCGGCGCGCCGATGCCGCACTGAACCAGGAGACCCCGATGGCGTTGCCCGACTCCTTCGAAGCTCTCGAGCTCGTTCCCCTCTGCTCCGCGACCCTGCAGGTCAGCGAGACGGTCGCCCTCGAGAACGTCCCGACCGGCACGCTGATGGTGGGCGAGATCGGCTCGTCCACCTGGACCGGGGATCGCTTCACTGCTCATCAGCGCGGGCGGGCCGCCGCGGACTGGCTGAACGTCCTGCCCGACGGCACCGCTCAGGTCGACGTTCGGATCACCCTGGAGACGACCGAGGGCGGTCTGATCTTCGTCGAGTACACGGGCCGAACCAATCTCCAGACCGGCTATGCCTATACCTGCCCGCAGTTCCGGACCGGCGTCCCCGAGCTGGCCTGGCTGAACAACGTGCAGGCGGTCGCCAAGGGCTACTTCGACGCCGAATCGATGTCGGTCACCTACCCGCAGATCTTCGAAATGCGTTAGGTCTTTCTCAGCTTGCGTCGGGCTCGAGGGTCGGGACCGTCCAGCCGCGAATCGAGCGCGAGCGGCGGCCGGGGCGCTGCTTTCCGCCGTGCGCGTTGATGCGATCGAAGTGGAACTGGGGCGCGGCTTCGGTCTGGCTCGAGACCTTCGAACCGCCTTCCTCGCCCCAACCCTTGTCGTAGGGTGAGAGCAGGTGTTCGTGGATGCAGTGGTTGTTCTGGAAGCGCCAGCGACCGTCCATGCGTCGGTACTCGTAGTCGAGGGTCGCGATCGACCAGGCGGGCTTCTGTGAGTCCGGGTCGATCAGGAGCGTGAGCAGGAACCAGCGACCGTAGGCGTCGTCGCCGTCCACCTCGACGGTCGGGTTCGTGAGCATGTCGAAGGCCCAGCCGCCGGCCTCCTCGAAGCCCGGCATGAACTCGAGATAGAACTGCTCGATGTCCTTCTTACCGCGCAGCTCACCGAGGATGCCGTGGTCGTAGCAGGCGTCGTCGGCGAAGCAGCCGACGGCATCTTCCCAGCGCGCGTCGTGCATCGCCTGCATGTACTCGCGCGTGAGCCGATGGATCTCTTCGCGGTCTTCGAGGAGCTGGACGCGCGCGCGGAGCGCCGTGAGCTCTCCGGAAAGCGTGGCCATCTCTGCGGCCAGGGATTCGAGGGTGGGTTCGCTCATGTCGGGGCCTCCTGGCCCGACGATAACGCCGTCACCGCCGCGGCGACGCATGCACGGAACGCATGCACCGCGTGACCAGTCCCTGAGCGCCGCCTGGCGGAGAACGGCGACTGTGGGCCGTCCGCCGCCCGGTCGCGCGCGCGGGCGCACGCCCGATTCCCGGCACGCTTCTTGAAACGCAACCGCTCGAAACGGTGGCGACGCACGAGGCGATCGTCACCGAAACGATTTCCCGTGAGCAAGGATCTTCCGTGGTGAGTGAGAGAGTCGTCGTCGTCGGCAACGGCATGGTGGGCCATCGCTTCTGTGAAGCGCTGGCGGAACGCGACGAAGCGAAGCGCTTCCGTCTGACCGCCATCGGGGAAGAAGGCCGCGCCGCGTACGACCGCGTGCAGCTGAGCACCTTCTTCGACGGACGCGGGGCCGAGGACCTCGCGATCGCCGACGCCGACTGGTACGCGGAGCAGGGCTACGACCTCGTGCTCGGGGATCCGGTCCGCGAGATCGATCGCGAGAGCCGGCTCGTCTTCTGCGCGTCCGGCCGCGTTCTCGAGTACGACCATCTCGTGCTGGCGACGGGCTCGGTTCCCTTCGTCCCCCCGATCCCCGGAACCGACAAGGCAGGCGTCTTCGTCTACCGCACGATCGAGGATCTCGAGGCGATCTCGGCCTGGGCTTCCCGGACGGAGACGACGCGCGCCTGCGTGATCGGTGGGGGCCTGCTCGGGCTGGAGGCCGCCAAGGCGACCGTCGATCTCGGGCTCGAGACCCACGTGCTCGAGTACGGGGGGCGACTCATGCCGCGGCAGGTCGATGACGCCGGGGGTCGACTCCTCCAGCGCGCGATCGAATCTCTCGGCGTACATGTACATACCCACAGCGGAGCGCAGGCGATCGAAGGGGGCGCCGCGGTCTCCTCGCTCCTGCTTCCGGAGAGTCGCGTCCTCGAGGCGGACATGGTGATCGTGTCTGCCGGGATCAAGGCGCGGGACGAGTTGGCGCGGGGCTGCGGTCTCGAGGTCGGAGAACGGGGCGGGATCCTCGTCGACCGCGCGCTCGCGACCTCCGATCCGGACGTGTTCGCGATCGGCGAGTGTGCGCTGCACGAGGGCACGATCTACGGCCTCGTCGCGCCGGGCTACGAGATGGCAGACATTCTCGCCCGCCGACTGAGCGGCGAGTCGGTCGAATTCGAAGGCGCCGATCTCTCCACGAAGCTCAAGCTTCTCGGGGTCGACGTCGCGAGCTTCGGTGATCCCTTCGCGGACGAAGAGGGGGTCGCGGCGCGCAAGGTCGTGATCGAGGACGCGGTCGCGGGCGTCTACCAGAAGCTCGTCGTGAGCGCCGATGGCGAGCGTCTGCTCGGCGGGATCCTGGTCGGGGACGCCGCGCCCTACATGAATCTCCTGCAGGCGACGCGGACCCGGGCGCCGGTGCCGCCCCGGCCGCACCAGCTGCTGACCGGCGTCCCGGACGCGGGCTCCGATGCTGCGGACCTGCCGGACGACGCGCAGATCTGCTCGTGCAACAACGTCGACAAGGGCGCCATCGTCCGTGCGATCCGCGACGACGGGCTCACCCAGCTCCCGGAGGTCAAGTCGTGCACGAAGGCCGGCACGGGCTGCGGCGGCTGTCTGCCCGTGGTGAAGAACCTGCTCGAGACGGAGCTCGAACGCGCGGGCGTCCAGGTCGATCGCAGCCTCTGTGAGCACTTCGCCTTTTCGCGACAGGAGCTCTTCCAGATCATCAAGATCAATCGCCTCGAGTCCTTCGAGGCGGTCCTGCTCGCACACGGCCAGGGCGGAGGTTGCGAGGTCTGTCGGCCGGCGATCGCCTCGATCCTCGCGAGCACCTGGAACGATCCGATCCTGAACCACGCGAACATCCAGGACACGAACGATCGCTTCCTCGCGAACATCCAGCGCGGCGGAACCTACAGCGTGATCCCGCGCGTGCCGGGCGGCGAGATCACGCCGGACAAGCTCGTCGTGCTCGGCGAGGTCGCGAAGAAATACGACCTCTACTGCAAGATCACGGGCGGTCAGCGAATCGACCTCCTCGGCGCCCGCGTCGAGCAGCTTCCGGGCATCTGGCGGGAGCTCGTGGAGGCCGGCTTCGAGAGCGGTCACGCCTACGGCAAGGCGCTGCGCACGGTCAAGAGCTGCGTCGGTTCGTCCTGGTGTCGATTCGGCGTGCAGGACTCGACGGGCTTCGCGATCCGGATCGAGGAGCGGTACCGCGGCATCCGCGCGCCGCACAAGCTCAAGAGCGCTGTGTCCGGCTGCGTGCGCGAGTGCGCCGAAGCACAGAGCAAGGACTTCGGCCTGATCGCGACGGAGAATGGTTGGAATCTCTATGTCGGAGGCAACGGTGGATCGACCCCGCGCCACGCCGATCTCATCGCCACCGATCTGGAAGAGGACGAGGCGATCCGGCTGATCGATCGCTTCCTCATGTACTACATCCACACGGCCAACCCGCTCGAACGGACCGCGCGCTGGCTCGAGCGCCTCGAAGGCGGGCTCCCGGAGCTCCAGGCGATCCTGATCGAGGACAAGCTCGGCGTGTGCGAGTCCCTCGAGAAGGACATGGCGGCGCTCGTCGCGACCTATCAGTGCGAGTGGAAGGAGGTCGTCGAGAATCCCGAGCGCCAGAAGGCGTTCACGCACTTCGCGAACGCGGAGGATCCCGATCCGGCGCTCCGCTTCGTCGAGGAGCGGGGACAGCGAAGGCCGGAGGACTGGGCCGAAGTGTCGAGCGAGGACGAGTCCGTCGCGTCGGTCGCGGTCCCGGAGGATGCGTGGGTCTGGCTGCCGGTCGGCGACGCCGCGAGCATTCCGCGCGATGCCGGACGGGCGGTGCGGGTGCCCGGCGGACAGATCGCGATCTTCCATCATGCCGGGAGCGACGCCTACTACGCGACCGAGAATCGCTGCCCCCACAAGAAGGACATGGTCCTGGCGCGGGGGCTGCTCGGCTCCGAGGGCGACGAGCCGAAGGTGGCGTGTCCGCTCCACAAGAAGACGTTTTCCCTGCGGAGCGGCAAGGGTCTGTCGGATCCGGATTTCTGCGTGGACACGTTCCCGGTCGACGTCCGTGACGGCACGCTCTTCGTGAAGCTGCCCCCCGCGCTCGGCGAGGAGCCTTCGCGGTCGTGAGCGCGCAGCTCGAATGGGACCCGACGACGAGGCTCGTGGACCTGTTGCTCGAAGAGCAGCGGACGCTCTCCGCGGTCGATGCGTTCTCCCGGAAGCACGATCGCGAAGGGCGGGGTCACGGTCGCTATGAGTCGTTGATCCCGGTGGGTGAGCCGGGCGTTGGCCAGCAGCTCTCCTTCCGGGTCGACCTCGACGCCTGCACGGGCTGCAAGGCCTGCGTCACGGCGTGTCACAGCCTGAACGGTCTCGACGAGGACGAGACGTGGCGGAACGTCGGGCGCGTCGAGCGCACCGTGTCGGCGCCGGACAGTCCAGGGCAGCACACCGTCACCGCCGCCTGCCACCACTGCGCGGAGCCCGGGTGCCTCGCGGGTTGCCCTGTGCGTGCGTACGAGAAGGACGCCACGACGGGGATCGTCCGCCACCTCGACGATCAGTGCATCGGCTGCCGTTATTGCCAGCTCATGTGTCCCTACGACGTACCGACCTGGTCCGAGCGTCTGGGCATCGTCCGCAAGTGCGACCTATGCCACGCCCGCCTCGCCGAGGGCGAAGCGCCGGCGTGCGTGCAGGGATGTCCGAACGAGGCGATCCGGATCGCGATCGTCGACACACCGGAGGTCGCGCACGACGAGGCGTTGCTGCCCGTGGCGCCGGGGAGCATGCCGCTGTCGACCTGGACGAAGCCGACGACGCGATACGTCTCCAACGCGGAGGTGCCGACGGCGTTCGAACCTTCGGACCTGGACCGCGTCGAACCGAACCACGCGCACATGCCGCTGGCGATCATGCTCGTGTTGACGCAGTCGGCGATCGGGATCGCCTGGGCGGACGCGCTTCTCCAGAGCGCGAGTTCGAGCGCGAGGATCGCTTCGGTCGTGCTTCCGACGCTCGCCCTCGCCACGGGTCTCGCCGGCCTGGGCGCGAGCATATGGCACCTGGGCCGGCCGCAATGGGCGTTCCGCGCGGTGCTCGGACTGCGCACGTCTTGGATGAGTCGAGAGATCGTCGTGTTCGGCGCCTTCGCGGGCGCGATGGTCGCAGTGTTCGCGTTGGCGGGTCTCGCCGTCGTGGATCCTCACGGATCCGTGTTGCGCTCGGCGGCGATCGAGGCGGCGCGCGGGCCGGCGGCCTGGTCGAGCGCCCTGGCCGGCGCGCTCGGTCTCTTCTGTTCGGTGCAGATCTACGCCGTGACGCGTCGACCGTTCTGGTCCTTCGGCCGGACGGCGTGCCGCTTTCTGGGTACGGCGGTCTGGGTTGGTGTCGCGGCGGTGCACCTCGCGCTCGTCGTGGGTGTGGAGACGGCCGCCGCATCTCCTACCGCCGCCCAGGCCGCCCTCGCGGTCGGACTGATGGCACTGACGGCGCTGCGACTGTGGTTCGAAACGGGTCCGCTCCTGGCGACCGCCGACCCCGTTCGCGCGCCCGCGCTCGCGCGGAGCCGTCGTCTGCTCGGGGGCGCGCTCGCGTCCTCGGCGATGTCACGACGCGCGTTGCTCTTCGTCGCCGGGGTGCTCGGTCCGTTGCATGTCCTCATGGGGCTCTCCTCGGGCGCGGTCGGCGTGGGGCTGGCCGGGACGATCCTGCTGCTCGGGATCGCGGCGGACCTCTTCGAACGCAGACTCTTCTTCCAGGCGGAAGCCATGCCGGCGATGCCGGGGGCGGGGTAGGGCGCGATGCCGATGCGATGGCAGGAAGGCGCCGAGAAGATCGCGGGGCTCGTTCGTTCCCACGACGGACCGCTCACCCGGGAGCTCGTGCGGAAGCCCGGGCGCTTCGGTCTGGGTCAGGTGCCGGCACGACTCGCTCCCGACGCGGTCGCCCGCACGATCTGTGGCTTCTGTTCGACGGGCTGCGGGCTGAAGGTCCACCTCCGCGACGGCGAGGCCTGCAACGTCTCGCCCGATCCCGAGTACCCGGTGAACCGGGGCGCAGCCTGTCCGAAGGGCTGGGAGTCTCTCGCGCCCCTCGCGGCCGAAGACCGCGCGACGCATCCCCTCGTGCGCGGCGACGACGTCGCGCTCCGCGAGACGTCCTGGGACGCGGCGATGGATCGATTCGTCGCGGGCGTTCGCGACGTCCAGTCGGCGCACGGGGCCGAGGCCTTCGCGTTCCTCGGCACGGGACAGATGCCCACCGAAGAACTCATGTTCCTCGGCAGTCTGGCGAAGTTCGGCCTCGGCATGGTGCACGGGGACGGCAACACGCGACAGTGCATGGCCACCGCGGTCCAGGCCTACAAGGAATCCTTCGGGTTCGACGCACCGCCTTACAGCTACCGCGACTTCGAAGAGTCCGACGTGATCGTGCTCGTCGGCGCGAATCCGTGCATCGCCCATCCGATCCTCTGGGAGCGCGTCTGCCGCAACCCGCACGCGCCGGAGATCATCGTGATCGATCCCCGACGGACCGAAACCGGCGAAGCCGCGACCCAGCACGTAGCCCTTCGACCGAAGTCGGACCTCACGCTCTTCTACGGGGTCGCCCGCGCGTTGATCGAGCGCGGCGCCGTGGACGCCGAGTTCGTCGAGTCGCATACCCGCGACTACGAAGCGTTCGAACGCTTCGTCGAGGACTTCGACGTCGATCGTGTGCTCGAAGCGACGGGGATCGATCGCGCGGCGTTCGAACGGCTCGTCGACGTCATCGCGCGCGGCGAGCGCGTCTCGTTCTGGTGGACGATGGGCGTGAACCAGAGCCACGAGGGCGTGCGCGTCGCGCAGTCGCTGATCGATCTCGCCCTGCTGACCGGCAACATCGGTCGTCCCGGCACGGGCGCGAACTCGATCACCGGTCAGTGCAACGCCATGGGCTCCCGGCTCTTCAGCAACACGACGAGTCTGCTCGGCGGGCGCGACTTCGAGAATGCCGACGACCGCGCCGAGGTGGCGTCGATGCTCGGCCTGCCCGTCGAGCGCATTCCCGACCAGCGGAGCCTCGCCTACGACGAGATCCTGGAGGGCGTGCGCGAAGGGCGGATCAAGGGCCTCTGGATCGTCGCGACGAATACGGCGCACTCCTGGATCGACCAGAACGACTTCCACGCCCTCCGCGAACAGCTCGACTTCCTGGTCGTCCAGGACATGTATCCGACGACGGAGACCGCGCGTCTCGCCGATCTGTTCCTTCCGGCCGCGGGCTGGGGCGAGAAGGACGGCACCTTCATCAACTCCGAGCGGCGCATCGGTCGCATTCGAAAGCTGCAGCGCGCGCCCGGGGAGGCGCTGGCGGACTTCCAGATCTTTCGACTGATCGCGCACGCCTGGGGCTGCACGCATCTCTTCGAGCAGTGGAAGACGCCGGAGGACGTGTTCGACCTGATGCGCCGTCTCTCCGAAGGTCGCCCCTGTGACATCAGCGGGATCGAGGGCTACCGGATGCTCGAGGCGGCCGGTGGAATGCAATGGCCGGTGCGGCGAGAGGCGACGCGCGACGGCGCGCTCCCGGACACCGACCGCCGGCTCTTCGCCGACGGGCGCTTCTTCCACCCCGACGGGCGCGCGCGATTCGTGTTCGAGGCACCGCGACCCGTCGAAGAGCCGACGAGCGACGCGTATCCCTTCGTGCTGCTCACGGGCCGCGGTTCATCGGCGCAGTGGCATACCGGAACGCGCACCGACAAGTCCGCGACCCTTCGCAAGCTCGCGCCGTCGGAGACGCGGCTCGAGATCCATCCCGCGGACGCGGCAAGACTGCGCGTCGTCGCCGGCGACTTCGTGGAGATCGCATCGCGTCGCGACGCGATGCGCGTTCGAGTGACCGTGACCGCCATCGTGCCGGAAGGCTCGGTGTTCCTGCCGATGCACGACGCGCGCACGAATCGATTGACCTTCGCGTCCTTCGATCCGTACTCGCACCAACCGAGCTACAAGCACGCCGCCGTTCGCGTCGTGCGCGCAGCGGATGCCGACGGCGGCTCGACCGACTGACCGGTCCTTCACCACTGACTGCCGCGGGCTTGATCACGCGGCCGGGAATTCCGGCACGTGGGTGGCCGCGTGCGTGCCGATCCGCCTCATGCCTGTCGGGCGAGCGACCCGGTCGGGTCGCGCACGGCCCAATCGCGTCGTGGCGTACGCGCTTCCGAAGTTGGCATCGATCTTGAAGTACTCGGGGCGCGAACGCCCCCACCGAAGAAGGCCTCGACCGTGACCCCGACGACGACGCGCGAACGAATCGTTCGCGGAATTCTCATGACCGCGACGACCCTCGCATGCCTCGTGCTCATCGCACCCGCATCCGTCGCAGAAGAGCTCGAGCTCGAGAAGGACGAGCTGAAGTTCGGCTTCATCAAGCTGACCGACTGCGCGCCCCTCGTGATGGCGAAGGAGCTCGGCTACTTCGAGGACGAGGGGCTCTTCGTGACCCTCGAGGCCCAGGCCAACTGGAAGATCCTCCTCGACCGCGTGATCGGCGGCGAGCTCGATGGCGCGCACATGCTCGCCGGCCAGCCGATCGGGGCGACGGTGGGGATCGGCACGCAGGCGGATGTGATCACGCCCTTCAGCATGGACTTGAACGGCAATGGCATCACGGTCTCGAACGAGATCTGGGAGGAGATGCAGTCGATCGACCCGGCGCTCGCCGGGCCGACGCCGCCCCATCCGATCACCGCCGACGCGCTCGAGCCGATCGTCGAGGATGCGAAGGAGCTGGGTGACCCGCTGCGGATGGGCATGGTCTTCCCGGTCTCGACCCACAACTACGAGCTCCGCTACTGGCTGGCCGCTTCGGGGATCAGCCCAGGCTTCTATACACCGGCGGACACGACGGGCATGACCGACGCGGACGTCCTGCTCTCGGTGACGCCGCCGCCGCAGATGCCCGCGACCCTCGACCAGGGGACGATCCAGGGATACTGCGTCGGAGAGCCCTGGAACCAGCAGGCGGTGTTCAAGAAGATCGGCGTGCCGGTCGTCACGAACTACGAGATCTGGAAGAACAACCCCGAAAAGGTCTTCGGGATCACCCGCGAGTGGGCGGAGGCGCATCCGAACACCGCGATCGCCGTGACCAAGGCGCTGATCCGCGCCGGCAAGTGGCTCGACGCGAGCACCGCGAATCGGAAGCAGGCGGTCAAAGTCCTGTCGCGGAGCGAATACGTCGGCGCGGACGATGAAGTCATCGCCGCCAGCATGACCGGGACCTTCGAGTACGCGAAGGGTGACAAGCGGGAGATGCCCGACTTCAACGTGTTCTTCCGGTACGACGCGACGTACCCGTTCTACAGCGACGCCGTCTGGTTCCTGACGCAGATGCGGCGCTGGGGTCAGCTCGACGAGGCCAGGCCGGACGCCTGGTATCACGAGACCGCCCGGAAGATCTATCGACCGGACATCTATCTCGCCGCAGCACGTTCCCTTCTCGCCGAGGGACACCTCGCACAGACCGAGATTCCCGAGACCGACGGATTCAAGCCGCCGGACGCGGGCTTCATCGACGGCGTCGTCTACGACGGTCGCAAGCCCAACGAGTACCTCTCGAAGTTCGAGATCGGGAACCAGGGCGGCCGCAAGACCGCCGCCGCGCGTTAGTCGACCCCTCTCTCACCCCGCATCCCTCGTCACCCAGGAGTGATCATGTCCACCGATTCGCCCTCGCTCCGACCCAAGGGCGTCCTCAAGTCTCGTGTGATCCGGACCCTCGACGGGTTGGGACTCGAGATCTTCGTGCCGGCGATCCGGCTCGCGACCGGTGAAGAGCCCGGCGTGCAGATCCGGGACCTCATCCGCTCGGTCGGGGTGCCGATCCTCTCGATCGGCGTCTTCCTCGCGCTCTGGGGGAGCCTCGCCGCCTCGGTGGAGACGAGCATCGGCTCCGTTCCCGGTCCCGCGCAGGTCTGGACCGAAGCCCAGGCCCTCGTCGACGACCACTATGCCGAGCGTGCGAAGGAGGTCGCCTTCAACGAGCGCATGGAAGTCAAGAAGCAGGAGTGGCTGGCGAAGGGCAAGACCTGGAAGGACCGCAAGTACTCGGGCAAGCCCACCTACTTCGATCAGATCTGGACGAGCCTGCAGACCGTGTTCGCGGGCTTCCTGGTCGCTTCGCTGATCGCGGTCCCGATCGGGATCCTGTGCGGCCTGTCGAGGACGATGAACGCGGCCTTCGCGCCGCTGATCCAGGTCTTCAAGCCGGTCTCGCCCCTCGCCTGGCTGCCGATCGTGATGATCCTCGTGAGCGCGCTCTACACCTCGGAGAGCCCCTTCTTCGAGAAGTCCTTCATCACGTCGGCGCTCACGGTCAGTCTCTGCTCGCTCTGGCCGACCCTGGTGAATACGTCCCTCGGCGTCGCGTCCGTCGACCAGGATCATCTCAACGTGGCGCGGGTGCTCAAGCTGCCGTGGACGACCCGGGTCTTCAAGATCGTCGTGCCGTCCGCGCTCCCGCTGATCTTCACCGGGTTGCGCCTCTCCCTCGGTGTGGGTTGGATGGTGCTGATCGCGGCGGAGATGCTCGCCCAGAACCCCGGGCTCGGGAAATTCGTCTGGGACATGTTCCAGAACGGCAGCTCCCAGACCCTCGCGCAGATCATGGTCGCGGTCTTCACGATCGGTCTGATCGGCTTCGCGCTGGACCGGCTGATGGTCGCGTTCCAGCGCTCGGTCAGCTTCGACGGCGGGGCGACGGCATGAGCGCTGCGCCCCTCGTGCAACGCCCGTTCCTCGAGATCTCCGGCGTGAGCAAGTCCTTCGGAGAAGGCGCCGCGCGGACCGAGGTGCTCTCCGAGATCGATCTCTCGGTTCCGGAGGGCGAGTTCCTCGCGATCGTCGGCTTCTCCGGGAGCGGCAAGACGACGCTGATCAACCTGATCGCGGGGCTCGTCGAGCCGGACGAGGGGACGATCGAGCTCGATGGCCGCGCGATTCAGGGACCCGGTCCCGACCGCGGGGTCGTGTTCCAGACCTACGCGCTGCTGCCCTGGCTGACCGTGATGGGGAACGTCCAGCTCGCGGTCGATTCGGTCTTCGCGAACGAATCGAAGCGCGAGCGCGAGGTGCGGGCGCGGCGATACGTCGAGATGGTCGGGCTCGGCGCTGCGCATTGGAAGTATCCGAGCGAGCTCTCCGGTGGGATGCGACAGCGGGTCGCGGTCGCGCGGGGGCTCGCGATGGATCCGAAGATCCTGCTGCTCGACGAACCGCTCTCGGCCCTCGACGCCTTGACCCGGGCGACGCTCCAGAGCGAGATCGAGCAGATCTGGGCCGCGGATCGCAAGACCGTCGTCCTGATCACGAACGACGTCGACGAAGCGATCCTGCTCGCGGATCGGATCATCCCGCTCCGACCGGGGCCGCGCGCTTCCCTGGGTCCCGCCTTCGAGGTGCCCCTCGAGCGGCCCCGCGATCGCACCGCGGTGAACGACGACCCGCAATTCAAGAAGATCCGCAACGAGATCACGCACTACCTGAACGCCGTGAGTAGTCAGGCCGCCCGGGCCGCGAGCCGGCGCCGCGTGAAGAAACCCGACGTCAAGCCGCTCGACCTCCGGCCGCGCAGCTTGCCGACGGCGAGGTAGAGACGATGGCAGGGTTCCTCGAAACGGTCGCGCTCTCCAAGGTCTACGAAACCCCCGACGGTCCGCTCCCCGTCGTGCTGGGCTTCGATCTCGAAGTCGCGCGCGGCGAGTTCATCGCCCTGATCGGTCACTCGGGTTGCGGCAAGTCGACGGTGCTGCAGATGATCGCGGGTCTGAACGACATCTCCGACGGCAACGTCGTCCTCGACGCCCGGGAGATCGACGGACCGGGCCCGGATCGCGGGGTCGTCTTCCAGGCGCCGTGCCTGCTGCCGTGGATGACGGCGCGCGAGAACGTCCGGCTCGGCGTCGACCAGGTCTACTCGCACGTCGACGAAGACGTGCGAAGTGACATCGTCGAGTACCACCTCGATCTCGTCGGGCTCGGCGACGCCCTGGACAAGCACCCGGCGGAGCTCTCCAACGGCATGCGACAGCGGGTTGGACTCGCCCGGGCGTTCGCGCTCTCGCCGAAGATGCTCCTGCTCGACGAGCCCTTCGGAATGCTGGACTCGCTCACCCGCGTCGAGCTCCAGGAGATCCTGCTCGACATCTGGACCGAGGACCGGATGACGGCGCTGATGGTGACCCACGACGTCGACGAGGCGCTCTTTCTCGCCGATCGCGTCGTGATGATGACGAGCGGCCCGCGCGCCCGGGTCGGCCGGATCCTCGACGTTCCCTTCGGTCGTCCCCGCGACCGCGCCGAGGTGCTCGAGCACCCCGACTACTACGCGCTGCGAGGCGAGCTGATCGGCTTCCTCGAAGGCGAGGGCAGCGACGCTCCGCTCCAGTCGGTCGCCTGATCCCGACCTCGCTTCCTTTTTTCTTCGACGCGTCCGATCCACCCGAATGGGAGAGATCCGTCTTGAGTCCGAAAATCGACGCGCCGCGCACGGCCCACACCCCCCGCGGAGTGCTGCTCGCTGTGGCGATCCTGCTCTTCGCGCTGACCGCTGTCGCCGGTGAGCCCTCGACGCCGACGAGCCAGAGCGAGTCCCTTCGAAAGGCGATCACCGACGCGAAGCCCGTGCTGCACTCGGTCGCGCGCTGGGAGTACGCGAAGCTGAATGGCCTGGAACATTCCCACGCCGCGACGCTGCGCACCCGCTTCGGCCTGAAGAGCGGCACGGTCCACGGCTTCACCGCCCTCGTCGAAGGCGTGAACACGACCTCGCCCTGGTCGAGCGAGTACTTCGACGCCCAGGGCGCGAACGCAACGGGGCAGTCCCCGGTCGCGGATCCAGAGCGAACGGACGTGAACCGCTTCTGGCTCGAGTTCGCGAAGAAGCACTGGGCGGGGCTCGCGCTCAAGAGCGGCCGCCAGCGGATCAAGCTCGACGACGATCGCTGGGTCGGGAACGTCGGCTGGCGCCAGAACGAACAGACCTTCGATGCCGTGCGGCTGCAGACCTCCCTGGGCATCGAGGACCTGCTCGTCCAGTACGTCTACACCTGGGAGGTGAACCGGATCTTCGCGGACAGAGGACTCGGCGGGCAGCTCGACTTCGATCCGAACGCCCACTTCGTCAACGTCGCGTACGAAGCGGGCAAGTCCCTGAAGGCGGTCGCCTTCGTCTATCTCGTCGACCCCGACACGTCCGCCGGTCCGGTCGCCGCTTTCGGTTCCGCCACTTATGGCGCGCGATTCACGGGCGCGATTCCGATCGACGACGATTGGTCGGTCCCGTACCAGGCCTCTTACGCCTACCAGACGGATTGGGGTCGCAACCAGACCGCCTACGATGCGCACTACGTCCTGGCCGAGGTCGGCCTGAAGCTCGCGCCGGTCGGCACCCTCGCCCTGGGCTACGAGCACCTCGGCAGCGATACCGATGCCCGGATCGTCACGCCCTTCTCGACCGCGCACAAATTCAACGGCTTCGCCGATGCCTTCCTGAACAACGGCGGGCTGCGCGGGCTGCGCGACTTCTACGTCTCGATCGTGCCGAAGATGCCCTTCGCGGGCTGGAAGCTGAAGCTCGCCTTCCACCAGTTCTGGGACGATCAGGGGGGAGACGCCCTGGGCCAGGAGTACGACCTGGTCACGAGCTACCGGCTGAACGAGTACGTGTCCTTCCTCTGGAAGGCGGCCTACCTCGACGGCGGGAAGAACCGCTCGCCGATCGCTTCGGTGACCCGCAGCATCCTGCAGACGACTCTGTCGTTCTAGATGGTCGGGTCGTTCCGTCGGTGCCCCACGTAGAGCGCGACCAATCGCGCGACGAAGATGGTCAGATAGAGCTGCCCGATCACCGCCTCGGCGACGGCGAACATCTGCGCGAGTTGTCCCTCGGGTGCGATGTCGCCGTAGCCGAGGGTCGTAAGGGTGACGAAGCTGAAGTAGAGGAGCTGCGTCGCGTGTTCAGAAGGATCGGCTTCGTTGCGTACGATCGCTTCCCCGCCTGCGGTGAGCGTACCGGGGGCGATCTCGGTCATCGCGATGAACGTGATCGCGAAGCAGAGACCGACCAGCAGGTAGACGCAGATGCCACCCACGATCGTGTCCCGGGACACGCGATCCGCATGGATGAGGCTGTTCAGCATGACGAGCGTCGTCAGGCCGAGGAGGCTGAGGCCGAGCACCTGGGACGCGATCCGCAGGTTTGCCGACGGTATGTACTCGGCGACGACGATCCCGCCGATCGCCGTCGTGCCGAAGATCGCGGCGACGACGAAGACGCCACGCTGATGGCTGTTCACGAGCACGGCCGCGACCAGCACGAGGGCGAGCAGGAGCGGGAAGCCCGCGCCGCCGCCGATCAGCATCTGCGCGATCGGAAGCGCGACGAGCAGGAGGACGAGGGACGCGAGGAGCGCCGCGTGGCGCCCGAAGGCGCCTTCGTCCTCGTCGCGAGTCGCGAGCGTGCGCAGCCAGGACATCATCGATCCGAAGATAATCGATTCGGCGCGGGGAAGCGCGCGCGGGTGTGGCGCTACGCCTCCTTGCGATAGGCCTCGACGATGGGTGCCAATTCCGAGGGCGTCGCCCCGTGCAGGATCACCCCGTCGCAGCCGAGATCGATCTGGTGGCGAATCGCCGCCACGCATTGGTCGGGGGAGCCCGTCGCCGAGTAGGAGAGCCACTCCTCGGGGATGAGCGTCGCGACGTGCTGGAGCTCCTCGGTCGTCGCTTTGACGTCGATCCCGCCCTGGAACGTCGAGACGAGCTCGTCCGCGCGGAACTTCTCGAGCACCGCGCGGTCCCACTGGTTCGTGTCGACCAGCAGGTCCCCATAGCCCTGGAGATAGGTCGCGAGGCGGCCGACCGACTTCATCAGGCGCTTGTCCTCGGGAATGTGGTCGCCGATCGTCGCGAAGCACGACCACACCTTCACGTCGTCGGGGTTCCGGCCCGCCTGCTCGGCTGCCTGCTTCACGGTCCTCACCGCGTTCGCGGTCGTCTCGTCCGTGAAGTAGGTGTGGAGCACGACCTCGTCGAAGGCGCGCCCACCGAGGGCGAGGGAGTTCGGGCCGAAGGCCACGAGCATGAACGGCACCTCGTCGGCAACGTTCGGTCCGAGATGCAGGTAGGGATAGCTGCCGATCGGCCCGTCGTGTCCGACGACCGGCTCGCCCGCGAGGAGGCGCCGCGTCACGCCCACGAAGTCCTCCATCTGGGCGGTCGTGATCGTGCCGATCCCGTAGGCCTTCTGCATGGGCACGATCCCGCGTCCGATGCCCAGGACGAAGCGGCCGCCGGTCAGCCCGTGCATCGTGAGCGCATAGCCCGCCGTCACGATCGGATGCCGCGTGTTGTGGTTCGTGGCGGCCGTCGCGATCCGGATGCGATCGGTCACGGCGCCGGCCGCGCCGCTCAACGTGCAGATCTCCTTCGAGTTGTACCGCTCGGAGAGAAAGGCCGTACCGAGGCCCATCGCCTCGCCCTGCTGCAGCTCTTCGATCAGGTCGCGGGGGGACTTCGGTTGGCCGGCGAGGGCGTAGAAGCCGAGCTCGGGATTCACGGTCGTCATGTCATGTCTCCTTGGATGGAGTGTTTTCGGTGGAGGCGGCCGATCCGCCGTCGGCCGCGACCGGCAGCTGTGCGAGCGCCGAGGCGAACCAGCTCGAGACGACGGGCCAGGCGAAGAGGATCCAGAGCAGGAAGGGCACGGCGTCGGAGAGCAGTGACGGAACGAAGGGGAGATGCGATGCCTTGTGCATCCGCTCGGTCAGGTTCAGCGCGAGGTGTCCCACGAAGAGGAGCCCGAGCCCACCGCCGAGGCCGATGGCGCGTCGACGGAGCGCCAGCCCCGGCGTGACGAGCATCAGCCCGACGAAGGGGATCCAGTTGATGTAGCGCTGGCGCATCGCGCCGACCCGCGCGTCGCCGAAGCCGATCCAGTCGTAGATCGTCGGCGCGACCGTCTTGAGGAAGCGCCCGTAGAAGTGGCGCCCGCCTTCCTCCCACACCCAGGTCAGCGCGATCGTGATCACGACGAAGCCGAGGACGACCGGGATCGCGCGCTTCATCCATCGCCTCTATGGACGAAGATCCGGATCCAGCCGTAGAGGACGCTCACGATCATCGCGATCAGCGTCGCCTGCCAGAAGTAGACGTGGAAGAAGTCGAAGTAGTCGCCCCAGTGTCGGCCGACGATCAAGAGGGTCACGATCCGCAGCAGGTTGAAGACGAAGATCGCGAGGCAGCCGAGCACGACGCCGGCGACGCGCGATCGGATCGGCGCGGGAAAGGCCAGCACGCAGGCGGAGTAGATCAGCATCTCGAGCAGGCCGACGCACTCGATGATGATCGAGACCGCGAAGCCGTCGAGGGTGACGAGCTGGTTGCGGAGCGTCGTGGCTTCCGTGAACACGAGCAGGAAGTAGTGGACGCTCGCGGCGGTCCAGGCGGAGAAGGTCTCGAGGGGCTCGCGCAGGTCGTCGAGCCACGCACCTACGACGCTGCCGATGATCAGCAGGTATAGAAGGACGAGGATCGGGTAGCGGACCTGGGGGTTGCGCCAGTGATCGCGCAGGCGCTCTGAGAGGGTGCCCTGCGTCGACTCTGCAGGCTGGCTCTCGTTTTCGTCGAAGTCGTCGGCCATCACGCATCCCGTCGCCGAAACGTGCGGACCGACCCTCGGACGCACCAAGTTCCCCACCTGGCGGCGAATTCCGACGCTAGCCCATCGGCCCTTCGAGGTCGGCCGCGACGACCCCGGCGCGATCGGTTACACCTTTCCGTTGATGACCGCGCCCGATCCGTCGACGATTCAGGACGCCACCGCCCGGCGCGTCGTGAGCGGCGGCTTCCTCGGCAGCGTCGTCTCGGTCGGGATGACGATCTACCTCTTCGGCGTCTTCCAGGACGCCCTCGTCGAGGCGTTCGACACCTCGGTCGCGGTGCTGTCCTATGGCCCCTCGCTCTTCACCCTCGCGAGTGGCGTGTTGTCGCCGCTGATCGGGCGATTGCTCGCGACCTCGACACGCAGCGGCCTCTCCATCCGGAGCGTGATGTTCGCGGGTGCGCTCGCGCTCGGGTTCGGTCTGATCGGGCTCTCCCGCGCGCCTTCGCTTCCGATCGCGGCGGTGGTCTTCGGCGGCGCGATCGCACCCGGCGCGATCCTGATGGGCCCGCTTCTCGGGCAGGCGCTGGTGACGAACTGGTTCGACGCGGACCGTGGCCGGATGCTCGGGATCGTCTC
Source organism: uncultured Spirochaetaceae bacterium (assembly GCA_964488255.1). Lineage (GTDB taxonomy): Bacteria > Myxococcota_A > UBA9160 > UBA9160 > UBA4427 > UBA4427. The sequence continues at coordinate 173,595 of CAZAUR010000003.1, read as the reverse complement.
CGCCGGCACGACGGTCGGCGGCATGCTCATGCCACCGCTGGCCGCGCAGCTGATCGTCGCGCTCGGCTGGCGCGACTCGATGGCAACGCTCGGCGTGCTCGCCCTCGCCTTGATGCTGCCCGCGATCGCGTTCCTCGTTCGCGACCGACCGGCGCGCGCGATCGTGGAGGCCGCGGCCGGTTCGTCCGATTCCGTTCCCGACGAGTCGGTTTCGACGAGCGCGCTGCTGCGCGACCCACGTCTATGGCTCGTCGGTCTCGCCTTCGGATTCATCTTCTCCGCGGGCATGATCTCCACGATCTTCATGGTCCCCTACGCGACGCAGATCGGGATCTCCCTCGAGCTCGGCGCCGTGGTCGCCGGCGCACGTGCGGGGTTCGCGGCGGTCGGCAAGATCGCGTTCGGCACCCTGGCCGACCGGTTCGGCGTCCGGCCCGTGTTGTGGAGCGTCGTCGCGAGCGAGGCGATCCTGACGGGCGTGCTGATCGCGACGCGCGAACCCTGGCTCTTCATCGCGATCTTCGTCTCGATCGGGTTCGTGGGCGGTGCGCCGCTGCCGCTCAAGGCGACGATGGCGGGGCAGCTCTTCGGACGCGACAACTTCCCCGCGGCGATGGGCTTGCTCCAGACCCTCGCGACGCCCTTCCAGCTCGTGCTGGTCCCGGTCGGCGGCTATGTCTACACCCAGACCGGAACCTACGCGTCGGTCTTCATGCTGACGATCCCGTGCTTCGTGCTCGGGGGGCTGCTGCCCGTCTTCTTGCGCGGCGACTCGCAACCCCCCGGAAAAGCGACCTGATTCCGAGGTCGCGAGCGTTGCTGCGCTGATCGATACTGACTCGATGGGCGACGTCGCGCCCGAGGAGTCCGCTGATGAAGTTCACGTGGTTCAACCTCTGCCCCTGGCCGCACCTCGCGGACGACTTCCGGCAGACCCATCGCTCGGTCTGGGTCGACATTCCGAGCGAGCTCTTCGACCCCGAAGAAGGCAACCGGGTCTACAACACGTACCTCGATCAGCTCGAGTACGCGGACGAGCTCGGCTTCGACGGCATCGGCGTGAACGAGCACCACCAGAACGGCTACGGCCTCATGCCGTCGCCCAACATCATGGCGGCCTCCCTCGCGCGTCGGACCTCCCGGGCAGCGATCTGCGTGATCGGCAACTCCCTCGCGCTCTACAACCCGCCGATCCGGGTCGCCGAGGAGTTCGCGATGCTCGACGTGATCTCGGGCGGACGTCTCGTCGCGGGCTTTCCGGTCGGCTCGCCGATGGACGTCAACTACTGCTACGGACAGATCCCGGTGCTCGTGCGCGACAAGTACTACGAGGCCCACGACCTGGTCATGCGTGCCTGGCAGGACCCGGAGCCCTTCGCCTTCGACGGCAAGTACAACCAGCTTCGCTACGTCAATTGCTGGCCGAAGCCGATCCAGAAGCCCCACCCGCCGATCTACATCCCGGGTGGCGGCTCGATCGAGACCTGGGATTGGTGCGCCGAGCACGACTACAACTACTCCTACTTGTCGTTCAGCGGCTACAAGGCCGGGCGCGCGATGATGGACGGATACTGGGAGCGCCTCGATGCGATGGGCAAGGACACCTCGCCCTATCGCGGTGCCTTCGCGCAGATCTTCTGCGTAGCGGACAGCGATGAAGAAGCGGAGGAGCTCTACTCCGAACATTGCCTCTACTTCTTCAATCGCTGCTTGCACGTCGCGCCGCAGTTCTCGGACCCGCCGGGCTACCGCACGCTCAAGACGATCAAGGCCGGCAAGCTCGACCAGCTGCGCGCGGAGAACCAGAAGATCTTCGAGAACCTGACCTGGAAGGACCTCGTCGAGAAGGGGTTCATCATCGCGGGCTCGCCGGACACGGTGCGGGAGCAGAGCGAAGAGATGATCAAGACCCTCAACGTCGGACACGTCTTCGGTCTCTTCCACATCGGGAACATGCCCGACTGGAAGGTGCGGAAATCGTCGAAGCTCTTCGCCGAGAAGGTCATGCCCGGGCTGCGGGACGTCTGGCCGGACTGGAAGGACGACGACCGCTGGTGGATCAAGCCCTACGACGGGCGGGTGCGCGCGGAAGACAACTTCCCGGGTGGCGCGCTCGACGCGCGGGCCCATCGCACGGACCCAGGCAGCCCGGTCTATCCCGGCTCCTGGACGCGCGGGGAGGGCGCGTGATGGCGGCGCTCGGCAAGCGAACGATCACGACGCGGCGCGGGCTCGAGGTCGATGTCCTCGAAGGCGGGCAGGGCGCGCCGGTCGTCTATCAGCACGGCCTGACCGGATTGCTTCCGGAAGAGCCGATGCTCGCCGCGCTCGCGGAGCACTTCATGGTGTACGCGCCGACGTTTCCGGGCTTCGGTGAACACGAGGGCGAGGAAGCGCTCGAGGACATGCTCGACTTCACGCTGCATGGACTCGACGTCCTCGACGCGCTCGGGCTGGAGCGAACCGCGCTCGTCGGGCACTCCTTCGGAGGCATGGTCGCGGCGGAGATGGCGAGCCTGCAGAACGCGCGCTTCGACCGGGTCGCGCTCCTTGCGCCCTTCGGTCTGTGGATCGACGAACACCCGATTGCGGACGTGTTTGCGACGTTGCCCTTCGAGCTGGCGTCGATGCTCTTCGCGGCCGCGGAATCGGGACAGAAGGTGTTGCTCGGCGGCCAGGACTTCTCGGACAACGAGGCGCTGACCGCGTTCATGGTCGCGAACGCCCGGCGGATGGGGACGGCCGGCAAGGTGCTCTTTCCCGTGCCGAACAGGCGACTCTCGAAGCGGCTGCCGCGCCTCGAGGCGGAGGCGCTCGTCGTGTGGGGTCGCGAGGACGCCCTGATCCCCGCGATCTATGCTGGCCATTGGCAGAAGGCGATCGGCAGCGCTTCGGTCGTCGAGATCGAAGGCGCAGGGCACATGCTGACCGCGGAGCGTCCTGCGGAGGTGGCCGAGGCCCTCGTGAAGTTCCTGGGCTAGGCGGTGCGGCAAGCGAGGGGAGGGCGGATGACGGAGTTCGACTACGACCCGACGGCGCCCGATTTCCAGGAGGACCCGTACCCGCTCTTCCGCCGCCTGCGCGACGACGTCCCCGCCTATCACAACGAGCGCCTGCGCTTCTGGGCCCTGTCCCGCTACGACGACGTGCGCGACGCGGCGGCCGACCACGCAACCTTCGCGAACGCCCTCGATCACTATCCGGATCCGACGGGGGATCCCAGCGAGCTGATGCCGCGCTGGATGATGGACTTCGGGCTCTTCTACATGGACCCGCCGCGGCACGATCACCTGCGGCGGCTCGTGTCGAAGACGTTCACGCCGAGTCGAGTGACGGGGCTCGAGCCCGTGATCCGCGACCTGGCCCGCGGTCTGTTGCGCAAGGTCGCCGAGTCCGGCCGGGCCGAAATCGTCCACGATTATGCGGCACCGCTGGCGACGCAGGTGATCGGCGCCCTGCTCGGCGTGCCGGAGGCGGACCGCTGGCAGTTCCGCCTCTGGGCGGAGAAGATCGAGCAGCGCGATCCGAGGATCCCCGCGGAGGTCGCGCAGAAGGAGCAGGAGGAGACGATCGCGGCGATTCGCGCGTACATGGTCGATCTCGTCGCGGAGCGTCGCGCGCGTCCGCAGGACGATCTCCTCTCCGGGCTCACCCAGGCCGAGGAACACGGTGAGCGACTCGATGACGCCCAGATCGTCGACCTCGGCTACCAGCTCATGATCGCCGGCAACGACACGACGGCGGCGATGATCTCGAACGGTGCGCTGCGCCTCGCGGAGTTTCCGGATCAGCGACGGCGGCTCGTCGACGAGCCGGGCTGGATGGCGAACGCCGTCGAAGAGATGACGCGCTACGACTCGCCGACCGTGCAGTCGCCGCCGCGGATCACGACGCGAGACGTCGAGCTGCATGGGCGTGCGATCCCGGCGGGCTCGGCGGTCGTGTTGATCTGGATGTCGGCGAACCACGACGAGCGGCAGTACCCGGATCCGGCGCGCTTCGACGTGACGCGCAAGCTCGGTCGCCACATGGGGTTCGGCCACGGGCTGCACGTCTGCCTCGGCGCACACCTCGCCCGCCTCGAAGGGCGCATCGCGTTCGGCGAGCTGCTCCGGGCGATGCCCGACTACTCGATCGTCGGCGAGCCGCTGCGTTGGGCGAGCACGTGGCTGCGGCCGGTCGGCCGGCTGGACATCGCCTTCGACGCTGCGGTCGCGGGACGAGCCCTCGAAGCCGAGACGAGCGCGTGACTGTCGACGCGGATCTCCTGAACGTGGCGGATCCCGCCACGCGCTTCGCGGCGATGGCGTGGTTGCGCGAGCACGATCCGATTCATCGGCTCGGGGGGGACGGCGGCCCGCTCTATCTCGCGAGCCACGCCGCGGTCGCGGAGGCGCTTCCGCGCATCGATTGCTTTGGCGGCGGGGTCGGCGCAGCGGACGTGCATCCGGACCTCCAGGCGCTCAACGGCGTGGCCGAGCCCCGGCACGGCCGCATCCGGCGGATCGTGAACGGGATGATCGCGCCCCACAAGGCGGGCGAGGTCCGGCCCCTTCTCGAGCGATTGTGCGGCGAACGAATGGATGCAGTCGATGCGCAGGCGCGCGATGGCGCGTCGGTCGATGCGATGGTGGAATTCATCGACCACGTGCCGTCGAGTGCGATCTGCTTCCTGACCGGTTGGGACGAGCGCGACGCGATCCAGCTCTACCGCTGGACGGTCGAGGTCTGCGAGAAGGCGATGAACATGAAGCCGGGGAACTCGGGCACGATCGCCGAGATGGTCCCCGCCTTCGGCGACTACGTCGAAGAGCGCGTTCGAGACCGGGTCGCGCTCGACCGTGCGGACTGGCCCGACGACGGCATGACGCGCCTGCTCACGACCGAGGTCGAGGGCGAGAAGCTGTCGCCCCTGGCGGTGAAGACGCAGCTCTTGTTCCTGCTCGGGGCCGGCTCCGAGACGAGCCGCGACATGATGGGCTTCCTGCTCTGGACGCTTGCGCGGGACCCGGATCTCTACGCGCGGATTCGGGAGGACCGGTCCCTGCTGGTGCCCGCCACACTCGAAGCGCTTCGCCTCTGTTCGCCGACGCAATTCATGGTGCGGCGATGCGAGAAGGCCGTCTCGATCGCGGGCCTCGAGGTCGCCGAGGGCGAGAGCGTGTACCTCGGGCTCGCCTCCGCGAACCGCGACGCCGCATTCTGGGAGGACGCCGACGAGTTCCGGTTGGGTCGACCGAACGCGAGCGACCACCTGGCGTTCGGGGACGGCCCACACGTCTGCCCGGGCTCGTTCCTGGTCCGACTCGAGACGCGGGTCGCCTTTGACGCGCTCTTCGACCGGTACGAGCGGGTCGAGCTCGCTGACCCGGGCGACTTCGAGCCGCTCGCGACGCCCATGTTCTACGGGCCTAAGACGCTCCCCGTGGTGCTGATGCCGGCCCGCTAGGCGACCTCCGGCAGGACCCGCTCGGTGAAGAGATCGAAGGTCTTCTCCGAGAGCGGGGAGAGCAGCAGGTAGTCGAGGGGCAGCGTCGTCTCGAGCTCGCGTAGCTGATCGATGACGCGCTCGGGCGTGCCGTAGACGATCACCCCGTCCATGTAGTGGTCCTTCGGCTCCATCGCTTGCCCGTCGCTGCGGAACGAGGCGATCGCTTCCTTGACCATGTAGCGCCCGGAGAACTCGGCCCCGCGTTGGGCGACCTGCAGCGCTTCTTCTTCGGTCTCACCGAGGGCGACGAGGCGCGCGATCGGCCGATCGCCCTCGGGCTTGCGACCCTGCGCGGCTTCGAAGCGTTGCGCGTAGAGCGCCTGCTTCTTCGCGATCTGGTCGTGCGCCGAATGCGGATCCATCAGGATCTGGTGTCCCTCGTTCGCGGCCCAGTCGATCGCGCCCTCCGAACTCGCGGCGACCCAGACGGGCGGGTGGGGCGACTGGCTGGGCTTCGGCAGGACCTCGACGTCTTCGAACGAGTTGTACTTCCCTTCGTAGGTGAGGCGGTCGTTCGTCCAGGCGGCCATGACGATCTCGACGGCTTCGCGGAAGCGTTCGGCGCTCTCTTCCGACGGCACGCCGAAATTCTTGAACTCGACCGGATCGAAGCCGCGCCCGGCACCCCAGTTCACGCGGCCGCCCGACAGGATGTCCAGTAGCGCGATCTCCTCGGCGATTCGCAGCGGGTGATAGAAGGCCGCGAGGGTGACGGCCATGCCGATCCGCAGCCGCTTCGTTCTCGCAGCGACCTGCATGCCCATCAGGTGGACCGAGGGGCAGACGCTGTAGCTGCTGAAGTGATGCTCGGCGAGCCAGACCGCGTCGTAGGCGGTCTGGTCCATGATCTCGATCCGCTCGAGTGCGCGTGCGTAGACGTCCTCGAGGCGGACCTTGCGATCGCGCCAGCCGAAGAACTGCAGGACTCCCACCTTCATCACACGTCTCCTGGAACTCGATAGGGCGCCGCGTCGGGCAGCCACTCGATGATCTCGATCGGATGGCCATCGGGATCATGGATCACGAAGGCCAGCGAGTTGTCGAAGGGTACGGGCTCGCTCTGGCACGCGACGCCCCGCGCGACGAGGGCGGCGTGCGCCGCGTGGGCGTCCCGGACCTCGAAGGACATGAGCGTGCGGTGCTCCGCGGCGGGCTCCCGCCAGCTGTGCCAGAAGAGCTGTACGACCGCGTTGCCGGCGACGAGCCCGCGGACGAGCTTCGATCGCGCACCTGGCGTCGCGGTCACCGCCTCGAACTCCGGGCCCGCGAGGTCGCGCTCCATCACGGTCTGCATGCCGAAGACCTCGCGGTAGAAGGCGAGGGCGCGGTCGAGGTCGGCGACCTGGAGGGACACGTGCGAGCGGCGGGCGAGGCCAGCGGCGGCGAGGGCGTACACGTCGCCGGGGGGGCTTCCGGATTCGGGCATCGCGCGAGCATACCACCGGGGGCACCCCGCGCGGCCGTTCCGGGCGGACTCGGCGTAGCGGTCGTCGCGGTCGTAGCGGCACCCGACGGCCGGGGCATGGCATAATGGAGGCGCGATGCCCCCCTCAGAGAACGCACCCGACTCAGCGGAATACACGACGCCGGAAGGCCTGCACGTGCGCCGCATGGCCGGCGCCCTCGGCGCCGAGGTGCGCGGTCTGTCGCTCGAATCGATCGACGCAGCCGGGGCCGAGGCCGTGCTCGGGCTCCTGATCGAGCATCACGTGCTCTTCTTCCCCGAGCAGGCGCCGTCGGTCGACGCGCACATCGCCTTCGGTCGGCACTTCGGAGAGCTCGAGGGTCATCCGCACCTCGTGAATCCGACCGAGGGGCTGCCGCCCGAGATCTTCGAGCTGTCCGCGAAGCACGGCGGCGTCGCCGACGAGTGGCACACCGATCTCACGTGTCTCGACTCGCCGGCGCTCTTCTCGATCCTGCACATGGTGCGCGCGCCGGCCGTCGGGGGCGACACGATGTGGTCGAATCTGGCGATGGCCTACGACGAGCTGTCACCGCCGGTCCAGGCGCTGTGCGAAGGCCTCACGGCCATCCACGACGGTGAGCCGCACGACACGCCCGAGGTGAAGAGCGTCCACCCGGTCGTTCGCGTCCACCCCGTCACCGGCCGTCGCGTCCTCTACGTGAATGAACACTTCACCCGGCGGATCGTGGAGCTGTCGCGCGAGGAGAGCGCGCTGCTCCTCGGCCATCTGACGAAGTGGGTCTCGAATCCCCGCTTCACCGTGCGCTACCGCTGGCAGACCGGGACCGTGGCGATGTGGGACAACCGTGTGACCCAACACTTCGTACTGAACGATTTCCACGAAGAACGCGTCATCCAACGCGTGACCGTCATGGGCGATCGGGTCGAGGCCGCGGCGCCGGCGCGCTGGCCCGCGTTCCAGCGGGTGGGCGGCGTCAGCGACACGAGCCGGCACGACCGGGTGCTCGACGAAGTGACCGGGTCGAGCGACGGCGACTGAGTGACCCTGGGCGCGTTGCGACGCATTTCGGCCCCTTCTAGAATGCGCCGCCCCAACCCCAATCGCAGGTCTGCCGATGTCCCCCGACCGTCGCGCCGCCCCGGCGCGCTCGCTGTTCCTCGCCCTCGCGTTCTCCTGCTTCCTCACGATGCCATCGAACGCCGCGGCCGAACGCGGCTGGAAGCTCGATGACCTGATCGGGTCGGACGCGATCTCGCTCCGCTTCGAACACCGCACGCGTTACGAGGGCCTGTCCGATCCGTTCCGCGCGGCGAACGCCGGCAAGGCCTACACCGACGTGATCGCGATGCGGACGCTCCTGCACGGACGCGTCAAGCTGCCCGCCGGCTTCACGATCGGCGCCGAGCTGCAGGACTCGCGTGCGTTCCGAAACGGCGACACGGTCCTCAACTCGACGACGGTGAATTCCTGGGAGCTGCTGCGCGCGTATCTCGAATACCGCGGCGAGCTCGATGGCGGCACGCTCACGGCCCGCGGCGGCCGCATCACGATGGACGTCGGCTCGCGTCGCTTCGTCGCGCGCAATCGCTATCGCAACACGATCAACGGCTTCACCGGGATCGACCTGGATTGGCAGGGCGGCGCCGACCGCGACCGCTTGAATGTGCGCGCGTTCTTCACGCTGCCGGTCCAGCGCGAGCCGAATCCCCAGAGCGGTGCGAACCGCCGGAATCGTCTTCGCGACAACGACGCGGTCTTCGACACGGAGAGCTTCGACGTCCTCTTCTGGGGCCTCTTCGCGGCGCGCGATCTCGACGATGCGCTCGGCGTCGAGGGCGTGCGCGGCGAGCTCTTCCTGTTCGGGCTGCACGAGAGCGACGACGCGGACCGGCCCACGCGGAATCGCCAGTTCTACACCCCCGGCTTCCGCGTCTTTCGAAAGCCCGCCAAGGAGCGCGTCGACTTCACCGTCGAAGCGGCCCTCCAGGTGGGTCAGTCGCGGGCGACAGGAGGCTCGACCCAGGAGCTCGACCACGTCGCGGGCTTCATCCACGGCACCCTCGGTTACACCGTCGATGCGCCCTGGTCGCCCCGTGTCGCGCTCCAGTTCGATTACGCGAGCGGCGACAGCAGCGCCGGGGACGGCACGAACGAGCGTTTCGACACCCTCTTCGGCGCGCGACGCTTCGAGTGGGGTCCGACCGGAATCTACGGTCCCTTCGCCCGGTCCAACCTGATCACGCCCGGGCTGCGCGTCCAGATCAAGCCGTGCAAGGCCGTGACCGCGTTCACGTCGGTCCGCACGTACTGGCTCGCCTCCAAGACCGACGGCTGGACGACCTCCGGCGTCGCGGATCCGCAGGGCGAGTCCGGCGACCACCTCGGCACGCAGATCGAGTTCCGGGTGCGCTGGCGGATCGTCCCGAAGACGATCCTGCTCGAAGCGGGCTACGCCCATCTCTTCGCGGGCGAGTACATCGACACGAACTCGGGCTCGTCGAACTCGAACCGCCAGGGCGACAGCGACTACGTCTACACGCAGGCGAAGTTCAACTTCTAGCCGCGGCGGAGTCGCCCCTCGGCCCCGGTGCGGGGCCTAATATGGCATTCGTGTGAAAGTGTGAAGATCGAGTGGTCGGGTTCGGGCGGGTTCGCCCTCGATTGGCTCGATCGTCGCACCGATGTCGCCATCGATTCGTCACAGAATGGCGAAGGAAGATTGACGAAACGAAGAAGGCCTTCATAATGTCTCAACGCTGCTGAGCCGATGTTGTCTCCATGACTCGAATCCCCGGGCGATCCATGAGTGACATCGGACTCGACAGACGCGTCGCGAGGTTCATCGAACGCCGACGCGTCATGCGTGAAATGAGACGTGAGACATCGCGCGCTGCACGGCGCGTCACCAGCGAGGTCGGAACCATGAAGGCCATCCAACGAATCGAGACCGGAATCTGCTACGCGATCGGCACACTCCTGGCGGCGGGCTGGCTCGCTGCCATCGGTGAGCTGCTCGCCCCCGCGGCGTAGACGCCCGGGGTCGTCACCCGATTCGGATCGACCGGTTCGCGCGAACACGCGAGCCCGGAAAACCAGCACTTCGGCCCGGCGCCCGCACCATGGGTGGCCGGGCCGTTCTCGTTTCTAGGCGCGCTTCGTGGAGAGGCCGAGCGCCTCCAGGTGGTCGGCGCTCTTGCGAAGGGCTTCGAGCATGTCGGTGGCGCACTCGTCGAGCTCGACGATGTGCCAGTCCGCGTGGCGAGCGGCGCGGGCGCAGGCTTCGACGTCGACGGCGCCTTCGCCCAGGGCGACTTGTGGTTCGCCGGGGACGCAGGAGCCGTCCTTGAGGTGGACCCGACGAGCGCGTGGGCCGAGCTTCTCGAGCTCGGCGACCGGATCGCGGCCGGCGGTCTGCGCCCAATAACAGTCGAGCTCGGCGTTCACGCGCGGATCGACCTCGGACCAGAAGCGGTCCCAGGCGGATTCGCCGTCGAGGTCGACCTCCCACTCCCAGTGGTGGTTGTGGAAGCCGAGGGCGAGTCCGCGCTTCGCGGCGAGCTCCGCGGAAGCCCCGAAGCGATCGATCGCCGCGCGCAGCACGTCGAGGTCCGCGTGGGCGTTCGCGGCATCGGGCATCGCCATGAAGCTCGCGAGCACGAGCTGGTCGGTCGCGAGCGCCTCGGCGAAGTCGAACACGTAGTCGGCGCCGTCGCCTTCCGGGAGTGGCGCGTGAAGGCTCGCGACCTGCAGGCCGAGGTCGTCGAGCAGCGCCCGGTATCGGGCCGGCTCCGGGAAGGGGACGCGCATGTCCTCGGGCAGGACCTCGAGCGGGATCGGGCCGAAGATCATCGGCTCGATCCCGACATAACCCATCTCCGCCAGGCGTGCGTGGGTGCCGTCGAAGTCTTCGATCAGCTGCCTTCGCACGCTGAAGAGATTGACCGCGAGGGGGCGCGGCGTGAAGTCCGGTTCGTTCGACATGTTCGTTCTCCCGATCAGCTGCGCTCGCGCGCGCTCTGGCAATCGATGCAGTAGGCGGACTCGGGGCGGGCGCGGAGGCGGGGCAGGGCGATCTCCTCGCCGCACGCTCGGCACTCGCCGTACTCGTCCTCGTCGATCCGCAGGAGCGCCGCGCGGACCGCGTGCAGGCGCGACTGCTGCGCCGCGCGATTCGCCTCGAGCATCTTCTGTTGCTGGATCGCGTCGATCCTGGATACGCGGCCGACCGCGGGCTGGTCGAGCTCGACGGGGCGAGCGGCCTCCTCGGAGCCTTCGAGGCCGGATTCGAGCTCCCGTGCGAGCGCCATGAGGGCGGCGGTCAGCTCATCCTGTTCAGCCTGGGAGAGCGCCACGCTGCCTCCGTCTCCGCGCCGGGTCGGCGGGAGGGAGAGGGTAGCGACTGCGACGGCGCCGTTCCGGGGGCGGCTCCTGCTAGCCTCCGCGCGTGCTGCGGACCCTTGGAAGACAGCTGCTCGCGACCCTCGCCGGGATTCTCGCGTGTGCGGTGCCCGCCCAGGCGGAGCGCGTCCGCGTGGCGGTCGCGAGCAACTTCGTCGTCGCGGCCGAACGGCTCGTGACTGAGTTCGCCGCGAACTCCGAGCACGAGGTGCAGCTCATCGCCGGATCGACCGGCAAGCTGTACGCGCAGATCGTGCGGGGCGCTCCGTTCGACGTCTTTCTGTCAGCGGATGCGGCGCGGCCGGCCCGACTCGTCGAGGACGGCCTCGCGATCGCCGAGTCCCGTCGCGCCTACGCGCTCGGTCGACTCGTGCTCTGGAGCGCAGACCCGGACGCACGCGCGTCCCTCGGCCCAGAGGCCCTTCGAAGGGGCGCGTTCCGACGCCTGGCGATCGCGAACCCGGACCTCGCCCCCTACGGCGTCGCGAGCCGAGAAGCGCTCGCCTCCCTCGGTGTCGGTCGCGACGTCGCGCCGCGTCTGGTCTACGGAGAGAACATCGGGCAGGCCTACGCCCTCGTGGCGAGCGGGAACGCCGACCTCGGCTTCATCGCGCGATCGCAGGTCGTGCAGCGCGGCGGCGCACGCGACGCCGGATGGGTCGTGCCCGCGTCCCACCACGCGCCCATCCGACAAGAGCTCGTGCTCTTGTCGCGCGCGGCCGGCAACGCCGGTGCGCAGGCCTTCGTGACGTGGCTCGCTTCCGACGCGGCGCGCGCGACGATCCGCGCCGCGGGCTACGAGGTCGACTAGCGATGGAACCGGCGAGCAGCGGACTCGACCTGACCCCGATCTGGATCACGCTCCAGCTCGCCGCGTACACGACGGCGATCCTCTTCGTGGTCGGAACGCCGCTCGCGTGGTGGCTGGCGCGGACGTCTTCGAGGGCCCGCCCGTGGGTCGAGGCGGTGACGGCGCTGCCGCTGGTGCTGCCGCCGACGGTGCTCGGGTTCTATCTGCTGATCCTGATGAGCCCGGATGCGCCCCTGGGTGGCCTCTGGCTCGATCTCACCGGGGACACGCTCACGTTCAGCTTCACCGGCCTCGTCTTCGCCTCGCTCGTCTACTCCCTGCCGTTCATGGTGCAGCCGCTCACCTCCGCGTTCAACGCGGTCGGCCCCGGGCCGATCGAGGCCGCGGCGAGTCTCGGCGCATCGCCCCTCGACGCGTTCCTCCGCGTCGGCATCCCGCTCGCGAAGCGCGGCTTCCTCACCGCCGGCGTGCTGACCTTCGCGCATACCCTCGGCGAGTTCGGCGTCGTGCTAATGGTCGGGGGCAACATCCCGGGCGAGACGCGCGTGCTCTCGATCGCGATCTACGATCACGTCGAGACCCTTCGCTATGCGGAGGCGCACGCGCTCGCCGCGGGCCTGCTCGTCTTCTCGTTCGTCGTGCTCGTCGCCGTCTACGCCTTCGACCGGAGGGCCCGTCTCCGTGTCGGATGACGTCACGACCTCTCTCGATCTTCGGGTCCGGGTGGAGCTTCCGGACTTCACCCTCGAAGTCGAGGAGCAGCTCGAGAACGTGGGGGTGACCGCGGTCTTCGGCGCGAGCGGCAGCGGCAAGACGACGCTGCTCCGGGCGATCGCGGGCTTCGAGCGCCCCTGTCGCGGGCGCATCGCGATCGGCGACGAAGTCTGGTTCGATCGCAACGAACGCATCGATCTTCCGCCCCATCGACGCGCCGCCGGCTTCCTGTTCCAGGACGCGCGCCTCTTCGAACACCTCGACGTATCCGGCAACCTCGCCTTTGCGGAGCGTCGCCGCGGCGCGGGGGACGCGCGCGTGGAGCGCCGGGCGGTCGTCGAGGCACTCGATCTGTCGTCTCTCCTCGGTCGACGCGTGACATCGCTCTCGGGTGGAGAGCGACAGCGCGTGGCGCTCGCGCGCACCCTGCTCGCGGGCCCGCGCGTGCTGCTCCTCGACGAACCGCTCGCGGCCCTCGACGTCGGTCGCAAGGCGGAGATCCTGCCCTTCCTCGAGGAGGTCACGCGACGTTTCCGGATCCCGACCCTCTTCGTGAGTCACGACGTCGACGAAGTCGTCCGCTTGTCCGACCGCGTGCTCGTGCTCTCCGAAGGACAGGTCCTCACCGAAGGGCCGACCGCGGAGGTGATCGAGAACCTCGACCTCGCGCCCATCACCGGACGCGCGGAAGCCAGCGTCGTCGTCGAAGGCCGCGTCGCGCGCCACGACGAGCGACTCCACCTCACCTTCGTCGAATTGCACGGCGACGAGCTGACGCTGCCCTTCGCGTCGCATCTCACTCCTGGTGACGCCGTTCGACTCCGGGTGCTCGCCCGGGACGTCGCGATCGCGGTCGAGCGGCCGAGTGGTCTCTCGATCCGCAACGTGCTGCCGGGGCGGATCACCGGTCTCCGGGCGGAACCGCCGGGTGCTGTGGACGTGACGATTCAGCTGCACGAAGACCACGTCCGCGCGCGGCTCACCCAGGCGGCGGTCGAGGAACTCGGGCTCGGGGAGGGGCGCGAGGTGTTCGCGCTGGTGAAGAGCGTGAGTTTGGAGCGGGGGCGGTACGTGTTCTCTGCGAGCGCCGTGCACTTGGTATTGATGGGGGTGGTTGGGTGTTAGGCGATCGCTCTGCCTTGGGGCCCGGTCGGGGATCAGGGTTCGCGTGAACGCTGGTTCCGTGCTCGATTCGGTGAGCCATCGCCCCTATCTTTGTTAGGCGATGAAAGACCCCCAGCAGCTCTCGATCGATCAGTGCTTCGTGCGTCGCCGCGCGCCTTCGCGTCGGAAGAAGAAGCCCGGGCGGAAACCGGCTCCGCGCGCGCGGGTCCGACATCGGGAGCGCGTGGCGGTTCGGAAGGAATACCCGGTCCACGTCACGCTTCGCATGCGTCGGGACGTTCCGTCGCTTCGGAATCGGAAGTGGCTAGTCGCATTTCGGGAAACCCTCGAGCGTGGATGCGAGCGCGGTGACTTCCGCGTCGCTCACTACTCCGTTCAGCGCGATCACGTGCGCATGATCGTGGAGGCGACGGACAAGGAAGCGCTCGCCTCTGGCATGAAGAGCATCGGCTCTCGTATCGCGCTGGCGGTGAACCGCGTCTTCAAGAGGAGGGGGCGCGTTCTCGATGGGCGCTTCCACTCGGTCGTGCTCGCGAGCCCGCGTCAGGTGCGAAACGCGCTGCGCTACGTGCTCCTCAACGACCGGAAACACCGCCGCCAGCGTGGCGAGCCGCTCGGCAGCAGCAAGGCGCCCGATTCGGCCTCTTCCGGTCGCTTCTTCGAAGGCTGGAAGGAGCGGATCAAAACGATCTCAAAGATCGAGGTCGCACGGCCGAGATCCTGGCTACTCGCCAAAGGCTGGCACCGAGGCGGCGGCCCGATCTCCCTCTCCGAGATTCCGGGCTAACCCGGCCCCACGGCACGGCCCCCGAGCACCCGAAGCGCGACCCAGGAGCAAAGGCAGAGGGAACCACCTCCCCCATCAACACCGAGTGCACGGCCGCCGACAACCCGAGGCGCGACCCACGAACGGAAGCGGACGGAACCACCTCCCCGAGCCCCTTCAGTCCTCCTCGACCACCGCCTCGAACGGCACCTTCTCCCCGTCCCCGAACTCCAGGACGACCTCCACCTTCCCCCCAGCTTCGAGCCCGGTCGGCGACATCATCCGCAGAAACAACCCGCGCGGTACGAACGCGACGTCGCCGCCGGCGGGGATCGGCATGCCTTCGGGCATGCCGACCGAGCCCCACTGTCCGTCGTCGGTCACCGCCGTCCGGCGGACCGACATGCTCTCCGCGCACTCGCAGCTCGCGCCGGTGATCGTGCGGGTCTCGGTGCTGCCGTTGCGAAGCACGAAATAGACGGACGGGGACTCGCCGGCGGTGGGAAGGATCACCCGGCCCTTGAAGACCTTGATGTCGTTGGCGCTCGCGGCAGCGGCGACCAACAGGGTCAGCAGCCCCGTGGCAAGAATCGTCGTGGCTCTCATCATGGATCTCTCCTCGTGTGCCCTTGCTAGGGCGCGCGGACTTCGAGCCGCAGGATCAGGCTTCCCGAGCGATGCTCCAGGAGGGCGATCAGTTCCCCGTTCGGACCGACCTCGACGTCACGGAACCGCCCGAGCGCTTCCACGAGCGTCTCACGCTCGATCGCGCCGTTCTCGTCCACGACGTAGCGCCAGAGATCGCCCTTCGAAAGGGTGCCGACGATCAGGTGGTCCTGCCACGCCGGAAACTGCTCGCCGCGATAGAAGACGATGCTCGAGACGCCGGGGGAGGGGGTCCAGTCGATCAGTGTCGGCGTGAGGTCCGCCGGGTCGTATTCGATCCCGTACTTCTTCGCGTAGGGGATGGGACGACCGTCGTAGTCGACACCGTTGGAGACCATCGGCCAGCCGTAGTTGCGCCCGGGCTCGATCAGGTTGGCTTCGTCCCCGCCGCGCGGACCGTGCTCGCTCGACCACATTCGACCGGTGGCGGGATCGAAGTCGAGGCCCTGGGCGTTGCGGTGGCCCAGGGTCCAGATCCCGGGCAGCGCACCGGGCACGTCGACGAAGGGATTGTCCGCCGGCACGCGCCCGTCGTCGTGCATGCGCATGATCTTGCCGTCCGGTCGGCCGAGGTCCTGCACACCGCGATAGTCGGTGAACTGGCCGACGACCAGATAGACGTAGCCCTGGTCGTCGAAGGCGATCCGCGCGCCCGCGCCATTCTCCGCGGCGTCCGCAAGGTAGGTCTCCTTCGGTGCCTCCCAGATCGTCTGCTGATCGACCCAACGCGTGCCGTCGAGCCGCCCGCGTACGAGCCGCAGCATCGCCACGGACTTGCCCGTCTCGTGGCTCACGGCGTTGCAGTCGGTGCAGCGGTCCCCGTACGAGAGATAGATCCATCCGTTCTCGGCGTAGTCCGGGTGGAGCGCGACCTCGTGGGCCCAGCCGGTCCCGGTGTAGGCCGTGCCGCGGAGGACGCTGTCGTTCCAGATCCGGGGCGTGCCGGTCACGAGGGTCGCCGCGCTCCCGTCGCCCTCGACGATCGACAGGCCGCGCATCTTCTCGGTCACGAGGAAGCGCCCGTCGGGGAGCGGCGCGATCGAGTAGGGCTCCGCGAGTCCGACGTAGACCGGGTCGATGGTGAACGCGTGATGCTTCGTCTCGACCGGCTCGCTCGGGAGCGTCGGAGGCTCGCCGACGCCCTGTCCGTCGGCGCCGCGATCGCCGGACCGCTTCTCGAGCAGGTAGATCACGAGGCCGCGGATGTCGGCATCGGGCAAGGTGCCCTGCCACGCAGGCATGCCCTTGTCGGGGTTGCCGGTCGCGATGCTCGCGACGAGGGCGTCGACCGAGTCGCCGCCGCTGAGATCGCCGAGGAGCGAGGGGCCGAGGGACGAGCCCTCCTGGTTCGCGCCGTGGCACACCGAACACTGAGCGGTGTAGATGCCGCCCATCTCGTCGGGCAGCACCCACGCGTCGCGCGCGGGATCGCCTGTTTCCTCGGCGGGCGGGGGCGTCGGTTCCCGCAGCGCTTCACAGGCGAGGAGGAAGGTCGTCGTCAGGGCGAGGCCCAGGAGTACGTGGCGCGTTCTCATGGACTCCGATTATACGAAGATCGACGCGCCCCGGACGGCCGATCTACCAGGCGACGGGCAGGGAAGCGAGCCCGTGCACGTGGAGCTGTCCCTTGTAGACGGGCTCGCCGGCGAGGCGCAGGCCCGGCAGCTTCGTGGCGAGGGCGGAGAAGGCATGTCGGAGCTCGAGGCGTGCCAGGTTCGAGCCGAGGCAGAAGTGGGCGCCCATGCCGAAACTGTGGTGGTCGATGTCGTCGCGGGTGATGTCGAGGCGATCCGGACTCTCGTATCGCGCGGGGTCTCGATTGGTCGCGCCCCAGAAGAAGATGACGGTGTCGTCCTTCCGGATCGTGCGGTCGTGGAAGGGCACGTCCGCGGCGGCGAACTTCGTCGTCATCTGGACGGACGTGTCGTAGCGGAGCAGCTCCTCGACCGTGTTCTTCGCGAGCTCGGGGCGTTCTCGCAGCAGCTTCAGCTGGTCCGGGTGTCGCAGCAGCGCGAGGGTTCCCTTCGAGATCATGTTGGCCGTCGTCTCGTGTCCGGCCTGGAAGAGCAGCAGGCCGGTCGAGACGATGTCGGCGTCCGAGAGAGCGGCGCCGGCCTCCTGCTGGATCGTGACCAACCGCGAGATCAGGTCGTCCCGGGGCGAAGCGCGTCGTTCGTCGATCAGCGCCTGCATGAATTCCATGAACTGCTGCGCCGCCTCGTTGCCCGCGGCTTCCATCTCGGGTGACAGGTCCGCGCCCTCGTCCGCGCGTTCGGAGAACGTGCGCGACCACGCCTCGATGCGCGGCACCTCTTCGAGCGGCACGCCGAGGAGCTCGCAGATCACGGTGACGGGCACGAGGAAGGCGAAGTCCGTCACGAGGTCCATCTCGCCCCGCTCGCGCTGGTCTTCGATCAGGCGCGCGACGAGCGCCTCGATGTGCGGCTCGAGCTCCCGGATCGAGCGCGGGGTGAAGCCGCGGTTCACGAGGCCGCGCAGCTCGGTGTGTCGCGGGGGAGGCATGAACGCGAACATCCCGCGCATTGCGTCGATGAAAGCACCGCCTTCGCCCATCCCCGCCATCACGAGTTGGCGATCGTCCTTGATCAGCGACGCGTTCCGGACGAGCAGCTCGTCGTCCGCGTGGCGCGTGATCACCCACGGGTTCTGGAGGCGAGGGAAGTCCGCCCGGAAGATGGGAGCCGCGGCCCGCAGCTGGTGGTAGAGCCGGACGAGGTCCCCGCCCGTCGCGCCGGTCGCGAGGATCTGTTGGAAGATCGCATCGGCGTCGGTCGGGAGGTCGTCGAAGGGGAGGGCCGACATCGCGTCAGGCCTGCCACTCGCCGATCTGCTCGAAGAGCAGCGTGACCGGCAGTGGGTCCATCTCGAGCAGGTCGCTGTGGCTGCGATCGGGGCTCGACGAGTTGATGCGATTCCGAACCGCTTCGAGGTCGTCGCATTCGATCTGGTAGAGCGCCAGGAATCGTCGCCCGTCGATCGAGTCGAGGCCGGGGATCATCTGGTGCTCGGAGGTTTCCCAGCGAGTGGCGGAGACGATGCCATCGAGCTCGAGGAGCTCCTTGACGTGGAGGGCGTACCACTCGTGGTAGTCGTCCACCCGGTCGGGGTCGGTGGTGCTCGAAGCGACGAGCATCAGGGCGCGGGGCATGGCGGTCTCCTCTTCGTTCGGTGGGCGCTAGTCGGCGTCCGGCGGCGCTCCGGGGATCGGTCCCTTGATCTTCATGCCGGCGGTGATCCCGCCGTCGAGGTCGAAGTCGGCGCCGGTATAGAAGGCACTGTCGTCGGAAGCGAGGAAGGCGACGGTCGCCGCGACGTCCTCGACCCGGCCGCGTCGACCGATCGGCGGCGGATCGTGCTTCTCCTGCAGCTCGCGCATCTTCGCGATGTCCGGGACCAGGGGCTCGACCATCTCGTTGCTCCCGGCCGCCGGATTCACGCAGTTCACCCGGATGCCGTAACGCCCGAGCTCGAGGGCGGCGACCTTCGAGAGGCCACGCACGCCGAACTTCGAGGCGCAGTAGGCGCTCGTCCCGCCGGCGGCGTGGTGGCCATCGATCGACGAGATGTTCACGATCGACCCGCCGCCGTTCGCGCGCATCGGCGCGATCGCCGACCGCACGCCGAGGAACGTGCCCATCTCGTTCACCCGCACGATCCGGAGGTAGTCCTCCGCGCTCGTGTGCTCGATGGGCGCGATGTGGATGATGGCGGCGTTGTTCACGAGGGTGGTGAGCGGGCCGAACTCGGCCTGCGCGATGTCGATCGCGTTCGTCCAGTCGGCTTCTTCCGTAATGTCGCCGTGGACGTAGCGGGCGAAGGCGCCGAGATCTTCGGCGACGGCCTTTCCCGGGCCGTCGAGAAGGTCCATCAGCACGACCGACGCGCCGTCGGCGACGAGCCGTCGGGCAATCGCTTCGCCGGAGCCACGTGCGGCGCCGGTCACGATCGCGGTCTTGCCTTCGAGTCGGGTCATGGGTCTGCCTCGCGCCCGTCCGGAATGGGATGCACCTTCGATGTTCGCAATCCTGCAGCGCCTCGCCATGCCTGGTGCTCGCCCGATCGGCTAGCATCGTCCCATGGTCAATGGGGGAATCTGCACGCCTGTGCGCTCGCGGGGGCTCGCGCTCGTCGCAATTCTGCTCGTCGCCGGGAGTACCGCCTGCGGCGGCCGACTCGGCCCCGCCACCGTCTCCCTCACGCGCACCCACTACAACGTCGCCGCCCAGGAGACGAGCGCGCAAGAGCTTCTCCTGAACCTCGTCCGCCTGCGCTACCGGGACACGCCGTATTTCCTGCAGATCGCGTCGCTCTCGACCAACATGCGCGCGCGGGCGGGGATCGGCGCGAATGCCTCGTTCGTGCCGAACGGGGCGGACAGCCAGGGCGTGTCCGGCAGCCTGTCCCTCGAAGAGTCGCCGACCGTGACCTACACGCCGCTCGTGGGGGATCGCTTCGTGAGTCAGCTGCTCGAGCCGGTCGAGCCCGAGATCTTGTTGCTGCTCTCGCACGCGGGGTGGTCGATGGACCGGTTCCTGCGCCTCTTCGTGCAGGAGATCGGTGGGGTTGCGAACGCGCCGACGGCGTCGGGACCGACGCCCGCGAAGGAGCCCATCTTCGAGGAGTTCCTGCGCGTGGCGGAACTGTTCCGAACGCTGCAATCGCGCCGGCAGGTGCAGCTGCTAGGCGGAACGCTCGGGGGACACGGCGCGGAGACGCCCAGGGACACCGAACACGGGGTGCTCCTGCGCTTCGCGCCGGAGGCCCTCGAGACCGACGAATACAAGGAGCTCCAGGGACGACTCGGGCTCGAGCCGGGACGCGAGATCTTCGAGCTGGTGAGCGGGATCGGCGCGCGAGCGCCCCATCGCATCAACCTCGTCGTGCGGTCGGTGCTGTCGGCGATGTTCTACGCCTCACACGGGATCAGCGTGCCGGAAGGCGACCGGGTCTCCGGCCGGGTCACGACGACGATCTCCAGGGACGGGGGTGACTTCGACTGGGATCGGGTGACCGGGTCGCTGATCGACGTCCAGTCGGGAAAGCCCGGCGAGTACCCCTATGCGTCGGTCGGGTATCGCGGACACACGTTCTGGATCGACGACGCGGACCTCGACTCGAAGTCGACGTTCACGATGCTGAACCTCGTGCTCGCGCTCCAGGCCGGGGAGGTCCCGACGGGTGGACCGATCCTGACCCTGCCGGTCGCGCAGTAGCGCCGCCGGGCGCAGCTCAGCTCGGCACGCGGATCCGTTCGACCAGGCTTCGCACCTCTTCGGATGGCGGCGGCGTGAGCGCCGAGACGCCGAGGGCGACCGCGAAGTTGAGGACCGCGCCGAGGGCACCGATCCCTTCGGGCGAGATGCCGAAGAGCCAGTTCTCGGCGACGTCCGCGGCCATCGGCTCGATCACGATGCCCTTGAACCAGACGATGTAGCCGAGGGTGAAGACCAGTCCCGTCAGCATGCCGGCGATCGCGCCCTGTTTGTTGACGCGCAGGGAGAAGATCCCGAGCAGCGTCGCCGGGAAGAGCGACGCGGCCGCGAGCCCGAACGCGAGGGCGACGACCTGCGCGACGAAGCCCGGCGGGTTCCAGCCCAAGTAACCGGCGAAGAGGATGGCGACCGCGGTGCTGATCCGGCCAGCGGTCAGCTCGCCCTTGTCGCTGATGTCGCGCGCGAAGACGCTCTTCAGCAGGTCGTGGGAGACCGCCGCGGAGATCACGAGCAGGAGGCCCGCCGCCGTGGAGAGCGCGGCGGCGATTCCGCCGGCGGCCACGAGCGCGATCACCCAGTTCGGGAGGCCGGCGATCTCGGGGTTGGCGAGGACGATGATGTCGCGATCGACGCGCAGCTCGTTGCCGGCCCAGCCACGGGCCGCCGCCTCCGCGGCGAAAGCCGCGTTCGTGTCGGCGTAGTACTGGATCCGGCCGTCACCGTTCTTGTCGGTGAATTCGAGGAGCCCCGTGTCCTCCCAGGTCCGGAACCACTCGGGCCGATCTTCGTACCGGAGGTTCGCGGTCTCTTCGAAGACCGGCCCGGTCTGGATCGTCTGCGTGAGGTTCAGGCGCGCGAGGGCGCCGACGGCGGGGGCGGTCGTGTAGAGGAGGGCGATGAAGAGGAGTGCCCAGCCGGCGGACATGCGCGCGTCGCGCACGCGGGGGACCGTGAAGAAGCGAACGATCACGTGGGGCAGGCCCGCGGTTCCGATCATCAGCGCCATCGTGATGAAGAAGACGTCGATCCGGCTCTTGCTGCCGACCGTGTACGCCGCGAAGCCGAGATCCGTCACGACCTCATCGAGGCGCACGAGCAGCGGCACGCCGCCGCTGCCCTCGACCGTGCTCGCCATCGCGAGCTGCGGAACCGCGACGCCCGTTACCTGGAACGAGATGAAGACCGCCGGGACCGTGTAAGCGAAGATGAGCACGCAGTACTGCGCGACCTGGGTGTACGTGATCCCCTTCATTCCGCCGAGCACCGCGTAGACGAAGACGATCGCCATGCCGCAGACGAGGCCCGTCGCGAGGTCCACCTCGAGGAAGCGTGAGAAGACGATCCCCACGCCGCGCATCTGTCCGGCGACGTAGGTGAACGAGATGATGATCAGGCAGACGACCGCGACGACGCGCGCGGTCTGGGACTCGTAGCGGTCGCCGATGAACTCGGGGACCGTGAACTTGCCGAATTTGCGGAGGTAGGGCGCGAGGAGAAGGGCGAGCAGGACGTAGCCTCCCGTCCAACCCATCAGGTAGACCGAGCCGTCGTAGCCCAGAAAGGCGATCAGGCCGGCCATCGAGATGAAGGAGGCGGCGGACATCCAATCGGCGGCGGTCGCGAGGCCGTTCGCGATCGGGTGGACGTGACCGCCGGCGACGTAGAACTCGCCGGTGCTGCTGGCTCGGCTCGCGAGCGCGATTCCCAGGTAGAGGGCGAAGGAGGCGCCGACGACGAGGTAGGTGAGCGCCTGGAGCTCCACGCTAGTCCTCCTCGACGCCGTGTTCGCGGTCGATCTTCGCCATCCGCCAGGCGTAGAAGAAGATCAGCGCGACGAACACGAAGATCGAGCCCTGCTGGGCGAACCAGAAGCCGACCTGCAAGCCGCCCACCTCGATCCGGTTCAGCCAGTCGAGTCCGAGGATGCCGAACCCGAAGGACACGACGAACCAGACGACGAGGCACTGGCCGACGAGGCGCAGGTTCGCCTGCCAGTAGGTGGGCTTGCTCAAGGGGCGCTTCTCCTTCCGCAGCGGGGGCGTGAGCCGCGGCAGAGTCCAGCGGATCGAGCGGCGGGGGGCAACCCTGGAACGCCCGTGAGCGACTACAATGGGGCGTCCATTCGAACGGAGCGTCCGATGCCCGAGCCCCTGAGCTTCAATCCCTTCGCCTACGAGATGCACGAGGATCCGTACCCGACCTACGAGCGATTGCGGGAAGAAGCGCCCTGCTATCACAACGAGGAAATGGGATTCTGGGCGTTGTCTCGATTCGAGGACGTGTTCGAGGGTTACCGGAGCTGGGAGGAATTCACGTCCACGAAGGGCGTCTCCCTCGAGACCGGAGGCTCGAGCGTCCCGTCGATGATCGAGATGGACCCGCCCGCTCAGACCCAGCTCCGGAAGCTGATCGTGAAGCAGTTCAATCCGCAGCGGGTCGGCGCCCTCGAGCCACGGGTCCGTTCGCTCGCGACCGGTTTCCTCGACCAGCTCGTGGAGGAGGGCGAGTGCGACCTGATCGCACGCTTCGCCGCGCTTCTCCCCTCGGACGTGATCTCGACGCTGCTCGGTGCGCCGCCCGAAGATCACGATTCACTGCGCATCTGGACCGAGACGATCATGCATCGGGAGGACGGCGTGTCGACGATCTCGCCGGCCGCGACCGAGGCGTCGAAGAACCTGATCTACTTCTTCTCGGACCTGATCAAGGCCAAACGCAACAAGCCGGGCGACGACCTGACCACCCGACTGGTCGAAGCCGAGCTCGACGGTCGACGTCTCGACGATCGCGAGATCCTCGGCTTCTGTTTCCTGCTGATCTCGGGGGGCAACGAGACGACGGAGAAGTTGATCGCGAATACGGTTCATCAGCTGTCTCGCCATCCCGACCAACGCGGGGCGGTCGTCGCCGACCCGTCGAAGATTCCGGCCGCGGTCGAGGAGTCGCTGCGCTTCCGCAGCCCGACCCAGTACATGGTTCGCGCGGCGTCGAGGGACGTCGTGCGCCATGGGCGTACGATTCCGGAGGGTGATCGCGTGGTGCTCCTGATCGGCGCCGCGAACCACGACCCGCGGAAGTTCGACGAGCCAGGGCGCTTCGACATCTCACGCGGCGCGGCGCAGCACCTCGCATTCGGCTTCGGCCCGCATTTCTGCCTGGGCGCGCGCCTCGCGCGTCTCGAGGCACGGGTCGCGATGGAGGAGATCCATCGGCGGCTACCGGACTACGGGGTCGACGAAGCGGGGGTGAGCGTCGTGCACTCGGGCAACGTGGCGGGACTCGCGACCTTGCCGATTCGTTTCACGCCCTCGGCGCCGATCGGCGCAGCCTGAGCGCCTAACGTCCGCAGACGAGATTGCAGGGCAGGTCGACGTGCATGACCGCGCCGTTCGCGCAGTGACATGCGCCGTCGGTGCCGCGCTTCGACTGCTTCGCCAGCTTCTTCGGGCCACCTGCGGCCGACGGAGCTGGAGCGGCGGGCGTGGCGCCGCCCGCCGGTGTCTCGAAGGCGAGCTCCCCGGGCATGCACTTGCTGCCGCCGCTGCTCGGGCAGCCCGGCTTGTAGACGAGGCCGGCGACCGGCGTGTAGCCGCGCGCCGTTCCGTTCCAGAATTTGACGGGAACGGTCTTGCGCTTGCCGTCCTCGCGCAGCTTGTAGACCTCGAAGTGAAGGTGGGGGCCGGTCGAGAAGCCCGTGTCCCCGGAGAGACCGATCAGGTCGCCGGTGCGCACGGGCTGACCGACGCGCGCCGGGCCGCCATGTCGAAGGTGGGCGTAGATGGCGAACGTGCCGTCCCGATGTTCGATGACGACGCGGTTGTCGCTCTCGAATTCACCGGAGCGGGTGCCGCTCGCGACCATGTCGTTGATCACCTCGACGATCACGCCGCCGCGGCTCGCCAGGATCGGCGTGCCCCAGGGCATCGGGAAGTCCAGGGCATAACGACCGAGGCCCTTGTGGCTGAACTTGCCGTTGTATCCCTGGCTGATGGGGCGCATCGTCGTGCCACCGAAGGGCATCCGGTAGTGCCACGTGTCGTCGTGGACCGCGTGCGGGTTGCCGCGGAGGAGCGTGAACCGCGACTCGTGCGCGTAGCCCCGGCGACGATCGACCACCGAGAGCACCCCGGCGTCGTAGCGACCGTCCGGCTCCGCGCGCAGCGCGAAGGGCAGGGGTTGGAGCGGCTTCAAGTTGTCGAGCTTCGTCAGCTCGATGACGACCCAGACCGGCTCTTCGCGGCGGCTCTGGACCTGATAGGTCAGGAAGTCACCGCGGCGATGGGTGCGCAGGCAGACGCGCTCGTGGCAGTCCCAGTCGGAGGTCTCCGAGACGGACTCCGCGGTCGCGAAGCGCGGTGCCGGCCCCAGGCCGAGGGACAGGGCGACGAACACGGCGGCGACGACGAGGCGCTTGCGCATGCGCCGCGTATCGGAGGGGCGGGGCGCTCGCTTGAAGGGCGTTGCCGATCGGCACCGACGAGCCCGCGCAGACCTCCCGAGAGCGAGCTAGCGCGCGGCTGCGGCCTTCTCGACCTCGCCCCGGACCGCCTCGCCGTTCGCCTTGAACATCGCGAGCAGCGGCTCCGCGAGCCACTCGTTCACCGCCTTCGCGAACGCCGGCCGCGCCTCGACGCGCGAGAACCAGTCCGCGACCCGCGGCCGCGCCTCGACGAGATCGCTCATCGCGAGATGCCGCATCCGCAGCACGTAGGGTGTCGCGGCCGCGTCGGCGAGACCGAAGCCCGCCCCCGACAGCCACTCGCTCTTCGCGAGCGCCGCATCCATGCCGTCCAGGAAGTCGAGGTGCGCGTGCAGCGCGCCGACGAACTCCGGCGCCTCGACGCCGTGCTCGACCACCGAACGCCTTCGTGCGCGCTGAGCCGGATCCGGGATCGCCGCGATGTTCGCCTCGCGGACCTCCTCGGGCTGCTGCAGCAGGATCGTGCGCGGACCGATCGCGAAGGTGATCACGCCGCACTGCGGATGCATCGTGTCGATCTTCTTCGTCCACAGCCGGATCGCGTGGCGTCCCGCCGCGTCCGCCGGCCGCATCGGCACGTCCGCGTACGCCTCGTCGAGGTACTCGTTGATGAGGGTGCTCTCGATGAAGACGCGGCCGCCGTCGACGATCGTCGGGACCACGTGGTTGGGGTTCAGCTTCACGTAGTCGGGGTCGTGCTGCCCGCCGCCCACGAGGTCGATCTCGTGCGACGTGAAGTCGAGACCCTTCTCGGCGAGGACGAGACGGACCTTCTGGGAACAGGTGGACACCGCGTTGTGGTAGAGCTCGATCATGCCCCGAGCCTACCGCACTCCGGCCGCGCTGCGCCTAGGGCCAGCTCTTCCCTTTCTGCGCCTGCAGCTGGTTCTGCTCGAACTTCCGGTCCGGCGTGCAATTCGACGCGCCGCCGTAGCACCAGCGCGGCTTCGACTTGAAGCTGCGGGACAGGTTCGCGTTGTGGTGGCGGTTGTAGAGGTCGAGGCGGATCTCCTGCCCGCCCACGAGATCGACGCATCCGACCGGCGTGTTCGAGCTGCTGTAGCCGACCTCGACCACCCGGGACTTGTTCACCCAGATCTGCGAGCAGGCGTTCCAGCCGCTGATGATCCCGGTCCCGGTCGCGCCGTTGTTCTGCGAGAAGCAGTAGCGACCCGAGTCCTCGGGCACGAAGCGCGCCGACATCATCGCTTCCCAGGACGATCCGCCGCTGTTCGGCCAGTCGGGCGACCACGGGAAGGTGTAGGTGTGATAGCTGTGGTTCTCGCTGTCGTAGTCCCAGCCGGCGGCCATGTTCTGTTTCTGGTCGGCGCCGAAGTTGTTCTTCATCTCGGTCCAGGTGTCGGCCTTGTTGCAGGTCCCGCTCCAGACGCCGTCGTCGTCGATCCGGACGTACATGCCGGAGAAGTCGTTCGGCGTTCGGTCCGTGCAGTCGCTGATGCCGTCGCCGTCGCTGTCCTGGCTCGCGCAGGCGCCGTAGTAGTGACTCGCGAAATCGCCGCCTTCGAGGGGCGACACGAAGCCGTTCCGCCGGGACGACGCGTTCGAGAACACGCCGTAGGGATCCATCGTGGCGATCACGTTGTTGAAGACCGCGCGCTCGCCGGCGTTCTTCGAGAGCACCGAGGGATGTTCGAAGACCCACTCGTCGTTCTTGCCCCAGTGCGGCCAGTAGTCGTAGTTCGTGACGAGGTGCTCGATGATCTCGGTGAAGGGGTTCGAGACGAAGGCGTCGAGGCCCGCCTCGTCGAGCTCGTAGCCCCAGTACTCGACGAACTCGAGGTGAACCATCTGCTCGCCGTGGGCAACCCCGGCCCGCGCGTGGTTGCCGGAGAGGAGCGTCCCGTCGTCGGCGACGTCGAAGCGCATGATCGTGCCGATCAGCGGTTGGCAGATGTCGTCGCGATCGTAGATCGAGTGGAGGTACTGCACGGCCGACTGGATCTGGCTCATCGGCATCGCGCCTTCGTACTCGAGCTGCGAGAGCGACGGCTGCTCGAGGAAGACTTCCGGCTGAAGCGTGATCATGCGGTGGGAGTAGCCGGTCAGGTCCGTGTGTCGGGACACGACGTTCGCATTCACGCCGGGGCTGTCCGTGACGACGAGGGGCGGCTGGCTCTGGTAGATGGCCACGCGCTGTTGCTCGGTGAAGCACTCGGTCGCGGGCGCGCACATCCCGAGCTGCAGGATCGGGATCGCGAAGGCCTCCTCGAGATCGCTGATGTCGGGGGTGAACAGGCGGTTCTGGGCGTTCGGCTGGACCGCCGTCACGTCGTCGCGGTTGCCGCAGAGGTACTGAACGAGGTTCTGGCCCGGGAACCAGGTGAGGAACACGTAGTCGCAGCCCGCGACCGTGGCGGCCACGCCGCCGTCGGCGACGAAGCTGGCTTCGTTCTGATAGAGCACCTGCACGTTCATGTTGAACTGCGGCTCGAGGCGCAGCCGCAGGCGGACGACCACGCCGAGGAGCCCGAGGTTCGTGCGCAGCGCGCGCCACTGCTCCGGGTTCGTGACCCCCGTCGTGCCCTCGGAGTAGGTCGTCAGCGCACCGTCGGGGCCGACCACGTCCATCGCGACGATGTAGGACGAGATCGTCGAGTGGCCGAGCAGCGACGAGCCATGGGCGCCGGTCGCGACCGCGCCGCCGAGGGAGATCCCGCCGTAACCCGTCGACGCGAGGCCGAAGCTGTACCCCAGGCCGTGCAGGTGCTCCTGCAGCTCGTTGAAGTGGACGCCCGATTCGAACTCGATCGTGGTCGGGTGGCCCTCGAAGGGCTCGACCGGACCGATGTCCTTCAGCTTCTTCGTGCGCACGACGTCGCCGAGGTCGTCGGCGCAGATCACGTCGGTCGCGGAGTGGCTGGTGCCGGCGGGCTTCAGCTTGCGGCCGGAGCTCACGATCCCGCGGACCGCGTCCTGCAGGTCCTGGATCGACTCCGGTTCGTAGATCGTCGTCGGGGGACAGGTGATCGCCTGGGTGTAGTAGGCCATGAGCTGGGAGCTCGGATCCGCGCAATCCTCCGGACAGCTGTTCACGTCCTCGCCGAGGGCCGCCTCGCAGAGGTCGTTTCGACAGCTCGACGCGAGCACCGAGAGCGCCGGGCAGGTCTGGGCAGCGGCTTCCTGCGCGAGCACGACGATCGTCAGCAGGCTCGCGAGCAGGAAGGGCAGGAATGGGAGGAGGGCGCGGGCACGGTCAGGAATCATGGAGTTCTCCGTCTGTTTGAAGAGGTCGCAGACGCCGAATTGGACTCGGAGGGGCTCGGAGTCCGATCGCCCCTTTGACGGCCAACCTATCCGGGATCGCCCCGCATTCCGATTACCTCGTAGGTAGGACCGGCAAGATTTTTCTGTTCTCTCGCAAAATCAGTTGGTTAGGGAATGAGTTGCCACTTTGCGAACGCGTTCTGGTTGCCGCTTCGCGCGTCGCCCGTCACCCTGTGGGGTGACGCCACCGACGGGCGAGGTCGGCGGCGCGAGACGGGACGAGAGCGACGACGAATGGCGGGCTTCGGGCTGCTGCTACGACACTGGCGCGAAGCACGGGGCTTCTCACAACAGACCCTGGCCGCCGAGGCGAGCATGTCGACCCGCCATCTGAGCTTCCTCGAGACCGAGCGGAGCGGGCCGAGCGAGATCGCCGTCCAGAACCTGGGGCGGGTCCTCGAGCTGCCGGATCGCGAGGTGCAGCGCCTCCTCTATACGGCGGGCTTCGCGAGCGATTGGTCGCGTCCGCCCTCCGAGGTCACCCCGCGGCAGCTCGCCAAGGTGGCCGCGCTGCTCGATGCGCAGGACCCCTATCCGGCGTTCATTACGGATCCGCGCTGGCGGATCGTCGCCCAGAACCGCGGGGGCGCGGCCTTCTTCGCCCGCTGCCTCGACCTCAATCCGGCGCTCGAGAGCGAGCCCTTCGACATCGCCGAGATCGTGACCGACCCCGCCAGCATGGGCCGGATCGTCACCAACACCGACGGGATCCAGAAGGCCATTCTCGCGGGCCTCTTCGAGCTCGTCCCCAATCCGAAGGAGAGCGGCAACACCGACCTGCTCTTCGAGCGCGTCGCGGGCGAATCGACGGCGCCGCCGCCGGGCGGTGCCCCCGAGCGCGCATCGATCGCGGACGGGGCCTGGGAGGTCGAAGCCGACTTCCAGGACGAAGGCGCGAAGTTCTCGCTCGGCCTGCTCGCGATCCCCTTCGGCGGGCCCTGCGCCGGCTACGGGCTGTTGCTGACGGAGCCGGCGCGCGAGGACGAGGCCGAGACCGCCGAGGGCTATTTCGAGGGGCTGGTGGGCCGCGCATAGCGGTGTGCGTCCCGCGATCGCCGCCCTTCGGATCGTGATCCCGCCCCAAACGCCCTACCGTTCGCCGCCTGTTTTCCGGGGGTTCCGACTGAAGCCGGTCCGGGCCCGCGCCGATGTCGTACGCAGGGGGGAGCATGTCGAGCAAGGGCACGATCGTCGCGCTGGCGGCCGCAGGGCTGCTAGTGGGGTTCTTCCTGGGCCGGGAGGCGGGGCAGGCCCCCGTGGTCTTCCCGGACGTCGACCAGGGCCGGAGCGAGGCCGAGATGTACGAGGCGGTCACCGCCGCGCTCCACGAGCCGCGCGCGTTCGTCCGTTCCGCCACCCTCACGCGTCTCTTCGAGGGGCTGACCGAAGCCAACATCGAGGGCGCCCGGCGAGCCGTCAGCGCGAGGTCCGGGCTCGGCGATCCGGTCGACATCCAACTCTTCGTGTCGGCCTGGGTTCAACTCGATCCGATCGCCGCGCTCCGCGACATCCAGACCTGGCCGGTGAAGAGCCGGCGGCGCATCGGCTTCAACGCCGCGGTCCGGGAGTGGGCTGCGAGCGGTCACGGCGTCGAGGCCGGCAACTACGTCCAGCTCGTCGAGGACGCGGACCTCCGGCGCGAGTCCTTCGGACCGCTGGTGCGCGGCTGGGCGCTCTCCGGCGACTTCAAGGGCGCGCTCGATCTCACGCAGTTCCTGTTCCACGAGCGCGACGCCGACGTCGTCGACGGCTTCGTACGCGGGATGCTCCAGACTGCCGGGGCCGCGCAGACCCTCGACGTCGCGCGCCAGATCCTCGAGGCCGGGGACGGTCCCTTCGAGCAGCGCTTCGTCACCGTCGCGCTGAACCTGGCCGGACGCGAAGCGCCCGCGATCGCGGCGGACGTCCTCCGCGGCGTCTTCGGCGACAGCGTGCCCGAGTGGCTCCGGCCGCAGCTGGACCTGGTCGGCAAGCTGTATCGCACCCGCGATCCGCAGGCCGCGATCGAGTGGCTGCTCGGCTTCGTCGCGAACCCGGAACGGGATCGCGCGCTCCGGGAGACCGCCGGGTTCTGGGCCATCCGCGACTACGAGGCGGGCTGGAGCTGGTTCGAGACCGATCGGGGACCTTTCGCAGGCGCGGACGTCCTCGCTCACGACGACTCGTTGCTGCTGGCCGGGTTCGTGCGCAAGATGGCTCGGATCGGCCCCGTAGAGGCCTCTCAGTGGGTCCTCCGCATTCGCGAGGGCGAGGTGCGGGACGCGATGCTCAACCGGACGGCGTTCTTCTATGCGCGGGCGGACGCGGATGCGGCGGAAGCCTGGATCGACGGCCTCGGACTCGCGAGCTCGCAGGCGAAGGTCGTGCGCGCCGCGGCCGAGCGCGGCCAGCAGGACGCAGCGAACCTCGATCAGCTCGGGACCGTGCCGGTCGACGAATAGCGACCGCTCCTCGTGGTCGTCCACCGAGATGCGGCCGCACAAAAGGAAAGGGCCACCGCCGCTTGCGCGACGGTGGCCCTTCTTGCCTTTGGTCGGTGATCGACCGAGTCCCTCAGGACCCGATCAACTCTCCGAACCCCTTAGCGCCGGCGGCGAGCCGCGAGCGCGCCGAGGAGACCGAGGCCGCTCATGAGAGCAACCGTGGCACCCGGCTCGGGGGTGAGGGAGATGTCGACGCCGAGCATCTGGTGGTTGATGTTCGTACCAGCGACCGACGTTCGCACCGAGTAGGAACCAGCGACGAGACCGACGTTGCGGTTGGTACCGCTGACGGTGTCGTAGCCCTGGCCCGTGGCCGTGTCAGTCATCGTGACGCCGTTGCGGACCGCAACGCGCTTCAGGGTGACTCGACCGGTCGTGAGAGCGAACATGTGCTTCGTGGAAGTCGCCGACGGGATGACCGGGCCGAAGTGAACGCCGGGGGCGCTGTTCGTGGCCATGCTCGTCGGGGTGATGCCCGGGAACGGGCTCTGCCAGAAGTTGATCTCGTTACATCCAGCCGGGGTCGGCGGGGGCGTCACGGCGCAGTCGGGCGCGATGATCGCGTTCTGCACGGACGTGGGGTACACGCCGTAGCCCTTCGCGTTACCCGCAGCCTGCGAACCGGTGACCGTGTAGTCCCAGCCCGCCGCGTTCCGAGTCGCGAAGCCAGCGACGGTGTCGCCAACCGGGTTCGACGCCACGATCGGGCGAAGGAACGTCGGGAAGCCCGCCGAGATGGAGGGGTGCTTCAGATAGAGAAGTCCCTGACCATCGAGCAGGATCGTCATCGTGCCGGAGAAGCCGTTCGCGCCACCCGCGTAGGTGACCGTCATGACTTCAGCGCCGACCACGGACGTGACCGTCTGTGCAGCCGCAGTACGCGTGATCGCACCGGCGCCGGTGAGGCCGTTGTTCTGGCCGGTCCAGCCGCCGTTGTTGAACACGCGGGTGTCCGCCGGCGGAATCAGCGCGCGGGACGAACCCGGGGCCGCGGCCGTGAACGTCGTGTCGAGCTGGCGAACGACGTTGTTCAGCACGATGCCGATCTGCGGGCCAAGACGTTGCTGCATGAGGAACGGGGGAACGCGGAACGCGTCACCGACGTTCAGGCCGGCCGGGTTGGCGCCGCCGAGCGGGTTGGTCGGCAGGGTGCCCGTCGCGGCGGTACCGAGACGTGCACCGTAGTTGCCGTGGTGCGGGTTGACGAAGCGCGCCGGAGCGGCCGTCGTCATGAAGAAGTGCTGCTCGATGCGCGGGCAGCGAGCGTCACCGGGGGCAGACCACGCAGCGGTGCTCGCGGCGCAGGTCTGGTTCGGCGGGTTCTGCGGGATCTGAATGATCACGCCGTTGGATTCGCTGTACTCACCAGCGATACCGACGTTCTGCGCGTTGGCGAGCGAAGCGCCCATCACGCAGACCGTCAGAGCGACGGCGGCTCCAAGGAACCTGGACATTGGCGGTCTCCTTTTTCAAGTCCTGTCTTGACTAGGTTGGTTGATCTGACCGACTCGGGTCGGGACGCCGACTCGAGGCGGAACTCTTCGAACGCGCGGCCGTGGCCGGTTGCTCTGCTTCGTTTCAGAGGCTGGTGCGGTTTTGTCCCGGGGCGTTTTACACCCCAGTGACCGCACGTCGCCACGGTTCACGTTCTCGACACTATCATGAGGGCTTCAGGAAGTGGGTGGATTTTTTTGCCCTGAGGCCATTTCCAGGTCACTCTTGGGACACTTCCTGCACCCCCGGGGATGATCGAGCCTTGCGCCAGCCCCGAACGATCGCGTCGAGACTGCGCTGACATGGTGTGGCCCGGAGGAGAGAAAAAGAGCCGAATCGGGTGGAAAAAAGACCACCGAAACTCTCTCTTGATTTCACGCGGCCAGAAACCGAATCTCCCTGAACGCCGTCGACTCAGACCTTTGCAAACGGGAGATGCGTACCTTGATCAGCCGGACCGATTCGAAATCGACACCCACGGGGGTGCTCACTCTGCTGGTTTGGATGGCCGCGATTCTGTGGGGCAGCACGCTGCTGGGCTGCACGCCGTCCGATTCGACGGGGGCGGCCGACGGCCGGGCGTCGTCGGGCGACGTCTCTGCCGAAGCCTTCGACGAGGTACTCGCGATCGAGGACACGCTGACCCGGATCGAGCAGCTCGCCGGGCTCCTCCGCGCCGCCGGGCCCGAGGACGTCGAGCTGGTGACGGCCGCCTTCGACCGGGCGGTCCTCCCGCAGGCCTCCCTCGAGTACGGGATGTTCGGGACCTGGTGGGCCGGGATCGATCCCTTGAGTGCCTTCATCTATGCGGACACCGTCCTCGCGATGGACCACCCGACGACCCTCCTCTCGGTCGTTCGCGAATGGGCACGACGGGATCCGATCGGGGCGGTCGAGTCCGAGGCTCTGAACGAGCTCGACTCCCAGCTGCCCGCGATTCGCGAGTCCCTTTCGCAGGTCTTCGTCGCCGGCTGGTTCCAGTCGGGCAAGCCGGGGATCGAGGACTGGATCATCTCGCAGGACGATCCGCGGGCGATCAAGAAGGCGTTCGAATACTACGCGCAGATGCGCGTCGTGCGTGACGGGCCCGAAGCGACGCTCGAGTGGGCCCGCACGGCCCCCTTCGAGCAGGTCGACCGGATCGCACTGATGTCGGGCGCGCTCTCGGTCGTGGCGCACGAGAATCCCGAGCTCGCGGCGGACTTCTTGCCGAACCTCGAAGCCGAGGGCGTCGACTCGCGCATGATGATGGGTTCGATCGCGAAGGGCTGGTCCCACCATCGGCCGCGCGAAGCAGTCGAGTGGCTGCTGACCTTCCCCGAGTCCGCGAGCCAGAGCGCCGCGATCCGCCAGGCGATCGGCCTCTGGATCCGCCGCGACGAGCCCGGCTTCTCCACCTGGCTCGACGAGAACGAGGAGGAGGGACCCTCCTGGCTCGATGTCTACCGGAACCAGGCGATCCGAGCCCACGTCAACCAGAAGAACTTCAAGGTGGACTGGGCCGACGTGCTCGACCGGGTCGAGCGGGTGAAGACGCTGGATCTCCGGAAGCGGCTGCGCGTCTGGGCGCTCCAGCGCTGGAACATCGTCGATTCGGAGGCGGCCCATGCGTGGATCGACGCGCGCGGCGACTCACTCGAGGCGAACACGAAGGCCCGCCTCTCCAACATCCGGCGACAAGATCGCGAACGCGTCGAAGAGGCGATTCGTTACATAAAGTAAGGAAGGCTGACGACCGCGCGGCTCAGGCCGCGTCGCCTTCTTCGGCCTCTTGCGCGACAGGCTCGGCGTTCGGCGACTCCGGCTGCGGGACGTCCGGGAGGACGACCTCGGTCCGGTACCGACTCGCCCGCTCCGGGTCGATCTCGCGCAGGTAGTCGAGCGCGTCCGTTCCAGCGCCGAAGCGCAGCGCGCGTTCCGTGAACCGAACGCGATCCGCCTGGGAAACGCCGTCCGGGAGGAGTTGGGCGTAGACGAGAGCGGCCTCGCCCTCGTAGGGATTGTCGCGGTCCAGGAAGACCTTTAGCCGTTCCAGCGCCACATCGGTCCGCCCCTGCGCGACGAGCTGCCGAACGAGGCCGTCCATCGCCGGCCAATGCCCCTCGTCGATCTCGAGTGCGCGTTCGAAGGAGGCGAGGGCGGACGCGCCGTCGCCGAGCTTCTCTTCGACCTCACCGAGTGCGGTGACGAGTCGAACGTCCTTCGTGTCGTCCGAATCGACGCCTTGCAGGAGCGTTCGCGCCTCTGCGAGGTCGCTGCCCGCGGCCGTGAGTGCACGGGCGAGCGCGACGTGGAGGTCCGGGTGATCGGCCCGCTCGCGATACCGACGCGCGAGCTCGATCGCGGCTTCCGGCTCGCCGCCATCGAGCAACAGCTGCACGCGCTCGCGTACGAAGACGCCGATCGTCTTCGGCCCGGTCACGATCGGTTCGAAGGCCGCGAAGGCCTCTTCCGCTTCGAGCGGATTCGCTCCGACGGCGATGCCGCGCGCGATCGCGCGGATCGCGCCGCGCCGGAGCTCGCCCGCCGTGAGGTCACTGCTCTGCGGCATGCTGAGGTCCGGCTGTTGTCCCATGCGGATCTCGGTTTCGAGCGTGAGCAGCTTCATCGCGCCCGAGGCCGTCGAAGACTCGCGGGGCGACGCGAAGTTCAGGATCGTCGCGGCTTGCCGCACGAGCCCCTCGGCCAGGTTGAGACGCGCGAGCCGCTCACGCGCCGCGGACAGCTTCGGGTCGGTCCGCATGGCCTGGCGGTAGTCCTCGACCGCCAGGTCGAAGTCGCCGACGCCTTCGCGCGCTCGGGCCAGGTAGTACCGGCTCGGCGCGTTGTCCGGCCACATCCGAGCGACCTCGTTCAGCTCGTCGATCGCGGTCTCGTAGTCCGCGCGCTCGAAGGCCACGCGACCACGGATCAGCGGGCGGTGGACCTCGACGATCGTGAGGTCGGCGAGCTCGAGGGCCTCTTCGAAGCGACCGGCGAGGGTGAGCGCTTCGGCCTGCCGGAGGAGCAGGTCCGGAGACGCCCGTCGGCCGAGCATCTCGATCGCGTCGCCGAAGTGGTCGATCGATTCCGCTCCCCGGTCGTGGTCGACCAGGAAAGCACCGAGGTCGACGAGACGTCGCGCGATCTTGTCGAGCCCGGCGCCCTCGGTCGAGCGTTGTCGCGCGACCTCGATCCCGTCGCGGAGGGCCTGCTCGGCCTCGTCGTCGCGTCCCATGCCGTCGAGCAGCTGCACGTAGGAGATCCGGAGATCGTCGCGGTCGGGGTCCGCCTCGATGGCGGTGAGCAGCACCTGCTCGATCTCGGCGGTTCGGCCGAGGAGCGGATAGAGCTCACCGACCTGGCTGAGCAGACCGGAGTCGGTCGGGTATTTCGCGAGGCACTCGTCGAGGATCTCGCCCGCCTCGGCGAGCTCGCCGGCCTCGCGCTTGAACGTGGTCCGAACGGTGCACCAGTAGGCGGCGGTCTGGTCGTCCTCCGACGCCGCGTCGTCACCTCCCTCGCTGTTCGGAACCGGGTCGAGAATGACTTCGGATTCCGCGTCGACGATCGGGTTCTCGGCGAAGTCGCCGGCGATTCCCGGGTCGTCATCCCCTGCGCTCGGATCGCGCCCGGTGATGCCCGCCTGCTTGATGACTTCGTAGGCGGCGTCCGTCTGCTTCAGCCCGAGGAGGGTGACCGCCTTGAGCCGGAGCACGTGCTCGTGGTCCGGGTGGTCTTCGAGGATCGTGTCCGCGAGGGCCAGCGCCTCGTCGTACATCCTTCGCGTCTCCACCAGCGTGCGGAGCTCGAGGATGTGCGTCGGGAGATCGTCCTCGTAGACGTAATCGCCGATGTCGTGCGACTTGAGACTCTCGATGGCCGCGAGCGCGACTTCGTGATTGCCGCCGCGGAACGCGTCCAACGCGATCTGCTGGCTCGCGTTGACGAACCATTCCGGGTCATTCTGCGCCTCCTCGAGGGCCCAGATGCCGCGTCCGGGCTGGCCGATCAAAGAGAGGCCGCGGCCGTACCGGTACATGACTTCACCGCTTCGATCGCCGTCGGAGATCAGCTCGCGCAGGAGCGGGATCGCCTGCTCGAAGCGCCCCGAGTTCTGGAGCGCGCGGATTCGCGCCAGCTCGTCGCCCTCCGCTCCGGGCTCTTCGCCGCAAGCGAGGGCCAGCGTCGCGAAGACGAACGGCACCAGCAGCCCACGGAGCTTCGGGGCGACGGATCGGGTGCGGGAATTCTGGGGAGCAGGCTTCGAGTCGGGAACGGACGCGCGTCGCGCATCATCTCGGTTGCGGTGCATCCTTCGAAGATAGCAATCGGCCTTGGCGACGCACGGTCGCGTCGAGCCGTTGCAGTCGCATGGTGGCCATTCGCAAGGGTTGCGACCGCGGCGCAGTTCCGAGTCGCGAATAGATCCGATACCCTCGCGCGTCATCATGACCGATGAATCGAAGCCTTCGATCTGGCCCCTCGTCCTGATGATGATCGCCGCCGTCGGGATCTACCTCTACTACTCGATCGAGATCACGCCGCCCGCGATCGGCGGGCGAGAGAAGGGTGGTGTCGAGGCGCTCGAAGCCCTCGCCGAGCGGGACGACACCAACATCCTGTTCATCCTGGTGGACACGCTGCGCTCGGAGCGAATGGGTGTCTACGGGTACGAACGCGACACGACGCCCTTCTTGAACGCGTTCGCTTCGACCGGCATCCTCTTCGATCGACACATCGCGCAGTCGTCCTGGACCAAGTGCTCCATGGCGTCGATGTGGACGGGGATGAATCCGCTTCGGGCAGGCGTGACGAAGTTCAACGACACGCTCTCCGCGGAAATCGAGATGCCCGCCGAGATCCTGCAAGAGGCGGGGTTCAAGACCGTCGGCATCTACCGAAACGGCTGGGTGAGCGGCTATTTCGGGTTCGATCAGGGGTTCGACAAGTACTTCCGCCCGACCGTCATGCAGGCCCTCGGGCCCGCGGCGCGCATCAAGCCGAACGTCCTCAGTCGCGGGACCGACGAGAACCTGATCGGCGATGCGATCGAGTTCCTTCGTATCCACGGGAAGACGAGTCGCTGGCTGCTCTATCTCCACTTGATGGATCTCCACGAGTACACCTACGACGAGGAGTCCTCGCTCTTCGGCACGACGATCGCCGACATCTACGACAACTCGGTCCTGCGGACGGACTGGGTGCTCTCGCAGCTCTACGCGTACCTCCACGAAGAGGAGCTGCTGGACGACACGCTGATCGTTCTGATCTCCGACCATGGCGAGGCCTTCGGCGAGCGCGGGATCGAAGGGCATGCGCGATCGGTCTTCCCCGAGACCACCGAGACGCCCTTCCTCATTCAGCTTCCCTTCGACCTGGAAAGCGGTGTGGTCGTGCCCGAGCGCACGACGAACGTCGATGTCTGGCCCACGATCCTCGACCTGCTCGGGCTTCCGGATCAGGGCAACGTCGACGGACTCTCGCGGAAGCCGGAGCTGATCGCGGCGATCAACGGCGAGCCGTTCTCGTCGGAAGTCGCCGACGACGTCTCGATGGCGTTCCTCGACGAGAACTGGGGAAAGCCCGGCACGCCGCGGCGTCCGGCGATCTCCGTGCTCGACGGGCCCTACCGCTATCTGCGCGGGTCGGGCGCCTCGGGCCAGGCGCTCGAAGTGTTGCTGTCGACTGAGGACGGCCAGCAGCTGAACCGGATCGACGAGTATCCGGAAGTGGCGGCAAGACTCCGCGAGGAAGCCGACCGCCAGCTCGAGATCAAGCCCGAGTTCGAGGCAGCAGACGTCGAGCTCGACTCGATGCAGCTGAACCAGCTGCGCGCGCTCGGATACGAGCTGCCCTGATCACGAGCGCCCAGGGCAGGCCGCCGCGCTCGCTCGCGAGAAGTCGTGCTCGTGCCCTGGAAGTCCTGCGTGCGCGCTAGAAGTTGAAGCGCGCGTCGATCCCGCAGGTTCGCGGGTCGCCGACGAAGATCAGCTGCGCACCGGTGAAGCCCGCGAGGTCGACGCCGAAGTTCTTGTACCGCTTGTCTTCGAGGTTCCGGCACCAACCGGCGACCGAGACCCCGGACTCTCCCGGCGGGTCCCAGGCCAGTCGGACGTTGTGGAGGATGTAGGCGCGGTTGCCGATCAGGTAGTTCTGGAAGCGGCTGTCTCCGAAGGGCGTCAGCTCACCGCGGCCGTTGTTCGGATCGAAGGGCGTGTCGTCGTTCCAGGTGAAGTCGTACTGGGGTGTGAGGGTGCCGAAGGTGTTCGTCACGATCGGCCATTGGACAGTGCCCGTGAAAGAGAGATTCGGGGCGCTGATCAGTGGGTTGCCCGAGTAGTTGATCGAGACGCCGATCTGGGCGGGACCTTGATTTCGAACCTCCAGCGTCGAGAACTCGACGTAGTTGGTCTCGAGCCAGCCGCCGTTGAACGTGATGCGGAGCCCCTCGATCATCTCCGGGACGAAGCCTTCGAGCGGCGTGAGCACGAACTCGAAATCCGCACCGTAGTTTCTCGCGAGCCGAGCGCTCTCGATCGTCCGGAAGACCGTCGTCGTCCGCGTCAGGCGGAACACCTGGTAGTTGCGATAGTTGTAGTAGAAGAGCGCGGCGTTCCCGGAGATGCGACCTTCCCAGAAAGCGAACTTCGAGCCGAGCTCCCAGGCGTCGATCTGCTCCGGGTCCGCGTACCCTATGGCGGGATCCTTCGCGGCCTGCGCGCGGCTCGGATTGAAGTGGCCGGCCTTGAACCCGCGCGTGTACTTGAGCCAGGCCTCGATGTCCTCGGTGAATCGGTAGGCGATCTTCGCGAAACCGGTCCACTGCTCCCAGGTTCGCTGGTTCTGGGACCCGCGCGCCAGCTCGACGCCGACGTTCGGGTCGCCGCCGCCGTCGCCGAAGGATCCGGTGACCGTGTTCGCCTGCACGCGGAAGTCCTTTCGCTCCCAGTTGTACCGGGCCCCCGCGCCGAGGATGAAGCCTTCGAGGAACTCGTACTCGACCTCTCCGAAGACGCCCCAGCTCCAGAGCTGCTCCTCGAAGTCGTTGAAGGCCTCGTCCTCGAACACGATCTGCAGCTGGAAGGCCTCGACCTTCTGCCACATGTTGTAGAGACCGGTCTTCCAGTTGAGCGGGTGGTCGAACAGAGTGTCGCCGGAGAGCTCCGCGGCACCGTAGACCTCCCAGGCCTGATCGTTCGTGCTCGACGGGAAGAGCTTGTTGGGCGACAGATCCGTGTCCCGGGCTTCGGTCTTCCGGTAGTCGACGTAGCCGGCGTTCAGCTCGAGGAGCGATTCGTCGAGCTCGATCTTGCCCGTGACGGACGCGGCCCAGGTTTCGAGGATCAGCCGCCCGGGTCGGTCGAAGTCACCGCGGAACGGCTTGCGATCGAGCGGCGTCTTGTAGAGCTCCTTGGCGACGAAGGGGAGCGCCAGCTCTTCGGCCTGCGCGTTGGTCAGGTTCATCGGCGCAGCCTGTGCGCGGACCAGCGCGATGTACTCGTCGAGGCGGGCCACGATGTCAGGATCCCGGTAGCCGCGGAGGTCCTCGCCGCCGATCGGATTCGTGACGAGGCCGGTGCCGAAGACCTGACCCAACGTGGAGTCGCGGTTGAGACGAGAGATCTCGAGGCGTGCGACGAAGTCCATGCCGGAGTCCGGAGGCTGGATGCGGACCTGCCCGCGGAAACCGAAGTCGTCGATCTCGCCGAGGTACTTGCTCAGGAACGGCGTCACTTCACTGTAGCCGCGGCCGACCTCGGGCGGCACGCCCCGACTTGCGCGGCGGACGCTCTCCCCACACAAAGAGGCCTCCTCCTCCGACACGCCGCCATCGACTCGGGCTCCGCGGAACGGTCGGTCGGTGAAGTCCAGGCGATTCGCGCAGCCGTTCTCGAACCACGGCGTCTCGCGCTGGTACCGCGTCGAGATGCGCATCGAGACGATGTCCCCGTAGACCGGGGCGTTCATCGCCGTCTCCATGTCGTACTTGTTCGCGTCGTGCGCATCGACGGAGTAGATCTTCGAGTAGGAGACCTTCGCGTAGCCCGAGAACTCGGGCTCCGGCTGCTGGGTCTTGATCACGAACGCACCGGCGGAGGCGTTGCGGTAGTTCCCGGAGCCCTGCGGCCCCTTCATGACGGTCAGGCCGCCGATGTCGAAGAGTCCGACGAGCTGGGTCGCGGAGGGGTTGCGGGCGATCCCGTCCTGGAAGATCGGGACGGAGCTCGACGCGTTCGAGCCGAAGTCCTGCAGACCGACGCCGCGAATGAAGAAGGAGGCGTTCGTCGCGTTCGCCGTCCGGATCTCGAGGTTCGGGACGTAGGCCGCGACGTCGCCGACGTCCTGCACGCGGTAGTTCTCGAGGTCGCTCGCGTCGAAGGCGATCGCGGACGTCTGGGCCTCGGCGAGCAGGGACGCGGCGCTCCCGCCGATCACGATCATCTCCTCGACGCCCGCGAAGGGATCGTCTTCGTCGACCTGCGCAGCGGCGGGTCCGGCGAGAATCGAGAGCAGCGTGATCGCGCAGATCGCGCGCCGCAGGCGAAGCGAAGACACGGACCGTCGACGTCCACCGGTACGGGTGACGTGGTCCGCGTGGGGCGGCGATTCGGGGAAGCGGTCCGGGGCGCTCATCGTGACTGCTCTTCTTCTATCGATCGGCTCGTGAGTTCCGACCGGGGCCGTCTCGAGCTTCTGAATCCGTCGTCCTGGTGGAGATGCGCTCGTCGCGCCTCCGACTCGATCGCCGTCCTTCGATCCGCATCGGGTCCGGATCGAATTCCGTGGTCGCACGACATCGTCGTCCGTGCCCCGAACGCCGCGCGCGAAGGTCGCGCGGGCTCGGTGGTCAGGGGGTCGATGTCTGGACACGGTCGACTTTCGAGTCCTCCGAGTCTGGCCAATGCGGGCCGGCGAATCCAGTGTTGCGTAGCCTCTTCCTCGCGGACACCGCCGGATCCCGAATCGTCGATCGCTGAATGTCCATCACCTGACGAATCCGCCATCCGCAGCCGGAATTCAGCCACCCGCGACTCCGGGAGCTGGATCGACTCGCCGGGATCCCATCGCTGCCCGCGCTGCGCCTCGCCGAACACGCGTTCGTGCATCCGATTGCGTAAGCGTCCGGGGCGAGTGGGGAATATCCATCAAGCGCGAAGAGAGTCCACACACTCGATGCCAGAGACCATGCGGAGCGACCGGGTCTGATCCTTCGTCAGTATTCGCGCACGTGCAGGCGGCGGTCGAGACGCTCGAACGACGAAGCGAACCATCGCGCGCGAAGCGTCCTCGATAGGTAGAGTGAAGCAGCGTGGGGGCTCGGTTCACTCGATCGTGAACGCGATCGAGGCAGCCGATCCGAATGCGATCGCCTAGAGTCGCCGCGCACCTCGCGTGATAGCATCCCGCCGGACGTGATCCCGCGACCGACCCGCGCCCGCGCGTCGCCAACGGAGAGCAATCGACCGTGTTCGGCAAGATGGACACGCAACGCGCGTGGTCGTGCCGAACCCGATTTCCGCGAGCGCGAGAAGCCAGAAGCCTGCCACGAGACGCCCCCAAATGTTTTCGACGCCCCCGAACGAATCGGCTTCCGTGCAGTGCCGACCCTTCCCGTCTCTCCTGGCCGGAGCCCTTGCCGTCTGCTCGCTGGTCTTGACCGCGAGCACCGCAGACGCCGCAAGCGACGACGAAGAGCTCGACAGGTGGGTGCCGTCCATCGCGCTCGAAGTCGGCGGCTTCGGGCACACGGGCAAGGGCAACATCGATGGCACGATGGTGGTCGGGCCGCGCGCGACCATCGGTCCGACCGAGGCGACCATCAACGGTGACTTCCCGGACCTCCGCCTGACGAACCCGGAAGCGAGTCGCGAGCAGATTTCGTCCATGATCGTCGGCGGCAACTTCGAGATCATGTCGCCGCGGCTCATCGACGCGCCCTCGCACCCCCGCCTCTTCATGGACGTGAGCGTGTTCGTGACGAACACGACCGAAGTCAAGCTGGCGCGCGACGCGAATCCCGGTGTGATGGCGGTTCCGCCCGACGCGCAGGGCGGCCTCGTCGGCGAGGGATCGATTCTCGGACGCGGCAGCCAGATCAGCGTGCAACACAAGGACCCGCAGGTCTACGTGGGGATTGGTGTCGCTCTGACCGTGCCCGTGCCCCGGGGCAATTTGCGGGTCAAGCCATCCTTCACGTACTCGCGCATCCCGGTCGACGTCGCGACCACGACGCGGCGTGCGATCCGCCAGCGAGGGGGCAATGATCCGACCAACCCCTTCGAGATCGACGATCCCGGCGACTATCGCCTCCTGATCCTCGACGATTACCGGGAAGAGGTCTATCACGGTGCCGGCTTCGCGCTCGAGTTTGACTATGGCACCGGCGAACACTGGGGCCCCTTCGAAGTCGGGCTGTACTTGAAGGGTGGCGCCACGCGATTCTGGGGCGACGTCACGACCGACGTGACGAGCTCGAACCCGGCCTATCCCGGCGAGCAGATCTTCTACAAGTACTCGCAAGACCGGTGGGTCGGTCGAATGAGCGTCGGATTCCGGCTTCGACTCGTGAAGAGCCTCAGCGAGTTGACGAAGAATCGCCGTTGAACCGAGCGGCCGCGCTCGCGGTCCATACGATCGCGCTCTTCGCAGGCCTCCTCACCCTCGTCCTCGTCGGCCAGCCCGTCTACGCGAACGACACCTGGATCCACCTCGCGCTCGGCGAGGCGTTCGCGGCCGCGGGGCCGTGGCTCGATGCGGACCCGCACCTCTTCGCTGCGCCCGGTCCGCCGGCGCCGAGCTCCTGGCTCGGCTCGCTCCTGCTCTTCGCGGCCCAGGACACGTTGGGTTTCGCGGGCCTGCGGCTGTTGCACGTCGCGGTCGTGCTTCTTCTTCTCCTCGGGGTCCACCGCGTCGCTCGCGTGACGACCGGCTCGACGACCGCGGCGTCGCTCTCGCTCGTCGGCTTCATCGTGCTCGCGACCTTTCGACTCGTCCAGCTCCGCCCCGAGCTCCTGACGCTCTGCGCCACGTTCGTACTCTTTGCCCTGCTGCTGACCGACCGGGCGGGCCCGGACGCTCGCAGGATCGCAGCAGCTGCTGCGCTGACGGCCGTGTGGGCGAACGTGCACGCGGGCTTCGTGCTCGCGCCGGTGCTCACGCTCGGGACCGCGGCCTCCCTCGCTGCGCTGCGCGTGCTGCCGGGTCGCCCCGCGGACGAAGGGGCGCGTGCCCTGCGGCTCGGGATCGCAGGTGTCGCGCAGGTGTTCGCCGGGCTCGCGAATCCACTCGGGGTGCGCGCGTACTCGGCGTATTTCTCCGCTGGGGAAGCCACGCTCGCGCTCGGCGCGGTGGTCGACGAGTGGTCTCCCTTGCGGCTGTTCGCGCTCCCGGTTCCATTGCTGCCACCGACCTGGGCGACGTGGCTGCTCGCGTGGGGCTGTCTCGTGGCCACGGTCGCGGGTGGCGTCGCGCTGCTTCGCGAGCGCGTCGGTCATCGCCACGCTTGCTCAGCCGCCGTTCGCATCGATCCCGCCCTCCTTGCGTGGTCGTCGGCGGGCCTGCTCGCGTCGCTCGTGGCTGCGCGCTTTCTCTGGCTCTGCGTGTTCGGTGTGATGCTCGGCTGTGTGATCGCCTCCCGCGTGCGCGTGGGAAAGACGACGTCGCGCGCTGTCCTGGCGTCGCTGACCCTCGCCCTGCTCGTCGCCCATCTCGGCTTCGGCGACTGGCCCCTGGTCTCCCGCGCGCTGAAGCGGGGGCCGGCGGCCTACCTCGAGCCCTACCGCCCCGCGAAATACTTCGGTCACGCCATGTGGTTCCTCGAGGACACCGGCCTCGAGGGGCGGATCTACAACGACTATCCCCTCGGCGGCTTCATGAGCTTCTGGCACACGCCCCGACTCCGGATGTCGGCGAGCGGGACCATGAATGTCGAGCGATCCGCGATGGAGCGCTTTCTGGCGATCGGCGCCCACGCGGTCGGTCGACCCGGTACGACCCTCGGCGCCCTCGTCGAAGAGAGCGGCATCGATCTCTTCCTCGGCACCGGGCTCCCCGTCTTCCCGACCGCCGCGCGGCCGATCCAGACCACCGTGCGCCACCTCGAGGGCGATCCCGCCTGGATCCCGGCGTTTCGATCA
This sequence comes from uncultured Spirochaetaceae bacterium, assembly GCA_964488255.1. Lineage (GTDB taxonomy): Bacteria > Myxococcota_A > UBA9160 > UBA9160 > UBA4427 > UBA4427. Next base: position 129,099 of record CAZAUR010000003.1, on the reverse strand, counting down.
CTCCGCAGTGCCCTCTATATAAGGCGACCCGGCTCAGGCACGGACGCTGCCGATCAGCGACGGCGCGCGAACCTAAATCGGGTCGCGGCCTACTACGCGCGCGCCGGCGTGCCCTTCGACCCGGACACCGGCTTCGCGCCGGAGCAGGTCCTTCGCGCAGCGCCCGAGTGGGCGCGGACGCACGGGCTCGTGCCGTCGGATTTCGAACACGTGCTCGTGGCCGGCGACCGGGAGCGAGCGGCGGGCCAGTTCGGGCCCGCGGCGGACCGAGCCGCGGAGTTGTTTGCCGTGCTCGGAGCCTACGAGGCCGCGATCGATTTCGACCGCGCCTCGACCGAGGCCGGGGAGGGGCGCCGGGATCGCCGCGCGCTCCAGCGAAGCCTGTGGTGCGCGCTCCAGCGCGACGACCTGGCGCATGCCCGGCGCCTCGCGACGGCGCTCGATCGGGCGCGGTCGACGGGAGGCCGGCCCGGCTGGGGAGCGACGGTCGAAGCGCTTTCCGGGATGCCGCGATCGGCCCGCCTCGCCGAGGCACACCTGATGCCCCTCTTCCCGGTCGAGCGCGGGCGGGCGATTCAGGTCGGCGTGGCGCCGCCGGTGGCCCGATGGGCTCGAAGCGACGACGGCTGATGGCTGCCTCGGTCGCGACCCGCGGGGGATTTGCACCGTATTTTCCGGCGAAGCCCCGATAATTTTCCCCCACAGATTTTGGCGTTCGTAGTAGGATGCTCTTGATCTGGGAAGGTCATACGACGGAGCGTCCGCTCCGAGCGTGTGGGAGGATATCGGCAAAGCGAGCCCAACCGGGCGAAATCGCTTCAGAATCAAGATCGCAAGATCACACGTAAGCCACGAGGTGTTGGGAAGCACCCCGGTTCAGCTGCGTTCGACGCCCGGTCCCTGACCGGTCACCGTTCTCGCACCTGAAGCACGGATCTCGTGTCGGGCCCGGCCCGCCTCTGAATCGACGCTTTTTCCTCTACCAGATCAGACAGTTGAAGCAGTTCCGTCGTGGGCACACGGTGTGCCGGCTGCGGATCGTGTTGAAGCCTCCGTCATCGCGGTGGCGACGCTATCGGCGCGAGCGCGATGGCAGTTCTGAAGTAGAGGTAGAAGCAAATGATTCGATTCACCAAGGCCCTCGTGGCTGCGGCGGCCCTTCTGGTCCTGCCGTCGGTGGCGAGCGCGATCTCGATCACGATCGTGGGCGCCAACGAGAGCATCTCCAACGATGGAATCCTCGTAGAGGGTGAGACCATCACGTTCGACCTGCGCATGACCGACAACATCGGCGGCCCGCCGGTCTTCGGTCTCGAAGCGGCGGTCACGGGCTACGACGCCCCCGACGTCACCGGCGTCTACGACAGTGGCATCGCTCACCAGAGCGGCACGGTCGTCGACCAGACCCTCGGCATCGACCTCGGTTCTGGGCCGCAGTTCGGCCTCTCTAACAACCTCGCGGCATCGGAAGAGAACTGGGAGCCCAACCAGTTCAACCCGAACGCCTACACCACGACGATGTTCGAGGCCGTTGCTACTGCTGCGGCCCCGGGTGACGGCACCGACGATCTCGGCATTCTCGGCAACCCGATCGCGAGCGACCTGCACTTCCAGGTGACCTTCGCGAACGTCGCCACAGGCTTTGGCCCCGGCTTCAACACCGTCGCCAACCTGAGCTTCGACGTCACGATCATCTCGACCGGCGGTGCCTCGTCCACGACGAGCACGCCGTTCTCGATCACGGTCATTCCGGAGCCGGGTACCGCCCTGCTCATGGGCCTCGGCCTGGTTGGCCTGGCCACGTCTCGCCGCCGCTAGACCTGACTAGCAGCGGCCGGCGGGGCCGAGCCCCCTTTACTTTCGGCTTTTGTAGAAGAGAGCCCGGCCCCGCCACCTAAAAAATCGGCGTCTCCCTCATTGAGGGAGACGCCGTTTTTTATGGTGGCGGAAGGACTCACTCTTTTTGCGGCTTTGGGCTGGGGAGCTTGGGGCGTGGGGCTCTGCTCGTTTGGCGACTCAGATTCGTCCGCGACGCTTCGGCGTCGCGCGCGCTTCAGTCCTTCGGTGTGCTGTCCGTTCTCTCCGGGCGGGTTGCCGCGCGCGAAACGGAGCGCGTGGCTGGCGGGGCCTAACGCAGCAGGCGCTCGAGGTCGTCGAGCGCGTCGCGGGCCCACTGGTCGAGGGTTTCGTTGGGGGTGCCGCCGATGGGGTGGGGGACGATGGTGACGCGGGCGTCGGGGAAGCGGAGCTCGCGGGCCATCTGTGCGGCCAGCGGGGCGAACTCGTGGCTGGCGACGGCGACGGTCGGGCGGCCGCGTTCTTCGAGGGACTTCGTGTCGTGGAGACTCCACGACGTGCAGCTGCCTCAATCGGCAGTGCCCGTGAGGACGACCTCCGCTTCGCTCGTCAGGCGTTCCAGGAGGTCGGGTTCGCAGGGCGTGGCGGCCGTCTGCTTCTGATGGACGCCCACGAAGGTCGCGCCGGCGCGCTCCGCCAGGGCCTCGCCCATGGCCTGGAGCAGCCGCGCCGCGCCGGTCTTGCCGTTGTCCAGGGCGACGATCCGCTTGCCCGCGAGCGCACCCACCGGGACCAGCGGGGTGGGCGCTGCGTTCGGGTCGACGCTGCCTTCGGGCGAATAGATGTCGGTCGGGGCCATGGCTTCTCCTTCGGGGCCTTCCTCGGGGCCTTCCTCGGGGCGTAGTTCAGGCTTCCAGCGGCAGCGTCACGCTCGACGTCATGCCCCAGCTCGGCACGACGCACGAGTGCTTGCCCGCACCCCCGGTGACCAGCACGCGAAAGCGATCCGCGCCGCGCGCGATCGGCTTCGGGTCGTCGTCCCCGAGCGCTTCTTCCCAATCCGCGTACTGCGCGATCTCGAACGCGCGCCGGAAGCGCCCCATGGGCAGTCGCGCGTGCTCGAAGAAGAACTGCTGCACGGCTTCCCGGGAATGGCCCGCGTCCGCGATCAGCACCGCGTGCTCCGGGCCCAGGAACACGAACCACTCCGCGCTCGAGACCGGCGCGTTGTTCGAGCCGAGGGTCGTCATCGTGCTCGCGAGGAGCTCGAGGGTGATCTCCGCGGAGCGGCATTCGTGGTCCTGCACGTTGTGCGGGTTCTCGCCGCAGTGCACGGTGACCGCGCTCGGGGCATCCACGCCGCAGCTGACCGGGTAGGGCGCCCACGGGCTGCCGGTCGCGTTCTCCGCGACGCAGTAGGCGTACTTCGACGGCTGCCCCTGCGTGGAGGCATCTCCGGCGCCAGGGCGCGCACCGGCGACGTTCAGCATCACCAGGCGAAGCGCTCGCCCGACGCTCGCATTCGCTCGGTTGCCGGGGCCGAACGCGCCGAGGCCGGCGTTGAAGCCGAGGGCGTCGACGGCCTCGCCGTGCACGATCAGGAGGGGGGCCACCGGATGCGTGGTCGCGTTCACCCCGCGCAGGTTGACCTCGGGGCGGGCGAGGGCGCGGATCGCGGTCGTCAGGACGGGCAGGGTCTCCGGGCGACAGCCGGCCATCACGGCGTTCACCGCCAGCGTACGGCGGGTGACGAGGCCGCCCCGCGGCGGCAGCGCGGTCAGGACCTCGTCGGGATCGATCCCGGGTGGCAGCGATTCGAGGGTGCGGTCGACGCGCTCCGGTGTCGGAGGGATCAGCGGGAGTCCGTCCCCCCATCCGCGGGCCTCCGCGAACTCGAGGAAGGCCTCGGGATCGTCGTCCGCGAGTGGGACGTCCGCCTGAGTCACGGCGATCGCGGGACCGTCGACTTCCGCACCCGGCAGCGCGCACACATCTTCTTCACACGCCCCGGTCTCGGGGGTGCCGATCGTCGTCGCGGGGCTACCGTCGAATCGTTCGCTCAATGCCGTCCTCGCTCGTGGAGCGTAGGCCATCTCCTGACGGGCCGGCGGCGTGGAGCACGAACGGGAGGTGCGCGCCCATGCCCGAGATCCCGAAGACGATCGTCGACCCGGAGATCATCCGGAACCCCTTCCCGACCCTCGCGCTGCTGCGTGAGCACGCGCCGGTCTTCGAGGACGAATCGATCGGCGTCTACTTCGTGACCCGGTACGACGACGTGAAGGCGCTCATGGCGGAGGGCAAGATCCTCTCCCGCGATCGCCGGCTCGCGCCGGGCTTCACTCCGCCGCCCGCCGGCTCGTGGGCCGAGAAGATGGACGAGCAGGGAACCGGTCGCGCGGAAGGCGAAGATCATCGCGCCTGGCGTGCTCGGCTCTCGAAGGGCTTCACGCCGCGCGCGGTCGCGCGTCAGGAGCAGCAGGTGCGCGACGTGGTCGCCCGCTTCGGCGATCCGCTGCGCGGCCGCGACGGCGTCGTCGACCTCGTGGACGCATTCACGAACCCCATCCCCAACACCGTGATCAGCCGGATCGTCGGGATTCCGCCGTACCCGGACGAAGAGGATCGCTTCCGCCAGCTCGCGCAGGACGTGATCCGCCGCTTCTTCTTCATGGCGGACGAAGAGAACATCCGGCGCGGCGAGGCCGCATTCGACGAGCTCGCCGAGTGGGTCGGCAAGCTCGCGCTGGACCGGCGCCAGGCCCCGGCCGAGGACCTGGTCTCGGACCTCATCCACGGCAACCCGGACGATCCGATGACCGACGAAGAGATCGTGATCGTGATCGCGGTCCTGATCGCGGCGGGCTCCGAGACGACGACCCTCGGCGGGACGAACGCGCTCCGGCTGCTCCTCAAACATCCGGACCAGCTCGCGCGCTTGCGCGAGGATCCGAGCCTCTCTCGCGGGGCCGTTCGCGAGTCGCTCCGCTTCGACTTCGGGACGATCGCCGGCTCCCCCCGCTTCGCGAGCGAAGACTTCGATCTGCACGGCGTGACGATTCCGAAGGGATCGACGCTGATGCTGAGCGCCGCGGCCGCCAATCGCGACCCGCGTGTCTTCGAGGATGGCGACACGTTCGACATCACGCGCGACAACCGCGAGATGCTGACCTTCGGCAGCGGCCCGCACTACTGCCTGGGCGCCAACCTCGCCCTCCAGGAGATGGCCTGCATGCTCGATTCGGCGATCGGGTTCCTACCGGAAGGCGCGCAGCTGCTCGAAGACGACATCGAATGGGAGCGCATCGGCCTGATGGAACGCCCCGTCGGTCTCCCGGTCCGCTTCAGCTAACCCCCCGCTTCACCTCCCGACTGAGCCCTCAGCGCAAGACGCGCCCCCGATCAGGGGCGCGTCGAGAGGCGCGCAGCGCCGAATAGATCAGTCGAGCCGGCGGAACGCGTTCGTGTGGGTCTGCTCCGGGTACTCGTCCTCGCTCAGCGGCACGGAGAGCTCGTCCCAGGTCGGGCCACACTTCTCGGCGATCGGCTTCAGCGCATCGAGGTCGAAGTCGTAGAGCTCCGCCGCGTTGAGCCCGAGCATCTTGCGCGCCGACTCCTCGCCCACGTCGTTGAACGTGTGGCGCAGAGCGAGGCGCGTGTGAGGGAAGGTGCCTTCGTAGTGGGGGTAGTCGCTGCCCCAGCAGATGCGCTCTTCCCCGATGATGTCGCGATCCTTGATCTCGACCGGGGAGGCCGAGCTCGCGCCGTACCAGCAATTGCGCTTCGCGTAGAACGAGGGCGGCTCCGGGGTGACGACGTTCTCGGCGAACTGGAACTCGCCCACGGCGCCGGTCGCGATCCGCGCCCAGGCGGCATCGATCCGCTTGAGCGTCTCCGGAACCCAGGCGCAGCCCGACTCGGTGATGATGTACTTGAGCTTCGGGAAGCGGTGGAACACGCCCGAGAGGAGCAGCTGGCTGTAGCTCCGGGTGGAGAAGAAGGGCGTCTCGATCAGGCGGATCGGGAGCGAGATCGGCAGGCGGCCGTAGTCCGGCGAGCCCGTGCCGCCGTGGTGGTTCACGACGAGGCCCGACTCTTCGATCAGCGCCCACATCGGATCGTAGTCCGGGTGGTAGAGCGGCTTGATGAAGCTGGTGCAGTCATCCGGGACGTGGGGCAGCAGGATGCCGCCGCGCAGGCCGGAGTTGGCGATCCATTCGATCTCCTTGATCGCCGCGTCGATGTCGTTCAGATAGACGAGGCCGATGCCCGCGCGCTGATCCGGGTACTCGGAGCACCAGTCCTTCAGCCAGCGATTGTGCGCCTGGATACCCTTGAAGCGAAGCTCGTAGTCTTCGGGCCGCGGGTTGCCGCAAATCAGCACGCTGGTCTTGAAGAAGGGCGGGACCGTGTTGGGGAAGATGATCTCGCCGACGACCCCGTCGTCGGACATGTCGGACATGCGCGCGTCGTCGTCCCAGTTGAGATGCTTCTTCGAGCCGATGTGCTTCTTCTGCGGGTTCGTGTACGTGCCGCGCCAGTCGTCGAAGAGGGACTGATGCTTCGCGTCGAGGTATTCCTTGTAGCCTTCGACCGAGGCGCCGGCGTGCGTGTCCGAGGAGATGACGACGAAGGGATCACTGCTCATGGGTTCTCTCTTTCGAGTGGCGCGGATGCGATTGGATGGGAGGCCGGGATCGGCCGGGCCTGCCGGGGCGGGGCCTCCAGCGGCCCACCGATCATGTCAAATCCGGGCGCGGCCACAAGCCCTCGCTTCAGCGGGGCCCGAGTCGCACGCAGAGGCCGCTCTCGACCCGCCGGATCGTCGCGAAGGGCACGAGGCGCGGCGTCTCGGCGAGCTCGATCGTCCGGGTCGCCTCCAGCAAGGCGCCGACCACCTCCTGGGCCTCCATCCGGGCGAGTCCGGCGCCCAGGCAGAAATGGGCGCCGAGGCCGAAGGAGAGCGGTCGAGGGCCTGTCCGTGTGATGTCGAACCGGTCCGGCGCGTCGAAGGCGCGTGGGTCGCGGTTCCCACCCGGGAAGAGGAAGTGGACCGGCACGCCGCGTGGGAGCTGCAGACCGTCGTCCGTCTCGATGTCTTCGGCGGGCGCCCGCAGGCTGCCCAGGGTCGGCGGCTCGAAGCGGAGCATCTCCTCGACCGCCGCGCGAATCCCGGCCGGGTCGGCGCGCAGGGCCGCGACGGCGTCGTCGTGTCGCAAGAGTGCCGCGACGCCGATCGAGAGCAGACCGCGGGTCGTGTCGTGCCCCGCGAAGAGCAGGTTGATCGCCATCGACTCGCATTCTTCCGGGCTCAGGCGGTCACCGCTCTCCCGAGCGAGGGCGAGCGCCGAGAGGACGTCCTCCCGAGGATCCGCGCGTCTCGCCGCGAAGAGCTCGCCTAACAGCGCGCGCAGCTCGACGATCGCGTCCTCGCATCGCCCGCGCTGCTCGTCCGAGAGACGGGTCGCGAACACGCGGCCGAGCTCGGAGGTCCAGCCGCGGACGTCCTCCCAGGCCTCGCGCGGGAGGCCCAGAAGCTTGCAGGTCACGAAGATCGGGAGCGGATCGGCGACGGCGGCTTCGAAGTCGACGTCGCCGGCGCCCAGGACCGGCTCGAGGAGCGAGCGGGCGAGGGCGCGGGTGCGCTCGCGTATCGCGTCCACGTGACGCGGGGTGAACGCGCGGCTCACGAGGCCGCGGAGCCGCCCGTGCTCGGGCGGGTTGGTGTTGAACATGACGAGTCGCCACCACTCCGCGAGGGGGCCGCTGGTCACGCCGATGCCCTCGAGGAGACGGCCGCCGACCGTGCGCATGCGCGGGTCCGCGAGCAGGCGTTCGGTGTCCGCGTAGCGGAGCACCACGCGCTCGCCTCGGCCGGTCCGGGCGAGGGGCGCGGCTTCGCGGGCCGGGGCGAGGGCGGCGGCCGGGTCCTGCCAGAGCTCGGGATCGGCGAGGTCGACGAGGGGCAGCGCGTCCGGGTCCGGGGCGTTCGCGGTCATGCCGCGACCGTAGCCGGGTCGCGGTCCGGCCGCGCGCTGGCGAGCCGCCTCCGTTCTCGCTTAGCTTGGGCCCCCAACCCCTGCCCAGAGAGGCCCCGCCATGTCCACCTTCTCCGAAATTCCCTGGATCGCCGAACACATCGAGCTCTACAAGACCGACCCCGAGAAGGCCCACATGTGGGACTCGTCGCATCTCGGTGGTCCCGGCATCCTGCCGACGCTGCTCCTCACCACGACCGGGCGGAAGTCCGGGGAGAAGCGCCCGCTGCCGCTGATCTACAAGGAGATCGACGGCGCGTACGTGATCATCGCGTCGAAGGGCGGCATGCCGAACCACCCGATCTGGTTCCTCAACCTCGAGGCGAACCCGGACTGCGACTTGATGGTCGGCGCCAAGGCCGTGAAGGCGCGCGCCCGCGTCGCCGAGGGCGACGAGCGCCAGCGCCTCTGGGACGAGCTCGAGGGAATCTACCCGCCCTACGCCGACTATCAGAAGAACGCCGGTGAACGCGTGATTCCGGTGGTCGTGCTCGACCCGGTGGGCTGATCAGCCCCGACCGGTCAGCTTGTAGATCCCGTCATTGCAGGAGTGCTCGCCGCGCACGGTCGTGGTCGGCGTGATCTTCTGTAGCTCGGTCGTCATGTCGGTGACCATGTCGCCGAGGGCATTTCCGAGCCGCGGCAGGTTCGCGCCGACGCGGCCGGTGCCGGGTCCGCCGCCGAGTCCGCGGTGGGACGCATAACGCAGGAGCACCTGGTCGCTCTGGGAGTCCCGGAACTCGATGATCATCGTCGCCGAGCCGAACGAGTTGACGTAGGAGATCGAGGATCCGGTCGTCTCGCTGATGTGCAGCCGTAAGTCCTTCAGTCCGAGCTGGATCGCGATGACGCAAGGTCCCGCAGAGAGCGACATCCCGACCGGGCTGCCTTCCTGGGTGAACGTGCCCATCGCTTCGATCAGCATGTCGCGCACCTGCGCTTCCTGCTGCGGACTGAGCTCCGTGGCGCCGCGGCCGTAGGTGAAGCCGACGCCCTCGATCAGGATGTCGTCGTAGTGCCCGATGTGGTGGTCGGGGCGGACCCAGAGCCGGGAGCGCGGGGTCGACCGCACCAGGGCGAGGCCGCTCGGCGTCAGCTCGACCGCTTGGGCGGCCTCCTGTGAGCCGAGGCTCGCGCTCGAGGCGGCGTCGCTCGAGCCCGTACTCGAGCAGGACAGGAGGGCGGTCGCCACGAGGGCGGCCAGGGCGAGGATGCCGAGGCGGCCGCTCGGAGCGGGCCGCGCGGAGCGATCGTGGGGAAGGGGTTCCATGCCGTGTCCTCCCAGCTCGGGCTGTCTCGGAAGGGTGCCGCGTTCGGCGGTTCCGCGCACCCGCAGCGCCGGTCGCGGTCGTGACGCGAAGTCGTGTCAGTCCGCCGCGAAGGCCCCGGACCCGTCCTTCAGACCGAGGAACGACACGGTGTCATGAATCGCGTTGCCGGCGGCGCAGACTGCGACACGGCGGAGCACGCGAGGGCCGACGACCCGCGGGCAGGCCTCGCGCGCGTGTTGCAGCGCGACGTTGTCCCAGACCACGAGGTCGTCCGGGCGCCAGGCGTGCACGTACCGGTTCTCGGGCACGTAGAGGTGATCGTCGAAGAGGCACGCGAGCAGGGCGCGGCTCTCGCGATCGTCGTTCGATTCATCGGAGAGTTCGACGATCCGCTCGGTCTGTTGGAGCGTGCACACCAGCGCCTCGACCCCCGGCTTGTGCGGGTGCGCGCGAACGAGGGGCCAGACGTGGCTCTGGGTCGGTGCGTCCGGATCCGTGCGCGCGTCGAGGTAGGGCTTCGCGTCCGGCTTCATCTGTGCCAGATCGTGTGCACAAAAGACGTGATAGGCGCCGAGCTCTGCACGCAGGGACGAGGGCATCGCCGAGAGCGGCGCGACGTTGCTGTAGAAGACGGTCTCGGATCCCGTTTCCGGAAGGCGCTCGGCCCAGAGCGAGATCGCGTCGGCGGGGTAGGGCGTGTACGTGTAGTCCATGTGCGCGGTCAGCGGGCCTTCGCGATAGCCCTCCGACATCTCGTCCGTGCCGTGTCCGTCCGCGTTCGACACCCACGAGTGGAGCTCGCCGGGCATCCGCTCCTCGAGGACCGGGCCGAAGCGGGCGAGCAGCTCGACCTGCGCGTCGATGGACAGGTCCGCCTGGTTCGGGAAGACCAACAGGTGCGCGCGGTCCCATTTGGCGCGGATCGCGTCCCAGGTCGCGTCATCGACTCCGGCCGCGACGTCCACGTCGTGGACGCGAACGCCGATCCGATCGGAGAGCGCTTCGAATTCGGGCATGGCTTCCTCTGGTCGGGCTCCGCCGCCTAACCTTCCGAGACGACGTCCTCGTAGCGGACGCCGCCCTTCGAGAGATCGAAGGAGAGGTGCTCTTCCATGTTGCCGATCTGGTCGACGTGAACGACGCGATCGGCGAAGCGCCACTCGCCGTCGACCCGCTCGAAGCGGTCGTCGTAGCGGCCTCCGACGATCGCCTGGAAGGGCAGTTTGTCGGTCGCCTGGAAGACCACGTAGTAGGACTTCGCGGTCGCGGCGTCATTCGCTTCGTCGATGTCGATCCGCACGTTGGTCGAGAGGTGACGCGTGCGAAGCGTTCCGTCTTCGTGCACGCGGTTGGTCGCGGCGTAGAAGCGACCGACCGCGTCGCCGGTCATCCCCTCCTCGCTCTCCGCGGAGGTCGAGCCCATCCGGCCGTGGGCGAAGAGCTCGGAGAGTCCGTCGAAGTCGGCCAGGTCGACGCATTCCGCATAGCGGAACATCAGGTTCGAGATCGCGTGGTGACTCTCCCAGGTGCCAGCGCCCATCTTTTCTCCTCCACGTTCCGTCCGGATCGGACCCTTCGACACTGTACACTCCGGACGATGGAGAAGCTGATCTATCTGCTGGGCGACACCGCGGCCGGAACGCCTCCGCGCGGTCGTCACGACCTCCGCGAGAAGCTCTTCGCGGCCGCGCCCGCGCTCGAGTCGGCGGGCGCGCGGGACATCACGCTCGGCGTCGCGGACGTCGACGATCCCGACGTCGAGCACGTCACGCAGATGAACGCCCACGGCCTGATCGACGCGCAGGTTTCGCTCTGGGTCGAGAATCTCGACGGGCGGAGCGGAATCGAGGCGGTCGTCGCCGGCCTCGCGCAGCGCCACGCGGGCTATCTCGTGACGGAGTCGATCCTCTGCGAATACCCCGATCGGAGCTGGCCGGCCGGCGAGGCCAGTCCGGGGATCGCGCTCTTCACCAGCTTCCCCAAGCCCGAGAAGCTCGACTTCGAGACCTTCTACGCCCGCTGGCACGGCTCCCACGGTCCGCTGTCCCTCGAGCTGCACCCGCTCACGCGCTATGTCCGAAACGCCGTCTTTCGGCCGATCACCGAAGCGGCGCCCACGTTCCACGCGATCGTGAGCGAGTCGGTCGCTTCCTGTGCCGTCGCCGCGGACGTCGACCAGTTCTACAGCGGGCCCGCGAATCGGAAGCGGATCGTGAAAGACCTGCTCTCGTTCGCCCAGATCGAGACCATGAGCACTGCCGTCATGCGCGAGTACATTCTCTGAACACCACCCACTGAGTCCGAAGGAAGCATCCATGCCCCCGGAAACGCCCGCAGAACCCGTCGTGAAGCTCGGCCCCATCAGTCACATCGGCATCGTCGTCGAGGACTGCGAGAAAGCCGCCGCCTGGTGGGAGCGCGTCTTCGGTGTCGGCCCCTTCTCGATCGACACGTACACGTTGAACGCGGAGACGAAGTTCAAGTACCGCGGCGAGCCCGCGGAAGCGCTCATGAAGGCGGCCATCGCCTACTCGGGCAAGGTCTTCATCGAGCTCGTCGAGGTCGTGGAAGGCGAGTCGCCGCACACCGAGTTCATGCGCGAGCACGGCGAGGGCTTCCAGCACCTCGCCTTCCTGGTCGAGGACATCGAGCAGACGGTCGCCGACCTCGAACCGGAAGGCCTGAAGCCGATCCTCGACTACCAGTTCGTGACCGAGCAGGCCGGCCAGAAGATCCTGGTCCAGGAGGTCTACCTGAACTCGGCGGAGTTCATCAGCGGCTCGACGGTCCAGCTGATGCAGTTCACTCCGCAGTAGCGACGTCGATCACTCGGCGGCGTCGAAGGAACGTCGGCAGGCTTCGAGCGCGTCGACGAACGCCTGCTCGTAAGCGGCTTCGTCGTAGGTCTCCCCGAACTCCGGGAGCGGAATGAGCTCCGAGGGGTTCCAGTAGTAGAAGACGTGCCAGTCGTCGACGATCGGCAGCGAACACCAGCCGCACGGGTGCTCTTCGAGCTCGGGTGTGCAGAGCGGCGCGTCGTTCGGCCCGCGGACGTAGCGTGCGAACATGTCGCGCTCATCGGTATGCATCGTGCTCGCCAGCTCGGCGACGGCCGAGTCTTCCCCGAGGCGAACGACGCTGACCCACCACGGCAGGGCGTCGAAGCTCGCGGCATAGGCCGCCTTCTGCTCCTTGGAGAGGGGCGGTTCGCGCTGGAAGACGGCCATGGGGCCGACCTCGAATCGCGAGATGGAGGAGAGCTCGTCCTGGGTGGCGCGATCGATCAGGGCTTCGATGTGCGGGCGATGGCTGGGAAAGGCTTCGATCAGCTCGATCGCTGCGGGCGGCCACGCTTCGCAGCCGAGTCCGGGCAGGAGCCACGGGATCGCGAAGACGGTCGAGATCGCTCGCGTGCGCAACACGTCAGGCTTCTCCGCGCGCCTTGCGCGCGCGCTCCGCGAGGAACGCCCGCGTGCGATCCGCGCAGCGCGGATCGGATTCGCCCGCGATCAGGATCGGGTTGAGATCGGTTACGCCGCTCGCGGCGAGCCGGTCGAGCCCGGCCTCGACGGCCTGCTCGTTCCCGGCGATCGCAATCTGGCTCGCGCGCTCGAAGCCCTGCGCACCCATCGTTCGCTGATAGGGCGGGAGCGCCATCGACGGCGCGGTGTACTCGTCCATCAAGGCGCACATCGGTTCGGTCGCGTGCGTCAGCATGACCGGGAGGCTCGCGACGATGCGCTTGCCCGTCGGAAGCTTCGCCGTGACGTGCTCCGCGATGAAGTCGGGGCCCGCGAAGACGACGGTCACGCCGTCGGTCCGTTCGCCCGCGAGCTCGATCATCTTCGGGCCGAGAGCGGCGAGGATCACCGGCGGCGGTTCGACGCCCTCGACCGGGGTGTCGACGCGCACCTGTTCGAACTCGCCCGCGTATTTCACGTACTCCCCGCGAAGGAGCGGGTGTAGGACCTCGAGGGCTTCGCGGGTGCGACCGAGGGGGTGGTCGTTCGGGAGCCCGAGCTTCTTGTCGAGAATCATCGCGTGACCGCTGCCGACGCCGAGGCAGAGCCGGTTGCCGGTCGCGAGCTGGGTGGTGAGCGCTTGTTGGGCGAGCGTGACGACGTGGCGCGTGGGGAGCGGTACGACCGAGGTGCCGAGCTCGATCCGCTCGGTTCGGAGCCCCGCCATCGCGAAGAGGGTCAGCACGTCATGGGAGAAGATCTGCCCGATCCAGACCGTGTCGAAGCCCTCGGCCTCGGCGCGCTCGAAGTCCCCGAGCATCGTCGCCGCGCTTGCGACGCGCCTGGTGTCGAATTGGATGCCGATCCGCATGGTCGCCTCCTATTCTAACATCGACCGACACCGTCGAGCCGCCACGAAAGGACGATCGCATGGGCCGCTGGAGCAAGGAAGAGATCGAGACCGCGTTCAAGACCTACCAGGTCCAGGGGCGCGATGCCGCGCGTTCCGGCGACTGGGCGCGGTGGGGCGAGATGTTCACGGAGGACGTGACCTACATCGAGCAGGAGGTCGGCCAATGGGGTGGCCGCGCCGCCGCCGTCCGCGAGATGGCCGCGCTCATGCACCAGAGCGAGGGCACGCCCTGGGTCTGGGTCAACCAGTACCCGGTCAAGGCCTACATCGTCGACGAGGATCGCGGCTGGGTCTGGTCCCAGATCTGGAACCGCATGGAGGATCCGGGCAACGGTCGCGTGCTGCAGGAGAACTGCCTCACCATGCTCCGCTACGACGGAGACGGCCTCTTCAGCTACGAGGAGGATCTCTACAACCCCCACGCCTATGTCCAGATGGTGAAGGACTGGGTCGAGATCCACGACGCGTGCCAGAAGGACCCGATCGACGACACGACCCGGGCGGCGCGGGCGGAAGCCGCGCGCGCGTTCGCGGATGAGCCGACCTTCGAAGCGGAGCCGCCGCCGGACGACCTCGGTAAACGTCACGCCGAAGCGCGCGCGAATCGCGGCACCCGCGGCCGCTTTCCGCGCGAAGAGATCGAGGACGCCTTCGACCACTTCCGCAAGCAGCTCACCCTCGCTGGTCGGACCCGCGACTGGAGTCACCTCGGCGCGGCGCTCACCCGGGACGCGACCTGGATCGACTGCGCGCTCGGTCACATCGGCAAGCGCGAGGGCATTCTGCGCACGATCGAGGACCGGCTGCACCAGGTCGACGACGACGCGCCCTGGGTGCAGCTCTGTCGTTTCCCGGCCGGCGAGTTCATCATCGACGAGGCCCGCGAGAGCGTCTGGTCCTTCTTCTGGGCCCGCTTCGACGACGTCGGCGACGGCTCACGCCACGAAGCGAAGGTCTTCGCCGAGCTCCAGTACCACGGCGACGGCCTCTTCAAGGTGATCGAGACGCTCTACAACCCGAACCACTTCGACAAGGCGATGGAGTCGTACAGGGCCGCGAAGATCGCGTACGACGAGCGGCGCGAGCGACGGGCGAAGCGGCTGGCGGAGCGGGAAGCGAAGGCGCGGAGCGTGACGCCCGAGGACTAGGTCGTGACGTTCCCGCCGTTCAACTGCAGAGTCTGACCCGTCATCCACTTGGCTTCGTCGCTGACCAGGTAGACGACGCACGGAGCGATGTCTTCGGGGGTGCCGAGGAAGCCGACGGGAACGGTCTTGACCATGTGCGCGGTCACGTCGGGGTCGGTGTGGTTGTCGATCAGGCCCAGGGCGACGGTGTTGCACGTGACGCCGTGGCGGGCGTTCTCCATTGCGAGGTGGCGCATGAAGGCGATGCCGCCGCCCTTGCCGGCGCCGTAGGCGGAGACGCCGAGGGGGATGCCGGTCGTGCCGGCGCCGGAGCTGACGGTGACGATCCGGCCGTGGCCGCGGTCGCACATGCCGTTGATGACGACGTGGCTGCAGTTCATGACGCCATACGTGTTCAGGTCGATCTGCTTCCGCCAATCCTCGGGCTTCGTCTCGCGGAACTGTCCGACGCCCATGCCCGGCGGCACGCCGGCGTTGTTCACGAGGATGTCGATCGGTCCGCCGAGCGCCGATTCGGCGCCGGCGACGCCAGCCTCGACCGCGGCGTAGTCCGAGACGTCGAAGGCGGCTGCGATGGCGGTGCCTCCTGCCTCGTTGATCTCCTTGACGGCGTCGGAGGCGCGCTCTTCGAAGAGGTCGTTGACGGCGACCTTGGCGCCCTGCGCGGCGAGGGTGGTCGCGATTCCGCGGCCGACGCCCTGGCCGGCGCCGGTCACGAGGGCGA
The DNA here is from genome assembly GCA_964488255.1 of uncultured Spirochaetaceae bacterium. Taxonomy (GTDB): domain Bacteria; phylum Myxococcota_A; class UBA9160; order UBA9160; family UBA4427; genus UBA4427. The sequence goes on along the minus strand of CAZAUR010000003.1, from coordinate 113,747 downwards.
TGCGTCCGGTGAGATCGAACATGGAGTTCTCCTTGTGCGTGGTTCGGAAACGCTAACGGATCGCCGCGGGCGGGTGTAGGATCGGACGCCGCGGACCGCGACCGGTTCCGCCCATCTCAGGAGGCTGGATGCGCATCGGAATCTCTCTCCCCGTTCGCGAGCTGAAGGACGACCTCGGAGCGATCCGCGAGTTCGCGCAGACCGCGGACGACCTGGGCCTGGCGCACCTCCGGGTTCCGGATCAGGTGATCCGCCCGAAGAGCGGCCACCTCCACGAACCGATGACGCTGCTCGCCTGGGTCGCGGGCATCACGCGCCAGATCGAGCTCGTGCCGTCGGTGATCGTCACGCCGTCGCGGCAGACGGCGCTCCTCGCCAAACAAGCGGCGGAAATCGACGTGCTTTCGGGCGGGCGGATGCGCATGGGCATCGGGGTCGGCGGGAGCCGCGAGGAGTACGCGGCGCTCGGACAGGACTTTTCGACGCGGGGGCGACGCTGCGACGAGCAGATCGACCTCTTGAAGACGCTGTGGACCGAAGCGAACCCGACCTTCGAAGGCGAGTTCGATCGCATCGACGGTTTCGGCCTCGACCCGCTCCCGATCCAGCGCCCCATCCCGATCTGGATCGGCGGCGGCGCCGGGTTCGGGAAGGACGCCGGTCGCGAAGCGCTCCTGCGACGAATCGGGCGACACGCCGACGGCTGGTTCGGGGTCGTGCCGATCCCGGCCGTCGCCGGGATGCGCGACACGATCGCCGAGCACGCACGCACCGCCGGTCGCGATCCCGAATCAATCGGGATGGAGGGCGGCTGCGGCATGGCGGCCAAGACGACCGAGGCGTGGCTCGGCCGCTTGCGCGATTGGGAAGGGGCGGGCGCATCGCATCTCTGCCTCCGCACCCTCGACGGCGAGCTGTCGGCGCCCGACCAGATCGACCTCATGCAGGATGCCCATCGAGTGCTCGGACTCGAAGGGATCTCCTGCGCCTAGCATCTCGGTCACTGCCTCGCCCGACCGGGTACGACCCCTTCGGCAGTTTCGCGTGATCCCAGGACACGACGCGGTCCGGCCGGAGTCGCACGCCCACGCGGTTGCGCAGCACGTTCTCGACCATCGGCCGCCGTGACTCCTCCCAGGGCCCCTGTTGCCGCTCGTTGAGCGCGATCCCGATCGGCCAGAGCGACTCTTCGTCTTCGAGGAGCTCCGCCCGGCCGGCGAGGTTCACCCCTGCGAGCTCGTCGTAGTGCGCGCCGCTCTCGACGTGGAACGAGCAGCGCGGATCCCGTCGCAGGTTCACGATCTTCTGGGCCTTCGCCTTGGAGATCACGTGGACCGCGCCGTCGAACCAGGCGAAGTACATCGCGACCTGGTGGATCAGGCCGTCGGGCCCGATCGTGGCCATCGTCGCGGGCCGGTGGACCGCGAGGTACGCGTCGACCTCGGCCTCGGACATCACGACCCGGCTGCGCAGGTTGTCTCCCATGCCCCCAGCGTACGGAACGCGGGATCGCGCTTCCAAGCGTGGCTCGGCCCGGGCGGCTACCGTCGATCGACCCGGGAGGACCGCGTGAATCGAGCTTGGGGCATCGTCGCCGTGGCCTTCGTCGCGAATTTCGTGTCGATGGGAACGGTGATGCAGCCGGTGCCGGTCTTCCTCGTCGCGTTCGCCGAAGAGTTCGTGATCGGACGCGGCGAGGCGTCGCTGATCTCGGTGGTCATGCTGGCGGCCGGCGCCGTCATCATGCCGCTCGTCGGACGCGCCATTGCGCGCTTTCCGATCCGGAACCTGATGGTCGCGGGGGCGCTCGTGCTTGCGGGCGCCTTCTACGCGATGTCCCTGGCGACCGAGTTCTGGCAGGTGCTGGTGCTCTTCAGCCTGCCGTGCGGATTCGGGGCCGGCGCGCTCGGCGTGATTTCGACCAACACGCTGATGGTGAACTGGTTCGAGGGAAATCGCGGGCTCGTGCTCGGCGTGGCGATGATGGGCATGTCGCTCGCGGGCGTCGCGATGGTGCCGCTGTCGACCTGGGCCTTCGAGGAGTGGGGCTGGCGGGGGCTCTGCCGCATGCTCGCGGCGTTCAACCTCGCGGTCGTGCCGCTCGTCGGGCTGACCGTCGTGACGCGTCCGTCCGACGTCGGATTGCGGCCACAGGGTGCGGACGTCTCGCCGGAGTCCGAGCTGCTCGCCGGCGAGCCTGCGGCGTCGACGCGAGAGATCCTTACGAACCCGTCGCTCTGGATGATCGCGGCGGCGAGTGGTCTCGTGTTCTTCGGCTCCATGGGGATCATGAACCACGGCCTCGCCTTCGCGCAGGACCGGGGCATCGATCCGCTGCTCGCGTCCGGCGTGCTCTCGGCGATCGCCCTGGGCGCGGGGGCGGGCAAGCTCGTCTTCGGATGGCTCGCGGGGCGGATCGGCGAACACGGCGCCTTCGCGACCGCGCTCGTGATGCAGATCGTCACGCTGGCGGCCTATCTAATGCCGTCGTCGTACGCAGTCCTGATCACGGTGTCGCTCGTCTACGGACTCGGGCTCGGCGGAATCTCGCCGCTCCAGGCGGCGCTGCTCGCCCGGGGCGTCGGCGTGCGCAACTTCGGGCCCGCGCAGGGGTTGATGGGGCCGGTCCAGATCCCGTTCCAGATCACGGGCCCGCCGCTCGCCGGCTTCATCTTCGATGCGCGTGGGAGCTACGACCTCGCGATCATGATCTTCATCGGTGCGCTCGTCGTGTCCGGGATCGTGCTCGCGGCCCTCTACAGCCGTGACGTGCGCGGCGCCGTCTCGGACCCCGCGCCCGCCTAGCGTCAGGCCGGCACGACTTCGTTGCGCTGCAGGCCGAGATCGATCCCGCCGTCGTCGGTCGCGATCGAGGCCTCGACCACGTCGCCGATCTGCAGTCGCCGGTCGTTCCGCGCCGCGACGCCGCGGAGCATGCCCTGGCGACGTTTCGGGCTCACCATCTGGCCGATCGCCATGATCGGCTTCGGCGGCGCCTGCATCGCGCAGCCTCCGGGCGTGCCGGTCGCCAGCACGTCGCCGGCTTCCCAGTCCTGCAGACCCGACAGCTCCGTGAGCGTCGGGGCCGGTCGGTGGATCATGTCCGTCGCGAAGGCGTCCTGCCGCGAGTCGCCGTTCACGGAGAGCCGCAGGTGGAGCTCGTCGAATCGAGCCAGGTCGTCGGCATCCACGAGCGTGAGGAAGGGGCCGCAGGGGCCGAACGTCCGGTAGCTCTTGCCCTTGTAGAACTGCATCTCCGGGAGCTGCACGTCCCGCGCGCTCACGTCGTTCATCAGCACGAGCGCGCCCACGTACTCGTGGAGGTTCTGCTCGTCGACCTTTACGGGACCGTCGACGTCGCCCGAGAACACCAGGCCGAGCTCCACTTCGTAGTCGAGGAACTCGACGTGGTCGGGCTTGCGGATCGGCGTCGTCGCCGGGGCGAGGCAGGACGAGGCCTTGCGGAAGAACACGTTGAAGGGGCTCTTCGCCGGATCGAAGCCCGACTCCTTCATGTGCGAGTAGTAGTTGATCGCCTGACAGAGGAACTGGCGGTCCCGGGTGACCGGCGACAGCACTTCGAGATCGGCGAGCGCGAGTCCGCCGTCGTTCGTGGAGGCCGCGATCGCGCGGGCGCGGGCGCGACCCTCGCGCATGAAGTCGCGGGTGGTCGGGAAGTCGCCTTCGATGGGCGCGACGCGATCGCCGAGGACGACGCCCCAGCCGGGACCGTCGGCGGATTGGTAGCGGACGATGTTGATGGCCATGTGGAGAGGCTCCTTGCCGTTCGTGGGTGCTCGACGCGAGTCGAGCGCTATTTGATCCAGGGGCGGGCCGGCTCACCCATCGCGCCGGCCAGCTGCTTGAGCGTGCGCAAGTCGAGTCGCCCCGAGATCAGCTCTCGCGCGACGTCGCGCAAGAGCCCGAAGCCGGGCTGCGGCCCGAACGACTTCGGCAGGTCCTCGCCCCAGGCGTAGATGCCACCGCGGGTCATCGGCGAGTAGTCCGTCGGCACGCTCGAATCGAAGACGTCGCCGTCGCTGTAGTGCTCCATCTCGTGTCCGTCGGGATCCTGCCAGTAGTCGAAGAGCTGGCTGCCGAGGTAGTGCCGGCCGATCCCCCAGAAGTGGTTCCAGCCCTTCGCGTGCATGACCTGGTTGCCCTGGCCGATCGCGTCGACGTCGATCACCTCGAACGCGCAGTGCACGAAGGTGGGCGCGAGGCCCATCGCGAGCGCGAAGGCGTGGTGGTCCGAGGGCGTGTCGCCGCGGTCGGTGCGCATGAACGCGAGGGCGGGCCGTCCGTCGTCGAGGCACTGCACGTCGCTCGGAATCAGGCCGAGGTGCCGCATGTAGAACGCCGCGGTCTCGTCGAAGCGATTCGACTGGAGCACGTAGTGACCGAGGCGCCACGCGAGCGCCGGCTCGAGGGGCGCGCGTTGGCCCTCGTTCACGCGGGGTTGGTCGAAGGGCGTGTTCACGGGCAGTGGGCTCGCGCGGAACGGGAGGGGATCGACCTCCGAGATGCCGTAGGCCACCTCGACGACGAAGCCGTTGGGATCGGTCAGACGAACGCATTCGCCGCCGCCGGGTCGTTCGAGCTTCTCGACGGCTTGGCCGGTCGCCTCCGCGAGGGTGTCGAGGTCCTCGCGACAGGCGGCGAGAAAGCCCGCCCCCACGAAGCCGGGGCGCGCAGCCGGCCGTGCCAGGTAGACGTAGGGCGACGGTCCTGCGCCGCGGAAGAACTGTCCTTCCGCGGTCGAGTCCGTCGGCACGAGTCCGAAATCCTCGAGGAAGGGCTGGACCTTCGTCAGGTCGGGCTTGTCGAAGATCACCCAGCCGATCGTGTCGGCCTTGATGATCGGGTCCTCGCACTCGAGGGGGATCGATCCGGGGGGGCGTGATTCGTGGGGCATGGTCAGGCTCCTCGTTCGGTCCGGGCAACCGTGAGCGCGTCGTAGTCGAAGAGGGTGGTCACGCGGCGCTCTCCTTCGCGACCTTCTCGATCGCGAGCTGCGGGAAGAAGGTGCGGACGACGGCCTCGGCGTGCGCGTCGACGGCCGCTTCGTCGAAGGCGTCCTTCGAGGTGATCATCTCGAACTCCGGCGCCAGCATGTAACGGGTCGTCGCCGCGCCGATCAGCATGTACATCAGCTCCTCGACCGGAGCCGGGAACCCCACGCCGTCGGCCTCGAGCTCGCGCAAGGCGCCCATCGACGCGTCCATGAAGTCGCGGATGTGATGCTCGACGAGCCACTCGAGTCGATCACTCGGCGCCGTGCCCTCCTGCATCATGAAGCGGTGGAACTCCGGGTGGGTGGCGCCGAAGCGCACGAACTCCATCACGAGGAGTCGCACGCGCGTGCGCACGTCGACGCCTTCGAGACCCTGGGCGCGACCGATCAGGCGTTCCCGCATGAGGGTCATGAGGGCTTCGGCCGCCGCGTACCAGAGCGCCTCCTTGGTCGTGAAGTGGAAGGGGATCGCCGACTGCGCGACGTCCGCGCGCTGGGCGATCGCGCGAGTCGAGGCACCGTCGAACCCGCGGTGGGCGAATTCGTGGATGGCGGCGTCGACGAGGCGTCGGCGGGTCTCGGCGCTGCGCTGCTGGGGGCGTCGCGGGGGCATGGGGCTTATTTAGTTCGATCGAACTGAAAATACAACAATATTTGTTCGATCGAACTCATCGAGCGCTCGCAAACGTCTCCCGAGAAGTCGAAATCTCCTTTGGAATCCGCGATCTTGCGCGGGTCGACGGCGCTTCGGCGCGAGGAGGGATCATGGGACGATGTGAGGGCAGGGTGGCGCTCGTGACGGGCGCGAGCCGCGGAATCGGCAAGGCGATCGCGATGCGACTCGCGAGCGAGGGCGCGTCGGTCGTGCTGAACGCCTCGCGCATGGGCGCCCACGGCGAATTGCCCGGGACCCTCGAAGGCACGGCCGCCGAGCTGCAGGAGGCCGGCTACAAGGCCGCCGCGATCGCAGGCGACCTCTCGGACCCGGCCGCGCGCGCGGGCCTCGTCGATCGCGCGAGCGACTTCTTCGGTGCGGTCGACATTCTGGTGAACAACGCCGCGGCCGGTCTGATGAAGCTCCCGAGCCAGACGACGAACGAGGATCGCAGCTTCATGTTCGAGCTGAACGTGAACGCGCCCGTCGACCTCGCCCAGCAGGCCATCCCCGGTATGAAGGAGAAAGGCGGCGGCTGGATCCTCAACATCGGCAGCGCGACCTCCAGCCAGCCCGAGCTGCCCTATCGCGACTCGAAGATGGCCGCGTGGATCATCGGCGCCTACGGCGCGACCAAGGCGGCCCTCGATCGCTACACGGTCGCGCTGGCGCACGAGCTGCAGGAACACGAGATCTTCGTGAACTGCATGATGCCGACGTCGATCGTGCTCACGAGCGGTGCCGACTACGTGCGCGACATCGCGCGGCAGAACCCGGACTGGGTCGAGCCCGTCGAGATGATGGCCGAAGGCGCGCTCGAGCTCTGCGCGGGGCGGCACGTCGGTCGGGTGGTCACGAGTCGAGAAGCGGTGCACGGGGCCGCCCGCAAGGTGCACAGCCTCGACGGCGAGACCGTGCTCGGCGACGCGTTCCTGCTCGCGGATCCGGAGTCGAGCTTCTGAGTACGCGGTCGGACGCGATCGTCGTCGTCTCGGGGCTGCCCCGGGCGGGGACGTCGCTCGTGATGCAGATGCTCGACGCCGGGGGCGTGCCGATTCTCGCCGACGGCCTGCGGTCCGCCGACGAAGACAACCCGCACGGCTACTACGAGCTGGAAGCCGTGAAGGGGATCGCGCGGGACGCGTCGTTCCTGGTGGAGGCGCCCGGTCGCGCGGTCAAGATCGTGACGCCACTCCTGCCGTCCCTGCCGCCCGAATTCGCCTATCGCGTCGTCCTCGTCGAGCGCGACCTCGGCGAGGTCCTCGCGTCCCAGCGCGTGATGATGACGCGGAGGGGCACCGCGGACGGTGCGGATGACGCGGCGATGCGGAGCGCTTTCGAGTCCGCGCTCGATCGAGCGCAGGCCTGGCTCGACGCCGCGGAGGAGGTCGAGACCCTCCGTGTCGCGCACCGTGCCCTCGTGACGACCCCGCACGACGCGGCACGCGAAATCGCGGCGTTCGTTGGCGTGGGGGCGGAGGACGGCGAACGAATCGACGCGATGGCCGCGGTCGTCGACGCGAAGCTCCACCGCCAGAGGAGCGACTAGATCGTCACTGCCTTCTGGTAGGCCGGCCGTGTCGCGTGCCGATCGCAGTAGGCGAGACAGCGCGGCGTCGCCTCCGACACGAATCCGAGGTGCTTTGCGATGTTGAGTCCGAAGTGGACCATGATGTCCGCGGCCGTGAAGGCGTCGCCGACGATGTGCTCGCGATCGGCGAGTTCACGCTCGACGACGTTCACGAGGGCGGGGGCGATGTCCTTGCCCCGGTCGACGAGCGCCGGGATCCGCATGTCTTCGGGCATCGGCCCCCCGTGCGCCGCGACCTCCCCCATGATGATCGTGAGCGGGTTCTCGCCGTAGGCCATCCACTGGGAGACGAGGGCGGCCTCCGGCGTCCCGCGCGGCGGGAGCAGCGCCTCGCCCCCGTGCTTCGTCGCCAGGTACTCGAAGATCGCCGTCGTCTCCCACAGAACGAACCCGTCGTCGTCGATCGCAGGGACCTTGCCGAGGGGATGCACCTTGAGGTATTCGCGCGTCTTCATCTCGGACGTGAACATCGCGAGGGGAGCGATCGCGTAGTCGAGGCCGAGCTCCTCGCAGAGCCAGACGACGCGCATCGAGCGTGACTGCTTCGAGTGGTAGATCTTGAGCATCGGCGCAGCGTAGCGGCCGCTCGCCGCCGGCGAAGCAGCTGGCTAGGATCGAAGACCGCTCGAACCCGACCGCAGAGGAAGCCCCCATGTCCGACCTGATCGTCAAGAATGGCCTGCTCATCGATGGAACCGGCAGCCCGGCCCGCCCCGCAGACGTGCGCGTGCGCGGCGGGATCGTGACCGAGGTCGGACCCGATCTCGCGCCGGACGGCGAAGAGATGATCGACGCCGACGGTGCCTACGTCTGCCCCGGCTTCATCGATTCCCACACCCACCTCGACCCCTCGATGTTCTGGGATCCGGGCTGCGACCCGATGCCGCAGCACGGCGTGACGACGGCGCTGATCGGGAACTGCTCGCTCTCCCTCGCGCCGGTCAAGCCGGAGCACCGCGACGAGCTGATGGACGTCTTCTGTTACATCGAAGACATGCCGATCGAGGAGTTCCGCAACGGCATCCCGTGGAACTGGCAGACCTGGCGCGAGTACCGCGACTCGATGAACGAGAACGGCTCCGCGTTGAACATGGCGTCGCTAATGGGGCATTCGATGCTGCGGATCTACGTCATGGGCGCGGACGCCTGGGAGCGCGCCGCGACGGACGAGGAGATCGAGGCGATGTGCGCGGAGCTCGCGGACGCCCTCGAGGGCGGCTGCTTCGGCCTCTCGACGTCCTTCTTCGACGTCGACCGGGAGGGACGCTTCGTGCCGACCCGCTTCGCCGAGCAGCAGGAGTTCGAGGCGCTGTCGGCGACGATGGGGAAGGCCGGGCACGGCCTCGTCGAGTTCATCCCGAACTTCACCGGAGAGACGCCCCTCGAAGAGATCAAGCAGATCGCCGACGCGACCGCGAAGCACGACGGCGTCGTCGCCGTGTGGAACGGGCTGCTCCATACGGAGATGGCTCCCGAACGCAGCGACGAGTTGATCGCCTACTCCCAGTCCCTGCGCGATGCCGGCGCCGACATCTGGCCGATCGCGTCGCCGCGGACGGTCGACTTCAACGTCAACTGGGAGCAGACGATGGTCTTCATGATGCTCCCGGAGGGCTGGAACAAGATCATGCTCGTCGAGGGCGAGGAGCGCGCGGCGATGCTGCGGGATCCCGAGTGGCGGAAGGTCGCGCGAGAGGAGTGGGACCGCGTCGACAAGTCGCTCTTCCCCAATACCCGGACCGAGCACGCGCGGTTCACCTCGGTCACGAAGCCGGAGAACGAGCGCTGGCTCGCCAAGAGCCTGAAGGATCTCGTCGAGGAGCGCGGCGGGCATCCGAGCGACGTGTTCGCCGACTGGATCCTCGAGAACGACCTCGAGCCGGGGGTCGTCGCCGCGGGGGTCTCCAACAGCGACGTCGACGGCGTGGCGAAGATGCTCGTCGACGACCGCGTGATCGTCGGCGCGAGCGACGCCGGGGCGCACGTCCAGATGATGTGCGCGGCCGGCGACACGACGCTGCTCCTGACCCGCCACGTCCGCGAGCGCGGCGACTTCACCCTCGAGCAGGCGGTCCACGAGATGACCGGGGCGCAATCCGAGCGCCTCGGCTTCACCGATCGCGGCATCCTCGCGCCGGGCTACGCGGGGGACCTCACGGTCTTCGATCTCGACGAGCTCGAGTGGGGGCAGGACGTGTTCGTGAGCGATCTGCCGAGCGGTGCGGCTCGTCTCAGGCGGCCACCGGGGGGCTATCGCGTGACGGCCTGCAACGGCGTCGTCACCCAGCGCGACGGCGTCCTGACCGGGGCGAACCCGGGACGCGTGCTCGACGGGGGGGCGCCGCGGCCGGCCTAGCGCCGTGCCGGGGCTCCGGTCGTCGACCGTTCGACCGGGTCGAGGATCAGCCGCGCGCCGACTCGACGGCGAGCTCCAGCTTGGCGAGTTCGTGGATCACGACGTAGCCGCGACCGTGCTCGATCAGGCCGTCGTTCGTCCACTGGCTGAGGATCCGGTTCACGCTCACGCGCGTCATCCCGACGCTCTCGCCGATCTCCTGCTGGGAGAGCTTGTGGTCGATTCGGAGGCCGCCGTCGACGCCGTCGGAGCCGTAGGGGTCCGCGAGGGTCTTGAGCCGGTGGAGCAGGCGGGTGCCGGAGTCGAGGAGCACGGCGTCTTCCACGAAGGACGTGGATTGCCGGATCCGTCCACACAGGATTGCCATCATCTGGATCGCCGTCTCCGGGTTCCGGCGCATGACGTCCAGGAAGTCGTGCCGCGAGAGCTCGACGATCTCGGAATCGACCGCCGCGATCGCGTCGGCGGAGCGGGGCAGGCCGTCGAGGAGCGCCATCTCGCCGAAGACCTGGCCCGCTTCGATGATGTTGTGGATCACTTCGGTTCCGGTCGGCGAGGTCGAGACGATCTTCACTCTGCCCTCGGCGACGAACATCACCTCGGTGCCTTCGTCGCGCTTCATGAAGATGAGTTGCCCGCGCGGGCACTGTACCCGCCGGACACGCGTCGCGAGCGCGTCGATCTCGTGGTCGGGGATCTGGCAGAGCAGATCGGAGCTGCGTAGCAGCGTCAGCAGCTCTTCACGTCCGATGGGCGACATCGCGGGTGGGATTCCTCGGGTATTGCACCCACGATCCGCGCGCTCGAGCATCAAGGGCGGAAGAGTCGGCGGGGCACCCGAAAGATCGCAAAGGAAACGCGTCGTGCCCACCGCCCGATCGGACGGTGTCCGATCCGTCGTTAGGGGCGGGTGGGGCGCGGTGCCACTTCGATCACGTCGATCGGCACGCCGTCTTCTTCTCGCGGGAGGGCCTCGTCGGGCTCGAGGGAATCGGGGGCGCGCTTGCGCGCCACGTGGACGCGGATCGCGATCTCGTCGATGAGGTTCCCGTCGCGCTCGCGGAGACCGATGTCGAGGTCCGCCACGCCGGGCCGTTCCAGCCATTGCGCACGCACGCGCTCGAGCGTTTTGCGCGCGTGCTCGACGGCGACCGGATCGATCGGTTTCATGGGTACGTGTCATCCTCCTCGCCCGAGCCCGATCATGCGATCGGCGAGGGTCTCGCGATGTATCCCGGGTGACAGACTCCTGTGTCGAGGCTTGCTTTCCTTTCCGCATGTCGGGCGAGCGCCGAAACGAGATCCTCACGACGACCGTGACCAGCGCGGCTGCGACCGTCGGTCGCGTGCTCGACAGCGTCGCGCGTCGGCCGCCGGGTCGCGCCGTTCGGACGGCTTCGGCCTCGGACCGGCTGAGGGAAGAGGCGCGGCAGCTGGAACGGCTGGCGGCGACCTGGTCGCTCGGGGGCTGGCGGCGTCTTCCGAAGCGCTCGCTGGAGCGCGCGAGCGACGATGCCCCGCCCTCGCGAGACGCGAACCTCGTGGAGCTGTGTCGCGGAGTGCTCGCTTTGCTCGCTCGACTGCACGACGACACCGGCGAACAGGCCGCGAGGGAGGGGGTCGACGGTCTGGTCGCGCTCGGGGATGCCTGCGCGGATCGGCAGGATTACGCCGCCGCCCAATCCGCGAGCTTCGACGCCATCGAGCTGGCGGATCTGTTCGCGCTCGACCGCGGTGGTGTTCGCGCGAGTCACCTCGCGATCGAGTGCGCGCATCACCTCGCTAACGGGGACACGGACCCGATGCGCTTCGTTCGGATGCGCCGCGCCGTCTTCCTGCTGCGGATCGCCGAATCGGAGCCCGAACGTCGCGAGGACTTCTTGCGCAACGGCTACACGGCGCTGGAAGTGGCGCTTCGTGCGCTCCCGGCGGACGAACTCCTGCGGCTGCGGTGCGAGGTGGTCGCGAAGGAGCGGATCGAGGCGAACGCGCGGCTCCAGAGGCTTCGGCCCCTGCTCTCCTCCACGCCCGCTCCGGACCCGTGGACGAGCGGTTCTTCCCGGGTCTGACCCGGGACGCTTCCTTTCGCGGCGTTACCATCGTGGAACAGCGATCCGCGAGGGAGGCGCCCATGCTGAAGACGGTCACGTTCGTTCGAATCCTGCCTGGTCTCGACCGGGACGAGTTCTACGACAAGTGGTGCGCGCACACCCGCGACTTCGACCTGCGCGATCACCCCGAGATCTCGCTGAACCGGCTGGTCCTCTTCGATCCGCCCGCCGACGGGTCCGAGCCCGAGTTCGTCGGCATGGCCGAGAACCACTGGCCGGATCGGGCCGCCCTCGATGCGGCGGTCGCCTGGTACGCCACGCCCGACGGCATCGCCCACAACGCGGACCTCGAGGCGTTCATGGACATCGCGAACAGTCCGACCTTCGTGATGGACTACGAAGTCGAGGTCGAGGCCGAGCGGGGCATCGTGTGGCGGAGCGGCCGTGGCGCCGCCTGATACGCCCACCCGGACGACGCGCGTCCAGGCCGCCCGCTATACCGCGCGTGAGTGGGCGGACCTCGAGCACGAGCGACTCTGGCCGCGCGTGTGGCAGATCGCGTGTACCGAGGACTGCGTGCCCGAACCCGGGGACCACTGGCTCTACGAGATCGCTGGTCTCGAAGTCGTCGTCGTGCGCGGCACGGACGGGGAGGTCCGCGCCTTCCAGAACGCGTGTCCCCATCGCGGGAACGCCCTGGTGACGGGTCACGGTCGCGGGCTCGAGCGCATTCGCTGCCCCTACCACCATTGGTGCTTCGATCTCGATGGTGCGCTGCGCGGCGTGTCACCGCAGGGTGAAGCGGCGACGCGTCCCGCCGACGAGAGCGCGGCTCGTCCTTCGGGCCCCGGTCTGGTTCCGGTCGGGGTCGGACGCTGGGGCGGATTCGTCTTCGTGAATCCCGACCCCGTGGCCGAGCCCCTGGCGACCTTCCTCGAGTCGCTCTCGGAAGAGCTCGCGTGGGTCGGGATGGACCGGTACGGCTGCGAGCGCTTCATGACCGTCGAGCTCGACTGCAACTGGAAGACGGGCATCGACGCCTTCATCGAGACCTACCATCTCCACGCGGTCCATCCGCAGATGCTCGCGATCGCGGACGACGTGCACACGCCGATCACCCTCTACGACAAACACACGAAGTTCGTGCAGCCCTACGGCGTGCCGAGCCCCCGCCGCGGGGGCGACGTCGGCGACCAGGAGCTCTGGGAGAGCTTCGCGGCCAACCTGGGACACCGCATGGGCATTCCCTTCGCGGAACAGACGGCGCCCGGTCCGCACCCGCCGGTCCCGGAGGGCCAGGCGATGCGCGACGTGCTCGTCGGCCGGATCCGCAAGCACCTCGCGACGCTCGGGGGACTCTACGACGGCCTCGACGATCACCACGTGATCGACGACTTCCACTATCACGTGTTCCCGAACGCGGTGTTCAACGTCTTCGCCGGCTGGTACGGCCTGATCCGCACGCGACCCGGCCCGACGCCGGACACGTGCTTCCTCGACATGTGGAACTTCGACCTGCGCGCGGAGGGCGACCGCGTCGCCCACCCGCGCCCCGAAGAAGTCGTGCTCCCTCGCGAGGAGTGGCCTGCGCTCGGACCCGTCATGATGCAGGACCTCGAGCTGCTCGGGCGCGTGCAGAAAGGACTGCGCCAGCCCGGCCTCGGCGAGGTCAGGCTCACGCCGGCGGAGTCCCGGATCGGCCGGATGCACGAAGTGCTCGATCGCTACCTCGATCCGCCCGACGATCTGCGCCTGCCGAGCTAGTCGAAGACGATCACCGACCGCGCGACCTCACCCGCGCGCATCGCGTCGAAGGCGGGGTTGATCTCGTCGAGGGAGATCCGCTTCGAGATCATCTCGTCGAGGCGCAGCCGTCCATCGAGGTAGTAGTCGACGTACTGGGGCATGTCGCGACGGAAGGCGTTCGAGCCCATGAAGGAGCCGAGGATCCGCTTCTCCTGGAGCGTGATGTCCGAAGCGTTGATCGGCACTTCCTGGTTCAGCGGAAGGACGCCGACGAGGACCGCGGCCCCGCCCTTGGCGGCCATGCCGACGGCCTGCTTGATCGTGGGCTGGAGGCCGATGCACTCGAAGGCGTAGTCGACGCCCCCGCCCGTCATCTCGATGACCTCGGCGACGGCGTCCTGCCCGGAGGAACTGTCGGCGGCGTTCACGACGTCGGTCGCTCCGAGGTCTCGGGCGAGCTCGAGCTTCCAGTCCATCGTGTCCACGGCGATGATCCGGCTGGCGCCGGCGATCCGGCAGCCCTGGAGCGCGGAGAGGCCGACCCCGCCGCAGCCGATGACCGCCGTCACCGCGCCGGGCTCGACCTTCGCCGTTCGGAGCGCCGCCCCGATTCCGGTGGTCACGCCGCAGCCGATCAGGGCCGCGCGATCCAGGGGCATGTCGTCGCGAATCTTCACGAGGGCGCGCTCGTGGGTCAGCATGTTCTCGGCGAACGAGGACAACGCGAACTGGACGATCGGGTCGCCGTTCTGGGTCAGTCGCGATGAGCCGTCGAGGCGGGCCAGCATCTGGGGCGGCATGCAGAGGTGGGGGCGCCCGGTCAGGCAGTAGTTGCACGTCCCGCACCACGCGTTCAGGCAGCCGATTACATGATCGCCGGGCTCGAAGTCCGTGACGTTCTCGCCGACGGCTTCGACGACGCCCGCCGGCTCGTGACCGAGGATGCAGGGCAGCGGCATGCCCATGTCCCCGGTGATGATGTGGAGATCGCTGTGGCAGATGCCCGAGGCGGCGGTCCGGGTCAGGACTTCGTTCGGGCCCGGCTTGTCGATGTCGACGTCTTCGATCGAGAGCGGGGTGTTCAGTTCACGGAGGACGGCGGCCTTCATCGGGATGGAATCTCCTGCAGGGGTGAATCGGGAGCGCGAAGTCTAGCTTCGTGCGATCTCGCTCGGCGACCCTCGTTGCTACGTTGATCGACCCCCGAGAGGACCGGTGGGAAGAGGAGGCGCACGCCGTGGACGACCAGCCCATTCAGATCGGGAGCATGCTGCTGACCCTCGTCGATCCCGAGCGGGGCCACGAGGCCGCCTACAACCGGTGGTACGAGCGCGACCACTTCTATGCGGGCTGCATGGTCGGTCCATGGCTCTTCGCCGGAAGTCGCTGGGTCGCGACCCGGGCGCTCAAGGACCTGCGAATCTCGGACGGCCGCGGCGAAGTCGCGAACCCCGTCGACGCGGGCTCCTACGTCGCCATCTACTGGGTCCACGCCGGGAAGGACGCGGAGCACTGGAAATGGGCCGGCGAGCAGGTGCACTGGCTCTACGAAAACGGCCGCGGGTTCGCCGAGCGGAAGCACGTCCACACCGTGCTCTTCGACTACGTCACGACCGCCTATCGGGACCCCGATCCCGTTCCGATCCAATTGGCGCTCGACCACGGCTATCCGGGGATCGCGATGATCGCGACGGAGCGCGCCGAGGGTGTGTCCGAGAGCGAGTTCGCAGCGTGGACGGCCGATGCCGATGCGGTCGGGGCCGGCGCGATCGCGATGGTGTCGACCTGGCGCCCGCAGCCACGGGACGAGATCACCGGGAACGCGCCGATGGATCTCGGTACGGGGACCGGCGGGCCGGAGCGAACGATGCAGCTCGCTTTTCTCGAGGAGGATGCGGCGGAGGTCTGGGGTGAGGTCGCGGCCTACGCCGCTGCGATCGACGCGAGCGGGCTCGGTCGCGTGTGTTTTGCGGGCCCCTTCCACAAGACCATCGTCGGGACCGACACCTACGCCGATCAGCTCTGGTAGTCGGTTCGGAGCTTCGCGAGCCAGCGGGCGAGCGCGTCGGATGTCAGGTCCTGCGCGGCCCCGCTCGAGACCTCGAGGGTGCGTTCGGCGAGGGTCGGCCATTCGCCGACCTCCGCTTCGCATTTCGAGGGCGCGAGGATTTCCCAGTGCGCGATGGACTCGACCTCGAGCGCGGCGAGCACGTCGCGATGGCGGTCGAAGCGCCCCACGTTCACGACGATCTTCGGCCAGCGACCCAGCTCTTCGGCGAGCGCGGGGTCCTGCTTCATCCCGTGGAGCTTGCGGCAGTCGCTGCACCAGGCGGCCGAGAACTCGACGAGCAGGGGCTGGTCGCGATCTCCGGCGAGCTGGCACAGATCGGTCAGCTGGGTCGCGAGCTGTGCGTCGCTCCGGAAGGGGACGTCATAGTCTGCGTCGGCCGCGGGCGGCGCTTCCGCCTGTTCGCAGGCGGCGAGGAGCAAGAGCGGGAGCATCAGGCCGGCGAGGGGTCGGTATCGCGGGCGTTCGGATCGAAGTCGGGGCACGCGTCCTCCGGTGCGCTGCGCGAGACGAGCGGAGAGTCTAGTCTTGCCGGCCCTCTGGCGCCGTCGGCGTCCTGAATCTGCAGGAGAGAACCGTGCTCGAAGTGAACGAATATTTCGACGGGAACGTGAAGTCGATCGGATTCCAGACAGCGACGCTGCCCGCCACGGTGGGTGTGATGGCGCCGGGAGAGTACGAGTTCGGGACGAGCCAGAAGGAGACGATGACCGTCGTTTCCGGGGAGCTCGTGGTGAAGCTGCCGGGCGCGTCCGACTTTTGCGCCTTCCGCGCTGGAGAATCGTTCGTCGTCGAGGCGCACCAGAAATTTCAGCTGCAGGTCGCGGTCGACACCGCGTATCTCTGCACCTACGAGTGACGGTCGCTCAGGGCGTTTCGACCCGGCGCACCGAGATCGGGAAGCCCGTCATCCAGGGCATGGCGTTGATCGTTTCGCGCGCGCTCGGATCCGTGCTCGTCAGGAAGTTGGTCGAGACGCCGACCTCATCGTAGCTGCGCTTCTCGCGTGGGAGCGCACCGAAGGCGTGGGGGATCGACACGACGCCGCGCCGGAGATCCGCGTCGGTCTCGGCTCGCGCTCGGATCGCACCGTGCCTTGAGGCGATCTCGATCGCGTCGCCCTCGGCGATCCCCTCCGCCTTCATGTCTTCGGGGTTCATGAAGGCGGGGTTCCAGGGGAGTCGCGCCTTGATCGAGGGCAGCGCGAGCCCGGCCGAATTGTTCGCGTCGCGGAGGCGGCGCACGGCGATCCGGTAGTCGAATCCTTCGCGTCCGAGTGCCGGCTCCGCGAGCGTGCCCTCGACGCGCGAGAGCTCCTCGGCGACGTCGTCCGGGAGCAGCGTGAAGCGGTGCGGACTCTCCCGGTCGCCCGGCTGCACGAAATGCGGCTCGTGGTCGAGGAAGACGCCGCGCTCCGCTTCCTTCAGCGCCTCGAACGAAATCGCCGCATCCCGCACCGTAAGGGCGAGGATGTCGTCGGTCGAAGGCGCAGACGTCATGTCCAGGGGCTCACCGAAGAGTTGGAGCTCCAGCCCGAGGCGCTTCGCCAGCTCCCAGAAATAGGTGTGGTCGTCCTGCACCTCGGCGCCTTCCGGCGGTCGGGCGACCGCCGGCGTGTAGCGCGTGTACGGCTCCGGGGAGACGAGCGACTCGTAGAGCCAGCTGGGCAGGTCCGGTCGCTCGTATTGCAACGTCGGCGGCAGCACGTAGTCGGCGAGCGCCGTCGTCATCGTCGGGAAGGGCTCGATCGCGACCAGCAGGTCGAGCGCCTCGAAGGCGCGCTCCACTTTGTGGATCTCGGGGATCGCGGAGGCCGGGTTGCCGCCATGGCTGATCAGCGCGCGCACGCGGCCCGGCCCCGGCTCGAGGATCTCGTCGGGCAGCGTCCCGGTCGGCATCTCTCCGTCGAGCTGGCCGAAGCCGCCGACCCGGCTGCGGTAGCCGCGCTCCCATCCGCGCGGCGCCGGCAAGACTTCGGCCTTGATCGGTCGACGCGCCTGGATCGCACCGGGGTGCTCGATCGGCTCGCCTTCGCGGACATAACATCCGGCGACGACGTTCAGGACCTCGATCAGGTGCTCGGCGAGGTTGCCGAAGGGTGCCATGTCCGGTCCCGTCGCCCCCGCGGCGGCGCCGCGGCCAGAACCGATCGTGAAGAGCCGCGCAGCCTCGCGAATCTGCTCCGCGGGGACCCGAGCGCGTGTCGCGACGGCCTCCGGCGTGAAGGCAGTGAGGGCCGCGCGCAGCTCGTCGAGCCCGTCCGCATAGCGGTCGCAGAACTCGCGATCCTGCCAGGCCTCTTCCAGGATCACGTGGAGGAGCGCGCCGACGATCGCAGGGTCCTCGCCCGGCAGGGGCTGCAGGTGGAGGTCGGCGAACGCCGCCGTCTCGCTCCTGCGCGGGTCGATCACGATCAGCTTCATGCCCCGCGCCTTCGCGGCGCGCAGTCGCTTCACGGGGTTGCGCGTGTCGAAGCCGTTCGCGCTCACTGAGACGAGCGATTTCGCGCCGACGAGGAGGTAGACGTCGGCACGGCTGAAGGGCGTGCGCCCCGGCGGCCAGAATCCCAGCCGACCGAACGCGACCTGTTTGGCGGACTGGTCGATCGTGACCGACGAGTAGGCCTTGGGGGATGCGAGCGCGTCGAGAAAGGCCGGCACCATCATCACGGACGACGACGTGAAGAAGGCACCGCCGCCCCGGTAGCCGCCGATCGCCTCCGGCCCGTCCTCGCGTCGGATCCGATCGAGCTTCTCTGCGATCTCGTCGAGGGCGACGTCGAGGGGGATCGGCTCGAGGCGACCGGAGGCGCCCCGCTTCATCGGGCGCAGGAAGCGATCCGGGCTGTTGTGGGCCTCGTCGGCCTTCAGCCCCTTGAAGCAGGCGTAGCCGAGAGTGTTCGGGTCGTCCCGATCGCCACGGACGTCGACGACCCGCTCGGCCTCGTCGAGGGTGACCACCGTGCCGCACATGCCCATGCACTGGCGGCAGAAGGAGAGGGCTTCACGACGTTCACCGGCCTGCATGACCTTCCTCCGACGCGGACGAAGGCGACCTCGGCCGCCCACGTTCCGGACGTTCCATGGTACCAGCGCGGAGCAGGCCGGTGGGAGCCCGCGAGCCGATCGCGCTCGCCGTTGAGCGCACTAAAGTCCCCTCTCAACCCCAAGAACGGAGAGGACGGAATGGATCAGCGACTCGCGGACAAGGTGATGATGGTGACGGGCGCATCTTCGGGCATCGGTCTGGCATGCGCGGAGCGCTTCGTCCGCGAGGGGGCCGTCGTGCACGGCTTCGACGTCTCCGAGAAGCCGGCGGCCTGGGCGACGATCGAGAAGGACGCGCCCGGGTCGAGCTTCACGGTCGGTGACGTGCGCGACGAAGCCGCGCAGAACGCGTGGGCGGCCGAGGTGAAGGCGGCGCACGGTCGGATCGATTCGATGGTCACCGCGGCCGGGGTCGCGAGCGGCGGTCCGGTCCACCTGATCCCGACCGAAGAATGGCAGCGGGTCGTCGACATCAACCTGACCGGCACGATGCTCTCGGTGAAGGCGGTGATCGACACGATGCTCGAGCAGCGCTCCGGGACGATCATTACGGTCGCGAGCGTCGAAGGCATGGAGGGCGCCGAGGGCGGCAGCACGTACAACGCCTCCAAGGGCGGCGTGATCCTGCTGACCAAGAACCTCGCGATGGACTACAGCCGGATGGGCATTCGCTCGAACTGCGTCTGCCCGGGCTTCATCGACACGCCGCTCTTCCAATCCGTGATCGGACAGCCCGGTCAGGAGGAGTTTCGGGAGTCGATCATGGAGCAGCACAAGATCGGCCGATTCGGACGGCCGGAAGAGATCGCCGGTGCCGCGTTCTTCCTCGCGTCGGACGACTCGAGCTTCGTGACCGGTCACGCGCTGCCCGTCGACGGCGGCTACACCGCTGGTCACCGCCACGGGCATACCAAGCTGATGGGCCTCGACTGATACCGTCGGCGCTGCGCGCCTCTCGACAGGCCCCTCACGGGCCTGTCTTGCGCTGAGGGCTCCATCTTGCGCTGAGGGCTCTATCCTGCGATGAGGGCTCGTGGGATCAGGGCCGGCGCTTGGCCCATTCGCGGCGGATGAAGTCGTGGCCTTCCTTCGCGAGGGTCTCCTCGTCTTCGAACATGCGGCGCCAGATCTTGGTGGCGGCGGCGAGGGAGGGCAGGGCACTGCCGAAGGCCTCGATCGTGAGCCAGCCGTCGTAGCCGCTCTCCGCGAGCGCATCGAAGCTCGCGTCCCACGCGACCTGGCCCTTGCCGGGGGTGCTTCGGTCGTTCTCCGAGATGTGGACGTGGGTGATGGCTGCGGCGTGTTCGCGGATCGCCCCGGGCGAATCCTTCTCCTCGATGTGCGCGTGGAACGTGTCGTAGTGGACGCCCACGTTCGCGCGGTCGACGTCGCGCACGTATCGCGCGGTGTCCGCCGCCGAGTTCAGGAGATAGATCTCGAAGCGGTTGAGGAACTCGAAGGTGAGGCCGATGTCGCTGCGGGCAGCGTGGTCCGCGACGTCGCGGATCACACCGATGCTGCGCTGCCATTCGTCGTCCGTCGGGCCGGCGCCGCTGAACTGGCCGATCGCCGCGTAGAGCGGACCGCCGAGGATCGGGGAGCCGACCGCCTCGCAGCAGTCGACCACGCGACACAGACGCGACGTCGCGGTCTTGCGGATCGCGTCGTCCGGCGAGATCGGGTCGTCCTCCGGATTGCAGACCGTGATCGCCGTCCGCTCGAGTCCGAGGTCGTCGAGCCGGCGTCCGAGCGCCGCGAACTTGTCGGGATCCGGGTCGAAGATCGGCAGCTCGACGCCGTCGAAGCCCATGCCCTTCAGACGCTCGTAGAGCGGCAGCCAGGACTCGTCGACCGGATCGTCGGTCCAGAGGAAGAGGTTCATTCCGACCTTCATGGCGTCTCCTCGAACGGTTGCGCGCACGCCGGGGCGTGCCGGAGCGCCTACTCTACACTCTTCGACGGACGCCGCGGCCCGCGGTGAGGAGACCGGACATGCGCATCAGCTTCTACGCGACCCTGCGCAAGATCGTTGGCGAGAAGCACGTCGAGCTGCCACTGCCGGTGCCCTGCACCCTCCAGCAGATCGTCGACGCAGTCGTCGAGTCGTATCCCGATCTCGCGGAGGAGATCCTCGATGAAGACGGCGGCCTCGACCGCTACATCCATCTCTTCGTGGACGGGCGCAGCTCGAAATACCTCGACGACGGGCTCGCGACGAGCGTCGACGGCACGCAGACGATCGAGTTCTTCCCGGCGGTCGCCGGAGGCTAGGCGGCCCACGCCTCAGGGCACCTGCAGGTCCGCCAGCTTCTCCTCGGGCACGACGCCGTCCTTCCAACCGCGCACCGCATAGTACTCCCCGAGCATCTGGTCGAGCTCGGACACGTGTCCCTTCGAGCCGGAGAGAGTCGAGGCCTCCTCGGTGAAGCGCTTCGGCAGGGTGTCACTGCCTTCGCGGAAGCCCGCGAGGTTGTTGTAGTAGCGCTCGAGGTTGTAGATGCGTTCGCCGGCCTTCATCACGTCGTCGGCGGTGCAAGGCGTGCCCGTCGCGCCGGCCCACTGCACCGCGTACTCGTCGGCGCCCTGCGCGAAGGCGCTGAACTTGCAGAGGTCGAGGCTGTCCGAGAACGCCGCGAGGTCCTGGAAGATCATCACGAGCTCGCCCTTGCCCTGCCAGGCGAGCGGGTCCGCTTCGATGTCGACGACGCCGAGCTCCGCCGCGGCGACGTAGGCGCGCAGGTGACAGGCGCCGCGATTGCTCGTCGCGTAGCCGAGGCCCATGCCCTTCAGCCCGCGCGGATCGTAGGCGGGCACGGCCTGACCCTTGACGGCCATCGCCGCCTCGGGCTTGCCGAGGTTCTCCGCCGCGCGGACCGCGCCGTCCGCGAGCATGTCGCCCACGCCCTTTCGCAGGGCGAGCTGTTCCGTCAGCTCGACCATCCGCGTGTCGTCACCCCAGGAGAGCGATTCGCCGTTCGTGAGGCCCGCCTCGCTGCACTCCATGAAGACGGAGTAGACGTTGCCGAGCTCGATCGGGTCGAGGCCGTAGTCGTTGCACTGGTCGATCAGCTTCGCGACGGACCGCACGTCGTCCACGTCGCAGTTCGCGCCGAGGGCCCAGGCTGGCTCGTACTCGACGCTCTCCATCTTGAGTCCCTTCCAGGGCCCGTCCTTGATCTCGACCTCCTTCTTGCACGCGACCGGGCACGCGTGGCAGGTCGGGTTGCCGGAGAGGAGGTTCTGCTCGACGTACTCGCCGGAGAGCGACTCCGCCCGCTCGCCGAAGGAGGTGAGCTGGGAGTTCCGCACGCCGAGGGCGCCGATCGAGTTCGTCACGTTCATCAGAACGTTCGTGCCGTAGACGGACAGGCCGCCCTTCTTGGGGCTCGTGATGTTCTTCTCGTCGCGGATCGTGTCGAGGGCGACCTTGCGCGCGCCCTGCCATGCGCCCTTGTCCGGCACGTCGCTCTTTCTGTTGCCGGCGCGGACCACGATCGCCTTCAGATTCTTGCTGCCGCCGACGGCTCCGAGACCGCCCCGCCCGAATGCCCGGTCGTCCTCGTTCACCCAGACCGCGAAGCGCGAGAGGTTCTCGCCCGCCTGGCCGATCGCGTTGACCGAGAGGTTCTTATCGCCGTAGCGCTCGCGGTAGAACGCGACGGTTTCGTGGATGCCCTTGCCCCAGGCGTCGCTCGCGTCGCGGATCGAGATCTCGCCGTCTTCGATGAAGACGTAGACGGGCATGTCGGCCTTGCCTTCGAAGACGAGTCCGTCGAAGCCGGCCCAGCGCACGCGGGCCGCGCTCCAGCCACCCTGGTGGCTGTCGGTGACCGTGTTGGTCAGCGGTGACTTGGTCACCGCGGCCCAGCGGCCGGACATGCTGATCTCGCTGCCGGAGAGTGGGCCGTTCATGAAGCAGAGGATGTTGTCCGGGGAGAGCGGGTCGACGTCGACGCCGTTCTCGAGGACGTAGCGGACGCCGAGGCCGCGCCCGCCGATGTACTTGTCGACCCATTCCTGGGGCGCCGGCTTCCTCGTGACGGTGCGGTTCGTGAGGTCGATGTGCGCGATGTCGCGGCCGAAGGTCCTGGCGTCCATGGTGGGGCTCCCTAGCTGGTGGCCCCGTCATTCTAGACCGATTGGCGACCCTCCACACCGCCTGGCGTGGGCGTACGTACGAGCACAACGGCGACCCTCCCCACCGCGTGGCGTGGGCGTACGGTTGAGCGCAACGGCGACCCTCCACACCGCGTGGCGTGGGCGTACGAATGAGCGCAACGGCGACCCGCCTGCCCCCCGGCAGGCGGGTCGCCTCCGACCGATGTCGCCGATCAGAACCGGAAGAATACGCCTGCGCCCACCGAGACGTAGTCCAGGTCCTCGACGTCGCCGGTCGGCACCACATAGCTGGAGTCGACGGACAGGCCGACGTGCCTGCTCAGATAGAAGTCGATGCCGCCGCCGAAGCGCGCCGCGAAGTCGGTGTCGGTCTTCTGGAAGGCCGTCACCGGGTCGTCGGACTTGGCGCTCAGGAAGCCGAGGCCCGCGGACAGATAGGGCTGCACGCGCCCGGTCGAGAGGTAGCCCTTGACGTCACCGGTCAGCGTCTGGGTTCGCGTCTCGGCGACCTCGATTCCGTCGATCGACGTCTCGAAGTCGTCCATCCACTCGTAGTGCGCCTCGAGCGCGAAGTGCGGCGTGATGCGCGCACCGAGCCGCGCTGCGAGACCGACCGACGGATCGACCTCGACATTGTCGACACCCGGGGTCTCGGTCAGCTGCCCCTCGAGGCGCGTCGTGAAGCCGCCGACCAGGCCGCCACCGGCGTAGAGGCCGGGCCGACCGAAATCCCCGTCGTTCTGATTGAAGCGTCGGAAGCTCCCGGCCTGCGCGGCGGTCGCGACGGTCAGCAGTGCGACGGCGACGAGGGCCACGATCGGTGCGAACTGCATACGGTGGCTCGCGCGTCGCGCACGCGGCGCGAGCAGTCGGCCTTCGCGGAAGAAGCGGGTGAGTCGATTCGACTCGGGATGCTGGGATTGCGAGTGACGCTCCATGTCTCGGTCCTCCTGGACACGGCCCGATGATGGGACCCAGGGCGCTCTGCCCGGGGCTCCGTCGGGATCGACGGCCGGGGTCTCGTTCGCCCGGCTCGCGCGTGTCCGTTGCGTGCTCTGAACAGCTCGCGCCGGGAGCGGTTCGAGAACCGGCGTCGTGGCCCAGACCCGCGCCTCGCGAAATTCGCGCGGAACCCTTTTTGCGGAGGCGGCACATCGGACTGCCCGCGGGCGGGGCGCTGGGGGTGCCTTCACGGCTATCCTGCGCGCGTTCGCGTTCGCGTTCGCGATCGGAGGGAGCGCGCCCTGAGCGTCACGCACGAGTCAGCCGAAGCGGTCTTCGCCGCCTACGTCGATTGCCATTCGCGCAACGATCGCGCGGGGGTGCTCGCGCTCTTCGAGCCCGATGCGGTCGTGGAGGATCCCGTCGGCGCACCGGCGGTTCGCGGGATCGAGGCGATCGAAGGCTTCTATGCCGAGACCCACGCGCGGAACGGGACGCTCACGATCGAGCGTGTGGGCGGCTCGCTCTTCGGGGGCGGAGAGCTCGCGGTGCACGTGCGGGCTTCGCTCGATGCGCCGGGGAGTCCGCCGGCGATGGACGTGATCTATGTGATCGAAGTGGCGGACTCGGGGCGGATGCGATCGCTCCGTGCCTGGTACTAGGCGCGGCCGCGTCGCTGGAGGAGGAACGAATGAAGTGGTTGGGGATCGGAGCGGGCGTCGTGATCGCGCTCGTGGTGGCGATGCCGCTCGTCATGTTCGCGCAGGGCTGTATCTCGAATCCGAAGGTCGAGCAGGAGCTCGTCGACGATCCGGAGGGTGAGCGCGCGCGAAAGGTGATGCTGCTGACCCTGCCGTCCGGGCGGAAGATCCCGGTGAATTTCCTGCGCGAGAACGGCCGCGTCTACGCCGGGGCCGACGGCTGGTGGTGGAAGGAGCTGCGCGACGGACCTCACCACGTCTCGGTCCTGGTACAGGGCGAGACGCTCGCCGGGCGCGCGAGCGCGATCGAGGGCCAGCCGGAGTACAAGAAGGACGTGTTCAGCCGGCTGCGTCCGAGCGCGATTCCCGGCACGGGGACGCTCGTCGAGATCCTGCTCGACCCGGCCGACCCCGGCGGACCGATCGGCTAGTCGGGCGGCGCGCTAGAGCGCTTCGATGCAGGCGACCGCTTTCTCGAGCATGCCGTCGACTCGCTCGAGGACGTGCTCGACGCCTTGCCCACCGCCGAGGCCACCCGCGGCGCCCGCGCGGAGACGCGCCGCGACGCCTTCGACCAGGCACGCCATCTTCCAGAAGCTGAACGCGCGGTAGTAGTCGAGCTGCGAGAGGTCGAGGCCGGAGCGTTCGGCGTAGAGCGCGATCGCGTCGGCGCGGCGCGGAAAGGCGGGGTGGCGGGTCGGGGACGGCGAGCCGAAGTCGTTCTCGTCCTCGGGGTCGGACCAGTAGAGCACGGACCACACGAAGTCCGCGACCGGGTCGCCGAGGGTGCAGAGCTCCCAGTCGAGGACGGCGCGGATCCGGAAGTCGTCCCCGAGGACCGTGTTGTCGAAGCGATAGTCGCCGTGGACGAGGCCGCAGGTCTGCTGCTCGGGGATGCGTTTCGAGAGCGTCTCGTGCAGCTCGTACACGACCGGCAGCTCGCGCCCTTTCGAGGCCTCGAATTGCTTGAGCCAGCGCGCGAGCTGGCGCTCGACGTAGGCATCGCGCCGCCCGAGGTCGCCGAGCCCGACGGCGTCCGGCTCGAGCTTCGCCATCGCGACCTGCACTTCGATCAGGCTCTCCGCGGCCGTCCGACAGGCATCCGTATCCATGTCCCAGGCTTCGTCGGGCCCGCGCAGGATCCGGCCCTCGGCGAAGCCCATGACGTAGAACTCGGCGCCGATCACGCCCGCGTCTTCACAGAACGCGACCGCTTCGGGAACGGGGATGCCGCACTCCGGATGGGAGTGGAGCGCTTCGATGATCCGCCACTCACGACCCATCTCGTGCGCGGTCGCGATCCGGGCGCGCTCCGGCGGGCGACGCAGGGCCCAACGCCGGCCGTCGCCCCGTTCGACCACGTAGGTCAGGTTCGAGCCGCCCGCCGCGACGAGGTCGAAGCTGAGCGGGGCGTCCGCGCCCTCCACGTTCCCAGCCAGCCAGCGCTTCACCGCCGGCACGTCGAGCCCTCGGGTCTCGCTCATGGTCTTCCCGCCCGGTCAGAATCCGGACGTCGGCGCGTCGGGGTTGAGGGCCGCGCCGAGGGCGCCGTTGTAGACCGTGAAGGCGACGCCGGCGGTTCGCGGGTCGAGGGGGTCGGCACCGTGATAGGCGCCCGGGCAGTTGTAGAGCTCGACCTCGGTTCCGGCGGCGAGGAGCTGCATGGCGTACTCGATGCCCTCGTCCCGCAGCGGGTCGAGCCCGTTCGTCTGCACGAACGCCGGCGGGAGATTCGAGAAGTCCTCGGCCCGGGCCGGCGCAGCGTAGGGGCTCGTCTTCTCGCGGTCGTAATCCTCGCCGAGATAGTGGAGCCACATGCCTTCCGCGGCGGCCGAGTTGAAGCCCGGGGTGCCCGGTCCGGCCTGACCCATCGACGGCGTGTCCAGGCGGTCGTCGGTCACCGGGATCATCATCGCCTGGTACGCGACCTTCGGCCCACCCCGGTCCCGCGCCATCATCGCGACCGCGGCCGTCAGGGCGCCGCCGGCGCTCCCGCCGGTCACCACGAGTCGATCCAGGTCGATTCCGAGCGTCCCGGCGTTCGCCGCCACCCACAGCAGCGCCGCATAACAATCCTCCGGCGCCGCCGGAAACGGATGCTCCGGCGCGAGGCGGTAGTCCACGGACACGACCACGCATCGGTGGTTCATCGCCCAGTTCGCCTCCATCCCGGCGAACGTGTCCGGGTGGAGCAGGCAGAAGGCTCCGCCGTGCAGGTGCAGCAGGATCGGCAGCGCCTCGGTCGCGTCGCTCGGTCGGTAGACGAGGACGCGGACGTCCGGAGCGCCGTCGGGCCCCGGAATGAATTCCTCCGCGATGTCGAGCGAGGATCGATGCTCGTCCGTCAGCTCCATGCCGGGAAACTCGTCCTCGGGCAGCGAACGATCGATGGGCAGGAGCTTCTGGGCGCGGCGTGACATGGGCGACCTCCTGCCCGGATCGTATCACGGCGGACCGACGGTGCCTTCGCACGTTTCGGGCGGGTCATAGGCTTGCGATAGGCTATTGGAGAACCTTTCGAGGATCGTCCATGCACGCCATCGATCTCCTGCGCCCCGCCTTCCTGCTCGCGGGCTGGACCCTCTTGATCACGACCTGGATGTTCGTGACCCGGATCCCGACGATGGCGAGGCTCAAGATCGACCCGCAGGACGCTGCGGACACGTCGAAGCTGAGCGACCTGCTCCCGCCCGAGGTGCAGCGAGTCGCGAACAACTACAACCACCTCTTCGAGCAGCCGACGCTCTTCTATGCCGTGGCGCTCATGATCGCCGCGATCGGTGCCGTCGACGAAATGCACGTGTGGTGCGCGTGGGCCTTCGTCGGGCTCCGAGTCGTCCACTCCTGCGTGCAGGCGACGGTCGACATCGTCGCGATCCGCTTCGGGATCTTCCTGCTCGCCTGGGTCGTGCTGGCGGTGATGATCCTGCGGTCGCTTCCGCTCGTCTTCGCCTAGCGGCTCTGGTATTCGCCGTAGAACTGCGCGTACCAGCGTCGGAAGACCGCGATCTCGGATTCCGTCTCGTTGAGCGCCGGTGTCTCGCGGTAGACCTTGTGCTCCCAGATCGGGACGTCGGCCTCCCACTGATCGAAGACCGCTTCGGACAGGCCGCGGGCGTACTCATCGGTCGCCGCGGGATCGTCGAGGCGGCCCACGGTGACGACCCCGCGCAGCTCGACGTGCTCCTCGTCGACCGGTGTCACGTAGAGGCGCTGCATCGCCTCGAGTCCCGAGCCCTTCATCGTGATGTCCGCGGCCGTGAGTCCGGGACCGAAGCAGAAGCCATGTCCGGCCGTGATCGGACCCTCCATGCGGAGCTCCGGCACGAGGGCATCGGGGTCCGACTCCATCGGGATCTTGAACCAGGGCCCGTCGAGCTTGGGCTCCGCGAGGGGCCGCATGACGTGGGTCTGGTGGATGAACCGGAAATGCCCGAAGTCCGCTGTGCTCTCGCAGACTTCCTGGGTGTGGCCCGAAATCGTCCACGTCCGAGAGACGGGGGACGTCCAGTTCGCGTCGTCGAAGTCCGGCATCTCCCAATCCGGAGCGTCGCCGTTCCGGGAATGCCAGACCATCACGACTCCGTGCTTCTCGCGCACTTCCCAGGCCGGGGCGGTCGCGTTCGACGGAATCCGCTTGCCGTAGGGCATACCGGTGCAGACGCCGTCCTCGCCGAAGCGCCAGCCGTGGAAGGGGCAGACCAGCTCGTCGCCGTCGACGCTGCCGCCGTGTCCGAGGTGGGCACCGAGATGCGGGCAGTAGGCGTCGAAGACTCGCGCGTCGCCCTTCGCGGTTCGGAAGAGCACGAGGTCGCGCCCGAAGTAGCGGAGCGGCCGGACCTCGCCCGGGGCGAGGTCGTCCGAGCTGGCGACGGCGAACCAGCCGCGCGGGTAGGGCGGGAGATCGATGCGTCGGGTCATGACAGGTGGGGCCCGCCTAACGGCAGGAGTATCCGCCGTCGACCGGCAGCGTGTGGCCCGTGATGAAGGACGCCGCGTCGCTCGACAGGAAGACGACGGCGGTCGCGATCTCGTCCGGCTGGCCCAGGCGCGCCATCGGATGCAGCTGCTCGTACTCGTGCTGGATCTGCATGTCTTCGCGCAGGATCTCGGTCATCGGGGTCTCGATGTAGCCCGGCGCGACCGCGTTCACGCGCACGCCGCGCTCGGCGAAGGCGATCGCGTATTGGGCGGTCATGCCGACGACCGCGTGCTTCGACGCGATGTACGCGATCCCGCCGCCTTCGATCATGGCGGCCTCGGGCGCGTGCATCGTGATCGGCGACACGAGTCCCTGGAGCCCGGCGATCGAAGCGGTGTTCACGATCGCGCCTCCGCCGCGCTCGGCGAGCAGCGCGGAGCCGTGCTTGAGGCCGTAGTAGACGCCGTTCTGGTTGACGTCGAGGGTCTTCTGGTAGTCGATGTCGCCTACGCCAGCGTTGTTGAAGAGGATGTCGAACCCGCCGAGGGCGTCGATGGTCTGCTGGAGGCTCTTCTCGACGGCGGTCTCGTCGGTCACGTCCAGCTGCAGCGACGCGGCGTCGCCGCCGTCGCCGCGGATCGTCTCGGCGGTCAGCTTGGCGCCGTCCGCGTCGATGTCCGCGCACATGACGGCGGCGCCGGCCTGGGCATAACGGATGGCACTCGCGCGTCCGATGCCGGATCCGGCGCCGGTGACGAGCGCGGTCTTTCCGGAGAGGTCGATGACGGGGGACTCGGGCATGGGGGGCTCCTCGGCGACGGCGACTCGAGGCAGGAGGCCTCCGCGGATCGCGTCGACCGATTCTGGCACTCCGAACCGGTGCCAGCAATCGCCGGCGAGTGGACTCAGAAGGGTTTAGATGGGCTCGACGGCGACCGGCGTGCCCACGCTCCCCGTGCCGACTCGCGTGGGGACGGCGGCCATGGTCACCCGATTGCGACCGTGTTCCTTGGACTCGTAGAGCGCGGCATCGGCGCGATCGAGGAGCTCTGCGGCGGTCGTGCCGTGGCCCGGCCAACCGGTCGCGACGCCCACGCTGACCGTCACGGCGTCGCTGATCCCGCTCGATTCGTGCGGAATCGCGAGGCCTTCGACTGCCATCCGAAGCGACTCGGCCATGCGAAGGGCATGGTCCGGCGCCGTCCTCGAGAGCAGCACGACGAACTCCTCGCCGCCGTAGCGTGCAGCGAGGTCGCCCCGCCGGCGTGCGCGGTTCTGCAGGAGCGGAGCGATCGCTCGCAGGGCTTCGTCGCCCGCGACGTGGCCGTAGCGGTCGTTGAAGCGCTTGAACTCGTCGACGTCGACCATCACGATCGAGACCGGGTCGTGATCCCGCTCGAGGGCCAGCCACTCGGCTTCGAGGTGTTCGGCGAAGCGTCTCCGATTCGCGAGCCCCGTCAGCCCGTCCTGCCGCGCGAAGGTCTGATAGTTGTAGGTCTGCTCGATGATCGCGAAGGCGAAGAAGCTGGTTGCGAGTCCGAGGGACACCGGCATCAGGTACTGCATGAAGGGCGCGTACCCGATCGCGCCGGTAATGTAGAGGACGTCGATCAGCGAGTTCACGTGCGCGAAGGCCCAACCGAGCGCGAAGTAGCGCGCGTTAGGCACCCCCTTCGCCCAGTACCGGAACGCGAGGGCCGACGAGAAGATCGGCCCGATCCCCATCACCGGAAGACCGACGAGCGCGGACCACGGGCTCTCGGCCAGCGCGAGGGGCAGCCAGAAGAGCGCACCGTACTGGAGACCCCGCAAGATCCAGTCGTCGCGACGCGAGATCCGGCGCACGTTCAGAAAGTCCCGGAGCAGCTTCGCGCCGAAGAAGAAGAGCGACGCGAGGACGACCAGGTTGAGCGGCGTGTTGAGCGTGGTGCCTGCGTCGCCGAGCCACTGCCGTACGTAGCCTTCCCGTACGGCGACCAGGGCGCCGAGGCTCGTGACGTAGATCGAGAACCAGGCGCACGACGCGCTTCGCAGGAAGAGCGAGATCGAGGCGGTGTAGACGAGGAACAGACCGATCGCGCCGAAGAGGAGTCCAAACAGGAGCTGCTCGCTCTGGGCGCGCGCGGCGAAGGATGCCTCGGTCTCGAGGGAGATCGGGAGGGTCTGCGAAGCGGTCGTCTCGATACGCAGGTAGTGGAGGGTGCGCGAGCCGGCGGGAAGCGCGATCGGGAAGGCGGGCTGCTTGTACGCCAGGGCGTTCGCGGAATCGACGACCGCGTCTCCGGCGATCGCATAGTCGTCGTTCCCGCTCGACTTCGGCGTCATCAGCTCGACCGAGTCCGCGACCGCGTACTCGAACACGAGCACGACGGTCCGGGGCGTTGGGTCGGGGTTCTCGAGCTCGAAGCGCGCCCACACCACCGGCTGCTGGACCCCGAAGCTCGGGATCAGCGCGTTGGTTCGCACAAACTCGCCCCGTGCGTAGGCGGCCTGGACTTCGCCGAGAGTCGCCTCCGGAGGAACGTCGGTCAGCAGCTCGAGATGGGGACCGAGGTGGGCGAGGGGCAGCGCGTCGGTCGCCACGACCTCGCCGGACGCCGGGCTCGCCAGGAGCAGGGCGGCCATCGCGAGCGCGAGGCCCGCCCCCGCTCGCGTCCTGGACGCGCGTGTCCGAGGCGCTCGGTTCGTTCCCAGGCCCATCTCTCTCCGCAGCGTGTTCGCTGGGACCGGATCGGGGGAAGACCGGTCATGCCGTGCGGGGAACGCCGGGAGTATGCCCGTGCGCAGCTCGGGCGCTCGAGAATCCGTTAGGCCAGACTCGGCCGGACGTTCTCCCTTCGGAAACGCCGGACCGCCTAATGGAAGGGTGCGGCCGGCGCCGCTGTCGGGAAACGGCTCACCCACTGCATGTAGGTGACCATCGCGCGATCACCCGCGACGAGGGAGCCGACCTTGAATCGGATCCCCTGCAGCGTCCTTGCATCGTCGACCAGCAGGTCGTCCCCGAATTTCTGCTGCTCCGCCAGGCGTGCTTCGAGCTCCGCCTCCGAGAGGCCCGAATCCTTCGGGACCGCGGCGACGTAGTAGGTCTGCGCGGACGTCCCGATCGGCGTCGACGTGAAGATCCCGATCGTCGTGTGGTCGGTCACGGTCTGGAAGGAGACGACGTTCGTGCCCGTCACGCGGATGCGCTGCTCGAAGGCGCCGGTCTCCTTCGAGACGAAGGGGATCTCGAGCTCGATGTGGTGATCGTCGACGTAGCGGACGTCCTCGGGCTCGACGGAGAAGTCGAGGTCGTGCACGTAGCGCAGGTGCATGAAGTCGAAGGTGTTCCCGATCGAGAGCCACGGCGCGATCTCGAACACGTTCGTGCGCTTCACCCGGAAGACGAGGTCGTCTTCGGCGTAGTCCCGAACGCTCGGCGGGGCGAAATGCGGCGTCTCGCCGTTGTACGCCCACACCAGCCCGAAGGACTCGTGGGTCGGGTAGCTGAACAGCTTGGCGGCGGACGGAATCGGACCGTCCGAAGGGATCTTCGTGCAGTCGCCGTCGGGTCCGAAGCAGAAGTGGTGATAGGTGCAGCGGATCGCGTCGTCGATCACGTCGCCGAGGGCGAGGTCCGCGCCCATGTGGGGGCAGCGCGCCGTCATCACGACCGGCTCTCCGGAGGCCTTGCGGTAGACGACCACGCGGCCGCCCAGGAATTCCGTGCCGATGGGTCCCGTCGCGGGGATCTCTTCGGAGAGCGCTACCGCGTACCAGCCCTCCGGCTGCGGGTCGTGCGCGCGGAGGCGCGCATCGAGGGATTGCCACTCGGTGTCGGGCGTGGATTCGGCGGCGGCCATGGCTGTCGGGTCTCCTGCTTCGCGGGCCGCGCTCAGGCGGGCTCGATCATCGACTCCTTGAGATAGAGCGAGTCGATGTATTCGCGGACGGCCTGGATCCGACCGTCGCGCACGTCGAACACGAGGCAGTGGTCGGTCAGGTACTCGTTGCCGTTCAGTCCGGTCGAGCGATGGGTCATCTCGACGACGACGTGCTCGCCCTGGGTGACGACGAGGCGCGTCTCGAGGTCGTAGGAGTCCATGCCCGTCGTGAAGAGACCCTTGTCGACGGCGAAGTAGCCCTCGAAGATGTCCTTGCGCCCGTGGAACTTGGCGGGCCAGGGCATCGAGGGCGGCGTCGTCCAGGTCGCGTCCTCGGCGAACGCCTCGTAGGCCGCGTCGTGTCGGCCGG
The DNA here is from genome assembly GCA_964488255.1 of uncultured Spirochaetaceae bacterium. GTDB lineage: Bacteria > Myxococcota_A > UBA9160 > UBA9160 > UBA4427 > UBA4427. Next base: position 81,299 of record CAZAUR010000003.1, on the reverse strand, counting down.
CCTTGATGTCCTCGAGATAGTCGAGGACGACGGTCTTCGGATCGCTGCTCATTCGGTTCTCCTCACGCCTCGACTTCGACCGCGGTGATCGACGGGTCGAGGCTCACGACCATGTCCTTCATCATCGCGCCGAGCGCGTCGGGCTCCATGACGCATTCGGCACATTCCTCGTTCACGCCGGGCACGTAGCGGACGCGCAAAATGCCTTCCGCATCGGAGAGGAGCGTCACGCTCCCTCCCTCCGGCTTCACGATCTCGTTGAATTGTTCGACGACCTGTCGGGCGCCTTCGGACATGGTCTGGCCTCGTTCTCGCGGCGGGCTTCGCGCTAGGCGGTGAGCCGCGCTCGCACCTTCGGAGCGACCTCGCGCGCGAGGTCGCGGATCTCGTCCTTGCTCCAGATCGCCGTCGGGATCGCCGGGTAGTCGATCATCACGAACGGGAACTCCGGAACGCCGGACAGCTTGGCCATCGCCTGGGCGGAGCCCTCGACGGCCTTGTGGATGATGGCGGCGGTCGGAATCCCCGCCCACTCGAGCTCGATCGCGTCACGCAAACTGCGTGCAGAGCAGCTCCCTCAACCTCCCATGCCGGCGATCGCCAGCGAGGTCTCCGAAGTGAGGCGTGCCCAGTCCGCCGGCTCCGGCGCGACCGAGACCGACGATTTCAGGACGCGAACCGCTGCGATCGTGTCGTCTTCGCGGGTCAGCTCCTCGTAGACCGCGTCGAGGAAGAGCTTCGATTCGCCGAGTCCGTTCGCGACGAGACCGAGCACGTGGCCGTCGAGACTTCCGGGCCGCGAGGGCAGGGCGCGCTCGTCCCGCCGTTCGAGCGGGCCGCTCGTCGGGTCGAGTCCGATCAAGGGTTGGTCGGTCATGTCGTCCTCCGATCTGCCGACGCGCTCGCGTTCGAGACCGCGCCGGCGGTTGGGCTCAGCCGGTGGTCGAGACCGGCTCGGTGATCGCCACCGCGAGATGAGGAATCAGGACCCAGGTCTGGGCCATGCCGTCGCCGCCGGCGGCGACGATCAGGATGCCGTCCTTCCTGCCGATCCCGACGATCCGGCCGCCCGGGCCCGGGTCGTCCGTGAACTTCGGAAAGAGGTAGTCCCTGATGTCTGCCTTCGACCAGCCCGCGCGGTCGAAGAAGCGCTGGTGTTCCGGGCCGACCACGAGCATCGCCGTCGTGTCCTCGCCGAGGAACTCGTCGCCGGCGATCCCGTTCCGCCGCAGGGTCGTGAGCATCGAATCGCAGAGCCCCTCCGGTGTGCGCGACATGAAGTCGACGGCGGAATCGACGGTCATGACCGAGTGGACCGTGACCGCGCTCTCGTCCGCCGCGAAGCCGCGCTCAACGTGCATCGGCGTCCAGGCGCTCGCCTCTTCGTTCTCGCCAAAGCAGAAGCTGAAGCGATGGGGGCTCGAGAAGCTCGCGCGGTCGAGCACGCCCGGGATCGCGCGACACACGTTGCGGATCACGAGCCGGAGCGCGCGGCCGATCGTCGCGTTGGCGCGGAAGCCCGGGCCCATGCAGCCGGCGCCGCATTCGATCCCGATCTTCGAGCGGATCGGGCCGTTGACGACCACGGCCTGAACCGCGCCAGAGAGCGTGCCGGTCGTGCTGTGGCAGTTGCCCTTTTCGTGCAAGTGGGCGCGCGCCGCGGCGACGACGACCGGGAAGTACTCGGGGCGACAGCCCGCCATGACGGCGTTGATGGCGGCGTGTTCGGCGGTCACGCGGACTTCGCGGGTCGGGACCTCGCCGAGGAGCACGTCGGGGGCGAGGCTTGCCGCCGCCAGGAATTCGGCGACGCGATCCGGTGTCGGCGCGACGATCGGGAGCCCATCGGTCCAGCCGTTGGCGTGGTAGGACTCCTGGAGGTCTTCTTCGTCGCGATAGGCGTGCTCGGGCGCGGCGAGCGCGGTGGGGGCCATGGACTGCCTCCTGCGCGCGGGGGATCCCGCGTGTCGGGAACACGGTCCCACAGATTCCTCGAGGCGGCCACCGCCTCGGACAGCGTATGAGTCGCCTGCGCTTCGACCTCGCGTTCGAGCCCCTGGCGGCGCGTCCCTGGGCGGATCGATGGCCCCCGATGTCCGCGAGACGGAGCTAGACTGCCCGAGCCCGGCCGGCCGCGGGCGCCGACCACAGGAGACGCAGCGATGAATCCCACCTATCAGTTCGACGGCGACAAGATCGACTGGATCGAGTTCGACGACCCGAGCCAGGACTACCCCTGCAAGTACTGGATGGCGATCCTGGGCGCCGACGCGGAGACCAACCGCATCGACCTGATCGTGAAGTGGCCGCCGAACTCCTACTGCCACTTCCATCGCCACGTCGCCGACACCGCGATCCTCGTCCTCGAAGGCGAGCAGCACGTGACCGAAATCCTCGACGACGGCAGCGAGGGTGAGCACAAGGTTCGCCCCGCCGGCACCTACGTCCTGTCGAAGGGCGGCGAGGCGCACATGGAGCGCGGTGGACCCGAGGGCGCGACGGTCTTCTTCGCGCTGCATTCGGTCGAAGGCACCGTGTTCGAGACCCTCGACAAGGACATGAACGTGCTCGACGCATCGACGGTCGCCGAGACCGCGAGCAACCTCGGCTTCGCGAACCCCGGAGCCGCTGCGTGACCCGATCCGCTCGCGTGTTCGTGGGGTTCTTCCTCGCGGGCGCGATCCTCGCTGGCTGCGCCTCGTCTCCGGGCGGTGTGCCCGCCGGCTACGACCCCGAGGCGATCGACCCCGCGATCTACGATCGAGCGAACGACCCGAACGATCCGTACCGCGCGGAGTACGCGCGTTTCCGCGCTCGTCGGGAACGCGACATGGCGAGCCCGGACTCGCCGCGGCCGTTGCCGCGCTACCCGAATCGCCACCGCACGAGCGATCGGAGCTGGGTGCCGATCGAGTCGCTAATGGCCTTCGACTGGGAGGCGATCCGCAGCGAGGCGCCGGCCGCGGCGGAGGCGCTCACGCAGGCGTTCCGGATCCGACGCGCCTTCGATCATCCCGATCTCGAGATCCTCGAGCTGATGCTCGGCGCCGGCGGTGTGCTTCCGGCCCACGCGGACGGCGCGCCGGGCGCGTACGTCGTCGTCAGCGGGCAGGGCGAGATCGAGGTGGACGGGGAGCGCTGGCGGGTGACCCCGGGCACGACGGCGAAGCTCGAGCCCTATTCGGCGCGCCGTGTCGTCGCGGAGGAGGGCGAGCCGCTTCGATGGCTCTGGATTCGTTGGGCCCCCGGCGGCGACCAGGCCTACGTCGACGCGGGCTACTACCTGACCGGCGCGAACCAACACGTGCAGCCCGCGCAGGCGGACTTCGCGCCCGGCTATCTGTTCTGGGGCGAGACATCGACCGAGCATGGTCCGGCGCGAACCGCGGCCCGCGGTCGGGGCGCGGCGCGCGAGGCTGCGAGCGCAGCCCATGCCGCGGCGCGGGACGCGTCGGGCGCCCCACTCTATCCCGACGTCCCGGTCTTCGGTCACGAGATCACGCGCTCCTGGCTCTCCGCCGAGACGGTGAAGAGCGGCGGCTTCTTCTTCTCGAAAGACCTCGGATCGCTCCAGGCGGTCGGCGATCGCATGATCCAGATCGCTCGCCACAAGGCGATCTTCCGTGCCTCGCGCCCGGGCGGCGACTGGGACTTCAATTTCTCCCAATCCGGCTGGGGAGCGCGATCGACCTACGTCGAGCACAGTCACGTGATCCCCGAGTTCTACTACGTGCTCTCGGGACCCGTGATCTACGGCGTCGACGGCGAGCGCTACGAGAGCCTGCCCGGGGACATCCTGTTCAACAACAGCTACGCGCCGCACCTCGCCCAGGGCATCGTCGATGGGCTGGTGTTCCGCTCCTTCTCGTCGACCTTCGCGCCGAACGGGGATCGCTCCGTCTTCGACCGGCCCGCGTTCCTGATCGAGGCCCTGCCCGAACAGCCGGCCTCCGCCGCGCTGCCGGACGATGTCGCTTTCCACTGAGTCGAGCGACTTCGCGCCGTCGGGCCGGGCGCGAACCCCGGACGGGCTGCGCGAGCTCCTCTCGAGGTTCTCGACGAGGGAGAGCCTCGATCGCGCGCTCGCGTTCCGACCGCGGGACGACGACGTCTTCGTCGCGACCTATTCGAAGTCCGGCACGACGCTGCTTCAGCAGATCGTGCACGGGCTGCGCACCCGCGGCGACATGGACTTCCGGGACATCTCGGAGGTGATCCCGTGGATCGAGGTGGCGCACGACCTCGAGCAGGATCTCGAGGCCGAGCAGGTAGCAAAGCCGCGCGCGTTCAAGACGCACCTCGATGGCGAGACGACGCCCCGCGGCGGTCGCGTCGTCTACGTGGTGCGGGAGCCGATCGCGGCGCTCGTGTCCTTCTATCACTTCAACTCGGGCTGGTTCCTCGAGCCCGGCGCCCTGGACCTCGAGACCTTCGCCCTCGACTACGTCCTGCATCGCGAGGGCCACCGCGACTACTGGCACCACATAGCGACCTGGTGGCCCCGACTCGAAGAGGAGGGCGTGCTGCCGCTCTGCTACGAGGACGTCGTCGCGGACCTCGCCGAGACCGTCCGGCGGGTCGCGCGCTTCATCGGCGTCCCCGACGAGCCGGACCGACTCGAGATCGCCACGCGTCAGGCGAGCAAGGACTTCATGCTGCAGTCCCCCGGCGCGTGGGAGGACGTGAGGCTGCGGGAATACGGCAATCCGCGGATGGGCCTGCCCCGGGACGCGAAGGGGACGAAGGTGCGAGGGGATGATCCGGGAGGCCAGTCGCTCGCGACCGTGACGGACGCGGCGCGCGACGCGTGGCAGCGACGTTGGGACGAGGTCGTGACGCCCGCGACGGGTTGCGCGGACTACGACGCGCTTCGCGCTCGGGTCGCGGAGATGACCCGGTCCTAGGAACGTCTATGCTCCGGCCGCCGCGCTCGGGAGTCGACCGGGTCGCAGGTCCCGCCCGGAGCCGACTTGGCCGATCCCGTTCCCGACAGCAGCGCGACGGATTCGCGAACGTCGACCGCGGCCGAGCTCTCCGAAGCGATCGAGACGTTTCGCCTGCCGCACTACGGCGCGCTCTGGGGATCGAACGTCGTCCAGTTCGTCTGCTTCCACGTGCTCTTCATGGCGATGCAATGGCTCGTCACGGAGCTGACGGAGCTCGTGTCGGCGGTGACCCTGTTGTCCGCGCTCCAGGGCGCGTCGATCGCGGTCATGTCGCCCTTCGCCGGCGTCATCGTCGATCGCTACCCGAAGCGGAACCTGATCGTGCTCTCGCGCTTCCTGCTCGCGGGCATCGCCACGACGGTCGCGACGCTCGTCTACGCCGGTGTCATGACCTACTGGGTGCTGATCGCGATCGCCGTGCTCGGCGGGGCGCTCAATTCCGCCCTCGGACCCGCGACGCAGACCTTCGTGGTGGACGTCGTCGGCCGCGATCGCACGCAGCACGCCGTCTCCCTCAACGCCATTGGATCGTCCTTCGGCACGATGGGCGGCGCCTCGCTCGCGGGTGTCTTGATCGCCGCGGTCGGCGTCGTCGGGACCTATGCGATCGCCGCGGTCGGCGTGATTGCCTCCGCCCTCGCGGTCGCGCGGATCCCGATTCGCGGGCGGGTCGAGCGGACGGAGCGGACGTCCCTCGGTAGAGATCTTCGGGAAGGCTTCGCATACGTCCGGAGTCGCCCGGAGCTGCTACTCGCCCTGGCGGCCTGCGCGATGGCGATCTTCAACGGCGCGATCGGTCCGCTGCGGGTCGTGTTCGCCACCAAGGTCTTCGACGCGGGGCCGATGGGCTTCGGCATGATGTCCGCGGTCCACGGCGTCGGCACCTTCGCCGCGGCGGCCCTGCTGATTCTCCGCCGCCCGCGCGGCAACTACGGGCTCCTGATCGCGGGCACGATGTTGGTCTACGCGTCGGGACTCGTGCTCTACTCGTTCGCGTTCTCGTTCGAGTACATCCTGGCCGTCGAACTCCTGCTCGGCTTGTCCGGACAGGCCTGGAACATCTGCGCCGTCGTCGGATTCCAGATGGTCGTGCCGACCGAGATGCGCGGGCGCGTCCTCAGCATGGTCATGACCCTCGCGCAGCTCGGCTTCCTGGGGATGGCGGTGGTCGGCGTCCTCGCGGACCTGATCGGCGTGCAGCTCGCGGTCGGGATCTTCGGCGCGATCCCGATGACCCTGCTCACGCTCGAGCTCGTCTTCGGCTGGAAGACCCTGAAGAAGATGTAGCCCCGATGAGGGCTCAGTCCTCCGCGAGCGCTGACGCCTCGCCGAGGATTACGCGGGTGCCGTCGGTCTTCTCGACCCAGACGTCGCAGAAGATGCGCTTCTTCGTGCCCTCGGCGACCTCGTCGCGGATCTTCGCGAACGCGTGCACCGTCTCGTCGACCCACAGCACGTTCGTGAGCTTGACGGACATGCGGCCGCCCTCGAGCCAGCCCATGCCGAAGTGGTCCTGCATCACCTGGGAGACGAAGCAGGTCGACATCATGCCCTGCACCACGATGTTCGGGAAGCCGAGCTTCTTCGCCTCTTCGCGGTCGGTGTGATAGTTCTTGCCCGGGCCCGAGAACATCCAGCAGCGTCGGTCGTCGATCACCTTCTCGACGGATGCCAGGTCGGGACCCTCGGCGGTCGGGAAGGGCGGTCGCGGCGCCTTCTTCTTCGCGGTCTTCTCGTCGACGACGAAGCCGTCCGCCTCGTCGTCCTTGGGCGGCAGGAAGGATTGGTAGGTCCGACCGCGGACGAGCAGGCGACCCTCGTCGGCGGGCTCGGCGCTCATCAGGTCGGTCTCGTTCACGACCCAGTCGCGGCCGCGCTTGTGGTAGCGGTCGATGATCGTCGAGCGTGTCCGGACCTTCGAGCCTACGTGAATCGGCGCGAAGAGCGACCAGTCCTGCTGCCCGTGGAGGTTCCCGAAGAGGTTCTTCAGGTACCACTCGCCGAGGTGCTCGTAGCACTCGCTGTGGTGGAGCAGCGGCGGCGCATAGCGCTCGTGCAGCGGATGGGCATCGCCGAGAGCGTCCTGGTAGAAGGCGACCGTCTTGTCGTCGATCGTGTAGAGGTTCGATCCACAGTGCCGCCCGACGTAGGCGGGCTCGCCCTTGAGGTTCATGGTCGCTCCTGGAGTCGTGGACTGCGCCCGACGACTTCGATGTTCAGTCTCGTCCCACGATACCCGACGCCGCGGATTCTATTCGAGACGCACGGTCCCCGAGGCGGTCACCCGGACCTCGCTGGTCCCGCCCTCGAAGGCCGGCGGCGCATCCGCAAAGCTCGAAGGCCGCGCGCGTTCGTGTCGCATCACCACCGGCGGCCCGCTCCCTCCGGTGCCGACCGAGACGTCGCCGAGCGACCACTCCTTGGCCCCGAGGCCTTTGGCCACGAGGGCCGCGCGCGCCTTGAACCGGGCGAGGACCTCGCTGACCAGCTCGTCCTCGACGGCCTCCCGCGTCTCGCGGCGGACGCCGAACACGATTCCGTTCAAGGTGACCGACTTCGTCTGCAGCGCGCCGATCAGCTTCGACAGCTCGTCGATGTCCCCGGATTCGAGGACCAGATCCTGGTGCGCGCGCCAGCGGACGACGAGGCCGTCGTCGTAGACCGGGTGCGTCGAGTAGCCGCCGCTGCGCACCTCGATTTCGTCGGACCGCTTCGCCCGGGCGAGCGCCGCGGCCATCGCCGAGTTCACCTGCGCGGCGACCTTGGCCGCCTGCGGTCCCTCGGCCTGGACCGAGAGGCGCGCCGTCGCCCAGTCGTTGGCGATCTCCCGGACCGCCTCGACCTGGAAGGAAGCGCGATTGCGGCCGCCGCCCCCTCCCTTGCCGTCGTGGTGGCGACACTGGTGGCCGTCTGCGTGCTGGGCGAGCGCCTGGCGCGGCAGAGACCCGACCGACCCGGCGAGGACGATCGTGGTTGCGAGACACAGCAGTCGGACCGGGATGCGGAATCGTGCGCGGGACATGTTCGAGCTCCTCAGGGCGATGCCGGTGGCGACGTCGGCTCGGCGAGCATACCGCTCGCGCTACGCTGCGCGCGCGAGGAAACCCGCCCGATGTCTCCGACGACGATTCCGATCCCCCCCGACCGCTTCCGAACTTCTGCGCGTGCCCTTCTTCGCGCGACTGGTCGGCGTGTGATCCGCGCGGGCCAGCGCGTGGCAGCGAGCTTGGCCCTCGTCTGCCTGTTCCTCGGCTCACTCGATGCTCACGCGGAAGAGGAGCCCGGCGCTTCGACCGGCGACTCCGATGTCCGCCTCGGGCTCTGGCTGAGCCCGGCGGAGATCGCTGCCCTGCCGACCGAAGGACCTGCCTGGGAGGCCGTGCGTCGCGTCTCAGCGGCGCCCACCCCTCGGCCGGATCTCTCGGACCAGGACGACCCGACGAACGTGCGGGTGCTCGCCAAGGCGCTCGTGGCAGCACGGACCGGCGACGAATCGATGCGCTCGCAGGTCGTGCGTGCGCTCCAACGCGTGCGCGGGACCGAGGACGACGCGAACGTGCTGTCGGTGGCGCGCGAACTCCTCGCCTACGTCGTCGCCGCGGATCTGATCGGCCTCGACGGAACCGAGCGAGAGGCGTTCACGCATTGGCTGGAGGACCTCCCCGAACGCCACTTCGGTCCGCGCACGCTTCGCAGTACGCACGAGGACCGGCCGAACAACTGGGGCACCCACGCGGGCGCGTCTCGCCTCGCGGTCGCGCTCTACCTGGGCGACGAAGAGGACGTCGCTCGCGCCGCGTACGTCTTCCGGGGTTGGGTCGGCGAGCGACGCTCCTGGAGCGGCTTCGAGTTCGGCGCCCTCTGGTGGCAGTCGAACTATTTCTGGCGATACGCGATCAATCCTGCCGGTTCGAGCCATCGCGGGCATTCGATCGACGGCGTGCTCCCCGACGACCAGCGGCGGGGCGGTCCCTTCACGTGGCCGCCGCCGAAAGAGAACTGCGTGTACGAGGCGCTGCAGGGCGCGGTCGTGCAGGCGGAGCTGCTCTCACGCGCCGGGTACGACGCGTGGGGCTGGGGAGATCGCGCGATCCTGCGCGCCTTCCACTGGCTGCACGCGGAGGCGGACTATCCCGCCGAGGGGGACGACACGTGGCTGCCCCACGTGGTGAATCGCGCCTACGGAACGTCCTTCCCGGCGCCCGTCCCGTCGCAGCCCGGCAAGGGGATGGGCTTCGCGGACTGGACCCACGCGCCTGCTAGGCCCCACACACCCGTCATGAAAGGTGACTGAGCAGCTCGCCCCGCACCTTCGGGTTCGAGAGCTTCCAGACCGCGCCGTCCACGAAGTAGTGGTGGATCGCGATGCACGCGACGAAGCCCTGGAAGAGCTGCTGCATCACCGGCGTCGAATACCAGCCGTGCCCGAAGACATGCGCCGCGATCGGCGGTCCGTGCAGGAAGACCGCTCCGGCGAGCACGAGCGCGCCGAACACGAGCGCGATGTGGATCCCGACCTGGCGTGAGGTCGGCGGCTCGGCGACCGCGCGTTTGGTGTACCGGTTCGCCTCGACCCGGAGTGGGAAGGCCAGGTACTGCAGCGCGTGGGAGAGCTGGACCCACAGGAAGCCCCCCGGCACGAAGTACCAGAACGGGTACCAGACGTAGAGGGCGAGCCACGGGAAGACGACCCGGAAAGGCAGTCGCCCCGCGCGCCGTCGCGCGGTCCAGAAGGCGCCCGCGCCGATCAGCAGACTGGCGGCGGCTGCGGCGACGACGGCGTTGAACGCGTAGCCGTAGATCTCCGCATAACGTCGCGGATCGATCCACGCCGCCGGGGGCAGGCGCCCGGAGAAGGCATAGAAGATGTGCAGCACGAGCAGCACCCGCATGCCGCCGCGGATGCAATGTCGCTCGATCCGGGTGAACTCGAGGCCGAGGATGCGGGAGAAGGCGGAGACCATGCCCCAGGCCTGACCCGTGTAGTGCCAGGCGAGGTAGACGGAGCTTCCCAGCACGAGGTTGCTCACGATCCAGGTCCGGCCGATGTTGGCCGCGGCCACGCCGAGGAGCGCGAGCAGGAGTCCCGGGACGAAGATCGCGCTCCAGCGATTCGCGAGGATCTCCGCCTTCGACACGTAGAGGAGGCGGTAGGACGCCGTGAAATGCGTGGCGTTCAAGACGATCATGGGAACGAGCCACTCGCCGCTCACGAAGTCGACGTTGCCGTCGAAGCCCAGGGCCCAGACGAGCAGGGCGCTCATGCCGACGATCGAGAGCCCGCCCGTCATGACGACGTCGGCAGCGGGCGTGGTGATCGACGGGGCGCGGTCCTTCATCGCAGGGTGGGAGGGTAGCGAATCGCGCGTCGTTGCCGTTACTGACTGCGTGCCGCGGGACGCGCAGTGTTGTGTCATCGTGTCGTCATGCGCGGCGTTATTGCACCGCGACACCCGAGGAGTCGAAGATGTCCGACGCCATTCCCTCGCGACCTGCGCCCCTCTCGCTGCGGGTCATGCGTCCGGCGATCCGCGTGTTCGGCGCGATCTCCCGCATGCGCCGGCGTCCGCTCGCACCGCCCGTCGAAGCGGTCGAGGCCGCCTACGGAAGCGATCCCGCGGAGCGCATCGAGTACCTCGCGCCCCGGCCCGGGTCGGGCCCGCGCGGGGCGGTGCTCTACTTCCACGGGGGCGGCTGGGTGATCGGCGCGAAGGAGACCTACACGCCCTTCCTGGGCTTCCTCGCCGAGGCGGGCTACCCGGTCTTCAACATCGAGTACCCGCTCGCGCCCGAGCATCCCCATCCCGCGATCCTGCGCTCGCTCTTCCGCGCGCTCGACTGGATCGCCGCGAACCACCCGGAGATCACGGGCTACCACACGATGGGCGACTCGGCGGGCGGGAACCTGTCGACGATGCTCGGACTGCTCGCGCACGATTCGCGACTCGTGACCGAGGTCGACCCGGAGCGCACACAGGGCCTGCCGCTCGCCTGTCACAGCATCGTGTCGATCTACGGCGTGCTCGATCGCCTGACCTGGATCGAGGACGAATTTCCGGGCGGCGCGATGATGCTCAAGAGCTACGGCGGCGAGTCGGCGTTCGAGGCCGAGGTCGGACCGGAGCTCGCGATCACGCCCATGGACCTCGCGTTCGAGACCGCGCCGCCGACGCTGCTCACGGTCGGCACCGAGGACCCGCTGCTGCGCTCGTCCCGGATGTTCGCGGAGCGGCTCGGTGCAGGACCGGGCAAGGTGCTCCTGCGCGAGTACCCGGGTGAGCCCCACGGCTTCTTCAACTTCGGGAAGTCGGACTCGGCCGAGCGGATGAACGCCGACATCCTGGACTTCCTCGAGTCGGAGGACCCGGGGACCGCCTAGCGCGTCACCTCTCTCGCGCGTTCAGTCGAGGGGCAGAAGCTTCACGTTCCGGAACCAGACGGGATCGCCGTGGTCCTGCAGTGTGATGTGTCCGCGCTCCGCCGCGGCGAAGCCGGGGGTGCCGTCGAACTTGCTGGCGGCGAGCGCGGCTTGCCAGGCGTCGCTCTCGCGATCGATGTCGGCGATCGGCACGTCGTTGAGCCAGTGGCGGATGCGGGGGCCCTCGACCCGGATGCGCGCCGTGTTCCACTCGCCGACGGGGCGGGCCGCGTCGCGGGCCAGGGACTGTAGGTCGTAGAGGTCGCCGGCCCGGTGCATTTCGATTTCTCCGTCGAAGTGTCCGGCGTCGTCGAGCACCTGCATCTCCGGCGCGAGGTCCCAGGAGAGTCGCGTCGACTCGTCCGGGACGAGGTAGAAGATGCCGCTGTTGCCACCCGGGCTGATCTTCCAGTCGATCGAGAGCTCGAAGTCGCCGAAGCGCTCGACGGTCATCAGGTCGACCGCGCCGCGGGTGAAGGGATTGATGTGATTCCACAGGAGGCCGGCGGTCGAGACGTCCCGCGTGAAGTGGAGCGCCCGGTCGTCGAGCTCCCAGTGTTCGATCGTGTCGTCCTCGGCGCCATAGATCTTCCAGCCGGCGAAGCTCTCGCCGTCGAAGAGGAGTCGCCACCCGGCGGCGCGCTCGGCCGCGGTCAGAGTGTTGGGCGACGGCTCGCCCGCGGGCTCTGCCGGAGGCTCAGCGGCGACGCTCGGCGTGGCGGGTGCGGAGGGCAGGGCGTTGAGCGTGTACCACGCCTCGTTCACCCACAGACGCTCACCGGCCGCGGACCGGAGTCGCGGATCGAGCTTCAGGTAGACCACGCGTCCCGCCGCGAGTCCCGAGATCTCGAGGGAGAGGCGCGTACGATCCGGTGAGACGACGACGCGATCGACCGCGAGCTCGCGCAGGTCGTATTTCGGTCCACCGTAGATCTCCGCCGGGACGTAGAACCAATCGCGCACCACGAAATCCGCGCCATCAGGCGTGACGTCGTCCGCGAGGGGTCGCGTGAGCTGGACGTCGAAGCCGTCCGAACCCACCGAGACCGACCAGGGCTCGAACGCTCGCTCCGTGCCGAAGCGCACGACCTCGAGCCCATCGGAGCCCTTGTCCAGCTCCCCCCAGTTGCCGCGGCTCCCGATCTGTCCGACGACGAAGCCGCCCGAAGGCAGGGCGAGCAGGCGATTGATCGGCGCGCCGAAGCCCCCCGAGAAGTGGAACGCCGCGCCCTGGACGACGCCCTCGACTTCTTCGAGGACTCCGCGCTTGAGGCCGCCGTTGAAGATGTCGCCGAAGACGACGTGACCGGCGTAGGGGCCGGTCTCGAGGAAGAGGGGCTGCGTGGGCGAGTTGCCGATCTCGTTCTGGGGCAGCCAGAGCGCCGGGGGCGCGGGCGATTCGGGACCGGGCTCGGCCATCGGTGAGCGCCAGCCGTAGTTCTCGCCGGTCTGCACGCGAATCAGCTTGCTCGACGGAAGCCAATCGCCCTGGTTGTCGGTCACGAAGAGCGTGCCGTCCGGCGCGAACGCGAGGCCATTGGGCGTGCGGAGGCCGCGCGCGACCTGCTCGACTTCGCCGGTCTCGATATGCGCGCGGATCACGGTCCCCCGATCCGGGGTCTGGTGGCGGCAGCTCTTGCCGCCGTTCAACACGCAGGCCGAGAGGCTCGCGTAGAGATGGTCGCCGAGCGCCACCAGACCGAACCCGAACTCGTGGAAGTTCGACGTGACCTGCCAGTCGTCGGCGACGGTCCGGTACGTGTCGATCCAGTCGTCTCCGTCGAGATCGAGCAAGCGCGTGATCTCCTGCTTCTGCATGACGTAGAGGGCATCGCCGACCGTCGTCAGGCCGAGGGGCTCGTGCAGTCCTTCGGCGATTCGCGTGACCGTCACGCCGTCGGGGGATCCCGACCAGCCCTCGATCGCGAAGACGGCGCCGTCCGGATCCCACGTCGACACCGCGAGCCGCCCATCCGGCAGCCATGCGAGTCCACCCACCTTGGCAGTGAAGCCGTCGACGGCGATCCGGGTCGTCGAGAGGGAAGGGTGGAGGGCGTCCGGCGGCGCTTCGGTGTCGGAGCGGAACGTCCAGGTCGCTTCGGCTCCGCGGGTGTCGACCGCGACGACCGGGGGCTCCGACGGCGGCGTGTCGAGGATGATCTCGGCGAGCCGCCGGGACTCCGCCCGCGAGATCCCGGGATGGGGCGTCATCACGACGTCGCCCCATTCGCCGCTGCCGCCTTCGCGGATCCGGCGGGCGAGGAGATCGGTCGTGACGCGTTCATTCGTTCCGTCGTAGCGCAGGGCGATCTCGCTCCAGGCCGGACCGACGACGCGCTCGCGTTCGTTGTGGCACGTGTGGCAGTCGTGGCGCGCGAAAGGATCGTCGTCGCGCTCGGCGACGTCGGGGCTCGCGTCGTCGAGGGAGTGCGTCGGGCTCGCGAAGCGATGCACGAGTCGGGCGCGCCTGAGCGACGCGTCGAAGACGACGCGCGCGGCGTCGCGCTTCGCGCCGGTGATGACGTCGAGACCCGCCGGGTCGTGCTCGGGGTCGGGCGCGCCGACATCGAGGGCGAGGGTCGGTCCCGGGCCGAGCGCGAAGCGCCGCTCGAGACCCGCCGCCGGCGCCACCGAGGAGGCCTCGTGCTCGGGGGACTCGGTGACGACGCGCGTTGGGCCGTCGGGGTCGGCCGTTCCGACTTCGTACTGGAGCCAGAGCGCCCCCGACTCCGGGTCGAAGCCGTGGCCCCGCCATCGGATGCGCGCGGGTTGCCATCCTCGGTCGGTCTCGATCCACCATGCAGGCGTCGCCGGGGGTTGCAGATACGCGGTGCCGCGACTCGTCGGCTCGAAGCCGTGCGCATCGTCGTAGACCGGGCCGGTGTAGTCGACGTCCCCGCGCCAGAAGAGGTGGAGGGCAGCGGTCTCGGCGCTCCAGGCCGCGCGCAGCTCCTCTGCGAACGCGGCGGTGATCATGCGCGGACGCCCGTCGAGGGCGCTGCGCCGGACCCACGGCGAGTCCCCGCGTCCGGGATACGCGCGGCGTCCGTAGCCGGAGTCGTCCTCGTCCGGCGGTCGCGACGCGAAGGACCAGAGCAGGCTGGCGAACTCGATGGAGGAGAACTGCTCGATCTGCGCGCGGAACTCCGGCGGCTGCGACACGAGCCAGAGCCGGAACCCGCCCCACAGCGCGACCGGAACGAGGACGACGAGCGCGACGAGGATCGCGAGGAAACGCTTCACGATCGCGAATCAGGCGGCATCGGCGCGGGCGTAGCTCGGGTCGGGCTGGCGTTCGGGATCGAAGAAGGGCGCCTCTCCGTCGACGGTACAGCGACGGACGACGCGGCGCTGTGGGTAGTGGTCGGAGACGCCGCGATGGAGCGTCGTGCGTTCGTCCCAGACCGCGAGCTCGCCGGGCGTCCACTTCCAGCGGACGTGGAAACGCGGCTCGGCCACGTGCGCGTCCAGGAAGTCGAGGATCGCGTCGCTCTCGTGCTGGGGCAGGCCGTCGATGTGGTGCATCACGCCACGATCCGTCAGGAAGAGGCCGCGCTTGCCGGTCTCCGGGTGCGTGCGCACGAGGGGATGGCTGCGCGGGGGATAGGCGGCCCTGATCTTGTCGCCGATGCCGGAGATGCCCGTCTTCCGCTCCGCGATCTCCACGTATTCGCCGTGACACGAGTGAACGGCTTCGAGACCGTCGACGAGCTCGCGCATCGCAGGGGAGAGCGCTTCATAGGCCAGGGTCGTCGACGCCCACATCGTGTCACCGCCATACGCAGGCGTCTCGAGGGCCGCGATCAGGGCGATCGCCGGGGGCGCTTCGAGCCAGGTCACGTCCGTGTGCCACATGTCGGTGCCGGGCGCGTTGTCCGCGTCGTCGGTGATGACCTGGTGACCCGGCTGGTCGGCGCCGAAGAGCTTCTCGATCGGGTAGAGGGAGAGCTCGCCGAAGCGGCGGGCGAGGGCGAGCTGCTGGTCGCCATCGAGGAACTGATCGCGGAAGAAGAGCACCTCGTTCGCGGCCAGCGCCCGGCGCAGGCTGTCGAAGGTCGCGTCGTCGACGGTTTGCTTGAGATCGATTCCCGAGACGAGCGCGCCGAGCGCGCCGGTTCGCGTCAATTCGAAGGGGGGCATCGCGGACTCCGCATCGAGGGGCAGTGGGATCAGGCGCTCGCCTTGTCGAGCCCGAGCTTCTCGTCGAGCTTGAGGACGCGCAGCGCGTTGTCGCGCAGGAACTTCGGCCAGACCGTGTCCTTGAAGGGTTCGAACTCGCGCATCTCGGTGAACTGGCGCTCGAGAGAGATGCCCGCCGGGAAGTATCCGCAGTAGATGATCTTGTCCGCGCCACGGGTATTCGCGTATTTCACGATCTCTTCGGGGTAGTGCTTCGGGGCGAAGGCGCTCGTGCAGTAGTGGAGCCCAGGCCACTTGAGCATGAGCTTCATCGCGAGCTTCTCCCAGGGCTCGCAGCCGTGGCGCGTGACCAGCGTCAGATCCGGGAAGTCGTAACAGACGCGATCGAGGTGCTCGACGTGCTGCGGGTAGCTCGGCATGCGCGGCCCCACGATCCCCGCGTTCATGAAGAGCGGGATGTCGAGCTCCACGCACGTGGCGTAGAGCGGGTACATCTTCGGGTCGCAGATGGGGACCTGCGGGAACTGGCCACAGGGGAAGCAGCCGACGGCGACGATGTCGTGCTCCGCCTTGGCTTCCTTGATCGAACGGACGGTGCCCATCACGTCGTTCGTGTTCTGGGCCTCCATCGTCAGGACGAATCGGTCCGGGTAGCGCTTCCTGGCTTCGATGCCGTTGTCGGAGAGACCACACATCCCGACCTGCACGCCCCACTTGTCCATCTCGGCGAGGGTCCAGTCGACGACGTCGGTCTCCGGCGGCACCACGTCCGGCACATTCTTGAACATGTACTCCGCTGGGAATTCCATCTCCTCGAGCGAAGCCTTGTCCTTGTAGTGCGGCCGCATGAACTGATAGGCCGCCTTCTTCTTCTCGACGTCCGTGTACGGGAAGCCTACGCCGCAGTCGATGATGCCGATGTCGTCCGGAAATCCCATGCCGCCTCCGTGGTGGTCGATCGATTGTGTCGCGTTTCACGGACGGTCGCCAAGGGGGTCGGACGGCCCTCAGCGCGCTCGCAACTCGTACAGCCACACCTCGTCGTAGCCCCGCGGATCGCGCCGGAAGAAGGACTGCGCGGTCCAGGCCTCCGCGAAGGCGTCGATCTCGGCCGGGTCGTCGACGCGCCGCGCGCGAAGATCGTAGACGCGATCGTCGAGGCGAAGTCGGACGTTCGCGTCGAGGGCGATGTTCCGGGCCCACTGCGTCTCGGTTCCGCCCGCGTTCACATAGAAGCGACCGCCGACGATCGTGTACGCGAGGTTGACGCTGTACGGCTCGGTCGGGTGGGTCTCGAGCTGCATCGTCCCGGCGTCCCCCGCGAAGGACCAGTCGCCGGGGGGCGTCGCGGATTCGCCAGCGAGCGCGCTCCCCGGAAGGACGCCCGCCGGGCCGCCGTCGCCGCTGCAGCCGAGGAGCGCGGCGAGGGCCGCCGCGAGAAAGAGCAGAGAGAGACTTCGCACCTCGGGTCCTCCTGAAAGAGGACTCGAGTGTAGGTCGCGCGAAGCTACTCGACGACGCGCGCGCTCTTCACGTAGTCGATCTGCGGGAACTTCTTCTTCAGGAACGCGTTTCCGGAGATCTGGATCCGCTTCTGCTTCGGACCCTTGCCCTGGGGCGCCGCCTCACCGGTCACGTAGATCGAATCGACGACGTCCATCCCCTCGACCACGCGCGCGAAGGGCGCGAAGCCCATGCCGTCGAGGTTCGTGTTGTCGACCAGGTTGATGAAGAGCTGGGTCGTGCGTGTATTCGGCTGGTTCCGCTTCGCGAACGTGACATAGCCGCGCTTGTTCGATTCCTTGACCGGGTCGTCCGCGATCGCCTTGCGGCTCCAGGCCTTGTTGATGCGCGGGTTCCCGTGCAAGCCGAACTGCGCCATGAAGCCCTCGATCACGCGGAAGAACGCGATGTCCTCGTAGTAGCCGAGCTTCACGAGGTTGTAGAAGCGGTCGGCGCCGTTCGGGGACCAGTCGCGGTGGACCTCGAGCACGATCTTGCCCTTGGTCGTGTCGAACTCGACCTTGAACTGCGCGGGGGCGGTCTCGGTCTCGTTGCTCGTGTCGATCAGGCGCTTGAAGGCGTCGGCCGGCGTCTCCGCCTTCGCCGGCGGCTGGGCCTCGCCGGCCTCGTGGTGGCCTGCGAACGCCGGCGCGGCGAGCAGCGCGAGGGCCGCGAGGAGCGCGAAGGTGAAGCGGGAGATGGGTCGACGAGACATGGATCCGATCCTTCCTGACGGGTTCGTGTCTTCCGGACCCCGGGCGGTTCCCGGGTCGGGGGCCGAATCTACCTGATCGACCGGATTTCCGGTGGACCTGATCCCTTTCGGCGACGGCCCTTGCATCGGGGTTGCCGGTCGGACTCGGCGTCGCCTCAGGCGCGTGCGGAAATCGTCTTCACCACGTCCAGGAAGACGTGGTCCACGTTTTCGAGGGTGAATCCGGCCGCGACCACGTTCTCGACGGTCGTGCGGTTCATGTCCGGCCCGAATCGGCGGGTGATCCGGGTCATCGCGTTCATCATGACCCGGAAGGGGAAGTAGCGGCTTCCCGTGTGTTCGAACATGTGCAGCTCGCCCCCGGGCCGGAGCACCCGGCGCAGCTGCTCGAGACCGGCGACCGGGTTCGGGACCGAGCAGAACGTGCAGCTCGTGAAGACCTGGTCGAAGGTGCCGTCGTCGAAGGGCATCTCGTGCACGTCCATCACCTGGGTCTCGATCTCGCCGTCGTAGGCGTCGATTCGCGGCCGCGCCTTTTCGATCATGCCGGAGCTGATGTCGATCGCGGTGATCCTCCGGCCGGGCGGGAAGAAGGGAATGTCCAGACCCGTCCCGAGCGCGAGGAAGAGGATCTTCCCGTCGCCCATCTTCGAGAAGAGCGCGCGCTTGGCAGGCTCCCACCGCTTCTCGGGCCCATAGCCCGCCATCAGGTCGAAGTTCGCCGCGGCGCGATCCCACTTCTTCTGTGTCACGAGGTCCATAGCGAGGCCCTCCCCTGGATCCAGACGTTCGCGGCATAACAGCACACGAGAGTGCCGAGGCCACTGTAGAAGCCGAGTCGCGCCGCGTGGGCGAGCGCCAGGTCTGCGGGCGCCATCGCCGCGGCCATCGAGACGACCATGCCGGCCACCATCCCGGTGGTCATGACCGGGACCATGATCTCCATCGCGCCGAAGCCCACCTGCATGGGCAGGGCGACGATCATCGAGAGCACCATGCCGAGGGCCATGCCCACGAACATGGCGACGATCATGTTCCAGCCCGGTCCGAAGACCAGACTGGTGACGACGCCGACGAACACGCCATCGAGGACGTTCGCCAGCAGGTCGCCGAAGACGAAGTAGGGTCGGGTCTCCATCGGATCCTCCGGATTGCACCGGATCAGGCTACCGCAGTGCCGTTTCGTGCGGGATTGACATGTGCGGGGCCGCTGACCTACAGACGCGGGTCGAACGAGAGGAGACTTCCGAGATGGCGACTGGAAAGAGCGGTGTGCGAAGTGCCCAGGACCTTCGAATCACGATCATGGGCGCGGGACCCGGCGGAATCTGCATGGCGATCAAGCTGCGCGAGGCGGGCTTCGAGAACTTCGTGATCGTCGAGAAGGCCGAGCAGCTCGGCGGGACCTGGAACTGGAATCGCTATCCCGGCTGCGCCTGCGACATCCCGTCCCACCTCTATTCGTTCTCCTTCGACGTGAAGCCGGACTGGTCACGGCCCTACGCGCCCCAGCCCGAAATCCTCGAATACCTCGAGAGCATCGCCGACAAGTACGGGATCGTCCCCTTCTGCCGTTTCGGCCACTCGGTCGACCGGGCGGACTGGGACGATGCGACGTCGACCTGGACGGTGACCCTCGACGACGGGGAGCGGATCGAGTCCGACGTGGTGGTCAGCGCCATCGGCATGTTCAACTCGGTCGTGATCCCCGACATCGACGGCCTCGACGAATTCGCGGGCACGAAGTTCCACTCCTCGCGCTGGGACTGGGAGCACTCCCTCGAAGGCGAGCGGGTCGGCGTGATCGGCTCGGCGGCGAGCGCCGTCCAGCTCGTGCCCGAGATCGTGAAGGAGGCGGGACAGGTCCACCTCTTTCAGCGGACCGCGAACTGGGTCCTTCCCAAGGAGGACGATCCGTATACCGACGAGCAGCTCGCGTACTTCCGCAGCGACCCGAACGCCGCCGACGCGGTCCGCCAGGAGATCTTCGACGGGATCGAGACCGGCCAGGCCTTCTACGACCGGGCGGTCCGGGAGGAGATGGAGCAGACGGCGACCGACGCGATCTCCGTGGTCGAGGATCCGGCCGTGCGTGAGAAGCTCGTCCCGACCCACCAGTGGGGCTGCAAGCGACCGCTCTTCTCGAACGACTACTACGCGGCCTTCAACCGGCCGAACCTCGAGCTCGTGACGGACGCGATCGAGCGCGTGACGAAGGACGGCGTCGTGACCGCAGACGGCCAGGAACGGAAGCTCGACACCCTGGTGCTGGCGACCGGCTTCTCCGCGATCGAGTACCTCTCGGCGATCTCCGTGACCGGGCGGGACGGTCTCGATCTCGAGGACGCGTGGTCCGATGGCGCCGTCGCCTATCAGGGCGTGACGACGGCAGGCTTCCCGAACTTGTTCATGCTCTACGGCCCGAACACGAACCAGGGATCGCTCATCACGATGATCGAGTGGGAGGCGGACCACGCCCTCGCGCACATCAAGCGGATCGTCGAGGAGAACCTCGCCTGGATCGACGTCCGGAAGGACCTGCAGGACACGTACAACGAGCAGGTGCAGAAGGACATCGAGGCGGTCGAGCCCTGGATGGACGGCTGCAACGGCTACTACCGCCATGCCAGCGGCCGGGTCGTCACGCAGTGGCCCAAGAACATGACGGCCTACCGCGAAATGATCGCGGAGATCGACGCGAGCGACTTCGAATCGCAGCCGCGCTAGCGCCGCTTCGCGCGGCGGCGGATCCGCCTCGCCGCGAGGAGCAGCGTCGCGAGCGCGCCCGTGGTCAATGCGATCACGAGGCGGCTTCTTCGGGCACGAGTCCGAAGCCCGACGGCTTCCGCACGTGGCGGATGTAGCTGGGCGGAGGGCCCATCCCCAGCGTCTCGCGCACCTCTTCGATCGGTCGCGGCAGGAGCGGCGCCCACTCGACGGTATGGAGCGGGCGGGTCTTCGCCCCGCGTTCCGCCGCGAGGCTGAGAAGCTCGCGAGCCCCCTTCACCTGTCGACCGACGCCGAAGCGAGCGAGCCGCGAGAGGAATCGGAACGCCGGATCGCCGATCTGGCTCGCCGAGAACGTGAGCACCTGGGCTTCGCCGAGCAGGTCCCGGTGGTAGCCCGTGAGGACGTGCCAGAGGTCGTGGGATGCGCGGCCGTGCTGCTGGAAGCGGCGGAACTCGGGGTCGGCTCCGTGGATCTCGACCTCGACCGGGGCGACCTCTTCGTCGAGCGCCTCCGTCGAGATGCCCTCCCGGATCATGTACTCGAGGTAGGTGCGACCGACGGAGCCTTCGGGCATCGCCGCGAGCGCGTCGCGATCCGTCAGGAGGTCGTAGAGAGAAGGCGCGCCATCGAGGATCGCGCGTCCGACACGATCCTCTCGGAACTCGCGGAAACGCTGCTCGGTGTGGTCGCGATTGAAGTACATCACGAGCCGGGCACCCGCGGCGGTCTCCTCGGGATCCCGGATGATCTTCACCAGCGAGGACGAGAGGCCTCGCACGCGGCCAGGCCGGGGGCGGTCGTCGAAGCGGAGAGCGGACTCGGACATCGGGATCTCCTTCGGGGCGCGACCCTAGAATGGGCGAAGACGGCGCCGGGAGCTTGTCCCCGGCGGCCCGATCGATGTCGATGGAGGTCGTTGTCCGGGGTCGTTGTTCGCGGGTGTTGTCCTTTGTGGCCACGGGCTGGCCAGTTCGATCGCGAGGTGTCGTCGGGACCTCGGGAACTTTGCGGCGTCTCTCCGGCACGGATAGGTTGGGATGATGGTCGAGCGCGCTGACACGATGCCCGTCGATGGGGAGCGTACGTGTGTGATTCGCACGCTGTCCACCCTCGTGACCGCCCTCGAGACCTGGAACGCCGACACCGCCGCGGTCCTGGCCACCGTAGGTCTCGCGCCCGACGAGATCGATGACTGGGAACGGCGGATCACGATCGATCAGTACCTGACCGTGTGGCGGGCCGCGCGGGAACAGACGGGGGACGAGGCGATCGGCCTCCACGTCCTCGAGTGCTTCGATCTGCACGACGTCCAGAGCAACATCGTCTACATCGCCTCCTCGAGCGCGACCCCGCGCGATGCCTTCGAACGCGTCTCGCCCTTCATCAACTATCACCACAACGGGATGCGTGTCGAGCTGCTCGAGGACGAGAAGCGCACGGTCTGCCGCATGGACGTCTCCGTGTGGGCGGACGAGCGCATCCTCGTCGACTACTTCCTCGGTCTCTTCGTGAAGATCGCACCCCAGGTCGTCGGCGACGCCACGGCCCGCGAGGCGTGGTTCCGGCATGCGGCACCGGACTACGCGGCAGAGTACGAGCGGGTCCTGCAGACCCCCGTACGTTTCGACATGCCCTACGACGCCGTGATCGGCGTTCGCGACGACCTCGATCGCCCGCTCCCGGGCGCGGACGAAGTGCTCTGCACGTTGCTCGAGCGCCAGGCGACGGACGCGCTCGAGCGCATGCCCCGGGTCTCGACCTTCGCGACATCGGTGCGCGAGCAGATCGAGTCGCTGCTCGGCGCCGACGACCTCACCGCCGAGCGCGTGGCGACTTCCCTCGGGCTCTCCGCGCGCACGCTGCGACGGAGGCTCGCGGACGAAGACGTGACCTATCAATCGCTGCTCGACTCGGTTCGCTGTGCGCGGGCGCGCGAGGCCCTGGCTCGGCCGGGCACCTCCGTCGGCGAGGTCGCGTTCGAGCTCGGCTTCTCCGACACCTCGGCCTTTCACAAGGCGTTCCGGCGTTGGACCGGGCAACGTCCGAGCGACGTCGCCACGAGCGGGCGGGGCGAAAGCTAGGCGCGCCCGCTCCGGCGCCGCCGGTCGACGGCGGCCAGTCCGCAGACGCAGAGCAACGCGCCGACGCCGAACCCGGGCTCCGGAAGCAGCTGGATCCCCGCCGCTCCGGCGCATTCCAGCGCCGGGACGTCCTGGCCGGAGAGCGAGAGCGCACCCGCGCTCGCAGTGACGAGATCGGCGCGCCAGGTCTGGAACTCGATCAACGCGTCGGCGTCCCCGGTCATCGGCGGACGGGACTGCAGGTCGAGCGTGAGCTCGCCGGTCGAGATGCCGTAGGTCGTCGTCGACGGCGCGTACACGTAGGCGATGTAGTCGCCGTCCGGCAGGCCGGTGAAGTCCGCGCTCCATTCGGCGGGCGCACTGCAATCCCAGACCTGGTCCTCGAGGAGATGTTCGATCGGCGTGGTGCCGAGGGAGAAGAGCACTTCGAAATCGGAGGCGCTCTGGACGTCGACGTCAACCCCGGTCGCGTTGCCGCTCGTGTCGACCAGATTCGTCGTGCCGAGCGGGACTTCGTTCCATTCGCCCGGCAGATCCGCCGCGGCGCCGAAGGTCGAGGCAGCGACCGACGAGCTGGTCCCCAGGTCGAGGTAGAACGCGTGGGTGAAGACCTTCTGCTCGATCGCGCCTCGATCCGGGTAGCCGTCGACGCCCCGGGGTTCGCCGCGCTGGTCGAAGGCCGGTCCCGTCAGGACGCCATTGTCGAGGGCCGGGCTTCCGGGCAGGGGACGATGGAAGGGGCGCGGGTAGCCGGCGTACACGAGCGGACCGAGGAGCGGGTCGATCGGTACGGCGACCGAGCCGAGCAGGTCACCAGAGGGCGATCCCTGGGGCACGAGGCTCGTCGTCACGTCGGCGGCGCCGATCAGGTTGTGTCCGTCGGTCCAGGCTGCCCCGTGGAGATCCGGGGACTGGGTCGTCGCGGTGTTGCCGGCGACGATCGTGTTCTCGAGCAGCAGCTGCGGCACTCCGGGTTCGGCGGCGATCGCGCCGCCCTCGTCTGCGTCGTTGAGGGTGAACGTGCTCGACCGGATCGTCGTGTTGTTGCAGTCGTAGTCCTCGTTGTCCCCGCACATGACGGCGCCGCCCGCGAGGTCGGCGTGGTTCCCCGTGAACGTGCTGTCTTCGATCTCGATGACGGTGGATTGGGGAATCTCGATCGCGCCCCCTCCGCCGGCGGTCGTGTTGGCGCGAAAGACGCTGCGCTGGATCGTCGTCGTTCGCGCCAGCCAGAGCGCGCCGCCCCCTCCGAAGCCCCCGGCGAAGGGATAGAGGAGCGCGGTGTCGTCGTTCGACTCGAAGAGGGAGTCCTCGATCACGAGCTCGGCGTTGGAGCCCTCGTGGCCGACGGCGCCGCCTCCGATCTCGGAGTGGTTGTTGCGGAACTCGGACGCTCGAATCGTCATGCGCCCGTCGACGTTCATGATCGCGCCGCCGAGCGAGCCCTCGTTGTCGTCGAACACGCAATCGTCGACCAGAACCTCGACGTCGAGGGGCGGGTCCACGGAGATCGCACCGCCGTTCGCTGCCGCCCCGCCGCCCGAGACGGTGCCGGATTCCCGGATCTCGAGGTGGTCGAACACGACGACCCCGCCGACGCCGGGCGTGAGGACGTGGAACGCGCGCTCGGCCATGTCGGCGCGAATGATCGGACGGGCCTTGGCGAAGGTGGTGATCGTCAGCTCACCGTTGATGTCGAGGTCGCCGGTCCCGGCATCGTTCTCGCCGGCGCCGGCGATCGTGAGCGCGAAGAGCCCCGCCGGAAGGATGATCGTGTCGGCTCCGGAGCCCGCGTTGCAGCCGTCGACGAAGGCGTCGAAATTCGAGGCCCGGATCGCCTCGCGCAGCGAACAGTCGCCGTCGAAGTTGTTCTCGTCGTTGGTGGTGGTGACGGTGATCGTCGCGGCGAAGACCGGGCCGGCCAGGAGGTTCGCGACGAGCAGGGCGAGTAGACAGCGTCGGAGCAGGAGCATGTCCCCATTCTCTCATGGACCGGGGTGTTTCGTAAAGCGAACCGGGGGCAGCTCCGTCCCCGCGAGTATGCAATCGTGGGGACTCCTCGAGCCCGGAGCCCCGTCCCGATGAAGTTCGCCCTCTTCTACGAGATCCCCGTGACCGCGCCGTTCACCCGCGAGAAGGAGAACGCGGCGTTCAACAACACCCTGGAGCAGGCCGTCCTCGCGGACGAGCTCGGCTGGCACGGCTTCTGGACCGTCGAGCACCACTTCCTCGGGGAGTTCTCCCACTGCTCGAACCCCGAAGTCCTCTACGGCGCCGTCGCCTCGCGCACGAAGAACATCCGGATCGGCTACGGCGTCCGGCTCGCGCCGAAGGGCTACAATCATCCGGTTCGCTCCGCCGAGTCCGCCGCCGTCCTCGATCACCTCTCGAACGGCCGCGTCGACTTCGGGACCGGTCGTTCGTCCACGCGGCTCGAGCTCGAGGGCTTCGGCATCCACCCCGACGATACGCGAGGGCAATGGCGGGAAGCGATCGATCACATCGTTGGCAGCTGGACGAACGAGTTCCACGAGCTCGAGGGCGAGCACTGGCAGGTGCCGCGCCGCCGGGTGATCCCCAAGCCCTATCAGGATCCCCACCCGCCGATCTTCGCCGCCACCGGCAGCGAGTCGGGGCATCAGATGATGGGCGAGCTCGGCCTCGGCCTCTGCTCGTTCTCCGTCGGCACCCCACCCGAAGACGTCGCGCGGCGCGTCGACATCTATCGCAAGGCCATCGCGGGCTGCACGAATCCGGTCGGCGCGTTCGTGAACGACCAGGCGAACGCCTTCACGATGGTGAACTGCGCGCCGACCAAGCAGCAGTCCTACGACATCGCCAAGGGTTCCTTCGAGTGGTACCCGAAGCGCTCGGTCGAGCTCGTGACGTCGGTCGCGGCCTGGCTCCAGGAGATGGAACAGGAGCTCGGCACCTACGACTATCTGGCCGAACAACGGCAGGTCGTCGAGACCGGCCTGCACGACCAGCTCACCTTCGACTACCTGCACGAGTCGAAGGCGGTGCTCTGCGGCGACCCCGACGAGGTCACGCGGACGGCCAAGGAGTACGAGGCGGCGGGCGTCGACCTGCTGCTCTGTCTGATCAATCCGTGGAACGTCTCCCACGAGGATTGCATGCAGACGATCGAGCTGATGGGGAAGCACGTGATTCCCGAATTCGAGAAATAGAAGAGAACGTTCGCCGCCCCGGACGCGCGACCCAGGAGGAGCCCCATGCCCATCGACCCCGGACCCTACGACCTCGATCGCGTTCGCCCGCTCCTGTTGCCGGACGGCACGACCGTCCTCAAGGAAGTGACGCCGACCTTCTTCCAGGAGCTGGGGGAGGGCCTCGAGAGCTTTCGCTCGGTCCAGCTCGTGACCCGCTTCGAGTTCGACGAGCCCTGGCCGACCTGGGAGATGCACCCGGAAGCCAACGAGTTCGTCTATCTGCTGTCCGGCGACACCGACCTTCTCGTCAAGCACCCGGGCGAGGAGCCGGTCGCCGTACGCGTGAACCAGCCGGGCCATTTCGTGATGGTTCCGCAGGGCGCGTGGCATACTGCGCGGCCCCACGCACCGACCTCGATGCTCTTCGTGACCGCCGGTGAGGGCACGCGGAACGAGGTGGAGCCGCCGGAGTGAGCGACTCCGCGCGCGTCTGGCTGATCTCGGGCTGCTCGACCGGAATCGGGCGGGAGGTCGCGCGCGCAGCGCTCGAGGCCGGGGACCGCGTAGCCGCGACCGCGCGGAATCCGGACGCCGTCGCCGACTTCGTCGAGGACTTTCCGGACAGGGCGATCGCGCTCGCGCTCGACGTGACCGACCCC
The DNA here is from genome assembly GCA_964488255.1 of uncultured Spirochaetaceae bacterium. Taxonomy (GTDB): domain Bacteria; phylum Myxococcota_A; class UBA9160; order UBA9160; family UBA4427; genus UBA4427. The sequence goes on along the minus strand of CAZAUR010000003.1, from coordinate 54,937 downwards.
GCGCAGGTTCGCGCGGCCGTCGCCGCGACCGAAGCGCGCTTCGGTCGGATCGACGTGCTCGTGAACAACGCGGGGTACGGCTACGTCAGCTCGGTCGAAGAGGGCGTGGACGAAGACGTGCGCCGGATGTTCGATACGAACTTCTTTGGTGCGATCGATCTGATCAAGGCCGTGCTGCCCGGGATGCGCGCGCGTCGTGCGGGGTCCGTCGTGAACATGTCGTCGATCACGGGCTTCGTCGCGATGCCCGCGAACGTCTACTACAGCACGTCGAAGTTCGCGCTCGAGAGTCTCTCGGAAGGTCTCGCGAAGGAGCTCGAGCCGTTCGGGATCCGGGTCACGGCCGTCGAGCCGGGGGTGTTCAAGACCGACTGGAACGCGCGCTCGATGCACGAGTCGCCGGAGTCGATTCCCGACTACGCGGACACGGTCGGTGAGCGGCGGAAGCTGCTGCGCGCGGGACCCCAGGATTTCGGCGGGGATCCGAAGCGAGTGGGGGAGGCGGTCGTCATGCTCTCGCGCATGGAGGCGCCACCCCGCAATCTCCTGCTCGGCGCCGACGTCCTCGAGGCGACCCGCGCGAAGCTCTCATCGTTGTCCGCGACGATCGACGAGTGGGCTTCGTACACCGCCCGCGCGGGCGAGACGGAAGACTGACGAGATGGGTTCGTAGAGGGAGTTCACGATGACGTTCGAGCGCAGCGCCGAGATCGAAGCGATCAAGCGGGAGCTGGATCACCCGGTGATCGATGGCGACGGCCACCTGATCGAGTTCGCGCCGCTGGTCCGCGACTTCATCCGCGAGGAGGCGGGCGAGGAGGTCGCGGCGCGCTACGAGACGATGATGGGGAGCGGTCAGCGATTCCGCGACATTCCGCACGACATGAAGACCCGCTTCGGCGCCTTCCGGTACACCTGGTGGGGTCTGCCGAGCCGGAACACCCTCGATCGCGCGACGGCGATCGCGCCGGAGCTGATGCGTGCGCGACTCGACGAGCTCGGCATCGACTTCGGGGTGCTCTATGGAACGAGCTCCCTCGGCCTGCTCAGCTCTCCGGACGAGGAGCTCCGCCGCGCCGCGGCTCGTGCCCACAACCGGTACTACGCCGAGCTCTTCTGTGGGCATCGGGATCGGATGGAGCCCGTGGCGGTGATCCCGATGATCGAGCCCGAGGAGGCGCTCGCGGAGCTCGACTTCGCCGTCGGCGAGCTCGGCCTCAAGACGATCGTCATGAACGGCATCGCGTTCCGCCCGATCCCCGGTGCGGAAGACGTGCCGGGCGCGAAGTGGATCGACACCCTCGCGCACGATTCGGATCGCGACTACGACCCGGTCTGGCGTCGCTGCGAGGAGCTCGGTGTCTCGCCGTCCTTCCATCACGCCGGTCTCGGCTGGGGCTCCCGCGCCGGTCGCAAGAGCTACGTCTACAACCACCTCGGTCACTTCGCGGCGGCGGGCGAGGCGACCTGCCGCTCGATCTTTCTCGGCGGGGTGCCGAACCGGTTCCCGAAGCTGAACTTCGCGTTCCTCGAAGGGGGCGTCGCCTGGGGACTGAGCCTCTTCGCAGGCCTCCTCGGCGTCTGGGAGAAGCGGAACGTCGAGGCGATGGAGCACCTGAATCCCGCGCACCTGGATCGCGGGCGGCTGCTCGCGCTGCTCGGTGAACACGGGAAGGGGCCGATCGCAGACCGGCTCGACCGAATCGACGAGGGTTGGCTCTTTCTGCACGACCCCGAAGATCCCGGCGGTGATCGCGACGAGTTCGCGGAGAGCGGCATCGCGGGCCCCGACGACATCGAGGAGATCTTCACGAAGCGCTTCTTCTTCGGATGCGAGGCGGACGACGCGATGAACGCGCTGGCCTTCTCGCGGGACACCAACCCGCGAAACGCCGAGCTCCGGGCGGTCTTCGCGAGCGACATCGGCCACTGGGACATCCCGGATTTCCGCGACGTGCTCCCGGAGGCCCGGGAGCTCGTCGAGAAGTCGCTCCTCGACCGCGAGCAGTTCGAGGCGTTCGTCTTCGGGAACGCGGCGCGACTCCAGCTCGGCGCGAACCCGGACTACTTCGCGGGCACCGTCGTCGAGGACGCCGTCGCAAAGCGCGTCGACTGAGGGCTGCCGGGTCCGGCTCCTAAGGCGCCGGCCAGAGCTCGAGCTCGAGTCCGGGTGTCGGAAGACCCTCGACGACGCATACCCGCCCCGGCGCGAGCTCCGTCGTGAAGATCGATCGCCGATCCGCGCCGCCGAAGCAGACGTTCGTGGGATACGCGCCTTCGCCGAGATCGACGCGGTCGACCTCCTTGCCTTCCGGATCGAAGACGCGGATGCAGTGGTCCATCGGGCAGGCGCAGTAGAGGCGTCCGTCGGTGTCGAACGCGAAGCCGTCTCCCGGCGACTCCCCGGGCAGCTGCTCGATCCACCATTCGGTCTCGCCGCTCTCGGGATCGATCCACTGGAGGCCGCGGCCTTCGACGATCAGCAATCGGCCCTCCGGCGAGAGCGCGACGCCGTTGTCGTAGTCGAAGCCGCTGGCGATCTGCCGAAGCCCGTCGCCGAGGGTGTAGCTCCAGAAGCGCCCTTCGCCGCCTTCGGTCTGCGTGCCGCCGTGGGGCGGCGGGTCCGTGAAGTAGACCGTGCCGTCGGGCGCGACGATCAGGTCGTTCGGCGCTTGCAAGCCTTCGTGGGCGAGCGTGATCACGTCGCCGTCGGGGAAGACGCGCTGGAGGCCGGGCGGTCCGGGGGTGTACGGGATCTTCGACGTGTCGAGACCCAGGGCGTCGGCGAAGCCCGTGAAGTCGATGCAGCCGTTGTTGCAGACGACGAAACCGCCGTCGCTCGCGAGCTGTGCGCTGTTCCCGCCGCCGAGGAACGAGACGAAGGTCTCGATCTTCCCGCTGGCCGGGTCGATCCGCCGCAGCCCACCGGGCGAGATCTGGGTGATCACCAGCGTGCCATCGGGGCACCAGACCGGCCCCTCACCGAGGGGCGCCTCTGCGGTCACGACTTCGTATTGCATGTCCGGAGCATGCACCAACGGCTCGGCGCGTGCCGCCGCCTGGAACTGACCGATCCCGTCGTCGCGCATGCGCTTGGCGCGCTCTGCGGCGTACCGGGCGCGCAGGGCGTCCGGGTCCTAGGGCCGATTTTCGGGCAGGGGCATCGCGGATGTCCTCGGACTGCGTGACAGTGAATCGCTCTGATAGCCTGGATCAGCGAGACGCTCCCGGGAGCGTGGGGAGAATGGTTTGCGCAAGGGCGACGGCGGTCGTTTCGAAGGGCGGGTGGCGATCGTGACCGGTGCGTCGCTGGATCCGAGCATCGGACTCGCGACGGCGACGGGCCTCGCGCGGGAAGGCGCGCGGGTCCTGATCAACGGTCGACGGGCCGAGCCCCTCGTCGCCGCCGAGGCGGAGCTGCGCGAGGCGGGACTCGATGTCCACGCGATGCAGGGGGACGCCGAGGACGAGGGATTCGTTCGCGAGCTCGCCGCGCGCGCGCAGCAGGAGCTCGGGGGCATCGACTACGTCGTGCCGACCGTCGGCGGCATGCGCGCGTTCACGTCGCCGCGGTCTCTGTCGCGCGAAGGGCTTCGCGACACGATCGAGCTCAACACATGGGGACCGCTCGCGCTCGCGCAGGCGGCGCTCGAGCACGGCCTGGGAGACGGCGGGGCGATCGTGCACGTCTCGAGCGGGACGGTGCACAAGACGACGCCGATCATGCTGGCCTACGCCGCGGCGAAGTCGGCCCTGAACGCCATGACCCGGACGCTCGCGCGCGATCTCGCGGAGCTCGGCATCCGTGTGAACGCGGTCGCGCCGGGCTTCACGAAGACCGCCGGAACCGAGGACCTCTGGGGGCCGGACGACGGGGCGGGCGCGGGGGCGAGCCTGCCGACGGGGCGACTCACCGAGGCGACCGACATCGCGCATGCGATCCTCTTCCTGCTCTCCGACGAGGCGCGGCAGATCACGGGACTCACCCTCGACGTCGACGGCGGCAACCACCTGATGGGTGGGGGCTTCACGCCGATGGCGGGCCGCGACGGGCGAGACGGCGGGGCGAGCTAGGTTCCCGACGGAGGCTTCGCATGACGGACGAGAGAGGCACCGGGTCGCTGCGCGAGCTCGCGCGACACGTCGTCTTTCCGGCGACGCTCGTCGCGATGCTCTTCCTGGGTCATCGCCTGCTCGCGGGCGGGGCCGCGCCCGAGAGCGTGATCGTGATCTGGTTCGGCTTGATGCCCTGGGTCGCGACCCTCGAACGGCTCCTGCCGCGCTACGCCGACTGGAACCACTCGAAGGGTGACCTGCTCGCGGACGTGATCTGGTTCCCGACGAACCTGATCTGGGCCGGCAGCCTCTCGGCGCTCTGGGCGGTGCTGACCCTGAAGGTCGCCATCGCGTTGCAAGCCGCCGTCGGCAGCCCGGTCTGGCCGGGTGGGTCGCCGCTCGCGGTCCAGGTCGTGCTCGCCTGTCTGCTCGCCGAATTCTTCGCCTACTGGCCGCACCGGTGGATGCACGAGAACGCCTTCCTCTGGCGCTTCCACTCGGTCCACCACTCCCCGAAGCGGGTCTACTGGCTGAACGGGATTCGTGCGCATCCAGGAGAACACGTCTTCCGCGGCTTCTTCAGCGCGATCCCCCTCGCGGTCCTCGGCGTGCCACCCGAGGTGCTCGCCTACTGGACGATCGTCACCCGGGTCGGCGGCCTGTTCCAACACGCGAACATCGACTTCGCCCTCGGCCCCTTCGCCTGGCTCTTCTCGATCGGCGAGCTCCACCGTTGGCACCACGCCGCCGACAAACACGAAGCCGACCACAACTACGGCGACACGTTCATCGTCTGGGACGTCGTGTTCGGGACGCGCTACCTGCCTGCGGACCGGCCGGCGCCCCACGAAGTCGGCATCGCCGGCCTCGAGGCGTACCCGAAGGACTGGTGGGGGCAGGTGCTCGCGCCGTTTCGGATCGAGGCGATCGAGCGGGAGAGAGAGGAGTGGCGGCCGACGCCCTGACGCGCTCGCGCTCAGTCCTCGTCGAGCTTCTCCATCCCCGACTCCCCACCGAGCCGCGGCAACCCGTCGTCGAGGGCCACCCAGTTCTTCGCGGAGTCGAAGAAGAAGTGCAGATCCGGTCCCCGATCGATCTCGCCCTCCATGTTCGCGAGGGGGATGTCGATGTGCTCGGGGTGGCTCTCGTTCTCGCAGAAGAGGGACGTGCCGCAGCGGCTGCAGAAAGTGCGCGTACCATGATCCGACGACGCGTGGCGGGTGAGCAGCTCCTCGCCCTTCTCGAGCGCCAGGCGCTCGCGCGCGATCCCGAACCAGGTGACGTACGCGGCCCCGTGGTTGCGCTGGCACATCGTGCAGTGGCAATGGCCGCAAAAGAGCGTGGGCAGCTCGATCGCGAAGCGGACCTCGCCGCAGAGACAGGCGCCGTGGACGGTTTGCTCACTCATGCGGGCTCCTCGCTCGGGGGTCAGCGGGTAGCGTAGCGCCCGAGTGAAGGGCATCGTCGCAGGGCCCCAGGAAGGGGCGGGGGTCCGATGTTCCACCTGCGATGGCCGAGCGAATCTTCCGTGCGCGCTGCGCTCGAGCCCGTCGCGGGTGCGGACTTCACGCATCCGCACGAGGGCGTGACGCGGGCTCGGCTCGACGTGGCGCCGCCCGGCTACACCCTCGACGGCTACGGCTGCGAGCTCGGCGAGGGGCGCGCCGTCTTCGACGCGGCGGTTCGGACGATTCGGGACTTCGGCCACTATCCCCCGGCCTTCACCGGCGTGGTCCGCCTCACGGAGGGCTTCGAGCCGGGTCTCGTCTTCGCGACTGTGGCGCGGCATTTCGGATTCGTGTCGACGAACCCGTGCCGGATCGTGTTCGTCGTCGACGAGCGGGAGGACGGACGCTTCGGCTTCGGCCTGGGCACGCTCCCGGGACACGCGGTGGCCGGCGAGGAACGATTCCTCGTGCAGCTCGACCCGGCGACCGGCGTCGTGCGCTACGACGTACAGGCGATCTCCCGCCCGGAAATGTGGCTCGCGCGGCTCGGACGCCCCGCGATGCGCCTCGTGCAGCGGCGCTTCCAGCGGGAGTCGATGGCGGCGCTCACGCGGAGCGCCACGAACGAGGGAGGAGCGAACGATGGCTGACGCGGCCGATTACTTCAGGATCCAGAACCTGCTCCACCTGTACTCGGAGGCCGTCGACCGCGGAGCCTTCGAAGAGGTGGGCGAGCTGTTCCGACACGCGGAAGTGTATTTTCCCGGCGACGACGCGCCGGCCGTGACGGCCGGGAGCGGCGACTTCGGCGCGCACCTCACCAAGTGGACGCGCCGGTTTCCCGAGACCGGAGGCACCCCGCGCACCCGGCATCTCTGCACGAACCTGATCATCGAATTCGACGACGAGACCCACGCACGAACGCGGAGCTACTTCGTCGTGTTCCAGGGGACGGATACGCTGCCCCTCCAGCCCATCATCACGGGCAGCTATCACGACAAGCTCGAGAAGGTCGAGGGCGAGTGGCGCTTCGCCGAGCGGCGCGAGCTCGTCGGCGAGACCGGCGACCTGTCGGCGCATCTCCTGCAGACCTACGCGGGGCCGACGGGGGAATGATCGCGGCCGGGCAAGAGCCCGGTCGTCGCGATAGATTCGGGGGATGCCGGAGAGCACCGTGTCCACCTCCCAACCGATGGCCCCGACCTGGGGCTGGAAGCTCGACTTCGACATGCTGCGCGAGGCGGGCGAGATCCGGAAGCGCGACCCGAAGGCGTTTCGGGGCGCGGTCCTGACTTTCTTCGGCTTCGGCGGGCGGGACGACGGCTGGATCCTGCGCACGATGCGCGCCCATCCGACGGGCGCGAAGATCCTGTGCGATCGCCGTCCGCTCCCGCCCGGCATCCTCGAGCCCCAGCGCTTCGCCGACCTGCCCGAAGGCAGTCTCGGCCGTGCCTACTACGAGCATTGCAAGCACAACGACCTCGATCCGCAGGTCATCTCGACCGAGAGCGAGAAGGTCGCGGCCGAGATCCCCGCGACCGAGGAGCACCGCTTCATCTACAACCGCACGCGCGACAGCCACGACTTCTGGCACGTGCTGACGGGCTACGGGATCGACATGGCGGGCGAGGCGGGGATCATCGCCTGGACCTACGGGATGATGCGCAACAAGGCATATCTGTTGATCTGCCTGCTGAACGCGATTCTGTGCACCCGGCGGGGCCGGCCGGACGTGTTCCGAACCGTCTGGCGCGGCTACTGGTACGGCCGCCGCTCGCCGCAGCTGCTCGCGGTCGAGTGGGAGCCCTACCTGGTGCGGCCGCTCGACGAGGTTCGGCGTGAGCTCGGCCTCGAGGCGGCTCCCGCCTATCGGCTCTTCCACATGGCGGATGCGCCGGGCGCACCCGAGGAATTGCCGCCCCAGGAAGGTACTTCCGCCGGGTAGAGTGACGAGTAGAGCGGCGCCGGATCGACGGGTTAGCATCGATCCCATGACGATTCCCGCTGACGACGAGACCCTCCGCGCGCACCTCGAGCACGCGAACCTGCCCGCCCTCCTGCCCGCGATCGTGCAGCTGACCGGCGACACTTCGCTGCTGTCCCGCTTCCCGCCGCCGACCACGCCGATGATGGGCGCGGTGGAGGGGGACCTCTCCGCGGAGGACCAGGCGGCGATCCGAACGCTCGCGTTCGACGCTCTGGTCGCCCATCGCGACGGCGACGGTTCGCTGCCTCCGCTTCCGTCGGACGACGCGCTCGTCGAGATGATGAACTGGTGCGCGGGTGAGCCACTGCCGCCTGCGTACGTGCCGCTCGCGATCGAGGAGTCGGCGCTCGCCGAGGAGGATCCGCGTCGCTTCGAGTGGAACGCGCAGCCCGAGCGCTCGACCCTCGACGACTACCACGTCCTCGTCGTCGGCGGCGGCTTCGGCGGGATCTGCGCGGGGATCCGCCTGGGGCAGGCCGGGATTCCGTACACGATCTGCGAGAAGAACCCGGAGATCGGCGGGACCTGGCACGAGAACAGCTACCCGGATCTGCGGGTCGACGTCCCGAACCACTTCTACTCCTTCTCGTTCGCGCACAACCCGGACTGGTCGAACTACTTCTCGATGCGCGACGAGATCAAGGCGTACGCGACCGGCGTCGCGGAGAAGCACGGCGTCGACGGCCACGTGCGCTTCGGGACCGAGGTGATCCGCGCGGATTACGACGAGGCCGAGGCGCTCTGGCGCGTACGCGTGCGCGGCGAGGACGGTCGCGAGGAGGTGCTGACCGCGAACGCGCTGATCAGCGCCGTCGGAATGCTCAACCGGCCGCAGTACCCGGACATCCCGGGCGTGGACACCTTCGCGGGCGCCTGCTTCCACTCCTCGTCCTGGGATCACGAACTCGATTTCGAGGGCCAGCGGGTCGGCGTGATCGGGACGGGCGCGAGCGCGATGCAGTTCGTGCCGCGGATCGCCGAGCCGGCGAGCCACGTCACGATCTTCCAGCGCGCCGCGCATTGGGCGTCCTTCAACGCGAGCTATCGCGCGACGATCGACGACTCGTTCAAGTGGTGCCTGCGGAACGTCCCCTACTACCACAGCTGGTACCGCTTCCTGCTCTTCTGGGCGGGCTCGGATCGCGCCTTCCCGGTGTTCCAGATCGACCCCGAGTGGACGGAGCCCGACCGCTCGACCAGCATGGCGAACGACATGTTCCGGGAGGGCACGATCGCGTACATGCGCGAGCAGCTCGGCGGCGACGAAGTGCTCTTCGAGAAATGCCTCCCCGACTACCCGCCCCTCGGCAAGCGCCCGCTCATGGACAACGGCTGGTACTCGACCCTCGTGCAGGACCACGTGGACCTCGAGACGGCCGGGATCGAACGCATCGTTCCGGAGGGCGTCGTCACGAAGGACGGCCGCACGATCGCGCTCGACGTGCTGATCCTCGCGACGGGCTTCCACGCCGGAAAGTTCTTGTGGCCGATGGAGATCGCCGGGCGGGGCGGAGCGATCCTGCACGATCGCTGGGAGGGCGGGGAGAACCCGCGCGCCTATCTCGGGATCACGATGCCCGATTTCCCGAACCTCTTTTGCCTCTACGGGCCGAACACGAATCCGGTCCTCGGCAGCGTGATCTACATGCTCGAGCTGCAGACGCGGTACATCCTCGACTGCCTGCGTGAGATGCTCGAGAACGGCTACCGCGCGATCGACTGCCGCGCAGAGGTGCACGACGCCTACAACGAGCGGCTCGACGCGCAGATGGAGTCCATGGTCTGGCGCCATCCGAAGGTCAGGAGCTACTACAACAACTCCCAGGGGCGCGTGATCACGAACATCCCCTGGACGATGTACGACTACTGGGACATGACCCGCCGCGTCGATCTGAAGGACTACGCGGTCGAGTAGCGCCTCGCGCTAGCCCGGCGTCTTCTCGAAGGTCGGGATGTCCGTCGGGACCTGATGGTAGGCCGCGGCGTCGCACGTGAAGATCGCCATATCCGGTCCGTCGAACTGCGTGCGGTCGTCGAGCGTGCCGGTCTTCACCAGGACCATGCCCGGCATCGCGATACTCGTGATGTGCGTTCCACAGTTCGGGCAGAACCGGCGCGTCACCGGGTTCTCGAGGTCGTCCCGGGTGAATTCCTTGGGCTCGCCGCTGGTGACCTTGAAGTTGCCCTCCGGCACGGCGAACGTGAGGAGCGGGCTGCCGCCGGTGAGGTACTGACACTCACGGCAGAAGCATTGGAACTTCATCCCGATGTCGCCGGTGATTTCGTATCGGATTTGCTTGCAGTAGCAGCCACCATCGATGCTCATCGCGCTCTCCTCGTAGAACGTGGGCGGGCTCTCGATGGTAACGAGTGGACCCGGCTCGACCACGGGTGCGTCGGAACCTGGAGTCGCCGCGCGGCAGTCCGGTCGATAGACTGGCCGCACGATGGAGATCCTGCTCGTTCGACACGGCGAGCCCGTCACGATGGTGAGCGAGGACGGGCCCGTCGACCCGCACCTGACCGAACGCGGCCACTGGCAGGCCGAACAGCTCGGCGAATGGCTCGCCCACGAGCCGATCGATCACGTGGTCGCGTCGAACAAGCAACGGGCGATCCAGACGGCGGTGCCGACCGCGACCCGCCTGGGGCTCGAGCCCGAGATCGTGGCGGATCTCGCCGAGATCGATCGCAACTCGCGGATCTACGGCTCGCCGGCGGTGCTCGCGGAGCGATTCCCGGACTACTTCGACGCGATGCGGAAGGGTGATTTCGAGCGGATCGGCTGGGACTCGTACGACGTGTTCCAGGAACGCGTCCTCGCCGCCTGGACCGATCTGGTCTCGCAGCCGCGCGGCGAACGCGTGCTGGTCGCCTGCCACGGGGGAACGATCGGTGTGATCCTGTCCCACGTCATCGGCGCCAGCAGCCACAGCGTCTTCGACGCGACGCCCTACGCCTCGGTCTCGAGACTGCTGGTCCTCGAAGGCGCCGTGCGCGTGCGGTCCCTCCACGAAGTGGCCCACTTCGATGCCGCCCGGGAGGCGACGCACGGAGTCGAGGGTCCGCCCGGGATCCCCGGCGCCTGAGCCGCGAATCCTCCGATCGGCAACGCGCGAGCTGGACTGGGGACTCTTGACCGTGGCAGGAGCCCGTCGCCGCCGGCGCCAGGCCGACGCGGCTCGCTCCGCTTCGCGCGTTCGCGGAGCGGATTCGCACGTTTCTCGCGAACGGCGTCCCCGAATCCCGATCGTCGGGCACCCACGGGTACGAGCAGGATCAGCGAATCCTGCTCATCCCGGGGCCGACGACCGGTCGCGACCAACGCGCGCAAGCGGGGGTGTCATGCGTCATCTGGATGAGTTCCGATCCTGGTCCGCCACGATCGTGACCTGGTCGGCCACGGCGGCGTACGTCGCCGTGTTCGTGCTCGCCTTCGGGTTGATCGCGCACGCGCTCGACTAGGCGGAACCCCGGAGCGCGAAGCTCGTCTCCTTGATGCAACACCGGCGCTAGTTGCTGCGCATCCCGCCCGCGATCGCGTAGTCCTCACCGGTCACGTAGGACGACGCATCGCTCGCGAGAAAGAGCGTCAAGCCGACGATCTCCTTCGGATCCGCGACCCGCTTCATGAGCGTCGCCTCGGCCGAGCGGTCGATGAAGCCGGTGTCGTATTTCGCGGTGCCCTTCATCATCTCCGTCAGGAAGGGGCCGGGTGAGATCGCGTTCACGCGCACGCCGAGGGACACCCACTCGGCCGCCATCGTCTTGGTGAAGTTGAGCAGCGCGGCTTTGAGCCCCGTGTAGGTGCCGACGCCGGGACCCGCAGCGTACGCGCCGAGGGTCGACACATTGATGATCGAGCCGCCGCCCGCCTCGCCCATCCGCGGGGCGCAGAGCGCCGCGAGCCGGATCGGACCCTTCAGGTTCACGTTGCAGAGCTTGTCGAAGTAGGCCTCGCTCATGTCCGTGATCGGCGTCATCGCCGGGTTGATCCCGGCGTTGTTCACCAGCACGTCGCACCGGCCGAACGCGTCGTAGACGCGATCCACGAGGGCCGGCAGGGCGTCCCACTCGCCGAGATGGCACGCGACCGGCAGGGCGCGACGCCCGGTCGAGGCCTCGACCTGCTTGGCGACCTGATCGCACAGGTCCTGCTTGCGACTCACGACGACGATGTCGCTGCCCGCCTCCGCCAGGCCCTGGACCATGGCGCGGCCGAGGCCCTTGGTCGCGCCGGTCACGAGGGTGACGCGGCCGGTGAGGTCGAAGAGGTCGGGCACGAGAGCTCCTTCACGGGTGGATACGCGCGATCCTACCCGAGCGCGCGGCGGGGCGGCACCGGCCCGAATCGGGGCGCTAGGGTGTCGGCGTGGGTGAGCGGGTGGATGACGCGGAGGATTCCCGATGAGTTTCGACCTCGATTCCTTTGGAACGGAGTGGCGGCCCGCCTTCGAAGAGGTGGAGCGCTCGGTCGGCGGCCGGATCGTCTCTGCGGAGCGCCAGGCCCGTTGGCGCCCGGTGTTCTGGATCGACGTCGAGCGACCCGACGGCGAGATCGTCCCCGTCTGCTTTCGGGGTGGTCGCCTCGAGCAGGGCGACGACAACACGATCCGGAACGAGTACGCGTGCTTCCGGGTGCTCGAGAAGAACGGGATCCTGGTGCCGCGCATCTACGGCTTCTGCGAGGAACCGATCGGCTTCGTCATGGAAAAGGTGTCGGGCCGGCCCGATCTTACGACTGCCGAGAGCCAGTCGGAGGCCGACACCGTTCGCGACGAATTCATCGAGGTCCTGGCCCAGATCCACGCGCTCCCGATCGAGGACTTCGTGGAGGAGGGACTGGTCGCCCTGCGTTCGCCCCGGGAGCTGGCGCTGGGCGACACCGCGAAAGGGATCACGCGTTTTCGAGAGCAGAAGATCCGGCCGGATCCGATCGTCGAGTTCCTGATCGATTGGTGCGAGCGCCATGTCCCGGAAGGCCGCGACGAAATCACCTTCGTGACCGGCGACTCGGGGCAGTACATCTTCGAGAAGGGGCACCTGACCGCGATGCTCGACATGGAGCTCGGCTACCTGGGCGATCCCCTCGCGGATCTCGGTGGCCTCTTCTCACGCGACCTCACCGAGAAGATGGGCCCCCTCGACGTCGCGATCGATCGCTACGAGGCAGCGCGCGGCCATCCCGTCGATCGACGCGTCGTGCTCTATCACGCGATCCGCTTCGCCCTCACGACGCCCGTGTCCACGGGACTGGCGCTGATGGCGCCCCACGTCGCGGTCGAATTCGTGCAGTACCTGACGTGGTACCTCGTGTACTCGCGGACGCCCCTCGAACTGATCGCCCATCGCGAGGGCTACGCGCTCGAGGCCCCGGGACTCCCGCAGGAGGGCGCTTCGCCCTGGGCCGTCGCGCACGACGCTCTGCAGGCACGCTTCGATGCGTTCGAGACCCACGACGAGTTCCAGGACTACGAGGCGGACGGTCTGCGCCGTCTTGCGCTCTATCTTCGCCAGGCGGATCGCTACGGCGCGGACCTCCTCGCGAAGGACTTCGACGATGTCGAAGTGCTGCTCGGACAGCGACCGACCTCGTGGCAGGAGCGGGATCAGCTCCTCTCCGACCTCGTCGCCGCGAACCAGGGTGAGCGCGACGAAGAGATCGTCCGCTATCTCCATCGCCGCATCGTGCGAGAGGAGTTCGTCCTCGCCCCGGCCCAACGCGACCTCGTCGGGGCGAAGATGCAGACGATCCGACTCGACTGACGTGGCCGACTAACGCGGGCTCGGTGGGGCGAGCTCCTTGACGGCCGCGACCGTCGCGCGCACACCGGTCACGATCGAGCCTCGGGGCTCGATCCGGAACCCCGGCGAGTGGTGGAAGGGGGCGGGCGCGCCCCCGCGTTCGGCCTCCGCGACGACCTCGGGCGGCGAGCCGCCCACCGAGAGGAACGCGCTCGGCACGGCGTGCTCGGTCGACCCGAATTCCGCGAAGTCCTCGGCGCCCATGCTGTCCCGCTCCCGCGTGTAGAGACCTTCGGAGCCGAGCTCCGCGAGGATCGGCGCGCGCAGCCGCTCGATCAGCTCGGGGTCGTTCACGACCGGCGGCGTCGATGCGAGGACCTCGAGGGTGGGCAGCGCGTCCTCCGGCACCCCGTGCGCACGCGCCACCCCGTGCGCGATGCGCTCGATCCCGTCGATCAGGTGATTGCGGACGCGGACCGCGTCCGACCGGACGGTCAGCTCGAGCTTCACGCGGTCGGCGATGATGTTGTGTTTCAGGCCGCCGTGGATCGAGCCGACGGTCACGACGGCGTTGTCGATCGGGCTGATCTCGCGACTGACCAGGCTCTGGAGCGCCACCACGATCTGTGAAGCGATGTAGACCGCGTCGATCCCGTTCTGGGGCGCGGCCCCGTGGGCCTGGGCGCCGCGGACGATCAGGTCGACGCTGTCCGAGGAGGCGGCGGACGCGCCTGCCTGCAACACGACCTTGCCGGTCGGGCCGCCGCTGTGGACGTGGAGGCCGAGCGCGTAGTCCGGCACGCCGAAGCGTTCGTAGAGCCCGTCCGCGATCATCGCCTTTGCGCCACCGATGCGTTCCTCGGCGGGCTGCCCGATCAAGACGACCGTCCCGGACCACGTGTCGCGGTGCTTCGCGAGCCATCGCGCGGTGCCGACGAGGCTCGTCATGTGCATGTCGTGACCGCAGGCGTGCATGACCGGGACGACTTCGCCGTCCTGTCGCTCCTGGTTCGCCGTCGAGGCGTAGGGCAGACCCGAGTCCTCGCGGATCGGGAGACCGTCCATGTCCGCGCGCACGAGGACGCGGGGGCCATCGCCATTCTCGATCACGCCCACGACACCGGTCCCGCCGACGCCGCGCGTGACCTTCGCGCCGGCCTTGCGGAGCTCCTTCGCGAGACGCTTCGAGGTCTCGACCTCGAGGTAGGAGAGCTCGGGGTTGCGATGGAAGTGTTCGAACAGGTCTTCCAGGTGTCGGTCGTAGTCGCGCGTGACCTCGTCCGCGATGGCGTCGGCGTGGGCCGGGGCTCCGAAACCGAAGCAGACCGCGAGGACGAGGAGCGCGAGGGTGCACCGCATCAGATCGAGAGCTCCGCGATGTCGGACTCCGCGAGCTTGCGATCCGCGATCCCGGCGAAGCCGTCGCCTCCGGTGTAGCTCTCCTCGCCGACGAGGAGGCCCTCGTTCTGGTCGACGGGCCAGACGATGCTCATGCGCGCCTCGTAGAGGTAGTGGGCCTGGTCGTCGTCGACCTCGATCCCCTGCGCTTTCAAGGCGTAGCCGGGGTAGGCCATGCGCATGGTGCCTTCGGTCACGACGCAGTCGCGATCGGCGATCACCCGCTGACAGTCGAGCTCGAGGCGATGGGCCCCGGACTGCACGATCGTGAGGTCGTAGAACTTGCGGACCGCATCCTTGCTGCCGTCCGGGTTCATGGGCACGTTGCCCGGGTCGTCGTGCATGACGTATTTCGGCTTTTCGACGAGGGTCGCGACGACCCCTTCGATGTCCGCCTTCGCCTCGCACTTCATGTGCTGGAGGACGAGTTCCAGGTTGCGGCGGACGATCGGGTCCTCTTCGGAAGCGAGGCGCTTCTCGACGAGGGTCCAGGTGTTGTTCGGGTCGAGCTTCATGACGAGGGCTCCTCTCGGGTGGCCCCCGAGAATAGACCCCGTCGCCGTCGCGCGCGCTAGCGGCTCTTCGGCAGCCCGAGCTCGACCTCGGCCACGAGGCTGCGGAGGATCTCCGCCGTCCCGCCGTAGATCGTGTTGACCGGCGTCTGGCGGAACGCCTCGTCGAAGTTGCCCCCGGCGAGCGCGCCGTCTTCGTCCTCCTTGAGCAGACCGGCCGGACCGACGAGGTCCATCCAGCTCTGTGCGTCCTCGAGGTAGGACGTGCCCGAGAAGGACTTCGTCATGGCGCCCTTGCCGCCGAGGTCCTTGCCCTCCGCGGTGATCCAGGTCGAGCGATGACGCAGCAGGCGCGACACCTCGGCGTGGATCGCGGTCTGGCCGAGCTGTTCCTTCACGCGCGGATCATCGAAGGGGCGCTGGCCGTCGGCGCCCGGCGTGAGCGACCACTGACCGGCGTGCTGGATGAATCGCTCCTGGAGATCCGCATAGCCCATCGCCTGCTCGAGACCGAGGGCGAAGCGCACGACGGACCAGCCCTTGTCGACCTCGCCGACGCGGTAGGCGTCGGGAATCCGCGCGTCGGAGAGCGACACGCCGTTGCTGCGTTCCCCGCCCATCGTGTGGATCGGCGTGATCTCGACGCCCTCGATGTCGGTCGGAACGAGGAACATCGTCAGCCCGCGGTGGGGTCGGTCCTGGGTGCTCGTGCGGGTGAGCATGAAGATGTACTGCGCGGTGTGGGCAGTCGTCGTCCACATCTTCTCGCCGTTGATCAGCCACTCGTCGCCGTCCGGCGTGGCCGTCGTGCGCGCGCCGGCGACGTCCGAGCCCGAGCCGGGCTCCGAGTAGCCGAGGGCGAAGGCGATCTCGCCGTTCGCGATCTTCGGGACGAAGTGCTCGCGGTGATAGTCGGTCCCCATCGCCATCAGGGTGTGGCCGATGAAGCCGTTGTTCAGCAGCCCGATCCACGGGAAGCCCGCTTTGCAGAGCTCCCAGTAGAGGGTGAGGATCTCGTAGGGATCGCGGCCGCCGCCGCCGTACTCCTTCGGCCAGCCGGCGGAGACCCAGCCCGCCGCGGCGAGCTTGCGGTACAGCTCCCAGTTGTGGCCGCCGCCGTCCTCGGCCGCTTCCTTGCGATCCTCGTCGCTGAAGTGCTCCGCGAGGAACGCACGGATCTCGCGCTGGACCTCTTCCGCCTTCTCTCCGAGTCGGAAATCCATTACTGCGCACCTCCGAGAAGCGTTGCGGCCTGGCCGCTGCCGTCGCGGTCGAAGCAGAGCTCGGCCACGGTCTGGAGCTCTTCCTTGGCGCCCCCGGCGATCGACGAGAGCGATCGCGCGCGGCGGTAGAAGAGCTGGATGTCGTACTCGGTCGAGAAGCCGTAGCCGCCGTGGGTGTGCAGGGCGATGTCCGCGGTCCGGATCGCCGTCTGAGAGCCCCAGGCGAAGGCCATCGACGACAGCATCTCGAAGCGAACCGGATCTTCGGTGTCCGCCCAGGCCGCCTCCTGGCAGAGGAGCTCGGCGCCATCGGACCGGATCGCGCACTCGGCGAGGGGATGCGCGATCGCCTGGAAGCCGCCGATCGGGACGCCGAACTGGATGCGCTCGCGGGCGTATTCGGAGCCGATCGCGAGCGCGCGCTGGGCGATGCCGGTCAGCCAGAACCCGGCGAGCAGCTTCCACTCGGCGTTCGCGCGCGCCATCGCGGCGACGGCTTCATCGCCGGTCGCGAGCACCCGGGCGTTCTCGGCGCGGTCGAGGTTCCACCAGGCGAGGGCGCCGGCGCCGATGTCCTGCACACGGGAAGAGCGCCGCGCCTCGCCGCCTTCGGCGATGTAGAGCGTGTCCCCATCCAGCGCGACGACCGCGTCGGCGAGGGCTCCGAAGGGCACCAGGGTCCGCGTAGTGCCGCCGGTCGACGTGCCGAGCACGGCGTTCGAGCGGGGCAGGGCGATCGACGCGGCGGGCGCGCCTTCCGCGAGCGCCGCCAGCAACGGATCTTCCGGCGCGACGTTCGCGAGCAGCCGCCCGACCGTCGCGACCTCGAGGAAGGGCACCGGCGCGATCGCGCGACCCGACAGGTTTGCGACGAGGCCGAGGTCGAGCAGCGACATCTCGAGGCCACCCGCGCTCTCCGGCAGCCCCATCACGTTCGCGCCGAGCTCACAGTACTGACCCCAGAGTGCTTCCGAGAAGCCTTCGCCCTCGCAGTCGCGGACGTGCGTCGTCGGACACTCCTTCTCGAGCATCTCGGAGAAGGTGTCGACGAGGATGTGTTGGGATTCGTCGAGAGAGAGATCCATGCCTTGTTCTTTCTTCCGGTCGGAATCGCGGGTGCGGGACTCCAGCCCGGCCGCTCAGTCGATCACGTCGAAGCGCGGCACGCGCCCCTGCCCGGGCAGGTCCTCGAACCGGACCGCGACGCGCTGGTCGATCGCGATCGTCTCGGGATCGGCATCGAGCAGATCGCAGACGAGCCGGACGCCTTCGTCGAGCTCGATCGTCGCGATCACGTAGGGCACGTGGTCCTGCCAGGCCGGGTGGAAGGCGCGATGCGCCACTGTATAGGAATGGACGTGGCCGGTGCCTGCGACGTCCCGCAAATCGAAGCCCTCGGCATGGCACTCGGGGCAGCGCAGGCGCGGGTAGTGACGCAGCACGCCACAAGACGTGCAGCGCTGGATCGCGAGCCGACCTTCCTTGGCGGCGTCCCAGAAGCCCTGGCTGACCTCGGTCATCGGGATGGCCGGACGCGGCGTCGTCTCCGTTCCGCTCATGCCGCGGCCCCCAGGATCATGCATGCGCCTTCGTGGAAGCCCCCCTCGCCGGTGACCATCACGCGCTCGCAATCCGCCACCTGCCGCCCTTTCTCGACTTCGCCGCGCAGCTGTCGCACGGCTTCGCTCACGAGGTTGGCCCCGGAGCAGTGCCCCTCGGAGAGCAGGCCGCCGGAGGTGTTGACCGGCAGCGCGCCGCCTAGCGCGATCCGCCCGTCTCGCACGAACGCGCCGCCTTCGCCGGGCTTGCAGAAGCCGCAGGCTTCGAGGCTCGCGAGCACGATCCAGGTGAAGCCGTCGTAGATCTGCGCGCAGTCGATGTCGCTTCGATCGACCCCGGCCATCGCGAAGGCGCGCTCCGCCGCGCGTTCGAGCCCTTCGATCCGGGTCAGGTCCCGCTTTTGCGTGATCGAGGTCGGCGGGTCGCCGTGTCCCTCGCCGACCCCGAGGATCGGGATCCCCGGCTGCTTCGCGTCCTTCGCCCGCTCGGCGCTCGTGATCACGATCGCCGTCGCGCCGTCGGTCTCGAGGGAGCAGTCGAAGAGCCGGAGTGGATCGGAGATGAACGGCGACGCTTGATGCTGCTCGAGGGTCATCGTCTTCTCGTGCATCAGCGCGCGGGGATTCGAGTTCGCGTGTCCGCGGATCGCGACCGCGATGTGCCCGAAGTCCTCGCTCGTCGTGCCGTACTCGTGCATGTGTCGGCGCGCGGCCTGGGCGAACCACTGAGCGGCGACGGTGTTGCCGAAGGGTCGCTCGAACTCGTCGATCTGGCGCATCACCGGGTGCGGCGGGATCGCGCCCTCGCTCGTGAGCGACACGCGCTGGGCCGAATAGCCGCGGCGGCCGGCGATGAGCAGGACGTTCTTCGCGATGCCGGCGGCGACCGCCAGGGCGGCGCTCTGGATCGCGGAGACGAAGCTCGCGCCGCCGGTCCGGATCGTCGACGAGAAGGCCAGGTTCGGGAGGCCGAGCTCGAGGATGAAGTCCTCGGCGACGGTCCCCGCGAGCTCGTTCGGCATCACGCCGTCGATGTCTGCCGGCGTGAGCCCGGCATCGGCGATCGCTTCGTGGGCGGCGCGGAGGTGGAGCCCGAGGGTCGAGGTGTCCGTGCCGCGGGTGAAGGGCGTCTGGCCGAGGCCGATGATGGCGGTCTTTTCGCGGAGGGACGCGAGGGCGGACATGTCGAACCTTCGGAAGGACCGGGTCGGGTCGTGGATCGCAGGCTTCGAGAGCGAAGGAGGGTGCCGCGGGGCGCGGTCGCGCGCTGCCGGGCAGGGGGGCGGAGCATAACCGATTCGACGGCGTCGGGATTGCGGGCCAGAATGGGTCGGGGCGCGCCAACGCGCGTCGGAGGTGCGGGTGCGCGTCGGAATCTTCGTCTCGGAAACCTGGGGGCCGGGCTCGGCCATCGACGAGATTCGTGAGCGCGCGGTCCGTGCCGAAGCGCTCGGCTACCCGAGCGCGTGGGTGCCCTACCTGCCCTGGGCGCCCGACGCCCTGACCTCGATGCAGGCCGCGGGCGAGGCGACGCGCACGATCGAGGTCGGCTCGGCGGTGATCCCGACCTTCTTCTTCCATCCGCTCGCGATGGCGCGACAGGCCGCCTCGGTCCAGTCCGCGGTCGGCCGTCCGATCCACCTCGGGATCGGTTGCTCGAATCCGGCGATCATCGCGATGCACGGACTCGCCTTCGAGCGCCCGGCCCGGCACGTACGCGAGTACCTCGAGATCCTGAACGGGGCCTTCGCGGTCGGCGCCGCGCCTTCCGGCGAACGCGAGCAGGCGGGCTTCGTCCAGCACGCGGGTGAGGTCTTCGAGCTCGGATCGATCTACGGCACACCGGGCGCCGAGAAGCCGGGCTCGGTCCTCGTCGGCGCGATCGGGCCGAAGATGCTCGAGGTGACCGGGGCCTTCTCGGACGGCGTGATCGGAACCTGGTGCGACGAAGGCGTGATCGCGCGCGAGATCGCGCCGCCGGTGCGCAAGGCCGCGGCGACCGCGGGTCGGGGCGAGCCGACGATCGCGAGCGTGGTCGCGACGGCGATCGTGCCGGCTTCGAAGACCGCCGCAGCGCGCGACGCAGCACAGGCCGAGTTCGGCTTCTACGAAGGGAACATGCCCTACAAGCGCGTCGTGGATGCGAGCGGCGCGTCGCGAATCGCGGACATCGCCGTCATCGGCGACGAAGAGGAAGTCGCGCGAAGGCTGCGCGCCTATCGTGACGCCGGCCTCACCGACTTCCTCGCCGCCCCGCTCGCGGTCGAGGGAGCCACGTGGGAATCGACCGCGGCGCGGTTGGCGGAGATCGAGATCTGACCCGCGTGCGACGCGATCGCACGCGAAAGGAGAACCAGAGATGGCGGACGAAACACGCGTGAAGCTCGGCACCAATCTACCGGAGCACCTGATCCTCGAGGATCCCGGGGCGCTGCGAGAGTTCCTGCGCGCGATCGAAGACATGGGCTACGGCTACATCACCGTCGGTGACCACGTGCTCGGGGCCGACCTCGACCCGCGCCCGGACTGGAAGCCCTATTTCGGCCACGGACCGCTCTACGACCGGCACATGGTCTGGCACGAGCCCTTCGTGCTCTTCGGCTGGCTGTCCGCCTTCACCGAGACCCTCGAGCTCTGCACCGGCATCCTCGTCGGCCCCCAGCGCCAGAGCGCGCTCCTCGCCAAACAAGCCGCGGAAGTCGACCTCCTCTCCGGCGGCCGCACGCGCTTCGTGATCGCGGCCGGGTGGAACGACGTCGAGTTCGAGGGCATGGGCGTCGACTTCAAGAAGCGGGGCAAGATCATGGACGAGCAGCTCGACGTGCTGAAGCTGCTCTGGACCCAGGAGGTCGTGAACTATCACGGCGAGCACCACACCCTCGACGCGGTGGGGATCAACCCGCTCCCGATCCAGCGCCCGATTCCGGTCTGGCTCGGCGGCCAGAGCCCGCGCGTGCTGAAGCGCGTCGGTCGTCAGGCCGACGGCTGGTTCCCCTACTACCCGTGGTTCAGCGAGGATCTCCTGCGCGAACACCTCGAGACGATCCATACTGCGGCCAAGGAGGCCGGGCGCGACCCGTCCGAGATCGGGCTCGAGGGCGCGGTCTACTTCGAGGACGAGCGTTTCGAGATGCCCCCGGGCGCACGCAAGGCGCCGAAGACGATGGAGGAGTGCGTCGAGTACGCGCATCTCTGGAAGAGCCTCGGCGCGACGCGTTACTGGGTGACGGCGCCCTGGGCAGACCTCGGCCCCGAGGAGACCGGCGTGCGCGAGCCGGGCAAGGAGTGGAGCGGGATCGAGCCGCGCCTGCGCGAGCTCGAGGCGTTCAAGAAGGCGCTAGGCGACGACTTCTAACGGGGCGTCTCCGGCGCAGGTCGCAGCGCGTCGACCGGGACCCATCCCGAGCGACCCGCCATGCCGGCGTCGCAGCCGTCCAATCGCCAGACCTTGAGCCAGGATCCGTCCCGGTCGAGCACGCGGAGACGACACGCCTCGTCGAGTCGGCCCACGGTCGGCCAGTCGCGGCCTGCGCCGAGGTGCACGCTCGCGCCGACGCGGCCGACCTTTGCGAACTTCCACGTCGGGGCGCCGTCGGTCGTGAAGAGCGCCAGGGTTCCGGCGACGGCGCCGACGAGCAGGAGCGCGGCGAAGAACGGACCGGACGCTCGGCGCCATCGCGGCGTTTGCGGCGTCGATCCCGCCTGCACGACGACGAGGTTCGGGGGCGAGGTCTCTCGCGGCCAATCGCGGTAGACCCAGCCCGCCGCGGCGAGCCACCCCACGCCCGTCCAGCCGAAGCCGAGGTTCAGGAACAGGATCGCGTTTGCGCTGCGGTGTTCGATGCTCTCCGCCGCCACCCACGGTGCGATGTAGAGCACGAAGAAGAAGAGGAACAGGTACTCCATCGCCCGGACAGGATATCCCGAGCGGCGCGGAGGCGTCTAACTCGTCCCCGGTCCAACCGGCGCGGAGGCGTCTAACTCGTCCCCGGTCCAACCGGCGAAGTGGCGTCTAACTCGTGCCTGGCCCGGCTTCCGGCATCTGCAGGAACTCGATCAGGAGCGGGTCTCCCTCGCGCTCGAGGTAGGCGAAGATCGTGTCCTCGGTGAAACGCTTGTACCAGATTGGCGCGTATCCGAGGGGGGCGAGCTTCTCGACCCACGCGTCGGTGTCGTCGACGCGGTAGCGCAGGTGGTGCATGCCTTCGCGGCCGGCCTCGATGAACTCGCGGTGGGGGCTGTGGCCGTCCTTCCACTCGATGAACTCGATCTCGAGCTCGCCGGAGCGCCCGAAGAGGATGCCGAGGGAGACGTCCTCGCTTCGGCCGCGGTAGTCCGCGTCCTGGACCGAGCCGTCCATCTCGGTCCACGGTCCGAAGAGCGCGCCGTAGCGCTCTTTGGTCTCTTCGAGGGATCGGACCACGAACCCGACCTGATCGATCGGAGGGAGGCCGAGGGTCTCGAGGGCGGAGGGCGTTTCGGGGGTGGACATGGGTTCGTTCCTTGTGATCCGGGGCCGTGCGCTCAGCTCGTGAAGCGCACGGGCATCGCCGAGTAGCCCTTCACGAACTCCGTCGCGTAGGTTTCCAGGCGGCTGTCGTCGACGACGTAGTCGGGGAAGCGCTTGAGGATCTCGTTGATCGCCAGCTCGCCCTCCTTGCGCGCGACGTGCAGGCCGATGCAGGCGTGATGGCCGTGGGAGAAGCCGAGGCTGCGCGGCGCGTTGCGGTGCATGTCGTAGCGGTCGGGATCCGGGAACTCTCGATCGTCGCGGTTGGCCGCGGTGTAGAGCAGGACGATCACCTGGCCGGGGGACATCTCGACGCCGTGGCGTTCGACCGGCTTGGTGACGAGTCGGCACATGTTCTGGGTCGGCATGTCGATCCGGACCGCTTCGTTGAATGCGGGGACCGCGAGGGCTGGATCGGCCGCGAGGGCCGCGCGCTGGTCCGGGTTCTGTTGCAGGCGGAGCATCAGGTTCGCGAGCACCTTCGGGAGCGTGTCGGTTCCGCCTATCAGCAAGAGGGAGAGATGCGAACCGATCGCGTCGTCATCGAGGGCGTTGCCTTCGAGGTCCCGGTATTCGCGGAGCACCGTGATCGCGTTCGGCTCCGCCGGGGGGTTCGCGCGTTGGTCGGCGGAGATGCGCCGCAGGTATTCGTTCATCTCGCCCATCGCGGCGAGCCCGTCCTCGGTCATGCCTTCGTATCCCGGCTCGCGCATGAAGAAGCGCCCGACGACGTCGCGCAGGTAGTCTCCGTCCTCTTCGGGCAGGCCGATCACCTTGCAGCCGACGTTCATGGCCAGGGGCTGCGCGAAGTCCTCGACGAACTCGTGCTCGCCGCCGTCCGCGAAGGGCTCGACGAGGCGCTCGACCAGGTCCTGGATCCAGGGCGAGAGCGCGCGGATCTTCGCGGGCATGAAGTGCTTGCGCAGGCCACCGCGAAGCCGCGAATGCTCCGGCGGATCCATGTTGTTGATGAGCGGAAGGACCGGCTGCACCCGGGTCAGCAGATGGGCAGAGGTCGCGCCCCGGGCGTTCGAGACGAAATCCCCGGCGCAGGCCCACCATACGTCGTCGAAGCGGGACAGCGCGAAGGCGTCGTAGGCCTCGAGGTAGTGCATCGGCGACTCGTCGCGCAGTCGCTTGTAGATCCCGTGGTTGTCGCCGTGGATCACATCGTCGGAGAAGGGGTCGTATTGGACGGTCATGGGGCTCCTCGGCGGGAAATCGTAAGGCGCCCGACGCGCGGAGTCGAGGGAGCGCGAGCGGCCCGCGCATGCGGCGCTACCGTCGGAAGTCCCTGCAAAACGAGGAGCACGAAGATGTCCGATCCCCGGCTCGACCCGAGAATCAACGCCATGCTCGGTCAGATGCAGCTCGGCGAGAGCAGCGACGTGAAGGATCGCGACGAGCTGATCGCGCGCATGAACAGCGAGACCGCCCGGCAGGGCACGGAGTCACTCCGCCAGATGATGGAGATCTGTGACTCGGAGGAGATCGCGCCTTCGAAGGGGCTCTCCGTCGAGACGCGCGAGCTCACTTCGACCCCGGACGGCAACACGATCAAGCTCCAGTTGATTCGGCACGTCGACGCGGAGACCCGACCCGGCGTGTACTACATCCACGGTGGCGGCATGATGACGATGTCGTGCTTCGACGGGAACTATCGCGCCTGGGGCAAGATCATCGCCGCCCAGGGAGTGAACGTCGCGATGGTCGACTTCCGGAACTGCATCGTTCCGTCGAGCGCACCCGAGGTCGAGCCCTTTCCGGCGGGCCTGAACGACTGCGTGTCCGGCCTCGACTGGCTGATCGAGAACGCGGCCGAGCTCGGCTTCGACACGAGCCGGCTGATCGTGGCGGGCGAGAGCGGCGGCGGAAACCTGACCCTCGCGACCGCCCTCAAGCTGAACCGCGAAGGCCGCGCGGGTCGGGTCGGCGGCTTCTACGCCCTCTGTCCCTACATCGCGGGCGAGTGGCCGCAGGATCGCTTCCCCTCGTCGGTCGAGAACAACGGCATCCTGCTCGACCTGCACAACAACGTCGGCAAGCACTCCTACGGGATCGAGGCCTTCGAGAAGCAGGACCCCCTCGCGTGGCCGATCTTCGCGAGCGAGGACGACCTGAAGGGATTGCCCCCGGTGATGATCAGCGTGAACGAGTGCGACCCGCTTCGCGACGAGGGCGTCGCGTTCTATCGGATGCTCCTCGAGGCCGGGGTCGAGGCGCGCTGTCGTCAGGTGATGGGGACGATGCACGGGACGGAGATCTTCCCGATCGCGTGTCCGGAGATCAGCCGCGACACGGCACGCAACCTGGCCGACTTCTGTCGAGCGCCAGGACGTTAGGCGAGACGGATCCCATCACGCAGGCGGGAGGGACGATCATGTGCCGTAACATCAAGACGCTCTACAACTTCGAGCCGCCGGCCACGTCCGAGGAGGTCCACGCGGCCTCGCTCCAGTTCGTGCGCAAGATCAGCGGCTTCAACAAGCCCTCGAAGGCGAACGAAGCGGCCTTCGAGTCGGCGGTCGAAGCCGTGTCCGGGGTCGCCGCGCAGCTCCTCGAGTCGCTCACGACGACCGCGACCCCCCGGAACCGCGACGTCGAAGCCGAGAAGGCGCGCGCTCGCGCGGCGAAGCGCTTCGGTCCGCGTCCGGCCTGAACGGATCGGCGCTCGCTACACTGGCCGCGATCCGAACGAGCTGCCGGAGGCGTGCGCAATGGGCGAAGCAGTCAGCCAGAGCACCGGGCTGCCGGAGCTGGCATTCGACGCGGGCTTCTTCCGCGACCCCCATACCCGTCTCGGAGCGCTGCGAGCGGAGGGCGCCGAAGCGGTCTTCCTGCCGCGCATGAGCACGGCGATGTTCCTCTCCTTCGAATCCGTCCACGACGTCCTGCTCGGTCGGAACTTCGGCGCGATGGGTGCCGCCTACTATGAGCAGCAGGGCTGGACCGAGGGGCCCTACATCGACTGGCTCCGTCGGACGGTGGTGTTCCTGGATCCGCCGGTGCACGACCGACTCCGGGGCCTGATGAATCGCGCCTTCACGCCGCGGCAGGTGGCGCGGGTGCGACCGATCACCCAACGCATCGCCGCGCGACTCGCGGACGCCGCTGCCGACGCCGTCCACGTCGATCTCTACGACGCCTTCGCGCAGAAGCTTCCGCTCCAGGTGATCTGCGAGGTGATCGGGATCCCCGAGGTCGACTTCGAACAGATGGGACGCTGGACCGAGGCGCTGTCGGTCGCGACGGGCTATCCGACGGACGAGGATCGGGTCAGGGCGGACGCCGCGATGGTCGGCCTCAGCGACTACGCCGCGGATCTGATCCGCGCCCGCCGCGCGAGTCCGGCGGACGATCTGCTCTCGGCACTGATCGAGGTCGAGGAGGCGGGCGAACGACTCTCGCCGGAGGAGCTCGTCGCGATGATCGCGCAGATGCTCTACGCGGGGCACGAGACGACGCGCAATCTGATCGGCAACGGGCTCTTCTGCCTGCTCGAGTTCCCGGATCAGCTGGCCGCCCTGCGCGCGGACCCCCCTCGGATGGAGGCGGCGGTCGAGGAGATGCTCCGTTTCGAGCCGCCGATCATCTACCTCTCGCGTCTCGTGCGCGAGGACTGCGAGCACGCCGGGGTCGCGCTCGCCAAAGGGCAGCTGATCCTCGTGAGCCTGTCCGCGGCGAATCGCGACCCGCGACGATTCGATCGGCCCGAACGCTTCGACATCGGTCGAGCCGACAACCGGCACCTGAGCTTCGGGTTCGGCGCCCACTTCTGTGTCGGCGCGAGCATCGCGCGCATGGAGGGGAGTGTGGCCTTCGAGACGCTGCTCGACCGCTTCGCCACGATCGAGTGGGACGGTGCCGAGCCGCGATGGGCGGGCGACACCGCGCTGCGTACGCTGGAGGCGTTCCCTCTGCACCTGCGCGCGGCTTGACGGCGCAGGCCCTGCTTCGCGGCTCGGGAGGAGTGTGATGCACTGGATCCGGCGGAATCCGGCGAGCCTCTGCGGCGCGATCGCTTTCGCCGTGCTCGCGGCGTTCTTCACGTGGACCGGCGCGCTCACGGGTCGAGAGGTTCCCGCCTACGCGGGCTCACGAACCGAAGTCGTCGGCATGACGCTGATGCTGCTCGGTCTGCCTCCCTATTTCGTGATGGTGTCGATCGTGCTGCGTCGCTTCTCCCTCGCGCTGCTCGAGCAGCTCCGGCCGTCGATCGCGGATCAGGAAGCGATCGAGCGCGCGCGGCACGAGATCACCGACGGCTGGCGCGCGTGGCCGATCGGGGTCGCCCTCGGACTCGTGCTGGCGTCGTTCAACACGTCGATCTTCGAGGCGGTGGCCGCCTCATCGGCGCGCTCCGTCACGGTTGCTCTCTCCCTCGGACAGACCACGGTCTGGGTCGTGGTCGGGATCGTGCTCATCATCCGATTCCGCGTCGCGCAGGCCTTCCGCCATCTCGGTCGCCTCGCCGAGTTCGAGCTCTTCGCCCTCGAACGCCTGAAGCCCATCGCCCGCTCGGCGTTGGGCGACGTCGTCGTGGTCGCCGGCGCTCTGGCGTTCTCACCGCTGCAGTCCCTGGATGCCGAGTTTCGCTGGTACAACTACCACTTCGGGATCGTGCTCTCGGTCATCTCGATCGCGCTCTTGCTCGTCTGGCCGCTGTGGCCCCTCCACCGTCGACTTCGCGACGCGAAGACGCGACGCCTGGCCGACGTCGATGCGCGGGTGGAGGCGGCGGCGGCTCCCTCGACGACCGAGGACGTCGTCCGGCTCGAGTCGCTGCTCGCCCATCGGGACCGGATCGCCGGGGTCGGGACCTGGCTGATCAGCGTCGATCTGGTCTGGCGCTTCGTTCTCTATCTGGTGATCCCGCCGATCGCCTGGGTCGCCGCGGCGATCGTCGAGCGCGGGGTCGATTCGGTGCTCGCGCGGTAGGCGCCGAGCGACGAGAGCGCCGATCAGGGCATCCCGAGCGTCTGCACGACCGCGGATGCCCAGGGCAGGTCCGAGTGCTCGCCGCGTTCGGTCTGCTGCATGACGACGACGACCGCGTCCTTCTCGGGACTCACCCAGAACTGCGTGCCGAAGCGGCCGCTCCACCAATAGTCGCCGTTCGTCGCGGGCATGATCGTCTTCGTGTCGTCGGCGACGACGCAGACGCCGAGACCCCAGCCGAGGCCTTCGATTCCCATGTCGGCGAGGACGCCCTGGGGCACGTGCAGGCGTCGCATGTCGGCGACGGTCTCTTCGCGCAGGATGCGCACGCCGTCGAGCACGCCTCCGTTCGCAAGCATCATCGCGAATCGCAGGTAGTCGGGGCCGGTGCCGACCATGCCGCCGCCACCCGGTGTCCACCCGCGACCATAGTAGTCGTCGAATTGCGGATCATGGACGAGGTCGCCGTCTGCGTCGTGTGTGTACATCCGCGCGAAGGGCGCGTCCGGGGGAACTTCGTCGGGGAACCCGGTCGCGTGCATGCCGAGGGGCGTGAAGATGCGCGCTCGCAGGAAGGCATCGAAGGGTTCGCCCGCGGCGACCTCGACGACGCGCGCCAGGGTGTCGGCGCTCCAGCCGTAGCGCCAACGCTCGCCCGGGCGTTCGTAGAGCGGGCGGGACGCGACGTGCTCGATCCGGTCCGCGAGGGAACCGAGCCCGGCAATCTCGATGTCCGGGGAGCGCCAGAGCTGATCGAGCGGGTCGTCGGTCTCGGCGTACCCGCCGATCCCCGAGGTGAACGTGAGCAGGTGACGAACCCTGATCGGCTCCGCGAGGGCCGCCGTGTCGAAGTCGCCTTCCGGATCGCGCGCGACGACGACCTGCGGTGCCCCGAACGCCGGCAGGTAGCGCGCGATCGGATCCTCGAGACCCAGCCGGCCCTCCTCGATCAGGATCAGCGCCGCCACCGCCGTGATCGCCTTGCTCATCGAGGCGAGATGGAAGCGCGTCTCCAGGGTCATCGGCGTGCCCGCCTCGCGATCCGCGAGCCCGGTGGTGCGCGCGTACACGACCCGTCCCTCCCGCGCGATCAGCGCCACGTATCCGGAAGCGCCCTGAGTCGAGACGCGATAGTCGAGCACGCGATCGATCGCGAAGCGGCGCCAGGACGAGAGGCCGTCGCGGTCGGGCGCGCCACCGATCTCGGGGAGCGGGGGCTCGACGCCGCCGCAGGCCACCAGGACGAGCGTGCACGTCGCGCGGAGCGCGGTGAGTCGCAGGTTCATTCGGCCCCCTTCGCGACGATGCGCGTGAGTCGCTCACGCAGGCGGCCCAGGCGACGCCGGATCTTCATCCCGAGCGTCGCATCGAGATCGCGATCGAGCACGATGGTCGCGAAACGATCTCCGATGGCGGCGAGCTCATCTGGCGAGAGCGCAATGCCCCAGGAGGCGGTGTTCTCCGCGAGCTGGGCCTCGCTCGACGCACCGACGATCGCTGCGGTCACGCCCGGCTGACCCAGCACCCAGGCGAGACAGATCGCGCTGGGGCTCGCGCTGCGCTCGCGCGCGACGGGCTTGACCGCGTCCGCGAGGGCAGCGCGGATGCGACCGAGGTTGGGTTCGCGGAAGACCGGATCGTGCTCGCCGCGTGCCCGGGTTCCAGCCTCGTCGTCGAGGATTCGCGACGACAACGCGCCGGCTTCGAGGGGCGTGTACGCGAGCGTGCCGACGCCCGCGGCAAGGCAGCTGGGCAGGAGCTTCAGGTCGGCGCTTCGTTCGAGCAGGCTGTAGTGGAGCTGGAGGGAGGTGAGCGCATCGCCGCGCGCCCCGAGGAATGCAATGCAGGACGCGAGCTCAGTCGCCGCTACGTTCGACACACCGATGTGTCGGATCTTACCCTCGTCGCGCAGTCGCGTGAGCTCGCCGAGCGCTTCCTCGATCGGCACACGTCGATCAGGGTGGTGGATCTGGCAGAGGTCGAGGTGGTCCGTGCGCAGACGAGTCAGGCTCTCCTCGACGTCGCGCCGGATCGCGGTCGGGCGCGAGTCGCGGCGCACGACGCGCTCGGGGGTCGCGAAGAGCACTTCGCCGTGATCCTCGTCCCAGCGGAGGCCGACCTTCGACAGCAGCTCGACACGATCCCGTCGACCGCCGAGCGCGTCTCCGAGGAAGCGCTCGACGTCACCGAAATCGTAGAGGGGCGCCGTGTCGATCGACGTCAGCCCCGAGTCGATGGCCGCATCGAGCACGCGTCGCCGCTCGGATTCCGCCTGGCGAGTGCGGCCCATGCTTCCGAAGACCAGGGTCGAGACTTCGAGATCGCTCTGGCCGAGTCGCGCGCGCTCCATGGTCCTCGCCGCTCGGACCCGTCGGTGGGTCGCGCGGGGAGTCTACCGATTCGCGGGGAGTGTGGTCGTGCAGAGGAAGACCGCGCCGATCGGCGAATGTTCCAGGCCGAAGCGCGAGCCAGCTAGTCGCCGGCCGCGCCGTGCACCCGAGCCTGGACGCGGAGCGAGCCGCCGACCACGCCTAGGAGGCCTTCGTGCTTCGTCAGCTCGGTACCGAACGCGAGCAGGTCGTCGGGGTTCCGGATCGCTTCGAGACCGATCTTCTCGAGCGTCTCGTCGATGATCCGCTGCGCTTCGCGCCCGCTGAACGCACGTGACAGCTTGTCTCTCACCAGGTCCATCAGTTGCACGAGGGATCCCCTCCGAGGGTCTTCGCGAGGCTTTCGGCACGCTCGGGCGCCGATTCGTCGAGGCGGCCCAGGAGCGCGAGGAAGGTCGGATGCGTGAGCCCGCAGCGAACGAACATGTCCTCGTAGGCGAGGCGCCGCGACGCTTCGATCCGCGTTCGCTCGTCGTCGGTCAGGACGCGGCCGATCGCCGTCGCGAGGCTGTCGACGTCCATCGCTGCCTGTCGGGCAAAGGTCGCGCCGAGCTCCGCGACGATCTCGAAGTACTCGTCGACGCCGCTCTCGAGCGCCCGGTTCGGCGCGAAGGCCGCCTGCTTCTCGAGCTCGAGGGCGTCCACGCGCGCGTGCTGGGACTCTTCGATCCAGTGGTGCTTCAGGAGCGACACGAAGAAGGGGTCGAGGGTGTCGTCGTCCCGCGCGCTCTCGACGTAGTGATGCTGGGTGGTGAGCTCGAGCTGGAAGGTGACGAGCATGACCGCCACCGGGCTCTTCGACAGGATCGCGCCCGCGACCTCCGCCGCGTTGTCGAGCACGCGACAGGTCGTGCCGAAGCCGTCTTCGAAGGCGATCCGATAGCGCTCGAAGAGCTGCTGGTGCTTCACCTCTTCTTCCGCGACCCGCGTGAGCGCACGGAGGGCGTCCTTGTCTCCGAAGAGCTCCGCCCGAGCGTGGTCCATCATCGTGGCGATGATGTACTCCTCGACGAACGAGAACGCGTTCAGGTAGGCGTTCGCGGTGATCTGGTTCAGGATCTTCCGCTCGCGCGCGTCGAGCATCTCGAGGGATGCCGTCTTCGCCAGCGACTCCGGAAGGAACGGAGACGTGAAGTCGAGCCGGGTGCCGGCCGGCATCACGTCGTCGAGGCGCCAGGCGGCTCGTTCGGACTGTTCTACGCAACGTGCGAAGCTATCGCTCGTCTCGGACATGGGATCGCTCCCCTCCCTGCTTCGGCTGCTTGCAGAATCGGTTCCGGTGTCGCAATGCTTGAGACTCAGTGCCTCCAATGGAGCGGTACGCCGCTCGGAGCGGAAAGTTCAATGCAGCGGACGCGCAGCAGCGTGTCGCATCGTGCCCAACCTACGCGATCCACCCGGTGCGATACGCTTCGCCGCGCTCTGATCGGACCGGGACGGCAGGGACACGTGTGAAGACCGAATCAGCGACACGACGATTGCGATCACGCCGAGAAGAGCTGGCGACCCTCCGCGTGGTCACCGTCGGCGGCGCGAACGTGGAGCACGGCTACACGCTGCCGGGGGAGTTCGAGGCGGACGCGAAGTACTCGATCGCGCCCCAGCCGCGGCTGGCCGGTGGGAGCTCGATCAATCACGCGTGTCGACTGTTGGCCCTGGGGGTCGACGTCCATCCGATCCTGCCCCTCGCGAAGGCCGACCCGGTGAGCGACGTGATCGTCGGCGCCCTCGAAGAAGCGGCGCGAACGGGCGGCGCGGCGTTCGAGTCCCGGGATCTGTCGATCCGCGGCGCGGGGCTCGTCACGCCCTACACGACGATCATCCGCCAGGGCGCCTCGCGCGCGGTCTTGAACGAGTTTTCGTCCGATCTGATGGAAGCGTTCCCCGACCACGTCGAACGCCATCTCGCTCGGATCGCCGCGCGGCGAAAGGCCCCAGACGCCGTCGTCATCGGCCACATCCACGCGGACCGCAAACGCAAGTCAAGGTCCGACGTCGGTCACGCCGGCGCGATCACCGAGCGGATCCTGACCGATCCCGCGCTCCGCGACGTTCCCAAGGTCGTGAACTTCGGGAGTGCGCAGTTCAAGCAGGGCACGAAGCGCTGGGAGAAGCTGCTGCGCGACCGCGTCGACGTGTTCCAGCTCGACATCGGGGAAGTCCGCCGCTTCTGTCGCGACGCGGACCTCCCGGACGCGAGTCTCGCCTCGATCCTCGCCTGGTTCCGCGACCGCTGCACGGTCGTCGTTTCGCTCGAGCGCTTCGGCGCGATCGGTCAGCGGGTCGGCAGCGATCGCCCGGTCGCGGCCTGGCCCTTCCTGATCGACGACGTCGCGGACTCGACCGGCGCCGGCGACGCGATGGGGGCCGGAATCGCGGCGAGTCTCGCCCCCGACGGTTTCAGAGTGGATCCGGACGATCCCCAGGACGAGCGCTTCTCGACGGCGCTCGCCTTCGGCCGGGCCTGCGCGGCCCACGCCTGTACGACGATCGGCGGCGCCGCCGAGTGTCCCGGCCTCGATGCCCTCGTGGCGTTCGAGAAGAAGGGGCGGTTGCCCGGGGACGATCGCGGGATCCAGCGTGACCTGTCGGAGCAGGAGCTCTTCTTGATCGATCGCGCGTTCGACTCCGACGGGGCGCGCTGAGGCCGGTCGGACCTAACGTGCTCGTCGCGCTCGCTCGACGACCGCGATCGCGCCGAACACCACGATCAACAGCGCCACGTACCCTGCGAGGGTGTGGAAGGCGCTCTCGTTCGCGGCCTGCAGGATCGGCGCCTGGTCGGCCGGCGCGAGCGCGGCGAATGCGTCGGCGCCCCCGGCGAGGGCCGACTTGGTCGTGTCGGTCACGCGCCCGAGCGCAGGCAGGACGTACTGGATCGAGATCGCGCCAGCGACGCCCATCAGGCCGATGAAGA
This sequence comes from uncultured Spirochaetaceae bacterium, assembly GCA_964488255.1. Lineage (GTDB taxonomy): Bacteria > Myxococcota_A > UBA9160 > UBA9160 > UBA4427 > UBA4427. The sequence continues at coordinate 22,254 of CAZAUR010000003.1, read as the reverse complement.
GCTCGCCGCCCTTCGGATAGCGCTCGGACACGTTGGCCAGCATCGTCGGCCACAGGAAGCACACGCCGAGGCCCCACACGGTCGCGGCGAGCAGCCCCGTCACGGGCGAATCGGCGAGGGGCAGGATCCAGAGCCCGACCACCGCGAGCGCCGCCGAGCCCCAGAGCATCGTCAGGTTCGAGAGACGGTGCGCGATCGGGCCGGCGAAGTGGCGGAACACGAACATCATCGCGGACACGTAGATCACGATCCACGCACCGCGGATGCCGATCGACTTCGTCAACGCGAAGTCGAACCACTGGTTCGGGGCGAGCTCCGCCGCGGCGGTGAGCAGCATGCAGACCCACCACACGAGGAACATCGGGTGCTTCGGGATCTCCGCGAACATCTCGCGCATCGACACGCCGAGGCTCGCCCGCTCCGTGCGCGGAAAGGGCGTGCCGACGTAGAGCGCGACGCACCCGGCCGCCGGGAGCAGCACGGCCGCGAACTGCGTGCGCCAGCCGAGGTCGAGGGCGCTGCCGCCGAGGGCGACGAGGGTTCCGAGGATCACGCCCGCCGGCCACCAGGCGTGCACGATGTTCAGGCGATTCGTCTTGTCGTCGGGATGCAGCGCGGCGGTCAGCGGATTGACGGCGGCCTCCATGAAGCCCCAACCGAGGCCCGAGAGCAGGAAGCCGGCGCGGATCAGTCCGGTCGCGCCCTCACCACTCGCGACGAGCGCGAGACCGGTGCCTCCCGCGAAGCAGAGCGCGCACGCGAGGAGGGCTCGCCCCATGCCGATCGCGTCGAGGAAGATGCTCGCGAAGAGCAGCGTGGTCCCGAAGCCGAGGAACGCGGTCCCGAGCAGGCTGCCGGCCAGGCTCGCGGAGCCCGGCGACAGCTCGGCGACGACGTCCGCGATGATCGCCCCCCGGAGCGCGAAGCTCGTGCCCGCGGTGAAGAGCGCGAGCGACGAGAGGACGAAGATCTTGCGACGGGGGTAGGCGTCGAGGGACGCTTCGGTGGTCATCGCGCGCAGGATAGTCCGCCGCGGTCGCCGCGCTCGTAGCCGAGCGCGATCAACCGAGGACGTCCAGCACGTACCAGATGAGGAAGGCCGTCAGGAATCCCGTCACGCCGAACATCGCCGCGAGCCAGACGCGCGCGAGGGGGCCCGTCGGGCGATCGTCGCCGAGGTAGGCCTCGCTCCGTTGGAGCAGGCAGAAACCGAGATAGGTCGCGGGCAGGAAGAGACCGCAGACGATGTTGGTCGGGACCGCGACCCAGACCGCGATGTCGCTCCAGTAGACGCACCCGAGCACGCCGGGGATCGGGAGCCAGGTCGCCAGTCGATGTTCCCGGCTGCCGACGGTCACTCCGAAGAGCTCGACCGCCACGAAGCCACACGTGAGCATCTGGAGCGTGATCGACGACATCGCCATCCCGAGCACGCCGATGCCGAATACCAGCCGGCCCGCGACCGGGCCGATCGTCTGGGCGAGGACCTGGGCCGCTTCGACCGGGGAGAGACGGACGCCTTCGTAGGCGGGGTCGAGGTGGAGCGTGTTTGCCGTCGCGATCACGACCAGGCTGACCGCGATCGCGTAGGGCACGAACATGCCCATCAGGAGGTCGACCAGCGCGAGCTCGCGATGTTCCCGGCCCCAGCCCTTCGCGAGCAGCGTGTACGGATAGAGGAAGATCATGTTCACGCCGACCGCGGCGGAGAGCCCGGACAGCACGAGGGTCGCGGCCGCGATGCCGTTGCGCGTCTCGGGCAGCGACGTCGGGAAGAAGCCGCGAAGCAGCGCGCCGGGCTCGGGAAGCCCGGTCTGCACGACGACCCACGCGAAGCAGAGCACGATGCCCCACACCATGAAGCGCAGGACCTGCTCGTAGAGGCGCACGGCCGCCGGTGAACGCCCGTAGAGACCGCTCACGAGCACCGCCCACGCGAGGATCACGACCCCCGCCGCGATCGGGGGCACGCCTTCGAAGCCCATCACGTCGGCCACGTCGACGAGCACCGCCGAGGCGAGGGCGTACTGCGCGAACTGCCAGATGATCGACGAGAGCAGCGCGCCCGCAGCCCAGGCCCAGGCGAAGAAGGGACCCGCGTGCGCGCGCATCGCCGGCCAGGGCCGCGCGCCCGTCGACAACGTCTGCCACGCGATCGCCGAGAGCATCACGAGGCCGAGGGCCATCCCGACCGGTGCGACCCAGAGCAGGTCGACGCCGAAGATCGCGCCGGCGAAGAGCGCCGACGAGACGGTGCCGCCGCCGAGGGTCATCGCACTCTGCAGGTAGCCCGGACCGAGCATGCGCAGGTAGCCCCGCATGCGCGCGCCGAAGGGGCGAGCAGCGAGACTGCGGAGGGCGGCGCTCTCCCATTGCAGGGCACCGGGGTCGGGCGCAGTCGCAAGGCGCAGGCCCTGCCAGTCGTCGGACGGGCCGCCTTCGGGCTCGCTGCCGTTCGTACCGCTCGGGTCGGGTCCTTCGCTCACGCCAACGGCTCCTGAAGCAGAGTGTCGAGCTCGTTGCGCGCGTCCCAATCGACCGCAGCGTCATAGCCGTAGCCGGTCGCCTCCCGGCACGCCAACGAGATCGAGCCGTCTTCGATCCGAAGCACGATCCGATCGCCGCGGCGTTCGTAGAGGTCGGGATGCGCTTCGAGGGCGGCTTCCGCCTCGCGTTCCGGCAGCACGTCGAGGCCGGGAAAGAAGTGATGGCCGTTGCGCTCGCTGTGGTCGAGGCCGAGAGCGGCGACGGTCGCGAGGTCCTGTTGCAGGGGAAGCATCGGCAGGTTCGTCAGGTCCTCACTCGTCTGGAACGTGCCGTCGCTGCGCGCGAGCACGAGCGAGCGGTTGGCAAGGGCGCGGAACACGCCCTTGCAGTTCTTGACCGACACGCCGCGATAGCCGAGAGCGAGCGCACGGGAGAACGCATCGATCGCATCGTCCGCTTCGTCGATCAGGAGCGGGACGCGCTCGCCGAGGGCGCGCACGTCGTCCGCCGTCGAGGGATCGAGGGTGCGCACGCGGGGCAGGGGCTGCTCGAGGTAATGCAAGCCTTCGAGCAGGCGCCGCCCGTCGGGGTCGGCTTCGAGTCCGTCGAGCAGCGCGCCGATCGGGGCGACGTCTTCGTAGCTCTCGTTCGCATCGAGCGTATAGACGGGATCCGCGACGCCGGACGCCTCGACCACGCGGGCGATCTCGCAGAGGCGCGCGACGTCCGCGCCGGGGTCACCGCCGGCCTTGAGCTTGAACGCGCGCAGGCCGAAGCGCGCGATGTCGTCTTCGAGGGCGATTGGATGGTCGTCGTCTCCGCATAGCACCGGCGGGACGTCGGCGCGCCGGAGCGGGTCGAGTCCGCCGACCGTATGTCGCACCTGCACGTGGGTCGGCGACGGCTCCGCGACGAGGGAAGGGCCCCCGGCGAAGGCGTCGCCAGCGAGCTCGGGAAGGAGTGCGCCGGCGTCGAACCCGAACACGTTGGCGCGGAGGGCATCGGCGAAGGACCGTCCGACCCCGCGACAGGTCGCATCGATCATCGCGCGTTCGACGAGGGCCACTCCGAATCCGTCGACGAGTCGGATGCCGCTCGCGAGATCGCCGTCGAGGCAGCGGCGATGGGCCGCGTGCCAGATCGAGAATGGGGTCCCGCTGGCGCCCGTGAAGGCGCGTGTCGCGCGGTCGGCGCTCCCGAAGAGACTCGCCACGTCGTCCCGAACGGATTTGCGGGGGTTCTTCTCGAACCACTTCGGGACGCAGAGATCCGCGGCGAATCCGACGACCTCCCGGCCTTCGATCGTCGCCGTGAGCCGGGCGACGACGACGGGCGCCTCCGTCAGGGTCACGATCCCGAAGCGGAAGGGCAGGCGGGTGCGGCAGCGCGTCGCGCGGAGCGCAACGGCGCGGATCTCGATCTCCGTTTTGGGCATCGGGGTGGGAGAGGCTCCTGGGCTGGGCTTGACTACTAACTAACCTTTTAGTTATAACGACGCAAGCCCGGGCCGAAGATTCGCCCGGAAGCAGGGAGAGGCCGTGCCGAGCCCCGAGAAGCGCCCTAGAGACTCGAGCTCACATTCGCGCGCCCCGCGCCGGACCCGATCCCACGCGCCCGGATCGCCCCGGACCCGCGATGCCGCGCGCAGTCGGGCCACGATTCTCGAGGCCGCGACCGACGAGTTCGCTGCCCATGGCCTCGGCGGCGCGCGGGTCGACGAGATCGCCCGCCGCGCGGACGTGAACAAGGCGCTTCTCTACCACTACTTCGGCAACAAGGAGGCGCTCTTCCTCGCCGTGCTCGAGCAGATCTATGCGGGCATTCGCGGGGCGGAGGCGAGTCTCGACCTCGAGGCTCTACCGCCTGAAGAGGCGATGGCGCGCCTGGTCGACTTCACCTGGCGCTACTACCTCGAGCACCCGGAGTTCATCCACCTCGTCAACAGCGAGAACCTGCACCGCGCCGAACACCTCGCGCGGAGCGAGCACGTCGGGTCGCTGCACCATCCGCTCGTCGATCGCATCCGAGAGCTCCTCGATCGCGGCGTCGCGGCCGGGGCATTCCGGGCCGGGGTCGACCCCGTCCAGCTCTACATCACGATCGCGAGTCTCGGATATTTCTATCTGAGCAACGCACACACCCTCGGCGTCGTGTTCGAGCGCGACCTGCTGTCGGGCTCCGAGCTCGACGAGCGCTGCGGGCACATCCACCAGGTGGTGCGCGGCTACCTGCGACCGGAGCGATCCGATGACGACTGACACGCACCCTGCGGCCCGCGTTCGGCGGGGCCGCGAGATCCAGGGCATGAGCGCCGTACTCCTGCCGATCGATTCCGGCGGTGGGATCGACTGGACCTCGTTCCGACACCTGCTCGAACGCACGGCGGCGGCGGGGCTCGTCCCCGCGGTGAACATGGACACCGGGTATGTCCAGCTCCTCGACGAGGCCGAGCGGGTGGCGGTCCTCGACGTGACCCGTGAGGTCGTCGGGTCGGAGTTCGTGGCCGGGGCACACGTGGCCGACGCGAAGGGCGATGCATGGGACCGGGGCGCGACGGCGCGGGCGATGGCGCCGATCGAGGAGCGCGGCGGCCTCCCCGTCGTGTTCCCGTCGAACGGACTGACCGCCCTCGACGGTCCCGATTGGGCCGGCGCCCACGCGCGCCTGGCCGAGACGAGCGAACGATTCCTCGCGTTCGAGCTCGGGCCGATGTTCGTGCCTTACGGCCGGATCTACGACCTCGACGCCTATCGCGCGCTGCTCGACGTACCCCAGTGTCTCGGCGCGAAGCACTCCTCCCTGTCGCGCGCGCTCGAATGGGATCGCCTCGCCTTGCGCGACGCGGTGCGCCCCGACTTCCGCGTCTTTACCGGAAACGATCTCGCCATCGACATGGTGATGTACGGCAGCGACTACCTGCTCGGGCTCTCGGCGTTCGCGCCGGAGGCGTTCGCCGCGCGAGACGCGTGTTGGGCGGCGGACGACCCGGCCTTCTACGAGTGGAATGATCTCCTCCAGTACCTGGGCTTCTTCGCGTTTCGTGATCCGGTCCCGGCCTACAAACACGATGCCGCGATGTTCCTTCACCTGCGCGGTCGGATTGCGTCGCCGGCGACGCACCCGAAGGCCCCCACGCGACCCGACAGCGACCGCGGCGTCCTCGAGGACATCGCGCGGCGGCTGGACGAGATGGAGAACGAGCGATGAGTGCGCGCAGCGCGGCGATCAAGATGACCCGGCTCGGCACGCGCGAGAAGCTCGAGGCGCGCCTCGCCGAGCTCGGGGTGTCGCTGCCGATCGACGACGCGGTCGAGACCAACGGACCGCTCGCGTCGCCGCTCGACGTCGCGGGTCGGACGCTCGGCAATCGGTTCTGCGTCCTGCCGATGGAGGGATGGGACGGTACGCCCGAGGGTCGGCCGACGGAGCTCGTCGAGCGCCGATGGCGACGCTTCGGCGAGAGCGGCGCGGCGCTCGTGTGGGGCGGCGAAGCCTACGCGGTCCGGCCCGAAGGGCGCGCGAATCCGCAGCAGCTCTGTGTGAACGATGCGACGGAGGCCGATCTCGTCGCGCTGCGCGCTGCGCTCCTCGAGGGGCACGGCGAATCGTGCGCCGCGGACGCGCCCTTCCTGGGGCTCCAGCTCACCCACTCGGGTCGCTTCGCGCGTCCCCAGGGCGCGCCGCTCCCGCGCATCGCGTTCCGGCATCCCGTGCTCGACACGCGGGTCGGCGTCGAGGACGACGCGGCGATCCTGTCCGACGCCGAGCTGGACGATCTGATCGGCGACTACGTGCAGATCGCCGAGTCGGCAGCGCGCGCCGGCTTCGACTTCGTCGACGTGAAGGCGTGCCACGGCTACCTCGGGCACGAGCTCCTCTCCGGGCGCGGGCGCCCGGGCCCGTATGGCGGAGATCTCGCCGGGCGTGCGCGCTTCCTGCTGCGCACGATCGAGGCGGTGCGTGCGGCGGCCCCGTCCCTCGCGATCGGCGTGCGGCTCTCGGCCTTCGACTTCCACCCCTTCCGACCGGGGGAGGGCGGAGTCGGGGAGCCGGAGTCCTCGGCGCACGTGCCCTTCGGCGCGAACGAAGACGGGCTCGGTCTCGACCTCGCGGAAACCCAGCAGCTGCTCGGCTGGCTCGCCGAGGCCGGCGTCGCGCTCGTGTGTACGACGGCGGGCAGTCCCTATTACAACCCGCATGCCCAGCGTCCTGCCTTCTATCCGCCCTCCGATGGCTACCGCCCGCCGGAGGACCCGCTCGTCGGGGTCGTGCGACAGATCGAGGCGACCGCGTCCCTGCGCGCGCGCCATCCCGGGCTGCGCTTCGTCGGATCCGCCTACACCTACTTGCAGGAGTGGCTCCCGAACGTCGCGCAGGCGTTGATCCGAGCGGAGCGCGTCGATTCGATCGGCCTCGGTCGCATGATGCTCTCCTACCCGACGTTGCCGAGGGACGTGCTCGCCGGTCGCGACCTCGAACGCCCGCTCGTGTGCCGTACGTTCAGCGACTGCACGACGGCCCCGCGCAACGGCCTCGTCTCCGGCTGCTATCCGATCGACCCGTTCTACAAGCGTCGGCCCGAAGCCGACGCGCTCGCGCGGATCAAGAAGGAGGCTGCGTCGTCGTGAAGCGATTCCTGCTCTGGGCGGGTGGTGTCCTGCTCTTCCTGCTCGTCGCCGCCGCGATCGCCTTCTTCGCGCTGCGCGGGCCCGACCCCGAGACGATTCTGGCCGAGCTCGAGCGCCCGCCGTCGCCGGAGCTCGAGCCCGAGGAGGCACTCGCGTCCTTCCGGGTGGCGGACGGCTTCCGGGTCGAGCTCGTCGCGGCGGAGCCGCTGGTCGTGGATCCGGTCGCGATGGACTGGGACGAAGAGGGGCGGCTCTACGTGGCGGAGATGCGCGGGTTCATGCCCGACATCGAGGGCAAAGACGAGGAACGCCCGATCGGGGTGGTGGCCGTCCTCGAAGACGTCGACGGCGACGGTCGGATGGACACCCGGCGCGTCTTCGCGGACGGGCTCGTGTTGCCGCGCGCGGTGACCGTCCTGCCGGAGGGCGTCCTGATCGCGGAGCCCGGGACGCTCTGGCTGTGTCGCGACACGACGGGGGACGGTCGCTGCGACGACAAGCGACGGCTCGGGGACTACGCGGTCGATGGCCCGAGCGTCGAGCACCAGGAGAACGCGCTGCTCCCCGGACTCGACGGCTGGCTCTACAGCTCGAAGTCGGATCGCCGCCTGCGCCTGACGGGCGACGGGTTCGCGTCCGACCCGACGCCGTTCCGCGGACAATGGGGCCTCGCCCAGGACGACGAAGGTCTGCTCTACTACAACCACAACTCGAGCTTCCTCTACGGGGAGGTCTTTCCGGGCGAGTACGCCATGCGGCAGGCGGCGACCGCCGCGCGCACGAGCCAGCCGGGGATCAACGTCGCCCTCGCGCACGGTGAGCTGGTCTGGGGCATCCGCGTGCAGCCGGGGCTCAATCGCGCCTACGGTCGCGGCACGCTTCGGCGCGACGGGCGGCAGAACGGGCCGACCGCGGTGAGCGGGCTCGTGATCCAGCGTGGCGATCAATACGGACCCGAATACAAGGGCGACGCGTTCGTACCGGAGTCCGGGGGCAACACGCTCTCGCATTTCGCGATCACCCGGGACGGCGAGACCCTCTCCGCCGAACATCGCCTGACCGACGATCCGGACTGGGAGCAGCGCGAGTTCCTCGCGTCGACGGACGAACGCTTTCGCCCGGTCGACGCGAAGGTGGGGCCGGACGGCGCGATCTGGGTGATCGACATGTACCGCGGCGTGATCCAGCACGCGGTCTTCGTATCCGACTACCTGCGCGACTACGTGGGCAAGCACGACCTCGCGCCCCCCGGCGCGCGCGGTCGGTTGTGGCGCATCGTGCGCGAGGACCGGCCCGTCGCCTATCACCCGCCGCCCCTCGCGAGCTTCGCGGACCGGGTCGCGGCCCTCGATCACGCGAACGGTTGGGTGCGGGATCGCGCGCAGCGGCGGCTGATCCACGAGAACGACCCGCGAACCGCCGAGCGACTCGCGCGGCTCGACCGGCGAACGCCGCTCGGACGTGTCCACGCGCTCTGGACCCTCGCCGGCCTCGGAGCGATCGATGCCGGCACCTGGTCGCGCGGGCTCGCGGACGAAGATCCCCGGGTGCGACGCGCAGCGCTCCGCGCCGGCGAGGCGTCACTCGACAGGTTCCCGAACGCGCTGTCGCAGGTGACGCGGCTCCTCGACGACGAAGACGCGCTCGTTCGATTGCAGGCGCTGCACACGCTCGGGGCGCGACGTGCGACCCCGGAAATGCGGGCGTGGATGCTTCCGCTCGCGCGCAGCGGCTCGCCGATCACGCGGCAGGCCGTGTTGTCCGGCCTCGCGGGGGTCGAGCTCTTCGCGCTCGGCGAGGAGCTGGTCAAAGCGAAGGGCGTCCTCGCGAACGAGACCCACGCGGCGTGGCTCGGGGAGCTCGCCGGCGGGGTCCATCGCGCCGCGCAGACCCGGGACGACGAGAGCGTGATGGTGGGCGCACTGCTCGATCGGATCGCGGCGAGTCCGGCTCCGCTCGCGATCGCGATGCTCGACGGGATCGACGCGGCGCAGCGCACACCGGGGGCGAAGCGGGTCCAGCTCGACGCCGCGCATCCGCTCTTCGACGAGACCGCCGAGCGCGACGAGGCGTTCGCGGCGGCGATCGCGCGCGTGCGGCCGCACGTCACCTGGCTCGGCGATGCGCGGCCGGGTGGGGCTCGCGCGCTGACCGAAGCCGAGGAAGCGCTGCGTGCGCAGGGCGAGACGCTCTTCGCGGGATCCTGTGCGGGTTGCCACGGCGCCAACGGCGCGGGCCTCGAGGGCCTCGCGCCCCCGCTCGTCGAATCGCCGTGGGTGCGCGATGCCGACGCCTGGCTCGTGCGGATCATGCTCCACGGTGTCACCGGACCGATCGAGGTCGCCGGCGAGACCTGGAACTCGACCATGCCGGGTCACGCCCCGGATCCGCGCTTCACCGACGAGGGCGCGGCGGCGGTCGCGACGCATCTTCGCCGGGCCTGGGGGCATGGGGACGACCCCGTCTCGCCGGAGACCGTCGCATCGATCCGGGCCGAGGAGGCGGAGCGCCGGATGCCATGGGCCGCCGCGGAGCTCGAAGCGCTCCCGGTCGAACACCGGCTCGATCGCTATGTCGGCAAGTACTCCATCCAGTTCACCGGTCTCTTCTTCCTGGTCGAGCGGCGCGGACCCGAGCTCGTCGTCGGGCGCGGAGACGGCGCGGTCGCGGAGCTTCGCGAGCTCGGCCTCGACACGTTCAGCGGCCAGGGACTCAACCTCGTCTTCGAGGCCGACGAGGCGGGCGCGATTCGCGGCGCCGACGTGAGCTACCAGGGCACGAGCTTTTCGCTGGACCGGGTGGAGTAGGGCGGGGGCCCGCGCGGATCGGCTATCAAGTGGACCCTTCCCCACGTCCAGGAGCCCACCCATGGCCGGCAGCATCCAGTACGAAGTCAGCGACCACATCGCGACGATCACCCTCGACAACCAGAAGGCGCGCAACGCCTTCGACTACGACATGTGCATGGAGCTGAAGCGGCTCTGGGGCGTGATCAACGAGGACCCCGAGATCCGCTGCGCGATCGTGACCGGCGCCGGCGACAAGGCGTTCTGCACGGGGTGGGACATCAGCTCGACCGCGAGCGGCGACAGTCAGGATTTCGCGAAGCACGGCCGCAAGGCCGCGCCCTACAACAACATCACCGCGGTCCAGAACAAGTGCTGGACGCCGGTGATCACCGCGGTGAACGGCATGTGCAACGGCGGCGGTCTGCACTTCATCGCCGAGACCGACATCGCGATCGCTGCCGATACGGCGACCTTCTTCGACACCCACTGCGCGAGCGGTCTGGCGGCGGTCGTCGAGATGGTGGGCCTCGCCCGGAAGATCTCGCTGGATGGCGTGTTCCGGCTGGTCATGCTGGGCTCGGTCGAGCGGATGAGCGCGGAGGACGCGCTGCGCCTCGGCATGATCGGCGAGATCGTCCCTGCGGCAAACCTGATGGACCGCGCGCGGGAGCTGGCCGAGATCGCCTGCCGCTGGTCACCGACGGCGCTCGCGCGCACGAAGCAGGCCGTCTGGGAGAGCCTCGATATGGGCCTCGAGGACGCCCTCGAAGCGACACACAAGATCCTCGACGTGCACGCGGACCACACCGACATGGTCGAGGGCGCGACGGCCTTCATGGAGAAGCGCGAGCCGAACTGGGCGCCCTTCGACGGGAAGGCCGTCGACATGTCCTAGGCGTTCGACGCCCGGACCCGAAACGAAAAACGGCGTGTGGCCCAGGCCACGCGCCGTTCTTCGATCGGGCTTCCGGGCGGAGGACTAACGCCCCTTCCACTCCGGCTTGCGCTTCTGGGCGAAGGCGGTCGCGCCTTCCTTGGCGTCTTCGCTGCCGAAGATCTTGCCCATGTAGGCGTCCTGGGCCTTCCAGCTCTCGGCCTCGGGGCGGCCGATCGAGTCGTGGACGATCTCCTTGCTGGCGGCGACGGAGAGCGGCGCGTTGTCCGCGATCCGGCCGGCGAGCTCGAGCGCTACGTCGAGCGCCTTGCCGGGCTCGGCGAGGTGGTTGATCAGGCCGATCTCGTGCGCGTGATCCGAGGAGATGGGATCGCCGGTGAGCGCGAGCTCCATCGCCGTGCCGTAGGGCACGCGCGAGGACAGGCGGAAGAGGCCGCCGCCGGCAGCGAAGAGGCCGCGCTTCACCTCGGGGATCCCGACCTTCACGCCCTTCGCCGCGACCAGCAGGTCGCAGGTCAGCGCGATCTCGAGTCCGCCCGCGAGGGCGAAGCCTTCGATCGCCGCGATCAGCGGCTTCTTCCCACCCTTGCGGAGGAAGGTGCCGAAGTTCGCGGGCGGGCCGCCGGAGGCGAAGGCCTTCAGGTCCATGCCGGAGCTGAAGCCGCCGTCCGCGCCCGTGAGCACGCCGATCGTGAGGCCGTCGTCGCCGTCGAGCTCGTCGATCGCTGCGACGAGCGCGTCCGCGAGCGGCGCGTTGACCGCGTTCTTCGCCTCGGGTCGATTCAACGTGATGACGAGGACGCGGCCCCGTCGTTCGAGAAGGATCTCGTCTGCCACTTTCCTGGTACTCCCTAGACGCGTTCGATGATGATCGCCGGGGCCATGCCGCCACCGGTGCACATCGTGATGAGCGCGCGTTCCTTGTCCTGCCGCTCGAGCTCGTCGAGAGCCGTGCCGATCAGGATCGATCCCGTCGCGCCGATCGGATGGCCGAGGGCCATCGCGCCGCCGTTCGGGTTCACCGTCTCCGGGTCGAGCCCGAGGTCGCGGATGAACTTGAGCATCACGACCGAGAAGGCCTCGTTGACCTCGAAGAGGTCGATGTCCGAGAGCTCCATCTTGGCCTTCTTGAGGACTTCCTTCGCGGCCGGAACCGGCTCGTTCAGCATCAACGTCGGGCTGCCGCCGGCGGTCGCGGTCGCCACGACCCGGGCCCGCGGCTTCCAGCCGGCGCCCTTGGTGTAGTCCTCGTTCGCGAGGATCAGCGCCGCGGCGCCATCGACGACGCCGGAGCTGTTGCCGGCATGATGGACGTGGTTGATCTCGAGGTCGGGGTACTTGCGCTTCACGAGGTGATCGAAGGTCTCCCCCGTGTCGTCGATCTCGACGCCCATGAAGTTGTCGAAGACAGTCGGCAGCTTCGCGAGGCTCTCCATCGTCGTCTCCGGTCGCGGGAACTCCTCGTGGTCGAGGGCGACCGAGCCGTCGTCGTTCTTGATCGGGATGAGCGCGTTGTCGAAGTGGCCGTTCTTGATCGCCTTGTCCGCCCGCTCCTGGCTCGTGACGGCGAGGGCGTCGACGTCTTCGCGGGTGTATCCCTCGAGGGTCGCGATCATGTCGGCGCAGATGCCCTGGTGCGGCTGCGGATGCAACGCACGCAGGTGCGCGTTGGCGCCGTCGACGGTCTTGTTCTTGTCCTCGCTGCGCGGGGCGGTCTGCGTGTAGGACATCATCTCGACGCCGCCGGCGACGACGAGATCCTGCATGCCGCTCATGACGCCCATCGCGCCGAGGCTCGCGCTCGTGATCCCCGAGCCGCAGAAGCGATCGAGGGTGACCGCCGAAGCGTTCGTGTCCCAGCCGGCGTCGAGTGCGGCCATGCGCCCGATGCAGGAGCCCTGACGGCTGATCTGCGAGCTGCAGGCGACGACGCAGTCGTCGACGTCGGCGGTGTTCAGGCCGTTGCGTGCTTCGATCCCTTCGAAGACCTGGGCGAGCAGGCGCTGGGGGTGGATGTGGGCGAGCGCGCCCTTGCCGGGCTTGCCGACACCTCGGGGGCTGCGGCAAGCGTCGATGATGTAGGCCTCGGGCATGGGGGACTCCTTGGGTCGGGGGTGGATCGGAGGACCGATCGTAGGGGATCGCCACGCAGCGCCCACCTCCCGACGGGGAGCGAGCGGGAACGCGGAGTCCTCTGTCGGCGCGAAGGCTCGAGTCGGATCGGAGAGCCCGCAGCCGCGGGCTAGCGCCCCTGGAAGTCGGGCTTGCGCCGCTCGCCCATCGCCTTGACGCCCTCGCGCCAATCCGCGGTCTTCTGCAGGCGGTCCTGCTCCGACTTCTCGCGGTCCGTGGCGGCGCGGATCGCCGCGGGAAGGTCGCCGCGCAGCGTCTCGCGGATCGAGTCGACGGCGAGGGGCGCGGAGATCGCGATCTCCCGGGCGAGGGCCGTCGCTTCTTCGCGCAGGGATTCGATCGGCACGAGTCGGTCGCAGAGTCCGAGCGCGTGCGCTTCCTCGCCCTTCACGCGGCGACCCGTGTAGAGGAGCTCCGCCGCGGCCTGCGGACCGATCAGCCGGGGCAGGGTGACGGAGAGCCCGAAGCCCTGGTGGAAGCCGAGCCGCGCGAAGTTGGCGCTGAAGCGCGCCTCGACACAGGCGACACGGAAGTCGGGCATGAGTGCCAGGCCGAGGCCGCCCCCGATCGCCGCGCCCTGGATCGCGGCGACGACGGGCGTGCGCGTCTCGAAGAGGCGCACCGCCTCGTCGTAGAGGTGGCGACCTTCGGGTCCTTCGGTCGCCGGCGTCTTCGCGCCGAAGTTCGCGCCGGCGCAGAAGTGGCGGCCTTCCGAGGCGAGCACGATCGCGCGGCCCGCCGGGTCGGCGTCGATGGCCTCGAACGCGTCACACAGACTCGCGATCAGCGCGTGGTCGAAGAAGTTGTCGGGGGGACGACGGATCTCCGTGAGGGCGACGTAGTCGTCGTCGACGGTGACGTGGACGTCGCCCCAGGTTCCGAAGTCGCGAGCGGTGCTCATGCGTGTCTTTCCTTCGCCGCGGCGGACGCGCCTAACGCGGCAGCCCGACCAGGTTGCGCGCGATGATCATGCGCTGGATCTGCCCCGTGCCCTCGACGATGTCCATCGCCTTCACGTCGCGGTACAGCTTCTCGATCAGGTGATCGCCGCGGGCGCCGACGATCCCGATCAGCTCGAGGCCGAGGCTGGTCGACTCCTGGGCGATCTGGGCAGCGAGGGCCTTCGACATCGAAGCCTCGATGATGTTCGGTCGCTGCTGGTCCGCGAGCCAACCGGCCTTGAGGCAGACCAGGCGGGCCCTGCGGACACGACGCGAGATCGCCTCGATCCGGTCACGCACGCGATCCCGGTCCTGCAGCCCGTGCTCCTTCGCGAAGCGGATCGACTCGTCGAGCGCGGCGCGGGCCATGCCGACGGCGTTCGCCGCGATTCCCGGGCGACCCGCATTGAACGTCTTCATCGCGGTCTTGAAGCCGGCGCTGCTCTGGTAGCGCTCCTCCCCCCCGAGCAGGTTGGCGGCGGGGACGCGCACGTCCTCGAGGCTGAACGAGGTCGACTCGTACGCCTTGAGGCCCATCTTCTTCTCGATCTTGAACCCGCCGAGGCCCGGCGTGCCCTGCTCGACGAAGAATGCGCGCTGGGCGCCTCGGCCCTTCGAGGGATCGATCGTGGCCTGGACGAGAATCCAGTCCGCGCGACTGGCGCCGCCGATGAAACATTTCGCGCCGTTCAGGATCCAGCCGTCGCCGTCCTTCTTGGCGCTCGTGCGGATCGCCGCCGCGTCGGAGCCGGCGCCCGGCTCGGTCATGCCGAAGCAGGCCCAGCGCGGACGATCGGGCTCGAGGAAGGGGCCGAGAAAGCGCTCCTTCTGCTCGTCCGTGCCCATCGAGAGCACGTTGTTCTCGGGCAGCCCGGGGCCCGGCATCGAATTGATCACGCCGCGATCCCAGTAGGCGAGCTCCTCGGCGACCAGCAGGCCCTCGACGACCGAACGTCGCCGTCGCTTCGGCTTCGCTGCGCCGGGCCCGGCCCAGGACGTACGACCCTCGCCGCGCTCGATGCACCGGTCGAAGAAGGGGTCGTCCCGGGGAATCGGCGCGCCCTTGCGGTCGGCGTCGAGGCCGGCCGGGCGGAGCTCCTTGCGGCCGAGCTCGCGGGCTTCGGCCACGCGTGCCTGGATCGCTTCGTGGACGCGGTACTCGATCACAGCGCGCCCTCCTCTCCGAGGCCGAGTGGCGTCTCGCTGTCGACGAGCGCGCGCCCGGCGTCCTCGATCGCCGCGTCGAAGCCGCCGTGGAGCAGCGAGAGCGCACGCGCCTCGCGCATGTGCTTCTCGACCGGGTAGTCGGCCATGAAGCCGTGGCCGCCGAGGATCTGCACGCCGTCGGGACCGAGGGTGCGCGCGATCTCGATGCACTCGGCCCAGGCGGAGGCCGCCTCGGTCGCACAGGGGAGGCCGCGGTCGACTCGCCAGGCGGCTTCGTGGACGACGAGGCGCGCGGCTTCGAGGGCCATGTGCATGTCGGTGATCAGGAAGGCGAGAGCCTGGTGGTGGCCGATCGGCTTTCCGAAGGCCTGGCGTTCCTGGGCGTAGGCGGCGGAGAAGGTGCACGTCGCGGAGAGCACCCCGAGCAGCAGCGAAGCCGTGTGCAGCCGCGCGCGAGCGCGAGCGCGTGACGCGCCTTCGGCGTTCGTCCAGCGGCCTGCGATCTGCGCGTCGTCGATCCTGAGCGAGGCGCCGCCTGCGGCGCGAAGGCCCGCGCCGCGCACGGCTTCGAACGCGAGTCCTTTGGTCACGAGCAGCACTTCGTCGTCGCGAAGCAGCACCAGCGCCGCGGCGGATTCGGCCGGAACCCACGCGGCGTCGAGACCGAGACGGTCGCCGTCGAGGCGAACCTGCGCGTCGCGCTCGTCGAGATAGAGCGCACGTCGCGCGCCGTTCTGCGTCGCATCGACGAGCGCGCGGGCCGCATCGTCACCCCCGACTTCGTGGAGCGCCACGAGCGCGGGGCCGTAGGGGTCGAGGGCGACGGTCGCGCCGACGTCCCCTTCGGCGAGGGCCTCGTTCACGTGCACCCGCGCGAGGCAGCCGAGTCCGGCGCCGTCGAGCGCTTCGGGCACGTCGAGGGTGGAGAGTCCGACCTCGGCCCAGCTCTGCGCGAGGGAGCCGGACACGGCGCGATCGGCCTCGTGGTCCCGCATCGCGGGGACCAGCTCGTCCTGGGCGAGTCGCCGCGCGGTCTCGAGCACGAGCGCGAGCTCGTCGTCGGGGGAGAGGTCGAACACGGGGCCTCCTCGGCGCGCGGCGGGGGGCCGCGTCGAAGATCGAGCATGCCGCGAACCGGGCGCCCATGCGACCCGAGGAGCGGAACGCCGCGTCTCCTGCGCGTTCGCCGTTCAGCTCTCCGCGACGGGATTCAGGAAGATCGGCGACGACCAGGCGCGCTGCTCGTCCGGCGCCTTGCAGTCATCGCCGTCTTCGCGCGCGAAGCAGGTGTCGAGCTCCGTGCATCCGCCCGGTTCGCTGTCGCGGCAGCCCATCGGGTCGGCGGAGATCGCGGGGGAGGGCGTCTCGATCGCGCGCACGTAGTAGCTGGTGTCGCGTCCGTCCGTCATGAACTCGGGATCGCTGAACAGGACTTCGCAGCCTTCGCGGCCGCCGCTGCACGCGAGGGTCTTCCAGGGATCTTCGATCAGCGGCGACAGCGCTTCGTCCGCGCCGAGCTGGGTGCGGATCCGCACGACCTCGATCCGCGTGATCGCGCGGCGCGTCTCGGACGGGTGGTAGCACTCACCGCGACACACCTTCTCTAGACGCTCGGGGGTGAGCGCGCTCGTCGTCGTGTCCGGACAGCCCGGCTTCTGCTCGAAGGAGCCCGCCGCGCGGACGCGGAAGGTCGGTGCGCCGCGGATCCCAACCTCGCTGCCCATCGGCCAGCGACCGCCCGGGGCGTTGGGGTCGAGGAGATCGAACCAGAGCAGGATGCGTGGGCCGCTGGTGCCGTAGGTCTCGCGTCGTTCGAGTGCGTCGAAGATGGCACCGCGCTCGCGGCGCGGCGCATGCACCGCCGCGATTCCGCCCGTATAGAAGAAGGAGCCGCCGCGCTCGGTCTCGAAGAAGGCCACGTTGGGTACGCCGTTGTCGCTCGCATAACGCTCGGCCCGGGCGACGGGCTCGCGTGCGTACTGGTCGAGGATCGCGCTGCGCGCAGCGCGCCCCATGCGTGAATCCGTGAACTCGAGACGATCGACCTCTTTGTAGCCCGTGCCGGCGCGCGCGGTGTGGTTGTCGCTCGAGCCGATGAACCCGAAGCGAAACCGCCGAGCGCCCTCCGGCGCGTCCGGGCGTCCGAAGGCGAGGGTCGCCTGGACGCTGCTCTGGGGCCGGTAGTTGAACGCGGGCTGGAAGCAGTCGCGACACTGCCCGGCATCGAGCAACGCCGCCGGATCGAGCCCCGGCACGACCCAGGCCCCGGCGTTCCGGTCGGCGTCGACGAAGAACTGCCCCGCCTCCGCGGCGCGGGCGTCGCATTCCGATTCGCTCTCGCCGTCGGCGAGACAACGCTCGCGGATGATC
The DNA here is from genome assembly GCA_964488255.1 of uncultured Spirochaetaceae bacterium. Classification (GTDB taxonomy): domain Bacteria; phylum Myxococcota_A; class UBA9160; order UBA9160; family UBA4427; genus UBA4427. The sequence continues at coordinate 4,844 of CAZAUR010000003.1, read as the reverse complement.
TGGCCCGCCTGCCAACAGGTCGGCGTGTAGGAGGCGGTGGGCTCGGGGCAGGTGCGCGTTCCGTCGTCGGCGATCTCGACCGCCTTCCATGGTCGGAACTCCTCGGCGTTGCCGTGGCCCGAGTAGACCTCGATCAGGCGTTGGCGGTCGGGATCGTGCTGCTCGAGGGTGAGCTGCTTCGCCCAGCTCGATCCCGGCGGCGTGTACATGCCCCAGACGGTGCCATGGGGGATCACGGTCGCTGCGTGTCCCCACTCGTCGAGCTTCTCGAAGAGCTCGCCGGGCGTCTGGACCGACTCCATGCAGTCCGCCGGGAGCTCACGCACGGGGACGTCCTTCGGACATCGATTCGCCGCCGACAGCTCGGCGAGCTGCGCCATCAGGTCGTGGCCCCCGTCCATCGCGAAGGCGCCGAGCCCGAGCAACGCCGGATTGTTCATCCCGGTGTCGAAGGGCGACGGCACCCCATCCGGCGGCTGGGCCGCGATCGGGCGCGCGGGGATCGCGTCGTCCTCGAGGTCCCGGAGCACGACGTTCTTGTGTCCGTAGTGGTTGGTCGGCGTCGACCCCATCTGCGTCCATTCCCAGCCGAGAAAGGACACGAGGTCGCGCTCGCCTTCGCCACCGATGGCTTCGCAGCGGCGCATCGTCTCCACCGTCTCCTGCCAGCGGCGCGGGGTCAGAGAAGCGGCGTGGTCGTTGATCGACCAGAAGTCGAGATTCGAGCAGTACCGGGCGAAGTCGCACGCGTCGGCGACCGGGTGGGCGCCGTCGCCGCCGGTCATCGGGAGCGTCAACTGGAATGCGTCGACGGAGAAGGAGCTGTGGACGTGGAGATCCCCGAAGAGGATCTGCTTCGGCTCCCACACGTCGAGCGCTTCGGCGGCGGCGGCCTGGCGCGTGTCACGGTAGGCGACGTCGGCAGCAGGCAGCGACTCGGCGATCGGCTCACCGGCGCGCACGAGCTCGCCGAATGCACCGCCGCCCGCGCGTTGGAGCACGACGGCCCCCGCGACGGCGAGCAGGATCAGGACGATGGCGACGATGGCGACGGCTCTCAAGACGGCCTCCGGAACGGGAGCCGGAGCGTAGCGAGTCTTCGATCCGAGGATGCGTCGTGGCGGGTTCGGAGGGCAAGGCTCGGGCCGTTCGCGCGCGCTCGCCCTGCGCGCCTCTCCGACGATAGGCCTCGTTCGGTGCCTCGAACTCGCGTGAATTACCTAGACGGTCGCCCCTTCGCGAGTGTCCTAACGTGGATGCCGCTGCGCCTGCGGAGGCGCGCTCGCAGTCGAACCCTGTCCACGAGTCCCGCCCGATGATCGGTCCCACCCCCGCCCTGCCCGAGATGGCCACCGCGCTCCAGCGCTACCTCGACGAGAATGCCGCGGATCTCGCGCCGTGGAAGGTCGAGCCGCCGGACTTCGACGGAAAGCTCGACGTGCTGCGGGCGCTGCAAGCCCGGCTCTTCGACGACGGCTGGGCCCGCTACGGGTGGCCGGAGGAGATCGGTGGGCTCGGTGGCGACATCCGCCACCGGATGCTCTTCATCGATCTGCTGGAGCAGAACGGGTTTCCGCCGCGGCACGCCCTCGAGCACCTCGAGATCCTGCTGCCCCCGCTCGTTCGACACGCCGGGCCCGAGGTTCGCGAACGGCTCTTCGGACCGACCCTTCGCGGCGACGTCCTGTGGTGTCAGGGCTTCTCGGAACCGACGGCGGGCTCGGACCTCGCGGCGCTCAAGTGCAAGGCCACGCGTGTGGGGGGCGGCTACCGGATCGACGGACACAAGATCTGGACGAGCTGGGCGAAGTGGGCGGACCACCTCTTCTTCCTCGCGCGGACCGGGACCCTCGAGGACCGGCACCGCGGCCTCACGGCCTTCGTCACGCCGATCGACGCCGACGGTCTCGAGGTCGGCGCGATCCGCCAGAGCAACGGCCACGACGAGCTGGCCGAGGTCTTCTTCGACGGCTGCTTCGTACCGGACGTCCAGCGGATCGGGGAAGAGGGCCAGGGCTGGTCGATCGCGATGGACATCCTCGCTTGCGAGCGCGGCGCGTACACCTGGCTGCGCCAATGCGAGATGCTGCCGACCCTGGAGCGCCTCTCGCAGAAGCCCGGGGCGGAGGCGGCCGTCGCGGGTCTGGGCGATGCGTTGATCCGGATGCTCACCCTGCGCGCCCGCTCCCGTTCGGTCGTCGAGATCCTCGCGCGCGGCGAGGCCCCCGGCCCCGAGTCCTCCGTCACGAAGAGTCTCGTGATCGACACAGAGCAACACTTCTATACCGTCGCCCGCGAAGTGCTCGGCGGAGGGATCGACCTCGGTACCGACGAGGACTGGCCCTTCTGGCAGGAGCACTACCTCTACTCGCGCGCCTCCAGCGTCTACGGCGGCTCCCAGCAGATCCAGTACAACGTGATCGCCAAGCTGCTGATCAACCAGGGCGGAGCGCAGCCGCACGAGGACGACGAGGCCGCCGCCATTCGCGCGAGCGTCGCCGAGTCCATCGAACGAAGTCCCGACGGACGAGCGGCCCTCGACGGCCTCGACTGGTGGTCCTACGCGGCGGCGCCGGAAGACGCGTTCGCGCGGTCGGCGTTCGCGGCGTGGTTCGAGGAGCAGGGGCTCGCGACCGCGACGAGTCCCGCGCTGGCGGGCGTCGCAGGATCGGCGATCGCCGGGGCGCTCGGGGTCGCGCCGAACGCGATCGCGCTCGGCGTCCGCGCCGGCGACGACGTCCTCGCGTTCGGCCTCGACGCCGGGACGCGATGGTTGGCGATCGCGGACGCCGACGCAAAGATCGTTGCCTTCGACGCCAGGGGCCTCGAGGTCGAGGACTCCGACGCCTTCGACCCGGGGCTGTTGCGGCGCGTGAAGGCACCAACCGGCGCGCGAAGCGTCGACGTCGACGGCGCGGCCCACGCGCGGGCCACGGACCTCGCCCGGATCGCCGCCGCCCACGAGATCCTCGGCGCCTGCCGCGGCCTGCTTGCCGCCGCGATCGCGCATGCGAACGAGCGCGAGCAATTCGGCCAACCCTTGTCGAGCTTCCAGGCGATCCAGCACATCCTTTCGCGCACGCAGGTGGAGCTCTCGGGGCTCGCCGAGCTCTGCGCGACGGCCCTGGAAGAGTGGGGCACCGGCGAAGCATCCGCCCTGTCGGAAGTGGTCAAGGCGCTCGCGGGGCGCGCCGGGGTCGAGATCGCACAGAACGCGCTGCAGTGTTTCGGCGCGATCGGCTTCACCGACGAGCACGTGCATCACCTCTTCCAGAAGCGCATCCACACCCTCGACATGCTCCTCGGGAGCTACTTCGAATTGCGGCGGGGGCTCGGTCGTCGATTGATCGAGACTGGCGAAGCGCCGCGCGGCCTCCGCATCTGGCGACCCGACGCGACCTAGCAAGCGAGAGAAGACGACGCGATGCCCGGACCCCTGGACGGATTCCGAATTCTCGAAGTGAGTGAGCTGATCTCGGCACCGCTCGGCGTGATGATGCTCGCGGAGCAGGGCGCGGAAGTGATCAAGGTCGAGCCGCCGCGCCACGGCGACGAGGCGCGCCAGCTCGCGAACTACCGCGACGGGATGGCCGGGCTCTACCTCACTTCGAATCACGAGAAACGATCGATCGGGATCGACCTCAAGAAGCCCGAGGGCAAGGCGATCTTCGACGACCTGCTTCGGACCGCGGACGTGCTCGTCTCGAACTGGCGGCCCGGGACGGCGGAGCGTCTCGGACTCGGCGAAGACGACGTGCGCGCGATCAATCCCGACATCGTCTATGCGTCGGTCGTCGGCTTCGGCGACGACGGCCCCTACGCGGATCGGCGGGGCTACGACCCGATCTTCCAGGCACTCACCGGTTACGTCGCTGCGCAGCTCAACCCCGAGATCCCGATTCCGGACCTCGTTCGTCACGCCGTCGTCGACAAGGCAACCGCCTATACCCTCGCGCAGGGAATCACCGCCGCGCTCCTCGCGCGGGAGCGGGGAGCGCCGGGACAGAGCGTGCGCGTCACGATGCTCGACGCGGGGATCGCGTTCTTCTGGCCCGACGGCATGTTGCGGCACTGCCTCGTCGGCGACGACGTCGCCAATCCGATGGTGCCTGGCGAGCGCTACACGCTGACGCCGACCAAGGACGGACAGATCGTGTTCTGGGCGAGCACGGCGGAGCAGATGCAGGGCACGCTCCGCGCGGTTGGGCGCGACGATCTCGCGGACAGTCCGCGCCACCAGGGCAAGGCGCTGATCGAGCCGGCGAACGCCGAGCAGCGTGTCTCGGCCGTCGCCGAGGGCCTCTCGCACATGACGACGGAGGACGCCTATCGCGCCCTCGTCGATCGAGAGGTCCCGGTCGCACCGATCCTGTCCCAGGCGGAGGTCCTCCAGGACCCGCAGATCGTGCACAACGGGACGGTCGTCGAGGCGACGCACCCGACCTACGGTCGCTACCGCCGCGTCCGTCCGGCGGCGCGCTTCTCTGAGACACGCTTCGAGATGACGAAACCGGCGCCGATGTATTCCGAGGACGCGGACGCGATCCTGGAGGAGCTCGGCGTGGAGGCTGAGGCACGACAGGGTCTACGAGAGCGTGGCGTCATTCCGAACGCGTGAGCGCGTCGCCGGGATTTCCAGCCCCGGGGCGGACCGCGCCGTGATGGGGTGATCGCATGCCGATCGTAAACAAGGCCATTCTGCGCACGTATTTCGAGACGGGCTCGACCCCGACGGAAGCGCAGTTCCAGAATCTGATCGACTCGCACCTCGTGCTCGATCTCGATTTCGGTCCGACGATCGACCAGCACTCGTTGTCGCTCGCGCCCGGGACGGGGGGGGGGGG
>CAZAUR010000002.1:124719-547061 GCA_964488255.1 uncultured Spirochaetaceae bacterium | reverse complement strand
CCGAGTTCGTCGCGAAGCAGTACGGCGTCCCGTCGATCAACCTCGACGACTTCGAGATCGAGCCGGAAGTCCTCGCGCTGATTCCCGAGGATGTCGCGAACAAGCACGGCGTCGTTCCGGTGAACCGCGCGGGCTCCACGCTGATCCTCGCGACGTCGGATCCGTCGAACATCTTCGCTCTCGACGACATCAAGTTCCTGACCGGATACAACATCCAGCCCGTCGTCGCGTCCGAGGACGCGATTCGCGGCGCGATCGAGACCTACTACGCCGAGCCCGAGGAAGACCTCCTCGACGACGTGATGGCCGGCTTCGACGACGAAGGCATCGACTTCGTCTCGGGTGAGGAAGACGAGGACACCGGCGCCCTGGCCAAGGAGGCCGAGGACGCTCCCGTCGTCAAGCTCGTCAACCTGATCCTGACCGATGCGATCAAGAAGAACGCGTCGGATATCCACATCGAGCCCTACGAGAAGAGCTTCCGCGTCCGGTACCGGATCGACGGGGTGCTCTACGAGGTGATGAAGCCGCCGCTCAAGCTGAAGAACGCGCTCACGTCGCGCGTCAAGATCATGAGCGAGCTCGACATCGCCGAGCGTCGACTGCCGCAGGATGGCCGCATCAAGCTGAAGATGGGCAAGGGCCGCGAGATGGACTTTCGTGTCTCGGTCCTGCCGACGCTCTTCGGCGAGAAGATCGTCCTCCGCTTGCTCGACAAGAGCAACCTGCAGCTCGACATGACCAAGCTGGGCTTCGAAACGCCTCAGCTCGACGACTTCAAGGAGTCGATCCATCAGCCCTTCGGCATGGTGCTCGTCACCGGCCCGACCGGTTCCGGCAAGACGACGACGCTCTACTCGGCGCTGTCGGAGCTGAACCAGACGAGCGAGAACCTGTCGACGGCCGAGGATCCCGTCGAGTTCAACCTCGGTGGCATCAACCAGGTCCAGATGCACGAAGACATCGGCCTGAACTTCGCCGCGGCCCTCCGATCGTTCCTGCGTCAGGACCCCGACATCATCATGGTCGGTGAGATTCGTGATTTCGAGACCGCCGAGATCTCCGTCAAGGCGGCGCTGACGGGCCATATGGTCCTGTCGACGCTGCATACGAACGACGCCCCCTCGACGATCAACCGGCTCCTCAATATGGGCATCGAGCCCTTCCTCGTCGCCTCGGCGGTCAACTGCATCGTCGCCCAGCGCCTCGCACGTCGGATCTGCTCCGAGTGCGTCACCGACGATCCCGAGGTCGACATGGAGCAGGTCCGCGACGCGGGCCTCTCCGACGAAGAAGTGAAGTCCTACCAGGCGAAGAAGGGCGCCGGCTGCAGCGCCTGCTCGGACACCGGCTTCAAGGGCCGGGTCGCGATCTACGAGGTCATGGTGATGACCGATTCGCTCAAGGAATTCGTGCTGAACGGCGCTTCCGGTGCCGAGATCAAGCGCGAGGCGATTCGCGGCGGGATGGTCACCCTCCGCCGCAGCGCGCTCAACAAGATGCTCGAAGGCGTCACGACGATCTCGGAAGTGTTCCGGGTCAGCGCCTCGGACGCGGCGTAGCCCGGTCCGGGTCACGGGAAGAAAGAGGGTTTCGTCTTGGCGAACATGCATCAGCTCCTGAAGGCGATGATCGAGAAGGGCGCTTCGGACCTTCACATCACGACGGGGTCTCCGCCGCAGCTGCGCATCGATGGCAAGCTCCATCCGCTCAAGATGCCGCCGTTGTCTCCGCAAGAGACCAAGCAGCTCTGCTACTCGGTCCTCACGGACGCCCAGAAGCACCGCTTCGAGGAGACGAACGAGCTCGACCTGTCGTTCTCCGTCCAGAAGCTGTCTCGCTTCCGCGGCAATGTCTTCATCCAGCGCGGCAACGTCGCCGGCGCCTTCCGCGCGATCCCGTTCAAGATCCTCTCCTTCGAGGAGCTCGGCGTTCCGCCGGTCGTGGCCGAGATGGCCAAGAAGCCGCGCGGCCTGATCCTCGTGACCGGACCGACGGGCTCGGGCAAGTCCACGACGCTGGCGTCGATCATCGACAGCATCAATCGCGAGCGGAACGAGCACATCGTCACGATCGAGGACCCGATCGAGTACCTGCACCCGCACAAGGGCTGCATCGTCAACCAACGCGAGATCGGTTCGGACAGCGCCTCTTTCAAGGACGCCCTGAAATACATCCTGCGTCAGGACCCGGACGTCGTGCTGATCGGCGAGCTCCGCGACCTCGAGACGATCGAAGCGGCCCTGACCGTCGCCGAGACCGGCCACCTCGCTTTCGCGACGCTGCATACGAACTCCGCGATCCAGACGATCAACCGGATCGTCGACGTATTCCCGCCCTATCAGCAGTCGCAGATCCGCCAGCAGCTCTCGTTCGTGCTCGAGGCGGTCATGTGTCAGACGCTGCTGCCCCGGGCGAACGGGCCCGGCCGCGCGCTCGCCCTCGAAGTCATGGTGCCGAACTCCGCCATCCGAGCGCTGATGCGCGACGACAAGATCCACCAGATCTACTCGTCGATGCAGATGGGCCAGGGCAAGTCCGGCATGCAGACCATGAACCAGTGCCTCGCCTCGCTCGTCCAGCGCCGCATCGTCGACCCGGAGATGGCCAAGGGCCGTAGTCCGGACGTCGACGAACTGCAGCAGCTGATTACCAAGGGACCCGACGCGATGGGTGCCGCTGGAGGCCGGCGCTCGGGCTAGGCCCGGCGCCAGACGATTCCGCGCGCGGCCGAAACCGCGCGTGTGGGAGACCGACCAATGCCGATCTATCTCTGGAACGGAAAGAACCGCGCCGGCGACAAGAAGAAGGGCGAGCTCGAGGCGGCGACGCCCGAGGCGGCCGCGCTTCACCTGAAGAACATGGGGATGATTCCCGACAAGGTGAAGGAGAAGCCGAAGGACATCTCCGAGATCTTCCCCTTCCTCGCGCCGAAGGTGGGGATCAACGAGCTCGTCGTGTTCACCCGCCAGTTCGCCGTGATGGTCGACGCGGGTCTTCCGCTCGTGCAGTGCCTGTCGATCCTGTCGGAGCAGCAGGAGAACATCACGTTCAAGAACACTCTCCGCGCCGTGCGGAGCGACGTCGAGTCGGGTCTCACCTTCGCGGACTCGCTGGGCAAGCATCCGAAGGTCTTCGATGATCTCTTCGTGAACCTGGTCGCGGCCGGCGAGGTCGGCGGCATCCTGGACACGATCCTGAACCGCCTCGCCATCCAGCTCGAGAAGCAGGAGAAGCTCCGCAAGCAGCTCAAGGGCGCGATGGTCTACCCGGCGACGGTCTCCGTGATCGCGATCGCCTGTATCGTGCTGCTGCTGGTCAAGGTCATCCCGGTCTTCGAGCAGATGTTCGCCGACTTCGGCGGAACGCTGCCGGGTCCGACGCAGATGGTCATCAGCCTGTCGAACTGGCTGCAGTCCTACATCCACTTCATGCTGGGTGGCGTGACCGCGGTCGTGGTCTCGTATCAGCAGGCACGCAGTCGCAGCCTGGCGTTCCGTTACAACACGGACAAGATCATGCTGAACCTGCCCGTCTTCGGAAACATCATCAAGAAGGTCGCGGTGGCGCGGTTCACGCGCACGCTCGGAACGATGATCTCCTCGGGTGTCCCGATCCTCGACGGTCTCGACATCGTCGCGAAGACGGCCGGCAACATGATCATCGAAGAAGAGCTGCAATTCACACGGCAGTCGATCTCCGAGGGCAAGACGATCGCCGAGCCACTCCAGGGCTCGAAGATCTTCCCCGGCATGATGGTCCAGATGGTCCAGGTCGGTGAGGAAACCGGCTCGATGGAGGCGATGCTCACCAAGATCGCGGACTTCTACGACGAAGAAGTCGACGCGGCCGTGGGCGGGCTCACCGCGATGCTCGAACCGATCATGATGGTCTTCATGGGCGGCTCGATCGGTACGATCCTGATCGCGATGTACCTCCCGATCTTCACGATCGCCGACACGATCACCTGATCCGGGTCGCGGAAGCGACCTCGCGACGGTGATCGGCGCGAGACGGGGAGGGCGCTCGCCAGTGGGGCTCGCCGCGGCAACCATCGTCGACAACAAAGCGCGCACGGGACTCGGCTACCTGATCGGTGGCCGACTCCTGCTCGCGGGACTCTCGCTCGGCCTCGCCGTCGCGATCGATCGGCTCGAGGGCGGAGCGGACAGCGAGGGGATCTCGGGCGTCTATTGGACGGTCGTCGCCGCCTTCGTCGCGACGATCATCTCCGCCCGCATGGTCCATCGGACCGCGGATCCGGCGCGCTTCGCGACGCTGCAGGTCGGCATCGACGTCGCGATCGTGACCGCGCTCGTCTACTTCTCGGGGGGCGGGGAGTCCTTCTTCACGTTCCTCTACGCGCTGGTGGTCCTCTACGGCGCGCTCTTCCTGGATCGAGGCGGGGTCGCGCTGTCCTGCGCGCTCGCGGCAACGGGCTACGGGCTTGTGCTCTTCGGCGCCGAGCTGGGAATGCTGCCTGCGGAGGCCATCGAAGACCGCGGCCGACCGCTTTCCCTCCTCGCGGCCTACTGGGCGTTCTACGCCGGCGCGCTCGTCGTGCTCGGGATGCTGGCGAACACGCTGTCCGCCGAGCTGCGCCGCACGGGCGCTGCGCTCGATCGACGAACGAGCGACCTGCGGCGGCTGCGCGACCTGCACCTTCGCACCGTCGAGAGCATCGGCAGCGGTCTGATCACGACCGACGGTGGTGGGCAGGTGACGTCCTTCAATCCCGAGGCGGAGCGCATCACCGGTCTCACGGCCGGGGCGGTCGTCGGGCGCACGCTCGAAGCGCTGATCCCCGGGGCCGGGGAGATCGTCGCAGCGAGCACGGAGGGTCGGGGCGACGAACAGACGGTCGGCCGCGATCGCGTCGCCTACCGCAACACGGAGGGCGACGATCTCCATCTCGGGCTCGCCGCCTCGCGACTGACAGACGAGGACGGAATTCAGCTGGGCCACGTCGTGATCTTCCAGGACGTCACCGCCGTCGTCGGTATGGAGCTCGAGCTTCGACGGTCCGAGCGTCTCGCGGCGGTGGGCGAAATGGCGGCACGGATCGCACACGAGATCCGCAACCCGCTGGCGTCGATCTCGGGCAGCGTCCAGGTCCTCCAGTCAGGGCCGGCCGCGGACGCCCGCGATCCCGAACACGAGCGGCTGATGGGGATCGTCGTTCGCGAGGTCGATCGCCTGAACGTCCTGATCTCCGACTTCCTCCGATATTCGCGGCCGGCTCCTACTCGACCGGAACGCCTCGACCTGGCGGCGCTCCTGCGCGAGGTCGCCGCGATCGCGCGCGGCCAGGCGGGACCGGACGCCCCGGAGCTTCGCCTCGAGATCGAGGACGAGGCCTGGGTGATCGGCGATCCGGCGCAGCTGACAGCGGTCGTCTGGAACCTCTGGAACAACGCGATCGAGGCGATGAGTGAAGCAGGAGGGAGCGGGACGCTCGTGGTGCGACTTCGACGGACCAAGGAAGATGCATTCCGGGTGCAGAACCCCCCTCAAGTCCCCGTCTCGACGGGCCGTAACGAAGATGGCGGAGGGCCCGCGCCCGCGGTGTCGTCGGTCTGGAGCATCGTGCTCGAGATCGAAGACACGGGACCGGGACTCTCGCCCGCGGTCGAAGAGCAGATCTTCGAGCCCTTCTTCACGACGAAGAAGGACGGGACGGGATTGGGATTGGCGACGGTGCAGCGGCTGGTCGAACAACACGGCGGATCGATCGCGGTCTCGACCGAGGCCGGCGTGGGCACCTGCTTTCGCGTCGTGCTCGCGGCGGCCCGAGAAAGGTGAGCGTGAGCGAGGAGGCCGGCACGCGGGGTGAGCCCAGGGCGCGACTGCTCGTCGTCGACGACGAGCAGAGCATGCGGGAGTTCCTCGAGATCTTCCTGCGCCGGGAGGGCTATGCCGTCTCGACCGCGTCCGGCGTCGACATGGCGATCGCGCACCTCGAGAACGACGAGATCGATCTCGTGATCACCGACATGCAGATGCCGGAGAAGACCGGGCTCGACCTGCTCCTCGCCGCGCGAGACGTATCTCCCGAGACGCTCATGATCGTGGTGACCGCCTTCGGCACCACGGACAGCGCCATCTCCGCGATGAAGGAAGGCGCGTACGACTATCTGACGAAGCCCTTCAAGGTCGACGAGCTGCGCATCGTCATCGAGAAGGCGCTCGAGAAAAAGCTGCTCTCGAACGAGAACCGGCGGTTGCGCGAGGAGCTCCTCAGCCAGTCCCGCGACCGGAACATCATCGGGCATAGCCGCGCCATGCAGGAGGTATTCGATCTCATCGCCCAGGTGGCGGAGACCAAGACGAACGTGCTGGTCGCTGGCGAAAGCGGCACCGGCAAGGAGCTCGTCGCCCGCGCCATCCACGAACAAAGCGACCGTGCTTCCGAAAACTTCGTGGCGATCAACTGTGGCGCGATTCCTGAGAACCTGCTGGAGAGCGAGCTCTTCGGTCACGTGAAGGGCGCGTTCACCGGCGCTGTCCAGAACAAGGAAGGCCTCTTCGAGACCGCGACCGGCGGGACGCTCTTTCTCGATGAGATCGGTGAGCTCTCCCAGCCGCTGCAGGTGAAGCTGTTGCGGGCCCTGCAGGAGAAGAGCATTCGGCGCGTCGGCGACACCGTCGATCGCGAGATCGACGCCCGGATCGTCTCCGCGACCAATCGCCGCCTCGAAGAAGAGGTCGCCGAGGGTCGCTTCCGCGAGGACGTGTACTACCGCCTCAACGTGATCCAGCTGACCCTGCCGCCGCTGCGCGAACGCAAGGAAGACATCCCGCTCCTCGCTCAGCACTTCATCCGGCGCTTCGCCGTGGAGCTCGGCAAGGAAGTCGAGGGCATGGACGCGGAGGCATTCGATCAGCTCGACGCCTACGGGTTCCCGGGAAACGTTCGCGAGCTCGAGAATCTGATCGAGCGCGCGGTCGCCCTGGCGCGCGGGCCCGTGATCGGACCCGATCTGCTGCCGCCGACGGTCAAGAGCGCGCCGGCGCAAGCCGCGACGCCGCGGATCTCCCAGGAGGGCGTGGACCTCGAGAGCCTGGTCGCCGACTACGAACGATCGCTCCTCGAAGAGGCGCTCGTTCAGTCCGGCGGCGTCAAGAAGCAGGCCGCACGGTTGCTCGGGATCTCGTTCCGGTCGTTCCGCTATCGACTCGAGAAGCTCGGGGTCGAGGATCCCCGGCGAGCGGGCTGACGTGGCCAGCGAAGGTCCTGCCGTTCGTGAGCGGCTCGCCGCCTTTCGGAAGAGCGTGCAGGCGGAGGTGTTGCTGTCCCTCGCGCTCGTGATGATCACCGGCACCGGGCTGCTCGCCGCGGTGCTCTTCGAGATATCCGGCGCGCGCGTAGCGGCCCTCCACGAGTTCCTCGGCCGGGGATTCGTCGCGATCAGCCGCGAGCCCGTCTTCGAGTTCGCGCCGCCCGAAGAAGGTCGCTGGTGGAGCGTGGATGCGCAGGGGCGCACGAGCGGCCTGAACGCGTCAGCCTTCGAAATCGACCCCGAGACCGAGGCGCTCGCCCGGGAAGCCCTCGCGACCGGGGAGCCGATCGTGCTCTCGGGCGCGCCCTGGCAGCCGATCCGGTTCGCGGGCCCGAACGCGCGGGGGGACGAGGCGATCGGCGGCCGGATCGATGCTCCGGTCTCCCCGGCCGTGCTCTCCCTGCTCGTCACGACGAACGTCCTGATCTTCGGCCTCTTCGGGGTGACGCTCCTGCGGCGGCGCGTCGTCGGACCGCTGCGGCGACTCGCCGAGGGCGTGCGCGAAATCGGCACGCAAGACGGCCCCGCGGATCTCCCGGTCGAGGGCGTCGGCGAGATCGAAGCGCTCGGGTCCGCATTCAACGAGATGCAGGACGCGCTCGCGGCGAGAACCGGTGCCCTCGAAAAGGCCGTCGTCGATCTGCGCGGGGCGAACGCTTCGCTCTTGCAGGCGCGCGAAGGACTCGATCGCGCAGAGCGTTTGGCGATGGTCGGCAGCCTCGCGGCGGGCGTCGCGCACGAAGTCGGCAATCCGATGGCGGCACTGCTCGCGTTCCTCGACATCGCGGGTCGCGACGAAGGTCTCTCCGCCGACTCTCGCCGCTGCCTGGACAAGGCGGGGGAGCAGGGTGAGCGGGTGCGCGTGATCCTGCGACAGCTCCTCGACTTCTCGCGTCCGCCCCAGGTGAGCCACGGACCGATCGACCTCGGCGCGATCTCCCGGCAGGCGGTCGAGCTCGTCCGGGCACAGCGCGTGTACTCCGACATCGAGTTCGACGTCGAGCTGGAAGAGGGCGTGGGCCATGCACTCGGCGACTCCAGTGTGGCCGCCCAGATCATCCTGAACCTGGCGATCAACGCGGCCGCCGCGCTCGAGGGCGTGGACGAGCGACGCGTGCGAGTCGAGGTGCAGCGCGCGATGACGATGCCCCGGGCGGCGGAGGGCGAAGGCGACGTGCCCGATGCGCGTTTCGACGCCGTTCGCGTCCGCGTGGCGGATTCGGGACCTGGCGTCGAGCTCGATGATCCGGAGCGGATCTTCGATCCGTTCTTCACGACGAAGGCGCCCGGAGAGGGCACTGGCCTCGGTCTCGCGAACGCGAGACGCCTCGCCCAGGAGATGGGCGGGGACGTAACGCTCGAGGACGGAGCGTCGCCCCTCGGCGGAGCGAGCTTCGCCTTCCGGCTCCCTCGCGCGTCGCAGGATGCCCGGGCCGGCTCGGGGGCGAGCCGCTTCCTCGTGCGCGACGCCGACGCCTAGCGTGGTCGACTCAGTCGCGGATGCCGTAGTCCTTGATCTTGTAGAGTAGGGCGCGGTGGCTGATCTCGAGGAGCTTGGCCGCGTGAGTGCGGTTGCCGCCGGTGCGCGCCAGCGCCTTACGGATCACGCCGGCCTCGAAGACCTGGCGCGCGCGCTTCAGGCAGAGATCCTCGTCGGGATCGTCCTCGACCGCGATCGCCTTCGTCCCCGCCGAAGTGGACACGACCGACGGCAGGGCGCTCGCTTCGACCGCGTCGCCATCGGACAGGATCACCGCGCGCTCGATCAGGTTCTCGAGCTCGCGCACGTTGCCGGGCCACTCGTACCCGACCAGCAGGTCGAGCGCATCGTCGGCCACCGCTCGGACCGGCTTGCCCAGCTGTTCGCGGAAGCGGGCCAGGAAGTGGTCGACGAGGAGCGGAATGTCCTCTCGGCGATCTCGCAAGGGAGGCACTTCCAGGCGCACCACGTTGAGTCGGTAGAAGAGGTCCTCGCGGAATCGACCCTCGGCGATCTCGCGTTCGAGGTTGCGCGCCGTCGCGGCGATCACGCGCACGTCGACGCGCTGCGACTTGCTCTCGCCGACCGGTCGAATCTCTTCTTCCTGGATCGCGCGCAGCAGCTTCACCTGGAGTGCGACGGGCATCTCCGCGATCTCGTCGAGGAAGAGCGTGCCCTGGTCGGCCTCGGCGAAGAGGCCTCGATGGGCGCGATTGGCGCCGGTGAATGCCCCCTTCGCGTGCCCGAAGAGCTCGCTCTCGAGCAGGTTTTCGGGGATCGCTCCGCAGTTGACGGCCACGAAGGGCGACTCGCGCCGCGGGGACTGGGCGTGGATCGCGCGAGCGATCACCTCTTTCCCCGTGCCGCTCTCTCCGGTCACGAGCACCGTCGACTTGTAGCCAGCGGTTCGGTCGAGCATCTCGAGAAGCTCGATCATGCCGTCGGACGCCGCGACGATCGCGCGCTCGCCGAGTGAATGGCGCATGTCCCGCTGGAGCAGCTCGCTCCTGCGTCGGAGCTGTTCCCGCTCGTGAGCCTTCAAGAGGGTGAGTCGGACCTCGGCCGGCTGGAAGGGCTTCGCCAGGTAGTCGTAGGCGCCGCGCTGGATCGCTTCGATCGCGAGGTCGTCCGTCCCGTGGGCCGACATCAGGATGATTGGCGCGCCGGGGAGTTGCCGCGTGATCTGCGGCAGGAGGTCGAAGCCGTCGAGACCGGGCATGCGCAGGTCGCATAGCACCGCATCGACGGTCGACGATTCGATCACTTCGAGGGCGGTCTCCCCCCGATCTGCCGTCAGGACTTCGTAGCCCTCGGCGGACAGGATCAACTCCAGGCTTTCCCGGAGCGCTTCGTCGTCGTCGATCACGAGAATGCGGTCGAACATGAACCGTTCATCGGCCGATCGCGTTCCGCCCTGAAATGATTTGCGCGCTGCGAAATGCCTACGGTCGAATAGGGGCGTGCGATTCCGTTGCGCGCGTATCAGATGTGATCCGCCGCACAACGAAGCCGCGTCGGGCGCCCTCAAGTCCCTGAAACAGCGACCCGATAGGCCTGAAGTCGGACCCGACCAGAGCGGCTCGGGTCCCGGAGGATGACCGGTGGCCAGTAATCAGGTTCAGAGGTTTCGCGAGAACCTCATGATGAGCAAAGCAGAACTCGCGCGTAAGGCGGGGCTCTCGACGCTCACGATCGATCGGGTCGAAGCGGGGCGTCCGTGTCGCCTCGATACGAAGCGCAAGATCCTGCTCGCGCTCGGCTTGAAGGTCTCGGACAAGGACCGGGTATTCGGCCAGGTGGACGTCCCGGAGACGCTCGGGAGCTCGGACGATTCCGGCTTCTCGGGCTACCGGCAGTAGGACAGGGGGAATCCTCGCGATGAAGTTTTCGCTACCGAGCTTCGGTAAGGCATCGCTGATCGGACTCGACATCGGTTCGAGTTCCGTCAAAGCGGTCGAGATCTCCACGAAGAGTCGCGACAAGGGCTTCGAGCTCAAGAGCCTCGGCCAGGCGCCGCTCGCTTCCGAGGCGATCGTGCAGGGCGCGTTCCTCAACTCGAGCGCGATCGTCGACGCGATCCGTGAAGCGGTCGAGGCCGGCAAGATCGGCTCGAAGGACGTCGCGGCGGCCGTATCGGGTCACAGCGTGATCGTGAAGCGCGTGAACCTGCCGCAGATGACGCGAGAGGAACTCGAGGACCAGATCCAGTGGGAGGCGGAGCAGTACATCCCCTTCGACGTGAACGAGGTCAACCTCGACTTCCAGATCCTCGACTCGAACGAGGAGGAGGGCCAGATGGACGTCCTCCTCGTCGCGGCCAAGAAGGACCTGATCGACGACTACGTGCAGGTGATCAGCGAGGCCGGGCTCAACCCCGTCGCCATCGACGTCGCCGGGTTCGCCGTCCAGAACGCCTTCGAGGCGAACTACGAGCAGGATCCCGACGCGGTCACCGCCCTCGTGAACATCGGGGCGCAGGTCGTCAACATCAACGTGCTCCGCAACGGCATCCCGGCCTTCACCCGCGACATCATGACCGGCGGCGCGCAGTACACCGAAGAGATCCAGAAAGCGCTCTCGGTCTCCTTCGACGAGGCCGAGCGCATCAAGATGGGCGGTACGCCCGGGGAGGACGGCCAGGTCCAGGACGTGATCCCGCAAGAGGTCGAGCAGGCCATGCGGAGCGTCTCGGACACGGTGATCGGTGAGATCAGCCGCTCCCTCGACTTCTTCGCAGCGACCTCCGCCGACGCCCGCATCACGAAGGTGCTGCTCTCGGGCGGGGGATCGAAGATCTCTGGCTTCGCCCCGGCCTTCGCCGAGCGAACCGGACTCGAAACCGATCTGCTGAACCCGCTCGCGCACATGCTGCCGAGCAAGGGCTTCGAAGCGCAGTATCTCGAGACGATGGGGCCGCTGCTCTCGGTGGCGATCGGACTGGCCACGAGGAGGGTCGACTGATGATGATGGAAATCAACCTGCTGCCGCATCGCGAAGCGCGACGCGCGGCGGACCTCCGCGAGACCGTCGCCTTGTTGGTGCTCGGCGTCGTGCTGGTCGGCGGTGGAATCTTCATCACCGACAAGGGCGTGGCGAGTGATCTCGCTGCGGCCGAGGCGAACGTCGCGCAGCTCGAAGCCGACATCGAACGCTTCAAGCCGCAGAAGAAGATGGTCAAGAAGTTCAAGAAGCGGAAGAAGCAGCTTCAGAGCAAGCTCGACATCATCAACAGCCTCGAGCGGGCGCGCAACGGACCGGTTCGGGTCCTCGACGAGCTGTCGTCCCGCGTGCCGGATCGCCTCTGGCTGACGTCGATCAAGACCAAGGGCAAGGGCATCAAGCTCCAGGGCCAGAGCCTGGACACCGGCGTGGTCGCGGACTTCCTCCGCGGTCTCAACGCGTCGCCGTACTTCAAGAACGTCGATCTCGACAAGACGTCCGGTGGCAAGGTCGTCAAGGGCGTCCGCCTGGTGAACTTCGAGATTCGCGCAGACATGACTTCGCCGGCCAAGATCGAGAAGGCCGACGAGGCCAAGTCCTGAGCAAGGGGGAAGCATGGCGCTGGACATCAACGTCGATTTCGACGAGAAGCTCGAACAGCTCGCGCGGATTCCCAAGGCGGTTCGACTCGCCGTCGTCTCCGGGCTGCTCGTCGCCGTGGCTGCCGGCTACTGGTACGTGTCGTACGAGCCGGCACGGGTGCAACGAGGCGAACTCGTCTCGCGGGCCCAGGAGCTGCAGCGTGAGCTGAACAACGCTCGCACCGTCGCGAACAACCTTCCGGCCTTCGAAGCCGAGGTCGCGGAGCTCGAGCGTGATCTGGATCTCGCTCTGAAGCAGCTCCCCAACCGAAAGCAGTTCGAGGATCTCCTTCAGGACATCAGCACGGCCGGCAAGAAGGTGGGCGTCTCGATCAAATCGATCGATCGGAAGAAGGAGGTCGAACGCGACTTCTACGCCGAAGTCCCCTTCAACCTGGAGATCGAGGGCACCTACCACGATCTCGCACGGTTCTTCGAGATGGTGGCGACGCTTCCGCGGATCGTGAACGTGGGCGCGCTCGAGATCAAGGTCGGCAAGGAGTCCCGGACTTCGACGCGACTCAAGGTCTCGGGCAAGGCGACCACCTTCCGATTCCTGAGTGGCGAGGCCTGATCCAATGAGTGTGCGAGCCGAGGAGCGGGGAGCTGTGAAGACTCTGAAACTGGCCATCGTGCTCTTGTTCGCGCTGTCCCTCGTGTGGATCACGACGGGATGCGCAGAGGAAGATCACACGGGCAAGCCCGGCGTCGCCGAGTTCGAGAAGGAGCGGCAGGCGCTCGCGAACCGCGACAAGACGGCCGGGGCCAAGAAGAAGAAAGAGAAGAAGCGGGCGAAGGGGAAGGCGAAGGGGACCACTGGAGGTACGGGCTACGCCGCGGGCGAGCGCGACTACTTCTACGATCCGCGCGGCAAGCGCGACCCCTTTCGATCGATCCAGTTCGCGGATGAAGACTCGGGCGAAGAGAAGAAGGACTTCGGACCGTTGGGAGACTTCGAGCTGGGTCAGCTCGAGCTCCAGGCGGTGATCTGGGACGCGAACAATCCGCGTGCCCTGATCCTCGATCCGGGGGGCCGCTCGTACATCGTGCGACAGGGCAGTGCGATCGGGAAGAACAACGGTCAGGTGATTCACATCGGTGACAACCTCGTCCTCGTCAAGGAAACCTACGAGAACTTCGCAGGTGAACAGACGACGAAGGACGTGGAGTTGCGGATTCGTTTGAGCGCGGGAGGGTGAGCTCAATGGTCGATCCGAATAACGGATGGCTTTCTATGGAAATCCGGAGCACGATGGCAACGATCGTTGTCGCCATCATGGCTTCGGGCTGTGCAACGCCGGAGGCGCCCTCGGGCGAATCCGCGAGCTCGATGGTTCAGACGATCGGGGAGGTCTCGGTCTCGCGGGATGGTGACGACTCTGTCGTGACCCTCGCGGGTCTCGTGGACCCGATCTACTCGGTGACGACGCCGGGGGACGAGAACCTGTTGGTGATCGACCTGGTCGGCGTGGGCAAGCCCGCCGAGGACGATCTGATGGGCGCGGTGCGTGACGAAGACCAGCAGGTGGCTGCCTATGACGGCGTCGTCGACCTGGTCACCGTCTCGACCTACGACGAGGATGGCGGCACGCCGCTCACCCGCGTCGAGATCGTGATGGCGGATGCCGGGACGGCGGACGTGGTTTCCACGGTCGCCGGTCTCGAGATTCGCGTCCAGCCGTCTCCGGTCGAGATCGGAAACGTCGACGTGTCCGAGAACTGGGCCGAGGAGACGGTCGCCGAACCGTGGCAGGCGGAGCCTGTGACGAACGACGTGTCCTTCGACGCCGAGCCGGAATCGGCTGCGGTCGTGGACGTGCCGGCTCCGCCGGCCGCGACGACCCTGACGGGCGTCTCGGCGCAGGCCACCGACGGTGGCGTGCTCGTGGGACTCAGAACGGACGGCGGAATCGGCGCGCTCGAGGCCTTCACCCTCGAGGATCCGGCGCGCCTGGTCGTCGACCTGCCCGGAATCGCCGCGGCGAGCTCGGCAACGAACGTCGAACTGGATTCCGATCTGGTCGAGGGCGTTCGCCTCGGTGCGCACTCGGGCAAGGTCCGAGTCGTGATCGACGGCGGCGAGGCGGTCGGAGACTTCTCCGGTCGCCAGATCATGCCCGGCACGACCGGCCTCTGGATCGCTGTGGGCGGGGGCGATGCTCTCGCGCAGGCGATGACCGAGGCGCTCGATACGGCGGACGCGGCCTGGATCGCCAGCGCGACTGCCGAGCCGACCGATGCGGAAGCGCCGGTGGCCTTCGAGGAAGCGGTCGCGACGGAAGCGCCGATCGCGTTCGAGGAAGCGGTCGCGACCGAAGAGCCGATCGCCTTCGAGGAAGCGGTCGCGACGGAAGAGCCGGTCGCATTCGACGCCCCGGTCGAGACGGAAGAAGTCGTCGCGGTCGCCGAGACGCCCGAGTTCGCGTTCGACGGAGTCGAGCCGGTGGTCGAGGTGCCCGCTGCGGCGGATCCCGCGACCGAGACTGCGCCGATGGCGGCGGACGAGGCCGCGCTCGCGTCCCTCCAGCTCGCCGAGGTCTACGGCCTCCACTACGAGCGAAGCGAAGGACTCGATCGCACGGCGATCCTCGCTGACGACACGCTGGCCTACACGACCAGCTCGCCGGACGCTGGCACTTTCGTGATCAGCATGCCCGGCGCGCAGATCAGTGAGGAGGCGTCGGACCGGATCTTCCCGAACCAGGGTGGGCCGGTCTCGATGATCCATGCGTTCCAGCAGCCGGAGGTGGAGACGCCCGAGGTACGCGTGGTCTTCACGCGAGCGCCGAACCAGGAGCCGGTAGTGAGCCGCCGGGGTTCGATGCTCTTCGTGGACTTCCAGGACATGGGTGTCGCGGCGGCCGCGCCGCCGGCGTTCCCGAACGCGGGTGCGACGCACGCGTCGACCGGACTCACGATTACGGAGACGCCGGCCCCTGAGGCTGCGCCGACGTTCGTGGAGCCGGTGATCGCCGAACCGACGGTGCCGGTGGAAGAGCCGGTCGCGGCGGCGACGCCGATGACGGATCCCTATGCGATGGAGGCGCCGGTCACGGCGCCCTCCAACGCGACGTCGGAGCCGACTCCGGTCGCCTCGATCGCGACGCCGGAGGCCCCGATCGAGGTGGCCGCGGCGGCGGATCCGGGTTTCGAGAGCGGTGGGGCCATCCAGGCCATGCCGGTCGCGGACCCGAACGCGATGTGGGACACGCCGCAAGCAGCGCCGGCGAACCCCGCGGCGGTCGAAGTGCCGGCTGCGATCGAGGTGCTCGAAGAGGGCGGCTTGATCGACGGCAAGGAGTACCGCGGTCGACGTGTGTCGCTGGACTTCAAGGACGTCGCGATCGCGGACGTGCTGCGGTTGATCGCCGAGGTCAGTGATCTCAACATCATCGCCGGCGACGAGGTCTCCGGGAACGTCACGATCCGACTCGTGGACGTGCCCTGGGACCAGGCGCTGGATGTCATCCTCATGACGAAGGGCCTGGGCTTCGTCCGGGTGGGCAACGTCCTCCGGATCGCGCCCTCCGACGTGCTCAAGGCAGAGGAAGAGGTCCGGCTCCAGGAGCGCCGCAACAAGGAGAAGCTCGAGGACCTCGAGGTCAAGCTCCTGCCCATCAACTACGCCTCGGTCAAGGACACGGAGGGGCTCGTGAAGCGTCTCCTCTCCGCCCGCGGCACGGTCAACCTGGACGAGCGCACGAACACGCTGATCATCAAGGACATTGCGTCCGTGATCGACGAGGCCAGCGCGCTCATCTCGGCGATCGACACGCAGACGCCGCAGGTCATGATCGAGGCGAAGATCGTCGAGGCCAGCCTGGACTTCAGCCGCGAGCTGGGTTCGGTCTGGGGCATCCAGACGCAGCGCTTCACGGATCCCTTCGATCCGGATACGCAGCGGACGGATCTCGACTTCGCGTCGGACGGCGTCAACCTGATCGATGAGAACAGTCTCGCCTTCGCGAACCCGATCGCCGCGGTGCCCACCGGGCTCCTGACGGTCGGCGCCCTGATTCTCGACCGGGACTTCCGGGTCGATGCTCAGATCCAGGCGGCGGAGTCCACGGGTGATGGCAAGGTCGTCTCCAGCCCGCGGATCGTGACCCTCGACAACACCAAGGCGAGCATCCAGCAGGGTGTTTCGATTCCGTTCCAGACCTTCGAAGGTGGCGACGCCAAGCTCGAGTTCATCGACGCGGTTCTGTCGCTCATCGTCACGCCGCACATCACGGCCGACGAGAGCATCATCATGGAGATCGCGGTCAGCCGAAACGCACCGGACGACACCGTCCCGACGCCGACCGGTTCGCCCGCGATCGCCAAGAACCAGGCGCAGACCGAGACCCTGGTGAAGGACGGTCAGACCCTCGTGCTCGGCGGGATCTACACGATCACCAAGTCGAACACCCAGAGTCGCATTCCCTACCTGCACCGGATTCCGGTCATCGGGAACGCCTTCAAGAACAACCAGGTGCGGGACTCCCGCAAGGAGCTCCTGGTCTTCGTGACGCCGCGCATCGTGCGGCTCCCGGAGATGGCGAGCAACTAATCGGGCCTTTCGACACCAGCGTCCAGCGAGACGCAGACGAACGACCCCGAAGAACGGGGGGAGCTTGCTCCCCTCGTTTTTTTTATCATGGGTCCGTGACGGAGCTGAACGCAGACCCTTCCGGCCCGGGACGGCCGATCTTCCTCGTGGGCATGATGGGGACGGGCAAGTCGACGGTCGGGCCCGGGCTCGCCGCGCGCCTCGGCCGAACCTTCGTCGACACCGACCATGAGGTCGAGCGTGAAGCCGGCTGCACGATCGCCGAGATCTTCGACCGCGAAGGCGAGGCGGGGTTCCGGGCGCGCGAGCTCGCCACGATCGAGGCGGTCTCGACCCAGGCAGCCGTCGTGTCGCTCGGTGGCGGCGCGATCGCCCAGGAGGGCATGGCCGATCGGCTGATCTCGGTCGGTCGGATCGTCTGGCTCGAAGCCGATCCGGACACGATCCTCGACCGGATCGGCGACGCCGAGAGTCGGCCGCTCCTCGCGGGTCTCGGCCCGAACGGACAGAAGGCGAAGCTCGAGGCCCTCCTCGACGAGCGGAAGCCCTATTATGCGCGGGCCTCGATCCGGGTGGACGCGACCCGGAACGCCGAGGCGGTCGTCGACGCGATCGTCGCCGCCCTCCACCAGGACTAGCCGCGCGCGGCGCGACGGGAAGGAAGCATGCCTGCGAGGCAGCGCACGCAAAAGAAGACCACGGCCGGGCGGCTCAAGGGCAAGGGCCGGATGCGCGCGAGCGTGACCGTCGACCTGGGCGAACGAGGCTACGACGTCGAGCTCGGGAGCGATTGGCTGGAGACGATCGGTCGCCGGGCAGCCGATCGGTTGCGGGCAGAGCGCGTGGCGATCGTGACCGTGCCGACCGTCGCCCGCCGTTATGCGCCGCTCCTCACGCGGGGGCTGACCGCGCGGGGCGCAAAGGTCGAACGGATCGTCGTACCCGATGGGGACGCGACCAAGAACCTGAAGCAGCTGGGCGTCCTTTACGACCGGTTCCTCGATCACGACATGGATCGCAGCTCCGGGGTCGTCACCCTGGGTGGCGGGGTCGCGGGTGATCTCGGCGGCTTCGCGGCGGCGAGCTTCCTGCGCGGTATTCCCTTCGTGCAGGTGCCCACGACCGTGCTCGCGATGGTCGACGCCTCGATCGGCGGCAAGACCGGCGTGAACCTCGCCCAGGGCAAGAACCTCGTCGGCGCCTTCCACCAGCCGAAGGGCGTCTTCATGGACATCGCGACCCTGCGCTCGCTGCCCCGGCGAGAGCGCGCCGCGGGCGCCGCGGAGTTGATCAAACACGCAGCGATCTGGGACGCGGACCTCTTCGACTGGCTCGAGTCCCGGATCGAGGACTTCCTCGAGCTGAAGCCGTCGGTCGTGCTGCCGGCCCTCGAGCGTTCCTGTGAGATCAAGGGCGAGGTGGTCGAGCGCGACGAGCGGGAAGGGGACCTGCGCCGCCTGCTGAACTTCGGTCATACCCTGGCACACGCGATCGAGAAGCACGCCGGGTACACGGGCATGCTTCATGGCGAGGCCGTCGCCATCGGGATGGTTTTCGCTGCCCAGCGCTCAGAAGAGTTGGGATTCGCCCCCGCTGGCACCCGGGAACGTATCGAGAACGTGCTCGCGCGCGCCGGACTTCCCACCCGCGCCCCGAATCGCCCGCGATCTGCTTATCTATCTGCGATCGCCGTCGATAAGAAGAAGCGAGGCGGCAAGATTCACTTCGTCGTGCTGGCAGGCATTGGGAAATCCGGCACGGTGGCGCTGACGGCCCGGGAGATCCTCCCGGCCGGTTGGCGACCTTGAGGCGAGCGAGAGACCGCCACACGGAATCAGTCGAAGTCGAACCGGAGGGGGGCCGGACAGCGTGGAGCTCGAAGTATCCACATGGACCCGCCGCGAACGCCTCGAGCGGATCGCGGAGGCGGAGCGGGATCGTCGCGCAGGACGCGTGGACGTCGCGCTCGCGAGTCTCGGTGAGGCGAGCGAGTGGCCGGCGCGCCTGGTGCTCGCGCTCGCGAAGCTCGCCGACGACGAGGGCGCCGACGCGCGCGAGATCCTCGAGGCGACCCTCGACGACTGGGCCGCGGAGACCGACCTGGATCCGCTCGATCCCGCCATGGTCGACGCCGCGACCCCCGATGAAGACGAAGCCGCGTCCGAGGCCGACGAAGCGGAGCCCGAGTTCGTCGTCGATCCCGAAGACGCGCTCGCGGAAGACCTGCTCTCGCCGACGATCGCGTTCCGTGCTGAGAACGCCGCCGGGCCGGCGGGCGCGATCGATTCGCCTGATGCGCTAGGAGCGCCGATCGAGGTCGACGAGCTGGAGCGCGCCTTCGCCGAGGCCGAGGCCCAGACCGACGAGATGCACGACGTCAACGACATCGCGGGTCGCGTGCTCGACGCCGAACCCCTCGGTCTGGCCGAGCTCGACGGCAACGCCTACGAAGGCATCGACGACGATCTCGGTGAGGTCGACCCGGATTACGCGGCCGAACGATTCGCCGCCGACGTCGGCGACGCCGCAGTCGAGCCGCCTGCGACCGACGCCGCCTGCGCCGCCGCGCCGATCTGGCCCGAGCCGATCGCGAACGACTCGGCGGCCGCTGCGGTCGAGCCGATCACCAACTCGATCGAGGAAATACACGCGTCGGGCGAGCGCCCGCCGCGTGCTCTGGTTCTGAACACTCTCGAGCGTTGGCTCGAGAACATCCGAGCGGGGAGGGCGCAATGAGCTTCGAGCGCATTCTTCAGACGATCGTGGACGACTGTGGTGGCGGCTTCGGCGGCGCCTTGATGGGTCTCGACGGGATCGCGATCGCGCAGGTCGTGGCGAGTGATCCCCCGGCGGGCGATCCGCTCGAAGGCGACGTCACGACGGCGGGCATCGAATTCGGGCGCATCCTGGCCGACGTCACGAAGGCGTCGGACTCACTCGCGACCGGTCAGATGCGCGAGGCGGTGATCTCGCTGGACCGCGTCAACCTGGTCTTCCACACCATCGACGACGACCTGGTGCTGGTGCTCGCGCTGTCGCCCGATGGCAATCTCGGCAAGGCGCGCTACCTCATCCGCCGATACGCCGTGGACGTCCGCGCGGAGCTCTGAACCCGCGCGCTGATCGGGCCACGACGAACCCGGGCGACCGGGTGCCCGGAGGAGGGGCCCATGACGAACGCGACCACGAAGATTCTCGTGCTCCACGGGCCGAACCTGAACCTGTTGGGCCGGCGTGAGCCCGAGGTCTACGGGACCCAGACCCTCGCGGACATCGACGCCTCCCTCGAGGCCGCCGCCAAGGAGCTCGGCGTCGAGGTCGAGTGCTTCCAGTCGAATCACGAGGGCGTGCTGATCGATCGGATCCACGAGGCCCTCGGCGACGCGTCCGGGATCGTGATCAATCCTGGCGGCCTGACGCATACGAGCGTCGCGCTCGCCGACGCGCTGATTGCCGTCGAGCTGCCGGTCGTCGAAGTCCACCTTTCCAATGTTCACGCGCGCGAGCCCTTCCGGCGGGAGTCCTACGTGTCTCCGACCGCCGTGGGGGTGATTTGTGGACTTGGTGCCGACGGCTACCGCTTCGCGCTCGAGGCGCTGGCGCTCCGCGTCGCTGACTGAGCGCCTGCACCAAGCTGCGCCTGCCCCGCCCGGAGAGGGCTGCTTGCGCGTGTTGAGCGCATGCTGCGGACGTCTGGGCGGGGTGTCCCGCCACGGCCACGCGTTCGCCGATGCTGCCCCACGGGTAGGACGCGAAGCGTCCCTCGACCCCCACGCATGCGCCTCAAGGGGCGGTGCGGGCGGCCGATACGGGAAGAAGAGGACCGCCGTCACCCCATGACGAGCGGTGGTGTTCTCGTAGGCCATTCCGCCGTGCTGAGGGTTCATTGGCGCTGAACAAACGGAAAGTACTGGACGCTGCGCGCAAGCACGCGCAGAAGGGCGCCAAGGCGAAGGCCCTCAAGGAGTACAACAAGCTCCTGAACGAGGACCCGCGCGACGCGAAGCTGTTGCTCGAGGTCGGCGACGCCTATCGACGCTGGGGCCAGAACGAAGAGGCGATCGCCCAATACGGCAAGGTCGCCCAGCAATATCGTCAGGACGGCTTCGACGCGCGCGCAGTCGCGGTCTTCAAGCAGATCCTGAACCTCGACCCGAAGAACTACGGCGCGTACGTCACGCTCTCCGAACTCTACCAGCGCATGGGCCTCGACTCCGAGGCCGTCGGCGCACTGCAGACGGCCGCCGACGGCTACCACAAGGAGGGCCGCAAGACCGAGGCGCTCGATCTGCTTCGGCAGATGGCGGCCCTCGACCCGACCAACACGACGAGCCGCCTGAAGGTCGCCGAGCTCCTTCGCCAGGAGGGCATGGACTCGGAGGCCGTCGCCGAGTACGAAGCGGTCATCGAAGAGCTCGAGAGCCAGGACGATCGCGATCAGCTCGTGACGGTGCTCGAGCGGATTCTCGAGGTGAAGCCCGACAGCATCGGTGCGCTCACCGGACTCGTGCGGCAGCTGATGGTCGCGGGGGAGCTCGACCGCGCGGAGCCGATGGCCGTGCGCGCGCTGAACGTCGACGCGTCGGCGCCGCAGTTCGAGCTCCTGATGGATCTCTACGCCCAGATGGGCGACGAGGCGAAGCTCGCCGACGCGACGCGTGGACTCGCGAAGCTCTACCGCGACCGCGGCGACGAAGAGAAGGCGCGGGAGCTGATGCAGCGCCTGCCCGTCGAGGAGGTCGGTTCCAGCAGCCGCCTCGCCGTCGATGTGTCCGAGGTCGAGGAGCCGGATCTCGAAGAAGACGAGCTGCTCGACGACGACGACGACTTCCTGTCGCTCGACGAAGAAGCATCGGATGCCAGCCTCGCGGCGGATCCGGAGGCCGAGCCGGAACTCGAGCTCGACGAGGAGCCGATCCTCGATCTCGGCGGGGACGACGAGGCCCCCGCGCCCGAGCCGCCGCTGCCCGAGGGCGATCCCGATCAGCTCCTGGCCGAGGCGAGCGTCTACCTCCGCTACGGCAAGCGCGATCAGGCGATCGCGAGTCTGCGCGGCATCCTCGCCCAGGAGCCCGGTCATCGCGCCGCGCTCGAAAAGCTCGGCGAGGCCTACGCCGACGACGGTCAGCAGTCCGAAGCCGTCGCGGCCTGGATGCAGGCCGCCGAGCAGATCCGGGCCGACGGCGACGCGGAGGGCCTCGCGGTCCTAAAGGACCGCATCGCGAGTCTCGATCCGGCCATGGCGGATCAGATCGGCGACATCGACCCGGCGGGCGCCCCCGAGCCGCCGTTCCCGGACGTCGAACCGGACGTCGACGAGCTCTCGACTCCTGCGATGGATCTCGACCTCGACGTGGAGGTCGAGCTCGACCTCGACGGCGCGATCGACGAAGTCGCCGCGAGCGAGACCCAGACTGGCTTCGACTTCGGAAACGAGAGCGACGACTTCGAGATCGAGCTCGACGAAGACTCCGTGACCTTCGACGGGCCGCCCGACGTGACGAACTCGTCGGTGTCGTCGGAAGCCTGTCCCGTCGTCGAAGAGACGACGCCGGAGTTCGAGCTCGACCTGTCGGACGACGACGCCCCTGCAGACGACGCCGACGAGGACTTCGAGTTCGCAGTCGAGTCGGGCGATCTCGCGGAAGACGACGAGGCGTTGTCCGTCGATGCGGACGAAGACGTCTCCGTGGAGTTCGACTACGAGGGCGGCGAGCTGACCCAGCCGCCTAGCGAATCCGTCGCCGCTCAGAGCACCGCGACGGCCGCGCGGATCGCCGAGGAGCTCGAGGAAGCCGAGTTCTACATCGCCCAGGAGATGTACGACGAGGCCGAGGGGATCCTTCAGCGGATCCTGGCCGTCGCGCCCAACCATCCCGCCGCGATGCTCCGCATGGGCGAGGTCGCCGCGGCGAAGGGCGGCGAGCCCGACGATGCGACCACGCAGTCGGGTCTCGACACGAAGGCCAAGGGGCCGGATCTCGAGATCACAGCGCGCTTCGATGACGACGACGATTTCGAAGTCGAGGTGGACTTCGACGACGACGACGACGAAGAAGACGCCGCCGACGACGCGACCGAGTCGGACATCGACCTCGACGCGTCGGACGACGAGGAGCTAGTGATCGCCGATTCGGAGGAGGCCGACGAGGAGCTGGTGCTCGCCGATTCGGAGGAGGCCGACGAGGAGATACTCGTCGACGACGCCTCCGACGATGCGGCGGACGAAGACCAGGAGATCGAGGTCGCTGCGGACGACGACACCGAGGTGGTCGTCCGTGAGGCCGGCGATGAAGCGGACGCGGGCGACGCCGAGGAGACGGACGCAGCAGAGTCTTTCGACCTGCGCGAGGCGCTCGCGGACGTCCTGACCGAGGACGACGAGTCCGAGGAAGACCCCAACGCCACGAGCAGCGTGCAGTCGACCGTCGAGGACGGCTTCGAGTCGATCTTCTCCGACTTCAAGAAGGGCGTGACCGAGACCCTCGACGAGGGTGACTTCGACACCCGCTACGACCTCGGGATCGCCTATCGCGAGATGGGCCTCTACGACGACGCGATCGGCGAGTTCCGGTTCTGTCTGGATTCGCCGAACCGACGCTTCGACAGCCTGTATCTCATGGGGCTCTGCGCCCGGGACCTCGGTCGATACGAGGACGCCGTGAGTCACCTCGAGCAGGCCCTGGCGCTCCCCGACCTGCCCGAAGATCGAATGGCCGGGGTCTACTTCGACCTGTCGATCGCGGAAGAGGGCTCGGGGGATCTCGAGCGGGCGTGCGGCAGCGTGCGCCGCGTTCTCGAGCTCGACCCCGCGTTCCCCGGCGCCGCGGATCGTCTGGCCGCCCTCGAAACGGGCGCGATGACGACGCCGGAGCTCGGCGAGCCCGGCGAAGCGTTCGAGTCCTTCGACGAGCTCTTCGAGGACGACGACGATGACGAGGATGGCGACGGCGCCGTGGCGGAAGCCGCGGGCAGCGAAGCCTTCGAGTCTTTCGACGACGTGGTGAGCGAGGCGGAAGCCGTGCTCGACGATGCCGACTTCGTCCCGGAAGCGGCGACGCCGGCCGAGCCGGGAGCCGAAGCCGTAGCGGAAGAGAGCGAGCGCCCGAACAACGACGACACCCAGACCGTCCCGCGCAAGGGCGGCCGCAAGAAGAAGATCTCCTTCGTCTGATCTCCGCGCGCGGCGCGGAGCCGGACGATGCCCCCCTCAGGACGGGCCCACCCGACGGGGCCGGAAGTGGCAAGGACACCGTGGAACATCTCCATCATTTCGGACTGAACCAGGACCCCTTCAGCAACGAGCCCGACTTGCGCTTCTTCTTCGAGAGCGGAAGTCACCTGGACGCCCAGCGCCGCGTCGAGCGCGGCCTGCGGCAGCACAAGGGCCTGACGCTGCTCACGGGTGACGGTGGCATGGGCAAGACGTTGCTCGCGCGCCGGATCCTCGAGGCGCTCGAGGAAGAGGTCTTCGAGGCGACCCTGTTGGTGATGCTGCCCGGCGCCGCCGACGCGACCGGCATCCTCCAGCGCTTCGCCCGTCAGCTCGGCTGCGAGGAGCCCGCGGCCGACCGCGCCGGCCTTCTCGCTCAGCTCTACGAACAGCTTGCCATCGTCCGCGAGGACGGTCGGCACGCCGTGCTGATGATCGACGATGCGCAGATCATGACGCCGGAGGTCTTCGCGGAGCTCTCGGGTCTGCTGAACCTCGAGTACGAGGATCGCCGACTGCTGTCGATGCTCTTCGTGGGTTCGCCCGAGCTGGACCGGCTCGTACAGAACGACGCGAGCATCATGCAGCGCGTCGACGTGCGCGTCCGCCTGCAGCCCCTCGACATGCCCAACGCATCCGCCTATCTCAGCCACCGCCTCGACGCGGTCGGCGGCGATCCCGCCATCCTGCCGCCGCCGTCGACGGAAGCGCTCTTCAAGTTCGGCCGCGGTCGCCCGCGCCTGATCAACACGCTGGCGGACAACGCGCTCTTCGAGGCCTACCTGTCCGGTCGCGCCGCGATCGACGCGAGCGACGTCGAGCGCGCCGCCGCCGACCTCGGTATCGGCCCGGACCCGGGCACCACCTACAGCCAGCTCGCCGCCGCCCCGGTCCCGCCGGACCCGACCCTCGCGTCGGGCCCGAGCGATCCGATCGCACCGCCGGTCGTCGCGCCGTCCCTCGACCTCGACGACCCGGTCGGCGACTTCGAGCTCGCCCCCGAGCTCGACGCGCCCGCGGCGGTCGCGCCTACGCTCGACCTCGACCAGGGACTCGAAGCGGCCCTCGAAGAGGCCGCGACTCCGCCCGCGCCGATCTCTTCCCCGATCGCCGAGCAGACCGTCGACGCCCTCGAGTTCGACGTCGATCCGCCGTCGGTCACCCAGTACCCGGTCGATCCCGCGGTGCCAGATGCGGCGGTCGCCCCCGCGCTGCCGACCGCGGAAGCCGAGATCCTCGAAGCGGAGCTCACGCCCCTCGATGCCGCCGACGGCGAACCGATCGAGGACGCGTTCGTGGAGCTGATCGAGGAGTAGGGCACCGCCCACTCAGCTCGTCGCGTAGGTGGATCTGCTAATGTGGATCCGGATGCGCGAGTAGCTCAGTTGGTAGAGCATCAGCTTCCCAAGCTTCTCACCTAACGCGCGTCGCCTGTCGCGAAGACTTTAAACGTCGTCGGCGAGGCTGTCGGTCAGTGCCTGTAGTGCACGGCTCCGGACGAGGTGTGCGTAGCAGTTCTCCGCGACCTCGAGCGTGTCCCCAAGGAGCTTGGCGACCACGACGAGATCGGCACCGCGTGCGAGCAGCTCGCTTGCATAGGTGTGCCGTAGGTTGTGCGCGAAATGACACCGGCCCGTGAGGTCGACGCCGGCCGCCGAGAGGTCACCCTTGATGCGTTGGGCCCACGCGTCCGGATCGAGCACCGGCGCATCGGTCTTCGAGGGGCGACGCGGCGGAAACAGGTACGAACTCGGCTCTCGTGATGGACGTGCGCGGCTCGGCTGCGTGTATCGCGCATAGGGGCTCGCGCCTCGCGCCGCTGCCTGATCGCAATGCGCTCTCCACAGTCGCACTTCCTGCATGGCGTCGGCCGGGACCGGGACGGTTCGTCGCGAATTCTCGGTTTTGCTGGCTGGAAACGCGGACGGCCACGTTGCGCGGCTTCGACGCTTTGCGACGGATCGAGACCGTGCGGGCGTCGTCGTCGAAGTCTGGCCAGCGTAGGGCGATGGCTTCGGATCTACGGAGTCCGCATCGGACGCACAGAAGCAGGGCCAGGTAGTCGGACCAGCTCCGTGCGCGCGAGGTTGCGAGGAGGCGATTCAGCTCGTCGCGTCCGTAGGGCCTGACTTCGTCACCTGGGCCGCGTCGAACCAGTTCATGGTTCCCGAATGCTTCGCGTAGGAGCGTCATCTTCGAGCGGAATGGATTGGGGCGATCGAAGATCGGTTCATCCGTGAGCGGATGGCGATCTTCCGCCGCCCGGCGAAAGACGGCAGCCAGCGCGTTCACCTTGCAAGTGAGCGTCGAGAGCGAGCGCGGCTCGCCGGTCGACTTGTCGCCGAGCGCACGGATGACGGCGAGTGCGGTGGCTCTCGTCCATCTGCGAAGAGGGAGGTCGCCGAGGTTGCCGAAGAGAGGATCTTCCAGCCGTTCCACTTCGTGCCAGCAGACGAGGTAGTTCTCGACGTTGCCGGTGTCCTGGGTCGTGAACCGGAGCTGCGTCTCGACGGTGGGCCAGTAGTCTCGAAAGCGCGGATTCGGGATCGCGGGATCGGTCGAGGGGATCGGCGGTTCTGCTCCGGAGTCGACCGAGGTCTGGCGTGCGACTGAGAGATCAACAG
The DNA here is from genome assembly GCA_964488255.1 of uncultured Spirochaetaceae bacterium. GTDB lineage: Bacteria > Myxococcota_A > UBA9160 > UBA9160 > UBA4427 > UBA4427. The sequence goes on along the minus strand of CAZAUR010000002.1, from coordinate 520,331 downwards.
TCGTGGGCGGATTCATGGGTGATGTTCCGTGGGACCGGGAACGATTTCACCGTAGCGAAGGTTCGGCGAAAGAAGAACCGCGGAGTCGGCGGGTTTCGCGAGTGACGGAGTGCTTCTGCTAGCTTGCCTCGGTCGCGCGAGTAGCTCAGTTGGTAGAGCACGAGCTTCCCAAGCTCGGGGTCGCCGGTTCGATCCCGGTCTCGCGCTCCAGACTACGACGGCCTCGATCCTTTGGATCGGGGCCGTTTCTGTTAGGGGGCGTCGTGGGATCAGGGCACTGGGGTTTCGAATCAGCCCTCACCTTACGAGATAGAGACGCCACCATTCGTCAGTGTCGCGTCGCCAATCGACGTGCTGCGGAGCACGGGGCAATCCGGAGCGAAGCCGACATTGCGGTTTGCCGCTCGCGCGCATCGCGAATTCCGGCGATCGTCGTCCGCGATTCGGAGATCGATCGCGCAATGGCAATATCGGATACGGATCTTGTTGCTGCCAGCGAGGCACGCCTCGCCACCGGCGTGACCCCCGACCAAGTCGTCGACACGAACCTCTACGGCGTGAAGCGGATGGTCGAGGCGTTCGTCGCGGAAGGACTCGTGGCGGAGCGGGTCGTCAACGTCGGGTCGGGCTCGGGGCCGGGCTATGTGAGTCGCTGCCCGCTCGACCAACAGCCCGCGCTCTGTACCGGGCCGGCGGATTGGGCGGCGATCGAGGCGCTCCTCGCCGGGAGCGCGAACGGATCTTCGGGGCTGGGTTCGGCTGCGGATGTGAACGGCGGGTATGGCCTCTCGAAGGCGCTGTTGTCCCTCTACATGATGCTCTGCGCCTCTACGTACCCGGATCTTCAGATCAGCTGCACGAGTCCGGGTTGGATCCGGACGAAGCTCGTCGGGCACGACGGCCCCTCGAAGACGCCCGAAGAGGGCACGCTCAGCATCAGGCACTGTCTCTTCGAGCCGCTCGAGGGCAACGGCTGGTACTACGGCAGTGACGGGCTCCGAAGTCCGCTCCACTACATGCGGAACCCCGGCGAGCCGCCCTGGGACGGGGTGGTCGAAGGCGTCGTCGGCGTCGCCTGACCGATCCAGCGCTGGGGCATTCCGCCTCGATCGGAGGCAACGCGCACCCGAAACGCGCGCTTCGAGGCGCGCCCGAGGCCCCAGCCTGTTCTCGCGCTGGCACGATCTCTGCTTTGTCCTCCATCGGGACGCGCCCGCATCTCGTCGGGTCCCGACGAGGGGAGGAACGAGCGAATGGCTTCGGACATGCAGGACTGGATTCACGACGAGCTCGACGTCTTGCGTCGCACGCGGGACGAGCTCCGCGTACAGCTCCACCTCGGCGCGACCGAGGTGCGGGATGCCTGGGCGAAGCTCGAGACATCCTGGGAGCATCTCGAGGGCCGGATCGCCCGCGTGAGCGACGCGACGCACGAGACGACGGACGACGTCGAAGATGCGACGCGGCTCCTCGTCGACGAGCTGAAGCAAGGCTACGAGCGCATCAAGCGCGCGCTCTGACCCCCGGAAGAAGGCCTGGATGCAAGCGGACGGCGACGTCGGGCGTTCGACGGAGATCCTGCGCTACCGCGGCGGGCATCGCGTCGCGCTCCATCACGAGGGCGCGGTCGTGTTCGGGGAAATGGAAGCGGCAATCGCCGCCGCCGTCGATCACGTGCATCTCGAGACATACATCCTGCGGACCGACGGCGTCGGGACGCGGCTGCTCGATGCGTTGGCGGAACGGGCGAGGGCGGGAGTCGCCGTCCGGGTCGTCTACGACGCGCTCGGATCTCGGGGGCTCGATGCGACCCGAGTCGCACGTTATGCGGCGGAGGGGATCGAATTCGCGGAGTTCAATCCCCCGTCGAGGTGGTTCTGGCGCTTCCGTCCGCGGCGGCGGGATCACCGCAAGCTCCTGCTGGTCGACGGGCGGGTCGCCTTCCTCGGCGGTTTGAACATCGGCGACGAATACGCGAGCGGCGGGCCCGACGGGCGGCCCTGGCGGGATGCGCACCTGGGCCTCGAAGGGCCGCAAGTTGCTGAGCTCGAGGCGCTCTTCGTCGAGAGCTGGTTCCGCTCCGGGGGCAGCAGCTTCGACTGGCGGAAGCTCGTCGCGACGGAATCCGAGGCGGACGGCGACGCGTCCGTCGCGATCCTGGCCGACGGCCCGAGCTATCGCCGGCGGCGCGTGCGGGACTTCTTCGTCGACGAGTTGCAGCACGCGCGATCCCGCGTGTTGCTCGTCAGTCCGTACTTCGCGCCGGGCGCGCGGGTGCTCGACGCCCTCGCGGCCGCGCGGGATCGCGGCGTCGAGATCGATCTCGTCCTCGCGGGTCACACGGACCATCCGATCCTTCGTCGGGCCGCCCGCGCGATCTGCCCGCGCCTCGTTCGGCACGGGGTGCGCGTCTACGAGGAATCCCACGCCATGGTGCACGCGAAGCTCGCTGCCTTCGACGACCGGATCGCGGTCGTCGGGACGTCGAACCTCGATCGTCAGAGCCTGCAGCACAGCTGCGAGGTCAACGCGGTCTTCGCCGGGTCGGACGTGCCCAAGTGGATCCACGAGCACTTCGGACCGGACGGGCGCGCCCTCGATCCGGTACGAGATCCGCGCGAGGAAGCGCGGCGATGGCTGGATCCCTGGCTCGACCGCTGGGCGACGTTCTGGGCCCAGCTGTGACGGCCCCGGCTGCTAGGCCGCGCCCATCGCCGCCTCGAGCTGCGCGGCCTGTTCGGCGTCGCGCTTCTCCAGGCCCGCGATCACGGCTTCGTCCACGCCGAGCTCTTCGAGGATCTCTCGTGTGTCGGCGCCGATGTAGGCGACGTCGCGGAGCGGGAAGTCCTCGATCGGCTCCTGCCCCTCGAACCGGACGGGCGGGCGCGGGAAGCGCATCGGCCCGAGGTCCGGGTGCTCGCGTTCGACGAGGCTCTGCTGCTGGATGACCTGCTCGTCGTCGTGCACGGTGTCGAGGCTGTTCACCCGGGCGACCGGCACGCCGAACGAATCCAGCATCGTGCAGACCTCTTCGGTCGTGACGTCGGCGAGCATCTCCTCGAGCGCGGGGATGAACACGTCGCGATTCGCGACGCGCCCGGCGATCTGGGCGAAGCGCGGATCGAGGTGGAGCTCGGATTCTCGCCAGACGCACAGGAGCTGGAACGCTTCGTCCGCGATCAGGATCACCGAGACGTAGCCGTCCTTCGCCTTGAGGACGTGGAAGTAATCCGCGAGCTCACCGACGTGCGTGATGCCGCCGCCCTGCAGAATCCGGGACCACATCACGTCGGGCCAGGTGTAGTAGAGGGCTGCGTCCATCATCGAGACCGGCAGGTGCTGTCCGCGTCCGGTCGTCGACCGCTGGAAGAGGGCGGCGGTGATGGCCTGGGCCGCGGTCAGTCCCGTGACCTTGTCGAACATGATCGTGCGGACGTTTTCCGGTCGCTCGCCGAGGTCGCCCTGGGTGGCCGTCATACCGACCGTCGCCTGGATCAGCGGGTCGTAGACGCGGCGGTTCTGATAGGGGCCGTCGGGGCCGTAGCCCGTGACCGAGGCGTAGATCAGGCGCGGATTCACTTTCGAGAGATCCGCATAGCCGAGGTCCTGCCGGTCGAGGACCCCGGGCCGGTAGTTCTCGAGGAGCACGTCGGCCGTCTCTACGAGGTCGATCAGGAGCGCCTTCTCGGTCGGGTCCTTCAGGTCCAGGGCGATCGCACGCTTGTTGCGGTTGAGGACAGCGTACATCCCGCCGATCCCGGCGCGGGTGCTGCCCAGGTATCGGCAGGTGTCGCCGAACATCGGGGGCTCGACCTTGATCACGTCGGCGCCCTGGTCCGCGAGCACGAGCGCGCCCATCGGACCCGAGACCGTCGAGGTCATCTCGATCACGCGCACTCCGTCGAGGGGACCCGGCATCTCCATCCTCCGCTCCGCGCAACAGCGCGTGACGGACCCGGAAACGGGCACCTCCGCGACGGCGCGTCGTGACTCCCGAGTGTAGGCGGGCGCCGGCAGCGCGCGAGTCTGGCGCGTCTATAGTGGAGGCCGGGGCGCACGACCTGTGCGGCCCGCGGAGACACGATGGCCGAGGCTCCCCCGATCGAATCCGACGATCCCGCCGAGATCTTCGCGGCGATCCTCGACCCGGAACGACGCGGTGCGCTCTATCCGCTCTATCACGCGTTGCGTGAGCGGGCGCCGATCCTCGAGGACGAGACGCTGCTCGGACGACGCGCCTGGATCCTCACGCGCTTCGACGAGGCCGACCGGGTGTTGCGCGATCTGCGTCTGCATAGCGACACCAGTGCGATCGAGCTCTTCGACACCGGGCCCTCGGGTCGGACGTTCTTCGAGGTGATGCAGAAGCTGCTGCTCTACCTCGACCCGCCGGATCACGACAGGATTCGCGGCCTCGTCACGAAGGCGTTCACGCCGCGGGCCGTCGAGTCGAGGCGTCCGCGCATCCAGGCCGAGGTCGATCGCCTGCTCGACCGTGTCGAGGACGCGGGGAAGGCGGAGCTCGTCGCGGACTTCGGCTATCCGCTCCCGATCGCCGTGATCTGCGAGATGATGGGCATTCCGCAGTCCGACCGCGACACGTTCCTCGCCTGGGCCCACGACTTCGCGCGGCGCGGCGACGTCTCGGCAGTCACGGACGACGTGATCGAGAAGGGCGAGGTCGCTTCGGCAGGCTTCCGCGATTACTTCCTGGATCTCGCGCGGTCGCGGCGGCAGACGCTCGGGGACGATCTGATCTCTGCGCTCGTCGAAGTCGAGGACGAGACCGGGCGCCTCTCCGACGAGGAAGTCGTCTCGACCTGCGTGATCCTGCTCCAGGCCGGCCACGAGACGACCGCCGACCTGATCTCGATGGCGACGCGGGGGCTGCTCCTGCATCCGGACCAGCTCGCCCTGCTGCGCGCGGAGCCGGGACGCGTCGCCGCGGCGGCCGACGAGTTCATCCGCTGGGACACGTCGGTCCAGATCAGCCAGCGCATCGGCAGTGAAGACATCGAGGTCGGCGGTCAGCGCATCCCCGCCGGCGACGTCTGCGTCGTGATGAACGGGGCCGCCAACCGGGACCCCGCACGCTTCGCGGACCCGGACCGCCTAGACGTCGAGCGCGCCACACCGTCCCATCTCGGGTTCGGGATGGGGCGCCACTTCTGCCTGGGCGCCTCGCTGGCGCGCGCGGAGATCGCGACCGCGGTCGGCACGCTCATCACCCGCTTTCCCCGATTCGATTTCGCCGAGGAGCCCGTCTTTCGAGCGTCGCTCTTCCTGCGCGGCCTGGCGAAGCTCTCGCTCACGATTGGCTGACGTTCGGTCGACGTTCTTTCGATGAAGAGAGGGCGCTCTTGCGCGTGTCAAGGGATCGCGGATCCTTCCGCCGCCCCCCGGTCCCTCCACGAGGCCCAAGGAAAGAAGCGTCCGATGTCCGAGGTCATCCTCATCAACCTCACGGGAGCGGACCGTCCCGGGATCACGCGGGATCTCTCGGAGATCCTCGCCCAGCACGACGTGCGCGTGCTCGACATCGGGCAGGCGGTCATCCACGACACGCTGACGCTCGGGATCCTGATCGAGATGCCCCCGGAATCCGACGGACATCCGGTGCTCAAGGACGTGCTCTTCAAGTCCCACGAGTTCGAGCTGCAGGCCCGCTTCACGCCGGTCGGGCTCGCGGAGTACGAGCGCTGGGTCGGGGCGCAGGGGCAGCCGCGACACATCATGACGCTGATCGGCAGCCAGCTGACCGCGGCCCACCTCGCGGGCCTCGGGCGCGTCGCGACCGACCATGGTCTCAACATCGACAACATCACGCGTCTTTCGGGCCGCGTATCCCTTCGCTCGGACCAGGGCGAGCCGCGTTCCTGCGTCGAGCTCTCGCTGCGCGGGACGCCGGACGATTCGTCGGCCCTTCGTGGGGATCTGCTCTCCCTCGCGCAGGAGCTCGACGTCGACATCGCGTTCCAGGTCGACGACGTCTATCGCCGCAACCGGCGGCTCGTCGTGTTCGACATGGACTCGACGCTGATCCAGACCGAGGTGATCGACGAGTTGGCGAGCGCCGCGGGCGTCGGCGAAGAGGTCGCGGCGATCACGGAAGCGGCGATGAACGGCGAGCTCGATTTCACGGCCAGCCTCGAGCGGCGCGTCGGTCTCTTGAAGGGGCTCGACGAACGCGTCCTCTCGGAGATCGCCGAGCGGCTGCCGATCACGCCCGGGGCGGAGCGGCTGGTCGCGACCCTGCGCTCGCTCGACTATCGGACGGCGATCCTCTCCGGTGGTTTCACCTATTTCGGTCGTCACCTCCAGCAGCGCCTCGGCATCGACTACGTCTTCGCGAACGAGCTCGAGATCGAAGACGGCAAGCTCACCGGACGCGTCGACGGCCCGATCGTCGATGGCGCGCGGAAGGCATCGCTCCTGCGCGAGCTCGCCGAGCGCGAGAACCTCCGCCTCGAACAGACGATCGCGGTCGGCGACGGCGCGAACGACCTGCCGATGCTCGACGCGGCCGGACTCGGGATCGCTTTCCACGCGAAGCCGAAGGTGCGGGCCAGCGCCGAGCAGGTGATCTCGAACCTCGGACTCGACGGCATCCTCTATCTGATCGGGATGAGCGATCGGGAAGTGCAGCAGGCCTGATTCTCACGCGGATCGGATGCGCCGGTCCTTCGACTGGGCGACGATCCTCGGCGGATGCGACAGCCGACCGAACAAGCGCAGGCCCCGCGGCAGGACTCCGGCTGGGGGCGGGCGACCGAATCGCTTCAGATCCGGGAGTTTCGCTGGCTCTTCATCGGCAACATGGCCTTCTTCCTGGCCATGGGCGGGCAGGGCATCGTTCGCCCCTGGATCGCCCTCGAGATCACCGACGATCCGTTCGCGCTGGGGCTCACCGGTGCGGCGATGGCGGTGCCGATGCTGTTCCTGTCTCCGCTCGGAGGGGCGCTCGCGGATCGCTTCGATCGTCGGTTCATGATCGTCTCGGCGCTGAGCCTGGCGCTCCTGACCGAGCTGATCGTGTACGGCCTCGTGCTCACGGATCGGATCGAGTTCTGGCACCTGATCGTCGCTTCGGTTTCGCTCGGCGCGTGTTTTCCGATCCAGATGCCCGCTCGTTCGGCGATCGTCGCGAACCTCGTCGATCGCAAGCGCCTGGGCGCGGCGATGGGGCTGAACATGACGGGCGTGAACGTCACGCGCGTGGTCGGGCCCGCGGTCGCCGGAGTGCTGATCGCCGCCATCGAGATCGAGGGCGCCTACGCGGTCAACCTCGTGCTCTACGTGGTCGCGATCGCGGCGATGCTGGTGGTGCGGCGGGCGCCGCCGGCGGTGAAGTCCCAGGAATCGCTCACGACGAACATGATCGAGGGGTTCCGTTATCTCCGCGCCGACCGGATGGTCGCGATCCTGCTCGTCTTCGGTCTCGTGCCCCAGTTCCTCGCGATGCCGTTCCAGCAGGTGCTCCCCGTCTTCGCGCGCGACGTCTGGGAAACCGGACCGCAGGGCCTCGGGATTCTCAGCGCCTCGACGGGGGTCGGCGCGGTCGTGGGCTCGATGTACATCGCGGCACGCGACCAGGAGAAGCGCCGCCTCCCGATGATGATGGCGAGCGTGGTCGCCTTCTGTCTGTTCATCGTGGCCTTCGCGCTCTCGCCGAGCTTCTGGCCGGCGGTGGCCCTGGCGTTCCTCGGCAACATCGGGGCGAGCATCTTCAGCACGCTCAACAACGTCTCCATCCAGCTCGTCATCCCGGACGAGGTGCGGGGTCGCGTGTCCAGCTTCCTGATGATGAGCGTTTCGCTGCCGTTGTTGGGCGGTCTCCCGGTGACTCACATCACGGGGACCTACGGGGCACCGACCGCGGTCGCCGGCGCGTGTGTGCTCGCGCTCGCCTTGGCGATCGGCGTCTACCTCGGGAGTCCACGCCTGCGCGGTGTGGACGACCGGGTGCGCCGAAAGCTTCGTGAATCCTGATTCGTTAGTCTCTCTCCACCGCTTCGGCTCGCCGAGGAGGAACGCGCCATGTTGATCACGATCTCCCGCCAGTACCTGGCCGGTGCCGCCGACGTCGCCCGGCGGATCGCCGAGCAGCTCGACTGGACCGTCGTCGACGACGACTTCATCGACGCGATCGCCGAGAAGTCTGGTCTGAGCAAGAACGACGTCCAGAGTCTCGAAGAGAGCGTGCCGACCTTCCTCGAACGCTTCGCCCAATCGTCGGCGCTCTCGTTCCCCGAGTTCCTGGTATCCACGCCGACGGCGATGGAAGAGCCCGACGCCGTCAAGCTCGCGCACATGACCAAGGAGCTGATCGAGGATCTCGGTCGTCGCGATCGGATCGTGATGGTCGGCCGCGCCGCGGCCGCGGTGCTGGCGCGCGAGAGCGAGGTCCTGCACGTGCGACTCGTGGCGTCGCGGGAGTATCGGATCGGTCTGGCGATGCACGAGCTCGGGCTCGGAGAGGTGGAGGCGGCCGCCTCGCTGGACGAGCACGACCTGAATCGCGCGCGGTACCACAAAGAGAACTACGGCCGGGACTGGAACGACCCCGTCCACTATCACATGGTGCTCAACACCGAGCTGATCGGAACGGATGGCGCGGCCGACCTGATCGTCGCGCGGGCTCGGGCCTTAGGCTGGTAGGTGCGGCTGGCCGGCGGATCAGGGCTCGGGGACGAGCGCCGGCAGGATGTCGCTGATCGATCCGCACAGCAGCGCGTCGGCCGCCGCGTCCATCCCGGTCGCCTCACCGTTCACGATCACGACCCGCGCGCCGGCTTCCTTGGCGATCGGGACCATCGAGGCAATCGGGTAGACCGCCAGCGTCGTCCCCACGGCGAGGAGCAGGTCGCATGCTTCCGCGGCGGCGAAGGCCCGGGCGAGGTCGCGCTCGACGAGTCCCTGACCGAAGGAGATCGTCGCGCTCTTCAGCATCCCGCCGCAGGTCCGACAGTCGGGATCTTCTTCGCCGGCCTCGACTCGCGCGAGGGCCCTCGCCATCGGCGCCCGCTCCCCGCAGTCGAGGCACTGTACTTCTTCGAGGGTGCCGTGGATCTCGACCATGCGAGCAGGATCGGTACCCGCGGCCTGGTGGAGCCCGTCGACGTTCTGGGTGACGAGGGTGTCGAGATGACCCGTTCGTTCGAGGTCCACGAGGGCCTGGTGGCCCGCGTTCGGCTGGCGCTTGTTGGCCTCGGTCTCGAGGCGCCAACGCCAGGAGCGCTTGCGGACCGCGGGGTCCGAGACGTAGACCTGGAGCGTCGCCATCTTCTCGGCGTCCGGGTCCTTCGTCCAGACGCCCTGGGGTCCGCGGAAGTCCGGGATGCCGGAGTCCGTCGAGATGCCGGCGCCGGTCAGGACGGCGACCGAGCTCGCTTCCCGAATCCAGCCACGCACCGTCTCGAGTGCTTCCCGAACCTGCTCGTCGCTCATCGGAACTCCTCCTCGGCGCTCGCGGCGCACCGCCTAGCAGCAGCCGGTCGCCCCCGAGCGCTGGTCGTGCCAGTGACCGAGGTCGCGGTAGAGCCCCCGTTCGGCCGCGGCGACCATTGCCCGGTTCGGATCGATCACCCACGGCCCCGCGCGCGTGACGCGCAGGATCGCGCTCTGGCTCTCGTGCAGCACGATCTCGCGATCGCCGTCGAAGGCGAGCAGGCCGGGGCCGGACCATCGGACCTCGTCCCCGAGCTCGACCCGGGACACGCCGTCGAGGCCGACGTTCGCGTAGAGGCCGGGCGAGATCGGAATGCGTAGGGACTTGCCCGTCTTCTCGGGATTCGGTTCCGGGCGTGTGTGCACCTCGACCCCGAAGTCGTCGTCGGCGAAGCACGGCATCAGGAGGCCGCCGACGGGGGACAGGCCCACGCTCGCCGGCTCGGCTCGGGTGAGGAGGACGCGCGAGAGCTTCTCGGGATCCGCCTGCAGCAGCGAGCCCGGGTGGTCGTCGACGAGCAGTGCGGCGTCGATGAGCGCCTGACTCTCGCGGCCGTCCTCGCACAGGATCTCGACGATCTTCGCGCGGCGCGCGCCGTCTTCGAGGGGCAGGCGTGCCGAAGCGATCAGGCCTGCGGCGGCGCCCGCGACGGTCGCCTCGACGTCGAAGGGGAAGACGTTGTTGGTGCCGGTCGAGAGCGGCAGCAGGACCACGTCGCGCCAGCACTGGGTGATCGCGCGGCTCGTGCCGTCTCCGCCCAGGGCGACGACCGCACCGCAGCCGGCGTCCTTCATGGCGAGGGCGGCCTTCTGGCTGTCGACCCCGTGGCCGGTCAGTTCGGTCTCGACGAGCTCGCACTCGACGTCGAGGGTCAGTGCTTCGGTCGCGGCCGAGGCGATCCGGAACGAGTCCCGGGAGAGGAGGATCTTCTTCACGCCCGAGGCGGCGGCGCCCACGACGATCCGCGTCACCTGGTTTCGCTTGTCGTCGATGGTCGAAGTGCCCGCCCGAGCGAAGAGACGTCGAGCGTCGCGACCGGAATGAGGATTGACGATGATGCCGAGGATGCCCGCGCTGTCCATGATGCGCGGAGGCTATCTCGTAGGTGGGGGCGATGCGAACGGGACCCGAGGCCCGTGCTGCGTGAAAGGCCCGTCGTCGCGTCCGGCCTTTGCCCGAGGTCGCGACGACGAGCCGGACTTTCGGCGTCGTTCTCCTCAAGCGCGTGGACCCATCACGCCGATGCAGAACACACGCAAGTCCGGCGCAGCGGAGCGGTTCTCCGCTCGGCCGCGCTGCGACGGGGAGATTCCGTCTTGGCCGAAGCCCACGCCGCGCCGCGCAGTGCTCGCGTTCGCCTCGCGATCGTCGCAGGCGTGGCGCTCGCCTGGCTCTTAACAGCGGGTCTCGCGGGGTACGACGTGACGTCGTCTGCGCAGCGCGCTCGCGTCGAGACCGAGGCATCCCTCGCGGGCCTCGCAGACGTCGTGAACGCGCTGCACGTGGCGGAGGAGGGCCGGATCGACGGAGAGCTCGAACGCCTGCGCACGGAGCTTCGCGCCCAGGGCGCCTGGAGCGAATCCGGCGCGTTCGAAGCCGATGGGAGCGGCGCGTCCGCGACCCCGGGCGACCGGGGCGAGATCGACGGTCGCCGGCTCGAGGCGGCGCTCCGGCGCGCGCTGGTCGGCGTCGATGCGTTCTCCGCGCTCGAGATCGTCGTGGCCGGACACGACGGGCTGCGCTTGTTGGGCGTCGAACGCGACGGGGAGGGCCGCGCGACCGTGAGCGGATGGGCCCCGGACGAGCGCGAGGGCGTCGCCAAGGCGCTGTGGTATGCGGACGAAGTCGACAGCGCGGTCCAGTCCGCGGGGCGGCGCGTCGAGCGCGGCGAGGTCTCCTTCGAGGGCGTGATCGCGCGACCGGTCTCTCGCGCCGCCATCGGTCTCCACGACGCGGGTCAGCTCGTCCAGGGTGCGCTCGTCGCCGTGATCGACCTGACCGACGTCTCGACCCGCCTCGCGCAGATGATGCCGACGGGTCATCGGATCACCCTCGTCAGTGTCGAAGGTCGGCCGCTCGACCCGGCGACCCGCGACGAGGCGACGCTCACCCGACTCGGCGCGCTCACGACGCGGGTCTTCGCGGAGCCCGACGGGACTACGGTCTTCGAGGCCGACGGCGCCCTGGTGCTCGGGCGACCGCTGGCGCGACCGGACGGCGGCGTCGCCACGACCCTGGCGCTCCTCGAGGCGGAGGCACCTCCGGTCGGGCTCTCGGCCTGGCTCGCGAGCCTGTGGCTGCCTCCGCTGGTGCTGTTCGCGATCGTCGCTGCGCTCGCGATCGTCGGTCTCTTGCGCCCGTCGGTCGCAGCGGCGCCGGCGCAGGCGTCGCCGCGCGTAGCGACTGCGGACGAAGCGAGTGACGACGTCGCTGCGGATCTCGAGATGCACCCCGAGCCGATGGTCCTCCGGGAGTGGTTGGCGGACGTGCGCGGCTGCCTCGAACGGGAGGCGGCGACCCGCGGCCTGGCGATCGACGTGCGCTGCGAGAGGTCCCTGCCGGACGACCTCGAGTCGGATCCGGGTTGGCTCGGCGGGCTCGTCGTCGCGATGGGTCGCGAGGCGCTCGATGCGACCGGCGAAGAGAAGGTGCGGGTCGACGTCACCGAAGACGCCGGCGCGTCCCTGCGCGTGGAGGTGGACGCGGGTGGCGCATCCCTCGCGCCGGTGGCCGGGATGCACGAGGTGGCCGGGGGCGTCGGCGGACGCCTGGAGTCGGCGAAGGACGGACGGCTCGCGCTGGTCGTGCCGTCGGTGCTCTCCTAGACGCCACGCCGCTCGGGGTCCGCGACGCGGGGCGAAGCTCCTGCGGCTGCTAGGCCGGGTCGAGGCAGGGCCAACCCAGCCCGTAGACCTCCGTCGGTCCCGCGCTCGTGCGGGCGAAGGCGCCGACGCCGTGGCGCGGCGGCAGAGACTCGGTGAGCGCGCGGCTCTCGTCGATGGCCAACACGGATTCGAGGAGCTGGAGCGCGTCGGCCTGCTCGTCGGACAGCGCGAAGCCCCGGTTCGGTCCGACCACGAGGTCGGCGAGGTGCCCGAAGCCCGCGAGTGCGACCGGTGCGAAGCGATCGCAGAGCACACGCGCGAGGTCGGCGTGGATGGCGGGGCAGCCGCCGTCATCGCCTCGGAAGGGCGGCGTGCCGAGTCCGTCGCTCGTGGCCAGCGGCTCCGGCAGGAACTGCCAGAGTTCCTCGAGGCGCATCAGCGTCGAGGCCGAGAGCTGCACGGGACCGGCGGCGATGCGACCGGTGAAGAGGAGCAGGGCGCCGTGGTCGATCGCCGGCGCCAGGGCGTCGAGCATCGCTTCCGGGGAGGCCTGGGCGTGCAGCGCATCGGCCAGCAGGATTCCGTGGCAGCCGTCGTCGGCCCAATCGTCGAGCCGGCCCACGCGGACATCGACCGCGTCGCCGAGCCCGGCGAGCTCGATGCAACGGCGCCGCGCATCAGCGGTCGCGTCGTCGCCGTCGATCACATCCATCCGGATGCCACCGACGCCCCGCGCGACCAGCGCGCCGACGAGCCGGGCTTCCGCGTCGGGAAGACTCCCTCCGACGCTGCGCAGGTAGACGGCCTCGGGGCTCGGGTCACCGAGGTGCGACTGCAACCGCGCGGCCAGGAAGTCGGCGACGCTCTCGCCGCCGGCGGCTTCGATCTCGCCGAAACAGCGATCGCGCCAGCGTCCGAGGATCGGCGGGAAGGCCGGGGCGGCGGGAAGGCCGGGGTTCGGCGACGCGTCGGGCGTCTCCTCGGGATCCGCTTCCGCTTCGGTTCCGAATGTGTACGCGTCGGACGCGGCATCGTCGATCGCCGGCGCTTGTTCTACGCTCGGCTCTGCGAAGACTTCGGTGATCGGGTCGCAGTGGTCGACGTCTTCGTCCGCGTAGACGACCGACTCGAGCGAGGCATCCTCCGGCTCCGGCTCCGGCTCGGGCTCGGGTGCGGGCGGGTCGTCCTCGACGACGGGCGCTTCCGCGGCGGGCTCGAGCTCGGCCGTCTCGGGTTCCGATTCCGCGGGCTCCGGCGTGCACTCGTCGACGGGTTCGACCGGGGCCGGGATGGGTTCGGAGACGGACGTCTCCGCGCCGGCTGGTTCGGTCGCGGGCGGCGTCGACTCGGAGCCTTCGCCGTCGCCGCGCGGCGCTCGTTCGGCGCCAAGGGAATCCGTCGCGGCAGGCCTCGTCCATTCCGCTTGGGCTAGCGTGGGCTGGTTCGGCATCGCGAGCTGGAGTCGCTGCCCCATCGCCTCTTCGATCCGGCCGAGGGTGCTGGTCAGGGTCGCGATGCGCGATTCGCGGCGAGCGACCTTGTCGGCGAGGACGTCGCGCTCGATCGCGGCGCGTTCGAGGTCGGCCTCGAGGGCTTCGATCCGGTGCCGCTCCTGCTCGAGCTGCTCGGTGACGTCGACCATCTGGGTGTCGCGGGTGGCGAGGCCGTCGCGGGTCACCCGCAGATGCTCTTCGCGCGCGGTGATCTCGAGATCCCGGGCCTGGAGGGTCTCTTCGAGGGCCGCCTGGGTGCTGCGCAGCTCGTTGTTCTCCGCCTGCAAGCGGGTCGCGAGGCCGACGGCCTCGCGGTGTCGTCCGATCGCCTGGTCGAGCTGCTCGTCCTTCTCACCAAGCTCGCCCTCGAGATCGCGCGCGCGCTCGGCGTGGTAGTCGATCTCGTGTTGCTTGTCCTCGACCCGGGCGGCCGCGATCGAGAGCTCGGTCGCGACGCTCGCGACCTCTCCAGTCAGACGCACGTTCTCCTGGGCCGCTTCGTCGAGTCGGCCGCGCAGGCCGATGACCTCGGCGCGCAGCGCGCGCTCGCCTTCCGGAAGCGGGATCAGCGCCCCGCGCGCGGCCTTCAGCGACGCTTCGAGCTGCTCGCCACGATGCTGGGACTGCACGAGCCGGCCACTCGTGGCCGCGAGCTGGTCGATCAGCTGGTCGCGCTCGATGGCGGTCGTCTCGAGCTCGACGCGAATCTCCTCGAGCTCCTTCTCGTCGACGGCGGAGCCGTCCTCGAGCTCGGCGCGGGTGGCAGCGAGCTCGGCGTGCGTCGTGTCGAGATCGGCGAGGGCCGCGGCGAGGGCGCGATCGCGGTCGCTCAAGTCGCTTCGAGTCTGCTCGAGTTCGCCGCGCACGCCCTCGAGCGCCGCGACCTGCTCGGCGGAGACCGCCGGGACGGAGGCGGCGTCGGTCGGCGGAGCGGAGTCTTTGCGCTCCATGAGCGCGTCCGCGCGTGCGAGCAGCGTTTCCTGGATGCCCTCCGCGGCCGGGCGCGGATGGATGTCTTCGTATTCGATGCCGTCGCCCGCGTCTTCGTCGGGATCCCCTGCGGCGCTCGCGTCGTCGTCGTCCGGCGATGCGCCCCAATCGTCCTCGTCCTCGTCCGCAGCTGCGGCGACGTCATCGGATTCCTCGGCATCGTCGGAATCGTTGGAATCGTCTTCGGCCGCGGCTTCGACCGGCGGCGGGGCGTCGTCTTCGTCAGACCCGGCGTCGTCACCCGCGTCCTCGTCGGCCGCCGCGGCGACTTCCTCCGGCTCGTCCGCGTCTTCCGTCGGGCCGTCTTCGTCCGCAGACGCTTCGGCAGGCCCGTCGGCCTCGTCCTCTTCAGGCGGCTCTTCGGGCGCTTCTTCGGCGGCGGGCGCAGGAGTGTCCCCGGCGTCGCTCGCTGTCAGCGTGTCGCCACCGTCGTCATCGGCGCCGAAGCCGAGCGCGCGCGCGAAGTCCGCGTCGTCCCCACCGAGGGTGGCGACGTCGGGCTTGTACGACGCGTCGAGCTTCTCTTCCGCTTCTTCCGTCTGGTCGTCTTCGGCCATCGCAGGTTCCCGCGCACGGGCGTGACGCTCGTGGACGGGGAAGACCTCCCGTTCTGCGCATCGGATGCGCGCGGGAGGGTCTTGACGCGCGATGGCGCGCCGTTCGACAAAGCCACCCTTGCCCGGATGGCCGTCTCGGGGATAGACCCCAGGCAAACGTCGGTGTTAGGCGCGGGCTCAGGCGCGGCGGCGGGGGGGGCCGCTCGCGATGCGATCGGCCATGCTGCGGACCATGCGGACGGCGATCGCCGGGTTGCAGGTCACGAGCTGCTCGAGCTCCGCTTCGTTGAAGAGGCAGCACCAGGCGGGGCCCTTGGCGCGGAGCGTGGCGAAGCGGCGGGCGCCGGTGAGGGTCGAGATCGCGCCGAGGAAGGTGCCCTCGCGAGTCTCGGTCGCCACCTCGCGATCGTCGATCTCGACCTCGATCGCACCCGAGAGCAGCAGCACGCTGTGCTGGGCCGGGTCGGAGACGGCCGCGATCGTCTCGCCGTCCTCGAACTTCACGAAATAGCGGTCGAATCCGGGGCCCCGGCAGATCGACGCCCAGAGCGGGTCGACCAGACCCTCGATCACGCGCGCGATCTCGGTCGGGTCGACCTGGCTGCGTCGGGCGCTCGCGATCGTGGCGGTGTCGAGGCCGAAGCCGCTCGCGATCGCGCGGATCCGGGCGAGAACCTCGGCCGTCCCCCCCGGTCGGCGCGAGGGATCGATGTAGAGGAGCTCCATCACGATCTCTTCGAGGGGCGGCGGGCAGTCGAGGGCCACGTCGGAGAGGGCCTGGAGGCCGAAGATGTTTCCCTGCTCGCGGGTGCGGAGCACGTCGTGGCGCTTGTTCAGGTCGATGCCGGTGAAGAGCGCCCAGGCGGTCGCGCCGACGCCCCAGAGATCCGTGCGCAGGTCGAAGTTCTGGACCTTCGCGGTCGCCTGCTCCGGGGCCCGGAAGCCGTGGGTGCCGAGGCCGATCGAGAGCTTGCCCTGATGGAGCAGGCCCTTCGACATGCGCGACGAGTGGGAGACGCCGAAGTCGGTCAGCACGTAGCCGCCGTTGCCGTCGAGCAGCACGTTCGACGGCTTCACGTCGAGGTGGAGCACCGACGCGCGATGGGCGGCGCCGAGGGCTTGCAGCAGGTCCGAGAGCAGGCGCCAGGTCTGCTCCGCGGAGAGCCGACCGAGGAAGGGCCAGGCGTCGGCGAGGCTGCCGGCCGGGAAGTACTGGATCGCGGCGAAGCAGGTCTCGCCGTCGATGTTCCAGTCGTAGACCTTCGGGATCCGGTCGTTCCGCACCGCGAGCAGCGCGGCGAGCTCGCGCTTCAGCGAGTTGCGCGCCTGCGGATCGTCGGGTCGCGCCATCACCTTCAACGCGACGAGCTTCGGGGGGCGACCGTCCTCGTTGTGCCCGCTCTCGTCGAGGCATCGCGCGAGGAACACCGAGCCGAAGCCGCCGCGACCGAGTCGTCGCAGCACGCGGTAACGGAAATTCGCCTGGAGCTCGTCGCCGGGCTGCGGCGCGCGGATCTCGGGGGCGTCCTCGCCGGACTCGCCGCCGGCGGTCGCCGTGCAGTCGAGGGTCACGTCCTCGCCGAACCCGTCCACCTCGCGCTGCTCGGTGTGGTCGAGGAGCACGGTGGACGACGCGTGGCCATCGGTTTCCGGTTGGTGGGGAGCGCCCAAGACTTCTCCGCTCGCGTCGCCGGAAATCGGCGGGACGACGCGTCGTAGGTCTTATCGGTCGGAAACGGAGACGACGCGACCCGAAACTGTGGCCGGGACCACGCGCTGGCCGGAGCCGATCACACGTGTGCGGGGAAGCTGCGTGCGCGTTGCGTCCCGCGTGCGCTCCGAGGGCTTCCAAATGAGGAGCTAGGCGGAAGCCTGGAGCTCTGCTTGTCGGTCCTCGAGGAACTCGGCGATGCCGCGCGGCACGGCGCGGAAGCAGATGGGCTGCATGATGACGAACATCAGGCGGTTGAAGCCCTGATGTTCGAGCATCTCCGGGTCCGTGGTGAGAAAGCCGTCGTAGCCGAACCAGAGGGTGAAGGCGACGAGCAGCACCGGCAGAAAGAGCGGGTGATGGATCGGGTTCGGGGGCGGCCCGCGGCGTTCGGCGTTCTGGCCGCCATCGGTGGCCTCCGAGGCACCCGTCGCCCCGGTCTCCGCGGCTTCGCTGGATCGTTCACTCATGGGGGGGCATCATAGCGTTCGCGGCGTACGTCGATAGGACGCGCGCCGGCAAGTTCCCGATCCGAGACGAACGTTTCCTCACCCGCACGAGCACCCCGTGGCCCCGCCGCCCTCGAAAACGAACTACATCACGCGCGAGGGTTTCGAGAAGCTCCAGTCCGAGCTCGAGTGGCTCTGGGCCGACGAGCGCCCGAAGGTGACCGAAGCCGTCTCCGTCGCGGCGGCGCTCGGCGATCGCTCCGAGAACGCGGACTACATCTACGGCAAGAAGCGCTTGCGAGAAATCGACTCGCGGATCCGGTTCCTCACCAAGCGGATCGACGAGCTGACCGTGGTCGACGTCGGGCCGCGCAAGGACGACGAGCGCGTCTACTTCGGTGCGTGGGTGACGATCGAAGACGAGGACGGGGAGCAGCAGCGTTATCGGCTCGTCGGTCCCGACGAGTTCGACGCGACGGCCGGATTGATCAGCGTCGACTCGCCGGTCGGGCGCGCGCTCATGGGCCAACGTCTCGGGGACGAGGTCGTCGTGCGGCGACCGAAGGGCGAGACCGTGTACGAGATCCTGGAGATCGACTACTCCTCGAAAGCGGACGCGTCCTCGTGAGCGACTCGCTCTGGATCTTCGGCTACGGCTCCCTCGTCTGGCGCCCGGCCTTTCCCCATAGAGATCGCTGCAGCGCCTACATCGAGGGCTTCGCGCGCCGCTTCTGGCAGGGCTCGACGGACCACCGCGGTTTGCCTTCGCTTCCGGGCAGGGTGGTGACGCTGCTGCCCGACGCGGCGATGCCGGAGCTCGAGCCGAGCTATGCGCCCTCGCGATGTTGGGGGACCGCCTACGAAGTCCCGGTGGACGATCCGGACGGCGTGCTCGCCGGTCTCGATCACCGCGAGCGCGGCGGCTATGACCGCGTCGAGCTCGACGTCTTCCTGTCGGAGCTGGGGGGCAGCGGCGCGCGCCGTCGCGTGCGTGGCCTCGTGTACATCGCCGGTCCGACCAACCCCAACTATCTGGGGCCGGCGCCGATCGAAGCGATCGCGTCCCAGGTCGCCGGCGCGGTCGGGCCTTCTGGCGCGAATCCCGAGTACGTGTTCGAGCTCGCAGCGAGCCTGCGGGCGATGGGCGCCGACGACGCGCACGTGTTCGACCTGGCGTCCGCCGTGCAGGCACGCGTCGGGGAAGCCGCGCGGAGCGCCAACTCGTGATCGAGTGCCGCGAGTTGACCCGCCACTTCGATGGGCGACCGGTCGTCGAGCACGTCGAGCTCGACGTCGCGCGGGGCGAGCTGCTCGTGTTGATCGGGGCCTCGGGGTCGGGCAAGACGACTCTGCTCAAGATGTTGAACCGGTTGATCGAGCCGTCGTCGGGGACGATCCGGATCGACGGAGAGGACCATCGTCTCGCGGAGCCGCACCTGCTGCGTCGCCGGATCGGCTACGGCGCCCAGCGCGCCGGACTGCTGCCGCATCTCGACGTCGCCACGAACGTCGGGCTGACGCCGCGCCTGCTCGGGTGGTCGCGCGAGCGGATCGATGCCCGGGTCGATGCGCTGCTCGAGCGCGTGCGACTCGACCCGGCGACGTATCGCACCCGCGACGTGACCGGGCTCTCCGGCGGCGAACAGCAGCGCGTGTCGCTTGGCCGCGCGCTCGCCGCGGAGCCCCCGCTGCTGCTGCTCGACGAACCCTTCGGCGCCCTCGATCCGGTGACCCGGGATGCGCTGCAGAGCGAGCTGCAGAGTCTGCGCGCCGAGCTCGATCTGACGGTCGTGTTCGTCACCCACGACATGAGCGAGGCGCTGCTCCTGGGCGACCGGATCGCGTTCCTCGAAGCGGGGCGCATCGCTCGGGTCGGGACGCCGGCCGAGCTCCTCCGCGAACCCGGTGCCGGCGGCATCGACGAGTTCCTGCGCGCCCCGCGGCGCCAGGCCGAGCGGATCGAAGGCCTGCTCTCGGAGACCTCCGAATGACGGGCTTCGCCGCGCAGTGGGCGGAGATGCCCCGCTATCTCGCAGCCCATGTCGAGCTCTCGCTGCTCGCGCTCGCGCTCGGTCTGGCGGTCAGCCTGCCGCTCGGGGTGCTGGCGTCCCGACGTCCGGCCCTCGGGCGCTTCGTGCTCGGCGTGGCCAGCGTGCTCCAGACGATTCCCGGGCTCGCACTCCTGGCGCTGATGGTGCCGCTGCTCGCGGCGCTCTCGACCCTCGCGACGTCCGCGGGCCTGGCCGGTATCCCGAGCATCGGCTTCCTGCCCGCCGTGCTGGCCCTCGCGCTTTACAGCGTGCTGCCGATGCTCCGGAACACGGTCACTGGGCTGGTCGGTGTGGATCCGGATCTCGTCGAGGCGGCCCGGGGCGTCGGCATGAGTCCGGGGGAGGTGCTCCGGCAGGTCGAGCTGCCCCTCGCGATGCCGACGATCGTGGCGGGTTTGCGAACCGCGACGGTCTGGGTCGTGGGCATGGCGACCCTCGCCACGCCGGTAGGCGGGACCAGTCTGGGCAACCCGATCTTTGCCGGTTTACAGACGCGGAACTTATCGGCGGTGCTGCTCGGGAGTGCGGCCGCCGCAGTCCTGGCCATCGCCCTGGACGGCGTCGTCCGTCTCGCCGAGGTCGGCCTCGAGCGGCGCTCGCGCGGTCGGGTCTTCATGGCCGCGGGGCTCGTGGCGGCGATCGGGATCGGGGCCCTCGGATACGGCGCGGCGCTACGCCCTTCGGCTTCTGGCGCAGGCGCCGCGGCGCCCACGGTCCGGATCGGCGCAAAGTCCTTCACCGAGCAGTACGTGCTCTCGGGCATTCTCGCCGGCATCGCGCGCGGCGCCGGGGCGGGCGCCGTCGAGGACGTGCCGTCGCTCGGGTCGACGGTTGCCTTCGACGCGCTCGTCGCGGGCGACCTCGATCTCTACGTCGACTACACCGGGACCGTCTGGGCGACGATCTTGAAGCGCGAGCAAGCAGGCGTCGATCGTGCCGAGGTGCTCGAAGAGGTCCGCAGGCGCCTCGAGCGCGAGCACGGCGTCCTCCTGCTCGCGGCACTCGGCTTCGAGAACACGTACTGCCTCGCCATGCGCGGTGAAGACGCGGCGAGCCGAGGCGTCGAGCGCATCAGCGATCTCCGGGCAGTCGCGCCGACCCTCGAGATCCTCGGCGATTTCGAGTTCTTCGAACGCCCCGAGTGGCGCGCGATCGAAGGGCGCTACGACCTCCGATTCCGGGAAGAGCGCGCGATGGACGCGAGCCTGATGTACGACGCGCTTCGCTCGGGGAGCGGCGACGTGATCAGCGCCTACTCGACGGACGGTCGGATCGAGGCGGACGGGCTGGCGGTGCTCGAAGACGACCTGCGCGTGATCCCGCCCTACGACGCGGTCGTGCTTGCGAGTCGACGTTTCGTCGAGCGGGCGCCGGCCATCGCACGGGCTGTGCGGGGCCTGTCCGGGCGGATCGACGCCTCCGTGATGCGGCGGTTGAACGCCCGGGTCGACCTCGAGGGGCGCACCCCCGCGGAGGTCGCCGAAACGTGGCTGGCGGCCTGTCGCAGCGCGGCGGGCGGGTCCGAGGACTGTCTCGGAGGCGCCTCCGTAGACGGCCACTCGGGCGATTGAGGGCCCGGTTTCAGCCGGATTCGCGTCGGGTCGAAGAGAGGACATGCTCTTCGACCTCCTCTTCGGCTTCGTGCTCCTGGCGATGGCGGGCCTCGGCGCCTGGCGGGGTGCGGTGGTGAGCGGCAGCGGCCTGGTCGGGCTGCTCTCGGGCTACGGCGGCGGCCTGCTCGGCGCGATGCACTGGGCGGGTTGGGTCGAGCGGACCCTCGTCGTTTCGCCGCTCGTCGCGCCCGCGATCGCCGGCACCCTCGGCTTCGTGCTGGTCTGGCTCTTCGTGAGCACGGCCGGGGATCTGCTGGTCGCCTGGGACGCCGAGCGAATCGATGGCGAGGCGCGCGGGCCCTTCGACCGCGGGCTCGGCGGCGTGTTCGGGCTCGCCCGGGGCAGCCTGGTCGTGGTGCTGCTCGCGGTGCTCGTGAGCTGGCTCGACGCGGCGCGGGACCTCGGCGCCGTCGAGGGGCTGGCCGCGCTGCCCGAGACCGAGTCGTCCGCAGTCACCGCGGCCACCGGCGACCTCGTCGAGTCCGCAGTCTCGTCGGCCCTCGCGGATGCCGGAGCGGCGGGGGAGATCGCCGCGCGGATCGCAGCGCGCCCGAGTCGAACCCTCGGCAGCGTGCAATCGATCCTCGAAGACGGCCGGCTCGAGAAGCTCTTCGAGGACAAGTTGTTCTGGACGCTGATCCAGAACGGCTCGATCGACTACGCGATGAATCGGAACGCGATGCGCTCGATGGTGCTCGACCCGGAGGTGCGCGGTCGCTTCGCCGACCTCGGGCTCGTCGGTGACGAAGCACGGGAAGATCCGACCGCCTTCAAGGAGACCCTGTCGGGGGTGCTCGGCGAAGTCGCTCCCAAGGTCGCCAAGCTCCACCGCGACGCCGAGATCCAGGCCCTCGCCAGCGACCCCGAGATCCAGCAGCTCGTCGCCGCCGGCGACACCTTCGCCCTGATCTCCCACCCCCGAATCAAACGAATCGTCGACCGCGTCTCGAAAGAACTCTGACCGCCGTCGACGCTCCAACGAAAAGAGGCGAGCCCCCGAGCAGGGACTCGCCTCATGAAAACGGCCTACACCACGCCGCTCGGTAAGCAGCGCGCTCTCGACACCAAGACAGCCCAAGCGATGCCCATAGGGCCCCCGCCGTGCTGCAATGCGCCGCCTAGATCAAAACAGCGGCCTGTCGTCGCCGTCCGGCGCGTACGCCGAGATCTCGCAGCAGAGGGAGATCTCCTGAGCGGCCGGGCGCTCGAAGCGCTTGGGCTCGTCGTTCTGGAGGTCGGCGGAGCCGAAGGACGTCGCGGGTCGGATGATGCGTTCTTCCATGGGCGGCATGTATAGCAGTCTCCCTGGGTGGCTTGCACGTCCCGGAGGATCCGGCGACGCGGGGCAGGGCCTGGGGGGATGATCGGTCGGGGCCGTGGGTGGCCTGAGGGGTTCCGCGCCGGGGGTCAGCGGAGCAGGACGTCGCAGACCTCGCGCACCTTCTTGATCAGGCGCCCCAGACCGTTGTCGGGCCGGATCCGCCGCCGGAGGCCGACCAGCACCCGGCGCTCGAGGGAGTACCGGGTGAGCTTCGGGCGCGGCGCGGGGCTGCCCTCGAGGTCGATCGCCTCGAGCTCTCGCGTGATGTCAGCCCGCGGATAGCCCCAGGTCTCGAGGTCCGCGTCGGCCAGGCGCGCGACGATCTCCTGGTAGAGGGAGACCCGCTCGGGCTGGCCGGTTGCGGCCTTCGCCCACTTCGAGAGGCTGTCCGTCGTCGGCCGGCTCTGCCGCGCCACGGTCGTCGGGTCCCCGAGACCGCGGGTCGACTCGCCCTTGGCGCCCGGCGCGGCGCCGTAATCGACCATGCCAGGCTCGAAGTCGATGCCGAGAAATTCGCAGAGGCGACGGGCACTTTCTTCGGGTTCCTGAACCAGATTCTCGTAGTGGACCCGGTGGAAGGACACGTTCGTCGTCCGGAGGAAGCGGGCGATCGCCGGCACGTAGCGCTCGACCAGCGGATTGTGCTCGTGCGCCACCGCGTCGTCACCGTCGAAGAACGAGTCGACGAACGACGACCAGACTGCGACCGGGTGTCGCGTCAACACGACGTACTTCGCGTCGGGATAGAGCTTCGCCAGGAAGTCGAGGGACAGCGCGTAGGCGGGGGTCTTGTCGAGCAGCAGCGACGCCTCGCCGGCGCCTTCGAAGAGTCCGGCGTAGAGCCGGTCACTGTAGGCGCGCAGGGCGTCGAGGTAGTCCGTCTCGCCGCCGGGCAAGGCGTCGACCAGGGCGCGGGCGGCGGTGCGCGTGATGATCGGGTCGTAGGGCGCGGATTCGACGGCATCGTAGAAGCCGAGGTGCGCCATCGGCGTGATCAGGTGGGGCTCCTCGGGCGCAAAGATCGCCGAGTGCGCGCCGAGCACCCGCGAGAGCAGGGTCGAGCCCGAGCGCGGGGATCCGATCAGGAAGACGAGCCGGTCCTGCATGGCCTCCAATCCTTCACTCCCATCGAGGAAGTTTCACGCATCACTTCCGCGACGCCGGCGGCGTCGGATCCGTGGGGGCGGGAGGATACCGGAGTCAGAGGTCGTCGCTGGCGAGGCCCAGGATCTTGCCCATCCGCTGCGCGTGGACCCGCAGCAGGGCGACGCCGAGGCGGTGTCCCAGCCAGGGCTTCATGCTCCGCAGGTGACGGAAGGCGCCGCTGTCGAGCTCGAGCAGCTTGACCTGGGTGTTCGCCACGGCGGAGTCCATATGCGCGAGACTCGCGAGCAACGGGAGGCCGCCGAAGAGGTCGCCGACCTCGAGCTGGCAGAGCGGTCGCTCGATGGCGTCGCGCACCCGGACCTGGAGCGTGACCGAGCCCTCGATCACGAGAAAGATCGAGTCGCCGCCTTCGCCGCTCGTGCCCTGGCGATAGATCATGTCGCCGGGGTTCGCGGTGCGGTAGCGGGTGACCTGGGCGAGGCCCATGGCCTCTTCGAGCCCGAGCTCGTGGAGCGCGGTCCGCTCGTACAGGAAGCGCGCGAGCTTCTTGCCCGAGTCGAGGACCTGATCCCAGACGAACTCGAGCTTCTCGGCACCGGGGTCGTCGAACTGCACGCCGGTGAGCACGACGCCCTCGGTCGGATCCTCGCGCTGCCAGCAGCCGATCGCGTCGATGATCAGCTTCTGGGTGGGCAGGTCGAGCACGATCCGGTTGAGCCCCTTGACGTTGAACGGGGAGGGGGTGGCGATGCAGGCGCCGCCGATCGACAGGTCGCGCGTGCGACCGAGGAGCGCGCCGGAGAAGTCGCTGGCGTAGAGTTCCACCGCGAGATCGGTGCCCACGCGCGGATTGCTGCGTACTTCGAGCGGATCGATGGGGGCGCTCGGGCGATCGTCGGAGGGAGCTTGTTCGTCGGGCTGATTCATGGGGCGTCCGGAGCAAGGGGACCGGAGTACGTCGTCCGGTTCGCGGGACGGCGCAGTCCCACTTGCTTGCGTTTCGGTTGCGCTGACATCGGACTTGACCGCTGCGAGCGGACTCAATCCGGCCGCCGCCCGCCCCGATGGGGAAGGGCGGGACGCGCCCCCGCGATTGGAACTCGGGTGCATTCCCGAGCCGGGCTCGGGACAATCCGGGGCGGAGCCACGGGACGAGGCGTTCCGCGGGCCGACGTCGTGAGCAGGTGGACGCAGGGGGCGGTGTGACGCGCGTAGAATGGACGATCGTCGCGCTCGTGTTGGTCGGCTGGATCCCCGGGCTGATCTCGCTGTCCGAGGTCTGGAGCGCGGTGGAGTACGCCTCCCACGGCTACCTCGTCCCCTTCGTCGCGCTGTGGGCCGCGACGGCCCATCGCGAGACCCTCGCGCAGCTACCCGCCGCGCCGGTGCCCGGCGGCCGGCTCGCCCTCGGAGTGCTCGCGCTCGCCTACGTCGCCGGACTCGGATTCGGCGACGAGACCCTGCTCGGCCTGCTCTTCGTCGCGACGGTCGCGGTCGCGGTGCTCGCGCTGCGCGGCGTGCAGTGGCTGCGAACGCTGCAGTTCCCGGTCGCGTACCTGCTCTTCATGGTCCCGCTCCCCAACTCCTGGGTGACGCCCTTGATCGTCGAGCTGCAGCTCTTCGTGAGCACCGTCGCCGTCCGGCTGCTGCAGGCGGTGGACGTCGCGATCTTCCGGGAGGGCAACGTGTTGACCCTGCCCGGGGACCGCACGCTCTTCGTCGCCGAGGCGTGCAGCGGGATCACCAGCCTCGTCACGTTGATCCCGATCGGCGTGTTCATCGCCTACTTCACCGACTCCGTCCCCTGGCGCCGCGCCGTGCTCGTCGCGACCGTCGTCCCGATCGCGCTCGCCGGGAACCTGCTGCGCGTGATCCTCACCGTGATGCTGGCGATCGAGGTCGACGTCGAGTTCGCGACGGAGGGCCCGCTCCACGAGTGGGCCGGGGTCGGGACGTACGTGATCGGTTGCATCTGTCTATTGGCCGTCGGCGAAACGCTCCGCCGCTTGTCGGGGGAGCGCCGCGCGGACGCCGCGCCGTCGTGAGCGCGACGGGCCTCGACCCGGGCGAAGCAGAGCCGCTCGACGCCCGCGTCCGGCAGGTCGGCCTCGCGCTCGGACTCGACGCGGTCGGTGTGGCCCCGGCGGAACCCGGCCCCCGCAACGCGTTCCTCCGCGACTGGTGGGCAAGGGGCTACGGCGGCGACCTCGACTACATCGGGCGCCGCCTCGAGGAACGCATCGATCCGCGTCGCGTCGTTCCGGAAGCGCGCTCGTTGATCGTCGGGTCGCTCGCGCTCCCTGCGGCGTCCACGGAAGGCGCGTCCACGAAGGGCGATGACGCGTACGAGGCCTCCGGTCGCGTCGCGCGGTATGCCGGGGGCGACGACTACCACGACGTGCTGCTCGAACGACTGCGCGCGCTCGAAGCCGCGCTTCCGGTCCTGGTCGGCTGCGAGGTCCAGTCACGCAGCTACGTCGACACCGGTCCCGTCCTCGAGCGCGCGGCGGCCGCGCGCGCGGGGCTCGGTTGGATCGGCAAGAACACCTGCCTGATCGATCCCGAGCGGGGCTCGCACCTGATGCTCGGGGTGATCCTGACGGACCTCGTGCTCGCGCCCGACGCCCCCGAACCGGATCACTGCGGCACCTGCCGCGCCTGCCTCGACGCGTGCCCGACCGACGCGTTCCCCGAGCCCTTCGTGCTCGACGCGACGCGCTGCCTCTCGTACACGACGATCGAGCTGCGCGGCTCGATTCCGGAGAACCTGCGCGCGGGGCAGGGGACGCACGTCTTCGGCTGCGACGTCTGCCAGACGGTCTGCCCGTGGAACCAGAGTCGCCCGCGAACGACGCCCTCCGACCCGCTCGGGTTGCGGTCGCGCCTCGAGCCGCGTGCGGCCTGGCAGACGCCGACGCTGTCGTGGCTCTTGCGGCTGGACGAGGAGACCTTCCGGGAACACACGCACAAGACGGCGATTCGGCGCACCGGCTACCAGGGGCTCGTCCGAAACGCGATCGTGGCGGCGGGCAACAGCGGCGACCCGCGCCTGCGTAGCGAGCTCGCGGGGCACGCCGAGGGCGAGGACCCGCTCCTCGCGGAGCACGCCCGCTGGGCGCTCGCCCGGCTCGACGAAGCGGACTGATCCCGGCGTCGCGGACTAGCGGGGTCGTCGCGCGAGCAGTCGCGCCGTCTCCGTAGGGCGGGGCCCGTCTGTCGGCCCTTCTTCGAAGCGCTCGACGACGAGATCGGGGAAGAGCCCGGGCAGCTCCCCTGGCTCGAGCAGGAACGCGTCGCGGGACGGGCCCCAGCCGAGCGCGCGTTGGGCCGTCGTGAAGGTCTCGTAGACGAGCACGCCGCCCGGCGAGAGGAGCGAGGCGATCCACGGGGCGAGCGGTCGGTGGAGGTACCGGAACACGAGGACGGCGCCGAAGCGAGCGGCCCCGAGGTCGGGCGGATTCCCGGATTCGAGGTCGGCTTCGCGTACCTCCAGGGCGGCCTCGCTCGCGGCCGCGCGAAGCTCGGCCAGGTGCTCCGCGTTGCGATCGACCGCGACGACCTCGAGCCCGAGGGCTGCGGCGGCGAGGGCGTTTCGCCCGCGGCCGCAGGCGAGGTCGAGGGTCGGGCCGAGGTCGCGCGTCGCGCGCAGCTCGTGCCGGCACGCCTCGAAGAAGGGCGCCGGTCGACCGATCCGCGTCTCAGCGTCGGCCACGGCGGACCAGCCAGTCGTGCATCTGCCCGGGGAGATCGGTCACGATTCCGTCGACGCCGACCTCGAGCCGCGCCTCGATCTCGTCCAGATCGTTGATCGTCCAGACGTGGACCTCGACGTCGTGAGCGTGGGCGTGGGCGACCAGCTCGGGCGTCGCCAGGGACTGCCCGGCGAACTCCGAGGGGATCTGCAGGGCATCGACGCCCGCAGGCATCTCGCCCTGACCGAGCGCGCTCCCGATCGCCGCGACGATCTCGCCGAGACTCGCGCCGACCGCGGGTGCGACCGGGCGCGCGGCGAGGGCGCGACGAACGCTGGCCATCACCTCGTCTTCTCCGGCCGCGAGCAGGGTGCGCGCCGCCCGGTCGAAGCGCTCGACGAGCTCGAGGGTGGTGGCGATCGCCGCTTCGTCGGCGCATTTCACTTCCAGGTTGAAGCGGGCGTCGGGGAAGGCGGCGAAGGCTTCTTCGACGGAGGGGATGCGATGGCCGGCGCCCCGGAAAGGGGTCTTGCCGTCTGCGTCGGTGAACGCATGCCCCGCGTCGAGCTGCGCGATCTCCGCGAAGTCGAGGTCGGCGGCGAGGCCCGTTCCCTCGGTGACTCGGCCGACGTCGGGGTCGTGCAACAGGAGCGGCACGCCGTCGCGCGAGACGTGGAGATCGCTCTCCAGGATCTGCGCCCCTTGCTCGAGGGCGGCGGCGAAGCTGGCGAGGGTGTTCTCGGGGTGGCTGCCGGCCGCGCCCCGGTGCCCGATTACGACAGGCTTATCGACGTCGAAATAACGATGCCCCATCGCCTTACGTTAACCTACGGCCGATGTCGGTCCTGACCCGTGACGTGATCCTGCGCGAACTCGATTCGGGTCGCGTTCGCATCGACCCCTTCGCCGTGTCCCAGGTCGGCGTCGCTTCGATCGACCTGACCCTGGGCGCCGAGATCCGCGAGATCGTGAACGACGACGCGGCGATCCGGGTCGAGGACGAGACCGACTACCGCGATCACACGCGCGTGCTCGGGCTCGATCAGCCGTATCGCCTCGAGCCGGGCGTCACGATCCACGGCATCACGGCGGAGCACGTGACGCTGCCTTCGAACCTGTGCGGGTTCCTGGAAGGGCGCAGCCGCTTCGCGCGCCTCGGGCTGATGATCCATGTCACGAGCGCCTTCGTGCAGCCGGGCGTGTCCAATCGGCAGGTGCTCGAGATGAGCAACGTGTCCAGCCGGGCCCTCGAGATCGTCCCCGGCGTGCGGATCTGCCAGCTCGTGCTGATGCACACCGACGGCGAGGCGACGTACGCCGGGCGCTTCCAGGATCAGCGGGAGATCTAGTTGCGGGCGGTCGTCCAGCGCGTCTCGAGCGCGAGCGTCGACGTCGAGGACGAGCGCGTCGCCGCGATGGGCGAGGGGCTGCTCGTGCTGGTCGGCGTCGCGCGCGGGGACGAGGAAGGCTCGGCCGTTGAGCTCGCGAGGAAGATCGTCGGCCTCCGCGTCTTCGAGGATGCCGAGGGCAAGATGAACCGCTCGCTCGCCGACACCGGCGGCACCCTCGGTCTGGTGTCGCAGTTCACGTTGCTGGCCGACGCGCGCAAGGGCCGCCGGCCTTCGTTCGGAGACGCCGCACCGCCCGAGCAGGCAGAGCCGCTCTTCGAACGCGTGGTCGAGGAAGCTCGCGCGCTCGGCGTGCCCATCGTCACAGGAAGGTTCCGCAAGATGATGAAGGTTTCTCTCGTGAACGAGGGACCCGTCACGCTTCTGCTCGATACCGACAAGGTGTTCTGACGCACCGGGAACCGCCGTCGGTTTGACGACCTCCGAAGATCCGGCACACTCCCTGTCGGGGAATGTGAGAGGTCGAGGGCAGGGCGACGCGATCGTGTCGTCCGTACCTCGCATTGAGAGGTTGGACGAATCATGACATTCGAGATCGATCGCTCGGGCGACGGCCCGAGGATGGGCGCAGTGCGTCCGAAGAGCGGTGGAAAGAGCGTCGGCCGACGGCTGATGACCGCGCTGGTGGTCGTCGCGCTGCTCGGTGCGCCGACGGCGGGCTTCGCCGCGGGTGCGGCCGAAGAGACGGGCCGCGAAGGCGGGCTCGGCGCGGCGGCGGCGCTTTCGACCCTGGTCTACGGACCGGTGAAGCTGCTCTACGCGACCGGCGGCCTGATCGTCGGTGGCTTCGCCTGGGCGTTCACCGCCGGCGATACGCAGGTCGCCGAGAAGGTGTTCACGCGTTCCGTTCGCGGCACGTACGTGATCACGCCGGATCACCTGACCGGCGAGCGCGAGCTGGTCTTCATCGGTCGCGACGTCGACGCGCCGGCCATGCGGACCGAAGCGGTCGCCTCCGCGAAGACCGCGCAGTCGGAGCCCCTCGACACGAGCGGCTACGACGAGATGGGTTGGTAGTCGCGGCCCTGTCGTAGGCGCTCGACCCGACGATCCTCGCGCGCGGCTCCGGCAAGACCGGGGTCGCGTGCCGGTTCGTCCGGAGACGCACCGCCCGCGGAACGAACTCCTTCGTTCTGCGCTGGCGTCGAGGGGGCCTTCGCGTCACCCTCCGGCCCCGCATGTCGGAATTCGTCGCGCAGATCCCGATCGTCTTCGCCTCCGGGTTGATCTCGGTGCTGTCGCCCTGCGTGATGCCGCTGATGCCCGCCTACCTGTCGCTCATCTCGGGCGTCTCGGTCCAGGAGCTGGGCGAGGGCCATGGCGATGGGGAGCAGCGGGCCCGGGTGATGGAGGCCTGCCTGGGCTTCGTCTCGGGCTTTTCGACGGTCTTCATCGTCCTCGGCGCGAGCGCCTTCGCCCTCGGCCGCGTGCTGCGTACCTTCCGTCTCGAGCTCTTCGGCTACGAGCTCGGAATTGCCCAGCTCGCCGGCGTCGTCATCTTCGTCTTCGGCCTGCACATGGTGGGGGCGTTCCGAATCGGCTGGCTGCTGCGCGACACGCGCTTCCAGCTCGACATGGGCGCCCCGGGCTTCATGGGTTCGTTCACGGTCGGCGCCGGCTTCGGCTTCGGATGGTCCCCCTGTATCGGACCGATCCTCGGCGCGGTGCTCACCCTCGCCGGCGGTCGCGAGACGGTCTACGAGGGGATCACGCTCCTCGCCGTCTACTCGGCCGGTCTGGCGATCCCGTTCCTCGCCGCCGGCTGGAGCATCGACTACTTCTTCTCGGCCTTCGATCGCATGAAGCAACACTTCCGCACGCTCGAGATCGTCTCGGGCGTCCTGCTCTGTGGCGTCGGTCTGCTGCTCCTCTCGAATCAGCTCGCGATCTTCAACACCTACTTCGGTTTCCTGAACGACCTGGTGTACGCGGCGGAAGAGGCGCTCCAATGATCCTCGCACTCGCCCGACCGGCGGGCGCATGAGAGCGGCGATCGGGATCTGGGTCCTCGTCGTCGTCGCGACCGTCGTCGGTTCCGGCTACCTCGACGGCTGCTTCGCAGAGCCGACGACCGAGCGACCGCAGGCCCCGGGCTTCGACCTCGTGCGCCTCGACGGCGTGCCCGTCCGCTTCGCGGACCAGACGGGCAAGGCGCTGATCCTGGACTTCTGGGCGACCTGGTGCGCGCCGTGCAAGGTCCAGATGCCGATCCTCGAGGAGCTCTGGTCGCGGCGAGGCGGGGACCGGTTGATGATCCTCGGCGTGTCGATGGACACGGATCCGCCGGCGAAGGTGAGCGCCTGGCTCGCCGAGAACGGGATCACCTATCCGGTCGCGATCGCCGACATGCAGCTCGCCGCGGACTACGGCGTCTACTCGTTCCCGACCCTGATCGTGGTCGATCCCGCAGGCCGGATCGTCCGCTCGCACCGGGGCGTCCTCAGCCGCCCGGAGCTCGACGCGATCCTCGACGACCTCGCGCGCGAGTTTCCGCCGGCCTCCTAGCCGGCCGCCGCCAGCGGAATTCGACGTTCAGCCCGGGGCTGCGGAGGGTCTCGGCGATGCTGTCTCAAGTGCTTCCCGTGCGCGGACGAAACAGCCCGCAGGCACCCCGCATCGCTGCGGCGGCGCCGAGGGGGATGCTCCGCTGTCCGGTGGTGAAACGACACAGATCCAGGTCCGTCGCGCGTTCCAGCGCCACTTCCAGGACGGCGAGATCATCTTCGACGAAGGCGACGAGGGCATCGACCTCTACGTGATCCAGGCCGGTCGGGTCGAGATCAGCCGGTCCGGCATCGCCGGTCCGCGCGTCGTCGCGAAGCTGGGCCCGGGCGACTTCTTCGGCGAGATGAGCGTCGTGCTCGGTGAGACGCGCACCGCGCGCTCGGTCGCGGTCGGGCCGACCGAGCTGCTCGAGATCGACGGCGAGACCCTCGAGGCGATGTGCATGGAGCGGCCCGAGATCGGGATCCGCATGATCCAACGCCTCGCGATCCGACTGATCGGCGCCGAGCGGCGACTCGCGGCGCTCGGCCTCGACGAGCTGGTCGGTCCCCTGGTCCAGTACCTCGCGACCCAGCCGATCGGCGAGAACGAGGACGAGCTGCGGTTGCGGACGACGCTGCGCGATCTCTCCGCCGGCTGTGACCTGTCGATGGAAGAGACCCATCAGGCGCTGCATACCCTGATGGACCAGAAGCTCCTCCGACTCGTGGAAGACGAGCTCGTCGCACCGGACCGCGCCGCGCTGACGACGGCGCTGCAGAAGTTCGCGCAAGCCAGCTGACCGCGATCGCGCGCGATTTGGACCGCGCGGAGGGCCTCAGGTAGCGTCCACCCGTTCAGACGGGGGGATGCGTGGCGCGAGGGGCCACCTGCCAGATCAGCGACCGCATCGGTCCGCTCGCGTGCGACCGCGTCGGTCTGCTCGCGTGCGCGCGCGTCGTCGTTGCGGTCCTGCACGCGACGCTTCTCGCTTGTCTGGTCGCGAGCGCGGCGGCGGCGCAGTCGGACGCCGCGGATCGCGCGCGCCTCGAAGACCCCTTCGAGATCACCGCCGATCGCATCGACTACGACGGTGAGCGCGACCTCTACGTCGCGACCGGCAACGTCTACGTGATCCAGACGACCCGCACACTGCGCGCGGAATGGGTCGCGTTCAGCACCGAGACCGGGATCGGCGTCGCCGAGGGGGACGTCGAGCTCGTCGACGCGAGCGACGTGGTCACGGCGGAGTTCATGGTCTTCGACGTCGAGAGCCTGCGCGGCATGTTCTTCGACGGGGGCATGGATGCCGGCAGCCAGGGGTTTCGGATCCGGGCCAAGGAGATGATCCGGACCGGCGAGAATACGTTCGAGATGAAGGACGGCGTGTTCACCACCTGCCGCTGTCCCGACGGCGGCCGACTGCCGTGGCAGATTACGGCCCAGGAAGCGGAGGTCGAGGTCGGCGACTACGGCACGGTCAAGAACGCGACGCTCGACGTGCTCGGCATCCCGGTCCTGTGGTTCCCCTGGGCCTTCTTCCCGGTGAAGAGCGATCGCGAATCCGGGGTGTTGCTCCCGGAGGTCTCCCTGGGCGGTCGCGGCGGCTTCGGCGGTGGCCTTCCGCTCTTCTGGGCGGCGCACCCGCAGGTCAACGTCCTCTTCACGCCGCGCTACTTCAGCAAGCGCGGCTTCAAGGGGGACGGCCAGGTCGAGTACGTGTTCGGCGAGCGCTCGGAGGGCGAGCTCTTCGTGTCGGGGCTCTTCGATCTCCGCGAGGACGGCAACTTCGCGACGCCCCAGAGTCGCTACGGCGCGAAATGGCGGCACGATCAGGACCTGCCGCTGGGGTGGCGCTGGCAGACCGACATCAAGCACATCTCGGACAACTTCTACGCCGACGACTTCCCGGAGTTCCGCGCCTTCCGCGAGTTCCGCTTTCTCGAATCGACGACGAACGTCCACCGCGACTTCGGTGAGTCCGGCGGCGTCGGCGCGATGATCGGCGCGCGTTATGTGGACGACGTGCAGGGGATCCGGCTCGGGCCGGCGGCGACGCTCAGGGATCCGCCGCCGACCCCGCTCCCGGCTGGAACGAAACCGGATTTCGTCGACGCGGATGCCACCGTGCTCCAGCGCTTCGGCGAGGCCGCGCTCGACATCCAGCCCGCCACGGCCGTCGCGCCGGGCGGCGTGCAGTTCCTCCTCGACGCCGATGTCGTCCACTTCCGCTCGCTCCGAAATCACGAGGAGGTGCTCGAGAACCAGCTCGCGTCGAATCCCTCGGTCGGCGACGGGCACTTCTACGACATCGGCGCCGACGGGATCACGCCGCAGGGCGTGCCCCAGCCCGACGGGATCCCTTTCGACGCCGGCGCCGGAAACGGCGTCTTCGATCCGGGCGAGCCGATTCGCGAGCGCGGCGTGCGTGCCGTGATCCATCCACGACTCTCCCGCCCGATCTCCCTCGGCCGCTTCGGGGCGTT
This sequence comes from uncultured Spirochaetaceae bacterium, assembly GCA_964488255.1. Classification (GTDB taxonomy): domain Bacteria; phylum Myxococcota_A; class UBA9160; order UBA9160; family UBA4427; genus UBA4427. The sequence continues at coordinate 486,695 of CAZAUR010000002.1, read as the reverse complement.
CACGCCCGAGATCGGCTGGCGACAGTCGCTCTACCGGACGGACCAGCAGCAATTCGGCGAGCGCGGATTGATCACGGCCCGCGCCGAATGGCGGAACCAGCTGGTCCGTGACTTCGACCTCGCGAAGGGGCGCAAGCTGCGTCACGTCATTGAGCCACGCGTCGGCTGGGCCTACGTCTCGGCGCGCCAGCAGGACCGCAATCCCCTCTTCACGCCCCGCGGCGTGGTCGAGCAGTCCCGCCTCCGCACACTCGCCCTCGAATCGATCACCCGCGACCCGTCCGATCGGATCGAGTCGGCGAACCGCGTCGTCGTGGGCGTCGGCCAGCGCTTCTGGCGACGCCACCACGCCCGCGCGCCCCTCCGCTTCACCGGCGAGCTGCTGACGGCGGTCGACTGGGACTTCGCCGAAGGCGGCATCGGAAACGTGCTCCTCGACGGTCGCCTCATGCCGACCGGGCCCTTCTCGGCGCGCGCCGTGCTCGCCTTCGATCCGGGTGCCGCGGCGGTCGACGAGGGCGGCGTGGACCTGACCTTCCAACGTCGCCTCGATCTCTTCCTCATGCGCCGGCTGACGATCAGCGCCGGGTACCGCTATCGGCGAATGATCCCGCCGGTCCTCGAGAGCAACCGCGGCATCGTCGAGATCGGCGAGCTCGGCTCGGTCAATCAGATCATCGGCCGCGTGAACCTGGAGCTCACCTCGCGATTCCGGGTCCGGTACTCGTCGGTCTACAAGCTCGCGGAGCGCGACGAGTTCATCCGCAACCAGGTGACGGTCGAGTACGTGTCGAAGTGCCGGTGCTGGTCGATCGGCGCGACGGTCGGCGAGGATCGGCGCGATCAGATCCGCGGAGGCCTGATGTTCCGGTTCCTCGGGCTCGGGGACGGCAAGGAAAACCTCTTCGACTCGGGATTCGGGACCGGGGTGACGTTCTGAGCGGAGATCCCGGCGGGTCCCGGTTTGCTCCTCGGGCCTCAAGACCGTAGAATCACAGGGTTTTTCGCGCTCCCCCCACAGCCTCGGCCCCGCCGCAGGCCCCCGAGAGACCCCGTGCTCCGCACATCGCCCGAGCAGTTCGAGACGCTCGCCCAACAGGGGAGTCACGTCCCGGTCGTCCGTGAGGTGCTCGCCGACCTCGAAACCCCGCTCTCGCTCTTCCGCAAGATCGACGACGGCCGGACCGCGTTCCTCCTCGAATCGGTCGAAGGCGGCGAGAAGTGGGCTCGGTACAGCTTCCTCGGCGTGGGCGCGCGCGCGATGTTCCGCGCCACCGGCAGCCGCGTCGAGTGGATCGAAGGCGACCGGACCGAGGTCATCGACGCCCCCGGCGACCCCCTCGAGGTGCTGCGCGATCGGCTGCGCGCCTACGAGGCCGTGCAGCCCACCGACTTCGCGCTGCCGCGCTTCATCGGCGGTGCCGTCGGCATGATCGGGTACGACTGGGTGCGCTTCGTCGAGAAGATCCCGGACACCAACCCGGACAACATCGGCCTGCCCGACGCGTTCTTCGTACTGCCCGAGTACGTCGTCGTCTACGACAACGTCCGGCACACGGCGTTGATCGTCGTGCACGCGGAGATCGGGGACGCGGGCGTCGACGCGGCCTATCGCGAGGCGAACGCGCGGATCGAGAAGATGCTCGAGGCGATTCGGCAGCCCCTCGGTGCCGAGTCGCGGCGTCCGGCCGTGCGCGCGCCGATGGACGTCGACCGCAGCATGACCGAGTCCGACTTCCACGACGCGGTCAAGCGCGCCAAGGAGTACATCGAGGCCGGCGACATCTTCCAGGTAGTTCTCGCGCAGCAGTTCCAGCTCCCGCTCCAGACGGACCCCTTCTCGATCTATCGCCACCTCCGCGTGATCAACCCGAGCCCCTACATGTTCTTCATCCGGATGGAGGACGCGGTCATGGTCGGCTCGTCGCCCGAGATCCTGGCGCGCCTCGAAGGCGAGCGCCTCGACGTCCGCCCGATCGCCGGCACGCGCTGGAGGGGAGAGACGCCAGAGGAGGATTCTCAGCTCGAAGCGGACCTCCTCGCGGACCCCAAGGAACGCGCTGAGCACCTCATGCTCGTGGATCTCGGTCGCAACGACGCCGGGCGCGTGGCAGAGATCGGTTCCGTCGAGGTCGACGACTACGCCTTCGTCGAACGCTACTCGCACGTCATGCACATCGTGTCGAACGTGCACGGCAAGCTGCGCCCAGGGCTCGATTGGCTCGACGTGCTCCGCGCGACGTTCCCGGCGGGCACGCTCTCGGGCGCGCCCAAGGTGCGCGCGATGGAGATCATCGACGAGCTCGAGCCGGTGCGCCGCGGCTTCTTCGGCGGCTGCGCGGGCTACCTCGACTACTCGGGCAACATGGACATGGCGATCACGATTCGGACGATGGTCGCGAAGGACGGCAAGGTGACCCTCGAAGCGGGCGCCGGGGTCGTCGCGGACAGCGTGCCCGAGTACGAGTTCGAAGAGACGATGAACAAGTCGCGCGCGGTGTTGACCGCGATCGATCTGGCGCGGGAAGGCGTGGACTGAGATGCGCCTGCTCATGATCGATAACTACGACTCGTTCACGTACAACCTCGTTCAGTACCTCGGCGAGCTCGGGGCCGAGGTCGAAGTCGTGCGCAACGACGAGGCCGACGTCGAGACGCTGCTCGGGCGCCAGGCGGACGGGCTCGTGATCTCGCCCGGACCCGGCACGCCGGACGATGCGGGCGTGTCGATGGCGGCGATCGAGGCCTTCGCGGCGGCGGGCGTGCCCGTGTTCGGCGTCTGCCTCGGTCACCAGTCGATCGGTCAGGTCTACGGCGGCAAGGTCGTCCGCGCGAAATCGATCATGCACGGCAAGGTCTCGACCGTGTCCCACGATGGGCGCGGCGTCTTCGAGGGGCTGCCCCAGGACTTCGAAGCGACCCGCTATCACTCGCTCGTGGTCGAGGAGACCTCGATCCCGGCATCCCTCGAGATCACCGCCCGGACCCCGGACGGCGAGATCATGGGCGTGCGGCACACCGTGCTCCCGATCGAGGGCGTGCAGTTCCACCCCGAATCGATCATGACAGGGGAGGGCAAGCGGCTGCTCGGGAACTTCCTGGCGCGCTGTCGCGCGGGGGCGTCATGAGCGCGATCCGCGATGCGATCCAGGCTCTGGTCTCCGAAGGCGCGGTCGATGCGTCGCTGCTCGGCGCGGCCTTCGGCGAGATCATGGACGGGGAGGCGACGCCCGCGACGGCTGCCGGTCTCCTCGTCGGCCTGCGCATGAAGGGCGAGACCGTCGACGAGATCGTCGCGGTCGCGGAAGCCCTGCGCGCGCGGGCGACGATGGCGAGCCCCGCCGATCCGCGCACGATCGACACCTGCGGCACCGGGGGCTCCGGCGTCGACACGTTCAACGTCTCGACGACGTCGGCCTTCGTGGTCGCCGGCGCGGGCGTCTCGGTCGCGAAGCACGGCAATCGCGCGGCGACGAGCAAGTCGGGCAGCTTCGACGTGCTCGAGGCCCTCGGCGTGAAGATCGATCTGCCGATCGCGACCTACGGTCGGATCCTGGCGGACGTGGGCATCGCGCCATTCTTCGCCCGCACGGCGCACCCGGCGTTCCGGCACGTGGCCCCGGTTCGCGCGGAGCTCGGAGTGCGCACGCTGCTGAACTGCCTCGGGCCGCTCCTCTCGCCGGTGGGTGCGCGCTATCAGGTCGTCGGGGTCTACTCACCGACGCTCGTCGAGCCCCTGGCCGAAGCGCTCGGTCGGCTGGGCGCAGAGCGGGCCCTGGTGGTGCATGGGTCCGACGGCATGGACGAGCTGACGACGACCGGGACCAGCCATGCGGCCCTCGTCGACGGCGGCAAGGTCGAACCGCAGGTCGTCGACCCTGCGGCCCTCGGCCTCGCGCGCGCGCGCCTCGCAGACCTCGCGGGCGGCACCCCCGAAGAGAACGCGGCGACGACCCGCGCCATCCTGGGTGGCGAGACGGGCCCGCGACGGGAGATCGTGCTCCTGAACGCCGCGGCGGCGCTGTGGGTCGTCGAGCGCGCGGAGACGCTCGAGGAGGGCCTCGCGATCGCCGCCGAGAGCATCGACGCCGGCGCGGCTCGCGCGAAGCTCGACGCGCTCGCGGAGGCGACCTCGCGGGCGGGCGACGCCGAGGGAGCGGCCACGGCGTGACGATCCTCGACGAGATCCTGGCGCACAAGGCGACCGAGGTGGACGCCGGAAAGCGCGCGCGTGCGGCCGCGGACCTGGCGGCGGCGGCAGCGGCCTGCGATCGCGCGCCGCTCGGTTTCCGCGCGGCGCTCCGCAGGGCGCCCGGGGCTTCGGTGATCGCCGAGGTCAAGCGCCGCTCCCCGAGCAAGGGGTTGATCCGCGAGGACTTCGACCCTGCGTGGATCGCGACCTGTTATGCGGAGGCGGGCGCCGCCTGTCTCTCGGTCCTGACCGACGAGCAGTTCTTCGGTGGCTCGCTCGCGGATCTCGAGACCGTCCGCGCGACCGTCGATCGCCCGATCATCCGCAAGGACTTCATGATCGACCCCTACCAGGTCGACGAGGCGCGTGTCGCCGGCGCGGACGCGATCCTGCTGATCGTCTCGGCCCTCGACGACGGCGCGATGGAGACCCTCTTCGCCCACGCGAAGGGGCTCGGCCTGGACGTCCTCGTCGAGATCCACGACGAGGCGGAGCTCGACCGGGCGCGGACCCTCGGTGCGGACCTGATCGGGGTCAACAACCGGAATCTCAAGACCTTCGAGGTGGATCTGGCCACGACCGAGCGCCTGGCGGCGAAGCTCGACGATCCCGACGTCGTGCTCGTGGCCGAGAGCGGCATCGGGTCGGCCGCCGACATCGCGCGCCTCGAGCGCGCCGGCGCGGACGGATTCCTCGTGGGAGAATCGTTGATGCGACAGCCCCATCCGGGGCACGCGCTCGAAGCGCTGCTCGGCAAGGCTTCGAGTGAAGGAGGTGGGTCGTCGTGACCGGAAGCGTTCGGATCAAGATCTGCGGCGTGATGAGCGTCGAGGATGCGCTGGCCGCCGTGGAGGCGGGAGCGGATCTGGTCGGGGTCAATTTCGTGGAGGGCTCGCCCCGGCGAGTCGAGGTCAACGAGGCGCTCGAGATCTGCGAAGCCCTCGAAGAGCACGACGTGGAACGCGTCGCGCTCTTCCGGAACGAACGCTGGGACGTGATCGATCCGATCCTCCAGCGCGTGCCCTTCGAGCGGGTGCAGTTCCACGGCGACGAGACCGAGGACGAGGTGGAAGCGGTCGACCTGCCCACGATCAAGGCGATTCGCGGCGCCGACCACGACGCGGCCGAGGTCTACCCGAGCTCGATCCTGCTCCTCGACCACCCCCACCAGGGTGGCGGGCAGGGCCAGTCCTGGGACTGGAGCGAGGCCGAAGACCTGATCGCGCACGGCTACGACGTGATCGTGGCCGGTGGCCTCACGCCGGACAACGTCGCCGAGGCCCTGGCCGACGTGGGAGACATCCCGCCCTGGGGCGTCGACGTCGCAACGGGTGTCGAAGACGAGAACCGCCGCAAGGACCCCGCGAAGATGCGGGCCTTCGTCGAGGCCGTGCGCGACCGCGAAGAGTCCGTCGAGGCGAAGAAGGAATCGGGCGAAGGGTCCTGACCAGGTCCGCGCCGCCCAGGAGATCCAGTTGAAGAGCGAACCCGACGAGCGAGGCATGTTCGGGCCCTATGGGGGCCGCTTCGTTCCCGAGATGTTGATCAGTGCACTCGACGAGCTCGTCGAGGAATCGGCGAAGATCCTCGCGGATCCCGGCTACCGCAAGGAGCTCGACGACCTGCTGCGCGACTACGCGGGCCGGCCGACGCCGCTGACCTTCGCCGCGCGACTGGCCGAGAAGGTCGGAGGCGCGAAGATCTACCTGAAGCGCGAGGACCTCGCGCATACCGGCGCGCACAAGATCAACAACGTGCTCGGTCAGGCGCTGCTCGCGAAGTACATGGGCAAGACCCGCGTGATCGCCGAGACCGGCGCCGGACAACACGGCGTCGCGTCGGCGACGGCTTCGGCGCTGCTCGGCCTCGAGTGCGAGGTCTACATGGGCGCCGAGGACGTGCGGCGTCAGGCGCTGAACGTGTTCCGGATGGAGCTGCTCGGGGCGAAATGCATCCCGGTCGAGAGCGGCTCCCGCACCCTCAAGGACGCGATCAACGAGGCGATGCGAGACTGGGTCACCAACGTCGAGCACACCTACTACCTGATCGGCTCGGTGATGGGTCCGCATCCGTACCCGGTCATGGTCCGCGACTTCCAGCGCGTGATCGGCGTCGAGGCGCGCGAGCAGATCCAGGCCGCGGAGGGGCGACTGCCGGACGTGGCGGTCGCTTGCGTCGGTGGCGGCTCGAACGCGATCGGTCTCTTTCACCCCTTCATCGAGGACGACTCGGTTCGGCTCGTGGGCGTCGAGCCCGGCGGCGAGGGGCTGCAGGGCAAGCACGGCGCGACGATCAACGCCGGCGTCCCCGGGATCTTCCACGGCAAGCGCACCCTGGTGCTCTCCGACGACGACGGCCAGATCCTGGAGGCGCACTCCGTCTCCGCCGGCCTCGACTATCCGGGGGTGGGGCCCGAACACGCCTACCTGAAGGAGATCGGCCGTGCGGAATACGACGTGATCACCGATGACGAGGCCCTCGAAGCGTTCCAGGTCCTGTCGCGAACCGAAGGCATCATTCCCGCGCTCGAGAGCAGCCACGCAGTGGCCCACGGCATGAAGCTCGCGAAGCAGATGGGCAAGGATGAGATCGTGCTGATCAACCTCTCCGGCCGCGGCGACAAGGACGTCGACGAAGTGCGGCGGATCCTCTCCGAGCGCGACGGAGAGCGCGAGGGGCAGGGCGCATGAGCGAGCCGAACCGCATCGACGCCCGCTTCGCGCGGCTACGAGAAGAGGGCCGCACGGCCCTGGTCCCGTTCCTGACTGCCGGCGACCCCGACCTCGAGACCACCGAGCGCCTGGTCGTCGAGATGGCGAACGCGGGCGCGGACGTGATCGAGATCGGAGTCCCCTTCTCGGATCCGACCGCCGAGGGGCCGACCATCCAGCGCTCGAGCAGTCGGGCCCTCGCGTCCGGGACGAGCCTGCGCTCGATCCTGATGATGGTCGAGAAGCTCCGACCCCAGGTCGAACAGCCCCTCGTCCTGATGGGCTACGCGAACCCGGTGCACGCGATGGGCGCCGTGGAGTTCGCCAAGGCGGCCTCTGACGTAGGCGTCGACGGGATCATCTTCCCCGACCTCACCCCCGAGGACGGGAAGCCCTACCTCGACCCCTGCCGTGAGCGCGGCGTCCACCCGATCCTGCTCGCGGCGCCGACGACGCGGCCCGAGCGTCTCGAGATGCTGGTGCGCGAGACCCGCGGCTTCCTCTACTACGTCTCGCTCCAGGGAGTGACCGGCGCTCGCGCAGGCCTCGCGTCAGGGATCGAGGAGAAGGTGCGGGCGGCCCAGGCCCTCGGTGACACGCCCGTCTGCGTGGGCTTCGGCGTCAGCACGCCCGAGCAGGCGAAGACGATCGGTGGCTATGCCGACGGCGTCGTGATCGGCAGCGCGATCGTGGACCTGATCGAGGGCGCGAACGGGCGGGGCGCCGCGGTCGACGGGGTGGGGCGCTTCATCAGCGACGTGAAGGCCGCGCTCGGTTAGTCGCCGCTCGTCCGCTCCGCGAAGAACGCCTCCACCTGCTTGCGCGTCTCCTCGGGCGAGCCGGAGTTGTCGATCACGTGGTCCGCGAGGTCGCGCTTCTCGTCGATCGGCATCTGCGCGGCGACACGTCGCTCGGCCTCACCCCGGTCGCAGGCGTCGCGTTCCATCGTCCGCTCGATCTGGACCTCGACGGGGACCCACACGCAGACGGTCGCGTCGTAGTCGTTCGCCGCGGCGCTCCCGGTCCCGGCCTTCTTGCCCTCGAAGAGCAGCGGGATGTCCATCACGACCATCGGCTCGCCGGCGTCGATCGCGACGGTCGCCCGCCGCGCCATCTCCGCGACGACCGGCGGCTGCACGATCTTCTCGAGCACCTTCCGCTTGTCCGGATCCCGGAAGACGATCGCACCGAGGGCCGGCCGATCTAGGGAACCGTCGTAGCGGATCACCCCGTCGCCGAAGGCGGCGCGGATCTCCTCGAGCATCGGCTGGCCCGCGGCCTGCATCTCGTGCACGAGGGCGTCGGCGTCGACGATCGTAGCGCCGAGTTCCGCGAGGAGCTTCGAGACCGTGCTCTTGCCCGAGCCGATCCCGCCGGAGAGTCCGATGAAGGCGGTCATGGGGCGGGAGTCTCGCGCGGGCGAGGGCGCGTCGCTAGGCGATTTCGCCGCCTTCGGCGCCCGGCTGCGCGGGCTAGACGATTTCCGTGCTCTCGCTGCCGGCGATGATCACGCAGTTCTTGCCGGCGGCCTTCGCCGCGTAGAGCGCCTTGTCCGCTTCGGCGAAGAACTCTCGGCGGTCGCCGCTGAAGAGGGCGACGCCGAGGGAGATCGTGATGTCGATCGGCTTCATGTTGTCGCCGATGATGAGCCGGGTCGTCTCGACTGCCATCCGGATCTTCTCCGCGAGATGGACCGCGCCGGGGAGATCCGTGTTTGGCATCAGGATCACGAACTCCTCCCCGCCGTAGCGCGCGATCAGGTCGGACTCCCGGGCCGAGTCGTTCATGATCGCGGCGAGGCTCACGAGCACCTCGTCGCCGGCGGCGTGGCCGTGGGTGTCGTTCAGGAGCTTGAAGTCGTCGATGTCGAGCAAGATCAGCGAGAGCGGGGCCTGGGTCCGGCCGACGCGCTTGATCTCGCGGGTGAGGTGGTCCTGGAAGTAGCGATGGTTGTGCAGCTTCGTCAGGCCGTCGGTGATCGAGAGCTGCGCGAGGATTTCGTTGGCGCGCTGGAGCTCGTCGTTCTTCTCCGCGAGGCGCAGGCGGTCGTTCTCGATCTCGAGCTGGTTGCTGCGCAGCTTGCGCATCATGCCGTTGAAGGTCCGCGTGAGCAGCCCGAGCTCGTCGTCGTCGTTCGCGGGCATCGGGATCTCGTAGTCGACGTGACCCTCGGCGATGCGCTGGGCGCCGCGCGAGAGCGCCTCGATCGGCTGCATGATGGCCAGGGTGATCTTGTACGCGAGCACGCTGAAGAGCAGGATGATGCAGACGTCGACGATGAAGATCTGATTCGTGATGGCGATCGCGGGCGCGAAGGCGCGGGCGTGCTCGGCCTCCGCGATCAAGTACCAGCCGGAGCGACCGAGCGGGGTGAGCATTCCGACGAGGGCGGTGCCGTCGTCGTCCTCGTAGCGCGCGAGAGCGCCGTCGAGGGGATGGAAGAGACCGGCCATCGGGAGCGAAGTGCCGATCCGGGGTTCCGATCGGATCCCCCCGGCTGCGGCGATGCGTCCGTCTGCGTCGGCGACCAGCAGTCGGAGTCCACGGGCGTCACTCGATCCCGGCTGCAGGGCTTCGTAGAGGGACTCCCGAGCGAGGCAGCCCTCGAGATGACCCGCGACGGTCGAGTCGCTGCGGATCATGTCGATCCGGGTCGCGAGACAATCGGGTGCGCTCTCCTGTCGCGCGCGGCCGGCGTGGAGCGTCAGGCGTTCGAAGCGCGCCGCCAGGGAAGGCGGCGGCGCGGGCAGGGGATGGGCGGCGCCGCTCGGCGATCCGTCGGCGTGCCAGGCCCAGCGGGTGGCCGAAGGCCGCGCCTCGATCTCCGCTTCGAGACGCGCGTGCCAGTCGCTGCCGATCGCGGACGCCGCGGAAAGTCGCGCGAAGGCGCCGGCGTGGAGCTCTTCGAGCAGGGCGGAGCGCTCGTCGAGCAGCAGGCTCGCGCGATTGCTCGTGCCGGTGCGCACGTCGGCGTGGATCGCCCCGATGCTGAGCCAGCTCACGATCAACGCCGTCAGCAACGTCGACACGAAGACGCACAAAATGATACGCGTCGACACGCTGTTCAGCGGGGCGCGACGGCGCACGCTCTCGGGCGCGTCGCGTGTGATCTCGGGACGGGGCGGGGTCATCGGGCCTCGGGCGGAAGGACTCGGCCCTCGTATCGACCGGATCGTCCTTCATCTTGAACGAACCACCCTGAAAACGACCGAAATCCAGGGACTTACGATGTTCGGGCGATCATCCGAAAGGCTCGGCCGCCGCACCTGCGGCCGATTGCGGTAAACCCTTGCTTTTAGAAGAGAAACTCCGTTCTCCGGTTTGCGACGGCGAGGCGCCTCCGATATGATGCGCCTTCAATTTCAGGGGGTTAGGAGCCTTTTCCTTCCTCCGACCCGAATCGTCAACCATCGCGTCCACGCAGCGTCTTCGAAAGCGAAGGGTTGCGCTTCGCCGCCCGCCCCCGAGAGCCGGGGCTCCGAGCGTCCGGACCCGCAGACACACCGACCCAGCGCATCGACCCGCCGCCACCGCTCACGCGGGTCGTCCGTCACGCGTCGCAGGGCCGAACGCCCCGATGTTCGTGCGCCCCCGGTCGGGTGGAGATCGTTCTCGATGTCGGAATCCAATCGAAGCGATGCGGGAACGGAAGTGAGCCCGGAGATCGCCGAGGAGCTCGCCTCGCTGCGAACCGAGATCGACGCAATCGATGCACGGATCCTCGAGCACCTGAACGAGCGCGCCCGCCGCGTCCAGCGCGTGGGCGAGATCAAGGACGGCGGTCGCAAGGGCCCGATCTACGTCGCGGCGCGAGAGCGCGATCTGGTCCGCGCCCTCGTCGACGCGAACGACGGACCGTTCCCGGACGCTGGGATCCCCCACGTCTTCCGCGAGATCATATCCGCGACGCGCTCGCTCGAAGAGCGCGTACGCGTGGCCTTCCTCGGGCCCGACGGCACCTTCAGCCACCAGGCCGCCAGCCGACAGTTTGGCGCCCAGGTCGACCTCGTGCCGGTCACGAACATGCGCGACGTGTTCACCCTGACCGAGCGGGGCGACGTGCACTTCGGTGTGGTCCCGGTCGAGAACACGATCGAGGGGCCGGTGACCGTCACCTACGACGCCCTGATCGAGACCGAGGTCACGATCTGCAGCGAGATCAAGCTGGAGATCTCCGAGCACCTGATGTCGCGCACCGGACGGCTCGAGGACATCCAGAAAGTCGCGTCCCATCCCCAGCCGCTCGCGCAGTGTCGCGGATGGCTCGAGCAGAACCTGTCCGGGATCGAGACCATCGAGACGACGAGTACCGCAGCCGCCGCGCAGCTCGCCCACGCGGACGAGAAGGTCGCGGCGATCGGTTCCGAGGTGATCTCCGAGGTGTACGACCTGCTCAACATCGCCTCCGGGGTCGAGGACCACCGCGGCAACACGACGCGCTTCCTCGTGATCGGTCGCGAGACGCCCGCGCCCTCGGGCCAGGACCTCACGAGCGCCGTCTTCACCGTGCGCCGGGACCAGTCCGGCGCGCTCCATGACCTGCTCGGCCCCTTCGCCCACCATGGCGTGAACCTCACGGCCGTCCAGTCGCGGCCGATGAAGGGCAAGCCTTGGGAGTACATCTTCATCGTGGACATGGAGGGCCACCAGGACGACGCCTCCGTCGCCGGCGCCCTCGCGGAGGCCGGAAGCGTCGCCGCGTCCCACAAGGTCCTCGGTTCCTTTCCGCGCGCCCTCGAAGTCGGCGCTGGCCCCGGGTCGGCGTCCCAGGAGAGATCGTCGTGAGCATTCGCGACCTCGTGAAGCCGCACATCCGGGACCTGGCGCCCTACGTCCCCGGGAAGCCGATGGAGCAGCTCGAGCGTGAGCTCGGCATCTCCAATTCGATCAAGCTCGCCTCGAACGAGAACCCCCTCGGCCCGAGTCCGAAGGCGGTCGAGGCGATCCGCGAGGCCGCCGCGAACGTCCACCGCTATCCGGACGGCGCCAGCTTCAACCTTCGCAGCAAGCTGGCCGCGCGCCTCGGCGTCGGCGAGGACCAGCTCGTCTTCGGCACCGGCTGCGACGAGGTGATCGAGCTGATCGCGAAGACCTTCATCGGCCCGGGCGACGAGGTCGTGTTCCCGTGGCCGTCCTTCGCCATGTACCCGATCGTCGTGACCGGCATGGGCGGGACGAGCGTGCGAGTGCCGCTCAAGGGCGACCTCGACCACGACCTCGAGGCGATGGCCGACGCGATCACGGACCAGACCCGGGTCGTGATGGTCTGCAACCCGAACAACCCGACCGGCGTGAGCTTCGGCCAGGAAGCCTTCGATCGCTTCGTGGCGCGCATCCCGGACCACGTGATCCTCGCGATCGACGAGGTCTACATCGAGTTCGCGCGCCGCGACGACTTCCCCCGGTCGATTCCGCTGATCGCCGAGCGCCCCGGAACGATTGCCTTCCGCAGCTTCTCGAAGATCTACGGCATCGCCGGCATCCGCATCGGTTACGGCATCACGAGCCCGGAGCTCGCGAGCTACCTCGAGCGCGCGCGGCACCCGTTCAACGTGAACCTCCTCGCCGAGGCCGCGGCGGTGGCCGCCCTCGACGACGACGAGCACATGCAGAAGACCCTGGCGCTGAACGCTTCGGGCGGGGACTACCTGCGCGCCGAGCTCGGCAAGCTCGGGATCGAGACCTGGCCCACCGACGCGAACTTCATCCTCGCGAAGGCGGGCGCCGAGGTGGCCGATGTGTTGCTCCAGCGGGGCGTGATCGTGCGTCCAATGGGCGGCTTCGGCCTGACCGAGCACGTGCGCATCTCGATCGGGCTCCCCGAGGAGAACGAGCGACTCATCAAGGCGATCGCCGAGCTCAAAGGTGCTGAATCGGGAACCGGGGGAGGCGCCGCTTGAGCGGGCATCAGCCATTCGAGCGCCTGGCCGTCCTCGGCCTGGGACTCCTCGGCGGCTCCGTCGCGGCGGCTGCAAAGGAGCGTGGACTCGCGCGCGAAGTCATCGGTGCGGCGCGACGTCCGGCCCCGCTCGAACGAGCGCTCGCTGCAGGGATCGTCGACGCGGTGGCGAAGCCCGCGGAGGCGGTCGTCGGCGCGGATCTCGTGGTGCTCGGCACGCCGGTCGGCTCGATGTCGCAGGTGATCGCGGACGTGGGTGATGGACTGGGCGCGGGCTGCCTCGTGACCGACGTGGGCAGCGTGAAGGGCGCGGTCCTCGATTCTCTGCCGGGGCTCCTGCCCGAGGGCGTCGAGTTCGTCGGTTCGCATCCGATGGCGGGCAGTCACCTGCGCGGTCCCGATCACGCGCGCTCCGACCTCTTCGAAGGCGCGACCTGTGTCGTCACGCCGCGGGCCGACCAGGACGAGCGGGCGGTCGAGCGGATCGAGTCCTTCTGGAGCGATCTCGGCGCCCGCGTCGAGCGGCGCACGCCCGAGGTGCACGACGAGGACGTGGCGTGGGTGAGTCACCTGCCGCATCTGGTCGCGTTCGCCTTCGCCGACGCGCTCCGCAGCGCCCCCGACCAGGTGGGCGAGCTCGCGGGCGGCGGCTTCCGGGACTTCACGCGCATCGCCCAGAGCGATGCCGAGATGTGGGGAGAGATCCTCCTCCTGAACGGCAAGGCGCTCTCGGGCCCGCTGAATCATTTCTCTGCGTCACTGGCGAAGCTCGCCCGGGCGCTCGAGGAGGGCGACGTCACGTCGCTCGAACAAACGTTGACGGAGGCGCGGGAGCGTCTCTCCGAGGTCGCCGCGAAGGCATCGGCCGAGGGGGGAGGCGAGGAGTGATCCGCCCGCTCTTCCAACGCCTGCAAGAAGGCTGGCAATAACACGAGGGAGCCGTCGACACGGGGTCGGCGGCGATTCTCAGGAGAACCAATTCAACATGTCTGAAACATCAACATCCTCCACCGGAGGAACGGCTGGGGGCGGCGACAGTTTCGCGGCGCTCTTCGGCCAGGCCGAGAAGCCGATCAAGGAAGGCGAAATCGCCCAGGGCAGGGTCCTGTCGATCGACAACGACTACATCCAGATCGACATCGGCTTCAAATCCGAGGGAATGATCGCCGCCTGGGAGTTCATGACCGAGGAAGGCGAGATCACCGTCGCGGTCGGTGACCAGGTCGAAGTCCTCGTCGAAGAGGTCGAGAACGAAGACGGCCAGCTCGTCCTGTCCAAGGAGAAGGCGGAGCGGCTCAAGGTCTGGGACGAGATCAGCGACGCCTACGACAGCGAGAGCGCCGTCGAGGGCACGATCGTCGCCCGGGTCAAGGGCGGCCTCAGCGTCGACATCGGCGTCAAGGCGTTCCTCCCCGGCTCGCAGGTCGACCTGCGCCCGGTACGGAACCTCGAGGCCCTGCTCGGCGAGAAGGCCAGCTTCAAGATCATCAAGTTCAACAAGCGCCGCGGGAACATCGTTCTGTCTCGAAGGGCACTCCTGGAGACGGAACGCAAGAAGATGCGCGAGGCGACGCTGACCACGCTGCAAGAGGGACAGATCCTCGACGGCGTGATCAAGAACCTGACCGACTACGGCGCCTTCATCGATCTCGGCGGCATCGACGGCCTGCTCCACATCACGGACATGTCGTGGGGTCGCATCAACCACCCGAGCGAGCTGTTCCAGGTGGGCGACGAGATCAAGGTCAAGGTCCTCAAGTTCGACCAGGAGAACGAGCGCGTCAGTCTGGGTCTCAAGCAGATCCAGCCCGACCCGTGGATCGATGCCGGTATGCGGTACCCGCTCGGCATGCGGATCCAGGGCAAGGTCGTGTCCCTCACGGACTACGGCGCGTTCATCGAGCTCGAGCCCGGGATCGAAGGCCTCGTGCACGTCTCCGAGATGTCCTGGACGAAGCGCGTCAAGCACCCGTCCAAGGTCGTCACGATCGGTGACGAGGTGGAAGCGGTCGTCCTCGACGTGGACGAGCGGGATCGCAAGATCTCCCTCGGCATGAAGCAGATCGAGGAGAACCCGTGGACGGTGATCGAGGAGCGCTACCCGGTCGGGACGGAAGTCTCCGGCCAGGTCCGCAACATCACCAACTTCGGCATCTTCGTCGGACTCGAAGAGGGCATCGACGGCCTGGTCCACGTCTCGGACATCTCCTGGACGGAGCAGGTCAAGCACCCGAGCGAGCGCTTCGAGAAGGGCGACGAGGTGAAGGCGGTCGTGCTCAAGATCGACAAGGAGAACGAGAAGTTCTCCCTGGGGATCAAGCAGCTCGAGCCGAACCCGTGGGAAGACATTCTCAAGAAGTACACCGTGGGCAGCGAGGTCACTGGACCGGTCACGAGCGTGACCGACTTCGGCGTCTTCGTGCGACTCGAGGACGGGATCGATGGTCTCGTCTACAGCTCGGAGCTCGCAGCCGAGCGGATCGAGACGCCTTCGGAGCACTTCAGCGATGGACAGGAGGTCACTGCGCTGGTCGTCAAGGTCGACGCCCACGAGCAGAAGATCTCCCTGTCGATTCGCGCGGTGAACGACAAGGCTGAACGCGCGTCTCTCAAGGAGATCGCGGAGCAGCAGTCGGCGAGCCAGACCACCACGCTGGGTGATCTGCTGGCCGAGAAGCTCAAGGGGCAGGGCGACTAGCCCACCCGAGAGTGAGGTCGGGGCGCGGCGCCTCGACGACCGAGGCGCCGCACCCCTCGCCTCGACCCCTCTACGGGGTCGAACGTCTGGGGAGACAGAATGACGAAGAGCGGTCTGATCGAAGAGGTGGCGAAGCGCACCCCGCACATCTCGAAGAAGGACACGGAGGTCGTGGTCAATACGATCTTCGATTCGATGATCGAAGCCTTGCGTGCCGGAGACCGGATCGAGATCCGCGGCTTCGGGTCCTTCCAGGTGAAGATCCGCGAGGCACGGGACGGCCGGAACCCGAAGACCGGTGAGCCCGTGCACATCTCCGCGAAGCGCACGCCTTTCTTCAAGGTGGGCAAGGAGCTCAAGGAGATGGTCGACTCGTCCCCGGTCTCGGGTGACGGGAGTGCCGGTTCCGACGCGGATGCGGCGGGAGCGGGAGACACTTCTGCGAGCTGACGCCCTGGGCGGGCGGCTCTCGGAAGCCATTGGGGGGTGGATGTGAAGCGAACCCTGATCGTCGCGCTGATTCTGGGCCTGCTGCTGGGCGTGAACGTCGTCGGCTGGATGTTCTACACGGCGAACTCCGCCGTCGTCACGATCGACCTGCTCGGGTTCATGGTGCTCGACGTGAGCGTGTGGAAGCTCACCCTCGGAAGCTTCGCCCTCGGCGCCACCCTGGTGGGGCTCGTGGCGGGCTTCCTCGGGCTTCGCGGCTTCGAGCTGCGCCGCCGATACCGCAAGACGATCCGTCAGCTGGAATCCGAGGTGCACCAGCTGAGAAGCCTGCCGCTCTCGGATTCGCCACAGCGCCCCGATTCGCCACAGCGCCCCGACTCGCCGCCGCCCGCGGACTCGCCGCAGGGGGTCCAATCGGACGTCGGCGACGCCGGCGTTCCGGCCGCCGCGAGCGGTCGGGGCTAGTCGGATGGCGCTCGGGAGGAGACGGCCGGCGGTCGATCCGCGCAAGGCGGGATCGGTCGAAGCGGCGTTGCGGCGCAGCCTGCGGGCGGCCGTAGCCGGTGACTGGCCGACGGCCGAGACCTGGCTCGAGCGCATCGTCGAAGCCGACAGCGCGGACCTCGACGCCTATCACGCCCTCGCGCGTCTCTACCGCGAGCAAGGCGACATCGGCCGCGCGATCCGCATGCACCAGAACCTGCTCCTGCGGGGCGACCTGGACAAGGAGAAGAAGAACGAAGCGCTGCTCGAGCTCGCGCGCGACTTCGACGCGGGCGGCTTCGCCGAGCGGGCGATCGCCGGCTACGAGGAAGTCCTCGATGCGAATCCCCGAGAGCCGGAGGCGCTGGCACGGCTGGTGCAGCTCCATGGTGAGCTGCGTGACTATCCGCGGGCGCTCGCGCTCGTGAAACGGTGGCGCCGGTTCGAACGTGAGGCGGCGGACGCGATCGAGCTGGAATTGCTGGTGGCGCGGGCCCAGGCCCAGGCGGACGAAGGTGACGCGGACGCGGCCCGCGGGACGCTCAAGCGCGCGCTGCGACGAGACAAGACGAGCGCGGCGGCCTGGTCGATGCTCGGGGATCTCGAGGCCGAGCGAGGCCGTGATTCCCGCGCGATCGACGCGTGGCGGAAGGCCGTGACTGCGGACGGGACGCTCGGCCGTGGGCTGCTCCCGAAGATCGAAGCGGGTTATGCGGCGCGCAAGAAGCCGCAGGACTACGAGAAGTGGTTGCGGTCGCTGATCGAAGAGCGACCGGCGGAGCCTTCGACGCGCCTGGCGCTCGCGCGGACCCTCGCGAGTCGCGGGGACGCACGACCTGCGATCGAAGAGCTGTCGCGCGCGATCGAAGTCGCGCCCGGGGAGAGCAGCCTGCGCGTCGAGCTCGGACGCATGCTCCTCGACGCGGGTCAGGACGGCGAGGCGCTCAAGAGCTACGCCGCGCTGCTCGACGCGATCGAGCGGGGCGAGGAGAGCGACGCGTGAGCGGTTCGGCGCTCGACACGCCGATGATGCGGCAGTTCGTGAAGGTCAAGGCGCAGTATCCGGACGCGGTGATCTTCTACCGGATGGGCGACTTCTACGAGATGTTCCTCGACGACGCCGAGCTCGTGGCGCCGATCCTGGACATCGCGCTCACGAGCCGCGACAAGGGCAAGAAGGACGCCGTGCCCATGTGCGGGGTGCCGGTCCACGCCGCGGACGGCCACATCAAGCGGCTCGCCGAGCTCGGCCACCGCATCGCCATCTGTGAGCAGGTCGAAGACCCGAAGGAGGCCGGCGGCAAGCGACTGGTGCGGCGTGAAGTCGTGGAGGTCGTGACGCCCGGACTCGTCGGAGACCCGGAAGGACTCGACGCGCGGCAGGTCGTCGCCGTGGCGGCGATCGCGAACGAACGGGGCAGCGACACGTTCGGCCTCGCGGTCCTGGACGCCTCGACCGCGGACTTCCGGGCGACCGAGGTCGCGGGCACACCGACGGATTTCCCGCTCGCGGGGCAGGACGCAGCGCTCCCGGACACGCTGGTGGAAGAGCTGTCCCGGATCGCGCCGCGGGAGCTGCTGGTTCCCGCGGAGCGCCTGGAGCAGTGGCAGGACGCGCTCACCGAACGCCTCGACGAGGTCGCCCTCACGTCACTCGAAGAGAAGCAGTTCGAGAGCGCCCCGGACCGACCGACATGGCCGGGCGCGTTCATGGACCAGACCGACCCGGCCTCGCGCGCCGCGGTCGCGATCGCCAACTATCTGGTGGAGAACCAGCCCTTCGCGGCCGAGAGTCCGCCGCGCCTGCGCCGCTACGAGATCGCCGAGACGGTGGTGCTCGACGCCTCGACGCGTCGGCATCTCGAGCTGCACGAGAACAGCGAAGACCGGGGCCGCGCGGGTACGTTGCTCGCGGAGCTCGATCAGTCGACCTGCGCCCTCGGCGCGCGGCGCCTGGCCCATTGGCTGAGCTACCCGCTGCTCCGGGTGGCGGAGATCGAAAAGCGGCAGGACGCCGTCGAGTGGCTCGTCGAGCGCGATCGCGTGCGGGGTCGACTCCGTGAGGCGATGGGGCGGGTGCGGGACCTCGAGCGGATGCTGTCCAAGGCGACGCGGCCGGGCGCGGTGCCGCGGGACCTCGGACAGTTGCGTGGCTCGCTCCAGGCGCTGCCGGACGTGGTCGCCGCGATTCGCGAGGGCGCGCGCGAGGGCGACGGACTGCTCCCGGGCGAAGGGCCCCGGGACAGCGTGGCCGATCCCTCGCTCGAAGCCCCGGCGCCGCTGCCCGAGCTCGCGCGACTGCTCGAGGAGTCGCTGATCGACGAGCCGCCCACGATCGCGAAGGGCTCCCGCGGCGCGAACGAGACGGGGTACATCCGCGAGGGTTATCGCAGCGACCTCGACGCGCTTCGCGAGAGCGCGACGAAGGGGCGTGAATGGATCGCCGGGCTCGAGGCCGAGGAGCGCGAGCGTTCCGGCATCCCGACTCTCAAGGTCCGCTTCCACCCCGTCCACGGCTACTCCCTCGAGGTCGGCAAGGCCCACCTCGCGAAGGTGCCCGAGGACTACCAGCGCAAGCAGACCCTCGCGAGCGTCGAACGCTTCACGACCGAGTCGCTGCGCGAGGTCGAGTCGAAGGTGATGGGCGCCAACGAGCGAGCCGCGAAGCTCGAGCGCGAGATCTTCGAAGCGGTTCGCCTCGAAGTCTGCGCGGCGTCCCAGGAGATCCGGGAAGCCGCAGATCGCGTGGCGACCCTCGATGCGCTCGCCTCCCTCGCGGAGATCGCGCGGCAGAAGCGCTGGGTGCGGCCGGTGGTCGACGAAGGCGAAGGCCTCGACATCGTCGGCGGCCGTCATCCGGTGGTCGAGACCGTGCTCGGGCGACGGGGCTCGGACGGATTCGTGCCCAACGACACGCGCCTCGATCCATCCGGCCAGCAGATCATGCTCCTCACCGGGCCGAACATGTCCGGCAAGAGCACCTACCTGCGACAGGTGGCGCTGATCGTGCTGATGGCGCAGATGGGGAGCTTCGTCCCTGCGGAGTCCGCGCGGGTCGGGATGGTCGATCGCGTGTTCACGCGCGTCGGCGCCTCCGATCGCCTCGCGAAGGGCGAGTCGACCTTCATGGTCGAGATGCGCGAGACCTCGGACATCCTTCGCCAGGCATCGCGGCGCAGCCTCGTGATCCTCGACGAGATCGGGCGCGGGACGTCGACCTTCGACGGGCTCTCGATCGCCTGGGCGGTCGCGGAGTACCTGCACGACACCCGCGGCGTCGAAGCGCGAACCCTCTTCGCGACGCACTACCACGAGCTGATCGCCCTGGCCGAGTCGAAGCCGCGCATCCACAACGCGCATTTCGAAGTCCGTGAGTGGAACGACGAGGTGATCTTCCTGCGACGGCTCGTCGAGGGCGGCGCCAATCGCTCCTACGGGATCCAGGTCGCGCGGCTCGCCGGGCTGCCGACGACGGTGGTCGATCGCGCGCGACAGATCCTGCACGACCTCGAAGGCGGCGCGTTGCCGGGCGGGCAGCCCGCCACGGCGAGCGCGAGCCGCGACGGCCAGCTCAGCCTCCAGCTCGCGCCTGCCCGGGCACCGCGCAACGATGCCGCCAGCCAGCTCGCGGACGCGCTCCGAGCCCTCGACCCGAACGCGTTGACGCCCCTCGATGCGCTGACCTGGCTCGCGAAGAGTCGCGCCTCGCTGCTCGCAGCCGAGGACGACGAGCCGTCCGGAGGCGCCACATGAGGGCGGCTGAGCGGTGGGCAAGGGGGGGCTGGCTGCTCGTGATCGGACTGCTCGTGCCGACGCTGTTGGGTGTCGGCCGACCGGCCGGGCTCGCGGACGTGGCCGACGTGCGGACCTGGTCGTATCCCGACTACACGCGCGTCGTCGTGGAGCTCGACCGCGCGGTCGACCTCGACGATCCGACCCCCGTCCGCCTCGCCGCGGATCCGGCGGCGGAGCGCCCCGAGCGGCTCTACCTCGACGTGCCCGGGGTCTGGGTGGGGCGCCGCTACGAGTCCGGGATCGAGGTCGGGGACGGTCTCCTCGAAGGCGTTCGGCTCGGACAGAACACGCTGTCGAAGTCCCGCCTCGTGATCGATCTCGCGCGCTACTCGCATCATCGCGTGTTCACCCTGCCCGAGCCCGCGCGCATCGTCGTCGACGTCTACGGCGAACGCGGGGGCGCCGAGGACCCGAGCGGAAGACTGCCCGCCGAGCTCCGCCGCGTGCACACGGTCGTCGTCGACCCCGGCCACGGCGGTCGGGACCCCGGGGCCCTCGGCATCGGTGGGCTGCGCGAGAAGGACGTGAACCTGGGGATCGCCCGATCGCTGGCGACGCAGCTCCGCGCGCGCGGATTCGACGTCGTGCTGACCCGCGACGACGACCGGGCGCTCAGCCTCGAGGAACGCAGCGCGATCGCCGAATCCGCCGGCGGCGACGTGTTCGTCTCGATCCACGCGAACGCCTCGCGCCGCTCCGGGGCGCGCGGGATCGAGGTCTACACCCTCGACGCGAACCACGAGCGCCACAGTCTCGACGTCGCCGCGCGGGAGAACGGGGTGCCGGCCGCGCGCCTCGACGCGCTGCAGCGCGCCCTCGCGCGCATTCGGGTCGATCAGGTCGCCGACCACTCCGAGCGGCTCGCGGGGCTCGTCCACGATCAGGTGATCCGCGGAGCGCGCACCCGGGACTCGTCGCTGCCGGACCTCGGCATGAAGAAGGGCCCGTTCTACGTGCTCTTCATGTCGAGCATGTCTGCGGTTCTGGTCGAGACGGGCTTCGTGACGAACCGGCGCGACGCCAAGCTCCTGGCCAGCCGGCGCTATCAGTCGCTCCTCGCAGAGCGGATCGCGATGGGCGTCGATCGCTATCGCCAACAGATCGAGATGGATCTGGCGATTCGTCTCGAGGGACGTCCCTGATGGCCACCGAAGCAGCGCCCCGCGTCGAGAGCGCGCCGTCCATCGACACCCACCTGGCCGACCTCCCCGCCGAGCCCGATGCGCGCCAGAACGCGGTGACGCCCGCCGTGAAGACCTACCTCGGCGAGTCGCGGACGTGGCTCGAATACCTCCACCGGACCTCGGGGTCCGGCCGCCGCGTGAACGAGGCGAACTCGGACCTCACCGACCGCATGGTGCGCCGACTCGTCGATGTCGCCGAAGAGCTCTTTCGTGCTCGGGGCGGCGAGGTCGGCGATGGCGTCTCGATCATCGCGGTCGGGGGCTACGCCCGCCGTGAGATGTCGATCCATTCCGACGTCGACCTGCTGCTCCTCTACCGCGACGAGCTGACGCCCTTCGTCGAGTTTCTCGCCGAGCGTCTCCAGTATTGGCTGTGGGACGCCGGCCTGACGATCGGCATGGCGACGCGCACCATCGAGGAGACCGTCGAGCTCGGCCGCGAGGACGTGACCGTCCGGACGGCGGTCTTGATGGCGCGCTTCCTCTGCGGGGACGGCGAGTTCTTCCACGAGTTCGCGGATCGCATCCGCGACGAGCTGCTGCCCGACCCGTTCGCGTTCGTCTCCGAGCAGCAGGAGCTGATGCGGGAACGCCAGCTGCAGTTCGGCGACACCCTCTACCTGTTGCAGCCCAACGTGAAGGAGGGCGCCGGGACCCTGCGCGACTACCACGCTGCCTACTGGGTCGCACGAGGGACCCAGCCCTCCGTGCGCAACGTCGACGATTTCCTGCACTTCGGCCTCCTCACCGAGGGCGAAATGCTGGAGTACCGGGAGGCCCTCGACTTCCTGTGGCGCACCCGGAACGAGCTCCATCTGCGCACGAAGCGCGCGAACGACCAGATGAGCTTCGAAGCCCAGGAGGACGTCGCGGAAGGCATCGGGTACGGCTCGATGGCGGACGCGATGGAGGCTGCGTCGCGCAAGGGCCCGCAGGACGATGCGACCCTCGCGGACCTGCGCTTCCAGCCGGACGACCCGGATCTCCCGGTCGAGCGCTTCATGCGCGACTACTACCGCCACGCCCGGACGATCAAGTCGCACTCGGAAATGGTGATCGATCAGTGTGCGCGCCGGATCGACCCCGACGCAGGCAAGAACGAAGAACGCCCCGTCGAGGACGGCTTCCTGCTGATCGACGGCCAGCTCGGTATCCCGCACGGGGCGCACCTGCGCGAGGATCCGCTCCGGATCCTGCGCGTCTTCGCGATCGCGCAGCAGCACCAGGTGAAGCTCTCGCGCATGGCCCAGCGGCTGATCCGAGAGAATCTCCACTTGATGACCGAGGAGCTGCGCACTTCGGACGAGGTCTCGGACCTCTTCATGCGGATCCTCGACTCCGAGACCCGCGTGATGCGCACCCTGATGGCGATGAACGACGTCGGTGTCCTGTCGCAGGTGATTCCGGAGTGGGAGCACATCGTCTGCCGCTGGCAGCACGTCATCTATCACACGTACACGGTCGACGTGCACTCGATCTTCCTCGTCGAGGAGCTGCGACGGCTGTGGCGCGGCAAGTATGCCCGGGCGATGCCGGAGCTGACCGAGCTGATGCAGGAGGTCGACGATCGGCCGGTACTCTTCCTCGGCTGCCTGCTGCACGACATCGGCAAGGGCTTCGGCGGCGATCACTCGAACAAGGGCGTGATCCGCGCGAAGCCCGCGATCGAGCGCCTGGGGCTCTCGAAGGATCGCGCGGATCGGGTGCTCTTCGTCGTGCAGCACCATCTGCTCATGTCGCACCTCGCCCAGAGCCGGGATCTCTCGGACCCGCAGCTGATCCTCGAGCTGGCCCAGGTCTGCGGCGACCGCACGAACCTGCGCAACCTCTACCTGGCGACCTTCGCGGACATCCGCGCGTCGTCGGTCGAGGGCTGGACGGATTGGAAGGGCCAGCTCCTGCGAGAGCTCTTCGAGCGCACCGCCGAGATGCTCGAGACCGGGGCCGAACGTCCGGACCAGGCCGTCGCGCTCCTCGAAGCGCGGGTCGAACGCCGGCGCGACGGCGCTCGGGAGGAACTCGTCCGGCTCGGGGTGGGGGACACCAAGATCTCCTCGCTCTTCGACCAGCTGCCGCGCCGGTATTTCCTGTCCCACACGCCGCGGCAGATCGCGCGACACGCCCAGCTCGTGCTGCGCTTCGGCGACGGCAAGCGGGTCGTCACGAGCCACCGCGAGATGAAGGGCGGGTTCACCGAGTTCATCGTCTGCGCGCAGGACGTGCACGGCCTCTACAGCCAGGTCGCCGGGGTGATGACCGCCTGCGGTCTCAACATCCTCGGCTCCCACGTCTATACGACGCGGGGCGGCCTCGCCCTCGAGATCTACCGCACGCACACGCCGCGCGGCGGACCGGACGAACGCGAGATGCTCTGGGACGAGGTCGAAGAGCAGCTCGAGAGCGTGTTGGTCGGCTCGGTCGAAGTCGGCGAGCTCGTTCGCCGCCGACGTCGGCCCGTGGGCCTCACCCGCCCGCCGTCGCGCAAGGACCCGCGCGTGCTGATCTCGAACACCGAGAGCGAGTTCTACACGCTGGTCGACGTGATCGCGGACGACCGTCTCGGTCTGCTCTACGACGTGACTCGCACGATCGGGGAGCAGGGCTTCGAGATCTACATCTCGAAGGCGGCGACCATCAAGGACCAGGTCACGGACGCCTTCTATCTGAAGGACGGAAACGCGAAAAAGATCAAGGATTCCGGGGCATTGGAACGACTTCGCGAGGCGTTGCTCGAAGCGGTGAGCGGCGGGCTCGAAGGAGCCGGGCGTGACTAGCGCGGCGTCGACACCGGGCGGCCCGACACCGCTCGAGTCCCTCTGCGACGCGTTCCTCACGCGGCTGGCGGTCGAGGAAGGGCTCTCCCCGCGAACCGTCGAGGCCTACGCGAGTGACCTGCGGCATCTCCGTGCGCACCTCGCCGACCGGGGCATCGAGCGCGTCGAGCGGGTCACGCGTCACGACTTGATCACCCTCGCAAGCTTCCTCGACGAGCGATCGATGGCGGCGAGCACACGCGCTCGGATCTTCGTCTCGGTCCGGCGCCTGATGCGCTTCGCCGAGGAGAAGGGCCTGATCGGCGCGGATCCGATCGAGGCCCTGCACGCGCCGAAGCAGACCCGCAAGCTGCCGAAGATCCTGAAGCCCGAGGAGACCGCGGCGTTGATCGAGGCGGCGCGGGGGGAGGACCCGCTCGCGCTGCGGGACGTCGCGATGCTCGAGGTCCTGTACGGGGCGGGCTTGCGGGTGACCGAGCTGGTGCAGCTGCCCCTCGATGCGATCGATCGGCGAGGTCAGCTGTTGCGCGTCGTCGGGAAGGGGCGCAAGGAACGCGTGGTGCCGATGGGTGACGTCGCGGGGGTCGCCCTCGACGACTATCTCGAACAGGCGCGGCCGGTGCTGCTCGGAGATTACCCGGACCGCGATCACGCGACGTTCTTGACGCGCCGAGGCACGTCGATGACCCGCCAGAACTTCTTCTCGCGTCTGCGCGGACACGCGAAAAAGGCGGGACTCGCCGCGGACCGCGTGTCGCCCCACGTCTTGCGGCACGGATTCGCGACTGACCTGCTCGAAGGCGGCGCGGACCTGCGCGCGATCCAGTCGATGCTCGGTCACGCGGACCTCTCGACGACCGAGATATACACCCAGGTGAGCCGCGCCCGCCTGCGCGAGACGGTCGAGTCGCGGCATCCGCGCGGGGCCGGCGAGAAGCGATGAAGGCGAAGGCAGCGCTCTCCTTCGACGACGTCGCGGCGGCGATTCCGGAGGCGACGGCCGTGCTGCTCGAGCGCGTCGTGTCGAAGGCGATCGCCAGCGACGTCGAGGTTCATCTCGTGGGCGGGCCGGTCCGCGACCTGTTGCTCGGGCGGCCTCTCGACGACGTCGATCTCCGGGTCGGGAGCGACGCGCAGGCCCTCGCGGACGCGGTCTGCGAGGGACGCGACGGCGTCGGGCTCCGCGCCGTGGCACACGACCGCTTCGGCACCGTGCGCATCGAGTCGGACGCGGCGAGCCTCGACCTCGCGACCCTGCGCCACGAGACCTACGCGAGTCCGGGGGCGCTCCCGGACGTCGTCTACGGGACCCTCGAGCAGGACGCGCGGCGGCGGGACTTCTCGATCAACGCGCTCCACGTCGCCCTCGACACCGGCTCGCCGGGGCGCGCCCGGCCGGTCATCGATCTCGAAGGCGGACTCGAGGACCTGGCGAAGAAGCGGCTGCGGATCCTCCACCCCCGGAGCTTTCACGACGACCCGACCCGAGCCTGGCGCGCGGCGCGCTTCGGGGCGCGGCTGGGCTTCCGGCTCGAGCGCGGGTCCCGGGGCGCCCTCCGGAGCGCGTTGCGCGACGGGGCCTTCGGTGCCGTGAGCGGCGAGCGCTTCCGGCGGGAGCTGGAGCTCGCCTTCGACGACGCGCGGCACGGCACCCACGCGGGCAAGATCGTGCGCTCTCTCGCGGATTGGCACGTGCTCGGCGCGCTCGAGCCGGGGCTGCAGCTCGAGAAGGACCGGGGTGTGCCGCTTCGGCGGTTGTCGAAGGCGATCGAAGCGCCGGACTGGCCGGTGCCGCGCTGGCGAAGCTGGCAGGCGGGCCTCGCGATCTGGCTCGCGCCGCTGCCGGCCGCGATGCGACGGCGGACGCTCGAGCGATTCGCGGTGCGGGGCGAGGCCGCGAAGCGGATTGCGGATTTCGGGCGGACCGGGGAGCGGACCCTGCGCGCGCTCGCTCGAGCGCGCGGACGCGGCGCGGTCGACGCGGCGCTCGCTGCGCTGCCGGAGGAAACGGTACAGGCGCTCTATGCGTGCGCGGACGTGCCGGTTCGGCGGCGCATCCTGCGGTGGGGTGCCGAGGATCGTCGACGGCGACCGCCGGTCGCCGGGGGCGACCTGCTCGAAGTGGGGCTCGAAGGGCGGGACGTCGGGAAGGCCCTGGCCCGGATCCGTGCGGGCTTCCTCGATGGCGAGATCGCGAATCGCGAGGAAGCGCTGGCCCTCGCCGAGGAGCTGGCGCGGCGCTCGGCGAAGCGCCGTCCGGCGCCCAAGCACCGGAAATCGCGACGAAAAGTGGCAGCTCGGAAGGCGATCGCGGATACTTCCGGCGACGTCGACGGGGGGTCGGCGCGCGCCTCCGACTGAGAACGGATGGCCGACGCGGAGAGGTGTCTGCGGGTCGGGCTGTGTTCTCGCCGGGCTTCCGGCCGGGAGGCCACGCGCACAGCGCCCCGCCGAGGTCGCGACGGTCTCGACTCTCGCGTCGTGGGGAATTCCTCAGGGCGTGCCCCCGATCCGCCCCATCTCTTACCTCCGCCCCCCAGGCAGTCTCGTAGGACGGTTCGTACCCATGAGCGCAAGTGACGCCCCGTTCGATGGAGAAGGCACGGCCGCGCCGCTCGGTGCGGTCGAGGGCAGCGTACTGGAGTCCCTCGGCGCGGACCCGGACGATCGCACCGACGGTCTCGACGGTTACGCGGTCAAGCTCGCGGTCTTCGAGGGGCCCCTCGATCTGCTGCTCCACTTGATCCGGCAGAACGAAGTCGACATCACTGACATTCCCATCCAGCGCATCGCCGAGCAGTACCTCGAGACGATCGAGCTCATGCAGGAGCTCAACCTCGACGTCGCCGCCGAGTACCTGGTCATGGCCGCGACCCTCGCGCTCATCAAGAGCCGCATGCTGCTTCCTTCCGAGGAACAGGAGGAGGAAGAAGGGCTCGATCCGCGCAGCGAGCTCGTGCAGCGCCTGCTCGAGTACCAGCGCTTCAAGGAGGCGGCGGAGACGCTGTCCCACCGCCGGTTGCTGAACCGCGACGTCTGGAGCGTCGTCGGACCCGGCCCCGAGAAGACACCCGAGAGCGAGCGCGAGATCGAGGTCGGTCTCTTCGAGCTGGTCGCCGCATTCAAGGACGTACTCGACAACGCCAAGGGCGGCAGCTTCAAGCACGAGGTCGAGACCGAGAGCGTGACGGTCCGCGATCGAATGCTCGTCGTGATGGACCTGCTCGAGGAGAACGAGACGGTCGAGTTCATGCGCATCTTCGAGATGCCCGGAGAGGCCGGCGGTGTGCCGACGCGCCCCGTGCTCGTCGCGACCTTCCTCGCGGTGCTGGAGCTCGCCCGACTCTCCGCGCTTCGGATCTACCAGGGTCTCTCCGATCGCGGCACGCCGGAGGGAGCGATCCGCGTGCGGCGCGCCCAGATCGAGAGCGAGTCCCCGGAGTGGCGCGAGCGCATCACGGAGAACATGTAGAGCGCCTGCGTGCGCGCGCACACGGAAACACGAGCCGCCGTGGCTCGAGTCGAGGAGCCCGAATCGCCATGAGTCGAATGGAAGCCAGCGAGAAGCGACGCATCGTCGAGGCGCTGATCCTGTCGTCCCCCGAGCCGATCTCGGCCGCGCGGATCGCGGAGATGATTCCGTACTGCAACGCCGGGCAGGCGAAGGACCTCGTCAACGAGCTGAACACCGAGTACGTCGAGCAGGACCGTTCCTTCGAGATCTGGGAGGTCGCCGGCGGCTACCAGATCCGGACCCGCGCCGAGTTCTCCGGCTACCTGCAGAAGCTCCAGAAGGAGCGGGCGCTTCGCCTCTCCCAGGCCGCGCTCGAGACCCTTGCGATCATCGCCTACCGCCAGCCCGTCACCCGCGCCGAGATCGAAGACGTCCGCGGGGTCGACGCGGGTGCAACGGTCAAGAGCCTGCTCGAGCGCCATCTGATCCGCATCGCGGGCCAGCGAGAGGTGCCCGGTCGCCCGATGCTCTACGGCACCACCCGCCGCTTCCTCGAGGTCTTCGGCCTCGAGCGCCTGAAGGACCTGCCGACGCTGCGCGAGCTCGACGAGCTCGCCCGGGAGCAGGGATTGCTCGAGCAGACCGCAGAGGACGCTGCGCCCGGGGAAGGCGACGTCGCGGAAGCGGACGAGAGCGGCGGCGAGGCGGCGGCGACCGCGAGCGAGGACGCCGACACCGAACTCGTCGAGGCCGCCGCAGACGACGCTCCGGATGCGTCGGCCGCGGACGTCGCGGAAGAGACGGTCGAAGAGGCCGAGACTTCGATCGCGGACGAGAGCGAGGAGGACGACGCCTCGCGCGTCTAGCCGCCATGCCTCACGGATCGTCTCCTCGTCACGCGCGGAAGCCCCGCAAGGCCCGCGCGAAGAAGCCTGTTCGCGCCGCGGCGCCGGAGCCCGCCGAATCGGCTCCGAAGCCCACGCCGCCCGCGAGCAAGCCGGTCCCCAAAGCCGGGGGGGCCCAGCGTCTGCAGAAGCTTCTGGCCGCTGCCGGGTTCGGCTCGCGCCGGGACGTCGAGCAGTTCCTCGTCGAAGAGCGGGTGACCGTGAACGGGCGCGTCGCGAAGCTCGGGAGCCGCGCCGATCCCTTCGTCGACGAGATCCGCGTCGACGGCGAGAAGCTCGCGCGTGAGCGCCCTGCCTACTGGATCGTGAACAAGCCGCGCGGAGTCATCACGACCGTGCGCGACGACGAGGGTCGGCGCACGGTGATGGCGCTGCTCCCGCGTTCCGTCGGTCGTGTGTTTCCGGTCGGTCGCCTCGACCTCGAGACCTCGGGGCTGCTGCTCCTGACGAACGACGGAGACCTCGCCCACGCGATGCTACATCCGTCGCTCGGCAACGAGCGCGAGTACCGCGTCAACGTGAAGGGCAAGCTCGACGCCAAGGCGATCGGGCGGCTCGAGCGTGGGGTCACCCTCGACGAGGGACGAACGTCCGCGGTGAAGGTGAGCGACGTCTCCTACGACGCCGACTCGCACACGTCTTCGCTCTCGCTCACGCTGGTCGAGGGCAAGAAGCGCCAGATCCGTCGCAGCCTGCTCGTGCTGGGCTTCCCCGTTCGTCGCCTCGTGCGCGTGCGGATGGGACCGCTCCGGATCGGTCGTCTCGCAGTCGGCGAGGCGCGTCCGCTGCGGTCGGAGGAGAGGCGCGCGCTGCTCGAGCACGTGCGGCGTCTGCGCGCAGGCGAGCCCGTCCAGGCGCCGGCGCGAACCGGCTCCCATCGCGAAGACCTCGCGGCCGCCCCGCGCCAGTCCGGCGCTCGGCGGGGCCGCGGCGTACCGAAGACGCGCGGTCCGAAGTCTGCATCGGCTTCACCGCCCCGAGGACCGCGGGGGGCCAAAGGGCCGCCCAGCGCGCCGCGCGGAGCCAAGAGTCCGCCCAGCGCGCCGCGTGGGGCGAAGTCGTCGCCGAACGCAGCGCGAGGAACCGCTGCGCCGCCGCGAGGTCCGCGCAATGGTCCCGCGACGCCTGCGCGAGGGCGATCGGGCGAGCGCCCGCCGCGCGGCCCGCGCACGAGCTCGGGTCCGCGAGGAAAGACCGCCGCGAAGCGTCGCACCTCGCCCGCTGGACCGCGCAAGGCGAGCGCGACCCGGGGTCGGTCTGCCAAGAAGAAGGGCGCGCGAAAGCCGAGCGGCGCACGCGGTCCGGCCAGGAAGGGCGCGCGCAAGAAGGCCGAGACTCGTCGACCGACGCGGCCAGCCGGCCGCAAGGGCGGCGCGCCGAAGACGCGCGGCGGGGGTCGACCGCCGCGCAGGAAGTGATCAGCGCGCGGCGCCTTCGAGCAAGGGCGTGAGTACGGCGAACGCCATCAGCAGCCCCATCACGAAGCAGAGCAGCCCCATCGCGCTCGTCGGCATGTTCGTCTCTCCTCGGTCCCGCCACCGAGAGAGAGCAAGAATCGTGCGCACGAGCGAAGGCGAGACTCGTCGCGCGCAGGCGAACGAACGATCCCGGTCGTTTCCGAGCCCGGTTGCCGCGAAGCTGCGGGTGTCGAGGTCGCGCGCTCCGTGCGAAGAGCGGAACTCGACTTCCGCGATCGTGGAAATCCGGTTCCGTCCGTGCAGCGAGAGGGCTCAGTCGTTCGGGTCGCGTCCGACCCACGCGATGGCGAGGGTGAGGAAGAGTCCGCCCGCGATCGCTGCGCCCGAGAAGCCCAGGTCCGACGCGTCCGGCGCATAGCGCTCGAGGGGCCAGTCCTCCCGCGGCACGTCGACGAGCGCCTCGACGGGGACGACGATGCCGCGGTGGCTGAATCCTGGCTGCGGCGGCACCGCTTCCTGAAAGGGGTATAGCCCGATCACGGCGCCGAGGAGGAGCCCCAGGAGCGCGCCGAGGGTCGGCTTCTCGAAGCGATCGAGCAGCCAGCGCAGGGCGTTGCTCACCCCGACGATGCCGATCAGGACGCCGATCCCGACCGGAATCACGACGCGCATCGCGCCTAGCACGAGTCCGAGGTCGAGCCCGCCGGCGCCGATCAGTCCCTCCTTCACGTCGTGGATCGCGGACAGGATCGGGACGTATTGCCCGAGCAGGAGCAGCAGATAGCCGCCGGAGATGCCGGGCAGGATCATCGCGGACGCCCCCGCCAGCCCCGACACGACGAGCAGCGTCGTGCTCCCGGCGGACGCGTCGCCGCTGCCCGCCTCGAACGCCATCACGACCATCAGGGCGAAGGCCCCGGCCGCTCCGGCCCAGACCCCCGGCGTCGCGGGACGCGCGAGTCGCCATACGAGCGGCAGGCCGCCGAGGGTGAGGCCGATGAAGAAGCTGTACATGAGGGCGCGCTGCTCGACGACGAGATCCCGGGTCGGCCCGGCCAGCAGTCCGATCGCGAGCACCGCCGCGCCGCCGATCGTGCCCAGCACGAGCAGGGGCCAGCGCGAGATCCGGCCCCGGGTCACGTCGGCGATGGATTCGATGAAGACCGGGTAGACCCCGGCGGCCAGGAGCATCGTGCCGCCGCTGATGCCGGGCACCAGGTTTGCGAGTCCCATCAACGTGCCGCCCAGGATGCCCCGCGGCAGGAACGCGGCGAAGCGCTGATCGCGCTCGGCATCGCCCTCGGCCTGCACGCGTCCCGACCCGTCCCCCGATTCCGTCACGTCTCGCCCCCCTCGGCTCGGCTAAAATAGCAGCGTCCCATCGACGGGCCGGGGGTGTCGAGATGTGTGGCCGCATGACGCTCACGCGATCGGGCGACGAGATCGCCGCCTACTTCGCGGAGGCGATGGCGCTGCTCGCCGCGGGAGAAGGAGCGTGCGAGCTCGACGGAAGCGCGCTCCGCCCGCGCTTCAACGTCTCGCCGTCGCGGGACGTCCTGACGTTGGTCCCGGAGCGGAAAGACGGGGGCGAAGCCGAGTTCGCCTGGAAGCGCTGGGGACTGGTTCCGTCCTGGGCGAAGGATCCGGGCATCGGCAATCGCACGTTCAACGCGCGCGCCGAGACGGTCGCGGAGAAGCCGTCGTTCCGTGCCGCCTTCAAGCGAAGGCGATGCCTCGTCGCCGCGGACGGGTTCTACGAGTGGACGCCGAAGAGCCGCGACCACAAGCCTTTCCACTTCACCCCGACGCGAACCGCGCTCCTCGGCTTCGCGGGGCTCTTCGAATCCTGGACGGGGGAGGGCGGGGAATCGATCGAGTCCTGCACCGTGATCACCACCGAGGCCAATGCCGACATGAAGGGCGTGCACCACCGCATGCCCGTCGTCCTCGACCCGACCGACTACGCGCGATGGATCGATCCGGCAGCGGAGAAGGACGCGCTCATCGCGCTGCTGCGACCGGCGGCTCCGGGTACCCTCGATCGGCGGCCCGTGACGCGCTACGTGAACGATCCGCGGCACGACGACCCGCGCTGTCTCGAGCCGGAGCAGAAGGCCGAGCAGGGCGCGCTCTTCGAGCTCGATGGCGGGGAGGAGGAGTTCTGAATCTCCGCAGCCGCTCGAAAAGGGGAACCTGTTGACGCGCCGTACGATCTGCCTGGCACTGATCGTCGTGCTCTACGCCCTGTCGGTGCCCTGGTATCGCACCGCGGGCGAGGAGCCGGGGCTCTGGCTCGGCCTGCCCGACTGGGTGGCCGTGTCCGTCCTCTGTTATTTCGCGATCGCGTGTCTGAACGCGGTCGCGTGGCTCGCGACCGACGTCCCGGATGACCTCGACCCGGACGACGAGGACGGCGCACGATGAACTTCGGGATGCTCGGGGTCGCCGCGCTCCTCGCGTACCTGCTCGCCCTGATCGGGGTGGCGGAGGCTGCGCGGCGCGCGAAGCAGGATCACTCGCCCGCCGATCACTTCCTGGCCGGACGCTCCCTCGGCGCGTTCGTCCTCTTCTTGACGCTGTACGCGACCGCCTACAGCGGCAACTCGCTGCTCGGCTATCCCGGGCGCGCCTACCGCGACGGCTACAGCTTCGTGATGGCGACGGGCTTCATGATGTCGATCATCGTCGCGTTCCACGCGCTCGTCCCGAAGCTCCGCCCCCTCGCGGTGCGCCACCAGTTCGTGACCCCCGGTGACTACCTGCGCCTGCGCTTCGACGGGCCCTGGGCACGGATGCTTCGCTGGGCCGTCGCGATCCTGATGACCCTCGCCCTCGCGAACTTCCTGCTGGCGCAGTTGAAGGCGATGGGAGACGTCGCCAGTGTCGTGACCGGCGGGATCGTGCCCTATCCGGCCGGCGTGATCGGCCTCGCCCTCGTGATTCTCTTCTACGAGACCCTCGGCGGGATGCGTGCCGTGGCCTGGACGGACGCGGCACAGGGCATCGCCATGCTCGTCGGCTTGAGCGCGCTCCTCGTCTGGCTCCTCTCCGAGTCCGGGGGGCTCGAGGCCATCACCCTCGCGGTCGCGGCGAAGGCGCCGGAGAAGGTGGCGACGCCCTCCGCCGTCGTGAACGCGAACTGGTTCAGCTCGATCGCGCTGATGGGCCTGGCGAGCGTGCTCTATCCCCAGGCAATCCAGCGCGTGTTCGCAGCGGAGAGCGGGCAGGCGCTCCGGCGCTCCTTCGCGGGCATGACCTTCATGCCATTGGCGACGACGCTGGTCGTCACCCTGATCGGGGTCGCCGCGATCGCCCGCTTCGACATCGAGAGCGCCGTCGACACGGACGGCGTGGTGCCCATGTTGCTCGCGGAGTGGGGCGCGGCGGGCGGGATGGCGACGGCGGCCGCGCTGGTCGTCTTCCTCGGCGCGCTCTCGGCGATCATGTCCACGGCGGACTCGTGCCTCCTGTCGCTGGGTTCGCTCCTGTCCCGGGATCTGCTCGGTCGCGAGGGGAGCGACCACGGCGCGACTCTGCTGGGCAAACGTCTCGCCGCCGGCGTCCTGCTCGCGACGATCCCCTTCGCGCTCGCGCGGGAGCTCACGCTGTGGCGGCTGATCGAGCTGAAGATGGAGCTCCTGATCCAGTGCGTGCCGGCGTTCCTGATCGCGCTCCACTGGAAGCGCCTCACCACGGGCGGGGTTCTCGCCGGCATCGTGGCCGGGACCACGTTCTCGGTCGTGCTCACGTTCAGCGACGTCACGCGGCTGGCCGGCGTCCACGTCGGCGTCGTTGGCTGCGCCGTGAACACGCTCGTGGCGGTCGTGTCTTCGCTCGTCTTCGGAAGGAAGGCAGCGGACTGATCCCGTCGGGCCGCATCGGCAGCCGAGACGCAGGCGACCGGTCGCGGCGGCTCGGAGACAGGCAGCGCAAGCGCACTTCCCTCCGTTCCGAGCGCATTCGTTCAAGATTCCTGCGAGAACACGGGGGGCGTCGCCACGAAGGACCGGAGCCCGATGTCGGGCCCCGTATCCGGAGTCGCGATGATCCCCCTGCTAGGCATGGCCTGTGTCGCCTGGACCGCCTTCGAGCTCTTCCGGCTCGCGCGCGGCGACGTACGCCCGGCCTTCGCGACCCTCGGTGACGAACCGATCGCCGAGCCTACGCCGCGCTCCCCTCGACCGCGCCGGCGCAACTTCGCGGCTTGGGACGATCGCGGCCGACCCGTCGAGGTCGAAGACCTGGGTCACCCCTAGTCCACGACTCCGGTCGAGGATCTCGAGGACCCCTGGGCTACGTTGGCGCGGCGCGAGCGATCGCGCACGACTCGAGTCCAGAGGGGGAGGACGAGGTGTCCGGATCGGAGAGGGAAGGAGCGGCTGCCGCGAACCCGCTGCACGCCGCCGGAGCGCTCCCGCGCTTCGACGAGATCGAAGCGGCGCACGTGGTGCCCGGGATCCGATCTCTGCTCGAAGAGCTCGCCGAGGAGCTCGAGGCGCTCGAAGCGTCGGTCGAACCGACCTGGTCGGGACTCGTCGAGCGACTCGAAGGCATGTCCGATCGACTCGGCTTCGGCTGGGGGCTGGTCGGCCACCTGATGGGCGTGCAGAACAGCGACGCCCTGCGGGACGCGCACGCCGAGGTCCAGGCCGAGGTGATCGGCTTCGGTCTTCGCCTCGCCCAGAGCCGTCCGATCTTCGAGGGGCTCGAGGCCCTCCGCGCCGGCGACGCGTTCGCTGCGCTCGATCCCGCGCAGCAGCGCATCGTCGAGAGCCTCCTGCGCGAGGCGCGCCACGCCGGCGTCGGCCTCGGCGACGCGGAGCGCGAGCGCTTCAACGAGATCCAGGCGGAGCTGGCCGAGCTCGCGACGCGCTTCAGCAATCACGTCCTCGACGCGACGAAGGCGTTCGCGCTGGTGCTCCGGGATCCCGCGGACATGGCCGGGACACCGGACAGCCTTCGCGAGCTCGCCGCCCAGAGCGCCGCGGAAGCGGGCGAGGACGGCGCGACCGCGGAAGCGGGGCCGTGGCGGATCACGCTCGACGCGCCGGTGCTGATTCCGTTCCTGGAACACGGCGAGCGTCGCGACCTGCGCGAGCAGCTCTATCGCGCCTACGTCACCCGCGCGGGGAGCGGGGAGCTCGACAACACGCCGCTGATCGATCGCATCCTCGCGCTCCGACACGAGATGGCGCGGCTCCTCGGCTTCGAGAGCTACGCCGCGCTCTCGGTCGATGGCAAGATGGCCCCGGACGTGGCCGAGGTCGATCGGCTGCTCGAGGATCTGCGGACCGCGTCGATCGATGCCGCGCGGTCGGACCTGTCGACACTCCAGGCCTTCGCGAACGACCGGGGCCTCGACGGGGACCTCGCGCTCTGGGACGCCGGCTTCTACTCCGAGCGCCTGCGCGAGGAGCGATTCGACTATTCGGAAGAAGCGCTGCGGCCCTATTTCCCGATGCCGCGGGTGCTCGACGGGCTCTTCGCTCTCGCGCAGCGACTCTTCGGCGTGACGATCGAGGCCGCGGACGGCGATGCGCCGACGTGGCATCCCGACGTGCGCTTCTTCCGGGTGAAGGACGAGGCGGGGGCGCCGCTCGCGGCGTTCTACCTGGATCCGTTCAGCCGCCCGGGCGACAAGCGAGGGGGCGCATGGATGGACGAGTGCCTCGGCCGCACTCGGCTCGGCGCGACGGCGGCCCGGCAGCCGGTCGCCTATCTCGTCTGCAACCAGACGCCGCCGGTTGGAGACCGGCCCTCGCTGATGTCCTTCGACGAGGTGCTCACGCTCTTCCACGAGTTCGGGCACGGTTTGCAACACATGCTCACGCGCGTCGACTACGGCCTCGCGTCGGGCATTCGGAACATCGAGTGGGACGCCGTCGAGCTGCCGAGTCAGTTCATGGAGAACTGGTGCTACCACCGCGAGACCCTGCTCGAACTCTCTTCGCACGTGGAGACCGGGGAGCCGCTCCCCGTCGAGCTCTTCGAGAAGATCGATGCAGCGCGCACGTTCCGGGCCGGGAGCGCGATGCTCCGCCAGCTCTACTTCGCGACCATGGATCTGGCGCTCCACCGCGAGGACCTCGCCGCCAGCGACACGACCGTCTTCGACGTACAGCGCGCGGTCGCCGCGAAGACGACGGTGCTGCCGCCGCTGCCCGAGGACCGCTTCCTCTGCAGCTTCGGTCATATCTTCGCGGGTGGATACGCGGCCGGGTACTACAGCTACAAGTGGGCCGAGGTGCTCTCCGCCGATGCCTTCGCGGCCTTCGAGGAGGCGGGCCTCGACGACGCGGCGACCGTTGCCGAGACGGGGCGACGATTCCGCGAGACCGTGCTGGCACTCGGGGGCGGGGCACCGCCGATGGAGGTGTTCCAGGCCTTCCGCGGACGCGCGCCATCGCCGGATGCGCTGCTGCGGCACTCGGGGCTCGCGGCGTGATTGGCGTAGGCGGCTGGGCGCCGGTCTACCGCGTGGTGCGCCGGATTCCTGCGGGTTGCGTGTCGACCTACGGAGAGATCGCCGCGCTCGCGGGGATGCCTCGCGCGGCGCGGCAGGTGGGCTACGCGTTGAACGCGCTCAATGGAGACGAGGATGTCCCGTGGCATCGCGTCATCAACGCCCGCGGCGAGATCAGCGCCCGCGGCGAGCGCGCCTTCGCCGACCTCCAGCGCGCGCTGCTCGAATCCGAGGGTGTCGATTTCGACTCGCGCGGTCGCGTCGACCTCGAGACCTATCGATGGAAGCCCCGCCGGCGCGCGAAGGCCGCCCGGCGGAAGGGAACGACATGAACAAGATGATCAAGCTCGCGATCGACTTCGAGAACCCGGCGCCCGAATGGTGGGAGAACGGCGGGCGTGACCTGTGGGAGTCGATCACCGAGAGCTTCGACAACAACGACGTCGCCGTCGACGAGTCGATCGCGCAGTCCTGGCTGTCACAGGCCGCGCAGATCCCGGGCTGGGAGGGCGGGCCGGACTTCTCTCCGCACCCGATCTGCCTCAAGGAGCTCGACGAGGACGAGGAAGTTTGAGGGTGCGGTCGGCCGGCGGCGCGCCCGCTCGAAGCGGCGGATGACCCGGATCGAAGCACCCGTCCCGGTGATCGCGCGCGAGCTCGCGCAATCGATCGCCGACGCGGGAGGCCGGCTGCTCGTGGTCGGTGGCTGGGTGCGGGACGCCCTGCGCGGTGCACCTTCGAAGGATCTCGACCTCGAGGTGTTCGGCCTCGACACGTCCGCCGTGGAATCGATCGTGGCACCGCACGGCTTCACGCCACCGGTCGGTCGGCAATTCCCGGTCTGGCGGCACACACGCGAAGGGCTGGACATCGGGCTCCCGCGCGGCGGGTCCGATCGGAGCGACGACCTCGCGTCGGCCTTCGCGCGGGCGGCGCGGGCCCGGGATCTCACCGTCAACGCGATGGGCTTCGACCCGCTCGAAGGCGAGGTGCTCGATCCGTTCGGCGGGCAGCGCGACCTCGCGGACCGACGCCTTCGCGCGGCCGACGACGCGACCTTCGGCGAAGATCCGCTCCGCGTGCTGCGCGTCGCGCGACTCGCGGCACTGCTCGAAGCCACGCCCGACGACGCGCTCACTACGCTCTGCCGTGCCCTCGATCTCACGGCGCTTCCTCCGGAGCGCCTCGCCCAGGAGCTCGAGCGGATCCTGCTCACGCTGCCCGCACCGTGGCGGGCGATCGAGTGGCTCGATCGGTTGGGGCAGCTCGACGTGTTCCCGCCGATCGCGGCGCTCCGGGACGTGCCGCAGGATCCCGAGTGGCATCCGGAGGGCGACGTGTTCGTCCACACCGGGATGGTCGTCGACCGCGCGGCGTCTCTCGCGCGAGACCTCGCGCTCGATCCGGAAGACCAGGCGATCCTGCTGTGGAGCGCGCTGTGTCACGACGTCGGCAAGCCGGACACCACGGTGATCGGTGAGGACGAACGCGTGCGCTCCCCCGGACACGATCGATTGAGCGCAGAGATCGCGCGCGAGTGGCTCGGGTCGCTGCGCCTGGGCGGGCGCCGCATCGACGCGATCGACGTGCTCGTGCATCACCATCTCGCGCCGGCGCTCTTCGTCGGGGGCGGCGCCAAGGCGAAGGGCTACCGACGGCTCGCGCGCAAGCTCGCGGCCGGCGGCATGACGCCCGTCGACCTCGAACGCGTCGCCCGCGCGGATCATCTCGGGCGCACGACGCCGGAGGCGCTGGCCGGACGCTTCGACGAGGGCGATCTCTTCCTCACTCGGGCCCGGGAGGCCTTCGTCGAGCACGGCCCGACGACGGACGTCGTGCGCGCGGCGACTCTCATGCGACGAGGCATCGAACCGGGCCCCGAGCTCGGCCGATTGCTGGCACGCGCCCGCGAGATCCAGGACGACACGGGCGAGACCGACGAGGACGCGATCGCCGAACGCGTGCTGGCCGAACGCGCGCCATCGGGCGAACCCTGAATCCAGGCTCAGCCTTCGTCGAGGAGCCAGGCGACCGCTCCGTCGAAGGCCTCTCTCGCGCCCTCCACGATCGGTGCCCCGTGCCCGACGACGATGCGCTCGACCGGCCACGCGGCGATGTGCGAGACCGCTTCGCGCGCGGCGGCCTCGTCGGTGAACGCCGTCGAGCGGATCACCCGGGACAGCGCGACGCGATCGTAGAAGCCCATCAATCGTGTGTAGATCCGAGCCCAGCGTGAGCTCGGGCGACCGACGTTGTGGAAGAGGTCGGTCACGACCAGGGTGCCGCTCGGGCGGTGGAAAAGCACGGCCTCTTCGAGGCGAAAGCCGGCGATCTCGACTTCGTCGAGCTGGTTCGCCCATTCGCCTGGCGGCGGCGCGTCGAAGAGGCGATCGATCCGCAGGTCGTCTCGCTTGCCGAAGAGGCCACGCGGGGCGTGGAGGGTCGCGTCGGGGTACGCGGCCTGCCATTCCGCGAGGCGCCGATGGTGGAACGTGTTGGGCGCGTAGAGATGGCGGACGCGTCCGAGCGCCGCGACCTCTTCGACGAGGGCAGGCGTCGCCTCGATCGGCGAGTGCACGACCAGCGCGTCGGAGTCGAGCCGGAGCACCGTCATGTTGACCGAGAGCGGCATACCGACGATCGAGACCGGTTCGCTGGCGAGCCAGACGCCCTCGGCGACTTCGTCCAACGCGGACGCGCGGGTCGGGCTCACGACGTTTCCTCCGGATGGACGCCCAACCTAGCCTGGGGCAGCGCGACCCCGGCGCAGCGGATCGCGGCGCAACATCGGGTCCGCGCCTAGCGCAGCAATCGCGGCTTCGGCTTCGAGTCCGGTTTCCGCTCGAAGAGTTGACACCGTTCGCCGGACGAGGAGAAGACCACGTCCGAGGGCAGCTCGGTGCTCTTGAACTCGTACGCATGACAGCCCCGTGGACGCTCCGCTTCCCACGTCACGAAGTAGTGGACGCAGTGCAGGCAGTCCGGGCGGTCGTCGGAGGTGCTTGCTGCCATCGACCTAGCGCGCGAGCTCCGCCATCAGCTCGAAGACCTCCATCGGCCCGAGCGGCGGTCCGTCGTACCCGAACTCGCGATAGAGCGTCGCCACGTTCACGGCGATGCGTTCGGAGTCGAGCCAGGCGGAATAGTCGCCGAGGGCGATGTCGTGGGCCGCGTCGCGAATGGTCAGGCCCGCGTCGAAGCGCTTGCGGGCTTCGTCGCGCACGTAGGCCAGATAATCCCGGACGGCGAGGGCGCCCCGCGTGTCAGTCAGCGGGCCGTGGCCCGGGACCACGACTTCGGGATCGAGCTCGGCGATCTTCTCACAGGCCGCGATCCAGTTCGCCACGGGTCCTTCCCACATGATGGGGGTGCCGTCGATGAAGAGGATGTCGCCGGTGAAGATCGTCCGGGTCGACGGGACGTGGATGATCACGTCGCCGGCGGTATGTGCCGGGCCGACCTCGATCAGCTCGACGTCGAGGTCACCGACGCGCAGGTCGAGCTGGCCGTCGAAGGTCTCGGTCGGCGGCGTCGGTTTGAGGCCTGCAAACTGGAAGGGCCCGAACGCGCGCCGGATGAATTCGCCGGTCGCTCCGAGCTGATCCGAAGCGGCCAGCATCTGGGCCATGATCTCGGGCGTGACCTCGTCCCATTCCTCGGCGGTCGCGGTCGACGTGATGAT
This sequence comes from uncultured Spirochaetaceae bacterium, assembly GCA_964488255.1. Taxonomy (GTDB): domain Bacteria; phylum Myxococcota_A; class UBA9160; order UBA9160; family UBA4427; genus UBA4427. The sequence goes on along the minus strand of CAZAUR010000002.1, from coordinate 446,587 downwards.
GCGCGCGTCGCCGACGAGCTGGTTGCCGTAGGTGTGGTCGCCGTTCGAGTGGGTGTTGACCAGGGTGTCGATCTTGCGGGCCGCGGGCGTCGCGTCGGACATCGCGTCGAGCATGCGCTGGGTCAGCGGCAGGTCGTAGAGCGTGTCCACCAGGAGCGAGGCATCGGCGTCCGAGACGAGGCCGGCGTTCGAGAGGCCCCAGGATCCGTCGGGCTGCAACCAGGCGTAGATCCCGCCGCCGAGATCCTCGAGTCGCGCGTCGCCCCGCATGTCGTCTCCCCAGTCGACCGATCACCGGGCAGGGTGCCACACGCCCCACGCGCTCGCTCTTTCGCGGCAGCAAAGGCCACGAGTCCGCGGAATCGTTCGGCTTTGTCGCTCAGATAGGCGTTCAGCTGCGAGGATGATCGTCCGATGGGGAACGTGGCTCCAGTGAATCAAGGGGAATGGATGTCGACGAATGCTCTGGCGCGCGTGGCCTACCGGGAAGCCGGCCGCGCAACGGTCTGTGAGGTCCTCTACGGACCCAACGTGCTGAAGCACGCGATCATCGACGCCGAGGCCGGAGAAGGGGAGGTCGTCACGTTCTCCGGCATGCCGCTCCCGATCGACTGCCGGCCGCCGGCGGGACGTCGCCGTGGTGAGCAGGTCGGCGTGGTCCCTGAGAAGCTGATCGATTCCCACGGCGTCTTCGCGTACGCGGGAATCGCCGCCGAGCGGATCGCGCTTCGACGCGGCCGCTTCGACTCCGTCGACGTCGAGAGCGAGCTGCTCTGGACCCGCTGGCTGGGCGCCGCCCGCCGCGGGCGTGAAGAGCTGGCCCGGATCGCCAAGCTGATCGGCCTCGAGCGCCCCCCGGAGCAGTTCTACACCGAGTACTGCGAGGAGGCCGAGCGCCTGCTCGAGCCCGTCTGGAACACCGTCGAGGAGCTCGCCGAAGCCCTCCTCGAGAAGCGCGAGCTCAAGGGGCACCACGTGGACCGACTCGTCCACGGCGAAGAGGTGCTCGAGCGACCTGCCCCGCCCATCTGAGGGGGCGCGCCTACATTCCTGCCGTGCAGGGATCAGATCGAGCCGTCTCGGAACCGATCGGGGCCCCTCGGCACTGACCGTCGAAAGCCCCTCCGCGACTTGCGCTCGCCGCGCGAGATCGGGTGGGGCATGGTCTGGGCGCATGATGGGGGCCCATAGATGCGAAGCCAATCTTTCCTGAAGGCGATGGCCGGCATCGCGGCCGCCGCGCTCCTGCTCGTCGGGAGCCTGGCGACGGCCGAGGAGCCGCTGGATGCGGACGCGGTCAACGCGCGTCTCTACCAGCAGCTGACGCCGCCGGAGGGCTCCGGACGGATCGAGACCGTCTCTGGACAGATGTACCTGTCCAAGGAGAACATCGACGCGGAGGTGATCGGCGAGGCCCTGGCCGCGCTGCGCGCCCTCGACGACGGGCCCGCGCAGGCCGTCGCCATCCGGCGCGCGCCGCGTCTCAACTTCGAGATCAACTTCCCGAAGAACAGCGCCCAGTTGACCGACGAGGCGCGGGAGAACCTCGACGAGCTCGCCGCCGCCCTCGGCGCGGACGCCTATGCGGACATGCGGTTCGTGCTCGGCGGGCACACGGACCAGGACGGAGACGAGGCCGTGAACCGGCCGCTCTCCCAGGCCCGGGCCCAGAAGGCGCGGGACTATCTGGTCGAGACCCACTCGATCGACGAAGGGCGACTCGTGGCGCGGGGCTTCGGGGCGAGCGAGCCGTTGCGAGTCGTCGAGTCGAGCCCGCAGGACAAGCTCTACAACCGCCGCGTCGACCTGCGACCGCTGCGTTAGTCGGGTCCCCGACGCGCGGGAGCCCGCCCATGGACACGCCAGGGACGGGCTCCTCGTTCGACCGGCCTCCTCGCTCGATGCGTGAGCGCGACGCCGGATGCGAAGCGGTGGATCAGGGCTCGACGAGCCCTGCGCGAATCGCGAATCGCACGAGACCCGACACCTTGTGGATGTCGAGCTTCTCCATCAGGTTCGATCGATGGGAATCGATCGTCTTGAGGGAGACGCCGAGGTCCGAAGCGATCTCCTTGCTGGAGAGTCCTTCGGCGATCAGCTTGAGCACCTCGCGCTCGCGCTCCGTGAGCATCGAGACGCCGGACGGTCCCGCGTCGCCCGGCCGGGCGATCGCGTCGACCACCTGCTGGGTGATCGCCGGCGACAGGTACGAAGCACCCGCCCGCACCGCGTCGATGGCGTTGTGCACATCCTTCGAGGCCGAGTTCTTGACGACGTATCCGGAGGCGCCCGCGCGGAGCACCTCTTCGACGTAGGCACGACTCTCGTGCATCGACAGAACCAGGATCTTCGACTGGCAACCAGCCTTGCCGAGCTGACGCGTGGCGTCGATGCCCGACAGCTTCGGCATGTTGATGTCCATCAGGACGATGTCCGGCCGCTTCTCCATCACGAGCTGAACGGCTTCTTCTCCATTGGCGGCCTCACCGATCACGGTGAAGTCCTCCCGGGCCTCCAGTAAACGAATGAGCCCCTCTCGAACGATCTTGTGATCGTCCGCAACCACGATACTGACCATGATTTCCCCCCTTGAATGATCCGACCTACGGATCGCTTAAAAACCATCGAATCGGGATAATCAAGGTACTCGCCCCGGGATTTCAGGGTATCAGGGGAAACGAGCAAAATTCCGGTAGGAATGCCGAGGGTTTACGACAAAGTCGAGCATCGACTCGGGGTTTTTCCCTATCGGGTTCGACGCGTCTCCGACCCGCGTCGCAAGGCCGGGGTCAGGCCTGCAGTCCGCACTCCCGCATCCGCGCGTAGGCGGCGCCGCGCACGTCGCGATCGAAGCCCAGGGCGCCGGGATGCCACTCGCTGCCGTCGAAGCCGTAGTAGCGCGCCATCGAGAGTCCGAGACCGCCGCGGTCGAAGCTCGCTTCAGTCTCCCGCCAATAGGCGCAGGAGATCGATTCACTCTCTTCGACGCGGTCGATCCCGCCGGAGTCGTCGCTGTCGAAGCGGCTACGAAACTCCCTGGACACCCGGTCGTGCCAGGCGGTCGATCCGCCGTCGGGCAAACGTCCGAGTCCATCGCGCTGGAGCAACCGGGTCCCGCCTTCGGGTGATCGCCCGGGGGCGATCGAGGCGGCGAGCGCGCCCAGATCGAAGGGCGTGGGCTCCGACACCTCGGGTGGCGTGAGGGCCGCGGCCTCGAAGGAAAGATCCAGACGTCTCGCCACGGAGGCCGAATCGCGCTCGGGCACGAGATCGGCACGCAGCTCCAGGGTTTCGTCCGCGAGGATGCGGAGGCGCCCCACGTGGGTCTGGTAGCCGGGCTTCGAGACCTCGACGTCGTATTCGCCGACCGCGAGCGGACGCGGAGCCTCGTCCGTCGACCCGACTTCCACTCCGTCGATCGAGAGGGTGCCGCCGTCGACGTTCGATCGGACGATCAACCGTCCCTCACCGGTACACAGGGCGGGCTCGAAGTGGAGCGTCGCGCCGACCTCGAACCAGGCCGAACGTGTCCAGGCATCCGGGCATCCCTCGCGCCGGACCTCGAGGGCATAGCGTCCCCGGCGCAGCTCGACGTCGGCCCCTTCGGCCGGGCGTTCGACGAGCACCGTCGATCGATCCGCATCGAGCACTCGGAGCACAGCACCGGGCTGCGGGCCGTCGATCACGAGGCGGCCCGTGCGCCTGAGGAAGGTCGGCCGCCGCTCGTCAGACGTCTCGGGCCCGCCGTTCCAGGGTTGTGCGGCGAGGACCGCAACAGTGAGGACGACGCCGGCCAGGGCGCCGAGCACGGGAAGGCGATCGGCGCGGTGCGGGGCCGCGCTCACCGAGGCCTCGAGCCGTGCGATCGCATCGTCGAGGCTCGCGATCTCCTCGGCGAGTCGCGTCGCGTCCTCGTTCGTCGTGTCATCGCGTCCGCGCCGAACTTCGAGCGCCGCGCGTAGCTGACGGGCGCCCGCGAGGAGCTCGCCGTCGCTCGACGACACCGGGCGGGCCAGGACACGCGCGAGCTGGGCACGCCGATCGGGGGTCAGGGCAGGCATGGCGGCAGGCTAGCGCCTAGTCTTGTCCGGGTCCGAGCCCGGGGGCTCGCTGCGTCTCGAGGGGGAGGGGAGCCAGCATGCACAAGCCGTGTCCGCATTGCGACGAGGACGCCCTCGAAGCCGCGGACGAGCCGGGAGTGCTGCGTTGTACGGCGTGCGGACGATCCTGCCTCGTCGCCGACGCCGCGGGCGAGGCGCGGTCCGGTCGTCCCAATGCGCGGCGTGCGCCGGGCGAGGGCGCAGACTGGCCCCCCGCCGTCGGTGCGCTCGGCTTCACAGCGCTCTTCTACGTCGTCCTCTCCGCTCTGCCGAGCGGGCGGATCGGGGAGCTCTTCCTGGAGCGGGGCCTCGTTCCCGTCGTCATCACCGCCGTGTCCTCCTGGGCGCTCCTCCTGATCGGCGCGCGTTGGCAGCGACTGCGCCGCGAGGCCCGTGCCCTCGATACGGACCTGTTCGCGGTGGAGTCGCACGCCGGGATCGACGCGGAGCGCGCGGGCCGGTTGCGTCGCGAGCTCGCCGATCGCGCGGGGGCGTCGGCGGACAGCTTCCTCGTCGCGCGGCTCGAGCGCGCGCTGCGCCAGTTCGAGGTGCGGCCGCGGGTGGACGCCGTGGTGGATTTCCTCGCGGCCGAGAGCGCGGCCGACGAAGGGCGGGTCGACGCGAGCTATGCGCTCGTACGGGTATTCGTGTGGGCGGTGCCGACCCTCGGCTTCATCGGCACGGTGATCGGTCTCGGCGCAGCCGTCGGCGGGTTCTCCGAGAGCCTCGACGCGGCCGCGAGTCTCGAGGGACTCAAGTCCTCGATCGGGTCCGTGACCGGCGGACTCGGCGTCGCCTTCGACACGACCCTGCTCGCCCTCGTGCTGAGCGTGGTGATCATGTTCCCCGCCAGCGCCGTCCAGCGCCTCGAAGAGGGACTCGTGGGCGCGGTCGACGACTACTGCGCAGAGTGGCTCGTGCCGCGCCTGCGCGAGCGCGCGTCGGGCGGCGACGCCGCAATCGCCGAGCTCGCTCGACGATTGGCGGATCATCTCGGGGAAGCGCGCCCCGGCGGCGGAGGAGGCTAGGTCGTGGCGCGGCGGGCCGGGCTGCCTTCGGCGCTCTTTCCGTTCATGAGCGTGCTCGCGTGCACGATCGGCGCGCTCGTGGTGCTGCTCGCAGTGATCGCGCTGGCAGCGGTCGACACGACCCAGGCGTCCCAGGCCGAGGACCATCAGCGCGCGGCGGCCCTCGCGCGGGCGCGGGCGGACTTCGAGGGCGAACGCGCGTTGCTCGAACGGGCGCTCGACCGCTGGGACGAGGTCGACCGGGCGCTCGAACGTGCGGGGCTCGCGTCGGGGGGATCGTTCGAGGAGATCGCGGACGCGGTCCGACGAGGGAATCGCGACGCGGCGATCGCGGCGGCCCTCGACGAAGCGCGCGCCGAGGCGATCCGCCTCGCCGACGAGCTCGGGGAGGTCGAGGTCGCGCTCGAGATCCTGGCGTCGCGGCGAGCGGCGTTGCCGATCCTGATCGACCCGACCGGTCTCTCGGCGCGCTGGCAGCCCTTCTTCATCGAGTGTGATGCGGAGGGCATCACGGCGATCCGCGCCCGCGACGACTTCCGGCACTTCGTCGCCCGACGGGAGATCGCGCTCACGGGCGACCTCGCCCGGTATCTGCGCCGCGCGCGCAGCGAGCCCGGAGCGCTGCTCGTTCTGTTGGTGCGGCCCGATGGCCTCTCGACCGAGCGGGACATGGTGGCGGTGGCGCGCGAGGCGGGGCTGCGCGTGGCGCGGTTGCCGGTGCCGGCGGGCGGGGAGCTCGACTGGCGGCTCCTGCTGCGGGCGGAGGCCGCGGAATGAGGCGCGCGCTGCCGGACAACCTCGATCCGCTGGTCGACACGCTGTCGAACGTGGTCGGCATCCTCGTGATCGTCCTCGCGCTGACCCAGATCGAGCTCGGGGGCGCGCTCGAACGCGTGCTCGGTCTCGAAGCGGCGCGCCTGGCCGAGGAACGAACCTACGTAGAGGAGATGCCGGAGATGCGCGCGGCCCTGGAGGCACACTGGGCCGCGCTGGCCGAGCGGGGCATTCCCGCTGACGCGGAGGCGATCGCGATCGCCGACGAAGTGCTCGAAGTCGTCGCGGAATTCACTCCGCGCCTACCGCCGGACCCCGCCGAGCGGGCCGCGAAAGCCGAGGCCCTTGCGCGGCTGCGCGACGACAATGCCGACGCGAGTCGCGCCCTCGAGGATCGCCGTGCCCAGGTCGAAGCCATCCGCAGCGTCCCGCCGGAGCGCGTCGCGCGGCTTCCGAATCCGCACATCGAACGCGGTCGCGAGACATGGGTGCTGGTCCGCTACGGGCGCGTCTTTCCGGTCGACCGCAAGACACTCGTCGAGATCGGTGCACGTGCGTTGGGCCGGCTCCTCGACGATTCGTTCAAGGGGAAGCGAGCGGTTCGGGCGGACGAGCTCGAATCCGCGGCGCTCTACCTCCGGAAGCGTTCCGTCGGACAGAACGGATTTCGCTGGCACCTGCTGACCGACGAGCCCGCGCGGGTCGAGCTCGACTGGCCCGGCGCCGACCGTGGCATCGAGCCGGTCTCGCTCGACGCGGACCGCCGTTGGCGGCGTTGGCTGGCGGGCCTTCAGCCCGGGCGGGACTTCGTCCGATTCCACGTGTGGACCGACAGCTTCGAAGCGTACGGGGCCGCACGCCAGGCGATCGAGACCGCCGGGATCGGCGCGAGCTGGGTGGGACACGAGCGCGACGACGAGATCGAGCTGCCCATCTCCTTCGGGCGCCCTCTGCCCGACGTGCGCGAGCTGGAGGTCGACTGACCACGGGCCCGCCGCTTCGATGCAGCGCGCCGGATCCGCGGTCGCGCGATCAGTCTAGGCAGGCCCCGGAAAACCGCGTATAAAGAGAGACCCCCTGACGCCAACGGCGAGGCCACGCGAGCGGGGGCGGAGGGGTGAGGCAGCGATGGACGATCGGCCGGACGACGTCGTAGTCGAAGAGCTCGAGGCTCTCGACGGCGTCGCGCGCAAGCTCGCCGATCTCCCTCCCGCGAAGACCGCCAGCGAGGCACCGATCGTTCGCGAACTCGAGCGGATTCGCGAGCGCCTGCTCTCGGGGGACGAGAACAAGGACCTCTCCGCGCTGACCGAGCAGTACCACAATCAATCGGCGATCCTGAACCAGCTGCGGCGCGCGGGTCAGGCGGTCCAGGTCGACGCGTCCTCACCGTATTTCGCGCACCTTCGCCTCGAAGAAGAGGGGCGAAGGCGCGAGGTCTTCCTCGGCCACACGACATGCCTCGAGAAGGGCATGCGGATCGTCGATTGGCGCGACGCGCCGATCAGCAAGATCTTCTACAGCTACCGCCAGGGCGAAGAGTTCGACGAGGAGATCTCCGGGCGCGAGCGTTCGGGGTCGGTGATCGCGCGGCGGATGGTCCGGATCAGGGCCGGCGTGCTCGAGCGCGTCCAGGCGCCGGAGGGCGACTTCACTCTCGACGCGAGCGAGGCGACCGGCTGGCGTCGCAACGCGACGGGCGCGCCGAAGCTGGCAGGCGGCGAGGCCGCCGCGCTCCGCTACGACGCCGACGCGAACCCGGACGAAGGACTCGCGCGGCGGATGGGCGAGGGGCGCCTCGGCGAAGCGCTGCGTGCCGACAAGCACCTGCCCGAGATCACGAGCCTGATCGACCCGACCCAGTTCGACCTGATCACGCGTCCCGCCGCCGGCTACCTCGTGATCCGCGGCAGCGCCGGCTCCGGCAAGACGACCGTCGCACTCCACCGCATCGCGTATCTCGCCTACGCGAACGCGCGCATCGACGGCCCGGACACCCTGGTCGTCGTGTTCTCCCGGGCGCTCGCGCGCTACGTCGCCCACGTCCTGCCGTCGCTCGGCCTCGAGGGCGTGCGGATCCTGACCTATCGCGATTGGGTGCTCGAGGAGCGCCGGCGCCACTTTCCCCGGTTTCCGGGTGGGCAGCGCGACGACACGCCCGCGATCGTCCAGCGCATCAAGCTGCATTCCGCCCTCGACGTGGCCCTCGATCGACAGGTCGCGCGGGTGTCAGGCGCGGAGACGATGGACCAGGCCTACGACGACTGGGCGAGCCTGCTGACCCAGCGCCGACTGCTCGGGGACGTCTTCGCCGAGCAGGCGCCCGGCACGTTCTCGGACCGGGACCTCGACCGTTTCGTCACCTGGAACCGCCGCCGACTCGATGCTTTGAACTCTTTCCTGGCCGGGGACGACGACGTGGACGCGGCGCTCGATCCCGAAGACGATGCGCTCCTGCTGCGGGCGTGGCAGCGACGCGTGGGGCCGCTCCAAACGCGGAACAAACGTCCGCTCCGGTTCCGGCACGTCGCGATCGACGAAGTGCAGGACTTCGCGCCGCTCGAGGTGCGCGTCCTGCTCGATTGTCTCGAGCGCGAGTCGAGCATCACCCTCGCGGGCGACACCCAACAGCACCTGATGGAGCACTCGGGCTTCACGTCCTGGACCGGCTTCTTCAAGGAGCTCGGGCTCGACGGCGCCGAGATCGAGACGCTCCGGGTGAGCTACCGGTCGTCGGAGCAGGTGATGCAGTTCGCGACCTCGCTGCTCGGCGACCTGCAGGAAGACGAAGAGATCGTCACGACGCGGACCGGTCCGCCGGTCGAGCTCTTTCGCATGACCGACCGCGGCGCCTGCGTGGCCTTCCTGTCCGACGTGCTGCGGGATCTGATGTCCGCGGAACCCCTGGCGTCGGTCGCGATCCTCACGCCGAGTGCCCGGGCCAGCGATCTCTACTACGAAGGACTCGCGCGCGCGGAGCTGCCGCGGCTGCGACGGATCCGCGACGGCGAGTTCCCCTTCAAGGCGGGCATCGAGGTCACCGAGGTGACGCAAGTGAAGGGGCTCGAGTTCGACTACGTGATCGTGCTCGACGTCGACTCCACGAACTATCCCGACACGCCCGCGTCGCGACGCACACTCCACGTCGCGGCGACGCGTGCCGTCCACCAGCTGTGGATGACGAGTGTCGGGACGCCTTCGCCCCTCGTCGCCGAGGTCGCGGCGCGCTGAGGCGAGTCGGCTTGCGCCGCGCGCTTCGCGACCCGCGGCGAGATCTGCAACACTCTCGGACCCGCGCCGATTCCACCCCCCGGTCGGCGGAGCGAGGATCCCCGATGAGCTCGACGTTCCGACGTGGTGACCGCGTCCGCGTGATCAACTCCAACCACGAGTACACCGGCGCCCGCGGCACGATCGCCGACGCGCCGAGCCAGCAGCCGACGGGCGTCGCCGTCCTGGGCCACCACGTGGCGATCGACGGGGAGAACGGTCTGACGCGTCCCTTCCTGGTCTCGGACCTCGAACCGCTGCGCGCGATGCGGGCGGGGGCGAGACGCGGCGTCGCGCGTCCGGCGGACGCCGAAGCCAACGAGTCGGGCGACTGAGCCGGTCCCCAGGATGATCGATCGTATCCGCGTACGACCGGACGGCCAGGGACTCTTCGAGTTCACCGACCAGGTCGAGGGCAGCGTCGCGCGGGCCGGCATCGGCGACGGACTCTGCACGCTCTTCGTGCAGCACACGTCCGCGAGCCTCGTGATCCAGGAGAACGCTGACCCCTCGGCCCAGCGCGACCTGGAAAGTTGGCTCACGCGGCTGGTGCCCGAGGGCGACGCGCTCTTCACACATACGCTCGAAGGGCCGGACGACATGCCCGCGCACGTGAAGTCGGCGCTGACGGCGACGTCGCTCTCGATCCCGGTCGCCGAAGGTCGCCTGGCGCTCGGCACCTGGCAGGGGGTCTATCTCTGGGAGCACCGTTACGAGCCGGGCACGCGCACGATCGTCGTGCACGTCGCGGGGGACTAGCAGGCTGTCCATCGGCCGCGGGCGCTCATCCAGCTGCGGACGCTCATCCAGCTGCGGGCGCTTACCCCGCCGCGGGCGCTCGACTCACGGCGCCGGTGTCCTCGACGATCCGCACCTCGACCTGCGTGCGACGACGATCGACGTGCTCACGTAGCACCCGCCGCGACTCGATCTCGATCCAGTCTTCGAGCACGCGGTTGCGGATCTCCTCGAGGGGCGGGACCCGGCTCTCCTTGCGGTCGTGCACCCAGACGAGGTGCTGACCGAAGGCCGATTCGATCGGGCCGAGCCAGCTGCCTGGCACGGCGTCCGCGACGCCCTCGGCGAACACCGGGCCGAGGCGCGCGACGATGCGATTCGGACTGGCGCCGCGCAGCCGATGGCCTGCGAGGAAGGGATCGCCCTCGGCGATGGCGGCGTCGACGTCGAGACCGGCCTCGCGCACCTGGGCGAGCAGGGCGTCGGCGTCCGCGCGGGTCGCGTCACCCCGCCGATCGCGGGAGAGGTAGACGTGTGAGAGGTCGAGGAGCGGCGGCTCGCGCCACTGCTCCGCCGTCTCGTCGTAGTGGGCCACGAGCGTGGCTTCTTCCGGCGGCTGGGCGCGTACGCCAGCACGAAGGATCGCTTGCACGCGGTCGACCAGGCGGCGCTGCACGACGGTGTCGCTGCGGTCCATGCCGAGCTCGATCGCGCGGGCGATCAGCTCCTCTTCGGGCGTGTCGGACTCGCCCTCGAGGAAGCGCATGTTGAGGAGCAGGCGTTGGCGCACGACCGAGTCGACCTCGTGCAGCCCGATCGCGAAGGCCTGCTGGAGCCAGAGCGCCTCGTCCACCACCTGCTTCTCGATCGACCGGGCCTCGACGTCGCTCGGGGCGCGGCCCATCTGTTGGGCGTAGGCCTCGAGCCGCTCCGCGATCGCGCTGCGACGGACTTCGACGACCGGCGTCTCGTCGGGAGTGCTCGAGCCGATCGACTGGAACGCGTAGAGCAGGCCGCCGAGCAGCAGGAAATGAAGGAGGGGAGCGCGGAGCAAGCGGATTCTCTCTAGTGGGGAAGGGCCGGCGAGTGGGGCCGGGAGGCTATCGTACTCCCATGTCCGAATCCCGATCCGGCGAAGACGGTGGCGAAGCCCTCCTGGCGCTCATCGACCGCTACTTCGACATGGTCGCGAGCGGCGATCCGGAGATTGCCACTCTGTTCGCGGAGGACGCGGTCTGGCACACGCCGGCCAGCTCGCCCATGCCGGGGCCCTTCGTGGGGCGCGACGCGGTGCTCGAGGTGATGTCCGGCGGGGTCGGGCTCTACGAGGAAGGCTCGCTCGACATCCGGCAGACGGCGCGGGCCGCCTCGAGCGAGCACGTCTTCGTCGCGATGACGATGACGGCGCGCACGGTGGGCGGTGCGCCCTACGAGAATCACTACGTGTTCGTGTTCACGATCCGTGACGGGCGGATCGCCGAGGTGCACGAGCATCTCGACACGCTCTACGCACAGCGGGTGCTCTTCGACCCGCTCGGGCAGCGCTCGCCCCTCGACGACCCGTCGGCGTAGCGCTCGCGCGCCGCGCCCGGTTCGGCCTAGACTGCGCAGCCCGCGCGCAGACCCCGGTTCGGCCTAGACTGCGCAGCCCGCGCGCAGACCCCGCGTGCGCGAACGACAGGAACGTCTCGATGCCCCGCTCAAACTCTCTCTTCCTCCCGCTCCTTCCGCTCCTCGTGTTGGCCATTGCCGTGGCGGGCTGCGACGACCGGAACGCCACCGCGCCTCCGGACAGCGGCATCACCGCTGGCTGGGATCACTACGGGAACGACACCGGCGGTGCGCGCCATTCGCTCGCGGACCAGATCACGCCGGAGAACGTCGGGGACCTCGAGGTCGCCTGGACGTTCAACACCGGCGACGTCATCACCGAGGAAGATCTGCAGGAAGGCGGCGGCGCCCACGGTCAGGCCTTCGCGGCGACCACCTTCCAGAACACGCCGATCCTGGTCGGCGATGCGCTCTACATCTGCACGCCCTTCAACCGCGTGATCTCGGTCGACGCCGAGACCGGCGCCGAGCGCTGGAGCTACGACCCGGGCGTCGACCTGACGGGCCTCTATCTCATCAATTGTCGCGGAGTGAGCGCCTGGACGGACTCGCGCGCCGCACCCGACGACTTCTGCGCCACGCGCATTTTCACGGGCACGATCGACGCGCGGATGATCGCGCTCGACGCGAAGACCGGTGAGCTCTGCCCGGGCTTCGGAGACGGCGGGACCGTCGACCTCACCGAGGGCATCGGCGACGTGCAGCCCGGAGAGTACGGCGTGACCTCCCCTCCGGTCGTGCTCGGGGACCGTCTCGTGACGGGCTCGATGGTGCTCGACAACCGGCGCGTCGATGCGCCGAGCGGGGTCGTGAGGGCCTACTCCGCGCGCACGGGCAAGCGTCTCTGGGCGTGGAATGCCCTCGTGCCGGGCGAAGCGACGACCGAGCAGGGCGAGTACCGCCGCGGCACTTCGAACGCCTGGACCGCGCTCTCCGCGGATCCCGATCGCAATCTCGTCTTCGTACCGACAGGGAATACGAGCCCCGACTACTTCGGCGGCCACCGCGACGGCCTCGACTACTACTCGAGCTCGATCGTCGCGCTCGATGGCGACTCCGGCGAGGTCGTATGGAGCTACCAGACCGTCCACCACGACGTCTGGGACTACGACATCGGATCGCAGGCCGTGCTCTTCGACTTTCCTTCGGAAGAGGGGTCGCGGCCGGGGGTGATCGCCGCGACGAAGATGGGCCATCTCTTCTTTCTCGACCGGATGACGGGCGAGCCGCTGTTGCCCGTCGAAGAACGACGCGTGCCCGGGCGGGCGGTCCCCGGCGAGGCGAACTTGTCACCGACCCAGCCCTTCCCGGTGAAGCCGCCGCCGCTGCATCCGTCCGAGCTGCGACCCGAGGACGCCTTTGGCTTCACGCCCTGGGAGAAGTCCGCCTGTCGCGAGATCATCGAGAGCGCGCGCGCAGAGGGCATCTTCACGCCGCCGTCGACCCAGGGCACGATCCAGTATCCGGGCATGGTGGGTGGCCTCAACTGGGGTGCGCTCACCGTCGACCACGGCCGTGGAATGCTCGTCGTGAACACGCAACGAATCGCGACGTACATCCGGATGGTGCCGCGCGCGGACTACGACGCGATGGTCGAAGCCAACGGCGGCGAAGAGCCCGCGTTCGGCTTCGAGCCCCAGGGCGGGACGCCTTATGCCCTGGAGCGTTACCCGCTGCTCTCTCCGATGCTCGGCGCGCCGTGCAATCCGCCTCCGTGGGGGACGCTCGTGGGCGTCGACCTGGCGACGGGGGACGTGCGCTGGGAGGTGCCCCTCGGCAACACCCGTGACCTCGCCCCGTGGCCCGTCTGGTGGTTCCTCGGCGACATCGGCGTGCCGAACCTCGGTGGCCCCATCTCGACCGCCAGCGGCGTGACCTTCATCGGCGCCACGACCGACGCCTATGTACGCGCCTTCGCGACCGACACCGGCGAACAACTGTGGAAGGCCCGCCTACCCGCGAGCGCCCAGGCGACGCCGATGACCTACCGCCTGCGCAAGGACGGCAAGCAGTACGTCGTGATCGCGGCGGGCGGGCACATGCTCCTCGGCACGAAGCCGGGAGACGCGCTCGTGGCGTACGCGCTGCCCGACTGATCGCCTAGCGCAGTCCGCCCTTGTCGAGCAGCTGGGCGAGAGCGGTCGCGGCGGGGTTGTTTCGCCAGATCGTCTGGTCTTCGGGGAGCTGTCCGCGCGCGACCATGCGGTTCATCACGCGGACGACGATCGCCGAGTAGCGCATGCCGCCGAGCACCTCGTAGTAGAACGTGTCGAGCGAAGGCTCGCCCGCGAGCTCGGCATAGAGGTCGCGCGCTTGCTGTCGCGTGGGCTCGCCGTCCGGCCGCTCGTTCCCGATCGCTTCGTGCATCGTACGGTCGAAGAGCATCCACCACCCGACGTCGATCTCCTTGGGCGCGACGGCGATGTTCTCGAAGTCCGTGATCGCGAGGACCTCGTTGTCTCGGAAGATGATGTTGCCCGGTCGCGAGTCTCCCCAGGAGAGCGCCGGCTCGAGATCGGTCGGCAGGTTCTTGCGCAGCCACTCCACGCCGATCTCGAAGTCTTCGTGCACGCGATCGCCGAGCTCGCGTCGGCCGTAGCTCTCCCAGACGTCGATCTGGCGCTCGACCGAGGGCTCGACGCCGGGCGCGACGAGCCAGTCGAAGCCGGCGTCCTGCCAGTCGACGGTGTGGAAGTCGACCATCTGCTGCATCGCCCGGCGATAGATCTGCCGACGCACGTCGGGGGTCGCTTCGAAGAAGAATCCGGCCTGCGTGTAGGCCGGGTCCTCGGTCATCACATCGCCGCCCGCGAACTCCATGACGAAGAAGGGCTGGCCGAGGACGGCCGGGTCGGGCTCGTAGCCGATCGGCTTCGCGAGCGGGACCTTGCCAGTGGCGTCGAGCAGCTCCATCGAGCGGAACTGGATCTCGATCTCCACGTCGAGGCCCGGCGCCTGCTGCGGGTAGATCGCGGGCTCGGGGCTCTCGATCCGCAAGCAGACCTTGTCGTCGACGCGCTCGCCGTCGCGGGTGTACGAGAGCGGGACGAAGACGGTCTTCGCGGAATAGCCGGACTTCGGGACTTCGAACGCGCCGACGTCCAGGTCGGCCACGTCGGGCCATTTTTCGGCGAGCCAGTCACGAAAGGGGGCCCGCAGGGCTTCGTCGTCGGACGTATGGTCGAGGGGGTTCGCACTGGCGATGTCGTCGCTCATCCGGGTCTCCGCGGTCGGGTGGGGACAGACGATTCTGGCATAGGCGAGCGGCGCCCGGGAGGCGTGTCGCGGTCGCTCAGCCGGCGTCTCGCGGCCGCTCGGGCGCGGCTGAACTAGGCTTCGGTGCCCGCAGGAGAGACTTCCCGATGACCGCCGCCACGCTCAACTACCTCGATGGTTCGACGCCCAGCTCGCTCTACCGGAACGGCCGGCTGAAGCTCCGCCGAAATCTCGACGGAAGCGACTCCGGATTCGACGGGGTCGTGATCGACAAGCAGACCGTCGACCTGATCAACGGCCGAAAGGCGGGCGACGTGACCCTCGCGCGGCATGGGTTCGAGGTGCGCGATCGCCCACTCGCAGACCCGGATCTCGACTTCATGGCCGTCGATCCCGTGATCCGGGACTACTATGCGGACTGTGCGGCCCTGGTCGGCGAGGCGACCGGTGCGGCGACGGTCTACGCCTTCGACCACAACGTCCGTTCCGCAGCCGGGAAGCAGGCGCGGGACCGCATCCAGGACGGACAGGAAGTGCAGGGACCGGCCCGGGTGGTGCACGGCGACTACACGCTCACGAGCGCACCGGAGCGCCTCCGCCAGCTCGCCTCGGCGCCCGGCGCGAACGACACCTTCGTCCCGCTCCTCGAGCCGGGTGCGACGCTCGTGCCCGCCGAGGAGGCAGAGCGCGCGATCGCCGACGGGCGGTTCGCGTTCATCAACGTCTGGCGGAACATCGACGACGCGCCGGTCGAGTCCGATCCGCTCGTGCTGTGCGCGGCCGAGACGGTGACACCCGGGGACCTCGCGGTCTTCGAGCTCCACTACAGCGACCGGATCGGCGAGAACTACTTCTCGAAGTGGACACCGGATCATGCGTGGTACACGTTCCCGGCGCTGACGCGGGACGAAGCGCTGCTCATCAAGCAGTGGGATTCGGGCGGCGCGCTGGCACGCACCGAGGGCGCCACCGGAGACGGCGACGAGCCCGGCGAGCCGTCCACGTTCAGCTTCCACACCGCCTATTTCGATCCGGACACGATGGACGGGACGCGCCCCCGTTGGTCGATCGAAGTGCGGTGCGTCGCGCTCTACTGAGTTCAACCCCGCAGGACCGATTTCATCAGGAATCCCTGATGGTTATAGTGCCCCACATCAAGTCTATTCTGAGGCCGCATCGCCCCCGATCGGAGGGCGGGCGCAGCCGCGAGGACTCTCGATCATGACCGCTCCGAACGTCTTCCTCGGCCTGAGCGTGCTCGGGCTGCTGCTCAGCCTGAACGTGTACGCACGCGTGCGGCTCTCCGGGCAGCTGCTGATCGCAAACTTCTTCTTCGGCTGGCTGCGGGGCGAGCTGGTCCTCTGGACCCTCGTCCTCGAAGGACTCGTGACCCTCGGGTTCGTGTCGCAGGGTGCCCTCGACGCGCCGGCCGGACAGGTCGGGCTCGGTCTCACGATCGTCTCGTGGGGGTTGCTCCTGGCTGCGCACGGTCGCGGCGTGCGCGCTGGCGAGGAGCTCGCCGCCGCGCTCTCGCAGCTCGGGCTCGCTGCCGATCGCAAGGTCTCGGTCTTCCACGGATTCCCGAACCCGTTCCAGTTCGGGCATGCGGACGTGAAGCGCATCCATGACGTCGAGTACGGCGAGTCGCTGCCGGGGGACCAGGGCGGGCGAAATCGCCTCGACCTCGTCGTGCCGAAGGCCGCGACCGAAGGCGACCTGCGACCGGTGCTCCTGCAGGTGCACGGCGGCGCCTGGATCATCGGCGACAAGCGCGAGCAAGGGCGTCCCCTGATGCGTGAGATGGCCGCGCGCGGGTGGGTCTGCGTCGCGATCAACTATCGCTTGAGCCCGAAGGGCACGATGCCCGACCACATCGTCGACGTGAAGCGGTCGATCGCCTGGATCCGCGAGAACATCGCTGCCTACGGCGGCGACCCGGACTTCGTCTGCATCACGGGCGGTTCGGCCGGCGGCCACCTGTCGTCGCTGGCGGCCCTCACGGCGAACGACCCGCGTTTCCAGCCCGGCTTCGAGCGCGTCGACACGCGACTCGACGCGTGCGTGCCGTTCTATGGCGTCTTCGACTTCCTGGACCGCGCGGACGACCGTACGCTCGGCAAGATGGTCGACGCGATCGGTCCCCAGGTCTTCAAGTGCACGCCCGAGGAGAACCCGGAGCTGTGGGACGCGGTCTGTCCCGTCGTGCGCGTGCACGCCGAATCGCCACCCTTCTTCGTGATCCAGGGCTCCCATGACAGCCTGGTGATGACCGAGGAGGCGGACACCTTCGTGGCCGCGCTCCGCGAGAAGAGCACGCAGCCGGTGTTGCACAGCGAGCTCGTCGGCGCGCAACACGCATTCGAGATCTTCCAGTCGCCGAGGACCGAGCACGCCGTGCTCGCAGTCGCGGCCTTCCTCGAGAACGTGCGGCGTGAGAAAGAGAAGGCGCCCGCCTGAGCGTCGCTAGGCCGAGACGAGCCCCGCGCCGGTCAGCAGAGGCAGGTCTCGGTAGCTGCGAATGCCGGGCGACGTGCCCGCACACAGGTGCGGGATCGCGTTGATCGCGGGCATCGCGGTGATGATCATCCCGAGCTGCATGAAGTCCTCGAAGCTCTTCGCTTCGAAGCCCTGGGGCGGCCGGATCTCGAGCTTCGTGCGCACTTCGGGCTGGCCTTCGACGCGTACCAGGTAGCCGTGCTCGAGCGGCCAGTCCGGCTCCATGTGCTGGCCCATCTTCCACAGGACGCGCAGCTCGATCACCGAGCGATCGCCGACGCGCCCGTGCCAGCTCGCCTTCACGCCGGCGACGCAGCCCTCGTCGATGCGCATGAAGCCGAGGTCATGGTCCTCGGTCGCGACCGCGAACTCGGACTCGCAACGAACCTCCGTGAGTTCGACGGCGAGGGCGTCGGCCATCATGTAGACGCCGTCCCCGAACACGGCGGTGCCTTTCTCGACCATCCCATGCAGGCCCGGATGATCGATCGGATGACCGAAGCCGACGCTCTGTTGCGTCTCGGCGGAGGCGTACCCCGTCGCATCGACGGACTCGGTCACGGTGATGCGGTCGATGCGGTCGCAGATGCCCGCCGAGACGAGGCCGAGCAGGTTGGCGAAGCCGGGATTCATGCCGGAGCCGAAGATCGCGGCGCGGCCCTTCTTGCAGGCGCGCTCGATCCGAGCGCGCGCGTCGGCGCCGAGGCCGTGGCCGGTGATGAAGGCGGCGGTGGTCGCGACGTGGATCCCGCTCTCGAGCAGGCGGCAAAGCACGTCGACGTCGGGCCAGAGCGGGTTGTAGGACACGCAATCCGGGGCGAGGGTGAGGAGCGCGTCCACGTCGTTCGTGGCGGTCACACCGAGGGGGTCGATCCCGGCGAGGGTGCCGACGTCCTGGCCGACCTTGTCTTCGCCCCAGGCGTAGCAGCCGACGAGCTCGAGCTCGGGGTGGGCAACGATCGCGCGGACGGAGCGACGCCCGACGTTGCCAGTGGTCCATTGGACGACGCGATAGGGCATGGGGTCTCCCGCTTCGGCGCGACCACCCGCGCCGTCACCGACGGTAGGCCGACCCGCGCGGATTCGAAACGCAGGAACTCCGCGTCAGGTCGCTGCGCGGCGATCTTCACGACCCGCGGCTACCGTGGCTCGTCATGGACATTCGACTCGACGGACAGGTCGCGATCGTCACCGGCGGATCGCGCGGCATCGGCAAGAGCATCGCCCGATCCTTCGCGGAGGCGGGCGCCCAGGTGATGATCACCTCGCGCAGCGAGGAGAGCTGCAAGGCGGCGGCCGAGGAGATCGGCGAAGGCGTCGACTACGAGGCCGGGCACATCGGGCGGGACGACGACGCGGAACGCGTGATCCGGGCGACCCTCGATCGGCTCGGGCGGATCGACGTGCTCGTGAACAACGCCGCGACGAATCCATACGCGGGCCGCACGATCGAGGTCGATCGCGGGCGTTGGGACAAGACCTTCGAGACGAACCTGACGGCCCCGATGTTCTGGACCCAGCGGGTCTGGAACGTCTGGATGAAGGAGAACGGCGGCGCGGTCGTGAACATCGCGAGCGTCGGCGGTCTCGCGACGAACCCGATTCTCGGTGTGTACGACGTCACGAAGGCGGCGCTGATCCACCTGACGAAGCAGCTCGCGGCCGAGCTGGCGCCGCAGGTGCGGGTGAACTGTCTCGCGCCGGGCCTCGTGAAGACCGACTTCGCGCGCGTGCTCTGGCAGGACGGACGCGGCGAGAAGGTCGCGAAGGGCTATCCCCTCGAGCGCCTCGGCGAGCCCGAGGACGTGGCGGCGGCGACGCTCTTCCTCGCGGCGGAGACGTCTCGCTGGACGACGGGCCAGACCTGGGTGCTCGACGGCGGCGGGTTGATCAAGTTCAACACGCCCGGAGAGAGCTGACCGCGGCGCTAGCGCGTCGGATCGACCGCCACCTGGACGAGCTCGAAGCGCACGCCGTCCGGATCCGTCACGTAGAGCAGATCAGAGCCGAACTCCTCGTTCTGGATCCGCGTGCCCTCGACCGCGGCACCACCGAAGCGCTCGACCTGCGCGATCGCCTCGTCGAGGTCCGCGACGCGGACCGCGAAGTGCGTGAGGCCGAGCTGGTTCATCGGGCGGGGCTTCGCCTCGCCGACCGTGCCCGGGGTCGGGTAGTGGAGCAGCTCGATGCGGAACCCGTCGCGGTCGAGGTAGACCGCGTGGAGCTCCATGTCGGATCCGAGCTCGAGCATCGTGGCCGTCGGCTCGCCCGCGATCTCGAGTCCGCCTGCCTCCTTGAAGCCGAGCCCGTCCCGGTAGAAGCGAACGGCGCGGTCGAGATCCGCGACGCAGATTCCTACGTGCATGATGTAGTCGAAGGTGCTCACTCGGGGGCCTCCAGCTGGGTTCCGTCCTTCGCGACGAGCACGAAGACCGGGATCTCCCGGTGCTCCGCCGCGCGCGTCTGATAGGCAAGGTAGACGGGAGATCGTTCGGTGATCGTCTTCCAGAGCGGCTCGCGGGCGCTGCCTTCGAGGAGCTGAACGTCCACCGGAATCTCGCGGCGCTCGTACCAGATCCGCGCTTCGGGATGGGCGCGAAGGTTCCTGGCCCAGTGCGGATCGGTCGGCATGCCGCCCCGGGAGCCGACGATCGCGATCGCGCCCGGGGTCACGTGGCCCGCCCGGAAATGCGGGAGTACGACCGTCCGATCGCGTCCGGTCGCGCGACCCCGCGTGGTGAGCAGGATCGGTGGGTTGTAGTCGACGCCCTCGGACTTCGCGAAGACCCAGGACACGGGACTCTCGCCGGTGAAGCGCACGGCCCAGCGGTCGAGGGCGGCACCGAAGGGCGTGACCGCGAGCCGGACGGCGAGCTGCGAGAACTTCATGGTCTTCCTCCCGCGCCGATCACGACGCGTCCTTTTCCTTGAACGCGCTGCGCGGCGCTTCGTCGAGGGTCGGGGGCTCCTCGGCCGAGAACTCGAGCACGCCGGCCGCTTCGAGCGCCTCGACGGCCTCGGCGTCGCGCCCCAGCCAATCGCCGAGGACCGCGGCGTTGTGCTCCCCGCGTTTGGCGATGTGAGCGACGGGGGCGCCGATCGGCGTGTCGCGCGAGCGCCAGGGGGCCGTGGGGACGAAGAGCCCGGGGCCGGCCTCGGTGACGAGCTCGCGATGGTCCGCCCATTCGCTGGCAGCGAGGTCCGCCGTCGATCGAACCGGCACGACGACCGCCGGCGAGCGCTCGAGCAGTTTCACGAGCGCAGGATGATCGGGCACCTGCGCGAGGGCCTCGTCGAGCACCGCGATGAGCGCGTCGCGGTTGTCCCGGCGCGCGTTCTCCGACGCGAAGCGCGGATCATCGAGGGCGCCTGGAATCGGCAGCGCCTGCGCGAGCAGGGGGAAGATCTGCTCGGGCATGCCAAGGACGTGGACCGCGCCGCCGTCCCCGAGCACGTAGCTATCGAAGTGCCAGCTCGGGAAGCCGGATGAGCCGTCGTGGCCGGCGATCTCCGCGCTCGCGTGTTCGTTCACGTAGAGCAGCGCTTCGGCCATCGACACATCGATGTGCTGTCCCTCGCCCGTGCGCTCGCGATCGAAGAGCGCTGCGAGGATGCCCTGGCAGGCCATCATGCCCGCGTAGAGGTCGCCGTGCTGCATCGTGTCGCCGCGCATGCGCCCGCCCCGCAGCCGCGCGTTCATGGCGAGCAGGCCCGCCCCCGCCTGGATCATCGGCGCATACGCCGGCTCGTTCGCCCACGGTCCGTCCTGTCCCCAGCCGGTGATCGAGCAGATCACGAGGGCGGGCTGACGCTTCCGCAGAAGCGCGGGGTCGAGGTCGAGGCGGGCGAGCACGCCGGGACGGAAGTTCTCGACCAGCACGTCCGCGGCGGCGACGAGCTCGGCCAGGAGCTCCGGCCCGCCCTCGCGCTTCAAGTCGATCGAGACGTTCTTCTTGCCCACGTTGTACTGCGCGTACATCGAGCCGAAGCCCCCCACGATCGGCGGCGTCGAACGCAGGATGTCGGCCTCCGGCGCCTCGATCTTCACGACCGTGGCCCCCATGTCCGAGAGCATGCGGCTGCAGATCGGCCCGGACAGCACGCGCGTGCAGTCGACGACGCGCACGCCTTCGAGCGGACGCGGGCGGAGGGGGGCATCCGGCATCTCGCCAGCCTATCACCGCGGCGGAAGGTGCGCCGTGCGGACGAAAGGCGCGACGCCTTAGCGCCTGGCCTCGTCGCGCGGCGGAAACGCCCGTCGCGTGCGTTCGTCGGCGCCCGGTCCGGCTTCCCCGCGCAGCTCCCGGCGCGACAGGACGCGCCCATCGACGCCGCGTACCGCCACCGGAGCCGGGGGCTCGCCGGTGGCCCGCTCGCGGATCACGAGGGGCTCGTTGCCCTCGCCGAAGACCCACGCGTCCCCCCACTCGCGCAAGGCGGTCAGGACGGGGAGAAGCGACTCTCCCTTCTCCGTGAGCCGATACTCGTAGCGCTCGCCGTGCACGCCCTCGTCGATGCGTTCGAGGATCTCGTGCTCGACGAGGTGTCGCAGACGCGCCGCGAGTACGTTCTTCGAGATGCCCAGGCTGCGCTCGAAGTCCGCGAATCGGCGCAGGCCGAAGAACGCGTCGCGAATGATCATCAGCGTCCAGCCGTCGCCGAGGGCGTCGAGGCTGCGCGCGACCGAGCAGTTGATTTCGTCGAAGGAGATTCGGGGCACGACTCGGATTCTAGCGCCTGGGTCGGTAAAATGGTTGCTCCAAAGGACCAGATTGCCCAACCTCTTCTCATCGCCCGCACCGGAGGATCCCCGATGGCCGCTTCACCCGACGTCATGAAACCCAACGCGCCGGAGTGGAAGCCGACGGCCTGCATCCTCTGTGAATGCAACTGCGGTCTCGAGGTCCAGCTCGGAGGGGAAGACGGCCGCCGTCTGATCAAGGTCCGCGGCGACAAGGCGCACCCCTCGAGCGAGGGCTACGCCTGCGAAAAGCCCTCGCGCCTCGACTTCTATCAGAACGACGAGGGCCGGATCACGAAGCCGCTCCGCCGTCGCAAGGACGGCAGCTTCGAGGAAGTCGATTGGGAGACGGCGATTCGCGAGGTCGCCGACCGCCTCGCCGCGATCCGCGACGAGCACGGCGGGGACAAGATCCTCTACTACGGGGGCGGCGGTCAGGGCAACCACCTGCCGGGCGGCTACGCGCGCTCGACCCGCGCGGCGCTGGGCATCCAATACGCGTCGAACGCGCTGGCGCAGGAGAAGACCGGCGAGGCGTTCGTGCTCGGCAAGATGGTCGGGACGCTCTGTCGCGCGGACTTCGAGACCTGCGAGGTCGGCGTCTTCATCGGCAAGAACCCCTGGTTCTCGCACAGCCTGCCGCGCGCGCGGGTGACCCTCCGCGAGCTCGCGAAGGACCCGGAGCGCTGCATGATCGTGATCGATCCCCGGCGCACCGAGACGGCGGACCTCGCGGACATCCATCTGCAGGTGAAGCCGGCGGGCGACGCGTGGCTGCTGGCCGCGATGTTTGCGGTGATCGTGCAGGAGGGGCTCCTCGACAAGGACTTCGTCGAGGCCTCGACGCAGAACCTCGACCAGGTGTTGCCGCATTTCGAGTCGCTGCCGATCGCGGACTACTGCGACGAGGCCGGGGTGCCCGAGGCACAGGTGCGCGAGGCCGCGCGCCGGATCGCGCGGGCGACGGGCGGCGTCGCGATGTTCGAGGACCTGGGCGTCCAGATGAATCGCAACTCGACGTTGGTCTCGTACCTGCACTACCTGATCGCGTTCGGGACCGGGAACTACGGACGGCCGGGCTCCAAGTACCCGGTGAGCTCCCTCCAGCAGATCCTGCAGGCGGGCCCCGACAAGGGCGAGACGGCGCCGGTGACCGGGACCAAGATCATCAACGGCCTGGTGGCCTGCAATCGCATCCCGGACGAGATCCTCACGGATCATCCGGGTCGACTCCGCGCCGCGTTCGTCGAGGCCGCGAATCCGGTCCACTCCCTCGCGGACTCGCGCCGCATGCGCGAGGCCTTCGAGGCACTCGAGTTCGTGGTCGTGATCGATGTCGCGATGTCTGAGACGGCGCAGCTCGCGGACTACGTCCTGCCGGTCGCGACGCAGTTCGAAAAGGCGGAGGCCACGTTCTTCAACTTCGAGTTCCCGAAGAACTACTTCCACCTGCGGACTGCCCTGATGGACGCGCCGGACGACCTGTTCTCCGAGCCGGAGCTCCATGCCCGACTCGCCGACGCCCTCGGCATGCTGAAGCAGGAGAACGTCGACGCGCTCGCCGCCGCCTGGGACGAAGGACGCGAGACGTTCCGCAACAAGTTTTTCGAGCTCGTCGGGAGCGATCCCCAATTCATGGCGACCGCGCCGGCGGCGCTGTATCGCGCGATCGGTCCGAAGCTGCCGAAGGGCCGGGAGGAGGGCGCCGCGCTCTGGGCGATCGCGCAGATTGCCGCGACGAAGATTCCGGACTCGATCCGGCGCGCGGGGATCGGCACGGACCCGAACGAGAACCTCGGGGAGGCGCTCTTCGACGCGATCATCGAAGCCGATCGAGGCGTGGTGTTCGCCGTCGACGAGTGGGACGACAGTCTCGGCAAGATCGGCACCGAGAACGGCAAGATCGACTTCGCCGTCCCGGACCTCTTCGAAGAGCTCGACGGGCTCGCCACGGCGACGCGCATGCCAGCGGACGCAGACTTCCCGATGGTGCTGTCCGCGGGTGAGCGGCGTTCGTTCACGGCGAACACGATCGTGCGCAACCCGGAGTGGCGAAAGAAGGGCGCCGAGGGCGCGCTGACGATCAGCCCGGCGGACGCAGATCGACTCGGCCTCGCCGACGGAGCCCGTGCGCGCCTCTCGACGAAGCGCGGTGCGGCGGAGGTCTCGGTCGAGATCTCGGACCGGATGCAGGCGGGCCACTGCTCGTTGCCCAATGGGACGGGTCTCGCCCACGGCGCCGCGGACGGCGTGCTCGGCGGGATCGCCCCCAACGAGCTCACGGCGAGCGAGGATTGTGACACCCTGGCGGGGACGCCCTGGCACAAGAGCACGGCAGCCCGCGTCGAAGCTCTCTAGACTCTCCTGCGTGCGCCGCCGTGCGCAGCAACGAGGAGACCGGCATGCCGACGCGCGAAGAGCTCGAGACCTGGGCGAAGAACTACGTCGAACTCTGGAACGCAGGCGCGAAGGATGCCTGGGTCGAGAACTGGCGGAAGGTCTGTTACGGCGACTTCAAGATGCTCGACCCGGTCGGCACGCCGCCCAAGTTCGACTTCGAGGGTTGCTGCGTCGAACCCTTCGACCTCTTCCAGCCGTCGACCACGTTCTACGTCGATCCGGAGACGATGTTCATCTGCGACGACGAGGTCGCCTGGGTGATGGCCAACACCTTCACGAAGGACGGCCAGAGCACCACGATGAAGTCGATCGAGGTCTACCGGTTCGGCGACGACGGCTCGTGTGAGATCCGAACCCACTACGACGTGCCCGCCGCCGATGACCCCGTCGCGGGGCAGCTCTTCTCCGAATACCTGCCGGGCGACGCCTAGCGCCCGTCGCGATCGGTCGAGACGACTTCTCTCGCGTCCTCAGGCCACTCGTCGGGGGGCTCGAAGCGTTCGAGGCTGGTCTTCAGGAAGCCGGGACCGGCGTCCGATGCATCGTCCCCGGCCGCTTCCCGAGCGACGAGTCGCTTGCGCACAATCGCGTCATCGCAGCGGACCTCGATCAGCTGCGCCGGGACGTCTCGAGCGTCGGCCCATTCGCGAGCGAGGTCGCGGTGTGCGCGTTGCGCGAAGCTCGCGTCGAGGATCGCGGTCCGCCCGCTGCGGGTGACCGCTTCCGCGCGATCGAGCATCTCGCGGTAGACGTCGTCTCGTTGTTCGGGGGTGTAGAGCCCTCGATCCGGGGCGTCACTCGCCCGCTCGTTCGGCGCCAGGCCAGCCCTTCGTTTGCGCACGTGGTCCGAGGCGATCTGGATGCCCCGTCCGCTCCGGGCGAGGTTGCGTGCGACGGTGCTCTTACCGCTCCCCACGGTGCCGCACAGGAGGATCAGTCCGCCTGTGGATCGGGGGGCGAGGAAGCGTTCGGCGAGCTCGACGTGTGCGGCGAGGCTCGCCCGCGCCGCGCGCCGCTGGTCCGCCGCGATCCCGGCCTGCGACGCGGCGAGGCCGGCGACCTTGGCGCGCACCAGCGACCGGTAGGCGGTGAACACGTCGACCACGCCGAAGAGTCCGTAGTCGTCGGTCTCCTGTGCGTAGGCCGACAGGAAGGCGCTCGCGAGGTCGGGGCGACCGCGGTATTCGAGGTCCATCGCAAGGAAGGCGACCTCCGACGCGGTGTCGATCCGCCGGAGATCCTCGTCGAACTCGAGGCAATCGATCATGAGCGCATCGCTCTCGTCCCCCTCGAACCAGACGTGGTCGAGGTGGAGATCGCCGTGGCCGTCGACCGCGAAGCCACCGGCCCGGCGCGCCTCGAAGGCGGGGCGGAGACGCTCGAGGGTCGCTCGCAACAGGGCGTCCAGCATCGCGAGCCGGCCGGCGTCGAGTCCACCGGCGGCGCGGAGCTCGTCGACACACGCGATCGCAGGCTCCGAAGTCCTGGCGAACCACTCGGCATCGGTCCAGGGTGCCGGGCGCCCGAGGTTCTGGGCCTCGTGGAAGCCGGCGATCCGCCGGGCCGCACGCTCGAGCTGATCGGGGCGAAGCACCTCTCGATCGAGCATCGCCAGCGCATCCCGGCCTTCGGGCAGGCGGCGCATCACGACCACGTGCTCGGCCGCGGCGTCCTTCGCAAAGTCGGAGAGGGGGCCGAGCTCGACGCCGGACTCGGCGAGTCCGAGCGGCGCGATCCCGAGGTAGACGTCCGGCGCGAGGCGGCGATTCAGGTGCAGCTCGCGTTCGCAGTCGGTGTTGCGACGATCCCGGGTCGAGAAGTCGAGGAAGGGCTGCTTCACGGATTTTCGCAGCTTGTAGACGCGTTCCGGTCCGACGAAGACATGCGAGATGTGCGTCTGGATCCACTTCACCGGCTCGGACGCGATCACGGCTCCGCACGCGGCGACGCGTTCTGCGATCGCGTCCGGCCCCGCTCCGTCAGAGCGGGACATCGAGTCCGTACCGCATGATCGCCTGGGCGAGATCGAGGGTCGAGACGATGCCGACGAGCTCCCGGGTCTCTGGGTCCACCACGGGCAGGCGATGGATCTGGTCGCGCACCATTCGTTCGGCGACCGACTGGATCGGTTCGTCGGGACGCGCGATGAGCGGGTCCGCGGTCATGACGTCGCGAACGCGATACTGGACGAGGGCATCGCCGACGAGGCGCGCGTCCCGAGCCATGTACTCGAGCGCCGAGAGCGGCGGCGCACAGCTGGACGAGTAGTAGGCGGGAGGATGGAGCGGCTCGTTCTGTCCCTCCCAGAGCGTTCGAATCACGTCGCTCTGGGACGCGACGCCGACCAGGCGCCCGTCCTCCACGACCGGCGCACCGGATACGCCGCGCTTCACGAGCAGCATGTCCATCTCGTGGAGCGTCATGTCCGGGTCGAGCGAGAGCAGCTGGGTCGTCATGACGTCGGCGGTCGCGATGCTCATCGGCGGGGTCCTCTATCGCGCGCTTCGGGCGGGGCGCGCGCGGGCGCGTCCCGCGCGAATTGCGTCGAAGCAGTCGGTTTGATCGTGCTTGGGTCGGAACCCGGCGCGCTCGATCTTGGTCGTGTCGATCGCCTGACCGAAGCGCGCGAGCGGCACGATGTCGTCGGGGAGATGCGGCAAGCGAAGGCGCTCCATCAGCGGGGCGAACGCCCAGGCACCGACGGGGAACACGGGCGCGCCGCGATCGCCGGCGACGCGCATGGCCGCATCCCAGCGGATCTGGCCCGTCGAGGCGACGTTGTACACCCCGGCGAGCTCGTGGAGTGCCGCGAACGTCACGGCCGCCGCCGCGTCGTCCGCGTGCAGGAGCTGGATCGCCGGGTCGAATCCGATCGGGGACGGAACCGGGTCCTGCTCGAACACCGCGGCGAGGGATCCGGACAGGCCGCGTCCCGCGAGCTGCTGGAGTCGCAGGACCCCGACGTTGATGTGCGGGTGGCGAATCGCGACGTCCCGGGCGTAGTCCTCGGCTTCCGCGAGGGCAGCCTGCGGCGCTTCGGGATCGGGCGCGCGGGCGTCCTCCTCACGCTGGAGCAGGCTGGCGTGGCTGTCGATCGGATAGATCGAACTCGATGAGAGGGTGACCCAGCTCCGGATGCCGGCGTCGGCATTGCCCACGGCCGCGCCGGCGCACATGGTGCCGATCACGTCGACGTCCTCCGGACCGACACGGCCGCCCGAGCGGTCGGGCGCCAGCCCGCATTGGACGACGGTGTCGATTCGGTGCTCTCTCAGGTAGGCGGCGAAGGGCCGATGGTCGGGCGCGATCGGGAGCGTCTCCACATCGGGGCCCTTGTCCGCTCGACGACCGGCTCGCGTCACGAGTCCGCCGACGAACTCGACGGCCGACGTGTCGCGTAACGCGTCGAGGACATGTCGCCCGATGGGATGCTGGACGTCGGTGACGACGATGCGGCGCGGCGTGCTCATCCCTCCCAGAGGCTCCGTCGGTTGCGGTACAGGTCGTCGAGGGCGTCCTGCATGCGGCCTCGCACCAGTTCCGCGCGATCCATCAACAGGCTGCGCGAGTCCGACGGCCCCTCGAACTCGATCGGCGGCAGGGCCCTCGCTCGGATCTTGACCGGTAGGTGCGCGACGGCGCCGAGGACCGGCCCGAGGAGGAGCGAGTTCCAGGTGATCGGCATCGCCTGACCGCCCAGGTTCAGCTGGGCGGCGGTCGGCGTGGAGTCTTCGGTGCCCATGAGGGCGATCGGCACGATCGGGACGCCCGCGCGCATCGCGGTCTCGACGAATCCGCCGCGCCCGAAGCGCTGCAGCCGATACCGCTCCGAGGCGGGCTTCACCGGCCCCTTCGCGCCCTCCGGAAAGACGAGCACGAGGCGGCCGTCCTCGGCGAGCAGGCGATGGGCGTTGTCGGGGTGGGCCACGACCGAGCCGATCCGGTTGAGCGTCCGGCCCATGAAGGGAATCCGGAAGAATCCGTGATGCGCGAGCATGTAGACCGCGCGCCCCCGCTCGACCTGGATGCCGTGTTGGATGAGGCCTCCATCGACCGGCATCATGCCGGAGTGGTTCGAGACGAGCAGAGCGCCTCCGTCTTCGGGGATGTTCTCCAGCCCCTCCCACTCGACCCGGAACCAGGATCGATAGGCGGCCGCGAAGAATCCGTCCTCCGGATGTCCTTCGGACGTTCGGCCCCAGCGATCCTCGACGGCGGAGGGCGATTCGTGACGCGCGACGCTCATGCCGGCGCTCCGATCGAGTCGATCTCGCGCCCGGAGACCTCGTCCATCGAGAGCGTCACGAAGTGATGCTTCTCTGCGCGCGCCCAGGGTCGGAGCGGCAGCGACTCGAGGACGTCCTCCGGCAGTCGTTCGTCGAGTCGTCCCGTCACCACGACGCTCCAGCCTGTGTGTTCGAACGCGTCGACCGTGCTGAGCACGAAGGAGGCCGGCTCGCTGCCCTGGGCGGCCGACAGGATCTGCCCCTCGCCGGTTCGAATCACGACGCGGCCGCGATGACAGGCGAAGTTCACGGGTCTGAGGACCGGCGCTTCGACCCCGCACAACGCGAGCACGCCGACGCCCGGTCGGTCGAGCAGCTTCGCGCATTCCTCGCTCGTCAGGATCCGCGTCCCGTCGGTCTTCGCTTCGCTCATGGCGCCCCCCGGCTGCGTCCTCGAGGCGTCGGCGCGACGCCTACTCGAGGAAGAGCAACATTCGCGCCATCTGTCGTGCGGCGTGGGGCAGGCTGGCGCATCCAGGCGTAATCGGTTGGGGCATGTTGTCGCGATCGGTGGTCCAACGTCCCGCGGCGAAGTCGGCGTCCATCGGGCGCCGAGAGATTCGAAGGGTCATGCCGCGGACAGCGCTAACCTCTCGCTGCACGCCGCTCCGCACGCGGGCGGCGTTCGGGGGGCTTCGCATGTCCGGAGCGGAGGCGACACCCGACGGCGGATTCGTCGAGATCGACGAGGCCGAATGTCGACGGCGATTGCGGGACGAGGGCATCGGCGTCCTCGCCACCCTCCGTGGCGACCACGTCGAGGCGCGCCCCGTGAACTACGCGTTGCACCGCGCCCGCCTCGTCGTGCGCACGGACCGCGGGATGCTCTTCGACGCCGCGAAGCAGACGATGTCGGCGACGCTGGTGGTGATGTCGGCGGACCCGGAGCATCGCGAAGCGTGGAGCGTGATCGTGAAGGGCCACCTCTCGCCCGCGGACGCGGAGATCCAGGGCGTCGGCCTCTTTCCCTGGGCCGCCTCCGAGAAGGCCGAGTGCATCGCCCTCGCCATCGACGAGATCTCGGGGCGTCAGCTCCGCTGAGCGCTACTGCTGGAGCGCGGGCAGCGCCGCGCGGCGAGACAGACGTCGCGCGCGTTCCTCGGGCGTGACCAACAGCGTCACGGCGGGGAGCACGTCGGCCAGGGCATCGCGCCGAATCCGCTCGACGACCGGCTGGTCGGCCGGTCCGAGCTCGGTTTGGATCCCCTGCCAGCGAACGAAGACATAGCCGGAATCGAATCCGCCGGTATCCAGCCAGTTCGCAACGCCCGGGTCCCGCGCGCTGATCACGAATCGCATCCTCCCGTCGGCGTCGACGGCCGCCTGAGTCCGGTTGAGGCTCGACTGGCGGCGCAGCGGGTTGGGCGTCGTGAACCACGGATCGCCCAGTTGGATCGCCTGATAGGCGGCATCGGTCGCCGTCATACTCACGACCAGGACCTCGTCGGCGGCGAGCTCGAAGCGCGCCATCACGCCCTGCTGGCCGCGCAGTCCGCCCGCTTCGCCCGCGCTCGCGCGGATCGGCGGGATCACGTTCACCGGCAGTCGCCGCAGACCACGCAAATAGCCCTCCGACCAGAGCGCCGTCATGCGAGTCAGATAGTCCGCGGCGAGCTCGGCGTGCGGCGGGCCGTCAGGCGTCGCACCGGCAGGATCGAGTCGTTCGATTCTCAGGGTCGTCCGCGTCTCGCTCGACCAGTCGCCGAAGGTCTCTCGCACGAGTACGGCCCGCGCCCCGTTCGGCATGGGTCGCCAGTCGTCACCACGCGGCTCGCCGCCGAGCTCGAAGACGAACGCTTCGCCCGGTTCGATTCCGAGCTGGTCGGCGTCGATCACCGCGAGGTCCTGGGAGAGTCCGACGAGCGGATAACTGTCGATGAACTGAAAGGTGAGGTGGACGTGCGTCCCGCGTACGCCGGAGATCCGGTACGTGCCCTCGGGATCGAGCAGGGCGGATGAGTAACGATTGTCCGGGTTGAACAGGCCCGGCAGGCCCACGATGCCGCGGCCGCTCGAGAAGCGCGGCGCGTGCAGGTAGCGCGCGTCGTGCGCGATCCGCCACGCGCTCGCGATCAGGGCCGAATGGAAATCCTCGGTCGCGCGCCGGGCGCGTGGCGAGGAGGTCGCGAAGGGTTCTGCGAAGAGCGTGGCGCGCGTCGCGCTGATGGACGCTGCGAAGGCGGACTCGGGCGGCGCGTCGGGCACGTCCTCGTGCACGGCGGGCGCTCGTGCGCAGGCGGCCGCGAGAACTACGGCGATCGCGATCACGCAAACCGCGCCCCGTCCTGTCCCGTCGGCTCGCGCCATCTACGGAACCACGTACTCGTAGACCGGCGTGTCCACCGACACGAGCGGCTCGACCACGCGGACGACGACCGCTTCGTCGCCTGCGTCCGTGCGTCCGAAGTCCACGACCACGAAGCCCTCCGCGGCATGGGCGAAGATCGTCTCTTCGATGTGGGTCACGGTGGACACGCGATCACGCGCGCCGGCGCCGCTCACGACGAAGAGGCCGGCGACGTCACCGCTTTCGAGGAGCTGCAGGTTGTGGTCGTGGCCAGCTGCGTAGATCGCCGGCGGATTCTCGCGCATCACGGCGCCCGCCTGTTCGATCCAGTCGGCGTAGTCGGTCTCGTAGGTGTTGAGCAGACCGCCCATCATCCAGCCGAGGGGCGTCACGATCATGTCGGCAACGAAGCCGTAGGTGAGCCCGCCGTGCGGTCCGCCGGTCAGCATCGGGTAGTGCGAGGCGAGGATTACGTGGTCGTCTGAGTGCGTCTCGAGGGCCGCGGCCAGTCCCTCGAGGTGGAGCTGTTTGTGGTCCCGGGTCTCTCCCTCACGAAGGGGACAGAACTCGCGGATCCGCTCCTGGATCCAGGGCGTCGGGTCGGCCGCGACGAACACGACCGCGCGAGCGTCGCCCGAAGCTTCACGGAGTACACGAACCTCTGGTCCCATACAGCCGTCTTTCGGGATGAATTCGGCCGTACCGCCCGCCCAGTCGTCCACGAAGGTCTGTTGGTTCACGATCGACTTCAAGTTGTAGTCGCTCGCCAGCAGCCCCCAGTCGTGGTTGCCAGGGATCACGATCTTGCGTGCGTCGGTCGCCGCGAGCTGTTGCGCGAGGATGCGCTCGCCTCGCTCGCGGTCGTCGTCCGTGAGTCCCTCGTTGTAGATGTTGTCGCCGAGAAAGAGGACGGTCGCGGGGCCAGCGACGGTCGCCCAGGCGTCCAACGCTGCGAGCGTCGGGTCGTCTTCGAGGAAGTAGCCCGCGTCTCCGATCATCACGACACGATGGTCGACCTCGATCGCAGGCACGGCGATCGCGTCGGGCGCGTCGCTCGCGAGCCACGGCGGACCCTCGGCGTCGTGGATCGGTCCGGACAGGCGATGGGCGCAGCCCGCCAGGCTGAGGAGCAGGAGCACAGGCGCGAGCGCGCGAACGAAACGAATCGACATCGCAGGAGGACCTTTCGGTTCGGGTGGACTGGGGCGGGGTGCGGTCAGGACTTGGCTTCGCCGAGCGAGCGCCCGGCGAGAAACGCGAAGGTCATCGCGGGGCCGATCGTGCCGCCCCCGCCGCCGTAGCTGGTGCCGGGACTGCCGACGCCGGCGTTGTTGCCGGAGGCGTAGAGCCCGGGAATGACCTCGCCGAAGGGATCGAGGACCTGGGCCTGGCCGTTCACGCGCGCGCCGCCGCAGGTGCCGAGGTCCGCGGGTGCGATCTCCGCGGCGAAGAAGGGCGCACGCTCGAGCGGGCCGAGGGTGAGTCCCTTGTCCGGTTGGCCGTAGCGGTCGTAGCTGCTCTCGCCGCGGTGGAAGTCCGGATCCCGCAGCTCGCTCGCGTGCGCGTTGAAGCGCGCGACCGTCCGCGCGAGTCCCGCGGCGTCGATCCCGACTTTTTCGGCGAGCTCGGACAGGGACGGCGCACTCACGACCCAGCCCGGCAGCGGCTGATCCGAGGGCAGGCCGGCGATGTTGCCGCGCTCGCGGTAGCCGCTGTCGAAGAGCAGGTACGCGGGCAGGTTGCGATAGCCGAGCTCGCCCCAGTTCTCCCACGTGTGGTAGCTGCGCCAGGTCGTGTCGTAGTCGGCGGCCTCGTTCTGGAAGCGCTCGCCGTAGCGGTTGACGACGATCGAGCCTGCGAAGCGCTTCTCGATCTCGGCGTTGAGCGTCGCGCCCATGCGATGTTCGGCGACGGCTTCGGCCTCGGCGGCGTAGACGGTGATGCCCCAGATCTCGTTCATGTTGCGCAGGTCCGCGCCGACCGCTTGCGCCATGCGCACGCCGTCGCCCTCGTTTCCGCCGGCACCCAGGGAGTAGGGCGTCGGTCCGCGCAGGTAGTGACGCTTCATCTCCATGTCCCACTCGAAGCCACCGGCCGCGAGATGGACCCCGCGGCGCGCACGCACGCGCAGGGTCTTGCCCGCGTGCTCGGCTTCGACGCCCACGACGCTTCTGACTCCGTCGGTCTCCTCGACGATGAGTCGTCGGACAGGCGCCTCGGTCAGGATCTCGCCGCCCGCGGCCTCGAAGCCGTCGCGCAGACCGCCGATCAGCTCCGGACCGTAGAGGCCCTCGCGATCCGTGATGGGCTCGACGCTGCGTCCTTTCTGGACGGCGCCGGGCCACTCGGGGTGATAGTCGGCGTTGTCGCCCATGATCTTCGACACCCGGAACGTCAGCGGCGAGTGATCCTCGACGAAGCGCAGCATCCGCGGTGCGCTATCGACGAACGCTTCGAGGAGCTCGGGATCCGCCTGCTGCATCGCGAGTCGATTGCAGTAGGTGAGCGCGTTCTCGCGGCTGTCCTCGATGCCTTCCGCCGCCATGCAGTGGTTGTTCGGGACCCAGGCGACGCCGCCGGAGTGGCCGGTGCTGCCGCCGACGATCTGCCTCTTCTCGAGGGCGAGCACGCTCGCGCCCGCGGTCGCGGCAGCGAGTCCGCCGACGAGCCCGGTGCCGGTCCCGACGAGCACGACGTCCACTTCCCGATCCCAGGCGATCGCGTCGTTCGCGCCGTCGGCAGCGCAGGCGATCGCGCCCGCCCCCAGCGCGAGCCCGGAGGCGGCGGCGCCGAGGAAGCCACGGCGGGACAGGACGTCGGCCTCTTCGTCACCCGGGACCGGTTCGCCGTTCTGCGGTCGTTCGTCACGCTTCGCCATCGACTCCTCCTGCTGAACTCGGGGCGGAGGCGGAGCTTAGACGAACGGATCGACCTAGGCCGGAGTCGTGGCGAGGCCCGCGCCGAGCTCGAGGAAGCGCGCGACCCGAGGCAGATCGGCGAGGATCCGGGGCACGGTGAGTCGCAGTGTGGCGATGCCCGCGATCTGGTCCGCGAAGAGCAGCTTGAGCGCCGGGTCGTCGAGGTTCGGCATCGCCGGCAGGTAGCCCAGGCATTCCCCGGCGACGACCGCGCGTTGGATGCGCCTCGGGTCGTCGCTCACGAGGATCGGATCGATCGGAAGCTGGCGGCCATCGCGCAGGGGCAGCACGTCGCTCGCCCGTCCCGCGGCCGCCCAGGTCCCGAGGCGGTGTTCCGCCAGCGAGTCGACGCTCGTGGGTGCGCCACGAACGGAGAGGTAACGGTCACTCGCGACCAGACGCATCGGGTATTCGCCGACGAGGGTCGAGCGGGTGCCGGCGGGCGCTTCGCCGGAGAAGGTGAGCGCGAGCTCCGCTTCGCTCGGCAGCAGATCGTTCGGCTCCGTCGCGTGGACGAACTGCAATCCGAGGCGCGGATGCGCGCGCTGGATCTCGCGGCAGACGTCGTCCCAACCGGGCGGGGTCGGAGCGAAGGGAAGGGCGATCTTCAATCGGCCCGTAGGCTCCTCGCCGACGTCCCGGACATGCGCGATCAGCTGCTCCGCGTCCTCGAGCAGCGCACGACCGCGCCGGACGAGGGCGGCACCCGCAGGCGTGAGGACCAGGCCCGTCTGCTCGCGCGAGACGAGGGCGGTTCCCGCGTCGACCTCGAGCTGGTCGAGCTTGCGGCGTACCCGGGACCGGGAGGTCGCCAGGCGATTGGCAGCGCCGAGGAAGGTTCGTTCCTCGGCGAGCACCATGAAGATCCGCAGCTGCTCGAAGTCCATACCGCATCCTTCGAGTCGATCGCTTCGATACAACGTACCGCTCTCGCTACATGAACTCCACAAAACTGTGTCACACCCGGCGCAGCCGGGCGGCGATTCGCCGCACCGAACGGCCGGTCCCGAGGGAATCCGTCCCGCGGGCGCACGGCTGGGGAGGATCCACGTCAGGTCACGAGCGCGGTAGGCTTCCTCGCCGCGCCTCCGCGCGCCGGGCGGGGCGATACGCCGTCGCCCGAACCGCACCTGCTTCGAGGAGCCCATGTCCGATCGATCCGAACCCGTCGGCCACCGCACCGTCACCGATGCCTCGATCCTCGCCTTCGGATCGTTGACCGGCGACTACGCCCAGATGCACTTCGATCTCGACTTCGGGCCGGCCCAGGGGATGGGCGGCACGATCGCGCACGGGCTGCTGTCGGGGGCGTGGTCCCTCGGCGCGCTCGCCCAGCACGCGCCAGATCGCGTCGGCCTCGGTGATCCCGAGGCCTACGTCGCGGGCTATCGCGTGAAGTTCGGCCGCATGGTCTACATCGGCGATCTCTTCAGTCTCCGCTGGGCGGGCGCGAACGAGCCGGCGACGGAAGGGCTCGCCGCCGACGCTCGGGTCGACACGACCTTCGAGGTCGTGAACCAGAAGGGCGAGGTCACTACGAGCGGCGCGGTCAGTCTGGCGCGGGGCTCGATTCCGAATGCACCCGAAGCGATGGAAGTCGAAGCGTGGTCGAAGGACGGCGTGCCCTTGCCGATCCATGCCGACGACATGGTCGAGCATGGGCCGCGCGGACAGTCCCTCGGAAAGACCGTGACCGAAGCCGACATCGTCGGCTGGGCAAACTTCACCGGCGAGCTGAATCCCGCCTACCTCAACGCCGAGTTCGCCGACGCCGGTCGCTTCGGGGCGCGGATCGCGCCGCCGATGTGGACGTTCTGCCTGGGCTTCGGTGACTACCTTCGGGACCTGCTCTCGGTGTCGATGCCTTCGACGGGGTTCGCGGGGCATCTCGGCGATCAGTGGCGCTTCCTCACGCCGGTCTTCGTCGGGGACACGATCCATACCCGCCATCGCCCGATCTCGTTCAAGCGCTCCGCGAGTCGGCCCGGGATGGGCGTCGTCGAGTTCGCGATCCAGCTCGTGAACCAGCGTGGCGAAGTCGTCCAGGACGGTCGCGTGGCGATGATGATGGGCGCTCGACCCGAGTAGTCGTCGGCCGAAGCACCGCCTAGCTGCCCGAACGCAGTCCGATATCGTCTCGCCTCCGCCCTGCTGCGGGCGTGGAGGGACAGGATTCGGATGCGGCTCGAAGGAAAGCGGGTGCTCGTCGTCGGGGCGAGCTCGGGGATCGGCAAGGCGACGGCGGTCGAGGTGGCGCGCGAAGGGGCGCGGGTCTGCGTCGCGGCGCGACGCGAAGAACGACTCGCGGAGACCGTTTCCGAAGCGGGCAACGGTAGCTTCGCACTCGCGTGCGACGTGCAGGACGAGGCGTCGTGCGCCGCGGTCGTGGAAGGGGCCGTGGCCGAGATGGGCGGCCTCGACGCGGTCGTCTACGCGCCGGGGATCTCCGCCTGGGGCCCGATCGAGACCGTCGACGCCGAGACGTGGCACGCGGTCTTCGCGACGAACGTGATCGGATTCTCCCTGATCCTGAACGCGGCGATCGAACCCCTGACCGCCTCGCGAGGCCGCGTCGTGGTGCTGTCTTCGATCACGATCGATGACTCGCCGCCGCGTCCGCAACAGTCGACCTACGGCGTGACCAAGGTCGCGCTCGAACGCATCGTGGAGTGCTGGCAGGGGGAGCACCACGCTGTGGGCTTCACGTCGATCGCGCTCGGGGACACACTCTCGGAGTTCGGTCACAACACCGACATGGAGCAGATGATCCCGATCGTGCAGAAGTGGCAGACGCTCGAGTATCTCTACGGTCGGATGATGGATCCGTCCGCGATCGGGGAGCAGGTCGTGAACGCCATCGCCTCACGCGAGACGATTCGACGAATCGCGATCACCCCGGCGTATCCCGAGGCGGTCGACGAGAACGTCGCGGAAACCGGACTCGACGCGATCGAGCTGAACCGAGAGAAGGGCGCGCGATGAACCGGATCGACTACGCCGGGAGCGTGCACGACGAGGAGGAGATCGAAGCGGTCGTCTCGGTCCTGCGCGGTGGCGCGACCGCGCTCCGCCTCGGAATGCACACGCGCGAGATGGAGCGCCTCGTCGCGGAGGCCTTCGGCAAGCAGCGCGGGATCATGGTGAACTCCGGCTCCTCCGCGCTCTATCTGGCGGTCGAGCTCCTCGGCCTGGAGCCCGGCGACGAAGTCCTGACCTCGGCCCTGACCTTCTCGACCGACATCGCCTCGATCCTACGCACGAACCTCGTCCCCGTCCTCGTCGACGTCACGGAAGACACCTACCAGATCGACGTCGACCAGATCGAGAGCGCGATCGGCCCGAAGACGAAGGCGATCCTCGCACCGAACCTGATCGGGAACTGCCCGAACTGGGACGACATCCGGGCGATCGCCGACCGACACGGCCTACAGGTGATCGAGGACAGCTGCGACTGTCTGGGCGCAACCCTCGACGGGACCCCGACCGGTACCCGCTCCGACATCACGGTCACCAGCTTCGCGCTCTCTCACATCATCACCGCCGCGGGTACCGGCGGCATGGTCTGCCTCGATGACGAGGCCCTCGTCGATCGCGGTCTCACGCTTCGCCGCTGGGGACGCCGATCCGAACCGAAGTTCTTCGGCTCCCAGAAGGGCACGCGCACGTTCTTCAGCGACCTCGATGGCATGGAGTACGACGACCTCTTCATCTTCGACGAAGTGGGATGGAACTTCGAGCCGAGCGAGCTGTCCGCAGCCTTCGGCTGCGTCCAGATGAAGAAGCTCCCGGGCAATCTCGCTCGGCGTGAGCGCAACTTCGAGATGCTCTCGGCGTTCCTCGCGAAGCGACCGGACGTGTTCGTCCTGCCGCGGCTCACGCCTGGCATCGAGACGGGCTGGCACATGTTTCCGTTCCTGATCAAGCCCGAGTCGGGTGTGCGGCGCGGCGAGTTCCAGAAGCACATGGAGTCGAACGGGATCGACACCCGCATGATCTGGAGCGGCAACGTCGCGCGGCAGCCCGCGTTCCGGGACAAGCCCCACCGGATCGCCCCCGGCGGCCTCGGGAACTGCGACCGCGTAATGGAGCAGGGGCTCATCCTGCCCTCCAACCACGGCATCGACGACGAGGGGATCGCCTACATGGGCGAGAAGATCGAGGCGTTCTTCGCCTGATCTCGCGGCCGGACGCTAGGCCGCGCCGATCGTGGTGCGGTGAAGCAGGCGGGCGTGGCCGTCGTAGCCACCGGTCGCGGCGTGGAGCACGCTGCGGTTGTCCCATAGGACGAGCATGTCCGGCTCCCAGCGATGGCGATAGATCACGTCTTCGCGGGTCTGCCAGTCATGGATCTCTTTGAGGAGCGGCATCGCTTCGTCCTGCGACATGCCCTCGAGTCCGATGATGTAGCCGAGGGTGCTGAACACCGCGAGACGCCCGGTCTCGGGGTGTTCGCGCACGAGGGGATGGACGAACTCCTCGAGGGCCTCGTCGGAAGCACGGATGTCCATGCTGCGCCCGGCCGCCTGGTCGGCCTCGCCGTAGGCGCCGGTCTTCGAGTACGGCAGCTTCGCGGAGTGGACGGCGCGCAGGCCTTCGAGCCGCGCCTTCAGGTCGTCGGGCATCGCTTCGTAGGCGGCGTGTTGGTTTGCGAAGAGGGTGTCGCCGCCCGTCGGCGGGATCGTCAGGCTGCGGAGGATCGTGCCCTGGGGCGGCTTCTCCTGGAAGCTCCAATCCGAATGGAAGTTCTCGGCGAAGAGCGGGGACGTCTCGTCGGCTTCGCGACGAATCGCTGCGATGTGTTCACGGCCCGGGATCGGACCGAAGAACGGGTCGTGTCCGAACGGTCCGAAGTAGAGCGTGAAGCGCTCGAGGTCGTCGTCGTCCATCGGCTGGTCCGGGAGCACGAGCACGTGGTGCTCGAGCCAGGCGGCGCGGATCTCGCCGACGGTTTCGGCTGAGAGCGGCGCGTTCAAGGCGACGCCGCGCACGCGCGCGCCGCAGGCCTGGCCGGTGGGTTCGATGGCGATCGTCATGACGAGTCCTCAGCCGCGCGGACGTGCAGCGGGATCGAAGTTCCACCACACGGAAGGGGCAGGCCACCCGTCGCCGGGAACCCGGAGTCGCGTTCGATTTCGGATCCGACCGAGATGTGCCGACGAATCGTCGTATCGGTCCTTCATCCGATGGCGACGAATGCCGGTCGACGGCGTACTCTCGTGCGCATCGCCTTCGGCGAGCTGACGGGGGATGCCATCGCGATGTTCGGGCTACCAGTCCTCATTCTGACGATTTCGATCGCCCTGCAGGTGATCGCGGCGGGCGTGGCCCTCAACATGATCCGCGTGACGGGACGCGCTTTCGGATGGGTGTGCTTCGCGGCCGCGGTGCTCCTGATGGCCGTTCGCCGTGCGATCACCCTGGGCCGGGTAATCGCGACGGACGGCGGAGCCGCCCCCGATCCCGCGGCCGAGTCGGTCGCCCTGGTGATCTCGACCCTGATGTTGGTCGGCCTGGTCTGGATCGGTCAGATCCTGCGCGCGACGCGACCGAGAAGCGCAGACGCGTGTTCGAGGAGCGCTACCGAGCGGCATTCCGCTCGGCGCCCTCGATGATCATGCTCTCCTCGCTCGACGACGGGCGGATCCTCGAGGTCAACGACGGCTTCGAGATCGTCACCGGCTATCGCGGCGACGAGGTGCGCGGACGCGCAGGGGGTGCGCTCGGCATCTGGGGCGAGGGCGTGCAGCATGCGGAGCTCGTCGAACGGCTCCGACGAGACGGCCGGATCGAGAGCGTCGAGTGCGAGATCCGCGACAAACGATCGGAGCGACACACGGTGTTGCTCTCCGGTGAGCTCCTCGAGGCCCTCGATCGCCCGCTCGTGCTCTGGCAGGGCGTCGACATCAGCGAGCGCAAGCGCAACGAGGACGAGCTCGAACGCTACCGCAGCGAACTCGAGGAGATCGTCGTCGAGCGTACGCGATCGCTCGAGGAGTCGACCCAGAAGCTCGCCCAGAGCCAGCGTCACGCCGCAGTCGGGACCCTCGCGGCGGGGATCGCGCACGAGATCAACAATCCGCTCGGAGCGATCCTCGCGGCCACGCAGTACGCGATGGTGTGCGATGGCGACGACGACGAACGCGACGTGTGGCGGCGCTCGCTCGAGACGATCGAAGAGGAGGCGACCCGTGGCGGTCGCGTCGTGCGGAGCGTCCTGCAGTTCAGTCGCGGCGAGCACGGCGAGCGCTGGCGCGTCGATCTGCGCGAGGTGATCTCGGGCGCGCTCACGGCGACGAAACGTTATTCGGACGAGCGCCGGAGTCGCGTCGCCTACGAAGAAGGGACGGAGCCCCTGCTCGTCGACGCCAGTCCGATCGAGATCGGGCAGGTCGTCGTCGCGCTCGTGAACAATGCCCTCGAGTCCCGAGACGAGGGGGTGAATGTGCGGATCGAGAGCGGGCACAGTGAAGCCAGCGTGTGGTTTCGCGTGAGCGACGACGGCGGAGGCATCCCCGAAGAGAGCCGGAGCAAGCTCTTCGATCCCTTCTTCACGACGCGACTCGGCCGGGGCGGGACGGGTCTCGGCCTCTCGGTCGTCCACGGCATCGTCGAGGCGCACGAGGGGAGGATCTCGGTCGATTCCGAGCTCGGTCAGGGAACCGTCGTTCGCGTCGATCTCCCGGCCTGAACCGAGCGGATCTCGGCGTCAGGTCGGCTCGGCGTCGCGCCCCACGTTCTGGAACCCGGAATGAATGTCGCGCACAGCGGGCCAGACCTTCAGCGCCCAGGCGCCGAACGCGACCGCCACGATCGAGCCCGGCAGGAGCCAGGCCGCCGCGATCCAGGCCGCCACGAAGCCCGCGAGCCGAAGGCCCGCGCGTCGCAATCGCTTCGGCACGTCCCAATCGCCTGCGTGGTGATCGAAGACCTGCGGCCGCAGGAACCATCCGTTCGCCAGTAGCAACCCCACGAAGAGCGGCCAGGGCGTCGGCGGTGCGTCCAGGACCGCCGTGTCGTCGTGCGGAACATCCGGCGCATCGGCCGGCTCCGCGAGCGCCGTCTGGAGATGTTCCCAGACGTGCTCCGGCGTCGGCCGACCGGTCGCGCCGCCGGTATTCCAGCGCGTCGGACGGCAGCGCCAGCGATAGAGCACCCGCGACGACCGGCTCAGCGCGAGCACACCCGGCTGGTAGTAGCCTTTCGGATGGGAGCGCCACTCGGACTTCTCGCCCAGCCGGGTCCCGTCCCAGTCATGCGTGAAGAGCGAGAGCCAACCGCGCTCGCGACAGGTCTCGGCGATCTCCTGGTGCGGATCACCGATGTGCTCGAGGCCCGTCTCCCAATCGTCCTGGGCGTTCTGCGCCAAGGTGTGGGGCTCGCTCGTTATCGCGTAGACCTCACCCCCGGCCGCGCGCACCGCTTCGACGGCCCCGGCTTGCGTGTAGCCGCGCAACTCGCGGCGACAGGGCGGTCACCAGAAGCCGCGGTAGTAGAGCAGGACGACGAAGTCGTGCTTCGCCATCGCGTCGTCGAGCCAGGACTTCCGCGTGCCTTCGGGCGGGTCGAGCAGCGGCGCGACGGAGCCGAACTCCGGCGGCGCCTCCGCGACGTGCGCGACTTCGAAAGCGCCGCCTGCCGGTCGGACATCGAAGCGTTCGCGCAGGCAGACCTCCTGGCCGGCCTGGGTGCCGCACAGGATCAGCTGGAGCTGCTCGCCGCTCGCGGCGTCGGGATCGACGATCCCG
This sequence comes from uncultured Spirochaetaceae bacterium, assembly GCA_964488255.1. Classification (GTDB taxonomy): domain Bacteria; phylum Myxococcota_A; class UBA9160; order UBA9160; family UBA4427; genus UBA4427. The sequence goes on along the minus strand of CAZAUR010000002.1, from coordinate 404,977 downwards.
GTGAGCTTGAACTCGCTGCCCTGGTCCGCGGAGAACCACGCGCGAGCGGCCTCCGCGGCGTCGGTCAGGTGGTCGGGGATCGTTTCCTGGACGGTCGGCATGCCGGAGAGACTACAATGTCGACCGAACGCAGCGCACGCCCGCGCGACCGACGCGCCGTCACCGCGCCGAGGCCACACCCGAGGTCAAGGAACCCGAGATGCCCGAACTCGAACACTTCAAGCGCAGTGACGACCTCGACTGGGAGAAGGCCTGGTCGGTGTTCGATCGCGACGGCGGGTTCATCGTCGAGGACTTCGTCGCGCCGGACTTGCTGGCCCGATTGCAGCGGGAAGCGGAGCCGCTGATCTCGAGCAAGACCCCAGGCAGCACGACCGAGGGCCTCTGGACCGAGTTCCATGGCGAGCAGACCAAGCGCATTACGGGTCTCCCGACCGTGTCGCCCGCGTGGATCGAGCTGCTCCAGGACCCGGCCTATCGCGCGATGGGCGACCGCTATCTGGGCGCCGGCGACTACTGGCTGAATACGGGCCAGCTGATCTGCATCGGCCCCGGCGAGACCCCTCAGATGCTGCACCGCGACGAGCTGAACTGGCCCCGGGCGATGCGCGAAGAAGAGATCACCGTCACCGCGATCTTCGCGCTCACCGACTTCACCGAGGAGAATGGCGCGACGGTGATCGCGCCGGGCTCGAACAACTGGCCCGGCATCCTGCCGGAGGTCGCGCCGGAGCAGGCGTGCCAGGCGACGATGCCGGCCGGTTCGGCGCTGCTGTACTCGGGCAAGGTGATCCACGGCGGTGGCGCGAACTCGACCGAGGATCAGTGGCGCGTCGGACTGCATGCCGGCTTCTGCTGCGGCTGGCTGCGAGCGGAGGAGAACTATCAGCTGACCGTCCCGCTCGAGACGGCGAAGACGCTGCCGCCGGACGTGCAGTACCTGCTGGGCTTCCGCTCGTACGATCCGGAGTTCGGAGCGCGGCTCGGGCTGGTGGACTACGACGACGCGGCGCGGTTGCTCGAGGACTGAGCGCGAAACGCCCGGCCGTCCGAAGACGACCGGGCGTTCTGCTTGGTAGCGGGGGAGGGATTCGAACCCCCGACCTCCGGGTTATGAGCCCGACGAGCTACCTGGCTGCTCTACCCCGCAACAAATCGTTTTGCTTCTCGTCCCGATCCACCGGTTCCCCGGTAGGCAGGGGAGCGGGATTCTATGGGGCCTCGGCGTTTTGTCAAATCGGCCGCAAATCCGCGCGCGTTCGCATGTTTCTGCGATCGCGCGGCCCGGATTCAGAGCATCGCCGGCTCGCCCAGACCGAGCCAGTAGTACCCCACGCGCTCCCAGCTCTCGTCCGACGGCACGATGTGTTGGGCGCCGGTTTCGATGTCGCGCAGACAACGCTGGAGCAGGTTGTGTCGGAAGACCGCGGCGGCGCCGGCCGCGCGGAAGGACACACGCGCCGCCTCCATCGACGACTCGTAGGCGTTGGTGGTCGCCGCCCAGAGGTTCGCGCGCTCTTCGACGGTCACGCCTTCCTCGGTCTCGCCCGCGTCCGCGAGCTGGACGAGCCGCGTGTACGCGAGCACGCGGGCGGCTTCGAACTGCGTGCGTGCCTTCGCGTAGGCGTTCTGGAATGCGCCGCGCTGCGCGAGCTTCGTCGGGCTCGCGAGGCGTTGCCGCCAGCCGGCGTGCTCCGCGATCACGTCGAGGGCGCGGCGGCCGACGCCCAGGGCGAAGCCGGAGTGGGGCGCCATGGCGATCGATTGGATGGGCAAGCCGTAGAGCGCGTGCCCGCGCGAGGCCTCGGGCGTGCTCGACACGAACGAGAGGGCGTCCGGGATCAACTGGTCGTCGAGGTGATAGTCGCAGCTGCCGGTCCCCTCGAGACCCGACACCTGCCAGTTCTCGGTGACGCGCACCTCTGCGCGGGGCACGACGAAGGTGCGCATGAGCGGCATACGGCCGTCCATGACCGGCGTGTCGCCGTCCATCTCGAGCGTGGTGCACACGACGTGGTCCGCGTGCAGGACGCCGGAGCCGAAGCGCATGTTCGCGCGCACCCGCCAGACATCGCCTTCGCGTCGCGCCTCGCCTTGCGGCGGAAATCCGCCCGCCATCAGCAGGCGCGTGGGGTCGGCGCTGCCGTAGACGCGGTCGAGGCCCTCGTCGGAGAGCCGCGACGCGCAGACGCCGGTGATGACCCCGTTCATGCCGAAGCACCAGCCCGAAGATCCGTCCTGGCGCGCCACCTCCTCGACGATCCGCGTGAGGTCGGCCGGAGGCAGCTCGTCGCCGCCGAGCTCTCGCGGCAGGAACGCGGCGAGCACGCCGCAGTCCCGAAAGGCCTCGACGACCTTCGGCGTGAGGGTTCCGGCAGTCTCGGACGCCTCGGCCTCGCCCTCGACGATCGGGGCCATCGCGCGCGCCCGGGCGAGGGCGTGTTCGAGGGGCGTCGGGTCGGTCCCCTCGTCCGGGGCTTCGGGCACCATGGGGCGGATCAAAGCGAACCCGATCGTCCGCGTCCACGCGGGCGGATTCTGCGCTTTCGCTCCGTGGATCGGCAGGCGACGCGCAACTCCCCTGCAGGTCGCCCGAAAACCCGCCACAACCGAGACCCCATTTCCACGAATCGGCATGGAGGCATTGCTCATGCTGAAGGTCAAGACTGGGATCCGACTCGGACATCTCTTCGTGGGATCACTCCTCGTCATCGGTCTGGCCGGGCCCGCCTTTGCCGGCAACGTGTACTCGTGGGTGACCGAAGACGGTACCTACTCGTTCACCGATGATTCGAAGCGAATCCCGGCGAAGCACCGCAACGAAGCCAAGCGCAAGGCCATGGGGAAGCTCACTCGATACGAGCGCTTCACCGAGGTCGATAGCGAAGAGTCCAAGCAGTCGTACGGGGATCGAGTCCTCGCGCGGCGGGACGCGCTTCGTATGGCACCCGAAGGTGCCGTTGCGGGGGCTGTGGTCTCCGCTGGTCCGTCGACGGATTACACCGTCGCCGTCACCGGTGGAACCACGCGATCCGGACGCAATGGCGTCTCTCTCCGCGTCCCGTTGGGCGCAAAGGACGGCTCCGACGAGCCGACCACCATCGAGAGCCGACGCATGGACCCGTCCGATAGCCTGGCCACCCGACACTGGACGATCGTCAAGAAGGGCGACCGTGTCGTGTCCGTGATCAAGGGCGAACGCCGTCAGCGACCGCTGAAGGCCTTGTCCGAGAGCGATTTCGACTACTAGTCGATTAGGCACGTCCCGCGGAGGTTCGCCTCTGCGGGACGTCGCCTGCCCCAGGAAAATCGGGCGGGGCAGCTCGCCCGACGATCCGCGAGCCCGTGCTAGGCCGGCAGGCTGGGCGCGCGCGGGAAGTGGTCACTCACGTAGTGGTCGATGCGCTCGACGGTCCGGGCATCGATCTCCAGGAAACGCAGGCCGACGTGATCGACGCCGTCGTCGCCGTGCTGCGACCACACGACGCGTGCGGTGGGCGCGACGACCGCGCGCTCGTCGTCGAGGCTGAACGTCAAGCTGACTTCCTCGGCGGGGCTCATCTGGAGCGCGGTGTCGACGTAGACGCCCCCGCGGCTCACGTTCCGGATCGTGCCCTCGATCTGTCGGCCGCGGGTCGTGATCTCGATCTTCCGTTCCATCTCCGCACGGGGAAGACCCCGCGGCGTCTCGTAGTCGGCGAGCCGGCGCACCGCCGCGACGAGGGCGTCTCGTTCGAGAGGCTTGAAGAGCACGTCGTCGGCGCCGGCGCGGACCGCTTCCGCGTGATCCTCCGGCGAGTCGGGACGGGCGAGCAGCACGACACGGGGTGCCCCCCAGTTCGGATGCGTCTTGAATCGGCGACACAGGTCGCCGCCCTGGATGTCCGGCAGGTGCATGTCCGCGATCACGACGGCCGGCGGACGTTCGTCCGCGCACTGGAAGGCGGTGCTCCCCGAGTCCGCGAGGTCGACGGGACCGCTGCGCGAGAGGAAGATCTGCCCGAGCTCCCGGAACATCGGGACGTCGTCGACCAGCAGGATGCGTGAGGCGTTCAGCATGCTCTTCAACTCCGGGGGGCGGCGCGCTAGTTCGCGACCAGATGCTGCAATCCCTCGAAGGTCGACACGACGCGCCAGGTGTTGCCCACGCCGTCGCGACTCCACTCCTGCACCTCCGAGACCTCGACCTCGTAGGGCAGCGTGGGCGTGTACATCGTGTAGGTCACGCGAACCGTGGCCTTCACCTTCTCCTCGTCGAGCTCGACGCTCTCCGAGTCGTAGTCGGTGAAGTGGACGTCCTTCAGCGCGCGCATGCGCTTGTAGAACACTTCCTTCTGGTCCTCGGCGACGAACTTGCGCGCCTTCTGGAACTCGGAGAAGCGGACGAGCACGGTGTAGCGATGCTGCGCCTCGTCGAGGGTGAGCTGTCGGTCGAAGGGGTCCGACGGGCGGAACTCGCCGAAGGCGCAGCCGCCGAGGGACAGGACCGCCGTGACCAGCAGGCCGAAAGCGAGGGTGCGGAACGCGTGGATCGTCATCGCGGATCTCCGTGTGACCGGGAGCACGCAGCATTCGCCGCAGGTGCCCGGCCGTGAATGTCATTCTCATCGGCGGTTCGCGCGGGGTTCTTCAGCGGGATCGTCCGCGCGCAGCGGGTCGGGACTGTGATAGGGTGCCCCGAAGGGCATCTTCAGCCCGCTTGGAGGGCGTGTGGCGCTGCTGGGGATGGACATCGGGGGGACGAAGGTCGTCCTGGCGGTCAGCGACGGCGAGGGCGAGCCCATTGCGGTGCGGCGCCTTCCGACGTCGCTGTCTGGCGATTGGCGGGCGGATCTCGATGTTCTCGTCGACGAGGCGCGCTCCCTGCTCGCGGAGGCCAGGACGGAACCCGAGGCGCTCACCCGGATCGGCGTATCCGTGCCCGGACCAGCGGATCCCAAGGCCGGGGTGCTGATCAATCCCCCCAACATGCCCGGATGGGAAGGCGTGCCGATCGCGCAGCATTTCCGCGATGCCCTCGGCGTGGAGACCCGGATCGAGAACGACGCGAACGCCGCGGCCCTCGCGGAAGCGCGCTTCGGGGCCGGGCAAGGGGTCGAGGATCTCGTCTACCTCACCATGTCGACGGGGGTCGGCGCGGGTGTGATCGCGGGGGGGCGTCTGGTGCAGGGCGCCTTCGGTGCCGCGGGCGAGCCCGGACATCTCCCGATCGTCGTCGACGGCCGGGGCTGCGCCTGTGGCCTGCGCGGGTGTCTCGAAGCCTACGTCGGTGGGAACGCGTGGCGGGATCATCTGCGCGGCGTCGCGCCGTCGGATTCGCAGGCGGTGGCGCTCGCGGGCGGGGAGGCGAGCGCGCTCCTGCCGGAGCACGTCGTCGAAGCCGCGCGCGCCGGCGACCCGTGGGCGGCCGCCACGTTCGGAACGTGGCTCGACGATCTCGCCCAGGGCCTCGTGTCGATCGTGATGCTGCTCGAGCCCCGGCGCATCGTGCTCGGCACGATCGCGGTCGCGGCGGGCGACGCCCTCTGCTTCGCGCCGCTGCGCGAACGCCTCGCGGCCAGGCTCTGGCCCCATCAGGCGGAGCGACTCGAGCTCGTGCCGGCGGCCCTCGGGAGCCGCTTGCCGGAGCGCGCCGGGCTCGCGATTGCGCTCGGGGACGATGAGGGACGTTAGGCCGAGTCTTCGATCGCCGCGCCGTCGGCTTCGACACCGTCCGCGCTCGGCGCGACCGTCAGCTCATCGAAGAGGGCGCGGATCGGGGGCACGTTCGACGCCGCGTCCCGGGCGTTGTCGAGCAGCCGCAAGACCGCCTCGTTCGTGGAGTCGCTCGCCTCGGCGTGGTTGCGGGTCTGCGTGCCGATCTCGCGGATCATCTCGCTGATCGCGCCGATCGCGGCGGTGATGTGCCGGCTCGTGGCGCGCTGTTCGTCGGTCGAGCGGTGGACCTCGAGGCAGCTCGCGCGGGCGCTCTCGGAGTCGGTGAGCATCGCCTCGCTCGCCCGGCGCTGTTCCGCGATCGCTTCGCTGATCTGGTGGATCTGCGTCGAGGCCTGGAGGGTCGTCTGCGCGACCTCCTTCGAGTTCCGTGACTGCTCGGAGGTCGCGCGCGCGATCTCCGCGACGCGCTCACTGGCCTCGCTGCAGGACTCCTGGATCGATTCGAGGGCCTCACCGGCGCCGCGAGAGCGCTCGACGCCAGCAGCGACCGCGTCGATCCCCGCGCGCATCGCCTCGACCGCCGAGCCCGACTCCTCGCCGATCGCCTCGATCAGGCGCTCGATGTCCTGGGTCGACGCTGCGGTGCGACGCGCGAGGGTCTTGACGTGGTTCGCGACCACCAGGAACGCCTTGCCCTGCTCCCCGGCCTGAGCCGCGATGATCGCCGCGTTCAGGGAGAGCAGGTTCGTCTCGTCGTTGATCTCGTCGATCGCGCCGAGGATGCTGCCGATCTGCGAGATCCGCTTCACCAGCCCGTCGAGGCGATCCATCGCGTCGGTGGTGAGCGACGAGATCCGCTCGATGTCGGAGATCGTGGCCTCGACCGCGGAGCGTCCGCGGCCGGCGCCCTCATGGGCGCGCTCGGTGAGCGACGCGGCCTCGATCGCGTTGTTCGAGACCTCCTGGATGCTGCGGTCCATCTGCGAGACGGCGGCCGCCGTGTTCTCGGCGATCTCCTGCACCTGCTCGGCCGAGGTCGCGACCTGTCGGATCGAGGCGCCCATCTCGTGCACCGAGCTGGTCGAGGAGTCGACACGTTGATGGAGCGACGCGGTGTTGTTCGCGACCTCGTCGATCGATTGGCCGAGCTCGAGGATCGACGAGGCGGATTGATCGGAGGACTGGAGTAGATGATCGACCTGGTCCGCGACCTCGCGCATCGACTGCCGCATGTTCGCGATCAGCGACGCGGTCTCCTCGACGGCTTCCTCCTGCCGGTCCGCGGCGGTCGTGAGCTCGCCGAGGCGTTGGTCGACGAGCGGCGGCAGGGCGGTCGCGCGCTCCATCAGGATTTCGGCCCGTCGGAGGGCGGCGGCGCGCGTGGGCCACTCGGCGTTCCAGCGTGCAGCTCGGGGATCGTCGGTCGCTGCGAGCCGGGCGAGGTCGAGCGAGAGTGCCCGGGCAGTGACGGTCTCGCACAGGGCGTCGGCCGCCGCGCGCTCGCGGCTCCGGAGCTGTGCCAGGCGGAACGCGCCGGCCGCGACGACGACGGCCGTGAGCGGCGCGGGGGTGCCCAGCGCCGGCAGGGCGAGTGCGAGCCCGAGCGCGAAGCCCGCGATGACGCTGGGGCGATCCAGCTTGGCCTCGAACCGCCCGGAGCCGGTGTCCGGGAGAGGCCTCAGCGGACGCCAAAGATTTTTCCTATCCACCATCAGGGGTTTCATCGGCGAGGCGACGGCAGGGCTTGAGCAGCGCGCGTGCACCGGCGGTCGCGACTCGATTCGAGCTGGGTGAGTCCACCGGGTCGATCAGAGTCGGACGTCGGCGATGGCCTCGATCTCGGCGTGGAGCGCCGCGAAGCCGCCGTTCTCGATCGCTTCTCGCGCGCGGGTGAGCAGGCGCAGGTAGTACGTGAGGTTGTGGAGCGCCGAGAGCCGCCGGCCGAGGGACTCACCGGTCTTGATCAGGTGGCGGAGGTAGCCGCGGCTGTGCTGCCGGCAGCCGGGGCAGGGGCAGTCACGATCAACGGGGTCCTGATCCCACGCGTGGCCGGCGTTGCGCAGACTGACGGTGCCCTCGGAGGTGAAGAGCAGACCGTGGCGGCCGTTCCGCGTGGGCACGACGCAGTCGAAGAGGTCGACGCCCGCGGCGACGCCGTCGAGCAGGTCGATCGGGCGACCCAGCCCCATCAGGTAGCGGGGGCGGTCGTCGGGCAGGGCTTGGTTCGCCGCAGCGACCGCCGCGCGTCGCTCCTCGCGGCTCTCGCCGAGCCCGAGCCCGCCGTGGGCATAGCCGTCGAATTCGATCCCGGAGGTCGACTCGGCGCTCGACCGCCGAAGCTTCTCCGAGGCGCCGCCCTGCACGATCGCGAAGACCGCCTGGCACGCGCGCGTGCGCGCAGCCTGGGCGCGGTCTGCCCAGCGCAGGGTGCGCTCCATCGCGCGCTGCATCTCGCGGGGATCCGTCCGGCCCGCGTCCTCGTGATCGATCGGCAGGCACTCGTCGAGGACCATCGCGATGTCACTGCCGAGGGCCTCCTGGATGGCGATCGTGTTCTCGGGCGTGAGCTGCCTGCGCCGCCCGTCGAGGGGCGAGGTGAAGGTCACGCCTTCCTCGTCGATCTTCGCGCGATCGGCGAGGGAGGTGACCTGGAAGCCGCCGCTGTCGGTCAGCCACGGTCCTTCCCAGCTCGTGAACCCGTGCAGCCCGCCGAGGGCCTCGACCGTCTCCTCGCCGGGCCGCTCGTGCAGGTGGTAGGTGTTCGAGAGCAGGATCTGGGCGCCGGCCTCGGCGAGCTCCTGGAAGGACACGCCACGCACGGCACCGTACGTCGCCACCGGCATGAAGGTCGGAGTGTCGATCACGCCGTGGGGCGTCGCGAGCCGCGCGCGCCGCGCTGCGCCTTCGCGGGCCAGCACCTCGAGCCCGAATCCCTCTGCGCGCAGGATCCGACTCACGAGGCGCTCTCCGCTCGCGCAGCGAGCCCGTCCGCGATCAACATCGCGTCCCCGTAGGAGTAGAAGCGGAAGCCGTCCTCGATCGCATCACGATAGGCGGCGAGCATCGGCTCACGGCCGACGAATGCCGCCACCAGCAGCAGCAGCGACGATCGCGGCAGATGGAAGTTCGTGAGCAGGGCGTCGACGATCCGGAAGGGCGCGCCGCCGGGCCGCAGGAAAAGACGCGTCGACCCCGTCCCGGGCGTCAGTCGACCGTCCTGCGTGGCGCAGCTCTCGAGCACGCGCGCGCTCGTGGTGCCGACCGCGACGACCCGTCCACCTCGGGCGCGAGCCGCGTCGATCGCGGCCACGGTCTCCTCGGGCAGCACGAACGTCTCCTCGTGCAGCTTGCCCGTCGTCATCGCCTCTTCGTCGATCGGTCGGAACGTGCCGGCGCCGACGTGCAGGACGACTTCCGCGCGCTCGACGCCGCGCGTTTCGAGCGCCTCGAGCAGGGCGGGCGTGAAGTGGAGTCCGGCGGTCGGGGCGGCGATCGCACCGGGCTCCCGGGCGTACACCGTCTGGTATCGCGCGAGGTCGGCCTCCGCGTCGTCGCCCGCCGCGCGTCGGATATAGGGCGGGAGCGGCGCCTGCCCCTCCGTGTAGGGGTCGGCCCCGTCCGCGAAACGCAGGCTGACTTCGCCGCGGTCGTGGAGCGCGGTGATCGTGGCCGGCAGGCCGTCGCGCCGGCCGAGCACGAGCTCGAGACCCTCCCGCACGCGGCCGGTGCACTTCACGAGGGCGCGGTGGAGCCCGGGCGATCGCCGGTCGGGGCCGAGCAGGAGCGCCTCGGCGGCGCCGCCGGATCGTTTGCGGCCGACGAGGCGTGCGGAGAGCACGCGGGTGGCGTTCACGACGAGCAGGTCCCCGGGCGCGAGCCAGTCGACGAGGTCGCGGACGCGCACGTCGCGGTCGTGGGCCACGCGCGCGCCCCGCGCGCGATCGAGCAGCAACAGGCGCGCCGCGTCGCGTTCGACGAGGGCGGACTGGGCGATGGCCGACTCCGGGAGTTCGAAGTCGTAGTCGTCGAGGATCGCCAGGGGATCCGCGGTCGCCGGCGAGGCGCTCACGGGGCGGGCTCGTTTCCCGGCGCGGTCGCGGCCAGGGCCTCGAGCAGCGCCGGGGCCGCGGCGATCGCATCGTCGGAGAAGAGCACCTCGCCGCCGAACGCATGATCCCGGAGCGTCGTGAGCTGCGCGACGGCGCGGGACGGCGCGTCGTCGAAGAGCCAGACGCCGAGGCCGGGCCAGATGCGATCGGCGTAGGGCCAGCCCGCGAACGTCTCCAGCTGATCCCGGAGCAGTCCGGCGTCGGTCGTGTACGCCATCGGGATCGCCCGATCGAGGGCGCCGGATCGCAGCCAGCCGCGCCAGTCCTGGGCGAGCGAGAGATACGCGCGGTCGCTGTAGGCGATCACCGCGGCGGAGACCTCGATTCCCGGCCGCGCGCCCCGGGCGGCGCTGGCGATCGCCTCGACCAGCGTCGTGACCTGCTCGCGTCGCCAGGCGTCCCAGGCGTTGGCGCCGCGAACCATTCCGGGGCCGGCGCCGTCGATCGGATCGGGGCGCCCGGTCTCGGCGCGGTATCGCGCGCGGGCGATCTCGCCGTAGCCGAACTCGAGGCCGACCCCGAATCGCGAGCCGGGGCTGAAGGGGAGGACGCCGGGATGGCGGATGTAGTCGAGATGGAGCCCGTCGAGCTCCGGGTAACGCGTCAGCAGGTCGGCGAAGGTCGCCACGAGGCGGTCCCGCACCACGGGCACCGCCGGATCGAGATAGATGCCCCTTGTGCCCATCCGGTAGTAGCGGCGGTCGGGCTCGGGAAGATCGAGGTCCGGGTAGTCGAGGATCGAGCGCCCGAGTCGGTCGACGAGGATCGCCTCGCGCCCGAGTGCTTCGATCATCGCTGCATCGCGCCGGGTCGAGAGCGACAGGACGTTCACCCAGGCATGCACACGCAGCCCGCGCGCCCGCGCGGCGTCGAGGAGCAGGCGCAGCGCGTCTTCCCCTTCCGCCGCCAGTCGCTCGGCGGCTTCGCTGCGTTCGATGCCCGGTCCGGCCGGATAGAAGGCCTGCCCACCGCGGTAGACCTGGACGAAGAGGTCCGTCACCCCGAGCCGCGCCGCCCGATCGAGGAGCGGGGCGAGCCGCTCCCGGGGCGCGTCGAGGACCCGGACACCGCCTTCGGCGAGCACCCACAGACCGCGCGCCCGTTGATCGGGAGCGGGGGCCGGCAGACCCGACTCGTGGGGGCGCGTGCCAGCCTCCAGGAGCGCGGGCGCCGTCGTCGGCGGCTCCGGGGCGCAGGCCAGCGGCAGCACGGCAAGCAGCGCCAGGAAGCACCTGGGGCGCCAACGCAAACGGGTTTTCGTCGAGTGGATCACGATTGCGCGGCCCGGGTGCATCGAGGGGGAAAGTGGGGCGCGCACACGGTAACTGTGCGTGCCCTGCACCTCAATCCGGGACACTCATTCGAGGGGCCACGACGTCCGTCCATTCGGGTGAACGGACCCGAAAGGGCGTGTGGTTTCCGTCCGATTGACAGGATGGGCGTCGGCGCCAGACTCGATGGCCCGGATCCCGCGGACGAGGAGTGCTCGACGATGGCGAGAGCGATGAGGCAGGCAGTGATGGCCGGACGCAGAGCGGACGTGCTCGGCCGCGTCGGTCCGCGCACGGTCGGCCTCGTCCTGCTCGCACTGCTTCTCGCCGGTCCCGCGACGGGCGTGCAGAATCCCGGCGAGGCCGATGCCGGAGACGTTCAGCCGCCCCTCGAGGCCGCGCGGGTCGAACCGACCGCCGACGAAGACATCCCAGGCGCTCTCCCGATGCCGCCAGCGGACCGGGTGCTGCGCGAGAAGAGCCAGGCGATGCTCGACGATCCGGCCGCGCTGTTCAGAGCCGCCGCCGAGGCCGTCGAGGCCGAGGACTACGCCCACGCCGACTGGCTCTACGCGCAGATCGGCAGCCGTCATCCGATCGTCGGCGACCACGCCGGTCTGCTGCGCGCGCGACTCCAGCTCGACCGCGGCCGCCACGACGAAGCGCGCGCGATCGCGATAAAGACGCTCTCGGACTTCGCGGACACGCCGATCCGTGCCGCGCTGCACGAGCTGGTCGGCGAGGCGCACGTGATGGCGCGGGACGACAAGGGGGCGCGGCAGGCCTGGGCCGCCGCGCTCGCCGATACCGACGACGACGATCAGCGTGCCGCGCTCCTGCGCAAGGTCGCGCGGAGCGAAGAGCGTTCGGGCGAGGACCGCGCCGCGGGCATCACCTGGCGCCTGCTCTGGTACGCGCACCCCTCGACGGAAGAGGCGAAGCAGGCGAGCCATCGCCTCGACGTGATCGAGGCGCATCTCGACGAGACCCTGCGCCGGGCGAGCGACTGGCGCCGGCGCGGCGACCGACTGTTCCGCAAGCGCATGAACGACGAGGCGCTCGAGGCCTACGACCGCGCCCTCGCGATGGGTCTGCCGGCGTCCGAGACCCGCCGCGCGAAGAAGCAGCGCGCCCAGACGCTCTTCCGCATGCGCCGCTATCCCGAGGCGGTCGCGGCCTTCGAATCGCTGCCCCAGACGGGCGACACGCCGATCTGGACCGCGCGTTCGATGGCCCGGGCCGACCGCGTGCCGGAGTCGATCGCGGCCTTCGAGAAGATCGCGAAGAAGCCGGGCCCGAATCGGATGCGCGCCCGCTATCTCGCGGCATTGCTGCTCGACGGGCGCGATCGCGACGAAGAGGCGCGGGCCCACTTCGAGGTGCTCGCGAACGACCCCGCCGGTGGCGGGAACCAGCGTGCGGCCCTTTGGCGGCTCGGTTGGAGCGACTACCGCTTCGGTCGCGAGGCCGAGGCCGCCAAGCGCTTCGAGGCCCTCGCGGACGCGACCGCGGACCCGATCGATCGCCTTCGGCCGCGCTACTGGCAGGCCCGCGCGCTCGAGAAGACCGACGCGACCGAGGAAGCCCGGGCGCTCCTGGCCTCCCTCGCCGAGGATTTCCCGCTCGCCTACTACGGCTGGCGCGCGCGCGAGGAGCTGGGTCGCACGGATCTCGCGCGTCCGGACCATGCGATTCGCGTCGGCCGGGCTGCGCTCTCCGGGTCCGCCCTCGAACGCGTCCGCATTCTGATGGAAGCTGGGCTCTCGGATGCCGGCGCCGAGGAGACCGCGGCGCTCACCCGGCGGGCCCGGGGACTCGACGATCGCGTCGAGCTCGCGCGACTGCTCACTTCCGCCGGCGACTTCAACCGTGCCCAGCGTGTGATCGTCGACGCCTATCGCGGGGATCTCGCGCGCGGCCCGGTGGCCGGCCTCGAGGAGCTCTGGTGGTACGCGTGGCCCTCCGCGTACGCAGAGCTCGTCGACGAAGCGACCGCGGACGAAGGGCGCGTCGATCCGGAGCTCGTGTATTCGATCATGCGCGAGGAGAGCGGCTACCGGCCGAAGGTCGTGTCGCCCGTCGGCGCTCGCGGACTGCTGCAGATCATGCGAGAGACCGGGGCGCGCCTGGCGGATCGCAGCGGCCGGCGCACCTTCGACCCCGATGATCTCTTCGATCCTCGCACCAACATCGAGCTCGGCTCGTTCTACCTGACCGAGCTCTCGAATCGGTTTCCGACGAAGCTCTCGGCTTCGATCGCGAGCTACAACGCCGGCCCGCACGTCGTGGTCGACTGGGTCGAAGGCGATGCGCGCCCCGACGACGAATGGGTCGAAGGGATCCCGTACTCCCAGACCCGGAGCTACGTGAAGCGCGTGATGCGCAGCCTGCAGGCCTACCGGCTCCTCTACTGAGATCCTGGGAGCGAGACCTCTCGGGGTGCGCGCCCGATGCACGGGCCGTGCGCGCCGCCTGCCGGGCCGAGACGCGAGGCGAGCGAAATCCCGACGATGCGGTTGAGAATGTCGGGGGCCACACCGATGAGGGGAGCGCCGGATGCTCGCTTCGCATCCGCGAGAACTGGAGGTCCCCGCATGGACCGTCCCCGCCACGACATCCGCCGCCGGGCCGGCCGCGCGACCGGCCAGGTCGCGTTCCTTCTGGTGCTCCTCTCGGGCCTCGGCGGCTGGAACTACCACCGCAATCTCGAGATCGAGCGCCAGACCGAGGGCGCGCGTCCCTACGAGAACTACTCGAGCCAGGACGTGCAGGCCCTGCGCGACGCCTACGCCGGCGAGCTCCAGGGCTCCGAGGCGCGGTTCGCGGCCGCCAAGCGCCAGCGCACGCGACCCCAGGGCGACATCGGATCGATTTCGGGCAACGTCGAGCAGTTCCAGCAGACCACGCAGACGAGTCGCCGGATCCGCGCCGCCGCAGCGGGCGTCGCCGAACGCCAGAACGAGATCGACGCGCTCGAGCGCGAGCTCGAGCTGCGCTCGAAGCTCGGCGAAGGCCTGATGCGCCACGTCAAGCGACTGACGACGATCTGACCCGCGGACGCCCCCGGGCCGGAAGACGCGACGAAGCTAGAGCTCGTCGATCTCCGGCGGGTCGACACCCTCACCAGGTCCTGCGTCGTCGTCGATGTCGAGTCCGCCGTCGTCCGCCTCGGTGTCGTCGAACATCTCTTCGGTCGGCGACTTGGACTTCTTGGTGATCTCGTCGTCCGGGGACGGAGCCGGTTCCTCGTCGTCGAGCAGCTGGGCCATCGGCCGCACCACCTTCGGCTTCGGCACCTCGGTCGTCGCCTTCGCTTCCTCCGGCGGCCGATCGCGCTGGTCCGCCTCGCACTTGGGGCAGAGCGGCTCTTCCTTGCCGAGGTCGTAGAACTTCGCGGCGCACGCGTAGCACGTCCACTTGTACCCGAGCTTCGGATGCCGCGGCCCGCTCGGCTGGACGGCCTTCTTCGCCTTGGCCTTCTTCGCGGGCGCGGCGTCGCCGTCCGCTCCCTTCTTCTTCGACTTCGAAGACTTCTTGGCCGCGGCCTTCTCGGGCTTCGCGGCCGCCTTCTTCGCAGCCTTCTTGGCCGTGGTCTTGGCCGTGGTCTTGGCCGTGGTCTTGGCCGGCTTGGCGGCCTTCTTGGCCGTCGCCTTCTTGGCGGGGGCCTTCTTCGCCGGCGCTTTCTTCTTCGCGGCGGACTTCTTCGGGGCGGACTTCTTCTTGGCCGCCGCCTTCTTCTTCGCCGGCTTCGCGGCCGCCTTCTTCTTCGCAGGGGCCTTCTTCTTGGCCGCCTTCTTCTTGGCCTTCGCCGCCTTCTTCTTGCTCGCCGCCATGCCATCCTCTCGAGACACTCTGCGCGGAGGACGATTCACGCGCAGGAAGCGCCCGTGCTTGTAGCCATTCGTCGCCCGTGCGGCCAGTGTTGGGGCGCTATGGACGTGCGAAAGCTCAAAATGGGGCGAAAGACACGCGCCTGAAGCTGCGGGGCAGGGCGTGGCTCAGGAGGGGGACAGGGCAGGGGGCCGGGCCTGGCGCTAGGGCTTCGCGTCCCCGATCGGCCGCGGGATGGCGGCCTCCGCGGCGTGTCCGCTGGCGCTCGATACGGCCGGGAGCGACTCGCGTTCGAACCGGGCGGAGTGGACGATCTCGTCGACCCCATCGATCGCGGTGACCTGGATCCGGTGCTCGACGTGGAGGATCTGGTCGTCGGAATCGAGCCGATAGACGTTGTGGCCGAAGGCCTGGGACTGCGTCCAGTGCACCTCCAGGCCCTCGGAGGTGCGACGCCATTCGACGGTCGTGTCTTCGCCGCGCCCGTCCTTCTGTTGGCGGGGGCCCGCGTCGAAGTGAACCGGGCGATCGATCTGACCATTGGGGCCCTGGACGCGCTGATGGAGCGCTTCACCGTCCCAGACGAAGGCGATCTCACCGGCCGGGGTGACCGACTTCGAGAGGATGCCCGACGCCATCCTGCGGACCAGCCAGGAGAGGTCTTCGAGCGCGGAGTCGATGCTCGAGAGCCGGGCGGCGTCTTCGGACTCGTCCGCGATCCGCTGCCAACGCCCGTCGAAGGCGTCGAGGGGGACGGATTCATTCGCCATCGCCGGAATCGCGAGGAGCGCGGCGATCAGCATCGCCTCGGCGGACTTGCGTACCACCGATAACGTCCCAAAGCGGAATCGAGCAGAGCAGGGCGAGCGCATCATCGCAGGGGCCTCGTAGGACGGAATTCGGCGGGGTTGGTTTCGGGGGCCATCACATCGGACGCCGCGGGCCCGGTGGCAGGTTCCCTGGCGGCTCCGTCCTCCGCGGAGGCAGCGGTCGCCTCGACGAGCTTGTGTACGAGCGCGCGGAGCGTCGACCGGTGACGAGCGACGGCATCCGGGGCCAGCGTGTCGAGTCCGAGCACGTCTTCGACGGCGCGGCTCGAGGCCACCCATACGAGCGTCGTGCTGGACAAGATCAGCGCGAATTCGCTGGCTTCCACCCGGCCTGGCGCGTTCGGGCCGACCCGGTCGTCGAGGGCGCGCTGGAGCGAGGCCAGCAGCGCCGCGACCGGTCCGACGGTCTCATCAGCGGCAACCCCGGGCGTCTCGTCGATCATCTGCCGCAAGAGGAGTCGCGCCGCCCATCGCCGCCCGATCACGAAGTCGATCCAGGTGTCGACGATCGCTTCGAGCCGTGCCTCCCGGACCGTTTCGGTGGCCACGACCCGGGCCGTGATCTCCTCGACGACTCGAGCGAGCGCCGCGCGGTACAGCGTCGACTTGTCGGAGAAGTGGTAGAGGACCGACGGGCGTCGGATCCCGACCCTGCGGGCGACCTCGTCGATCCGTCCGCCGGCGAAGCCGGCTTCGCCGAAGACGTCGATCGCCACCCGCAGCAACTCGTCGCGCCGTTCGTCACCGCGCGGGCTGGACATCGAGGGGGGCATCGATGGGCTGGGGGCCATGAGTTCCAACCTACTGACAGGTCAGTCGGAACTCAACGATTTTCTGTCGATTCAGCCCAGGTAGCGGCCAGAAAGGGGTTTTCTCGTCCGGGTGGGCTCTGGGTCGTCCCGGCATTCCGGTCGAATCCTTTAGTTGACATAATCTATCTTATCAGTGGTGACAGACAGACGGATCAGGTCGGAATGACCGGAAAGCACCCGACCGACTGGGACGTCCTCCCTCGGGAGCGCTGATTCCCCTGCGCAGCCCGGGCGGTCCCCGCCGACGAGGCTCGACAAGTAGAGCCGGTAGGCGTGGCGAAGGATCGACTCGCGGTATGCCTTCGGGAACGGCTGACCGAACGCCTTCTGCTTCGATTGCTCGTTCACCAGCACGGTCCTGTCGAACTCGCTCAGCAACGTGGCGAGCGGATCGGCGGCGGCGGCGAAGGCCCCGGCCTTCTTCGGGCGCTTCGCCTCACGCTCGATCGTCTTGCGCGCCTTAATGGCCTTGTCGTAGCCACCGGCTTCCCGGGTCAGAGCCGCCCAGATCGGTTTTGGGACCCGGTCGGCAGCGATCACGCGGCGCGCGAGTGTACCTCCGCCCGAGCGGACTTCGAGCGAATCCCGCGCCGATGCGGAGCGCGCCCTATTCCCCTCGACTGGCGCCCTTCCGGCCTCTGCGCTGCAGTCGAGCGGCGATCGCAGAGAGCTTCGGTCCTGCGAATCCGGACCTTCTAGAAGCGCAGCGTCGTCTGGAGGATGCTCCGCGTCCGCGTCGCGGGCGAGCGGGTCTTCCCTCCGTCGAAATACGCGAACTTCCACAGGAAGCCGATGTGCTCGTTCCACTTGTACGTGGAGACGATGTTGTATTCCTCGCCGAGGTTGTCGCCGCCCTGATCGTCCCAGAACTGGTGGAAGATGAACTTCAGCTTGAGTCCCTTGCAAGGGATCGCGGGTGCGATCGAGACGTAGAGGTCGCGCAGGCCGCGCACGCCGCCGTTGTTCAGGAACGCGTCGGCGAACCCATTGAACTTGTGCGCGGTCGAGAACGGCGTAACCACGCGCGCGTCGGTGTCGCTTCCGAGGTGCTCGTAGCCCGCGGATACGGTGGCCAG
Source organism: uncultured Spirochaetaceae bacterium (assembly GCA_964488255.1). Classification (GTDB taxonomy): domain Bacteria; phylum Myxococcota_A; class UBA9160; order UBA9160; family UBA4427; genus UBA4427. The sequence continues at coordinate 387,390 of CAZAUR010000002.1, read as the reverse complement.
ACCCTTGACCTTCAGGCCGGCCTCCGCGAGCGCATAGTGCGCGTCGTAGGAGACCTGGTTGTTTCCCCAATCGTGCTGGTAGGCGTAGGAAGCCTGGTACGGCACCGCGAGATCGTCCGAGAGCGTGATCGTCCCCTTCACGCGGCCGCCGTAGGTCGCCGAGCCGAACGCGCGGAAATTCGCCTGATTCGGGTCGATCAGGTAGGCGAAGCCCGTGATGCGAGCGGCCTTCCCGCCGGCGTAGGAGACGTTGAGCATGTGCGACCGCGGGCCGAAGTCGCGTGTGCCCGCCCCGCCCTGGTCACCGAAGATCCGATTTACCTGCCAGGCGTAGATGTACTGGACGAGGAGCTTCTCCATTCCCAGGTTCGTCTTCACGCGCGCGGCGTCGTAGGTCTGCTCGTTTTGTCGCCAGCCGACGTTCCCGATCCAGCGATCGTCGTCGAGCTTGATGCGCTGTCGACCACCCTTCATCTCGAGGCCGCCCCACTCTTCCTTCGAGAAGGCGAGCCAGGCGCGGTTGACGGCGGTGCGCTCGGGGTCCGCGACCACCGACTGAGGCCCGTCGTTCGTCTCGACTGCGTCGAAATAGCCGCTCGGCTTCGGCGAAGCGGTATTCACGCCCTCGAGGAGCCCCTTCCAGCCGTGAAATGTGCCGGTCGCCACACCGAAGCGCGTGCGTGCGGTCGCGCCGTGCGAGTGCTGAAACGCGTTGATCTTCGCGTACTCCCAGCGCAGGTTCACGTCGAGGATCGGCTTGCTGTCCTTGACCGCGGCCATTAGCTCCGCGAGGGCTCCGCTCGCCTTGTCGTCCTCGGCGAGTGCGTATGATGGGGACAACGTCACGGCGAGGAAGCATGCTGCGGTGACGCAGCGCCCGACGTTCAGGAATCGTTTGGTGGCAACCATCTCTGGGCTCCGATCGTTGGATTGATCGCGGGCATCGGCGGATCACCGCCGAGCCCGCAGACTGCAGAGCACGCGTCGTGCCTATCTGCTCACTGACCTGCTCACTGACCTGCTGCGGGCGAACTCTTGATGGAAATGCTGATCGCGCCGGCGAAGTCGCCCATCTTCCGGGCCATGTCGCTCGGATGAATGCTCGGACCTTCCTGGCCGGGACCGGTTCCGTGGCAACCGATGCAGCCCTGTCCGTAGTACTCGCCGAGCATCAGGCGAAAGACGCCGTCCACCGTCTCCGAATACGTCTGTTGGTTGGCGGTGTTCGAGTCGACCATCTTGGTCGAGATCACACCCGTCTCCCAGCCATCAGGCGCATTGCTCTCGTTGACCAGCAGGCCGGGTGCCGTCGTGAGCTTGATGGTCGCGCTCCCTTCGGTCCGTCGATTGAATTCGCCGGCGAGCATCCCAGCGAACCGCGCCGGCAGGAGCTTCCCGTCCCACTTCTTGACGTAGTCGTTCGAGCCCGCCCACTGCAGCGCGTCGCCTCCGCCGGCGACCCGCTCCATGACGGTCTCGAGCGCCTCTTCCATCTTGCCGTGCAGCCCACCGCTTCCTTCCGGATAGGGCGAACCGAGAAAGGCGCGGTAGAAGCTCTTCGCCTGCGCGTTGATCATCATTCGGTTCTGCGGGTTCGAGAAAAAGCTGCCGGGCTCGTGAATCGACGGCGGGTTCATCACGATCGCCTTGCGGAACGATCGAAATAGCGCCGCGACCTGCTGGGCAGACTCCTCTTGAGAGTCGGCCGCTGCCGACGGGATCGGAAGCAGAACGAGGGCGAGGGAAGCGAGGACGAAGGCCTTCATGACATGTCTCCCAGTCCTGCGAGAGCGGGTCGGGCAGGACGAAGTTCTGGAATGTCTATCGACCAACGGCAATCAACCTCAATCGGGCGTTCCCCCCCCCAAGCGCACTCCGGTACATCCCCCTGCGATCGACTCGAGAAAAATCATGATGGTCGTCGAGCGGCATCGCGCGATGCGCCGATGGACGCCGCCAGATCAGGGGAAGGCTCGGCTCCCGGTAAGGAGAACCCTCTTTATCGGCCCGAACTCCGCCATCGCGGTCAATCCTGGGGGCCGTGCGACCGATCCGAGCGGGACGACCGGAACTCACCCGACCCGAGATCAGAGATTGGGTGGGGCGGACAGCATCGAATCGCACCCGTCGGTGTTAGTTCGATCGAGGATCTCGATGAGCTCATCGACCAACGCTTTCGGCAGATCGGAAAAGGACTCGCCATGACAACCAATCCGCGAGCGGGCGGGTTCTTCAGCCGCCTTGCGATCCAAACGAAGCTGATCGTCCTGCTCTTGTTCTCCCTGATTGCCACCTCCGCGATCATCGCGTGGCACGGAGCAACCTCGACCAGCGATGCGATGCGAACCGGGTCCCATGATCAGCTCGCCTACGCGGCGTCGAGCGATGCGCGCTCGATCGAGGCCCAGCTCGGGGGTGTCCTGGCCGACCTCCAGTTCCTCGCAGAGGTGCCGACCACCGAGGGCACGTTCCGCGCCCTCGACAACTACAACGTCGATCCGATCGACGGCAGCACTTCATGGCAATGGATCGAGCGCGGCGAGGCGATCGCGGCGAGACTCATCCGTGCAAAGCCCATTTACGAACGCATCCGGGTCCTCGACAGGGACGGAAAGGAGCTGATGCGCGTCGACCGGGGAGAGGGCGGAGAACCGTTCATCCCCGACACGGGTAGCCGTCGCGTACGAGACGGAGAGTCCTGGTTCCTCGAAAGCGCCTCACTCGGGCGAGACCAGATCAACCTCTCCCCGCTCGCGCTCTCGCGGGACGGAGGAACGATCGAGGTGCCGCACCATCCGAGTCTGCTCTACGCGATCGGCGTCTTCACGAAGGATGAATCACCACGCGGGGTCGTCGCGATCGACGTCGACGCCTCGCGCTTTCTGGCCCCGCTTGCCTCCGGCGATGACGCGTCCGGCACGAGGAACTACCTCGTCACGCGCGACGGTTCTTTCGCGGTGCACCCCGAGATCGACGAACAGTGGGCTGCGGACCTGGGCCACGGCAGCCGTCTGTCCGCGAGTTTTCCCGAGGCTGCGGCGACGATCGCGGAGCAGGAATCAGGCTTGGTCGTCGAGGACGGTGACGTGCTCGCCTTCACGCGGGTCTACCCGTTGGCGACCGATCACGATCGGTATTGGGTCCTCGTCCGGTCGCTGCGGGAGTCGGTCATGCTCGCTGGCCTCGCGCGTTTTCAATACGTCTCGGCCGGGATCGCCCTCGGCTCGCTGCTGATCGTGGCTGCTTGTGTGATTCCCGTAATCCGACGATCGATCCTGCTCCCGCTCCGAGACGCATCCGGAATGGTCGAGGTCGTCGCAACCGGTGATTTCTCGCAGCGGCTCTCCGCGCGGGCGGACGACGAGATCGGCCAGATGGCCGTCGGCATCAACTCGATGGTCGCCGATCTCAGCGAGGTGCTCGGTGGCGTCCAGAACGCCTCCCAGCAGGTGACCACGGGCAGCGGCACGGTCGCGAAGACGAGCGGGAAGATCTCGGACAACGCAGCCCGGACGGCGGCATCGCTCGAAGAGATCAGCGCAGCGATGGAAGAACTCGCGGCACAAACACGCAACAACGCGGACAATGCCGGCAAGGCCATGGGATTGGCCTCGACCGTACGCGAGGGAGCCGAGGCGAGCGACGCGCAGATGGCGACCATGGTGGATGCCATGCTCGACATCGACGAAGCGAGCCAGCGTATTTCGCGGATCATCCGGGTGATCGACGAGATCGCCTTTCAGACGAATCTGCTCGCGCTCAATGCCGCCGTCGAGGCTGCGCGTGCAGGGGTGCACGGGAAGGGATTCGCAGTCGTCGCCGAGGAGGTCCGAAGCCTCGCGGAGCGGAGCGCAGAAGCGGCTCGCGAGACGACCGAGCTGATCGAGGGCACCGGTGCCAAGGTTTCGAACGGCCGATCGATCGCCGAACGAACCGCGAAGAGCCTGAGCGAGATCGTCCACGTGATCGGGGAAGCGACCGAACTCGTGTCGGAGATCGCGATCGCGAGTCGAGAGCAGGCCGAGGGAATCGGCCAGGTGAACTCAGGTCTTGTCGACGTCGACCGGATCACGCAGGTGAATGCATCCGGAGCGCACGATCTCACCGGCGCGGCCGAGAACCTGCTCGAACACGCGAATCGCGTTCAGCAAAGCCTGGCGAGATTCACCCTGGGCGGGAACTCGGCGAGCTAGTCGCCCGAAGGTCGCTCGGCCGATCACCGCCCCGCCCGGATCTCCGCGACCAACGACGCCACCTGCGGCGGCACCGGCACGTCCGGGAACTCGGCCTCCAGGCGCTGGTACACGGCGAGCGCTTCGTCTTCGCTGCCCGCGGCCACCCAGCAGCGCGCGGCGTCCGCCAGCGCGTGCGCCCGCAGCGGGTACGACTCCACCGCCGCGGCCGCTTCGAAGGCGCCCGCCGCGACGCCGAAGTCGCCGCGGTCCTCGGCGAGACTCGCGAGGCGGATCGAGCCCATGGCTTCGATGGCCGTTCCGGCGCCCTCGTCCCGCGCCCGGCCGAAGCTCTCGGCCGCGGCTTCGAGTCGACCCAGCTCCATCTGCAGCTGTCCGGCCTCGAGCCAGGCCACTGCCGCGGCGGTGGTGCCCTCGTGGTCGCGAGCAACCGCCGAAAAGCGTTCGACGTACTCGGTGCGCGTGTTCTCCGCGACCTCCGGATTGGCCGGCTCCGGGATCACGCCGGCGATCGGGTCCGCGCCCATCGCCTGGCGGTACTGGCTCGTCGCGATCGCGAGCGCATCCGCGGCGGCATCGCGGCTGTTTTCCTGCCCCTGCACGTAGAGGCCGACGCCGCCGGCCAGGACCAGGATCGCCGCGATCACACCGAGGATCAGCGCGGCGTTCTCGGATGCCCATTCCGCGATGCGGTCTCCGGACTCTTCGATGTCGCGAAGCGTCTCGGCGGTGGGACTCGGAACTTGCTTGTTGCGTCGGGCCAAGGTGTCGATCCTCTAACGGGCCCGCGAGGCGGAGGCCGAGCGCTTCGGCCCGCCGGGGCGCGCGGGAGTGTACCTCCGCCCCGCCGGACTTCGAGCCCGCCCGGCGAAGGCAGGGAGCGCGCCCTATTCCCCTCGATCTCCGCCCTTCCGACCGCTTCGTTGCCGCAACCGAACGCGGACCGGCGTGCCTTCGAAACCGAAGCTCTCGCGCAGCTGGTTCTCGAGGAATCGCACATACGAGGTCTGGATCGCCTTCGGGTCGCTGCAGAAGACGATGATCGTGGGCGGCCGTACGCTCACCTGCGAGGCGTAGAAGAGCTTGTTGGGCCGCCGCTTGACGCCCTTGCTCGCCATCGACGGCGGATGCTTTTCGCTCACGTCCTGCAGCCAGCGGTTCAGGTCCGCGGTCGGGATGCGTTGCTCACCCGCCCGAACGACGCTGCCGAGCTTCTGGAACAAGCGCTTGAACCCGGCGCCCGTCAGCGCCGACACCGGCACGACCGGCACGTCGGCCATGAAGCGCAGGCCGTGATCGATGTCGGCGAGCCGGTCCTCGCGATCGTCCTTGTCGACGAGGTCCCACTTGTTCGCGAGCACGACCGACGCGCAGCCCTGCTCGCGCATCAGCGAGGCGACACGCGCGTCCTGGTCCGCGATGCCCTCGGCCGCGTCGACGATCAGGAGCGCCACGTGCGCTCGCTCGAGGGAGCGCACCGTCATCAGCGCCCCGCCGTGCTCCCCCGGCCCCTGCCGCTTTCCGACCTTGCGCAGACCGGCGGTATCCACGAGCACGTATTCGCGCCCGTCGCGCTCGATCCGGATGTCGACGGCGTCGCGTGTGGTGCCCGGCGTGATCGAGACGACCATCCGCTCCTCGCCCGCGAGCTGGTTCGCGATCGAGCTCTTGCCGACGTTCGGTCGTCCGACGATCGCGATCCGCGTCGCCTCGTCCTCGGCGTCGGCCTCGTCCTCGGCCTCGGCCTCGGCCTCGGGCGGCAACTTGTCGAGGATGCGTTCGAGGGCGTCGAAGGCGCCGCCGCCGTGCTCGGCCGACACGGCGTAGGTGTCGTCGATGCCGAGGGCGAAGAACTCGTTCACCCGGTCCTGGTGGTGCATCGGCTGGTCGATCTTGTTGACGAGCAGCCCGAGCGGCTTGCCCGAACGCCGCAGGGTCGTCGCGATCGTCTCGTCCTCGGGCACGAGCCCGAGCTTTCCGTCGACGATGAACAGGATCACGTCCGCAGCTTCGACCGCGGAGCGCGCCTGGCTCTGGACCGCGGCATCGAGCTCCTGCTCGCCCTTCGGCGCGTCGAGGCCCGCGGTGTCGACGATCCAGATCCAACGTCCCTCGATCTCGATCTTCTCGGCGATCCGATCGCGGGTGAGCCCCGGCTGGTCCGCGACGAGCGCGCGGCGGTAGCCGGCGTAGCGATTGAAGAGCGTCGACTTGCCCACGTTGGGGCGCCCGACGAGGGCGACCATGGGGAGACGCTTGGCGTCCTGCATGACGACGTCAGCCTAGCGCTCGGGCGGAATCGCCCGGGGCCGCTTCGAGAAAGTGCCCCACCCGTTCGAAGACGGGCCCGGGCTCGCGCGGGTCGTGCCAGTGCACGTCCGGAACCGCGCGCACCCACGTGCGCTGGCGCCGCGCGAAGCGCCGGGTGTCCGCCTGCATCGCGGGCAGCGCGTTCGCGAGGGTGTCCGCGCCGTCGGCGACGGGCTGGATGTGGCGATAGCCGATCGCCTTCATCGGCCGCAGCTCCGGGCCGTAGCCCCGCTCGCGCAGATCGCGCACCTCCTTGAGCAGCCCCGCCTCGATCATCTGTTCGGCGCGGCGATCGATGCGTTCGTTCAGGACCTCGCGGCCGGGATCGAGACAGAGGTGGAGCACGCGAAACGGGCGATCGCGAAAGCCGTGCTCCTCGCGCACCCGCGAGGCGCGCTGGCCGGACTGCTCGAGGATCTCGAGGGCCCGCACCGTCCGGCGCACGTCGTTCGGATGGATGCGCTCCGCGGCGTCGGCGTCGTGCTCCTGGAGCTTTCGGTGGAGCCGGGTCGCATCGCCCTCTTCCGTCGCGCGGCGATGCTCGTTCTCGAGGCGTTCCCGGAGAATCGGATCCGTGGTGCCGGTGTCGATCAGACCGTCGAGGAAGGCGCGGATGTAGAGCCCGGTCCCGCCCACCAGGAAGACGACCCGATCGCGCCCATGGATCGCCTCCGCGGTCGCCCGCGCTTCCTTGCCGAAGCGTCCCGCGCTGTATTCCTCGTCGGGATCCGCGACGTCGAAGAGATGGTGCGGGACCGTGAGGCGCTCTTCGGGGGTCGGCTTCGCCGTTCCGATGTCCATGAAGCGGAACACCTGCATCGAGTCGGCGTTCACGATCTCGCCATCGAAGCGCTGGGCGAGACCGATCGCGAGGCCGGTCTTACCCGCGCCTGTCGGACCGGTCACGACCACGACGGGCGGGCGCTCGTCCACGATCGAGGCCGTGCGCTCGTCCGCGGCGGACGAGTCGGAGGGATTTGCGGCGGACATGGTTGCGGTCCTCGGCGCGCTCGGGTGTGCAGCCCGAGGCGGGGTCCAGGTGGACGCCGGGTGTAGAGCCCGGGTCGCGGAAGGCGGCGAAGGCTAGCGGAGATCCGGCGCAGCGCCGCGCGGAGCGCCGGCAACCCTCTCTAGCGCCGGCGGAAACGCAGCTCGAGGTCGTCGTGGGACACGAGGATCGCGACCGGACGACCGTGTGGACAGGTCGGCGCCCACGGAATCGTGTCGAGGCCGACGAGGATCGCCTCCTGCTCTTCCCGGGGCAGGCGGTCGCCGAAGCGGCGCGCCGAGTGGCAGGCCATCGTCGCGAAGAGCCGGTCGAGGGACGGCAGCCAGCGAATCACGTTCTCATCCCCCTCGTCCCCGCCGTCGACCTCCTCGAGGGCGCTGGCGAGCTCGCTGATCAGCTCGCCGACGTCCTGACCCGAGACCTCCGCCGGGACGGCGCGAACGAGGACCGCGTCGTCGCCGAAGGGCTCGATCTCGAAGCCCAGTCGGAGCGCGAGCTCCGGCGCTTCGCCGAGGGCGGCGACGGCGCTCGGGGCGAGCTCGACCGTGAGCGGTGTGAGCAGCCCCTGCCGTGCGACGCCGGACTCGAGCCAGCCCTTTCGCAGGCCTTCGTAGAGAATGCGTTCGTGGGCGGCGTGCTGGTCGATGACCATCAGGCCGTCGGCGGTCTCCGCGAGCAGATAGCTCGCGCGGAGCTGGCCGAGGATCGGGAGCGCGCCGAAGGACGGCACCGGCGGGGCGTCGCTCGCCGGCTCGGCGCCGGGTGCCAAGGGCGCGATCACCTCCCCGCTCGCGTGTTCCGGCGGACGGTCCGCCACGTGGCCGACGCGTTCGTCGCCGCGGGCGAAGATCCAGTCGTCGGTGTCGCTCGGTGTGCGTGACGGAGCCGCGGACGACGGGAACGCGCGCGGCCGGGTCGACGCGGAGGTGCCGAGCCCGGTCGCGACCGGCAATCCATCCGGTGCGTTCATGTCGCCCAGCCAGCTGCGCGTCGCCATCGCGTCGCGCACGGCGTGCCGGATCGCGCGATGGATCGCCTGCGGATCCGTGAAGCGCACCTCCCACTTCGCGGGATGCACGTTCACGTCGACGGTCTCGGGCGGGACCTCGACGTAGAGCACGCCGATCGGGAAGCGGCCGCGCGGCAGGAGGTCGCGAAAGGCCTGGACGAGCGCGTGGCGCAGCAGCTTGTCCCGCACCGGGCGACCGTTCACGAACAGGTAGAGCGCCTGTCCGTTCGGTCGCGTGCGCTCCGGCGTCGACACGAAGGCGTGCACCTTCGCTTCCGGCGTCTCGTGTTCGATCTCGACCAGGGCCGCCGCGTCGTCGTCGGAGAGGACGCTCGCGATGCGATCCCGGACGGTGCTGCATGCGGGCCAGACCATCGCCCCGCGATCGTCTCGCTGGATCTCGAGGTGCAGGTCCGGGCGCACGAGCGCGAGGCGCGCGAGCCAATCCGCGATGTGGCCCCACTCGGTGCCCGCGCGCTTCAGGAACTTGCGGCGCGCGGGGACCGTTGCGAAGAGGTCGGCGACTTCGATGCGCGTGCCGACCGGGCCGCCCGCCTGGCGTTCCCTCTTGACCGCGCCGCCTTCGACGACGATCTCGTACCCGTGCTCGGCGTCGCGTGCACGACTCACGATCCGGAAGCGGGAGACCGACGCGATCGCCGGCAACGCCTCGCCGCGAAACCCGAAGCTTCCGATCCGCATCAGGTCGGCCGCCGAACGCAGCTTGCTCGTCGCATGACGCTGGAGCGCCATCGGCAGCTCGTCCGGCGTCATGCCGACGCCGTCGTCGGTCACCGCGACCAGCGCCGCGCCGCCGTCCCGCACGTCGACCCGGATCGTCCGCGCGTCGGCGTCCAGGGCGTTCTCGACGAGCTCCTTCACGACCGAGGCCGGGCGCTCCACGACCTCGCCGGCGGCGATCTGGTCGACGAGCGCATCGGACAGCAGGCGGATCCGGCCCTTGCCGTCCGGCGAGCCGGCGCCCTCCCCCGGGCCGCTCTCCGCTTCGGTCATCGCCGCGCCCGCAGGGAGTGGGGAAAACTCATCGATTTCACCTGCCAGATTATTCCCACAAAGGATTATCGGCGGGGTAACATCGTCCTGATTCTGCGTCAACTTGTCGGCCGAGACGCTCGCGACCCGCAATAACCATTGACAAACGTCCGGAATCCCAATATTTCTGGACTGGCCACGATCTTACCTGGGGGCTTCGTGCCATGTCCGAGCAGCAATCATCCCTCGGCGCCAACCGCGTCGAGTCGACCACACCTGATCGCGCCGCGGCGCCCGACCGCGCCGCGAGTCCGAACGCGGGCGCCGGTCGCGCGACGGGCCGCCGTCGCAACGATCGTATCATCTCCGCGAGCGCGCAGATGCAGGAAGTCGTCGATCAGGCGAGCGCCATCGCCCGCTCCGACGCGACGATCGTCGTCTCGGGCCAGAGCGGCAGTGGTCGCAAGCAGGTCGCGCGCGCGATCCACCAGTGGAGCCCGCGCGCCGGCGGTCCCCTCGTCGAGGTCCAGCTGGCCAGCACGACCGAACCGGCCCAGTCGCGGGAGCTCTTCGGTGAAGACGGCGCGCCCGGTGCGATCGCCCGTGCTCAGGGCGGCACGCTCCTGATCGAGAGCGCCGATCAGCTGAGCGGCTCCGCGCTGACCCGGCTCACCGATGGTCTCCGCGCGGCCAGTGGCCGCGTGCGACTCCTTGCCACCGTCGCTCCGGGCGGTGACGCAGCGCTCTCCCCACTCGGCGCCGAACGGATCGCGATCGGCGCACTCGCCGACCGCATCGAAGACATCCTGCCCCTCGCGGCCCACTTCCTCGCGGAGTTCGCCGCCGAGGAAGGCGTCGAGCCCGTGGGCTTCAGCGCCGATGCCCGCCGCTGGCTCGTCGAGGAGCCGTGGACCGGAAACGTGCGCGAGCTGCGCGAACGCATCCGCCAGGCGATCCGCCTCGCGGGACAGGGCGCGATCTCGGCCGAGGCGCTCATGCTCTCGACCGAGGGCGACGAAGTGCCCTCGTTCAAGGACGCCAAGCGCGCCTTCGAGACCCGTTACGTCGAAGGCCTCCTGCGCCGCTGCTCCGGCAACATCAGCCGGGCCGCCCGCATGGCCAAGAAGGACCGCAAGGACTTCTACGACGTGATCCGCAGGACGGGCGTCGACCCGGGGCAATTCCGAGGCTAGTGCGCACGGCGATCGTCCAGGTCTGCTCGACCGACGATCTCGCGGCGAACCTCGCGAATGCGGAGAAGGGCGTCGCGGAAGCGGCTGAACGTGGCGCCACGTTCGTCACCCTGCCCGAGAACTTCGCCTTCATGCGGCGCGAGGGTTCGCCCTTTCCCTCCGTGCAGGGGCCCGACGGCGAGATCGTTCGCGCCGTGCGCGACTGGGCGCGGCGCTACGGCGTGTGGCTGCTCGGGGGGACCTTTCCGGAAGAGATCCCCGGCGACACGCGCGTCTACAACACGAGCATCGTGTGTTCGCCGCGAGGTGAAGAAGTCGCGCGCTACCGCAAGATCCACCTCTTCGACGTCACGCTCGGGCCCGACGACGAGGACGCCTATCGCGAGTCCACGCACTTCGCCGCCGGCGACGAGCTCGTCCTCGCGGAGACGCCCTTCGGCGGTGTCGGCCTCAGCGTCTGTTACGACCTGCGCTTCCCCGAGCTCTACCGCGCCCTCACCCTGCGCGGCGCGCGCTGGCTCGTGGTCCCGAGCGCGTTCACGCGCGAGACGGGCAAGGACCACTGGGAGGTGCTGCTCCGCGCGCGGGCGATCGAGAGCCAGGCCTACGTGCTCGCGCCGGCACAATGCGGCCGGCACTCGGCGGATCGGGCGAGCCACGGTCGCTCCCTGATCATCGATCCGTGGGGACTCGTGATCGCCCAGGCCGGCGATGCCCCGGCCGTGCTGGTCGCGGACTGCCCCGTCGAGGAGATCGACCGCGTGCGAAACGCGATCCCTGCCCTCGACAACCGGCGCCTGCCTTCCCCGTCCTGAAGCCCTGCGAAGGCGCCTGAGCCCGCTGCAGGCGCGTGTCACCGCGCTCAAGACGGTGCTTCGACCGGTCGATGTCGATGCCAATGTCGCGTGCGTCGTGGCTCACCGGAGGGCGCGCGATGGGAGGGGAGATGGCCACAGGGCGACTCGAGATCATGAACGGCGGGTTCGAGGGCATGACCTACGACCTGACCGCGGACGAGGTCGTGATCGGCCGCAATCCCACCACGGACATCACCCTCCTCGACGAGGGGATCAGCCGCGAACACGCGTTGCTCCTCTGGGACGAGGACACGCCCGGCTACGTCATCGAGGACCTCGCCTCCACGAACGGCACCAAGCTCAACGGCAAGCGCATCCGATCCGCGCCGCTCTCCGAGGGCGATGAGATCCAGGTCGGTCAGACGCGCTTCCGCTTCCAGCTCGTCAAGGACGACTGACCGCGCAGCGCTGCCCCGCTCTCTTGCGGGGCCCCCGCCCGGCCCGATAGCCTTCCCGCCGTCCGCAGCGCCTTCGGCGCGCGCCAGGGGGGAAAGACGGTGCAGCATCAAGTCTCCGGTTCGTCGATCGGTCGGCCTCACAGGACCGCCATCGCGGTGCTCCTCGTCGTCGCGCTCGGACTCGGTCCGGTCGGGTGCTTGACGCCGCAGCCGCAACCACCGCCGGCGGCGCCGCTGACCGAGGACTACGTCGTGGGCGCGCCCGACGAGCTCCTCGTCCACATCCTCCCGGACCCCGAGATCGAGCGCGAAGTCAGGGTCCGTCCGGACGGCATGATCTCCGTCGATCTCGTTGGGGACATCCAGGCAGCCGGCCGCGCGCCGACCGCCATCGCCGCCGACATCCAGCAACAGATCGGCCGCTTCAAGCGGGACGCGGTGGTGAACGTGACCGTCGTGTCTTCACCCAGCCAGTTCGTGACGGTCTACGGCGAAGTCGCCGCGCCCGGACTGTTTCCGCTCGACACCGAGACCCGAATTTCGGAGGCGATCGGTCGCGTCGGGGGGACGAAGCCGTTCGCCAACCTCGATGGGATCCGGCTGATCCGCAGCCGCGGGAACCAGACCGAAATTCTGATCGTCGATCTGGACGCCATCAGTTACGGCGACATGTCGACGAACTTCGTGCTCCGAGAGGGCGATCTGATCGTCGTGCCGCCGACGATCCTCGCCCGCTTCGGGTACGCCATGCAGGCCCTGCTCTTCCCGTTCCAGCCGCTCATCAGCGCCGGCTCGTCGGCTGGCGCGATCGCAGCTGGATCCAGCTCGATCGGGCGAGCGATCGACTAGTCGGCCGGCCTGGCTGCTGTGCGGCTGCCAATAGCCTGCGCGCCGAGACGGGTGATTGCGCCTGTCCCGCGCGTTGAACCGCGGAAAAACACGGAAACTTCGACCCCGAGCCGGTGTCTGGGTCCACTCACGAAAGGGCCGTTGCGAGCCTCGCCGGCTTCGTACGCGCCCCGCCAATCGGACGCTTGACGCCGACGCCGAGGGGACGACCCTCTGGGGCATCGCGCGCCCAGCCCTTCAACCTGCCACTGGGAGATCCCAGCGAAGATGTACGAGAGCTTCTTCGGCCTGCGTGAGCTCCCCTTCTCGCTCACGCCCGACCCCCGCTTCCTGTGGCTATCGGACACGCACGAGGAGGGTCTGGCGACCCTCGTCTACGGCATCACCCGCAACAAGGGCTTCCTGCTGCTCACCGGCGAAGTCGGCACCGGCAAGACGACGCTCCTGCGCGCCGCGCTCCGCGAGCTACCGCGCGACACGGACACGGCGCTGATCATCAACACGATCGGCCTCACGCCCCTCGACCTGCTCAAGCTGATCGCCGCGGAGTTCGGGATCGAGGGCCGCTTCGAGACGACCGCGGACTATCTCATCGCGATCAATCGGATGCTTCTCGAGCGCCTGCGCACGGGCCGTAACACCGTCCTGATCATCGACGAGGCCCAGAACCTCGATGCCGCCACCCTCGAAGAGGTGCGCCTGCTCTCGAACCTCGAGACGGACACCGCGAAGCTGATGCAGATCGTGCTGACGGGTCAGCCCGAGCTGATCCGCAAGCTCTCCTCGCCGCAGCTACGACAGCTGCGCCAGCGGATCGCCGTCGAGCACCACATGCAGCCGCTCACCCCCGAGCAGGTCCAGCCCTACCTGGCCCATCGCATCGACGTCGCGGGCGGGCGCTACGAAGAGATCTTCGAGCCCGGTGTCGAGAGCGTCTTCTACTGGTTTTCCCAGGGCTGCCCGCGCCTCATCAGCCTGCTCGCGGACCGCGTCCTGCTCTCCGCCTACTCCAAGCAGACCGCGCCGATCTCCGCCGACTTCGTCGAGGTCAAGGCGAAGTCGATGGGCGCGACGCGCGCAGCGGGCCTGGCGGGCGACCTCAGCGGGGGGACGGCTTAGCAGCCGTCCAGGCTACGCCAGCCGTCTTGCTCGTCCCGCGTTCGCGGCGCGGTGACGTCCGCGGTGAATGGCTCGGCGCTACGAGCGCCCGCGACGCTTCGCGCGCGGCGTGCTTCGCACCGCGCGGCTGAACAGAGCGGGCGACGCGCCTGCGCTTTATTTCACCGCAGCCGCCCCCGAGCCACTCACTCGCGTCGAGGCATGCGTTCGCGTTGGGCCCCCGCTAAAGCGAGCGGTGCGCACGTCCCTCCTGTGCAGACACGGGCGGTCGGGGGCCGGGGTGTCTCGCGGCGAAATAAAGCGCAGCCCGAACGCCGGCATCGTCACGCCAGGCCGAAAGCGAGCACGTCGCCCACGATCGAATGCGCCCACTCCTATGCGGGCGAGCCATTCGCCGCGGGGCGCACCGTCCCCCGACCGGGGACGAGCAAGACCGCCCAACGGACGTGTGCGCCGGCGAGCGCTCTCAAAAGAGCGTATAGATGAACGGTGCTGCGGCCGTTCCACCGAGGAGGACGAGCAGGCCGAGGCCGAGAATCGCGATGACGATCGGAGCCAGCCACCACTTCTTGTTCTCCTTGAGGAAGTCGGTGAACTCGCCCACGAGGCCGGTGCGGTCGCCGCTTGCCTGGGCCGCGAAGTCGTCGTCGGAGTTTTCGTCGCTCATGGAAGGTCTCCAGCGCCGGGCGGCGCTTCCGCGGGGCATTCGCCCCGAGTTCTAGAACTGGCGGAAGTAGCTCTCTTTGCCGCGTCGCGGGCGCGGGTCGGACCAGTAGGTCGAGGCCGCGGGGTCGAAGGCGCGGTGGAGCGGGTCCTTGCCGATCACGCGGAAGATCAGCCCGAGCGGCGTGATCATTCCGAAGAAGAGGAAGCCCATGATCAGGTACGACAGGACGAAGCCGATCGGATAGGCGATGACGGTCAGGCTGACGTAGATCGGCAGGTTCGCCTTCGGCGCCACGAGCGAGAAGAACAGCGACACGCCGGCGAGCGCGCCGAATCCCATGGCGACCGGCTGACGCAGATCGTCGGGCAGCGCAGCGAAGATCAGCAGCTGGAACCAGGCCAGCGCCGCGAGGAACGAGAAGCCGAAGAGCGCGATGAACCCGAATTGCTTCAGGGTCCCCTCGTCGGGCTTCCAATCGATTTCGACCATCTTGCTCATTGCGAAGCTCTCAATCTCGTCTCGGTCGTTACGTTCGTCGGGGCGATTCGAATCGCCCTGTCATGCGCGGAGCGCGGCCAGAGGCCGTGCGACCGAAAGGTGTCAGTCCAGCGCGAACTCTGCGAGGTACGCGTCGACGTCGATTTCCTTCGCGTTCGGCTGGTCCTGCTTCAGGATGACGAAGTTCTCGAGCACGAGGACGTCCATGTTCGTGTACATGAAGCAGCGAAAGGCGTCCTCGGGCGTGTTCACGATCGGCTCCCCGCGAACGTTGAAGCTCGTGTTGATGACGACCGGGCTGCCGGTCTTCTCCTTGAACTTCGAGATGATCCGGTAGAAGCGCGGGTGGTGCTGCATGTCGATCGTCTGCACGCGCGCCGAGTAGTCGACGTGGGTGATGGCGGGGACGACCGATCGGATCTCCTTCAGCTTGTCGAGACCTCGCGCGCCGTCGGCCGATTCGACAGGCAGACGCTTGTCTTCCTTCACGGGCGCGACGAGCAGCATGTAGGGGCTGTTCTCGTCGGGCCGCATCGCGAAGTACTCGTGCACGTCCTCGCGTAGGATCGCCGGCGCGAAGGGTCGGAACGACTCCCTGAACTTGATCTTCAGGTTCATCGTCTCCTGCATCTCGCGCGAGCGGCCGTCCCCCATGATCGACCGGGAACCGAGGGCGCGGGGGCCGAACTCGGCGCGGTCGGAGAAGTGTCCGACCACCTGCTCGCTCGCGATCAGCTCCGCGATCCGGTCGACGAGATCGTCCTCGGTCTCGTAAAACGAATACACGGCCTCCTCCGAGTCGAGGTAGGCCTTGATCTCGTCGTTGGAGAACTCGGGGCCGAGCAGCGAACCGAACTGCGAATCCTGGGGCACGACCTCGCGCGGCTCGTCGAGGAGCTCGTGCCAGGTGAAGAGCGCAGCGCCGAGCGCGCCGCCGGCATCGCCGGAGGCCGGCTGGATCCAGACGTTCTCGAAGGGCCCCTCGCGCAGCACGCGGCCGTTCGCGACGCAATTGAGCGCGACGCCACCGGCCATCGTCAGGTTCGAGGCTCCGGTCAGCTCATGGGCGTAGTTCGCGATCTTGAGAACGACGTCCTCGGTCACGGCCTGGATCGAGGCGGCAATGTCCATCTCGCGCTGGGTGATGTCCGACTCGCCTTCGCGCGGCGGACCCCCGAAGAGCGAATCCATCTTGGGGCTCGTCATCACGTCCGTGTTGCAGAATCCGAAGTAGTCCATGTTCATGCGGAAGGAGCCGTCGTCCTTGATGTCGAGCAGCTTCTCGATCATCAGGTCCTTGTAGACGGGCTCGCCGTAGGGCGCGAGGCCCATCAGCTTGTACTCGCCGCTGTTCACCTTGAAGCCGGTGAAGTAGGTGAACGCCGAATAGAGCAGACCGAGGGAGTGCGGAAAGCGCATCTCCTTCAGCATCTCGAGCCGATTGCCTCGGCCCATCGCGATCGAACCCGTCGCCCACTCGCCGACGCCGTCGAGGGTCAGCACCGCCGATTCTTCGAAGGGCGAGGGATAAAAGGCGCTCGCCGCATGGGACTCGTGGTGCTCCGTGAAGACGTGGCGGCCCTTGTACTGATGCTTCAGGCCGCGGTCGAGCTCGCGGGGTGTGTGGAGCTTCTGTCGCAGCCAGAGCGGCATGCCCATCAGGAACATCTTGAAGCCGGTCGGCGCGTACGTGATGTACGTCTCGAGCAGCCGGTCGAACTTGAGCAGCGGCTTGTCGTAGAACGTGACGAGGTCGACGCCCGCGGCTTCGATTCCGCCCTTCGCCAGGCAGAACTCGACCGCGTTCTCCGGGAAGCGGTGGTCGTGCTTCTTGCGCGTGAAGCGCTCTTCCTGCGCTGCGGCCACGATCTTGCCGTCCTGGACGAGGCAGGCCGCACTGTCGTGGTAGTAGGCAGAAATCCCGAGAATGTTCACGTCGTGTCGTCCGGAGCCGCTGCTCGAAATGGGTGCGCGGGGGCGAGGCTAGCCGATCGTCGGCAAACCCCTCCCGATCCCGCTCGGAGAGTCAGTCCCTGCTCGGGAGAAACTGGTGACTGCGTTTCTCTTCGGATGGACAGGGACTCGACTGGTGCGCGGGGGGAATGCAACGACCGGGCATGTCGCGTGCAGGCGTCCCGTTTCGGTGCGGACGGGCACACGCGGTCCCCGCGTGTCGGAATCAGGACTTGTCGAAGAGGGCTTCGAGATCCTGAAGCGCTTCGGCGCGATCGTCACTCGCGCCCACCCCCTCGCCTTCGCCCGGCCGGAAATAGTCGCAGCGATTCGCGCGATCGCGATCGGCCACCCGCTCCGCGGACGATTCGCGGCACTCGTTGTACGCAGTCGTGTCGTGGTGGGAACAGTTCCGGCAGACGTGCAGATCGGCCGAGCAGCCTTCGCACTCCGCGCGAAATCCGACGGTCTCGCTCGCGGCGACTTCGACCTCCCGCTGGCACGCGTGGCATCGCATGACATGCAAGCCTGCGGCAAGTCACGCGCAGCCGCCAGCGCGCACGACCGCCCCCCACGCGCTGCTCGCATCGGAACGCCCTCGCCTCCAGTTTCGCCAGACGCCCGCCGATGTCCCGAGCAGTATGTTCGAACGCAAGGCCCCGATCCGCTCCACTCAGGAAGACGTCGTCGAGCTCGCTGAGGACATCGATCGCTTCGTGATCGGTCTCGCGGAACGCATCGACGCGATCCAGGATGCCGAGCTGGCGCGCAAGCCGGCCGAGGTCGCCGAGCTCGCGCGCACCCTCTCCGGCGATGCCGATCGCCTGGGGTATCCCGGCATGGCGATGAGCGCGAAGGGCGTCGCCCTCGCCGCCGAGAACGACCTCGACTCCGAGCTCCAGGAAACGGTCACGGAGCTCACCGAGATCGCCCAACGTGTTCGCCAGGGCCACCGCGGGGCCGCCTAGGGCTGTCGTATCAGCTCGTTCGCCGTTCGCGGCGCGGTGACGTCCGCGGTGAATGGCTCGGCGCTACGAGCGTTCGCGACGCTTCGCGCGCGGCGTGCTTCGCACCGCGCGGCTGAACAGATCGAGCGACGCGCCTGCGCTTGATTTCACCGCAGCCGCCCCCGAGCCACTCACTCGCGTCGAGGCACGGCATTCGCGAAGCGCGCCCCCCCCGATAAGGCGAGCGGTGTGCACGTCCCTCGTGTGCACCCTTAGGGAGGTCGGGGGTCGGGGTGTCTCGCGGCGAAATAAAGCGCAGCCCGAGCGCCGGCATCGTCACATCGCGCCGAAGGCGAGCACACCGACCCGCGATCGAATGCGCCCCCTCCTATGCGGGCGAGCCATTCGCCGCGGGGCGCACCGTCCCCCGACCGGCGGACGAGCAAGAACGCCCCACCGGACGCGTGCACCGGCGAGCTACACGAAGAACCAGAAGCTGAACGGGGTGCCGTCCGCGTTCTTCAGCAGGTCGCCGCCCCAGATGGCGAGGGCGAGGAGTGCGGCGTTGGTCGTGCCGTGCAGGAGCATGATCGCGGAGAGGCTCTTTCGGTAGTAGAACCATAGATTCGACAGGAAGACCCAGGGCAGGCAGACCCAGAACTCCCACGGCACGTGTCCCATCGTGAACACGATCACCGTCACGATCATGCTGCGCAGGCTGTAGCGCGCGAGCGGAAGATCGCGGAAGTCGTCGACCTCCCAGGCGTCCGCCATCCGCATCACGAAGCTGCGAATGAAGAGCTCTTCGAAGATCGGTGTCACGATCGCGTAGCCGAAGAGGCGGAGCGCGAGGACGACGGGGACGAGCGCGTCGCCCGCCATGGCCGGGTCGAAGACCCCGCCGGGCTCGGGGCGGATCGACGGGATCAGGTAGTAGGGGGCGACCCAGACGACGGTGAGCGCGAGGCCGACGGCGATGTCCATCGCGCCCCCGGCGACGCCGATCCGCCCACCCTGCCCCTGCCACTCGGGGTAGGCGCCCCGCGCGCGGTACCAATAGACGAGGCCGAGCACGAGCGCGGGCTTGAGCGCGAGCACGAAGGGATCGAGCACGTCCGGGAGCCGCGGTGCGAACGTCGTGACGACGACGAAGACCGCATAGGGCACGAGGTAGGGCCACCAGCCGTGGCCTTCGCGCATCGGCGCGTCGCTCGCGCCCTCTCGGGAACCCTCTGTGTCGGACGCCATTGGCTGGGCCAGCTCCCACGAAACGAAAACGGTCCTGGCGGACGCTCCCCCCGAGCGCCCGTCCCGGGGACCTCGAGGATCCCCATCGGTCGATCAGGCCGGTAGGTCGAGCAGCTTCGCGGTCTCGGCCGCCGTGGCGACGGGGCGGCCGACCTCCGCGCAGAGCGCAACCGCTTCCTCGACGAGCTCGAGGTTGCTCGGCGCGCGCAGGCCGGCGTAGTCCTCGAGTCCCACGCGCAGGTGGCCGCCGCGCTCGAGGGCGTCCCGGGCCACGTCGCCGTCGAAGGGATCCCCGGAGACGACGGCGATCGACCAAGGCAAGTCGCAGTCGCCCAGCATGTCGAGGTAGAGGTCGAGGGCAGCTCGACTCGGCGGCATCCCGAAGAGCAGATCCGTCGGTCCCTCGCCCCGGTAGCTCCGCTCGCCGCCGAAGTAGAAGCGCAGGAAGGCGCCGCGGGGCATCCGGCCCGCGCGGTGATAGGCGAGCGCCGCGCGCAGGAAGCCCGGCTCGAAGATCGCCATGCCCGGACCGATCCCGAGCCGCTCGCAGAGCGCGAACTTGTAGGCGACATCCGCCGGCGAGTTCGCATAGACCCAGTCCGCGGGCATCGGAAGTCCGGCGTCGTCCGTCGGCGTCAGGTTCACCGACCCGGGATCGACGAAGCCCATCCGGAGCGGATACGCCTTCTTGAGGGGCTCGATGTGGCTCGTCTTGTCCTGGATCGTCTCGCCGAACACGATCGTCGGGTAGAGGATCGCGTCCGGATGCTGCGCGTGGACCGGCTCGAAGTGGTCGAGGTACTGCCGAGCGCCCTCTTCCCCGCCGAGCGAGATGTCCGGGGCGTGGGTGTGGACGATCGCCGCCCCCGCCTCGATGCAGCGCAGGGCGTCGGCGACGAGCGCCTCCTGCGTCTGCGGCGAGTGCGGGTTCCGTTCGGTCGGCGTCGCGCCGTTCAGCGCGACCTCGAGGATCACCGGATCAGAAAAAGCCATGTTCAGCGACTCAGGCGTGAAGCAGCTGCGTCGGGCGCTGACCCGGACGCGAATCGAGTCCCTGCGCGAGCGACTCGCCGCCCTCGCAGATCGGCGTGCCGTTCACGAGCACGTGCCGGATTCCGGAAGGGCTGTCCGCGGTGAGTCGATCCGCGCCGGCCGGGAAGTCCTGGACGCGGCGGATCTTCCCGGGGCCGACCTCGTCGGGGTCGAAGACGCAGACGTCGGCGTGGGCGCCCTCGCGCAACACGCCGCGATCCTCGAAGCGGAAGAGGCCCGCCGGCTCGCTGGTCAGCTTCTGCACCGCCTTCTCGAGGGGCAGCACGCCGCGTTCGCGCACCCAGTTGCCGAGCAGATCCGTCGGCAGCGGCGCATCGCAGAGCATGCCGACATGCGCGCCGGCATCCGAGAGGCCGAGCGCCATCTGCTCCTGCTGGAGCAGGTGCGCCACGCCCTCTTCGTCGTCGTTCGCCTGGACATAACGCCAGCGCGTCTCGAGGTTCTCGTCGAAGGACATGGCCACCATCGCGTCGAAGGGGTGCTCGCCTCGCTCGGCGGCGATGTCTTCGAGCTTGCGATCCATCAGGTCCGCGTGGACCTCGCTCTCGGCGAGATAGAAGTTCTCCCAACGTGTCGGGAGCGGCGTGTGCGCGAGCTCTTCGATCGCCTTCTTGCGCCACTCCGCGTCCTTGTAGCGGACCTCGCGCATTTCGGGCGCTTCGGCGTAGAGGGAGGAGAAGCAATCCGCCTGGTCGAACGCGAAGGGCGACTTCAGCTGTTGCTGGAGCGTGACGGCGCGGACCGAGATCTGCGGCCAGACGCCGGTGTCGCCCTTGGCGACCTCCTTGGCGTGGACCTCGGCGCCGTGCTGCCAGAGACCCGGGATCGCAAGCAGCGCGGTGTAGGTCACCGGGACGCCGATGCGACGTTGGAAGTCGTAGATCTCGTCGAAGGCGAAGCCGGTTCCGAGGGTCGCTTCGATGACACCGCGGCCGAGCTGCTTGAGCTCGGCGGCCAGAGCCTCGAACTCGGTGACGCCGCCGATCCGGCTGCAGATGGGCTTGCCGCCGACACCGACGTGCGTCGGTGCGAAGCTCGTCGCCAGGCCGAGCGCGCCCGCTTCCATCGCCTCGCGGACCGAAGTCCGCATCGCGGCGATCTCGGCGTCGGTTGCCTCGCGCTCGTAGGCGTCGTCGCCCATGTGGAAGAGACGGAGCGCGGTGTGCCCGACGTACGCGCCGTAGTTGAGCACCGTGCCGCGCTTCTCGACGGAGGCGAGGTATTCCGGGAAGGTCTCGAAATCCCAGGGAATGCCTTCCATCAGGGACGCCGGGTTCATGTCCTCGACCTTCTCGAGGGCGAGCGCGATCGCCTCGCGGCCCGCCTCGCGGGTCGGCGCGATCGTGAAGCCGCAGTTGCCGGCGACGACCGTCGTGACACCGTGGAAGCACGAGGGGGTCAGCGCCGGGTCCCAGAAGACCTGCGCGTCGTAGTGGGTGTGGATGTCGACGAAGCCCGGGGTCACGACCGCCCCGCTCGCGTCGAGCTCGCGGTCGCCGGAGAGTCCGGAGCCGATCTCCGCGATGCGTCCGTCGCGGACGAGGACGTCGGCTGCGACGCCGGGGGCGCCGGTCCCGTCGATGACGGTTCCTCCACGAATCACGGTGGACGACATGGCTCTTCTCCTCGACATGGAGCGCCCGGTGGCGCGGTGAGGCAATCAGCATCGCCCGTGCGTCCCCACGCTGCCAGCGCAGGCGCGTGCCCTTGACAAACTTTAGTGATCGTTCAAGAATAAGCGCATGCCGAGGGCCGGACGTCATGCCGAAGGGGCGCAGACCCGCGAGCGGGTGCTCGACGCCGCCGCCGAGTTGATCGGCGCGCAGGGCTACGCCGCGACCTCGATCGCTCAGATCAGTCAGTCGTCCGGTGCCAGGCCCGCGTCGATCTACTGGGCGTTCGAAAGCAAGGAAGGCCTGCTGACCGCGGTGATGGAGCGCGCCGCCGGGCGCTTCTTCGAGGCGATCCCGGCGCCCACGTCCGACCAGGATCCGTGGGCCGCGCTGGCGTCCCTCTTCGCCTACTTCGAAGGTGGCCCCGAGTTCCTGCGCTTGATGCTCGTGCTCTCGCTGGAACGTCGCGACGGCGATCCCGCGGTCCTCGAAGCGGCGCGCCGCGTGCGAACGACCGCCGCGGACGGCCTCGCCGCAGGCTATCGCCGGGCGCTCGGCGCGGGCGGCTCGGCCCGCGAGGCCGCGATCGTCGACGAGCTCGCGCGTTTCACCCTGATGCTCTTCGACGGCGTCTTCATCGCCAGCCAGATCGAGCCCGACACGACGAATCTGAAACGCGCCTTCGAGGTGATCGCGACGAGCGTTCGCGCGACCGGAGAGCAGCTGCTCGCCGACGCTCGCGCCTGACGCCTCACCGTACGAAAGGGACCCCCATGTCCGCTCCCCCCGGTATCCAGGCCCAGGAGGGTCGCCCTCTGTCCGCGAGCGACATCCTCGACAACGCGCGCGCCCTCGCCGCCCGGGTCCGCGAGAAGGATCTCGCCGAGGAGTACGACCGTCTGCGTCAGCTCCCCGTCGACATCGTGGCCGAGATCCGGGAATCGGGCGTGATGCGCATGAACATGCCGAAGAGTTGGGGTGGGCCCGAGATGAGCCCGATGGCGCAGGTCGAGGTGATCGCCGCGCTCGCCGAGGCCGACGCGTCGATCGGTTGGTGCTCGTTCATCTGGACGGACTCCGGGATCTATTCGGGGTACCTCGATGACGCGGTCGCGCGCGAGATGTACCCGCGCCTCGACATGGCGCAGTCCGGGTGGATCTATCCCGTGGCGCAGGCCGAGCGGGTCGACGGGGGCTACCGCGTGGCGGAAGGCCAGTGGATGTTCGGGAGCGGCTGCAACCACTGCGACTGGCTCGCGGCCGGGTCGATGGTCTTCGAGAACGGCGAGCCCGTGATCGACGCCGAGACCGGTCTCCCGGAGTGGCGGATCCTGATCGCCTCGCCCGACGAGTACGAGATCCAGGACACGTGGTACACGACGGGCCTTCGAGGCACCGGCAGCAACGACTACGTGGCGCGGGACCTCTTCGTTCCCGCGGAGCGGACCTTCTCCTTCGCGGACACGCCGAAGCGGGAAGGCGCGATCTGGGCGCGGCCGGACCATCTCCTCCGGAAGATGGCGGGGATCCCGCTCGGTGTGATGGAAGACGCCATCCGATCGGCGCGGGAGACCCTCGAAGGGAAGCTCGACCGCATGTCGATGACGCCCTACGCCGACGTTCCGCGGGTGCAGGCGGCGGTGGCCGAAGCCTGGACGCGTCACCAATCCGCGAAGAGCTGGGTCTTCCAGTCCCTCGAACGACAATGGACGAAGCTCGAGCGCGACGAGGAGCTCAGCCTCGAAGAGCGGGTGGACGTCGCCCTCTCCCGGCAGAACGCGTTCCAGCAGGCGCGCGAAGTCACTCGCCTCCTGTACGATGCGATCGGCGGCAGCGCGATCTACACGAAGAAGAGCCCCTTCGATCGCCACCTGCGCGACATGCAGACCGCCTGTCAGCACCTGGTCGGCCAGCCGAAGCTGGCCGAGGGACTGGGCGGCGCGCTTCTCGGCGCCGAAGGCACGGGCATGCTGCTGATCTGATCGGCGCTGGCCGGGCGCGCGACGTCAGTCCTTCGGAAGCACGACGTCCGGCAGCGGGTGTCGGTAGAGCTTCGCCGCGTTCTCGGAGAGCATCATCCGCAGCTCGTTCGCCGGAATGTCGCCCCAGGCTTCTTCGACGAGCTGCTGGCAGCCGGGCCACGTGCCGTCGCCGTGCGGATAGTCGGTCTCGTAGCAGATGTTCTCGATTCCGATCCGGTGGCGCGTGTTGATCGTGCCCGGGTCGTCGAGGGTGCAGAACCAGAAGTTGCGCTTCAGGATGTCGGCCGGTCGTTCATCCCAGCCCATGCCGTAGCCCGAGCGATCGATGATGTTGTCGAGGCGGTCCATCAGCATCGCGACCCACCCGATGCCGCCCTCGCTCATCGCGATCTTCAGGTTCGGATGCTTCTTCGGGTACTCGCTCCAGAGCCACTCCGAGCAGGCCGCGAGCGAGAGCTGGCCGAACATGGTCGCGCCGAGCTGGAGCATCGGTGAGCCCTCGGGCGAGGGATACATGCCCGACGAACCGACGTGGAGCGAGATCACGGTGTCGGTATCGGCGCAGGCCTGGATGATCGGGTCCCAGTGGTCGCGGTCCCAGAGGTTCGGCATCCCGACCGCGTGGGGCCGCTCCGGGAACGTGACCGAGACGAAGCCGCGCTCGGCGTTCCGATGGATCTCCTCGACGGCCCACTCCGGGTTCTGCAGGTAGGTGATTCCGCACGGAATGATCCGGGTGGGGTGCGGCTCGAACCACTCCTCGTAGAGCCAGTCGTTCCAGGCACGCACGCACGCGCGACCGACGTCCTTGTTCTTCGCGTTCGCGAAGATGCGCCCGCAGAAGCCGGTGATCTGGGACGGGAAGTTCATCTGCGCCCAGATGCCGGCCAGGTCCATGTCGGCGATGCGCGCGTCGATGTCGTAGCAACCCGGCCGCATCTGCTCGAACCGGAAGGGCTCGAGCTCGACGGTCTCGGGGCGCCGTCCCGCGACGGCGTTCATGCCCACCTGGGTGAAGACGTCGCCCTCGAAGGACCAGACCTGATGGCCCTCCGGCGTCTCGATCAGCTTCGGGGCGTCGGCGCGCAGGTTCGCCGGCACGTACGTCTCGAAGAGGTGCGGCGGCTCGACGACGTGATCGTCGACCGAGATGATCGTGTACTTCTCCACCGCCTTCTCCGGGTCGGGCAGGAAGAGTTCGGGGTCGAGTTCGGCGGCGGCCATCGTCGGTTCTCCGTTTCGGCCGGACGCGGGGCCCGGGCGGGTCATCGATTCTATGGGACGCGGGCGGGATTGGCAGCCTCCCCCCGCGTGGCACCATCGAGCCCATGAGCGATCTCCGATTCGACGAACGGGTGGCCATCGTGACCGGTGCGGCAAACGGCCTGGGGCGCGAGCACGCCCTCCTGCTGGCAGCGCGCGGCGCGAAGGTCCTGGTGAACGACTACGGCGGCGACTCCGTCGGACGCGGCCGGTCCGAGGGGCCCGCACAGGCGGTCGTCGACGAGATCCGCGCAGCCGGCGGTCAAGCGGTCGCGAACGCCGGCTCCGTCGCGGAGAGCGCGGAGGGCGCCGCGATCGTCGAGCAGGCGCTCGACGAATGGGGTCGCGTCGACGTCGTGATCCACAACGCCGGAATCGGCGGTGGCACCGGTCCCTTCGAGGATCTCTCGGACGCGCGGATGGACGCGGTGTTCCGCACGCATCTCTACGGGGCGATCCACGTGCTTCGACCGGCGTGGCGCGCGATGAAGGCGGCCGGCTATGGCCGAATCGTCACGACCAGCTCGGCGACGGCGCTGGGCGTCGACGGAAGCTTCGACTACCCCGCGGCGAAGGCGGGCCTGATCGGACTCACGCGTTCGCTCGCGCGGGAGGGTCGTGAGCTCGGCATCCAGGTGAACACGATCATGCCCCTGGCCTACACGCGGATGGCGGCCGGCGTGCCGAACAAGGAGATCCGCGACTGGATGAGCGCGACCTTTCCGCCGGAGCGGGTCGCGCCGTTGGTCGCCTGGCTCTGCCACGAGGAGGCGGAAGTCTCCGGAGACATCTTCACGGTCGGCGGCGGACGCGCGGCGCGGGTCACGACGAGCATCTATCCCGGCTACCGCTCGCAGGACGATCGGCCCGAGTCGTTTCGCGACCATTGGGACGAAGTCATGTCGGGCGGTGAGCCGGAGATCGCCCTCGACGGCTCGGTCGACGCGGCGATGATGGACCCGGGATACGCGTCGATCGGAAGTCCGTCGATGAAGGAAGGGACCTGAGGCGATCAGCCGGCCTGCAGCTTCGCGATCGCCTTGCGGGCCGCATCGTCGTTCTTCGGATCTTCGGGGACCGGAAAGAGCACGCGCTCCGCGACGTCGTCGTACTGCTCGAGCAGGACGTCCGCGATCTCGTCGTAGGTGCCCTGGGGCACGAAGATGTCGAGCAGCTCGTCGGTCACGAGGTCGTTCATCTCGGCCCACTTTCCCTCGCGCGTGAACTGGCGGAGCTGCTCTCCCACCTGCTTCATCCCGTGATATTCGAGGGTCGGCCAATACGCCGGCGTGCTGAGCGTGAAGACGAGACTCTCGCGCGCCGCTTGCTTCTGGGTCTCGACCTCTTTGGTCGTCGCGCCCGTCGCGATCATCGGCCCCGCCGTCAGCTCGATCCGCACGTCCCGGCCGACGGACTTCGCGCCCTCCTCGAGCCGGGGGCGCGTGACTTCGCGCAGGAAGCGCGGCTCGCTGTTGGTCGGATGGGTCTGGATCGCGTCGCCGACCTTGCCGACGGCCTTCGTCATGAGCGGACCGACCGCGCCCATCAGGATGGACGGCGGTCCGCAGTCGAGCGGGCCCGGATTGAAGAAGGGCTGCAGCCGATTGAGCGTGTAGCTCTCGCTCTCGAAGTCGAGGGGCGTGCCGTTCTGGAACGTGTCGAAGGCCGCGCGCACGGCGCCGACGTAGTCGGTCAGGCGCTGGGCGGGGGCGCTCCAGGGCATGCCGAAGCGGCCGATGATGTTGCCCTTGACCTGGGTGCCGAGCCCGAGCTGGAAGCGCCCTTCCGAGTATTGCTGCAGATCCCACGCGCCCTGGGCCGCGAGCATCGGGCTCCGCGCGAAGGCCACCAGCACGCCCTGGCTCACCCGAAGCCGCAACGTCGCGCCGAGCGCCGCCATCGACGACAGCATCCCGTCGTGCACCGCCTCCGCGACCGACAGCGTGTCGTAGCCCAGGGACTCGACGCGCTGGGCATGCGTGACGACCTCCCTGAGCGGGACGTCGGCGCCCATCGTGGCGGTGACCTTCAGCATCGTGATTCTCCTTCGAGCGGCGCTCCATCGTAGGCAGTCGGATGCGACATCGCCGCCCGCGCAGGTACGCTCCGCCCATGCCCGACTCGCCGCCGCTCCGCGTCGTCTTCGACACCGACACCGCCAACGAAATCGACGACCAGTTCGCCCTCGCCTGGGCGCTGCGCGCGCCCGAACGGCTGCAGATCGAGGGGGTGCACGCGGCGCCCTTCTCCCATGGCGACTTCTTCGAGGCGCTCGCGACCGCCGCGGATGCACGCGGCGGTGCGACGACGGAGTTCGAGAAGCTCGCAGAGCGAATGGGTCCTGCCGGCCGCGAGAAGCTGCGAGGCCGCGTCTCCGCCGGCGACGGGATGGAGAAGAGCTTCGACGAGATCCTGCGTGTTTTCGACGCCGCCGGCGTCGATCCCGGGGACCGCGTGAAGCGCGGATCCGCGAATTTCATGACCGCCTCGGACGAGCCGGTCGAGAGCGAAGCCGTCGATCACCTGATCTCGCTCGCGAAGACCGCTTCTCCGGAGGAGCCGATCCACGTCCCCACGATCGGCGCCGCGACCAACGTGGCTTCCGCGCTCCTCGTCGAGCCGTCGATCGCCGCGAACCTCCGCGTGCTCTTCCTCGCCGGCTACCCGACCGGCGCCGGCGTCCCCGACGACTCGTTCAACCTCGTGCAGGACGGCTTCGCCAGCAACGTGCTCTTCGAGAGCGGTGTGCCCCTGGTCTACATCCCGGGATACCAGGTCGCCGAGGTGTTGCAGCTCTCGCTGCCCGCCGCCCGGGAATGGCTCGCGGGGCGCGGACCGCTCGCGCAGTACCTCTTCGAGACCTACACGACGAATCCCCTCGACCCGGACCCGGGCATCCCAGGCAAGAGCTGGGTGATCTGGGACATCATCGCGACCGCCCTCCTGCTCGAGCCGGAATGGGTCCCGACACGCGAGGTTCCGCGGGCACGCGTTCGTGCGGATCATCTCTGGGAGCCGATTCCAGGCGCGAACTCGGGAATGCGGGAAGCCTTCGGCGCGCGCCGCAACGAGATCTTCGGTGATCTGATCACGAGGGTGACTGCGGAGCGTTAGTCGTCGGCGTCTTCGGAGGAGGACTCCGCGGGTAAGAAGTACTGCTGGGCGTGGTCGTCGTCTGCGTACGCGCTCGCGTCCCAGGTCTGTTCTTCGAGGAGCAGGCTGCCGATCCGCCAGCCATCCGGTGTGCGGCGGATCGCCAGGGTATAGACACCGCCGACCGAGCTCGCGCGGTTGTGCATGTAGAAGCGGAGCGTCGCCGTGTCGCCCTCGAGCGTGACGAGCTCGTTCGACACGAAATGCATCGGCAGGCCGGCCGTGCCCGTGCGATGAGCCAGGTTGGCGTGAAGCCAGCCGTAGATGGCGTCGAAGCCATCGAGCCGCTCGTCGAGGTTCATGGGGTTCGGACCGACCGCGAGATAGTGCGCGGTTGCGTCCGACGCGAAGGTGCGGCCCAGCAGCTCGCGGTCGAGGGTGTCCACGCCCCATGCATACTGGCTGGCGAGTGCGGCGATCGCGAGGCGGTCTCGGGTGTCGCGCGAGTCCGTCGCGGTGGCGCAGCCCAGCACGGCCACGCAGAGCACCGGCGCGACGACGCGGAAGAGCGAGGTCGGTGTTCGCCTCGTCATCGCGTCGCCACCATCTTCTGCGCCGTTTCCACGGCCTTCCGGAGCGAGGCGTAGGCGGACTCGAGGTCGGGCGCGCAGCTCTCCTCGCATTATGAAGTCTCGTGCCGCATTCGATGCTCCTGTCGGTCGATCGACGCATTCGGACCGCCGAAGGCGGGCGTCGACTCGGGACGAACGTAGCCGATCCCGAGGACGGGTGACATCCTCCCCCGGCAAAGCCGGGGGCATCCAGGTGACCCGCTCAAAGCGGGATTGACGGGAAGGCGACCGCCTTCCCTTGGGCCGCCTTACAGGCGGCAGACGGCCAGCCGAACTCCGACTGGCCCCGCTGAGAGCGCTCGAGCTTCTGGCGCTGAATCCACTGCTGGAACAGTTCTTCACACGGCGCTCTCAGTCCGTGTGCCCTAGCCTCGCGTTCTTCGACGAGAGGCTCCCTCC
Source organism: uncultured Spirochaetaceae bacterium (assembly GCA_964488255.1). Taxonomy (GTDB): domain Bacteria; phylum Myxococcota_A; class UBA9160; order UBA9160; family UBA4427; genus UBA4427. The sequence goes on along the minus strand of CAZAUR010000002.1, from coordinate 358,112 downwards.
TGTGTGACGCCGAGCAAATCACGGGACGGGGTTTCCTCGAATTCCGGAACCGTCAAACTTTGAAGGCCTCCCCAGCAGAGCTGGGGGGACTCCCGACGGGCTAGTCTCGCCCGGTGCCGAAGGGGGCGCCGTCATGTCGAATCCGAAAGTGCTCTTCGTCCATGGGCTCGAGGGCAGCCCACAGGGCGCGAAGGCCCGCCTGTTCGCGGAGCACTTCGATGCCTCGACGCCCGCGATGGACACGACCAATTTCGATGCCTGTGTCGACGTGCAGGCGCGCGCCATCGAATCGTTTCGGCCGGACGTACTCGTCGGGAGCTCCTTCGGCGGAGCGGTGGTCGTCGCGCTCCTCGTACAGGGGGCCTGGCGCGGACCGACGCTGCTCCTCGCGCAGGCGGCGGTCCACTACGATGCAGACGCGCGACTTCCGGAAGACGTGCCGGTCTGGATCGTGCACGGGACGCGCGACACACTGATCCCCGTCGAACACAGCCGCCGGCTCGCCGGCACGGGCAGCCCGGATCGGGTGCGCCTGCTGGAAGTCGACGACGATCATCCGCTCCACGACAGCGTCGCATCCGGCGCGCTCGTCGAGTGGATTCGCGAGATCACCGCCGGCGATTGACCTTCGCCCGGGAGGAGAGCCCGATTGCCGACTGCCTTGCGACTCAACATGACCGGCCTGGCCGACGATCCCCGCGACGAGTCGGCCCGCTATCAGGCTGCAGTCGACATGGCGGTCTTCGCGGAGAAGCACGCGTTCTCGGTCGTGAGCGTCGAGGAACATCACGTCGCAGACAACGGCTGGCTGCCCTCGCCGCTCACCCTGTCCGCCGCGGTCATCGGCCGGACCGATACGATCTTGGTCAACTGCACGGCGCTCCTGGTCACTCTCTACGACCCTATTCGCCTCGCGGAGGACCTCGCGGTGCTCGACCTGCTGAGCGGCGGGCGCTTCAGCTTCGTCGCGGGGATCGGCTACCGCGAGGCGGAGTACGCCGCGATGGACAAGGACTGGTCGGGCCGCGGTTCGGCGATGGATCACCTGCTCGAGACGCTTCTCACGGCGTGAAGCGGCGAGCCCTTCGAGTACAACGGCCACACGATCCGAGTGACGCCGACCCCCGTCTCGCAGCCCCACCCGCCCGTCGCGATCGGCGGGATGAGTCGCGCGGCCGCACGCAGGGCGGCGCGCTTCGGCCTGCCCTTCTTTCCGCCCATGGAGATGGAGGAGCTCGGCGCGTTCTACCTCGAGGAATGTGAGCGGAACGGAAAGCAGGGATTCGTCGCCTATCCGTCCGAGGAGAACGCCATGCTCTTCGTCGAGGACGATCCCGATCGCGGCTGGGACGAGCTCGCGCCCTATTTCCTACGCGAGAGCCAGGAGTACGCATCCTGGCGACGCGACGGCGTTCCGCGCCCGGGCGAGCAGCACGTCGAAACGATCGACGAGCTGAAGGCGGCCGGACGCTACGAGATCGTCTCGCCCGCGGAGCTTCGGGCTCGCTTGCAGGAACAGGGACCGGATTACACCCCGTGTCTCCACCCGCTCTGCGGCGGCATCCCGCTCGAGCGCGCCTGGGCTGGCCTCGAGCGTTATGTAGACGCGGTCGCGCCCGCCCCGATCTCCTAGACTCAGCCGACCCGCCCAGGAGACCCCATGCCCTCTTCTCACGCCGACGCCGCCCTCGTCCGGGCCGCGCTAGACCTGCAACCGCTGATCGAGCGCGAAGCCAACGAGATCGAGCGCGACTGCACGATGACCAAGCCGGTCGTCGACGCGCTCGATGGCGCCGGACTCTTCCAGCTCGGCACCCCGGGCGACCTCGGCGGACTCGAAGGGAACGTCGCGACCCTCGCCGGCGTCTGCGAAGCCCTCGCCTTCGCGGATGGGGCCGTCGGTTGGGCTTTCGCACAGAACATCATCACCGCCGCGCTGCTCTCGTACATCGATCCGCAGACGGCGAAGTCCTTCGCGGTGCTCGGGCCCGGCGCGGGGCACTTCGCGCCCCTCGGCGTCGCCCACGAGGAGGACGGCGGGTTTCGGGTCTCCGGGCGGTGGCAGTTCGCCAGCGGCTCCGGCCACGCGAAGTTCATGGGCGGTGGCTGCATCGTCTATCGCGACGGCGCCCCCGCTCCGATCGGCGACGACGGCCGACTGCCGATCATCGGCTTCATCTGCCCGCTCGAGAAGGTCGTCATGAAGGGGAACTGGGACACGATGGGCCTGCGGGGAACTGGCAGCTTCGACTACGAGGTTCCCGAGACCTTCGTCGAGCAGGGGGCGACCTGGTATCAGGCACTGGGATACGCACCGCACGAGAGCGGTGGTCCGATCTACGGGCTCGGGCTCCAGGGTTACGGGAGCATCGGGTCCACCGCCTGGTCGCTCGGCGTCGCGAGTCGCGCGCTCCACGAGATCGCCGAGATCGCCAAGGCGGGACGAACGCGCCTGGGCTCGGCGGCGCTCCGCGACCAGGACGAGTTCCAGCGCGACTTCGGCCTCCACCGGATCGCGATCGACGGCGCGCGTCTCCAGCTGCTTTCGGTCTTCGAATCGGCGGTGGACCAGATCGAGAGCGGCGCGCCCGCCGCGGAATGCGAGGACACGATCCGAGACCTCAAGGGACACTCGGCGTGGATCGTGAAGCACGTGGCGAAGCCTGCGGTGCAGTTCGCATGGGAGGCCTCGGGAAGCGCCGGCATGCGCAATCCGAGCCGGCTGCAGCGGTGCTTGCGGGACATCCAGATCGGCGCGGGACATCAGGTCTTCGACGACCGGACCTTCCGGGACGTGGCGAAGCCTTCGCTCGGCGTCGAGGCCGGCCTTTTCTGAGAACGCCCATTCGAGAGGATGCGATCCATGGACGACGAAATGCGAAAGACGGTCAAACAACAGATCGCCAACACCCTTCCCCTCCCCGATGAGATCCGCGAGGACTTCGCCGACATGACCGCCGACGTCGTGATGGGCGGGGTCTGGAGCAGGACCGACCAGCTCCCCGCACGCGACCGCAGCCTGATTACGATCGCCGCGCTCACCGCCCTCGATCGCCCACACGAGCTCGAGATCCACATCGGGCTCGGTCTCGACAACGGACTCAGTCGCGAGGAGGTCTGCGAGGTGATCATGCACATGGCGATCTACGGCGGCTGGCCTGTCGCCGTCGAGGGCATGCGCACCGCGCGCGAGGTCTTCGGCCAGCGCGACGCGGACTGAGTTCGCGACGCCACGCGGCCCAACGCCGAGCCGGGACGAAGGCACGGCAGGAGGGACCCTGATGCCGGAGACACGTCCGCATACGGCCGCCGTTCAGCGCGCCCTCGAGGAGCACTCGCTCGCGCTCGCGGAGATCGAACCGATTCGCGCCGCGCGTGAGGCCGGCCACGCGCTCCTGGCCGACGCGTTTTCCGACGCGGACGAACGCAGCCTGTCGATGCTCCCGGCGATCGCTGAAGAGATCACCCTCAATGCGCTGATCGGGACCGTCGACGCGCGCCTCGGTGAGGACCTCCCGCGCCTGATCATGCGGCCGCCGCGCACCTTGAACGGACGCGCCGTTCCCGGGAACCGTGGCCTGCACGACAACCCCGACACCTTCTACCGCCTCGTCCCCCTCGACGAGCGGTCGGACTTCGTCCTCGAAGGCATCGCGAGCGACGCACCCGCCACGATCTTCGAGCTCTCGGCCCTAACGAGCAGCTGGCAGACCCTCGGCAACCTGACCCGCGAGGACCTGGGCGTCGCGCCCGGCAACCGGTTCCGGGTCCATTTCGGGCCCGAGCCCGGACCCCCCTGTGATCACTTCGTACGGCTGACGCCGGACGCGGAGATGTTGTTGCTGCGAGAGACCCTGGCCGACTGGACGCGCGAGCGACCGAGCCGGTTGTCGATCGAGAACCGCGTCGACCGGGGTGGACCGAGGGAGCAGGACGACGACGCCTTCATCGAGCGCGCCCGCGCACGCGTCGCGAAGTGGTTCGCAGAAGCCGTGCGACTCACGGAGGTGCCGCTCTCGCAGCCGGCCAACCAGTTTCCTGAGCCCGTGATCAGCGGCGAGCACGGCAAGCTCGTGACGATGGCCTACTCGATCGGCCACTTCGACGTGCGGTCCGGCCAGGCCCTCGTCCTTCGCGTCGACCCCGGCGAGGCCGCCTACACCGGCGTGCCGATCACGAACCTCTTCGGGACCACGAACGCGAACCTCGCGCGCTCCGCGAGCCTGAACGCGGCACACGCCGAGCTTGCGGACGACGGAAGCTTCACCGGCGTGCTCTCCCTCGAGGACCCGGGCATCGCGAACTGGCTCGATCCGGACGGCTTCGAGCGGGGCTTGCTCTTCCTGCGCTGGGCGGGGCTCGATCCCGAGAAGCCGCCGGTCCGAGCACCTGGGCTCGAGACCCGGCTGATCGACCTCGCGGACCTCGACGAACACCTGCCCGCCGGGACCCGACGAATCGAACCCGACGAGCGCGCGCGAATCCTGCATCATCGGGAGGCGGCGCACGCGACGCGCTTCCAGGAGTTCGACCGTGACTGAACCCGACGAGACCTACGACCGACGCGAGCGCTGGCAGCCCGCGCCGCGACCGGAATGGGTCGCCCGCCTCAACGAAGAAGGCGAGATCCTCACCAGCCGCAGCATCGTGCCACTCGACGAGAACTCGCTCCTCGCGGAGGCCCGCCGCAACACCGGCCTCGACGATTTCGGCGACGACGGCTGGATCGATCACTTCCGAGTCTTGATTCGCGCGATCGAGGAGGAAGCCAAGCTCAACCTGATGGGCCGGATCCTCACCCGGCAGGACTTCGTGCTGTACCTGGAGACCCGGCTGAAGATCCAGGACTGGTACACGCGCCATCCCGAGATCGACGAGGAGGTGATCCACGAGCCCGTGATGATCCTGGGGCACGGGCGGACCGGCACGACGATCCTGCACGAGGTGATGTCGACGGATCCGCAGTTTCGGATCGTGAAGCGCTGGGAGGCGATGTTCCCCTGTCCGCCGCCGGAGGCCGCGAGCTACGAGACCGACGCCCGGATCGAACGCGCGGACAAGTTGATCACGATCTTCGATCGCGTGACGCCGGAGTGGAAGGCGATGCACAAGTTCGGCGGCGGGCTGCCGGTCGAGTGCGCCGAGTACCTCTACGCCTGCTTCCTGTCGAACGTCTTCGTGTTCTCGTTCCAGATCCCGAGCTACGCCGAGTATCTCCAGAAGCAGGACGTCTCGTACACGATCCGCTGGCACCAGCGCTTCCTCAAGCTGCTCCAATGGCGCTATGGCAAGCCGCATTGGCTGCTCAAGAACCCGATCTGGATCGACTACATCCCCCAGGTCCTCGAGTTCTATCCGGACGCGAAGATCGTCCTCACCCACCGCGATCCGATCACCGTGTCCGACTCCTTCACGAACGTGATGGGCACGATCTTCTGGTGGCGGACCGACGATCCCTGGGGCGGCGGCATGCTCGACGAGCTCGTGATGGCCGACGGGCGCGCCGAGACCCACGCGAACCTGATGCGCTGGATGGAGGACGGGACCCTGCGACCGGGTTACGTCTCGAACGTGCTCTACGCGGACTTCATGAACGACCCCGCGGACACGATCGGACGCTGCTATGCGGATCTCGGACTCGAGTTCGGGGACGACACCGCCGGCGCGATCCGGAGCTATCTCGCCAACAAGCCGCAGGGCAAGCACGGGAAGTTCGCCTACGACCGGGCGCAGGCGGAACAGATCGCCGCCGAGCGCGCGCAGTTCCGCGGCTATCAGGACTACTTCGGGGTCCCGGACGAGGTATGAACGCGGGCGGACGGAGCCTCGTCCCTTGAATCGCGACGTCTCGCCCAACCAGGCGCGTCGGGCGCTCGCGATCCTGTCGGTCGTCTATGCGGTCAACCTGCCCGATCGGCAGATCCTGTCGATGTTGCTCGAACCGATCAAGGCGGAGCTCGGTATCTCCGACACGGCCCTCGGCTTCCTGACCGGGACGTCCTCCGCGCTCTTCTACGCCACGGCGGGGATCCTGATCGCGCGTTGGGCGGATCCCGGGATCGGCGTTGGATCGTCTGGCTCCCGGCCCTTGCGGGATTCCTGACGACCCCCTTCCTCTTCGCGTTCATCCTGGCCGGAACCGGGGAATCCGCGCCGCTCTGCTATGTGCCGATCTCGTTCCTGTCGGCGACCTGGAGCGCGCCGACCTACGCCGGGGTCCAGGGACTCGTTTCGCTGCGGATGCGCGCGATGGCCTCGGCGGTGCTGCTCTTCGCCCCTGAACTTGATCGGACTCGGCCTCGGGCCGGCAGATGGTGGGCCTACTCAACGACCTGTTCGAGCCGCGATTCGGCCTCGAGGCCATCCGCTACTCGCTCTTGGTGATCGGATTGGCGAGGGCCTGGGGGGCGCTGCATTCCCTCGCGGCGGGCCGCAGCCTCCGCCTCGAGCTGGATCGGGCGGCCCACCCGTCCTGAGATCCGGATCAGGCCTCCGCGCGGCGGGCCTGCTTGTCGAGCTGGTCGAGGGCCGCGCTCGACGCGAGCCCGAGCTCGGCGTCGAGGGCTGCGCGGGCCTCCGCGATCGCACGAAGCGCGCCGCTCCGATCGTTCGCAGCCAGCCGAGCGCGCACCAGCAATTCCCAGGTCGGCTCGTCGTCGCGCTGATCGGCGAGCAGCGCTTCACAGATCGCGGCCGACAAGCCCGGTTCGTTCGCGTCGAGCCACTGCGCCGCCGTCTCGCGCGCCGCGGCGAGCCACGTCTCGTCGAGACCGCGTCGCAGCTCGAGGGTCCAATCCTCGAACGACTCCGGGACGAATCCCCCGTCGCGGATCCCCACCGCATCATCCAGCGCCTCGCGGGCCGCCGGGATCCCTCCCTCCTGGGAGGCGACTCGCAGCGATTGGAGGCAGGCCCGCCAGCGTGTGACGTCCCAGCCTTCGATCGCCTCGGCCGAGAGTCCCACACGCTCGCCGGCGACTTCGACGAAGCGACTCTCGGCGCCCTTTCGACGGCGCGGCTCGAGGACGTCACGCAAGCGACTGAGCGCGACCCGAAGATTGCCGCGCCCGCGGGACGCGCTCGCGTCCGGCCACAGGTCGGCTTCGAGCACTTCCCTCGCGACCGCTCGCCCGTCCGCGGCCAGGAGACGCACCAGCAGTCGGCGCGCCGTCGAGCCCCGCCACTGTCGATCGGAGATCGTGCGAGCGTCGCGCTCGACCGAGAGTCCACCGAAGCTCGTGATCCGGATGGCCCGGGGCGCATCGGCGGTCACGCTCGCGCCGACGGCTTCGCTCGCGCCCCATGCCTCTGGTCGCTGGCGAGCGAATCCGAGGAGCGCGTCATCGATCTCGGGCGCATAGTCGTCGAGGGCCGCCGCCGTGTGGATCTTCTCCGCGCGCCGGAGCGAGCGGACGGCGACCCCGGAGTGCCCGGCGCGTTCCGCCACGCGCGCGTACACGACGCCGAGGGCGTGCTGCAGCAGCGGCAGCTCCTTGTGCTCGAGGGCCGCGCGCTTCGCATCGATCACGCGATACGCTAGGTCGGCATCCGCGACCTCGGCGTGCACGACGCCGGCGAGCGCAGCGGACGCGGCCCAGAACGGCGCCGTCGAAAACCGCGACGTGAAGGTCTCCGGGCGTGAGAGCCGATCCAGGACGAAGCCGGAGACCGAAGCCGCCTCGTCGATGTCGCCTCTGCGCTGGAGGGCGCGGGCGAGGAAACCCGACGCGGCGCACTCGGCTTCCTGCTGACGGATCCGCGCAGCCAGCGCCGAAGAATGACGCAACCGCTCGATGGCATCGTCGACGTCGCCGGCTCGCAACGCGATCTGCCCGTGCACGAGCTCGCAATGCATCAGGTTCAGGGTCTGGGACGACGTGACGAACATCTGCGCGCCTTCACGCAGGGTCTCGCGACAACCGGCTACGTCGATGCCACGCAGACCAAGGGCCTGGCAGCGACGGGTCTGCATCGCGAAGTAGACCGCCCCGTGCTCGCGCTGGGCTGCATCCGCGCAGCGCTCCTCGACCAGCGCGATCGCCTGATCCCACTCGCCCCGGTAGAAGCTGATCGTGCTCTGGACGAGGGTGATCCCGCCGCGCTCTCGTGGGCCGTGCTCGTAGGTCTCCGCGACGCGCAGCAGACGCCGCGCGAATCCGTACCGCCCTGCGACGAAGAGGCCATCACCGAGGGCGACCATCAGCATTCCCCGTAGCCGCGGTTCGAGCAGTACCCCACGGAGGGTGAGCGCGTAACGGAAGAGGCCCATGACTTCTTCCATGCGGTTCTCGTTCATGGCGATGATGCCGAGCTCGTGGAGCGCCTCGAATTCGCCGGGCTTGTTCCCGGCCTCGCGGTACATCTCGACGGCCCCGCGCAGATGTTCGAGGGCCTCGTCGGGATCCTGGCCTCCCGCGAGGATCCCGGTCACGGCGCGCAAGCGGGGATCGGATTCGCGGAGCGCGGGGGGCAGCTCCGCGAGAGCCTCTGCGGTCGATGCGTACTGTCCGCGATTCACCCAAGCATGCGCGTGCCGGCCGAGTAGCGCCGCGACCGGCTCGACCAGGCCGGCTTCGCGGTACACCCGCAAGGCCGCCTGCTCGTGCCTCGACTCCTCGAGCAGCTCGCCGAGTCGGGCATGCTCCGCCCGTCGTGCGTCGTCGTCGAGACGCTGCGCCCGCCGCAGGCGCAGCCAGTCCGCGAGCAGATCGTGAAGACCGACGCCGGTCGGATCCGATTGCAGCAAGCCGACGTCGATCGCGGCATCGATGGCCTCGACGGGATTCCTGACCGTGACCGCCCGTACGAGGGTCGCCCGATCGACGACGCCGACGATGCACGCGGTCTCGAGCACTTCGACCACATCGTCCGGCGTGCCGGCGATCAGCTCGTGGGTGATGTAGCGGAAGAGATCGTCCTCCCGGATCAGGCCCTCGATGAAGCGGCTGCGCGCCTCGGGCGCGACGGCGGCCAGGGCGCGGCCCGCGAATCGGATCGCGATCGCCCAGCCCTCGGTCCGGGCCAGGAGCTGTTCGGCCTGTGCGACTTCGAGTTGGACCCCGGCATCTTCGAGCACCTTCGCCATCTGGTCGCTTCGCAGGTTCAGGTCGGCCGCGCCGATCTGCTTGGCGGCACCTTCCGCGAGGAGCCTGGGGGTCGACCTCGGCGCGAGGCCACGGGTCGTCACGAGGATCCGGAGCGCGTCGGGACGGGAGCGCAGGAGGCCGTCGACGATCGCCGCCGTCTCGCCCTCCCCGTCGAGGTACTCGAAGGCATCGAGGACGAGGACCAGGGGACTGGTCAGGCCGCGCAGCTCGCGCACCAGGAGGGGGACGATCGGCTCGGATCGGATCGTGCCCGTACGCGGCATCACCCTCAGCAGCGCGGTCCCGAAGGCGTCGCCGCCCTCGAGCGGCTCCGGCAGCACCGCGCGAATCGTCGCGACGCAGTCCTCGACGAACACCACGGGATCGCGGTGCGCGGGCCCGAGGGAGAGCCAGGCCAGCCGTCCGTCGGCCGCGAGATAGTGCTCGGCCCAGGCGCGCGCGAGCGTCGTCTTCCCGGACCCACCCGGGGCGGTCACCACCACCAGGGCGTGTTCGTCGACCTCGGCCCAGGCCGTCTCGAGGCTCTGTCTCAGATGGACCTGCAACGGCACTCGCCTCCGTCACCCCGAAACTAGCATTCAGCGGGCCCGTGAAAACTCCGTAAGTCCGCGTTTTCCATGCATTTTCGCGGAAACTGCCCGGAAACGCGTCCGGGCGAACCTGCCCACCATGACGCGAGAGCGCGAAAGCTTCGTCCTCTGGATCGAGCGGGATGCCGCCGGCCGGGGAGAGCTGCGTGGCTGGGTCGAGTGCCTGCGCCGGTCCGAGCGGACGGCCTTCGAATCGGGCCCCGCGCTCCTGCGATTTCTCGAGCGGAACGCGCGCGGGCCAGAGCGGCCCCGCCCCGCCTCCGCTCCAGATCCGGGAGAATCGTGATGCACCTCTACTCCTTCCTGCCCCGACTACGGGCCGCCATCGGTGGCGGCTGCCTGGTCGCGGGCCTCCTCCTGTCGACCGCGGCGAGCGCGCAATGGCACTACGCCACCCGAACGACCCTCGACGTGGCGGGCGTGCTCGTGACGCCGCGGGACGTCGTGATGGAGCTCTCGGGAGCGATCACGACATCACTGATCCCGGGGCTCCCTGCGACGGCGCGCATCGTCGGCGTGCACGAGGAGGGCAGCGCGACGCTCTTCGTGAGTAGCCGGACCGTCGAGCTCCCGGGCGCGGTGTTCGCCGAGCGGCGGGACGTCTCGTCGCTGACCGGCAGCACCTACGCCCTCGCCCTCGACGGCAGCGCCGCGGGCGTGCCGCCCGAGGTCGCAATCGACGGCGTCTCGCGAAACGTGTCCGGACACGTGTTGATCTCGATCGACACGACGGCCGACCTCGCCGGGGTCACCGGCGTCGACGACGCGGACGTCGTCGCCTGGAACGGCATCAACTGGACGACCTTCTTCGACGCCAGCAGTGCCTCGGTGCCTGCGCATCTCGACGTGGACGGACTCCACTACGACGTGCCCGGGGACGCGATGCTCCTGAGCTTCGATTCCGCCGGGCAGATCGACGGCATCGACTTCGGGCGCGAGGACATCCTGCGCTTCGAGTTCGGCGGGGGTGGCTGGAGTCTCGAGCTCGATGCCTCGACGACGGAGCCCGACCTCGTGCGCAGCGATCTCGTCGCTGTCCCCGAACCGACTACGCCACTCGGTCTTCTGGCCGGTGTGCTCGGACTCGTCGCAGCGCGACGCGTCCAAACCGGGCGATGACGGACAGGCCGTCCTTCGCCCTCGTCTTCGAAGCGCCATCCGGCGCGATTCAACTCAAGGAGTTCTCCACCATGACCCTTCGCAACGTGTTTCAGATTCTCTCTTCGTCTCTCGTCGCCACCGCCTTCGCGGTCCTCGTCCTCGTCTCACCGAGTGCCTTCGCCCAGGGCTACACCGAGGTGAACCAGGCCGTCGTCGATTCGAGTGGCGGCTTCCCCTACTCGATTTCGCAGCCGGGCTACTACCAGTTGACGGGCGACATCGTGAAGCCGGCGGGCGCCGGGAACGTGGCCGCCGTCTTGATCAGCGCCAGCGACGTGACCCTCGACCTCAACGGATTCCAGATCGAGGGACCCGGCATCTGCTCCCGCAACGCTTCGACCGGCGCCGTGACTTGCTCGGGGCACGTTCCCGGGAGTGGCATCCAGGAATCCGGGGGCAACACGAATGTCCGGGTGCGCAACGGCACCGTCCACGGCTTCTTCAACGGCATCAGCACGACCGCCGTCTCGGCCGAGCTCGCGGACCTGGTCATCTACGACAACGCGTTCCTCGGCGCGAGTGCGATCGGCGACACCTCGCGCGTCGAGCGCGTGACCGCGATTCGGAATGGCACGACCGGGATCTCGATCCAGAACAACAGCATCGTGGAGTCGTGCGACGCGTCGCAGAACGACGACTACGGGGTGAGCGCGAACCTCGCGAGCACGGTTCGCTTCACGGAAGCGATGGGCAACCGGCTCGGCGGGATGTCCCTCAACTCGCAGGCCGTCTTCACGGGCAACACGGTGATGGACAATTTCGGACCGGACCCCGTCTTCAGCGGGCAGGACGGCGGCGGCAACAACTGCACGAACGCCGCCGGGACCGGCGTCGGCTGCTGATCCGTCCCGCCCCCGGTCTCGAAGTCGCCCCGGCCGAGCGCCTTGCGCCGGTCGGGGTGGTTTCGTCTCGGGATCGCGATCAGTCCCCCGGCGTGTACCAGATCGGGGACGTATACGCGCGCTGCTGGAGGGTGGCGGGGACCTTCTCGGGCCGTTCGGTCCCGAACTTCGCGGCGTCGTAGGTCGTCCATCGCGGCGTGGGGATCTCGAGCACACGCAGGTAGTACACCGCCGGCGTCGTCGGATCGAAATCCGGATCGGCCCACCCCGTGATGAGCGCATCGTCGCCGATCGTGTTCGTGTACCGGGCGCGCTTCACATCGACGCTCGACCCGACCGCCTTCCGACAGCGCCCCTCCGCGTCGATCGCCCGTCCATCCGAGACCGCAACGTCGTAGATCCGCTCACGGACCGCACCGGACTCTGGATCGAGCCACTGCTTCACGATCTGCGCGCGATCGAGGTTGGCGCCCTCGGGATCGCGGAGCGCGGAGATCAGGAAGCGCGGGGAAGCACCCTTGGGGCCCGTTCCGAGCTCGCCGCCCATCGGCACGCCACCGGCGTAACCGACCCGCGCGAGATCCGGACGCGTCGCGTCCCCCGCCGCGTAGCTCCACCCGCCGAAGAAGCGCACGACCATGCGCGGCCCGGTCGTGGCGTAGGTCTCGCGCCGCACCATCGCGTCGAAGATCGATGCGCGGGTGTTCTCGTGCGCCCAGATCGCTGCGTAGCCGGAAGACACGAGGGAAGCGGTGTAGAGCTGGTCGGGCAGCTCTCGCGCGGCGACCGAGAAATCGAAGCTGGCGTCTTCGGGCATGTCGAGCTGTGCGAAGGGATCCTGGTCGCGGCCTGCGTAGGGCTCGTTGCTCGAAAACTTGCCCCAGAAGTCGACGTCGTCCGCAGTGGCGAGGCTCGTGTGGGCGTCGGTGCTGCCGATCAGGCCGAAGGCGAAGGGGTTCGAGCCGAGGGCCCGGCGCAGTGCCAGGCCGCGACCGAGCGCGGGGCGCACGTATTCACCCGCGTACATCCAATCTTCGTGCGGACCGATCACGCTCATTCCGGCGTAGGCGTCCCAGTTCTCGAAGTCCGCAAGTTCGTCCTCGGGCGAGGTCGCGGTCGTAGCCTCGCTGTCGCCCTTGATCTGCGTCGCCTCGACGACGCGTTCGAAGCGCATGCGCCGCTCGGCGTAGTCCCGGGTCTGGGGTGAGCCGTCGAGGCGCGTCGTCTCGAACATCCGCCCGGCGCTCATGTTGCTGTTGTGCGGGATCGCCAGCACTCGACCGCCGGTCGTGGCTTCGTAGTCCGCCAGGAAGGCCCAGAGCGCTTCGGGATCCTGGCTCTCGACGGCGCTGAAGGGGACGAGGTCGCGGGTGAGATCCGCGCCGTCCCGGAAGAGCACGTTGCGGTGGAGATTCGCGGTGCCCGGCATCGACGTCCATTCGTAGCCGATGAACGCGGTGAAGAGGCCCGGCTCGTTCATCCGGTCCGCGTTCTCGACGACCTGCTTCCAGACGTGAGGCACGAACGAGCGGTCGCCGACCAGGTCACGGCCGCTCGACAGGCTCGCCGCGAACTCACCGCCGACCCGAGCCCGGCGTCCGTCGTCGATGAGCTGCTTCCAGCGTTTGCCGGTCTCCGTCGCGAGGAGCGCCGGGTAGCCCTCCTCGAGCATCGGATAGAGCCCGAGGTACTCGCTGTGGTCGGAGACGAGCAGGAAGTCGAGGGGCCGGCGCAGGCGGACCGTCTGTCCGTTGTGCGCGACGATCGACTCGCCCTTCGCGAATCGGAACGCATCGATCGGCGTGAGCTTCTCGTTTCCGGAGCCGCCGGCGTCCGGCGACCAGCTGCTGTGGACGTGCGTGTCGCCCCAGTAGACGTTCGTAGGATGGTCCACGTCCGCATACGGCGAGTAGTTCTCGCCGGCCGACGCCGCGGTGACGGCGACGAGCAACGATGCGACCAACAGTGACGACGAGACGCGCAGCATGCAGGACCCTCCGTCCGCAGTCTACGCAAACCCGCACCATGCGCCGACGGCTCAGCCTTCGAAGAACGACCCGTCCAGCATGCCTTCGAGGGTGGCGCGGTGGGGAATCCGGTCGTCCGGATCCGCGGGCGCCTCGGCCTGACCGAAGTGCACCATCCGCTCGCTGATCCGAGACATGATGATCGCGTGTCGAAGCGCGCCGTAGGCGAGGTACCAGCGCAGATCCTCGACGGCGTGCCCCGTGATCTCCTGATACGTCGCGGCGATGTCGTCCGGGCGCAGGAAGTCCGGGAGTCCCGGGGCCCCGGCCTGCTCGATCAGCTTCTGGAAGAACGTGTGCATGAAAGAGAGCCAGCCGAGGTCGAGCTCGCGGGTTCCGATTCCCGCCATCTCCCAGTCGAGGATCGCGACGGGCTCGAAGCCGTCCTCGGCGTACATCACGTTCCCGATCCGCGAGTCGCCCCAGGAGACCACCGTGCTCGTCTCGTTCGGCCAATTCGCGTCGAGCCACTCGAAGGCGCGCTCGATCAGCGGGGACGGCGTTCCGCCGTCGACCAGCCATCGGTAGTAGGTCCGCTGATTGTCGACGTGGCGCCGAAGCGACGTGTCTCCCGGCTCGTCGAACTCGAGGAACGCCGTGTCGCTCTTGTCTCGGTCGACCGAGTGGATTTTGGCGATCGCGGCGACCGTGGCGTCCTGCAGACGACGACGCTCCTCGGGCGACGCGTCGAAGACCCAGCCCGACATCAGATAGGGAGGCACGTCTCCCGGCACGCGACCCGCCAGTCGCTCCATCACGAAGAAGGGCGCGCCCAGCACGTCCGCGTCGAGCTCGAGCCAGGCGACCCCGGGCACCGGTACGCCGCACTCGCCCGCGAGCCGGAGCACCCCTGCCTGCATCGACATGTCGTAGGTCGGGAACGTCGGAAGGTCATGGTCGGACGGCGCCATGCGGCCGACATAGGATGCATTCTCGGTCGCGCCGCCATCGCCCTTCCAGCGGACGTCGAAGAGCAGCGTCTCGCTCGACATGCCGGAGGCGGAGGGACTCGAGATGTCCGAGACCGAAGGGTTCGCGCCTTCCGGCAGTTGCGTCGCGAGCCAGCCTTGCAGGCGTGCGCGAATGGCATCGTCGTCTCGGCTGCTGCGGACGACGTCGTCGCCCGATTCGATCTCGGCCACGGGAGCTCTCCTTCCTCGTTCGTCCGAGGGTTTAGCGCAGTCCCGGGGGCCGCGATGCGACGCGCGAGCGGGTAACGTGGCGAAGGATCCGGGCCTTTCGCGCGGAGCCGCGAAGGCGAGGGCCACCCGATGTCGACGATTCCCACCGAAGGGCCGGAGATCCCGATCGCCGTCCGCACCGACGACGCGCGCTTCGCGAATCTCCCCGACTTCCCGTTCGCGCCGTACTACGTCGAGGTCGCGAATCCGTACCACGCGACCATGCTTCGAATGCATTACGTCGACGAGGGACCGCGCGACGCGCCGGTCGTGTTGATGGTGCACGGCGAGCCCGCCTGGTCGTTCCTCTACCGCAAGCTGATCCCGGTCTTCGTCGAGGCCGGGCTGCGCGCCGTCGCGGTCGACCAGATCGGCTTCGGACGCAGCGACAAGCCGACCCGCCCGTCCCACTACAGCTTCGCGAACCACATCGATTGGGTGCGCCAGCTCGTCACGGCCCTCGACCTGCGAGACGTCACCCTCGTCTGCCAGGACTGGGGGGGACCGATCGGGATGGGCGTCGTCGCGCGGGAGATGGATCGTTTCTCGCGGATCTGCGCGGCGAATACGATGCTGCACACGGCAGAGCCCGCACTCGCGGGTCGGATCGAGTGGGCGGCGCACGCGGAAGGCGAGCTCGATTCGACCGTGAGCGCTGCGCTCCTCGACTGGCGCATGGCCTCGACCCGGTCGCCGGACTTCGAAGCCAGCCCGTCGATTCCTTTCGCGACCGCGCGCGGGGTGAGCGACGAGGTCGCCGCCGCCTACGATGCGCCCTTTCCGAGCGAGTGGCACAAGGCCGGTATGCGGCAGTACCCGATCCTGATTCCGGTGACCGAGAACGACGAGGGCGCGGCGATCAACCGCGAGACCTGGTCGGCGCTCGCGCGCTTCGACCGCCCCTTCCTCACCCTCTTCGGCGACGTGGATCCGCCGACGCGCGGATGGGCGGAGATCTTCCAGGAGCGCGTGCCCGGGGCGACGGGTCAGCCCCATCAGACACTCGAGCGTGCGGGCCATTTCTGGCAGGAGGACTGCGGCGCCGAGGCGGCCGCGATCCTGGTGGAGTGGATCCGCGGGACGACCGCCTGACGTATTCCTTCGCGCGCTTCAGTCGAGTCCGTATCCGCCGCCCTGATCCGCCCGCATCGTCTCCTGCTGCAGACGCAGCCGCTCCGGCAGATCCCCCGGCTGCCACCCCTCGACCAGGGAGCGTCCGTCCAGGGTGTAGACGGGGCGGCCGAGCTCGAGCAGGAGGTCGAGGCTGTACGCGATCCGGGCGTGGAGCGCGTCCGGTCCGAGCGTGCATCCGGCCATCGCCGCCTCGACCATCGTCTCGAGCGGCTCGAAGAGATCCGGATGGATCAGCCCCTTCTCTCGCGCGATCTCCAGGGGCGGCGTGAGGATCGCCGCATTCGGGGTCAGCGCGTTCACGGCGATGCCCTGCCCCTCGACCTCCGCAGCGACACCGACCGTGATCCGGTTGAGCATCGCCTTCGTGCCGCCGTAGAGCGTGCCCGCCTTCGCCGGCCCCGACTTCGCGAAGGGCGGACCCGGCGGCAGCTCAGCGACGGACGTCGTCATGTTCAGGATCCAGCCGACCCCGCGCTCGCGCATCCCCGGCAGCACGGCCTGCATCAGCTCCCACGGCGCCCAGACGTTCACCTCCGCCGAGATTCGCCGCGCGCCCCGGTCGAAAGTGTCGAAGGGCTGGTAGCCCCCGGCGGCGGCGTTGTTCACCAGGATGTCGACCTGACCGAGGGCGTCCTCGGTGTGGGCGACGAGCCGATCGCGTCCGCCGTCCGGATCGGACAGGTCGCAGGGCAGCACCAGGGGCCGCGCCCCGACCGCTTCGATCCGCTTCCGGGTGGCCTCGAGTCCCGCTTCGCTCCGCGCCGTGATCGCCACGCGCGCACCCTCCGCCGCGAGGCGCACCGCGAGACACGTCCCGGTTCCGCCCTGGCTCGCCCCCGTGACCAGTGCCACGCGACCTTCGCATTCCGTCGGCATCGACTTCCCTCCTCCGTCGACAACCTTCGCAGGCCCCACGCTCGCGCGCGAGAGCGAGCCGCCAGAGCGGCGGGTAGAATCGCGGGGCGGCGTGCCGAACGTGAGGAGAAGCAGCGACATGAGTTCAGGGACGGTCGAGTATCCCGAGATCGACTTCGCGATGGACGCGGTGCCCGACCTGCACGAGGTCTTGCGTGACCTGCGCACGCGCCACGCGGTCGCCCCGGTCCGTTACCACGGCGCGACCGCGTACATGATCACGCGCTTCGGGGACCTGCGGAGCGCCATGGCCGACGACGACGCGTTCCCGTCCGCCGCCGCCTACGCCCGCCACACCGAGCCCGTGATGGGCCGCACGATCCAGTGCATGGGCGGCGACGAGCACCGCCGCAATCGCGGCCTCGTCTCCGCCGCGTTCCGCCCGCGATTGATGACGGAGTTCGTCGAGGCCTTCCTCACGCCGGTCGCCCACGATCTCGTCGACGCGTTCGTCGAGGGCCAGACGGGACCGCAGGGGTCTGCCGATCTCGTAGCGGACTACACAACGCGATATGCGTTCACCGTCATCACGCGACTCCTCGACTTCCCGCCCACGGACTTCGACCAGCTGAAGCGTTGGGGCGACGGCCTGATCGATTTTCCCTGGGATCCCGATTTTGCCAAGCAGGCCTCGGCGGAGTTCACCGAGTACCTGAAGCCGATCATCGACGACCGCCGCGCCAAGCCCGGCGAGGATCTGCTCTCGTCCCTCGCGGCCGTGGAGGTCGACGGCGAGCGCCTGAGCGACGAAGAGATCTACTCGTTCCTGCGTCTGCTCTTCCCCGCCGGCGCCGACACGACCTACCGCGGACTCGGCAGCATGTTCTACGCGGTCCTCACCCATCGCGACGTGTGGGAGTCCGTGAAGACCGACCCGGATCGCATCCCCGCGGTCGTCCAGGAATCGCTCCGCTGGGAGGGACCGACGGCGCTGCTGCCGCGCTTCGCGCCGAAGGACGTGCAATGGGCCGGGGTCGACATCCCGGGCGGCTCCGAAGTGATCTTCGGCATCACGTCGGCCAACCGCGACACCGACGTCTTCGACGACCCGGACCAGTTCGACCCGGATCGCAAGGAACGCGAGTTCCTCACCTTCGGGCACGGCGCGCACTTCTGCCTCGGCTCCCACCTCGCCCGCCGCGAGATGGAGGTCAGCCTCCGGGTCCTCTCGGAGCGGCTCCCGGACATGGTCTTCGCCGACGGGGCCGACCCGGCGATTCACGGCACCGTTCTGCGTGGCCCGCAGACCCTGCCCATCGAGTTCAGCCTCTCCTAGAGAGAACCCCGCCAAGCCCTCGACACGAAAAGAGAAACGCCGTACCGGAAACCGGCACGGCGTTCTCGATGAATCGTCGCCTGGGTTCAGGCGCGGAACCTCACACGCGCGTGAGCGTGTTCTTGTCCGTGTGGTCCATGGACTTGCCACCGAGGGCCTTCATGTCCATGACCGTGTTCTCCTCGTAGGAGAACGTGTCGCCGTCGATCGTGTAGCTCGACTCGTAGCGGGTGCACTTCGCGTTCTCGATCAGGTAGGGGTTCGAGAGCACGCCCCAGTCCTCGGCACCGATCTCCGCGTTCATGCTGAAGCTCGTCGCGTTCGCTTCGCAGGTGCCGCCGGCGAGGATCGTCGACATGCGCGGCACCATGAAGCAGCGCATGACGAGGTTGCGGTCCGGGTCCCAGCCCCAGAAGCCGAGCTCGGTGTGGAAGACGTCGTCGGAGCCGGTGCGCTTGGCGGCGGTGATGTAGTCGATCACCCAGATCTTCTGCGGGCCGTTGTCGACGTCACCGACGACCTTGAAGGTCATCTCCTCGGTGTACGTCTCCTCGATGATCTCCTTCTTGTCGTAGTCGTAGGAGACGTTGACGCCCTGGTCGCCGCGCCAGGTGCCGATGAGCGGCGCGAGCGGTCCGAATTCTTCGTTGGCCATTGGATGATTCCCCTCTCTGGATGTGGAATGCGGTTGGGTTTGGGGTCCGCAGCGTCCGCCGCGAACGAAAAGCTAGAGCGCGGCGAGGATCGCCTCGGCGGCGCTGACCTCGAACTTCATGGGCTCTTCGACGGCCAGCTTGGTGACCGTGCCGTCGTCGACGATCGCGGCGAAGCGCTGGCAGCGCAGCCCGAAGCCGATTCCGGAGCCGTCCATCTCGAGCCCGAGGGCCTTCGTGAGATCGCCGTTGCCGTCGGCGACCATCCGGACGGCGTCGCCCGCGCCGCGATCCTTCGCCCACGCGCCCATCACGAACGCATCGTTCACGGACAAGCAGACGATCTCGTCGACGCCCTTCGCCTTGATCGCATCGGCGTTCGCGACGTAGCCGGGCACGTGCTGCTCGGAGCAGGTCGGCGTGAAGGCGCCGGGCACCGCGAAGAGCACGACCTTGCGGCCGGAAAAGAGCTCGTCCGTCGTCACGTCGGACATGTCGGTGTTCTTGATCGTGACGGCGGGGATCTTGTCGCCTTCCTGGATGGACATAGACGGGGGGTCTCCTGGCTTGGGTTCGAGCGAAATTCGCCGCGAATCGCGGCGGACGGGAACCCTAGCACCTCGCGCGCCGGATCGTGAAGGGCCGCAGCCACTCGGCTATACCCGGAGCCACCCCGAACGGAGGAGTTCCCCCCGATGTCCGACACGATCGATCCCGCGCTCGTCGACGCCTTCCAGATGGCGGGTCAGGACGTTCCCTGGCTGGTCGCGCACTGGGCGAAGAACAAGCCCGATCATCCGTTTCTGATCTGGGAGCCCAGGGACGGCGCCACGCGCCAATGGACCTACGCGGAGTTCGACGCGGAGACGCGTCGGATCGGCGCCGGTCTCGCAGCGAAGGGCGTGACGAAGGGCGACAAGGTCCTGATCCACTGCGACAACTGCCCGGAGATGGTCCTCGCCTGGTACGCCTGCGCGAAGATCGGCGCGGTCGGGGTCACCACGAACACGCGCAGCGCCGGCCCGGAGGTCGAGTACTTCGCCTCCCACGCGCGCTGCGTCGGCGCCGTCACCCAGCCGCAGTACGCGGCGCTCGTCGCGGAACACGCGAAGGAGCTCGGTTGGATCGTCGTGACCGACGACAACTCGGGCGAGGCGCCGTCCAGCGAAGAAGCCGCGCACGGTCAGCCTGCGTTTTCGACCCTCGAGGGCGACGCAGCGGATTGCCCCGAACGCGAGGCGGACCCGATGGCGCCGGTCGGCATCATGTACACGTCGGGCACGACCTCGCGCCCGAAGGCCGTCGTCCACACCCACGCCAACGCGATCTGGGGCAGCCGACAGGGCGCGCTCA
This sequence comes from uncultured Spirochaetaceae bacterium, assembly GCA_964488255.1. Classification (GTDB taxonomy): domain Bacteria; phylum Myxococcota_A; class UBA9160; order UBA9160; family UBA4427; genus UBA4427. The sequence goes on along the minus strand of CAZAUR010000002.1, from coordinate 337,873 downwards.
ACATCGACATGGACGGCGACGGCGTCTACCTGATCTACCTGCCCTTCTTCCACGTGAACGCCCAGAGCTGGTCGACGTGGTCGACGCTCGGAGCCGGAGGCACGATCGTGCTCCAGCCGAAGTTCTCCTCGAGCCGGTTCTGGGAGATCGTCACGCGGCATGATGTGACGCACATCTCGTTGATCCCCTTCGTGTTCAAGGCGCTCGCGGGGCAGCCGATCCCGGAGCACAAGCTGAGGATCGGCGTCTTCGGTCTGATCATGCCCTCCCTCGAGAGCTGGCTCGGTCTGCGCGTGATGTCGGCCTGGGGCATGACCGAGACGGTCACCCACGCCACGCGGAACGATTGGCACCAGACTTATCCCGAGGGCTCGATGGGCAAGCCCACGCCGGGCTACGAGTTCCTGATCGTCGACACCGACACCGGGAAGCCGTGTCTGAACGGTGAGATCGGCGAGCTGTGGGTGCGCGCCCGCCGCGGCATCCAGCTCTTCCTCGAGTACTTCGACAACGACGAAGCGAACGCGAAGGCGTTCACTTCGGACGGCTGGTTCAAGACCGGCGATCGCGTCGTGCTCGGCGCCGAGGGCAACTTCTACTACAAGGACCGCGACAAGGACGCCCTCAAGGTCGGCGGCGAGAACGTGTCCGCGCGCGAGGTCGAGGACTGCGTGCGCGAGGTCGGCGGAATCGGGGACGTCGCCGTGGTCGGCCAGAAGCACGACATGCTCGACCAGGTGGCCGTGGCGTTCGTGATTCGTGGGACCGACGCGCCGACGTCCGAAGAAGAACACGCCCAGGCGATCCTGGATCACTGCGCGGGCAAGCTCGCCGACTTCAAGGTCCCGCGGGCGGTCTACTTCCGCGAGTCGTTCCCGGTCGCGACGCTCGACAAAGTCGCGAAGAACAAGCTGCGGGAAGCGGCGGACGAGCGGGTCGATGGCGCGGCGCCGTCCGGGGGCGCTGCCGGTCGATGAAGCACGATCGGCCCCGCAGCCGCGCCATCGCGCGGGTTGCGTTCGCGAGCGTGATCTGGCTCTGTGGCGCAGCCCCCTTCGTCGCGTGCGACCTGGCTCCGTCGGGCCCGCCGGATCTGCTGCTGATCACAGTCGACACCCTGCGCCCGGATCATCTCGGGATCTACGGCTACGACCGGAACACGAGTCCGTTCCTGGACGGGTTCTTCTCGGAGGGCGCCGTCTTCGAGCGCGCCTACGCGACCGAGGCGAATACGCCCCCGAGCGTGATGTCGATCCTCACGGGCCTGCCGCCGCGGGAACACCGGGTGCGCGGCTTCTACGAGCTCGCGGATCCCGCGATCCCGATTCTGCCGGAGCGCTTGAGCGGCGACTATCAGACCGCCGCGTTCGTCTCGAACATCGTGCTGACCGACGAAGCGATCGGAATCGCGGATCGATTCGATCACTACGACGACTTCGTCGACGAGCCGGAATCCGATCGCCCTCTCTTCTACGAGCGCAATGCGCGCCGAACGACGGACGCGGCCCTCGAGTGGCTCGCCAGCGAGCGGGATCCCGACCGCCCGCTCCTGCTCTGGGTGCACTACATCGACCCTCACGGCCCCTATCGCCCGCCGCCGGACGCGCCTCGCCGCTTCGAGCATGCCGGGTTCCAGCCGCTCCCGCCCAAGGGCAAGATCCGCGACTACATGATCGACCCCGACGTCACCGACGTCCTCGACTACGTCGATCGCTACGACGAGGAGATCGCGTTCGCGGATGCGCAGATCGCCCGCCTGCTCGAGGGATACGGTGTCGATCGGGACCTCGATCGCACCTTCGTGGCCTTCGCGGCCGATCACGGCGAGAGCATGATGGAGCACGGCATCTGGTTCACCCACGGCTATCAGGTCTGGGAAGAGATCATGCGGGTGCCGCTCATGATCCGCGGCCCCGGTGTCGCCCCCGGCCGCCGGGACGGACTGGCGTCGGTCCTCGACGTCGCGCCGACGCTCCTCGCGGCCGCCGGCGTGAACGTCTCGGCGCCGACGCGTGCATTCGACGCGGGTCGCGACCTGCGCCGCGATCCGATCAACGAAGACCGGCTGCTCTACGGCGAAGCGAACATCGGCGGGGCTCGCTGGCGGGCGGGCTGGCGCGGTGACGACAAATGGGTCTTCTCGAACATCGACTCAAGGATCGTTCCGAACTGGCACTTCGACTTGACCGAGGATCCCGACGAGCTGCGCCGAAGAGTCTGGTTCGCGTCGCCGCCTCCCGACGAGCTGAAGGACCTGGTTCGCACCGATCCGACCGATGCGCCGAGCGGCCTCGAACCCGGCCGGCAGCTCACGGGTCCGAAGATCGATCCGCGCGTGACGGACCTGCAGCGTCGCCAGCTCGAGGCCCTGGGCTACGGCGAGACGGACTGACGCGGTCGGTTCGAGGCACGCATCGTCGGCTATGGTCGAACGACGCCACTACCGACCAGGAGCGCCCATGGAACTCGACTTCGACCGCCTCGACCCCGAACTCACCGTGATCCTCCCCGCGCTGCCCGAAGGACTCGCGAACATCACCCGCGATTCGATCGTGGAGCTGCGCGCGACGATGGCTGCGAACGCGATCGAGCCCCCGCCCTCGGACGTCGAGGTGCGCGAGGACGCGGCGCCGTCCGACGACGGCGACGTGCCGGTCTTCGTCCATCGACGACCGTCGGACGCGATCCAGCCCTGCCTGCTGTGGATCCACGGGGGTGGCTACATCCTCGGTGCCGCTCAGGACGAGCGCGCGAAGGGCATCGCGGCGAACCTCGACGTCACGGTCGTCTCCGTCGAGTACCGCCTCGCTCCGGAGCATCCCTTCCCGGCGGGTCTGGAGGATTGCTGGGCGGCGCTCCAGTGGGTGGTCGCGAACGCCGAGGCGCTCCGGATCGACCCTTCGCGTCTGGCGATCGGCGGCGCGAGCGCCGGGGGCGGCATGGCGGCGGGGCTCGCGCTCATGAACCGGGATCGCGGGGGGCCCGACCTCGCGATGCAGCTCCTGCTCTACCCGATGATCGACAACCTCCACGACACCCCGTCCGGGCAGTACACGAACCATCCGGTTTGGAACCAGCGGACGTCGTTCAACGCCTGGGAGATGTACCTCGACGGAACGCCCGGGAAGAACGCGTCGCCCTACGCCGCGGCCGCGCGCGCCGAAGACCTCTCGGGACTTGCCCCGGCCTACGTGTGCGTCGGCGCCGAGGACCTCTTCCGCGACGAGGACATCGAGTACGCGCGACGACTGATCGCCGCCGGCGTGCCCTGCGAGCTCGCGGTCTACCCCGGACTCTTCCACGGCGGAGACTCGTTCATGCCGACCGCCGCGATCAGCCGCCGGCTCGAGACGACCTACCAGGCCGCGTTGGCGCAGCGCCTCGGGCTCTGATCCGCGCGGGCTAGGCGGCGCTCGCTGCTTCGACGGCCGCCTTCATGCGCGCGACCTCTTCCCAACCGAGGTAGCCCGTGATCCCGTTTTCGTCGTAGAAGACGAGCGGCCCGTCACACAGGAAGAAGTACTCCGTGTCCTCGAGCGCCTCGGTCTTCTCGTGGATCATGCCGTTGCGCTCGTAGATGTAGTCGCCGGCCTCGAGCACCCCGTCCCGGATCTCGAGCTTGCCGCTCAGGATGAAGGTGTGCGCCGGTGAGAGATGCTTGTGGGGCCCCGCGACATAGCCCTGCTTCCAGCGGAAGAGCACGCCCCACTGGCCGGTCTCCTCGCTCACGAAGAGCACCTTCATGAAGGCCTTGCCCTCGGCATCGTTCGGGATCCAGCCCGTATCGCCGCCCTTCACGAGGGTATCCATCAGGGCGGGATTCAACGGGAGCATGTGGTCGGGCGGGTTCATCGCGGTCTCCTCGTGCGGGGTGGACGAGGAAGCGTAACGAGTCGGGCGCCGCGCGCCGCCGGTCAGTCGTCCCTGCCCGCGCCGGTGATCACCTGGAGCAGCGGCCCATCGCCCCGGAGCATGTAGCAGGGTCCCGCTCCGCCGAGGGGCGCTCCGGTCCGCTCGGGGCGCGCCGCGGTCGGCGGGAGGAGCGTGTCCGACAGTCCCGCGCCGACCTGGGTCATGCCGGGCGCGAGCGCGAGCATTGCCGAGAGCAGGCAGGCGTCCGCGGGCGCGCCTGCGAAATGCTCGCTGCAGCGCTTCCCCATGCCCCCGCCGAGGGAGTGCCCGGCGAACGCCGCGACGTCGTCGCTGCGGTCGAGCCAGGTGCCCGCATCGATCGCCGGCCCGCGTCGGCTCCGCTCCTCGGCACGCAGGCCGCGGAGCTCCCAGCTCGTGAGGTCCACTCGAGCGGCCACGCGCACCTCGGCGTGGTGCGCCATCGATTCGCTGCCGGTCTCGTCCGCGATGCCGTACTGCGCGTCGCTCAGTCGCACCCGCAGCTCCGTCTCGGTTCCCTGTTCCGGGAGGAACGCGTCGAAGTACACCGAACGCCGGGCGATCCGCTCGCCCGGAGCGCGCGCCGCGGCGAGCGCCGGATCGTCCTCGCGCAGAGCGAAGAGCCGCGCGACCGTCGCCGACAGCTCCTGGAAGAGTGTGTTCACGTGGGTGCATCCGAGAGCCCCACCGAAATGCTGCTTCAAGTCGGCGCGGAACCCCTCGCCGAGCTTCGACCCGACGAGGCCGGCCAGGCGCTCCATCGGGTCGCGACAGCACTCGCCGCGACTCGCCGCGTTCGCCTCGTGCATGACGTGGGACTGCTCCCACGAGATTCGCCGGAGCTCCCCCGTCTCGGCGTCGAAGGCGCCGTGCAGGGTCATGTTGTGGATGATCCCCGCCGTCGCGACGCGCCCGCCGAGCGCCATCAGGCCCGCCTTTCGGAGATCGAGGAGATCGGCGCGGAAGGCGACCGCTGTATTCGACTCGGCAGAGAGCGCGAGGTCGAGGCAGCGCGTGTGCGAGGGATCGGTCGGCCAGGCTTCCCGGCCGCTGTCGCTGGTCATCGAATCGAGCGCCCCTCGCGCAGGAAGTCGCGTGGACTCTCGTGCTGGTCGACGTAGCCGAGGGCGTAGAGCTGGTCGTACCCGATCAGCTTCTGCACGTCTTCTGGCAGCGCCGCGGCGCGTTCGTGGGGCACGCAGAGGTACTGGTTCTCTTCCTGCCGGAGCCAGCTCGCGGCGTAGCCGATGATCATGCCGTAGCGGATCTGGTCCGTCGTGTTCCGGCCGCCCCCGTGATAGGTGCCGCCCGTGAAGAGCATCACCGACCCGGCGCTCATCTCCGCTGCGATCGCCTCTTCCGGCGGATAGGGGCGGATGTCGTCCAGGCGGCTCGAGCGCGGCACGATCTGCGTCCCGCCGTTGTCGGCGGTGAAATCCGTCAGCGCCCACATGCAGTTCACCAGGTAGTCCCGCTCGCGCGGAAAGGCGTGGAAGTCCCAGGCCCACTGGTCCCGGTGGAGGTCCTGGGCGGACTCGTCCGGCCCGAGCCCGATCAGCGTCGCGAAGTGCAGCTGGATCGACGTGTTGTGCGCGCGGATGCAGGCCTCGGCGCCACCTTTCACGAGGGGATGCATCAGGAACTCGAGGAACACGTCCGAGCGCGCGACCAGCGATCGCAGACGGACCGTCGACTCGCCGAAGAACGCATCGCCACCCGTCGTGCCTGCCGAGAGGTCATCGCGGAGCTCGTCGAAGAGTCGCTCCCGGAGCTCGGGCGAGGCGACGTCCTCGACGATCACGCAGCCATCCTCGGCGAGCTGCTTCGCGATCGTTTCCGGCGCGCAGTCCGGTCGCAGCCGGACGATTTCAGGCGACTTCGTCATAGATCGTGGTCCCAGCGCCTACGGGCCGCGCCTCGGGATAGACCGCGCCGATCTCCGCGACGAACGTCGGATCCTCGGCGCGCTCCAGATCGAAGCGCAGCGATTCGCCCCGCTTTTCGAGGTCCTCGTCGAAGACCCGTGCGACGTCCTCCATCGTGAGCTGGTCCGCCTCGACTTCCTGGCGCTCGCGCTCGGAGGGATAGACGTCCGCCTTCCACAGGACGCTCACGCGGTAGTCCGAGAGCGGCGCCCGGAACACTTCCCGGCCGCGATCGGTCACCGCCCACGCCTGCGGGTCGTCGGCTGCCGGCGCGAGCTCCGCCCGAGGCGTCACTCGTCGCGTTCCTTCGTCGAAGGGACCGACGCGTTCGACCTGGTGGAACATGCGGTGGTTGTCGCCTACGAGCGCCGTGTTGGCCATGTCGCCCACGTGTCGATGCGGCGGCTTGTCCGGGCCTTCCGCCCAGTAAGCGAGGCCGCCCTCCTCCACGTCGTTCAGCCACCAGATGGCGGTCGACTGGATGATCTCCCAACGCGTGAAGAGCCCCGACCAGAGCATCGAGCGCAGCAACCACATCGGGGTGTTCTTGCGCTCGCGGCCCCGGAACTTCGGGTTGTCCGTGTGCGCGGGCCCGTGCTGGGCGAGACCGGCCATCACGTTCACGTAGACCGAGTGCGGCAGGATCACTTCCGCATCGTAGAACGCGCGCGACACCTCGAAGTAGCGCTCGCATTGCAGGAAGACGTCCGAGCCCGGCGCGCGATCGTCCGCGTGGACCCAGTCCTGCTGGAACCACATGGCGCTGGTCGCGGCGTCGGGGTCTGCCCCGGGGTTGTACCAGCCGCCGAGCGGCGTGTACGGGGCGCACGAGGAGAGGAGCGCGTACACGCGATCGAGGTCGTCGATCACGTCGCGGATCAGAACCGGCGGGTCGGCGTAGTGCATCTCGGCCATCCAGCGAGCTTACGTCGCTGGGCAGGCCTCTGCATACCCCGCGCTACTGCATCGTGATGGCGGTCTGGAAGTGCGGTCGCGCGGCGATCCGCTCCACGTACGCCTTCAGATTCGTCATCTCGTCGGTCACACAGCCCACGCGATTGCTCATGAAGCACGCGTGTCCGAGCATCACGTCGGCGGCCGAGAAGTCGCCGATCAGGTAGTCGTTCCCGGCGAGCGCTTCGTCGACCGGCGCGAGCGAACGCGTCAGCAGCTTCTGCGCCTGCTTGAGCGCCGTCTCGTCGCGGCGGTCCGGCGGAAGCAGGACCGTCTGCACGACGATCGTGTTCACCGGCGGCATCACCATGCCCTCGCAGTAGTGGAACCACTGCTGGTATTTCGGCCACCGCTCGTCGTCGACCGGGGGCTTGAGACCCCCGTTCTCGTAGCGCTCGAGGATGTACTCGACGATCGCGCCGGACTCCCAGAGCAGCAGGTCGCCGTCTTCGAGGACGGGAATGCGTCCGAGGGGGTGGCGCGACCGATGTTCATCGGACTTCAGGTCCTTCGGGTGGAAGGCCATCTTGTTGATCTCGTACTCGAGGCCGAGCTCCTCGAGGAGCCAGACGATCCGACCAGCGCGGGAATTCGGGGCGAAGTGGAGCTTGAGCACGAGCGGTTCCTCCTGAGTGGACGGCCGAGTATACGCGCCGCAGCCCGCGCGGGAGAGACCGCGGGCGTCCGCGGTTAGCGGTCCGATTCGGGCGAGAGGAGCCAGGCTCTCGCTTCTTCGGCGTCGCGGAACACGTGGGACGCCTGGAAGACGCCGTGGGTGTGGACCTCGAACATGCGACCCAGGCCGTAGAGCACGTCGCGACTCACCAGGATCGCGCAGCGCCCCCACTCGATGTCGCTGCGCGTGGCGGTCACGCGCTCCGAAACGATCCGGACCTGGTCACCGGACGGCGCCGTGTCGCAGTTCGCCAGGTCGAGGAGCAGGTGAAGTCGATGCGCGAGCGAGTCGTCTTTCACCAGCTCTTCCAGGTGCGCGACGACCATTGCCATGTCGACCTGACCTTCGCAGACCGTGTGGATGACCCGGGTCGACGGGTCGACGCTGTAGTGGACAGGCATGGCTGCGATCCGATTGCGGTGACATGGAGAAGCCTACTGTCGCATCTTAGGAATTTCCAATTCGCGGAGGATTCGTGATATCCGGAGAAGAGTGTCGGCGATTTGGAGGGATTCCCCATGCGACTTCTCCGGCCTCGCCACCCCGGGCCTCGGCTGCGGCGCGGGCACCTTCGACGAGGACGAAGCGAACGGCGCCTGGGCCGCCCGGAGACGCGCCTAGCGGGCGCTTGCCGCCCCAACACGAACCCGCGATGCTTGCGGCTCCCCGCAACGAAGGATCGCGATCCATGGCCGCCGAAGCCGAGACGCCCGATTCGAGCGAAGACACGTTGGCACGCGCCGAGCAGCGTTGGCGCGACGACGTGCTCGCGCCCGCCCTCGCCAGGACGGGCCAGCGCCAGGACGAATTCGTCACCCAGCAGCTGCACTGGCCCGTGAAGGACGTCTACACGCCCAAGGACCTCGAGGACGCGGGCTTCGACTACCTGCAGGACGTCGGGTTCCCTGGCGAATACCCCTACACCCGCGGCACGACACCCGGCGGCTACCGCCAGGACTTCTGGAAGATGCTCCAGGTGACCGGCTTCGGAACCGCGAAGGACTCCGCCGAGCGCTGGGCGAAGATGCTCGAGCAGGGTCTCAACGGATTCATCATCGAGTACGACCTGCCGACCACCAACGGCTACGACTCGGATCACCCGCTCGCCGAGGGCGAGGTCGCGCGAGCGGGGACCGCGGTGGACACGCTGCCGGACATGGTGCAAGCCCTCGACCTGCCCTGGGACAAGCTCCAGCACCTGAACTCGGTCTGCAATGCGCCGCAGCCGGTCAACCTCGCGATGATCCTCGCCGCCCTCGAGGAGAAGGGCATCGACCCCGCGAGCTTCACGCTCCAGATGTCGAACGCGATCCTGATCGAATACACCTGCGTCGGCCGCTACATCTATCCGCCGAAGCACGGGCTGCGGATCGCGACGGACTGCATCGAGTACACGATCCGGAACTGCCCGAACTGGATCCCGATCACCGTCGTCTCTGCGCAGATCTACGCCGCGCGCGCGAACCCGGTCCAGGAGCTCGCCTTCGGCTTCGCGATCGCGATGGAATACCTCGACAAGACGCTCGAGCGGGGCTTCGACGTCGACGAGGTCGCGCCCTACTGGAGCTTCGTGACCGGTCTCGAGATGGACTTCATGGAAGCCGTCGCGAAGCTGCGCGCCTACCGCAAGATCTGGGCGCGGCTCATGAAGGAGCGCTACGGCGCGACGAGGCCGGAAGCCCTCGAGCTGCGACTCATCAGCTCGCCCGGCACCACGGGCCTCACGCTCCAGCAGCCGCTCAACAACATCGCACGGCTCGGCATCCAGATGCTCGCCTGCGCCGCGGGCGGCGGCGCCTACGCGATCACGACCCCGCTCCACGACGAGGCGCACGCGCTGCCGACCGAGGAGGCCGTCCGGACGGGGATCGCCGTGCAGCACATCGTCGCCCACGAGACCGGAATCGCGGATACCGTCGACCCCTTCGCCGGCGCCTACATGCTCGAGCTGATGACCAAGCGCATGGAGGACGAGGTGATGGCGGAGATCGAGAAGATCGACGCCATGGGCGGCGCGCTCGCCGCGATCGAGTCCGGCTACTTCCAGAAGGAGCTCGCCCGCTCCCAGCGCGCCCGCTACGGCGAGATCGAAGACGGCACCCGCAAGCAGGTCGGCGTCAACCACCTCGTGGATCCCGACGAGGACCGCTCGATCGAGGTCTTCAAGCTCGGGCAGGAGGCCGAGCGCCGGCAGGTCGAGCAGCTCGCGAAGATTCGTCGTGATCGCGACGAGGAGCTCGTCGCGAAGACCCTCGAGCGTGTGCGTGAGGCGGCGACGGGCGACGACAACCTGGTGCCGCCCATCCTCGAAGCGGTCAAGGCGCTGGCCACCCAGGGCGAGATCTGCGACGTGATGCGCGACGTCTTCGGGGTCTACCACCCGGACTCGTTGACGTCGGGGGTCTGAGCGGCCCCCTGATGGCGAAGACGACGGAGCGCAAGATCCGGGTCCTGCTCGCGAAGCTCGGCCTCGACAGCCACACGGTCGGCGTGACGGTGATCGCCCAGGCCCTGCGCGACGCAGGGATGGAGGTCATCTACACCGGCCTGCGTCAGACCCCGGACATGGTCGTCCAGGCCGCGATCCAGGAGGACGTGGACGTCGTCGGGATCTCGAGCCTCTCGGGCGCGCAGATGCAGCACATCCCCAAGGTCCTCGACAAGCTCCGCGAAGAGCAGATCGACGACAAGCTCGTGGTCGTCGGCGGCGTGATCCCCGACGAGGACGCCGACTCGCTCGTCGCCGCGGGCGTCGACAAGGTCTTCACGATGGGCACCCGCACGACGGAGATCGCGGAGTTCATCCGCGCCTGGTGGGACGGGCAACAGGGCCCGGACGCCTAGCGTGTCCCGCGACCCGCTCGTCCTCGCCGAACGTGCGCGAGAGGGCCACGTCGCCTCCGGAGCGCGGCTGATCCGGATGCTCGAAGAGGGAGACCCGGGCGCCGTCGACGGCTTGCGCGCCCTGCTCCCGCATGCCGGACGAGCACACGTCCTCGGGATCACCGGGCCGCCCGGCGCGGGCAAGTCCACCCTCGTCGATCGGATCGTCGGCGAGCTGCGTCGTCGCGAGAAGCGTGTGGGCGTGATCGCGGTCGACCCGTCGAGCCCGTTCACCGGCGGAGCGATCCTCGGGGACCGGGTGCGCATGAACAGCCATGCCACGGACCCCGGCGTCTTCATCCGCTCGATGGCGACGCGGGGGCAGCTCGGCGGACTCGCGACGACCACCTACGAGGCCGCGACGGTCCTCGACGCGATGGGATACGACGTGGTGCTGATCGAGACGGTCGGCGTCGGACAGGACGAGGTCGACGTCGTCGAGCTCGCGCACACGACGGCGGTCGTGAGCATCCCGGGCATGGGCGACGACATCCAGGCGATCAAAGCGGGCATCCTCGAGATCGGCGACGTCTTCATCGTGAACAAGGCGGACCTGCCCTTCGCGGACCGGGTCGCGAAGCAGCTGACGGCGATGCTGCATCTGCGCGAGGCGCCCGAGGACGGTTGGGCGCCGCCGATCGTGAAGACCGAGGCGGAGCGCGCGAAGGGTGTCGCGGAGCTCGTCGACACGATCGAAGCCCACCGCGCGCACCTCGAGGACACGGGTGGCCTCGAGCGCAAGGCGAGTCGTCGACGCGAACGCGTCTTCCACGACCTGCTCAAGGCGCGCGCCGCTGCGCGGGTGCTGGCCGGCACGGGGGACGATGGCGAAGCGCTGATCGAGCGCCTCCGAAGGGGTGAGTTGGATCCCTACTCCGCGGTCGACGCGTTGCTCCCCGAAGACTGAGGCGCGGACCAGCGCTCGATCGCGATCTCGATCAGCTCGATCCGGTGACCGTCCGGGTCGAGACAGATCGCGATCTGCGCAAGACCGCCTGGATCTTCGGCGGGCTCGGTCAGGAAGCGCGCGCCGGCTTCGCTGAACCGCGCGTAGTCGGCCGCGAGATCCTGGGAGGCGAGGCAGATGCGCTCGTATCCCGCTCCGCCGGGCGATGCAGCCGATCCCGCGGCTGCGCCCTCGTACTCCGTCAGGTCGAGCATCGGGAAGCCCCCCGGCAGGCCCAGAATGCAGCCACGAGCGCGAGTACCCGACGCGAGTCCCAGGGCGGCCGCGCACGCATCCGGAATCGGCGACGCCCCACCTTCTCGCGAGATCCCGAGATACGGAATCCCCGGCATGAAGACCGAGAAACCGAGCGCCTCGTAGAACGCGATCGAGCGTTCGAGGTCGGACACGTTCAGGTTGACGTGGCCCCAGGCGAGCGGCGCCTCGCTCATGCTGCCCCCCTACTCGCCGCTCGGCATCACGTCGGCGATGTCGTACTTCAGATGCTGTGACAGATCGCCCAGCAGCTTCGGGATCATCTTCCGCTCCACGAAGTGCCACCCGCGAGCTTCGTCGTAGGCGAACCTGTCCTCGTAGTAGTTCGTGATGATCGGCTGGAGTGGAAAGTCGGGCGGCAGGGCCTGCATCACCGTGCAGCGCGAGCGGACGTCGGCACTCCGCATGTCCTCCGCGAACTCGAAAATGAGATTCGACGTGACGTGCTGGGTCATCGGGGTGCCGTCCGCGTGGATCTTCGTCGCGTTCTCGTAGATCGCGCGGACCCCGTCGACGCCCTCGCCCTGGACGTTGCCGTCGCTGTCGAGGATCCGGCCGTGCTCGAAGAGCGCTGCGAGACCGTCGAGGTCTCCGGCGTCGATCCGCTCCGCGTAGGTGAACATGAGGTTCTCGATCGCGGTGCGCGCATTCGCCGGGTCGATGGGGCTGGCGAGGGGGTTCATCGGATTCTCCGGGGTCGAGAGGACGCGTCCACGGTAACGTGTCCCCGCGTTTCCCCGAAACCCTTTCCTCCGGAGGCCGCGTGGCAGAGTCCACTCCCTCGTCCAGTCAGAATCGTACCTTGCCGCGAGAGGTCCGACTCTTCGGCGTCGACCACTCGCCGTGGGTGCAGGCCGTGCTCCTCGGATTGCACGACCGCGGCGTTCCCCACGAATTCTCCGTGACACCCTCCCCGTCGCTCTTTCTTGCGTCCGGTGTATTCATGCCGGCCGTCCGGATCGACGGCGGAGCGTGGACCTACGAATCCGCGAGCATCCTCCAGGCCCTCGGCTACGCCGAAGCCAAGCCCGAAGACGCGAGCGCCATGCTGCGCCTGTTCCTGGCCGGGGCCTTCGAACGAACGTCTTCCGCCGTTCGCTTCTGGTCCGCCTTCAGCACAGTCCGCGACGGGAGTCCGAGCGCGCTCGGACGCTTGCTTCATCAGTTCACCCGACCCATCGTGGTGCTGACGTTCTTCCTCATGATCAGCGCGGCCCGGCTTCGCGGGACGGGACCGAGTGATGAACGAAGGCTCGCTGCCCTCGAATACTGGAACGCGCAGCTCACGGACGGACGCGCCTTCCTCGGCGGATCCGAACCCGACACGGTCGATCTCCAGCTCTTCGGTCAGGTGCAGATGCAGGCTTCGATCCCCGGGAGCACGCTGACCATCCTGCTGGAGGCGCCGGAGCTCGCGACGCTTCGCGATTGGGCTGCGCGCATGCAGGCGCGCTTCGCCGACTATCCGCATCTCTATTCGGGCCCGCTCTTCGAGCCGAAGCTGCCCGCGCCCGAGGCAGCGTCGATCGGTGAGCGGATCGCGTTCTGGACGGGCTGCGCCGCAGTGATCCTGTTTTCCCCTGTCGCCCTCGCGCTCAGCGTCTACTCGGTCGTCCGCGTCGGACGGAGTGGGCTGCGTTCGGGTCGCTGAGGAGCGGATCGTCTACATTGTCGGCGCCCTTGGGGGGAGGCAATGGGACTCAAGCGCTTCGATCGCAAGTTCGGGCGGGACTTCCTCGCCGAGCTCCCGATGGCGCCGGCCGTCTACCTGTTCCGCGACGAGGGCGACGAAGTCCTCTACGTGGGCAAGGCCAAGGACGTGCGGCGTCGCCTCGCGCAGTACCGCAACGCGAGTCGGCGCAAAGCGCATCGCAAGATGCGCGAGATCGTGCGCGAGGCGGCTCGCATCGAGATCCGGCCGCAATCCTCGGAGGCGGACGCGCTGCTCGTCGAGAACGAGCTGATCCGAACGATGCGACCGCCGTTCAACGTCGAGGGCGCCTTCGACTTCCTGTATCCGGCGATCGGCACCGGGACCGACGCGGGGCGGCTCGTGCTCTGTTTCACGACCGACCCGGATGCCTTCGGGTCGCTCGAGCTGACCTGGCACGGCACGTTCCGACCTCGCTGGCGCGCGCGACAGGCCTTCGACTCGCTCTGTCTGCTCTTCACTCATCTGGGCCACGCGGAGCCGCGGAGTCGGCTTCCGGCGGTGCCGGATCGACGAGGGGCTCGCGTCTTCGCAGCGCGTCGGGTGCCCGCCGAGTTCGTCGCATCACTCCGTGCATTCCTAGACGGAGAGGACGATGCGCTGCTCGGCGAGCTGGCCACCGCGCTCCTCGAACGCCAGGGCGCGCGCCTCGAGGCCTCCGTGATCGAGGAGGAGCTTCGGTACCTCGCCGACTTCCACCGCACCGATGCCCGACGTCTCCGGGACGCACGGCGGGCGGTGGCGCGCGATGAGCCCTTCGTCCCGGGCGCCGAGCGGGACGCGCTCTTCATCCGGAGTCGCCACGGCGCATCGAACGCGACCGCGTGATTCGGCGTCGCGCTAGTCGTCGAAAGACCGCCCGATCGACTGCAGGTAGCCGATGTAGTCGTTCTTGTAGCGCGGGTCGAAGTTCTTCTGGTCCGCTGCGAGCTTCACGATCACGACGCCGTTGCGCGGGTGCACGTAGATGTTCTGGCCCCAGATGCCTCGGGCAAGAAAGTCCCCGTCCCAGTCCTCGGGCGTCCACCACTGGTACATGTAGCCGGCCGTGGAAGTCGAGCCTGGATTCACGCCCGGCATGAGGTGCGGCTGATTCGGGGTGACCGAGGCCTCCGCCCACCCCTGCGGCAGGATCCGTTGGTCCCCGCGCTTGCCGCCGTGCAGGTAGAGCAGCCCGAGCTTCGCGTAGTCCCGGGCGCTCGCCGCGAGGCCACCCATCGCGAGCTCCTGCCCCTCGTGATCGAGGGTCCAGAGTCCCGGCGACTCCATTCCGAGCGGATGCCAGAGCGTCCTGGCCATGTACGTGCTGAGGGGCTCGCCCGTCACCCTGATCATCAGGATTCCGAGGAGTTGGGTGTTGATGCTCGCGTAGTGGTTGAAGGTCCCGGGCGGGTGCTCCCGGCCCAGGGTGTCGATGTATTCGAGGTAGGTCAGGGGCGGGACCTGGGAGACCATGCGGTTGATGTCGGAGTCCGGAGCCGTGTAGCGCTCGTCGAAGCGCACTCCGGAAGACATCTGCAGCACGTGCTCGACCGTCACGCCGTCGAAGGTCGGGCTTGCGAGCTCCGGCAGGTATTTCCGGATCGGGTCATCGAGGCGCTCGATCTTCCCCTCCTCCAGGGCGATGCCGACGACTGCCGACGTGAAGGATTTCGCTACCGAGAACGACGTGTGCAGACTCGTGCGGGAATCGCCGTGGGCATAGCGTTCGAAGACGACCTCGCCGTCATGGATCACGAGGAACGCCGAGGTGTCCGACAGGTCGATGAATTCATCGAGCGTCATCGGTTCGCCGTGGAACTCGCCGGTGAATCGCAGCGTGTCCCGGTTCGGTCCCAGGTCCCAGGGGTCGGGCGAAGGAGGCATCTGCGAGGTCGGGACGAACCGGTCCATGTTGCGGAAGTTCTCGAAGCGATCTCCCGCGAACATCGCGGTCAGCCCGCTCGCCTCGCCATCCGCCGGCGTGCCTCCGATCGTGACGCCCTGAGCGACCGCCGTGGCCGCAACGAGAGTCGCGACGAGGGCCGCGACCTCTTGCACGATCCCCGCGATCAAGCCCCGCTTCCAGCTGCTCATGCTTCGCTCGCTCTCTTCCCTCGTTCCATCAACGTCACGTGGAATCCGAACCACTGCTCGGGATCGAGCACGAGCTGCCGCACCGGCGTGCTCGCCTCCTTCGGTCCCCCCGCCGTGCTGTCGTACTCGAACGCGATCCGGTAGCCGTTTTCGGTCAGCCAGCGCCGCGCGTCCTCGAAGTCCTCGATCTCCCACACGAGCGGCCCGACCGAGCCCGGCTCGCGGCCCGCGAAGGGCCCCTGCCCGTCGACCGTCGACACCAACTCGATCGACCCGTCGAAGTCGGTCGAGGACAGGACCGGGTGGCCATCGATCGCGATCGGACTCGGGAGCTTCGTCCCGAGCACCTCGTTGAACTGCTTCACCGCATCGTGCATCCGGTCTTCGGGCACGATCATCTCGACCCTGTTGAATCCCAGGACCTTCATTCCGCCTCCCCGCGTGCGTAAGCGCTCAATCGATTCGGTACGAAGCCGGATCGAGGTCGCGACACATCTCCCAGTATTCGTCGATCGACCACGGTGACAGCGTGTACACCCGCCCATGCGGATTCTTGTAGTGGCTGTGCTGGATCGTCGGGTGCGCCCAGACGAGGCCCGAGATGCGCTCGACGAGCTCGTTCGTGTAGCGCGTGTAGACATCCTCACGG
Organism: uncultured Spirochaetaceae bacterium; assembly: GCA_964488255.1. Lineage (GTDB taxonomy): Bacteria > Myxococcota_A > UBA9160 > UBA9160 > UBA4427 > UBA4427. The sequence goes on along the minus strand of CAZAUR010000002.1, from coordinate 321,886 downwards.
ACGTCGATCGCCTTCGCCCCCTCGACCAGCACGCGGTGGATCGCGTCCATCGCGTGCATCGTCTGGTACTCGGAGTGGAAGAAGAGGCCGGCGCTATGGGCCAGGTTCGTCCCCGGCCCGTAACAGAGAAAGAAGTTCGGGAAGCCGGGGACGGTGATCCCGAGATAGGCGCTCGGCTCGTCGCCCCAGTGCGCCTTTAGGGAAGCCCCGCCGCGCCCCTTCACGTCGAAGGCGAGGAAGTCGTTGTGTTCGAAGCCGGTAGCGAAGCAGATCGCGTCGACTTCGTGGCGCACCCCGTCCGTGGTGACGATGCCCTCGGGCGCGATGTGGTCGATCGACGTTCGTACGAGGTCGACGTTCTCGCGTTTGAGCGCCTCGAACCAGCTGCCGTCGTCCTGGAGGATCCGCTTCCCCATCGCCGGATAGTCCGGCATCACCTTCTCGATCAGCTCGTCGTGTCCGTCGAGCAGCTCGCGCATCCACGCGAGCATGAAGTCCCGGGTCATCGCGTTGGCCGGATTCACGGAGTGGTTCTCGGGATCGATGTGGTCGGGGTCGATCCGGAAGGGTTCGACGCCGTTCCCGATCCCCGGGAACGTCTTCGTGAAGCGCAGCCAGCGCCCATAGAACGGGAGGTGACGCATACACCAGGCTTCGCCTTCGGGAACCGGGTGCTGGTAGAGATGGTTCTGCATCACCCATTGCGCGGTGCGCTGGAAGATCGTGAGCCGTTCGACGTCGGTGGCGATCGCGGGCGCGATCTGGAACCCGGAGGCGCCGGCCCCGAGGAGTGCCACGCGCTTGCCGCGATGGTCGAAGTCCGCGGGCCAGCGCGTCGAGTGGAACGCCGGGCCTTCGAACGCGTCGATGCCGTCGATGTCGGGCATCTTCGGGATGTTGAGGGAGCCACAGCACGAGATCACGAAGCGCGCATCGAGGACCTCGTTCGTTCCATCGGCGCTGCGGATGCCGACGCGCCAGCGGCCAGCGTCCTCGTTCCACTCCGCGCCCGTCACCTCCGTCTCGAACCGCGTGTGCTCGCGCAGGCCGTACTTGTCGAGGATCTCGGCGAAGTAGGCGCGCAGCTCCGGGTGCTGGCAGTAGTACTCGCTCCAGTGGTGACCCGGCTCGAACGCGTAGCAGTACTGGTGGCTCGCGACGTCGACCCGCGCGCCCGGGTAGCGGTTCTCGTACCAGGTCCCGCCCGCGCCGGCGTTCTTCTCGACGATCGTGAAGGGCAGCCCCGCCTGCATGAGTCGAATGCCCGCGTTGATCCCGGCCATCCCCGCGCCGATCACCACGACGGGCGAAGCGGCCTTCGTCGCGTCGTCGAACTCCCCGCCCCACCGGATCGCCGCAGGGTCCTCGCCGTCGAACTGCAGGTCGAAGAAGAACATCTCCTCGAGGCGCTTGTCGAGAGGGCGGCGCGCGAGGAAGGCCATCATCTCGGCGAGCAGCTCCCGCGAGAGCGGCTTCGGCTCGCAACTGCCGCGCGCGTAGTCGACGATCACGTCGACGGCCTCGGGCGGTAGGTCGAGGAAGCTCCCGATCGACGTGAGGCCCTGCGGCGTGATCGGTGCGGTCGGCGCCGGCCGATCGTAGTCGCGGATCCAACGCGGATCGCCGGTCATGTGGACGAGGGAGCAGAGCAACGTCGGGACGCTCGCGTCCTCGAGATGGCGGGCGATCGTCATCGCGTCCGGCTCGAAGGGCTGGCCGAAATGCGGATTGCGATCCGGAGTCGTCATGCTGCGAGCGTGCCACAGCGCGAGCGGCATTGGAATCTCGCCCGGCGATGCCCTATTCCGGGGAACATGCGGAAGTCCTCCCTGCCTCGGTCGATCCATGCCCTGGTGCTCGTCTCGGCGATGGCAGCGTGCACATACGAGGGCGCGCGCCGAGGGCTCGATGCGCCACCGGACCTCGCGACGTGCGTGCGGTTGAGCGGAGACGAGATCCGCTCGCTCTTCGAGGACGTCGAGGATCGAGCGGTGGTTCACGACGGCGCGGGCGGACACGCGCGGAATCGCTGGTGCGCGGACGGTTCCTTCTCGTCGAGCTGGACGACCGAAGGCGGGACGGGCTCGCTCGAGGGCCGCTGGCACGTCGATGGGGCCCTTCGTTGTGTCTCCGTCGCCTCCGGTCTACCCGACGGAGGCGCGGTGTCTCGCTGTGGCCCGCTCTACAGGTGTGGGGACCGGATCACGTCCGTCAACGATCAGGGCGAGGTCCATGGCGTGCACGCGCTCTCTCCCACGAGCTGTGATGCGCGGGAAGATTGACCCGATTTTGTCGACCGACTAGTTTTCCTCCATGGCAAGAGCCGCCGCAAGAAGTACACGTGGAGAGGAGACCCGCGCGCGCATCGTCGATGCCGCGGTGACCGTCTTCGGCGACAAGGGCTTCGACTCCGCGAGCACCCGCGAGATCGCGCGAGAGGCGGGCTTCGATCAGGGGCTCCTCACCTATCACTTCCCGACCAAGGACGCGCTCTGGCGCGCCGCGGCGGAACGGGTCTTCGAGACGCTCACCGGCGTCGTGCCCGCCCACGCGACGATTCCCGAAGACGCTACGCCCAACGACCGGGGACGCGCCCTGATCCGGTCCTACGTGCGCACGATCGCGGCGCATCCCGAGTTCTTCCGCTTCATCACCGACCAGGGACACCGCTTCGACGCGCGCACCCGCTGGCTCGTGGACAGGCTCGTGAAGCCTCGCTTCGAGCTGCTTCGCGAGCTCGGCCTGTTCGCGAATGCGGGCGTCGCGGACGACGAGGTCCCCCACGCCTTCTTCGCCGTGATCGGCGCTGCCGGGCTGATCTTCGCCGTGCCGGCGAACTGCAAGCGGCTCACCGGGGTGGACCCGCGAAAGCCAGCTGTCGTCGAGGCGCACGCCGACTTCGTCGCGCGCCTGCTGCTCCCGAAGCCGTGAAGACCTGGCGGCGCGCTACGGCGTCGCCTTCACGAACGCTTCCAGCCGGTCGAGGATCCTCTCGGACACGTCCTCGGGCGTGTAGTGCGCGGCACCCTCGAGCAGCTCGAACGAGGCCTCCGGCCAATAGCGCTTGAGCATCATGTCGATGACGAAATGCGGCACGGTCGCGTCCTGGTCGCCACAGAAGCCGATCGCGGACTTGCTCTTCAGCGCTTCGAGGGCCCCGGGTCGCTTCTCGTTCGCTTCACAGAAATCGTCGGTCGTGGGACCGAGGAGATTGAGCGGGAACTGGCGGGCCCCCTTGCAATCCGCGGCGGTCGGAAAGGGCGCTGAGTAGGCGCGCACCCAGGTGTCGTCGACGGCGGCCGTGTTGAGGAAGCCGATCCGCTGCAGGACGGAGAGCGCCGTAAAGCGCATGTTGAGGATCACCTCGTCGAACGCCGGGTCGAGGACCAGCTCGAACCAGCCTGTGACGCCTTCCATCTCGTCCACGTTGGCATCCTCGGGAACGACGCCCGGCGGACGCACGAACGTATCGAGGATCGCGAGGCGCTTCACGCGATCGGGATTGCGCAGCGCCCACTGTCCCCCGATCGGCCCGCCCCAGTCGTGCATCACGAGCGTCGCGTCGCGGACGTCGATCGATTCGAGGAGCGCCTCGAAGTTCTCGACGTGTTCCTGCGCGGAGTAGCTGCGGTCCTGCGGCGTCTCGCTCTTGCCGAAGCCCATGTGGTCGACGACCACGACCCGGCCGAGGGCCGACAGGCGCGGTACGAAGTGTCGCCACAGGTAGCCCCAGGTGGGCTCGCCGTGCACGAGCACGAAGGTCTCGTCGCTGTCGCGATCGCCTTCGTCGATGTAGTGCTGCCGAAAACCGCAGCCCTCGAAGTAGTGCGCCTCCCAGGGCCAGGTGCCATCGAACGTCTCATCCGCCGCGATCACGCCAATCCTCCTCCTCGCGCTCCTTCCGCGCGACGCCGGGAACGTTGACACTCCACCGCCGGTCTGTCAGGTTCGGCTGCCACGCCCCGTGACTCGACGCGCAGCGCTTTCCGGGTGCGGTCCCCGACTACGCCGAAAGGGGCCGAGGAAGATCCGCCGATGGAGTGCGTTTGAGCCAGGAGCCGGTCTACACGCCCCTCGACCGCGAGCTCCGGATGTCGACGCGCGTCGCCTACGGCGTTGGACAGGTCGCGGAAGGGCTGAAGACGTTCAGCTTCAGCTTCTTCGCCCTCTTCTACTACAACAACGTACTCGGTCTCTCCGGCAGCCTTTGCGGTCTCGCCCTCGCGGTCGCCCTGGTCTTCGACGCCTGCAGCGATCCGCTGATCGGATCCGTCTCGGACAACTTCCGGTCGCGCTGGGGGCGCCGCCACCCCTTCATGATGGGGGCGGCCGTTCCCCTCGCCCTGGCCTTCGTCGCCCTGTTCTCGCCACCGGCGGGCCTGGAAGAAACGGGGCTCTTCTTTTGGTTGACCGCGACCGCCATCCTGACGCGGTCGCTGATGACGATCTATCACGTGCCGCACATCTCGATGGGCGCGGAGCTGTCATCGCATTTCCTGGAACGCACGCGGCTCGTGATCGTCCGACAGATCTTCGGCTACGTCGGCATCTTCGTGATCGCCGGGGTCGGCCTCGGCTGGTTCTTCACCGACGATCGCGGGGGCCGTCTGAACGCGGAAGCCTACCCTCCCTTCTCCGTGGCGATCGGTGTCGTCATGGTCGTCACGATCCTGCTCTCGGTGTGGTTCACCCGGGACCAGATCCAGTTCTTACCGACCCATCGCGCCGACGCCGCTCCCCCGCGCAACGTGTTCGGTCGAATGATCGCGGAATGTCGTGAGGCGTTCGCGAACCGCTCGTTCCGCTTCCTCTTCGCGGGCGTGCTGCTGATCTACATCCTCGTCGGGACGGAGAGCGCCCTCGCGCTCTACATGTACGAGTTCTTCTGGGCGCTCAGCGACGACGCCATGTTCCTGTTGCTCGCCTTCTATCCGGCCGGCCTCGTCGTGGGCGCGCTCGTCACCACGCGGATCCACGAGCGCTGGAGCAAGCGCGGCGCCCTGATCTTCGGAACGGCCGGCTGGTCGTTCTTCCAGATCCTGCCGGTGGTCCTCCGCCTGCTGGATCTCTTCCCGGCGAATGGCACGCCCGAGCTGATCGCCAGCCTGGTCGGGTTCCGCATCCTCCAGGGCGCGGTCGTCCAGCAGGCGCTCGCGAGCTTCAGCTCGATGATGGGTGACATCGCCGACGAGCACGAGCTCGAGACGGGTCGTCGTCAGGAGGGCATCTTCTTCGGCGTCGTCGCGTTCTCGGGCAAGGCGGCCTCCGGCGCGGGCAGCCTGATCGCCGGCATCGCTCTCGATCTGATCGCCTGGCCGGCGGGGGGAACGACGGCGGCCGCCGGATCGATCCCTCCAGAGACGATCCGGAACCTCGGGATCGTCTATGGCCCGCTCGTGGCGATCTTCGCCGTGCTGGGCCCCCTGTCCTACCGGGGCTATTCCCTCGACCAGGCGCGACACCGCGAGATCCTCGCGGTCCTCGCTCGACGCGACGAAGACCCAGCGACCGCGGGGGACCCGGGCGCGAGTTGAGTTCGCGCATGACCGGCGTCCAGGGAGGCATCGTGTCAGACAAGCTCGAAGACTTCGACGACGTTTCCGTCTACGGAATCTCTGCGGAACGACGCGACGCGTTGCTGTCGCGCCACGACGAGTGCGCGGTCGTATGGTCGACCTCGGATGGTTGGCCCGTCGGCGTGATGCACATCTACGTCTGGCGCGAGGGACGCTTCTGGGTCACGTGCATGCCCGACCGCAAGCGGGTACCGGCCCTGCGCGCGCGACCGCGCAGCTCCGTCATCGTCGCGTTCGCGGACGAGCAGACGGTCACGGCGAGACCCACGCGACGGTGCACGAACACGGGTCCGAACATCACGCATGGTTCTACCAGGCCCTCGCGCGCAAAGTCCTCCCGAGCCAGCCGGAATCCGTTCGCGCCCTCGGCGAGGACGCCTGGGTCGAGCGACTCGACGGCCCTGGCCGCGTCGTGATCGAGCTCGTCCCGCAGAAGTGGATCAGCTTCGACGGCCGTAAAGTGGGCGAGCACGCCGAGGGGCGCTGGGAGCCTGGGGATCCCTGGGTCGAGCCCGACGAGGACTGATGCGCGCGCGATGCCCCGGGCACAGCCACGACGCGCGCGGTATCGGATGCGGCGATTCGGGCGCTAGCCTATCGCCTCCGGCGGCGACCCACGCTCGCCAGCCCTCGTAGCGAAAGAAGCCATGCCCGAGCCGACCGACGAAGATCTCATCCTGATCCGATCCGAAGGGCCCATCCGGATCGTCACGCTGAACCGTCCCGATGCGTTGAACGCGACGAATACACCGCTGCACACGGCGGTCTCCAACGTCTGGCGCCGGCTCGCGGAAGACCATGACGCCTCCGTCGTCGTCTTGACCGGGGCCGGCCGCGCGTTCAGCGCCGGCGGTGACTTCGCGATGATGAAGCAGCTGAACGAAGACGCGGCGTTCCGGGAAGTCGTCATGGAGGAGGTCCGGCGGATCATCCTCGACATGCTGCGCTTTCCGCTGCCGGTGGTCGCGGCCGTGAATGGTCCGGCCGTGGGTCTCGGGTGCAGCCTCGCGCTCTCGGCCGACCACGTCCTGCTCTCCGACAAGGCGAAGCTCGGCGATCCCCACCTGAACGTCGGGCTCGTTCCCGGCGACGGCGGCGTCGTCCTCTGGCCTTTCTACACGAGCCTCCTGAAAGTCAAGGAATACCTCTTCACCGGAAAGCTGATCGCGCCCGACGACGCGGTCGCCATGGGGCTCGCGAACCGGGTCGTGCCGCACGACGAGCTGATGAACGAGGCGATGGCGTTCGCCGAGGTGCTGGCGAGCAAACCGAGGAAGGCGCTCCAGGACACGAAGCGCGCCCTCAACAGCTACATCGAGACGCAATCCCGCGGCCCGATGGAGATCGCGATCCAGGCGGAGAATCAGAGCATGGCCTCGCCGGAGCACACGAAGTTCGTCCGCGAGCAGGCCGCGAAGGCGGAGGGCTGAGATCCTCGGGTTCGTCGCGGTCGATCGTCGCTAAGCTCGGCCGGGTACAGGGAGATTCGACATGCGCGCACGCGTCCCGCAGATCGACTTCAGTCCGGCCGATGGGCACTGGATCCCGAGTTGGCCCGAGTTCGCCCATCGGCTGAACGGCGCCTCGCTCCTGCTTCCCTATCTGGAGCCCTACCTCATCCGCGTCATGAAGCAGGCGCGGCCCTTGGTCGAGGAGCGCGCGCCGGAGCTGTTGCCCGATGTCGACGTCTTCAATCGCCAGGAAGCGAATCACTACAAGCTCCACGCGAAATACAACGCCCACCTCCGCGCGCAGTACCCGGACCTCGAGCCCTTCGAAGCCGAGATCAAGGCCGACTACGAGCGCTTCCTCGCCGAGGAGAGCCTCGAGTGGAACCTCGCCTACTGCGAGGGCTTCGAGAGCGCGGGACTCGTCTCGTCCGAGTTCTACCTGCAGGAGATCGACGACGCGCTCGAAGGTGCGGACCCGGCCGTTCATGAGCTCTGGGCCTGGCATCTCGCCGAGGAGTTCGAGCATCGCTGCGTCGTGCACGACGTGCTCGCCGCCGTCGCGCCGGGCTGGGTCCGGCGCGTGCGCGGATTCCGGATCTTCGGGAACCACCTCTACGACTTCACCGGCCGCGTCGCCGCGCACCTGATGGCGCTCGATCGGGAGCGTGGCCGGCTGGACGACGACGACGCAGCGTGGCAGCAGTCGACGAAGCGCTTCGCTCGTCGGGAGTCGATCTTCTACGCGCCGCGCGTCGCCCGCATCTTCGCGCCCTGGTACTCCCCGCACCCGCGGCCGGTCCAGCCGCCGACCCGGCGCGTGCTCGACGGCTATCCCGAATAGACCCGCCGAGTAGACCACCCGAGTAGCGCCGCCGAGGACCGGACAAGTGCCCTACGAGATCAAGCGCTTCCCCTTCGACGGCACGATCGATGCCGACGGGCACGTATTGGAGCCGCCGGATCTCTGGGAGCGGTACCTGCCGGCGAAGCTGCGCGACCGCGCGATGCGGATCCAGGTCGACGACGACGGCTTCGAGTATCTCGAGATCGACGGTCGCGCGTCGCGGCGCTCGCGGCGGGGCTCGCTCGGGCTGCTCGGGGCGATGGGCAACGACGACCAGAAGCCGCGACCGGATCGGCGCTATGCGGACCAGGTGCCCTTTGGCGCTGGAGAACCCGGCGAACGCCTCCAGCTCCTCGACAAGGAGAATCTCGACGCGAGCCTGCTCTATCCGACGATCGGTCTGCTCTGGGAACAGGAGCTGACGGACCCCGAGCTCTCCCTGGCCTACTGCACCGCGTACAATCGCTGGATTGCCGACTTCTGCCGCGAGACCGGCGGGCGCCTCGTTCCGATCGCGCACCTCACGCTGCTCGACGTCGAAGGCTCGGTCGCCGAGCTCGAGCGTGCCGTCGCGGACGGCTGCAAGGGCGCCTGGGTGAACCCCTTCAACCACCATCGCGTGCTGCACGGCCACTCGGATCACGACGCGCTCTTCGCGAAGTGCGTCGAGCTCGACGTGCCGCTCGCGATCCACCCCACGTTCACGCCCCACGACAAGCCCGCGGAAGGCATCTTCGACTGGCCGCGCGAAGGCCTCCACTACAGCGGCGCGCTCTGGCTGCGCAGCATCGTCCAGCAGGCCTTCGTCTCGTTCATCGCCCTCGGCACCCTCGACCGCTTCCCCGAGCTCCGCCTCGGCATCCTCGAGGCGGGATCGGGCTGGGTCGGCGCGATGCTCGACCGGATGGACGCGGTGGCGGACGCGCTGCACCGCTCCGGGACGACGCCGGCCTCCGAATACTTCCGCCGTCAGTGCTTCGTGTCGGGAGATCCCGACGAGACGGTCGCGCCGCATACGATCGACGCGGTGGGCGCCGACTGCTTCATGTGGGCCACGGACTATCCCCACCCGGATCATCCGCACACGTGGGTCGACGATCTGACCCGCTTCGCGGAGAAGCTCGGTCCCGAGACACGCGCGAAGGTCCTGGGCGACAACGTCCGGCGGATCTACCGGCTCTAGGAAGCCGCCTCGATCGAGGACTGCGGATCCCGCTTCGGCGTGGCCAGGATCATCAAGGCCGGCGCGACGAGCGCGTCCGCCAGGAAGGCGACGACGATCGCGAAGGCCGCGAGCAGCCCGAACCACGCCGTGTTCAGCAGATAGCAGGTCGCGAACATCGAGAATCCGCCCGCGAGCACCAGGGACGTGAACAGCAACGCCGCGCCGGTCGTCGCGAGGGTCTCGCGAATCGCAAACGCCGGATCGCCCGAGTCCTCGTAGTAGCGGTTGAACTTGTGCATGAAGTGGATCGTGTCGTCGACCGCCACACCGAGCACCACGCCGCCGATCAAGACCGTCGAGGCATCCAGGGGAATGTCCAACCAGCCCATCATGGCGAGGGTGAACCCGATCGGAATCAGGTTGGGAATCATCGCGAGCAGACCGCGCTTCCAGCTCCCGACGAGCAACACCAGGAGCGGTGTGATCACCGCGAGCGCAATCATGTACGACGTCGACATCGAGAGAATCACGGCCTTGAAGAGCTGCGAGAAGATCATCGCGCCGCCGGTCAGCTCCCAGGCCACGTCGTCCCCGAGGAGCGCCGGAAGCCCGGCTTTCACCTCGTCGACGAAGTCGGGATAGACCATCGCGTCGACCCAGGGCGTTCGGACGGTGATGCGCGCCGTCTGGAAGAGACTGTCGGTGAAGTCCTCGAGGTCGTCGGTGCCGCTGTTCTCGAAGAGCAGCAGCTCCTGGGCCACGAGCGCCCGATCGTCGGGCACGACGTAGTCCGCATCACGGTCGCCGTTCAGCGCGCGATTCGTCTCCTTGACCACGTCGACGATCGAGATCGCCTTGTGAACGGGATGCTCCGCGACGAAGAGCGTCTCGCTCCAGCGCATCGTGTCTTCGATTCGCCCGAGGAGCGCCGGCTCGTGCAGGCCGTTCTCGCGCCCCGTGTCCACCACGATCTCGAGAGACGACGTGCCCTTGAACTCGCGATCGACGAGCTCGGCCGAATAGCGGACCGGGTCGTCCTCCGGGAACCAGCGGAGGCCGTCGTGGGAGAACTGCAGCTGCGCGATGCCCAGGAGAGAAACGCCGACCGTCACCGCCGTGACGCCGAGGACGGCTCGCGGCCGATTCGTCGCGAGCCGCCCCATCCCCGCCAGCACGCGGTCGACTGCGAACCGTTCGAGAGCGCCCCCTCCCGCCCGGCGCGCCTTGATCGGAAGGATCGAGAGCAACGCCGGAAGCGCCACGAGGCTGTAGACCATCGCGTAGATCACCCCGATCGGTGCGATCCAGCCGAGGTGGGACACGGCAGCAAGCTCCGCCGTGATGAAGCTTCCGATTCCGGCTGCGGTCGTCAGGCTCGTCATCAGCACCGCCAGCCCGGAGTGCTCCAACGCATAGACGATGGCGTCATCTCGGGTGCCGTCCCCTGCGTCGAGGCGCTGGTAGAAGATCGCGAGGATGTGGACGGCGTCGCAGATCCCGACGGTCAGCAGGAGCCCCGGCAGGACGTTGAGCGTGACCGAGAACGGGAGATCGATCAGCGCCATCGTGCCGAAGGTCCCCGCGAGCGACAGACCGACCACGATCGGTGGGATGAGGGCGCCCGAGATGCGGCGGAAGAGCAGGAAGAGCACGACCACGATCAACGCGAACGAGTACGTGAGCGAACCCGAGACGTCCTCGCCCATGATGCGCGACATCGTCTCGTTGATGACCGGTCCGCCGGAGACCCACACGTCCGCGTTCTCGACCTCGTGCCGCGCGACGATGGCTCGCACGGCCGCGATGAGCTCGGCCTCCTCCTGCGTCGTCAGGTCCTCGACACCCGTCGCCTCGCCCTTCGCGACGTCACCGAACCCCTCGAGCTCGTCGAGCTCCGGCGTGAGCGTCGAGTACGTGACGGGCGTCACCCAGATCACCACGAGGCTCTCGTTCTCGGCGATCAGGAAGTTCACGTAGAGCGGATTGTCGAAGACGCGCGCCCGCAGCCGAGCGAGATCGTCCTCGTTCTCAGGCCAGCGCTCCATCAATTCCTCGACGACGAGGCCGTCCTCCTCGCCCCGCGTATTCCGCGCGTTGACGAGGCTCGTGACCTCCTCGACGTAAGGCACTTCCCGCTCGATCGCACGATGGATCGAGCGCACGCTCTCGAGGAATACGAGGTCGAAGGCCTCTTCCGGGCGGAACAGGACCATCAGGCGGTCGTCCGCGCCGTATTGCTCCTTGAAGCGGTCGTAGGTCACCCGAGCCGGGTCGTCGGCGCGGAGGAACGACTCGTCGGAGTTGTCCACGCGAAGCGCACCCAGTTGGCTACCGAGGGCGAGAGACGCCAGGATCGAAGCGACGAGGCAGGCCCAGCGGAAGCGGACGACGGCGCGGGCGAAAGCGCCGAAGCCCTGCTCGATTCGACGACGGACGGGCAAGGCAGGTCTCCTGGCGCGTGCCCAGCCTAGCACGGGCCGTCATCGCGCTCACGGGACACCGAAGCTCGCCCGTGATTTCCCTTACGGCACGATCGGTCCGTCGTCGCGCAACACGTCGATCCGCTTCGGCTCGCGGTTCGCCATGTACCAGGGACGCTTCGGGTCGGTGAGGGCGTTGTCGAGCCGGTTGTACGTCAGATAGACGACGAAGCGCGTATCGGGCGACATGTTCGGCGGGGAGCCGTGGACGGTGCAGGGGTGGAAGAGCACGCCGAAGCCGGGCGGGCCCTTGGGACCGAAGATGCCGTTCTCGTCGATGACCGCCTTCAGACGATCTCGGGGTACGACGGGTAGAAACTCGCCGCTCTCTTCGTACGACAAGGTCGGCAGTCGCCCGCCGTCGTCGCCCGCGACGTGCGACCTCGGCACGTACGAGAGCGGACCATTCCATTCGCTCACCTCGTCGAGGTAGAGCGCGATGTTCAGGGCATCCGGACGAGGCATGCCGTCGTTGTCGACCCACGAGCCGTAGTCGTGGTGCCAGGGGAAGTTGAGGCCTTCGAAGGGCGGCTTGCAGACGACCTTCAACTGGTGGTGATAGAGGTCGGGCCCGAGGATCTGCTTGGCGGGTTCGAGCAGTCGCGGGTGGTGCAACAGGCGCCGAAACGGCTCGCTGTAGCCTTCGAGTGCCCAGATCACGTGGACCTGCCCGTCGCTGGATTTCTGCATCTCCTCGCGGTCGAGCGTGAGGAGGCGTTCGATCTCGGCACGAAGCGCCGCGACCTCGGCGGCCGAGAAGAGATCCGGGAGCGCGAGGACCCCCTCGCGTTCGTATTCCTCGAGCTGGTCGGTGCGGAGAGCCATCGCGTGCCAGCCTAGCGGACTCGGCTAGTCGCCCTTCGCGAGCATCGCCCGCAGCCCCTCCCCCGGCGTCTCGCCGCGCGCCCAGTCCAGGAGCACGACAGCGAGCCAGACGATTCCTGCGCGCAGCCCCGTCTCCTCGAGGCGCGAGTCGAAGTGGTCCGTCATCGAGGCGAACTCCTCGTCGCTGAATCCGTCGAGGGAATCCACGACGATCTCGAGGATCGTCGGAATCGACCAGCTGAACTGCGCGATCTTGTAGTGCCGGCGGAGCGCGTCCGGGCGCAGCACTGGCCCGCCCGCGGCCGCCAACTCCGTGACGAAGGTATCGATCACGTCCTCGAGGAGCTGCGGATAGGTGTCCGGCTCGGGAAACATCAGCATCCCGACGAGGGCTTGCCCGAGGCTCATCTGTCCGGTCGAGCCCCAGTCGAGGAGACCGGCCTGGAGTCGACCGCCTGTGTCCCTCCAGAACCAGGCGTTGTCGAGGTTGAGGTTCGGGTGACAGAAGCCGGTGTAGTCGACGTCGGCGCGCACGCCGTCCACGAGGTCGCCCATGTGTTCGAGCGCGAAGAGGACGTCGGCTCGAAACGCTTCGAGGACGGCGGGATCGACGACGGCCTTGGGGAAGAGCTGCGGCGCCGTGTCGCGTACGAAGGCAATGATCTTGTCGAGTTTTCCGGCGGCTCCCGGGATGGACTTCGTCGCGCGCGTGCCCAGGAGAAACGGGAACGAGGCTTCGAAGTCGAGTCCCAGCGCGCCAGTCTTGTGGGCGGCGACGAGCCGCGCCAGCGACCGAGTGAGGACGAGGTACCGCTCGTGGGCATCGGGCAGCTGATGATCGAGGCCCTTGTCGCAGACCGGCGCGATCGGTCCCTCGCCGAACCCCACCCGGTCGGTCACCAGGATGTAGTTCGAGGTCCGATCGGAGTAGTCGCCGAAATAGAACTTCGGCACCTCGATCGGGAAGTCGCACTCGGCGGAGAGGCGCCCGAGCGCCACTTCGTCGCGGACCGTCGACGCGAGAAAATACTTCCGCTCCGGATCCCCCACCGACATCTTGACGAAGAGCTCGCTCGCGAGGCCCGGCTCTGCGCGGGCGTATTCGACCTCGAGGTAGGCCTTCTCCGAAGCGGCGCCGCCGTCGCAGGGGTCGAGCGCTCGGATCGCGACGATGCGGTTGTCCTCCGCGATCGTACCCGCCGCGCGAAAGGCCTTCGTCAAGAACTCCGGGCCGAACGAACGGATCATCTCGAGCGAGAACGGGAACTCGAGGCCGTAGAATTCGCCGGGGTCCCGGTCGAGATGATTCTCCATGAACGCGCCGCGATCGACCTTTCGCGGGACCGCCGGCACCTCGGCTCCGAGACTCGCGGCCTCGGTCCAGCCGGCCGGACTGGAGAGGCGCACACGCTCGCCCTCGCCCACCTCCGCGACGACGACGATCGTGCCCGCCGGCAGCTGCGCGACCGCCGGTGAGCCCGGGTCGAGCGTCCGCGTGACGATGGCACCGGCCTTCGTCGCGACCTCGAACCGCCTCCCCGGACGGATCACGGGGTCCCGCCGCTGAGCTCGACCGCTCGTTGCGCGAGCGCGGCGTTCATGTCCTCGAAGGCCACCCGCGTGTGTTCGCGCGTTTCGTCGGTATGGATCATCCAGGCGAGCACGCCCTGGAACTCCTCGATGTGATCGAAGCGCGTCCGTCCGCCGCCGAGATCCGCGAGCACGAAATAGTGGTGCGTGTCGTGCACACCGGGCGTGAGGACCTCGCCTCGCCAGCCCAGTCGCCGTTCGGGGTCGACGGTCACGAGCGTGACCGGGAGCGTCAGGGTGTCGTCCCAATTTCGCTGGACGATCGTGATCACGATGCCGTCGCCCTCCGCGAGCGCGCCCTCTACGCGCAGGAGGTAGGGATTCCATTCAGCCAGCGCGTCGAAATCGACGAGGGCCGCCCATACGGCCGCGGACGGCGCCTCGATTTCGAGCGAGTGCTGGATCACGAAGTGCGGTTCGCTCGCGGTGGCGGCGGACCGGATGGCGACCGCCAGGGCGATCGAACCCAGGACCGCCGTCCCGCACAGAACCAACGCGATGCGGAGCCCCAGGCGTCCACTGACTCGCTCCGCGCGCGCAACCATCCGATCCGAACCCCCTCGTCAGGCGTCCCCATCGTAATGCATGCGCACGGCGCGCGGAGCGCCGATCGATCGGTCCCCCAGCCGGCTCAGATCCGAGCGATCACGTTCTCGCCGAAGGCCTGAAGGCTCTCGATCGGGTTCCCCTTCACGATCGCCGGCAACGGCACGACCAGACGGCCCACGCCCATCTCCGCATAGCGCTCGACGTCGCTCAGGTCCTCGGGATTCGGGAACCACATCGCGGTGATCTCGATCTCGGATCGGTCGCGACCTTCCTTCGAGCACGCAGCATCGAGCTCTTCGAGATACGGGATCAGCTGGTCGGGGCTCGCCGTGGGCGCGAACCAGCCGTTGCCGTACTTCGCGGTCCGCTCGAAGGCCTTCCCCTTCGTGCCACCGATCACGACCGGGAAGGGATCCTGCACCGGTGTCGGGTTGCTCTTGAAGCCGGTCCAGTCGAGGAACTCGCTCTTGTGCTCCACGACCTCGCCGGTCCAGACCTTGCGCATGGCCTGGATGTAGTCGTCGAAGCGTGCGCCGCGCCGCTCGAAGGGCGTTCCGCAGGCCTGGAACTCCTCGCGAAGCCAGCCGATGCCGACGCCGAGCTCGAAGCGGCCGTTCGAGACGAAGTCGAGACTCGCGGCTTGCTTGGCGACGTAGATCGGGTTCGCCTGGGAGAGGATGTTCACGCCGGTGCCGAGCCGGATGGTCGAAGTCTGCGCCGCGATCGCCGTGAGCGCGATCAGCGGGTCGACGAAGTTCGCGTCGGGATCGACGCCCATCTTTCCGTCGGGGCTGTAGGGGTACTTCGATTGATAGTCGATCGGCACGATCACGTGCTCGAAGGTCCAGATCGATTCGAAGCCGATCTGCTCGGCGAGCTTGGCCATGCCGATCATCATTTCGCCGCTGGGGGCACCGATGTTCGCGGGGATGAGTCCGATCTTCATGGGGAGTCTCCGATTCGTGTGATAGGGAGCGGGAAGCGCCCGTCGCGTGCCTTGATTTTGGCATAGGCTATGCCATTTTCTTCGACCCGCAACGAGCGCTCATCGAGCCCGACGTTCATGAGGAGTGATCCCGAGATGAACCGCTTCGCTCGCCCCGGCTTCGTCACGCTCGCGACGATCCTCGCCCTGGCCGCCCTCGCCTACGTCTATCGCGTCGAAATCGTCCTGAAGGGGGTCTCCGCGATTTCTCGGCAGGGATACGACGTCGGCCCGAACCGCGCGCTCGAATGGCAGACCGGAGGAGACCCCGAGGACCGGGCGCCCGCGGACCGCCCGCCCAACATCGTGCTGATCCTCGCGGACGATCTCGGATGGAACGACCTGACCTTCGCCGGGGGCGGCGTCGCGGGCGGGAGCGTCCCCACACCGAACATCGATTCGATCGCGGCCGAGGGCGCAGCCTTCGTGAACGGCTACGCCGCGAACGCCACCTGCGCGCCGTCCCGGGCGGCGCTGATGTCCGGACGCTACGGCACACGCTTCGGCTTCGAGTTCACGCCGACCCCCGCCGGCATGGCTCAGCTGACCGGCATCGCCGGCGAGGCCATCGACCGAACCCAGCTGCGCAAGCGCATCGACTACGAAGTCACGGCCGATCTGACCTACGAGAACCTCGGCATGCCCGCGTCGGAGATCACGCTCGCCGAAGTCCTCGCCACCCAGGGCTATCACAACGTACACATCGGGAAGTGGCACCTCGGCCGGAACAACGGCATGGCTCCGCACGAACAGGGCTTCCACGAAAGCCTCCCGATGACGAGCGGCCTGTACCTCGCGGAAGACGACCCGGACGTCGTGAACTCGAAGCAGGACTTCGACCCGATCGACAAGTTCCTGTGGGCGTCGATGCGCTTCGCCGCGCAGTACAACGGCGGGCCGGCGTTCGAGCCCGGCGGCTACCTGACGGACTGGTACAGCGAGCAGGCCGTGCGGGTCATCGAAGCCAACCGCGATCGCCCCTTCTTCCTGTATCTCGCGCACTGGGCACCGCATACGCCGCTGCAGGCCCTGCGCGCCGACTACGAGGCGCTCTCGCACATCGAGAATCATCGCGAGCGTGTCTACGCCGCGATGATCCGCAGCCTCGATCGTGGCGTCGGCGACGTGCTTCGCGCGCTCGAGCAGAACGGGCTCGACGGGAACACCCTCGTGCTCTTCACGTCCGACAACGGCGGCGCCGGCTATATCGGCCTGCCCGAAGTCAACGCGCCCTTCCGCGGCTGGAAGATGACGCTATTCGAAGGCGGCATCCACGTCCCCTACTTCGTGAAGTGGCCCGGTCGGATCGCGCCCGGCACCGAGGTCGAAGCCCCGGTCCACCACTTCGATCTCTACGCGACGGCGGCCGCGGCGGCAGGCGCGCCGCTCCCGAGCGATCGCAAGGTCGATGGCGTCGATCTGCTGCCCTGGGCGGCCGGTGAGGCCGAAGGCGTCCCGCATCGCGCGCTCTTCTGGCGCAGCGGCGCCTCCCGCTCCGCCCTCGTGGATGGCTGGAAGCTCAACGTGAGTGACCCGCCCGGCCGCAGCTGGCTCTACGACCTGTCTGCCGATCCGACCGAGCAGCGGGATCTCTCCGGGGAACGACCCGACAAGCTCGCCGAGGTCACCGCCGCCCTCGTCGCGCACGACGCCGAGCTCCCGCCCCCGGCGTGGCCGAGCCGACTCGCCGCCCCGGTCAACATCGACAAGGACGGGCGCTTCGACGACGCGCCCGACGACGAGTTCATCTACTGGTCGAACTAGGAGGCCACTCGCGCCCATGGTCCGACTCGCCGATCTCGACGAATTCGAGCGCGCGCATCTGGAAGCGAAGCCGTGTGCGCCCTTCGACTCGCAGCCGTGGGCGAACGGGCCACCCCTCGCCGACCGACGCATCGCCCTGGTGACGACCGCCGGCCTCCACCGTCGAAGCGACTCCACCTTCGCGATGGTCGACCTGAGCTACCGCGTGATCCCCGGCGACGTCGACCTCGACGATTTGTCGATGTCGCACTCGTCGGTCCACTTCGATCGCAGCGGCTTCCGCGAGGACACGAACCTCGTCTTCCCGCTCGATCGCCTGCGGGAGCTCGAAGCAGATGGCGTGATCGGCTCCGTCGCGCGCTTCCACTACTCGCTCATGGGCGCGGGCTGGCTGCCCGACGCGATCGAATCGACGGCGCGTGAGCTGGCGAGGCTGCTTCGGGAGGACGAGGTCGACGCGGTCTGCCTCGTCCCCGTCTGACCGAATTGCACCCGCGCGGTCGGCGCGGTCAGCCACTATCTCGAGGACGAAGGGATCCCCACGACGGGGATCAGCCTCGTGCGGCACCACACCGAACAGATGCTGCTGCCGCGTTTTCTGTGGGTGCCCTTTCCGCTCGGTCGCCCCTTCGGCGCGCCGCACGCACCGGACTTTCAGCGCCGCGTGCTTCACAGCGCTCTGTCGCTCTTCGAGCGCGACCAGGGACCGGTCCTCGAGGACTTTCCGGACGATGCGCCGGCGACCGCAGCCGAAGCCGGCGACTCGGCGTGGTCGTGTCCGATCTCGATTCCGACACCCGCGGACGATCGACCGGCGCTCGTCGTCGCCGCACTCGACGAGATCGCGCGCCTCGAACCGTGGCTCGAGCAGCGCGTTTCTTCCGGGCAGCCTGACTTCGCGCCCATCGCCCCGCTTTCATTGCGCGAGGTCGTCGAGGCGTTCGGTGCCTTGATCGAGGACGGCGCGCTTCCGGACGCAGGCGCAATGCCGCTTCACGAGTGGGTGCGGCTCGGCTGCGACGATCTGCACGGCTTCGCGATCGAGGCGAGCAAGGCCCAGCCAGGCCGCCCCTCGGCGCGACAGCGCGACGACTGGTTCTGGAACGAGACGGCACTCGCGCGCCTGATCGGTGCGACCGCGACGGTGCTGGTCGATCATGAATCCCCGCTCGTGCAGGCACTCGCGCGACGCGCGATGGTGCCGCGCATCTACATGTCGACGCTGATGCCCGACGTCGACCCGTTCATCTAGAGGAAGCGAAGCACATGGAGATCCATCCCTTCGACGGACCGCTCGGCGCCGACGTGACCGAAGTCGACCTGGCCGCGATCGGCGACGCGGACTTCGAGCGCCTCTACCAGGGCTGGCTCGACCACGGAGTGCTCCGCATCCGCGATCAGCACGGGCTCGACGACGCCGGGCTCGAACGTTTCAGTGCGCGCTTCGGTCCGCTCGAAGAGATCCCGGTCAAGCTCCCGCCCGATGTGAAGGCGAAGCTGCCGAGCCTCTACGTCACGGCGATCTCGAACATCGAGGTCGGCGGCAAGCCGATCGGCGGCCTGGGGAACGCGGAAGCGAACTGGCACTCGGACATGACCTACACGCCGAGCCCGCCGCCGGCGAGCGTG
The DNA here is from genome assembly GCA_964488255.1 of uncultured Spirochaetaceae bacterium. GTDB lineage: Bacteria > Myxococcota_A > UBA9160 > UBA9160 > UBA4427 > UBA4427. Next base: position 303,028 of record CAZAUR010000002.1, on the reverse strand, counting down.
CTGCTCGCGATCGAGATCCCGAAGAGCGGTGGGGACACGCAGTTCGCGTGTCAGTGCGCGGCGCTCGAGGCCGTGCCCGAGCCGCTCCGCAAGCGCCTCGAAGGCAAGCGGATCAAGCACGACGCCTCCCGCACGAGCGTCGGCGAGGTGCGCACCGGCTTCGAAGGGATCGAGGACCCGCGCGAGACGCCGGGCGCAAAACATCCGGTCATCCTCCCGCATCCCGAGACCGGCCGAGACGCGCTCTTCCTGGGCCGCCGCGAGTACGCGTACGTCGATGGCCTCCCGCTCACGGAGAGCGAGGCGCTGCTCGACCAGGTCTGGGCGTATGCCGCACTGCCTGAGAATGTCTGGACGCAACATTGGCACGAGCGCGACGTGGTGATCTGGGACAACCGCCGCGTGCTGCATCGAAGAGATGGGTTCGATGCCGGGTCGCGGCGGCTGCTCAAGCGGTGTCAGGTGTTGGCGCGGGAAGAGGCCCGCTAGCGTCCGCTCCTCGGTCCGAGGACACGAAAGGGTTGGCGATCCCAATGGGTGACGATTCTCAGGCTCTCGCGCGAGCCATCGCGCGAATCCGCGACGCGATCGATCGCGGAACCGCGACCGGCCGGCGCAACATGAACGCCATGAGCCTGGCCACCGTCGGACCATCCGGCGCCCCGTCGGTTCGACACGTCCTGCTCAAGTCGATCGACGAGACCGGACTTCGCTTCTTCACGGATGCGCGAAGCGTAAAGGCCAGGGACCTGGCCGGGAATCCGAATGCCAGCGTCTGTTTCTACTGGGAGCCGATCGAGGAGCAGGCGCGCGTCGATGGCGTGGTCGAGCGTCTGAGCGACGAAGACGTCGCCGCGGATTTCGCGACCCGACCCCGCGCTGGACAGGTCATGATCAGCGTCTCGGCGCAGTCCCAGCCCCTCGACTCGCTGGAGGCACTCAGGGAGGCGGCTGCGAACGCCGACGCGACGCTTCCGGATCCCGTGCCGTGCCCGAGCGACTGGATCGGCTTCCGACTCGTCCCGAACCGGATCGAACATTGGCAGGGCAGCCGAGACCGGGTGCATACGCGGACCGTCAGTGTCCTCGAACACGGTGCGTGGCGAGAAACGCTGCTGCAGCCTTGAGCCAACCCCAACCCGCCCCGGAGTCTCCATCATGATGCGCCTCACCCATCTCACGATCGCCCTCGTGGTCGCGCTCTTCGCAGTCGGATGCATCGCCCCCGAAGATCGCCGCCCGGGCTTCCGGCTCCCCGGAGAGGTGACCGCCTACCCCGACGACTGGTCGGTCGTCGATGCGCATCCACTGATCGCCGTCGAAGTCCGCACGCCCTACTTCCTTCCGCACTCGGTCACGATCACGCGCGGCGTACAGGACGGCCACTTGATCATCGGGGCGCGCGACCCCGAGACAAAGAACTGGCCCGGCTGGGTCGACGACGACCCGAACGTGCGCCTCGGAATCGGCGACCTCGTGTACGAAGCGAAGCTCGTCGCGATCAGCGATCCGGCCGAGGCCGCGCGTGTGCGAGCGCAGTCGCTCGCGCAGAGCGGGAACGCCGCCGCGTTGCAGGACGTTCCGATTCGATTCTGGAAAGTCGCGCCGCGCGATTCGTAGCCGTCCTTCGTCAGGCCCGAACGAGGACCCGGCGACACTGCGGACACTGCAGCAGCGTGCCCTCGTCTGCGCGCAGCATCTGACGGTACTCCTCGACGGGCAGCTTGATCCGGCAGGCACCGCAGGCGCCTTCTCCGAGCGGCGCCGCGCCTCGGCCCGCCTTGCGCTCCTGGGTCCGCACGCGCTCGTAGGCGGCCATCACCTCATCGGGAACGCCCGTGGCGAGGCCTTCCTTCGCGGCCTGACATCGCGAGATCTCGTCAGCGACCTCGGCCTCGACTTCGCGGATCCGCTCCTGCGCGATCGCTGCATCGCTTCTCGCGGACTCGATCTGCTCCGCGAGTGCGGCGGCGCGGCCTTCGGCCTCCTCCATCGACTCGAGGAGCGCCATTTCCTGCTCTTCCAGCTCCGTCTGGCGAGCGCGCCGCTTCGCCTGCGCCTCGTCGTGCTCGACGGCCTCGTCTCGCGACTTCTGCTTACCGGAATAACGTTCGACCTCGGCCGTCTCGATCTCCTTGGAGAGCTGAGAGACCGCTTCGCCCAGGACTCGCTCTTCGTCGGCGAAGCCGTCGATCTCGCCGACGACCTGCGCGCGCGCCGCCTCGGCAGCCGTCACCGCGCGCGCCTTCTCGACGAGGACCTCTCTCTCGGGGAGCTCACGCGCGCGGGCCTCCCCATCGCGAACCTCCAGGTCCAGGGCCTGGATCTCGAGCAACGGAGCGAGGGAAGGATCGTTCATCACACCCGCGACTGAGCACGCGGCGTCGAGCGCTCAGCAATTGGAGGTCATCGGTGCCGCCTCCAGTCAGGCCGGCATCATCGCACCGATCTGGCCTCCTGTATACCCTCCGAGGGTTCCGTGACGCGCCCGCGTTGGAGGAGAACGCCATGAAGACGAGGACGGCTCGGTGTTGCTGCGGAGACCTCACGATCACGGTCTCGGGCGAACCCAACTTCGTGCACACGTGCCACTGCGACTATTGCCAGAGGCGAACCGGCAGCGTCTTCCAGGTCTCCGCCCTCTTCGGTGCCGACCAGGTCGTGAGCCGCGCCGGCGAGTTCAACGTCTACGAGGCGAGCCCCAACAGTGCGGAGACGTTCGCGAGCGCGGGTGTGGACGCCGATCCCCTCGTGGTGAAGTACCGCTTCTGCAAGCGCTGTGGCTCGACCGTGTACTGGGAGATGAACTTCCCGGCTGGCGTCTATGGCCCCGACCCGGCGATCGTCACGGGAGTGGGCGTCGGCTGCTTCTTCGACCCGGATTTTCCGATGCCGGTCGAGGATACGTTCGTGAGAGACCGCCACCATTGGGTCCCGGGGTTCGAGGGCATGGAGAGCTGCGAAGGGATGCCGCGCGCGATGTCCCTCGTAACTGGAGAGCCGCTGGGGCCGGAGTCCGCGAACTGACGCCCGAGCGGCCCGCCGATCGTACGGCGCGCAAGATCTGCGAAATCAGGCGGCGGGCAGGAATTGATGGATCGCCGCGAAGGCGCAGTCCTGAAACGACTCGTCGGCGAGATCCGGATAGAAGAGAGACTGGTCGACGACGTCGCCTACGATCTCGTCTTCGGTTCGGCCGTAGAACACCCCACTCTCGTAGCGCTCGTCGGTGAGTGCATTCACGTAGCGCTCCGCCCCGGTCTCAACGCTGTGCATGAATCCGAGCGCCTTCATCAGGCGCAGGCCGATCGTCTTCATGAAGAGTCGTTGGAATCTCGGCATCGCGTCGGCGCCCGCCGTGTCGCCCACGGACCCCGGACTCATCGTGACGAAGCGAACGGATGGATGTCGTCGCGCCATCGCACTCATCCATAACGCCGCGATGTACTTCGAAGCGGCATAGCCCGCCATCATCGAGTACTCGCCGCCCCGCCAGCTGCCATCGATCACCGACGTGATCTCCTCCTGGGAGTTCGTCTCGAGCGTCACGCGATCGATCCGCAGCTGCCGAACACCGCGCATCGCCTCGGACCCGGCATAGACGACGGCGCTTCCGAGCAGGCCCTTCGCGATCAGCTCATCGACGAGCAGGGCGTGCCCGAGCACGTTCGCAGCGAAGACCTGCGTGACCCCGTCCGTCGTCAGCGCGTTCGGCGTGGCGCCGCCGATTCCGCCGGCGTTCATCACGAGACCGTCGAGAGGCTGCGGCAACGCGCGAACGGCCGCCCGAACCGAGTTCAGGTCACTCGTATCCATCTGCAGGACCTGGAAACCGTCGCGCCCCGTCCGCTCCTCGAGCTCCGCGCGGGCGTCCTCCGCCTTTTCGAGGTTCCGGCAGCCCAGGTACACCCGCTCGACCGAGTCGAGGAGCGCGACCTGACGCGCGCATTCCTTGCCCAGTCCGACATTCGCACCGGTGATCAGCACGCGCTTCATCATGGCCCCCCGAGAATCCTGGATGCTACCTGGAACCGAGAATCGGATCCCATCACCTCTGCCAGGCCGTGGTCGCCCTGCGCGTCGATTCCAGTGCTGGGCCAGAATGGCCCAGGCCTGGACCGCCGGGAAATGCGACTCTCTAAAGCGACGAACACGAGAGGAACCGACCGATGGACACTGTCTCGAGCACCCGTCTCGACGTCCGACCTTTGACCGGTGCGATTGGCGCCGAGATCGGCGGCGTCGCGCTCGTCGACGGGATCTCCGACGCACTGGCCGACGAGATCCGGGGCGCGCTCGATCGACACCGCGTGATCTTCTTCCGCGACCAACACCTCGACGACGACGCCCAGCTCGCGCTCGCCCGGGTCTTCGGCGAGCCCGAGGTCCATCCGATCCGGCGCGCCATGGGGAGCGACGAGACGCTCAGCGACATCGTCGACACGCCCGATTCGACGCCCGATCGCGATGGCTGGCACACGGACGTCACCTACATGCCGACGCCGCCCGGCGAAGCGATCGTCCGGTGCGAGGTCGCGCCAGAGACCGGGGGCGACACGATGTGGGTCGACATGGTGGCGATCTGGGAGAGTCTGTCGGAACCGATGCAGCGATTCCTCGAGCCGCTCGACGGGTTTCACGCCACCGATGCCGGCTTCATGGACTACATCCAGCGCCACCTCCCCGAGGACGTCGTCGAGAAGGTGAAAACCGTCGTCGGCGACGGCGCCCACCATCCGATCGTACGCATTCATCCTCGGACCGGCGAGAAGAGCCTCTTCATCGACCGGTCCTACATGGCGCGAATCGAGGGGCTGTCCGACGGAGAGAGCCAGACGATTCAGCAGTACCTGTTGGGCCTGGTCGACCAGCCGAATCTTCAGTGCCGATTCCGGTGGCAGAAGGGAGACGTCGCGGTCTGGGACGAACGGACGACCCAGCACTTCGGCGTGGCCGACCATCGCGGCAGCGCCCGCACTCTCCGCCGCTGCACGATCGAGGGCGAGCCGCCCATCAAGGCTGGGGCGGCGCTGGCCGCGCCTTGAACGCTTCGTGACTCGAGAGCGCGGACGAAGAGCGCCCCGGATTCCGGGAGAACATTCGCCCCGCGACTAATCGATCCCGTACAGCGCCGCCGCATTGTCGTGAAGCACCTTGCGCACCGCATCCTCGGGCACACCGGCCAGCGCGCGTTCGACGTAGTCGTTCGGATGCTCGGCGATCGTGGCCGGCCCCGGGTGTTGGCAGGTCGGATGGGGATAATCGGTCTCCCAGAGCAGATTGTCGGGCCATAGTTCGAGCGCCTTCTGGATCCCCTCGCTCTCGAACCAGAAGCAACCGTAGACCTGGCGTCTGAAATACTCCGACGGCATCAGCTCGTATTCCGGGTGCTCGATGTGGACCCCGGAGTTGCTCCACTGCCAGTCGAAGAGCTCCAGGGCGCTCTGGATCCAGCCCGCGCCGCTCTCGACGGAGACGAACTCGAGGTCGGGGAAGCGGTGGCACACGCCGCCGAAGAGGATCTCGGCGAGGCTGTTCGAGTTCGCGATGAACGAAAGCGCGGAGACGCGACCGAAATTCGCCTTGTGCCCCATTTCGGAGGGGTCGCTCATCAGCTCCTCCAGCCCGCCGGAACCGACGTGGAAGCTGATCGACATGCCGCATTCCTGGGCCGTGGCCCAGAGCGGGTCCCAGTGTCGATGACCGAGCTTCGGATGCTCCCAGTATTCGGGCTCCGAGCAGTGCAGCACGGCCTTGATCCCCATGTCGCGACAGCGGCGAATCTCGGCGCAGCTCGCCTCGACGTCCCAGAACGGTGTCGCCATGACGGGGACGAGCCGCGAGGGATCCGCGCTGCACCAGTCGACCAGGAAGTCGTTGTAGGCGCGCACGAGCTCGACCACGAGCTCCGGTTCGCCCATCGAGGTGAACCGGCCGGAGCCGAAGCCGCCGACGTTCGGATAGAGCACCTGCGCATGGATGCCTTCGGCGTCCATGTGCGCGAGCCTCGCGTCGGCGTCGTAGCTCGCTTTCGGAATGTCGGCGTAGCCGAGCGGATGGTTCGGCGTGTAGTCGTCGAAGCCCGCCATCGTGTAGAAGCCCGGTCCGCCGATGGGCGTGCCGTCGACCACCCACCAGTCACGTCCCTCCTTCTGTTCGATGTGGGGAATCTTGTCGCCCCACTTCGACGCGACGCGAGAGGTCCAGACATCGGCCGGTTCGGTGATATGCGTGTCGGTGTCGATTGCGCGGTAGCGCTCCAGGATGCGTTCCATCGGGCCCTCCAGGTCGAATTCGAGGCCGAGAGTATGCCGAAGCCCGGCTGAGCGGGTCACCACGTGATCTGCCTGCACCTCCGAACCAGGATCGAGTCGAATCGGCCGCCCCACGTCTGATTCCTGTCTTCTCGGTCACCCGCGTCGCATGATCGAAGGGTAGAATGGAGCCTCCCAGAGGAGGGAACATGACAGCAAACGAAGAATACGAGCCGCCGAAGGTCTGGAAGTGGAATCCGGACAGCAAGCAAGCCTTCGCCAACATCAACCGCCCCACCGCCGGCGCGCAGCAGGAAAAGGAGCTCCCGGTCGGACAGCACCCCCTGCAGCTCTATTCCCTCGGCACGCCTAATGGCGTCAAGATCACGGTGATGCTGGAAGAGCTGCTCGCCAAGGGACACGCCGGTGCCGAGTACGACGCCTGGCTGGTCAACATCGGCGATGGCTCGCAGTTCGGAAGCGGCTTCGTCAGCGCGAATCCGAACTCCAAGATCCCGGCCCTCGTAGACCACAGCGGGGACAAGCCGGTGCGCGTCTTCGAGTCCGGCTCGATCCTGCTCTACCTGGCCGAGAAGTTCGGCGAGTTCCTGCCGACGAACGGCGAGGACCGCGCGGAGTGTCTCTCCTGGCTCTTCTGGCAGATGAGCGCCACCCCACTGCTCGGCGGCGGGTTCGGTCATTTCTACGCCTACGCGCCGATCAAGATCGAGTACGCGATCGATCGCTACAGCATGGAGGTCAAGCGCCAGCTCGACCTGCTCGACCAGCTCCTTGCGGACCGCGCCTATATCGCCGGCGCCGACTACACGATCGCGGACATGGCGATCTGGCCGTGGTACGGCGCCCTGACTCGCAACCAGGTGTACAGCGCCGCCGAGTTTCTCGAGGCGCACACGTACAAGAACCTGATTCGCTGGGTCGACGAGGTCGGCGAGCGCGAAGCGGTCCGTCGCGGACAGATGGTGAATCGGCCCTACGGTGACAAGTCCAAACAGCTCCTCGAGCGGCACGACGCCAGCGACTTCGAGCTCCGCACCCAGGACATCCTCGACCCGGACCCGCCGGAGGGCGAAGGGGAGAAGGGCTAACGGCCGGGCCTGCATCGGCGGGAACTCCCGGACCTCCTCATCTCCGATCTTCAATTCAGCCCGGATCGTCGAGGGGGACGGCCGCGGGGTAGCTGCCCTTGCGGATCGGAAGAAACACGAGCTCAGGGAAGCTCATGGTCACGCCTCGCAGGCCTCGTCCAAGCCGCTCTCCCCGGTCGAAGGGCGCGGTGAAGAGCCCGATCAGACTCGCCCCGGTTCCCCAGGCGAGGTTTGCGACCCCTGCGAGCGGGCGCGTCGGGAGCGGACCGTCGGCGAAGAAGAGGAAGGCGGAGTCGTCGGCGTGGGCGTGGTAGAAGTGGCTGGTGAGCGTATTCGACTCGCGAACAAGAACCCCGAGCCGCGCCGACGTCGAGGGCACGGCTTCGAGGGCGCCGCGGAGGAGCGCTTGCCGCGCGCTCGGACGCGGCGCCCCGATCTGCGTGTCGAGTTGGCGCTCGAGGCGAGCCTGGGCGATGACAGGCGCGAACTCCGCAGGGTGCGCCGCGGGCGAGTCGAGAATGCGCGCCGCACGCAGCGCGGTGAGGAGCTCCGTGACGCAGTTCCGCCGGACGAGGTCGTAGGCGAGGTCGGCTTCGAGTCCGGCTCTGACGGCGGCTCGACGCATGACAAGGCGGCGCCTTCGTTCGCGCAGCGCGTCGAGGGTTGCATGCCCAGGCCAGGGCAAGGCGACGCGAGCGCTCGGTCGGTCGAGCGCGCGCGAAGCCTCGAGGGCGCCGATCGGATGGGGACGGCCGTGTCGAGTCTTCTGCCTCGCGTGTGCGACGTCATGCGCGATGCGTTCGAGTCCATCGAGCGACGGTTCCAGGTGACGCCCCTGCGCCTCGTCGACTAACGTTCGATCGGCGCCCAGGAGTCGAGCCTCTGCGCGCGCTCGTCGGTGCTCCAGAGCGCCCGCCGGCATCGGGCCGAGAGGTACCGGGGCGTCGCGGGCTTCCGCGAAGGCATCGAGGAGAATCGTTCGACCCGAATCGAGCGTCGCTCGCGCCGCCTGGAGTCGGCCCCAGGTCAAGGCGAGGGCGAGCCCGCGATCGGGGCGGCGGCTCTCGACGAGACGCGCGAGCGCGTCTTCGAGTCGTCCCGTGATCGCGCGCCACGCCGCACGCTCCTCGTGTGAGACGACGCCAAGCGGCGCGGGGTACGAGAAGGCGTCCTCTCGTACTGGCTGGCACAGGGCGACGGCATCGAGTGCGGCGAGGAGTTGCGTCGTCTCGAGCAATCGTCGATAGGCGGAGTCGCTCCAGAGCGTGTCCGAGGTCGCCTCTCCGAGCGCGGCGGTGCGCGCTTCACGTGCGTGATTTCGCGCCGCTTCGAGCGCTTCCGTCGAAACCCCGGACGGAAGGCCACGACTGCCCGGCGTGCAGCCCGGGGCGTCGGCCGAGAAGAGGCCCAGACCGGGCACGGCGATTTCCAGGAAGCCCTGATCGATCCCGCGATCGAGCCACCGGATCTCCTCGTCGATCGCTTCGAGGGTGTCGAGGCGGAGATCCCGCGACGCCACTCGCTCGCGGAGCAACGCGTCCAGTGCCTGGGCCCGTGACGGAGACAGATCGAAGCGCAGGACTTCGATGCGTCGATTGTCGCGACCGCGATAGGCCGCTTCGAAGGCGAGCCGTGGGTCGCGCCGATCCCGGATCAGGCCGTCGCCCCGATGTTCCAGGTGGTGGACGACGTCATCGATCCGCAGGGCCGCATGGCCGCCCGACGACGTGCCTTCGTTGGCGGCGATCGTCCAGAACTCGACGCGTGCGGGCGCGGGGGGCGTGGCACCCGCGGCAACCGCGACGGACGCGGCCAGGAGCACCGCGCCGATCAGACCCCGTATCGCGGCGAAGCCGTTCAGCACGAAGACGCTCGAGGGGCACGGCGATCTGCGGATCGGCGCCGGCTCGCTAGGGAGCGAACGCGGCGCGGTATTCGGCACGATCCTCGAGGCGCGCGATTTCGAAGCCGGCTTCGACGGCTTCCAGGGTGGCCGGTGTCGCCTCCCAGTCGCTCAGCCCGTGGGCTAGCGCAATCTCGGTGATCCCGCGTCGCAGCGTGTCGGGCGAGACATCGCGCTCGACCGCGACGGCAACGTATTGCGTCACGTCGGCGCGATAGGCGGAGTCATCACCCCCGCTCGACGAAGCGGACGAGTCGGAACTCGAGCTGACGGAGTCCGACACGCTCTCACTCGATTCGGAGAAGCTGTTGGAGCTCGAGAATGCAGCGCATCCCGATCCGGTTAGCGCGATTCCGAGCAACGCGACCACGAGGAGCGCCTGCGGATCACGAGCGCGCAGCCGGGCAAGCACCCAGCGAGAAGACCACGGAAACATCGACGACATGCATTTCCCCCCGCCCACCAAGATGGGCGCATGACCAGATGAGTGTTCGCCCGCGCGGTCGAGCCGACCGGGCGGGCAGAAGGGTAGCCGAACCCGCGCCAACTCCGTCGCCGACAGCCGACAAGGGTGCGGATCGCGCTTCGATGCCTGCCCCAGAAGGCCTGAAAGAGGCACACGGCGAAGTCTCGAACCAGAGTGTTTACTATCTCGTAGCCCCATCTACTTTTTCGAAGCGAACTCGACGGGCTGCTGCGCGAACGACGACCGCGTCTCGTTGTCGCCGCGGATCGCTCGATCGAGAATCGGAGGAGAGGCAGCGTGACGTACAAGGTCATTCAATGGACGACGGGATTCGTGGGTCGAGAGGCCGTCAAGGGAATCCTGGCCCACCCGGAACTCGAGCTGGTCGGCGCCTACGCTTGGAGTCCCGAGAAGGATGGACAGGACGTCGGCGAGCTGTGCGGAATCGGCCCCCTCGGAATCCAGGCCTCCAACGACATCGACGCCCTGCTCGCGCTCGGCGCCGATTGCGTCTGCTACACGCCGCACCAATTGGCGAGCGTCGACGTGCTCTGTCAGCTGCTCGAAGGTGGTCTCAATGTCGTGTCCAGCAATCTCACGAACGTCCGCTCGGCGGGCGAAGCCGTGCGCGCGCGCGTCGAGGCCGCCGCGAGGGCTGGGGGCGCGAGCCTCTTCGGCTCCGGGATCTTTCCGGGCTTCGCGAACTACATCGCCGCCACCATGGCGACGGCCAGCCAGAACTTTCGGCGTGTCCAATTCCTCGAGTCCGTGGACCTCTCGACCTATCACGCCATTCACAACTACCAGAACCTCGGATGGGGACAGAAGCCCGACCCCAAGTGGGAGAAGACGAGCAACGAGGTCCTCGGCTTCTACGAGGAATGTCTCGACGTGATGGCGGACATGCTCAAGGTCCCGGTTTCGGAACGTCGAACGAGCCTCGAATGGGCGATCACGCCCGAGGATCGCGAGTTCTTCGGGTTCGAGATGAAGGCGGGCACGATCGCGGGTCAGAAGAACACCTGGCAGGCGTTCACCGCTGGGCAAGAGGACGCCGTGATCGAGCTCGACGTGTGTTGGGTCGCTGGAAAGGGTCTCGAGCCCGAGTGGCCGATCCATCACGGCTACACCATGACGGTCGACGGCAATCCGAACGTTCAGACGCGCGTGACTTTCAGCCCGCAGGTCGCGGAACGGATCGAGGACTACATCGACATGTCGAACACGGTGACGTCCATGCCGATCGTCTCGGCGATCCCGACCGTGTGCGATGCCGCCCCCGGAATCCGGACCTACGCGGATCTACCGCTCATCACCGGCCACTACGTTCCGAACCTGTAGCGCCACGCGCTTCGCGTGAACGATGGACAGCCCAGGGAGATCCAATGAGCCGCAGAGTTGCTTTCGTGAGCGGTGCGAGTCGAGGCATCGGTGCCGAATCCGCCGTCGCCCTCGCCGGGGCCGGCTTCGACGTCGCGATCACCGCACGGACCCTCGGCGACGGCGAGGCCTATGACCACGTCGGCAAGGTCGCGCCGCTCCCGGGCAGTCTTCGAGCGACGGCGGCCGCGGTCGAAGCCGCAGGCGGCAAGGCGCTCTGTCTTCAGGCGGACATCCTGGATCCCGAAGCGATCGACAAGGCCGCGCAATCGGCGCTCGACGAGTTCGGTCGGATCGATCTGCTCTTCAACAACGCCATCTATCAGGGCGCGGGTGTCCAGGAGCGCGTGCTCGAGGTCACGCCGGACCAGCTGCGCGCGATCTACCAGGGCAACGTCCTGACACCGCTCGCGCTCGTTCAGCGTTTCCTACCCACGATGCTCGAGCAGGACAGCGCAACCATCATCAACATGCTCTCGGCGACGGCTTTCGTCGATCCGCCGGCGCCTGCCGACCAGGGCGGGTGGGGCTTCGCCTATCCCGCCTCGAAGGCCGCCCTCCAACGCATGGCGGGCGCGTTGCGCGCGGAATATCCGGATTCGGGTCTCCGCGTCCTCAACATCGAGCCCGGCATGGTCCTGACCGAGTTGATGAAGGCGAGCGGGATCGACGAGAAGGTGCTCGGCAAGTTCACACCAACGCCCGCGTCGGGCATCGCTGCCGTGATCGCCTGGCTCGCGGACAACGAGCCGAGCGAAGAATGGAAGGCGCAGCCGTGTATGCGGGGGCCGGCGATGGCGGAGGAGCTCGGGCTCCTCGACGTGCCTTCGTTTCTCTCGTAGGTCGAGGCGGATCGCGGCAGCGTCGGCACTCGCCAGCTCCCAGGCTTCGCCTGGACTCGTTGCTCGCTGATCGCTCGAAACTCCAGCAGTGGCGCCCCCGGCAGGACTCGCGCTGCGCGACTCGCGGCTGCGCCGCTCCCCTGCGACGCACGGTATAGGAAGCAGGGGAATGGGGTGGCGGGGGGGCTCTCAGGCGCTTCTGGGCGATCCGAAGTTGGCGAAGCGCGGCAGAACTTGGTCGCAGAAGGCCGCTCGGGAGCACTTGAACAAGTCCCCGAGCATCAGGCTTCGAACCTGAGGGGGGAGCGGCCGACAGGCCGCGAGTGCGAGTGCGAGCGCAGCGAGCCATGGGGGTTCGAATACCTCCCCGGTGTACCCTCATCGAGCCTTTGAGGCAGCCAAGTAGAGATCCCGGTCAGCCAGGCGACCAAGCCACGACTCCGAGGAGAGATTTTTGGGCTACGCGATGAACCTGTACCACGACCAAGTCATTGCGGGCGCCGAATCCGGAACTCCGCTGACGTCGGCGAAGCGCATGATCTTTGTTCGCCATGGTCGGGTCCGAGTGAACGACGTGACGCTGCGTGCGGGTGACTCCCTCTTCGTCACCGACGAAATGGTCACGACGTCGGAAGACGAGTGGTCCCAGATCTGGCGTTGGGAGATCGCGCCCGTGAACGTCGCGCCGCTGCTCATGCAGAACATGGGCTCTCTGTCGCACCTGCGAATGGCGAGCCCGCTCACGACCCTGAATCTCTATGCGGGCGATCGCTGGCTCTTCCGACTCGACCAGATCGCGAGTCAAGCGGGCCACGTCGCGCCGCTGCACACGCATGCGGGCCCGGGCATTCGGTGCGTCACGACGGGCACGTTCAACTTCCAGGAAGGAGCGCACGGCATGCGCGACCTGCTGCCGGGGGACCCCTTCTTCGAAACGGGGACGGAACCCTGCCTCGCTTGGGGCGCGGATCAGATGGGCGGCACCTTCGTTCGGGGTATGCTTCTCACCCCCGAGTGGGAGACCAGGATGGCCGCATCGCTCGTCGATCCACACGAGTTCACGTCGAGCTCCACATGGACCTTGATTCGAGAGGCCGTCATCGAGCTCTGAGCAGGACCCACACCACGGGCGCCCGATCGGCACGCGTCGCCAGACTGCGTAGCGGTGGACATGACGAGGAACGAATGCGCATCAAGACCGCCACCCGAGCATTGAACGTCTTGGGTCCTCTCGTCGTCGTCGCCGTCGTCTGGTCGATCTTCAGCGGGAATGGCCCGCTCTTCGTCGCGAGAGTGCTCACGACCGCGACGGCGCTCCTGCTCGCAGTCGGTCCACCCCTGATCGATTTCAACGAAAGCCACGCGACCAATCCTGATTGGCCGCCGCACGCGCGATTTCACGTGGTCTGGCAGGTGCTCGCCCAATCCGCGACCGGACTCCTGGCAGTCGCGCTCCTCTGGCTCTGGCCGAGCACGCAGAGCCTCTGGCTGGCCATGGGGCTCAACTACATTTGGCTCTTTTGCTTCTACTTCGCCATGGCCAGCATGTCTCTCTACGAGGGCAGCCTCGCCGACCCCAGAGGCGTGCCCCCGATCGAGGTCAGCCTTTTCGGCAAGGTGGCGGTCATCGACCGCAATCTGGCCGTCGTCTCCATCCTATCGGTGGTCAATACGGCTGCTGCCGTCCTGGTGTTCCGCTCCTAGACCGATCGTCTCGTCCGTCGACGACGCCAGCGGCGCTGCCTCATCACGCTCTGGGCTGGGCACGCGGCACGCGCCGCGAATGCACGGAGCCTCCTCGACCCGATGCTCGAAGCGCGGGATTGCCTGGCGCCGCTTCTCGGCTGAGCCGGGCATGAGCTCGTGATCGCGCAGGTCGATGCAGATCGTTCATCGAGGGGATCGGATCGAGCGACGGCCGTTCGTCATCGAGTGCTGAATCGAACCGAAGGAAGCACCGATGAAGCACCTCGAATCGCCGGCGTTCCAAGCGCCCTGCCCCAAGCTCCTGATCCACAACGCACTCGCGGCCTGTCGGCTACTCGCAGCCTGTGGCTGCTCCCCCCATGGCGCCCCCGGCAGGACTCGAACCTGCGACGCACGGTTTAGGAAACCGACGCTCTATCCTCTGAGCTACGGGGGCGCACGGGGTCGGCCGGACGCCGAGCGCGCAGGTTAGCAGAGGGCGCCTCCGGTCAGAGCGTCCACGGAGGCCGCGAACTCGTGCGCTAGGGTCGCGACGTGCCGCACGCTGCACTCGTCGTCGCCCTTTTCCCCGCCCTCGTTCTCGCGTGCGCCGCGCCGGTCGAGCCCACACCCACACTGACCGAACCCGCGCGATTCCACCTCGGCACACCCGCGACCCCCGCCGACATCGCCCGGGTCGACATCGACATCATGCCCGACGGCGCCGGTCTACCCCCCGGCCAGGGCACGCCCGAGGAAGGCCGCGCGCTCTACGACGCGAAGTGCCGACACTGCCATGGAGAAAACGGACAAGACGGCCCCTTCGACCGCCTCGTCGGCCGGCTCGGCGACGACGCTTTCCCCTTCAACGACGCCCCCCGCACGCCGCGGTCGATCGGCAGCTACTGGCCCTACGCCACGACCGTCTTCGACTACACCCGCCGCGCGATGCCCCTCGAACGACCGGGCTCGCTCTCGGACGACGAGGTCTACGCGCTGACCGCGTACCTGCTCTCGATGAACGGGCTCTGGCCCGAGGACGCGACACTCGATCGCGCGTCGTTACCGACGGTCGTGATGCCCGCACGCGATCGGTTCGTCCCGGACGACCGCCGCGGCGGCCCCGAAATCCGCTAGGCCGCCCGCCACGACGCGTCAGCGCAGCAGCCGCCCACCCGACACGTTCACGATCTCGCCCGTGATGAAGCGCGCGCGATCAGACGCGAGGAACTCGACGGTGTCGACGATTTCTTCGACGCTCGAGTGCCGACCGAGCGGGACGAGCGGCAGTTCGGCCTCCGCGATCTGCGGATTCAGCTCGTCGATGAACCGAGTGCCCGTCACGACGCCCATCACGACCGAGTTGGCGCGCACATTGTGCGGGCCCCCTGCGAGTGCGAGCCCACGTGTGATCTCGTTCAGTCCGGCCTTGCCGGCCGCGTAGGGCGGCTCGCTCCGGGAGTTGCCGGTCATGCCCGCGATCGAGGAGATGTTCAGGATGCTGCCGCCGCCGGCGTCGCACATCCCCTGGAAGACGAGCTGACAGAGGTACCACGGCGTCGTCAGGTTGGCCCCGATCAGACGCTCGAAGGTCTCGGGGTCGTAGTCGACGATGCTCCCGACGACGTTGACCGCGGCGTTGTTCACGAGGATGTCGATCGGACCGAGGGCTTCCACGGCCTCCGCGACGACCCGCTCCGCCGCGCGCCAGTCGCCGACATCGAAGGGAATCCCCATGACGCGAGCGCCCGTATCCTTCGCGATCGCCTCGGAGACCTCGCGCGTCCGTCGCTCGTGCACGTCGGTGACCGCGACGGCCGCTCCGCCCTCGGCGAAGCGCCGGGCGATCGCCTGGCCGAGCCCCTGGCCCGCCGCGGCTGTCACGAACGCGACGCGTCCTGAGAAGTCGCCCGATCCCGCCATGCGCTCGTCTCCTCGCTTCCCGATTCCCGGAAACCATCGCATACTGAGGTTCCGGGCACGACCAGGAGGGCCGGCCAATGACCGACGCCGCACGGCCGATCGACGCCGACAACCACTACTACGAGCCGCGCGACTTCTGCACGCGGCACATCGAGCCGCGCTTTCGCGACCGCGCCGTGCGCGTGGACGACGACGACCGCGTCTGGGTCGGCGACCGCCCCTTCACCTTCCTGGCCAACTGGAGCTACGACCAGTGCACGAAGCCCGGCGCCCTGCGCGAGATGCTCCGCGCGAACAAGTACGACGAGTACGCCGACGGCGAGCGCTCCCATGTCGAGGACATCCAGCCCGCCTATCGCGAGCGGGACGCGCGGGTCGCCGTGATGGACGCGCAGGGCCTCGACGCCGCCCTGCTCTTCCCGACGGTCGGGGTCTGCCTCGAGCACTTCATGAAGGACGACCCGGAGCAGCTCTACGCGAACCTCCGCGCGTTCAACGCCTGGCTCGCGGAGGACTGGGGCTACGCCTATCAGGACCGGATCTACGCGGTCCCGATGCTCTCCCTCGTCGACCTCGACCGCGCAGTCACGGAGCTCGACCAGCTTCTGGCCGAAGGCGCACGCGTCATCTCCCTCCGCCCCGGTCCCGCCGCCGGGCGCTCTCCGGCGGACCCCTACTTCGATCCTTTCTGGTCGCGCCTGAACGAGGCCCGGGTCCCCGTCGCATATCACATCGGTGAATCCGGCTACAACGAAATGGTGAGCGTGCACTGGGGACAGGAGGCGAACCCGTCGTCGCATCTCCAGTCCGCGTTCCAGTGGAGCTGCATGTACGGCGACCGTCCGATCATGGACACGATCGCGGACCTGATCTTCGGCAACCTCTTCGGCCGCTTCGAGAACCTGAACATGCTTTCCGTCGAGAACGGCTCGCTCTTCGTGCCCTACCTCATGAGCGTGATGGACAAGATGGGCGGCATGGGGCGCAACGGCCCATGGCCCGGCGGTCGGATCAAGGAGAAGCCGAGCGCGATCCTCCGGCGGCACGTCTTCGTCTCGCCCTACCACGAGGAGGACATCGAAGGGCTCGTCCGTGAGATCGGCGCGAGCCAGGTGCTCTTCGGCTCGGACTATCCCCACGCCGAAGGCATGGCGGACCCGGTCGCGTTCGAGGAGACGATCGCCGGCCTCCCCGACGATCAGCGTCAGCAGGTCATGCGCGGGAACACCGCGCGCCTGCTCGGTCGCGCTTAGCCCGGTGGAAGGATCCGACCTTGCCTGACGACCGCGAAGGTCCGCTCGACCTCACACGCCGACGCGTGCTGGCGGCGCTCGCCGGGGCCGGCGGCCTCGCCCTCACCGGCGCTTCCGATGCGCCCCCCGATCCGACGAGCGTGCCGGGTGCGCCCCCGTCCGAACACGGGCGCCGCTCGCCCTTCGCGCCGATCGCCCGCCAGGCGGCCTTCGGCGTCATCTCCGGCACGCCCCTCCAGGACCTGCACGGCACGATCACGCCTTCGGACCTCCACTTCGAGCGCCACCACGCGGGCATCCCGACGATCGATCCCGCGCAACACGAGCTGCTCATCCACGGCATGGTCGAGCGGCCGCTCAGGTTCTCGATGCAGGACCTGCTGCGCTTCCCGAGCGTGTCTCGGATCGCGTTCCTCGAGTGTTCGGGCAACCTGCGGGTCGATGCCGGCGAAGAGACGACGCCGCAGTTCCTGTGTGGCCTCACGAGCCAGAGCGAGTGGACGGGTGTGTCGCTCGCGACGCTGCTGCGGGAAGCCGGCGTCAAGCCCGGGGCGAAGTGGCTGCTGGCGGAGGGCTCGGACGCAGCGGTCATGACGCGCTCGATCCCGATCGAGAAGGCGATGGACGACGCGATCGTCGCCTACGCCCAGAACGGCGAGGCCCTGCGCCCCGCCCAGGGCTTCCCGGTCCGTCTCTTCAATCCCGGCTGGGAAGGCAACACGAGCGTGAAGTGGCTGCGGCGGATCGAGGTGTCCGACCGCCCCTTCATGACCCGCGAAGAGACCTCGAAATACACCGAGCCCATTCGAGGCGGGAAGGCGCGGCAGTTCAGCTTCACGATGGACGCGCGCTCGATCATCACGACGCCGAGCTGGCCGGCGCAGCTCGACAAGGGTTGGCACGAGCTCCGCGGCCTCGCCTGGAGCGGTCGCGGTCGGATCACGCGCGTCGACGTGAGTCAAGACGGCGGGAAGCGCTGGGAGCCCGCGCGACTCGTCGGCTCCGTCCTCCCGAAGGCGCACACGCGGTTCGCGTTGCCGTTCCGGTTCGACGGCGCGCCGATGGAGCTCGCGAGCCGCGCGATCGACGAGACGGGCTATGTCCAGCCGACCCGGAAGCAGCTGCTCGACGCTCGCGGAGCCGGGTCCGGCATGTACCACCTGAACCCGATCACGAGCTGGCTCGTGGAGCGGGACGGGCGCGTGCTCTACAAGGCGGAGCCCTGGGGTTAGGCGCATCGCGTGTGCAACCCGCAGGCGCTCGATGCGCAGCGCGTTTCGCATCGGCGAGCACACCGGTGCCTCGTAGGGGAATCTTCATGACATCCCCCTAACGGATATACAGTCGATCCCCCTGGTGACCCGATAAGCCCTCACGACAGCACTCCGCCGCGCCTTCGCGGCGGAGTGCTTGCAGTGCATGCGGAATCGGGTCCACTGGCCCCGACCGTGGGAGCCGGAATGCCCGAGGATCGGAAGATCGACGTCGCGATCTGGAACGCGGCCGAAGACGAACGCGGCGCCGAGGTCGCTGGCCATCTCCAGGCCGGCGGACTCAACGTGTTCGATCTCGATCTCGCCACGTCGGACCCGATGATCATCCTGCTCCTGCCGGGCAACGGCGGCACCGACTTCGCGTCGACCTGCACGAAGATCGTCGAGGCGTATCCGAAGGCGCCGGCGGTCGTGCTCCACACGCCGCAGAGCGAGCACGCGCATCCCTGCGTCGACCATCATGTGTTCGAGCTGCTCCCGGCCTCGATCGACCTGACGAAGGTCGCCGAGCACGTCCGCGCCGTCCTCGCGCGCTGGCATCGCTTCGAGGAGCTGAAGAGCCAGGCCACGACGCTGCAACGCCTCGAGTCGACGATGGACCTCGTCTACTTCGACTTCCGGCCGGACACCGGCACGTTCTGTCCGTCGCCGCAGCTCCAGCGCCTGATCGGCTACCACGAGGACGGCGACTCGATGGCGCCGACGCCGCTGCTCGACTGCATCCACACCGACGATCGCGCCCTCTTCGCGGGCACCCTCTTCGAGGCGGCCCGCTCGAGCACCCCGTTCTGCGTCCAGATCCGACTCACCGATGCCAACGGGCACCAGCGGTATTTTCGTACGCGTGGCAGGGCCTTCGGGGCGATCCATGAAGGAAGTTCTGCACGCGTCTTCGGCGTCTGCGAAGACACCACGGATCACATGCAGCGCCTGGCCGAGGCCGAAGCGCGCAGCCGCGTCGACGAGCTGACGGGCCTCGGCAACCGGCGTCACTTCGACGACTGCCTCGCGAACGCGCTGGCCCGCGCCAAGCGCGAACGCGAACAGCTCGCGCTCCTCTACATCGATCTCGATCGCTTCAAGCTGATCAACGACACCCTCGGCCATGACGCGGGCGACCAGCTTCTGCGCGTGATCTCCGCGCGGCTGTCCGATTCGGTCCGCGCGCACGACGTCGTCTGCCTCGATCACGGGGTCGAGACGACGCGTGAGGCGCGCGTGTCGCGACTCGGCGGCGACGAGTTCACGGTGTTGCTGTCCGGCATCCACGGACCGGCGGATGCGGAGCGCGTGGCGTCGCGCATGTTATCGGCGATGCAGCAGCCGGTGGATCTGCTGGGCCAGACCCTCACGCCGTCCGCTTCAATCGGCATCGCGGTCTTCCCGGGCGACGGCGAGTCGACCGACGACCTCCGCAAGCGCGCGGACGCCGCGCTCTATGCGGCCAAGGGCAACGGCGGCGGCTTCCGATTCTTCACGCAGTCGATGGAGGACGGCGCGATCCGCCGACTCTCCCTGGAGAACGAGCTGCGCACGGCCCTCGACCGCGAGGAGATCGAGCTCCACTATCAACCACGGATGGATTATCGCACGGACCGGATCGTCGGCGCCGAGGCCCTGATGCGTTGGTCGTCGCCGACGCTCGGTCGCGTGAATCCGGACGAGGTCCTGCGCATCGCCGAAGACACCGGCTTCATCTCGAGCCTGGGACGCTGGTCGCTGCTCCGCGCGTGTCAGGAAGCCTCGATGTGGCTGGCATTGCGCGAGGAGCCGATCCGGTTGTCGGTCAACGTGTCGCCGCTGCAGTTCGAGCAGGACGACGTGTTCACCGCGGTCGTCGAGGCCCTCAAGCACTCGGGCCTTCCGCCGGACCTGCTCGACCTCGAGATCACCGAGAGCCTGCTGCTGCGCGACGACTCGGAGACCGCGCAGTCCCTCGAAGAGCTCCGCCGCATGGGCGTGCGCATCGTGCTCGACGACTTCGGCAAGGGCTACTCCGCCCTCGCCGTCCTGATGAGCCAGCCGATCGACGTGTTGAAGCTCGACCGGCGCCTGGTCGACACGATTGCCCCGGACGGCGAAGGCAGTCATCTGCTCTCGAACGTGATCCGGATGGCCCACGACCTGAAACTGCACCCGATCGCCGAGGGTGTCAGCCACGCCGATCAGGCCGAGTTCCTGCTCGCCCAGGGCTGCCACGAGATGCAGGGCTTCTACTTCTCGGCGGCAATCCCTCCGGACGCCTTCCGCGAGAAGCTCGAAGCCGACGAGTAGTCCTCGTCGCCCGCCAGACGCGACCCGGCCGCCGCTACGGCAGATACCCGAGCGGGTTCTGCTTCGACGTGCCGCGGATGACCTCGAAGTGGAGATGCGGCGCGGTGGACCGACCGGTCGAGCCGACCTCGGCGATCTTCTGCCCGCGCTCGACGAACTCGCCCTTCCGCACGACGAGCTTGCTGGCGTGGGCATAGAGCGTCTTGAAGCGCCCGGCGTGCTTCACGACGACGACCTTGCCGTAGCCGCCCTGTCGCTCGCTGGCGACCACGCGCCCCGCCTCGGCGGCGAAGATCGGCGTGCCGCTGCGCGCGCTGATGTCGATGCCTTCGTGGTTGCGGCCCCAACGACGGCCGAACTTCGAGCTGAGCTTGCCGCGCACGGGCCAGTCGAAGTCGAGCCTCGTCTGGTTGCGGGCGCTCTTCTCGGCACGCCGGCGTGCTTCGGCGGTGTTCCCGGAGAGGCGCGGGTCGTTCGCGCTGCGCCGCTTCGTGACCGTGTTGGCGCGACGCGATCCCTTGCCCGGGATGTAGATGCGCTGGCCGACGCGCAGCTCGGTCACGTCGGTAATGCCGTTGACGCGAGCGAGCTCGGCCGCCGGCACGCCGTATCGCTTGCCGATCCGGTAGAGGTTCTCGCCCTTCGCGACGTGATGGATCACGCCGGGTCGTCCCGGACCGCCGCCGGCGCACGCAGGCGCGAAGACGAGGACCAGCACGGCGATCATCAGGGCGCCGAGCAGACGCCGGAACACGCCGCGGCTCAGTACCCGACCGGCAGGGGCTGGCCCGGCCGTGTCGGCGGCATCGAGCCCCAGCTCGACGGCGCGCTCACGAGTCCGTCATGCCCGACGGCGCGCACGGCCAGATACTCGCTCGGCTCGAACGAGACCATCGCCGAGTACAGGTAGTACCCACCGGCGAGTGTCGGCTGCGGAAGGCCGACGTTGACCTCGCGCGCGCCCTCGATCTCGCCCTCGACCGGCGAGACGAGTACCAGGAAGTGGCTGACGCTGCCCGGAGCCGGATGCGCCCAGGTCACCTGGTGTGTGCGGCTCTGCGCGAAGGCCGGGGCCGCGAGCAGGCTCACGACGAGCACCACCGCCCCAAGGAATCTCGTGTTCATGTGTCCCCCCCATCGACCGGACACGATCGGTCGACCGTCCGGGAGCATAACGCTTCCCCGTGTGAAGAGCCGGAGAAGGCCGATTCGGTTCCGCCATCGGGGCGTTCCAGGAACTCGACCTCTCCCAGCGGGGAGAACGCCATGATTTCGGCGAGGGGATGCGCGGCCCGGAGGTGGCCGACGGCGTTCACGTAGCCACTCGCCGGGTCGAAGCGGACCGGCTCGACCGCGACGCAGGGCGCGCGATGTCGGCGGCGCTCGCCCGGGGCGCAGAAGCGGTTGGTGCGGATTCCGAGCACCCCCTGCTCCGGCACGTAGCCGGCGCCGACCTCGGTGTTCATTTCGACCTGGATGTCGACGTTCGCCGCGGTCCGGAAGGGACCGAGGCGAATCTCCTCGCGCACGCGCCCGCTGAAGCCGGCGCTCCGCACGTGGCCGGTGACCGGGTCGAGGGTCCAGACGAAGTCGCTGAAGCTGCCGCCGATCGGATCGGAACCCGTCGAACGCAGCTGGTCTTCGAGCTCGGTCGCGGGGATGTGGATCGCGATGCGGCCCGTCTGGGCGAGCGGTTCGAGTCGCGCACGACGCGGCGCGCTCCACTGGCGGTCGAGGCTGCCGGGCTCGTCGGCGGGGGAGACCTCGAAGCGCACCTCGATCCAACGCGGTCGCGCGTCGGAGAGATCGAGAGGCTCGGCGGAGGCGTCGCTCGCCAGGACGATCGCCGTGAACAAGAGGAGCACGATCGTGACCGCGAGCCGCTGGGCACGCACGACGACGGCCCGCTCCCCGGTCGGCACCCGGGCGGCGCGACGCAGGGCCGCGTCGCGACCGATCTTCCTGCTCTCCTTGCGCACTCGACCTCCACGCCGTCCTCGGCGCCGGCTCGAAGCGGCCGGGCCCCAGGGTCGAAATTGCAAGGCCGGGACCAGCCCCCTCGACCCCAACGCGGCGTGAGCGGCGTCTCTCGCCGAGGCGGCCCCCGTCGCTCCCACGAACTTCCCAATCAAGGAAAATCGACGGCTGAATCTGCGTCATCATCTGCGTCATCGTTGCCGCCTCCCGAGACCCGGCATCCGACCCCGCTCGCCGCTATCCTCGCGCGCCGGCTACGCCGACCCGGCGCGCAGCGACGCGCCCCGACACCCGAACCGAGGAACCGAAATGCCCTCCTGCCGTGCCTACGCCATCACCGCCGACGCCGTGAACGCCGAGCGTGCTCGCGTGAACGACGACCTCTCGAAGATCGACATCACGAACGTGGTCGCGCTCGACAGGCTCGAGCTACCGCCGGTCGGCCCCCGGGACGTCAAGTTCCGCACCCTCGCCGTCTCTGCGGAGCACAACCTGACCCACGCGGCGACCGCGGACACGGTGAACATCGCGGATCTCCGCGGCGGCAAGATCTACCCCGGCAACTCGGCCCTCGGCGAGGTCACCGAGGTCGGCGGCGACGTCACGAAATTCAAGCAAGGCGACATCGTGATCACCCACTGCAACGGTGAGCCCGACGCCTACGGCTACCCGCTCCGCATCTGGGCCTACGACCAGCCGGAATCGATCGGTTGGTACGCGGAAGAGTGCGTCGTCGGCGACTGGCAGCTCGTCCACGCGCCCCTCGAGTGCGGCCTGAACCTCTGGGAGATCGCCGCCCTGCCCCTGCGCGCTCCGACCGCCTATCACATGTGGCGCCGCGCCGAGGGCATCCTGCGCGTGAAGCTCTCCAACGAGCAGCTCTCGACCTTCAACGTGCTCGGCTTCGGCGGCGGCGTGTCGGAGCTCTTCCTGATGCTCGCCAGGCATCGCGGCCACAACGCCTACTTCTGTTCCGGCTCCCCGGAACGTCGCGCAGCCCTCGAGAAGTTCGGAATCGTCGGCATCGACCAGAAGCAGTACAACCGCTTCGCCGATCGCTCGGACATCAAGGCCTTCGGCAAGGAAGTGAAGGCACTGACCGGCGGCGTCGGCATGCACATCGTGTGTGACCTGATGCGCGGCCCCTGCTTCGACGCCGGCATCACCGCTGCTTCGCGCCAGGGCGTGAATGTCTCCGCGGGCTGGCAGCTGAGCCGGGACTGCACGTACAACTCCGCAGGGGCCTCGGCCAAACAGATCACCCTCGACCACACCCACTACGAAACGCCGATCGGCATCGACGCCGCGACCTCGCTCTACGGCTCGGTCTTCAAGCCGACGATCCACAACGAGATCTACGCGTTCGAGGACCTGCCGCGGGCCGTCGAAGAGATGGACAAGGCCGTGCAGACGGGCATTCCGATCGTGCGCGTGGCCGACGACATGCCGGCCGCCGTGCAGGGGCTCATCCCCTGAGCGCCGCGGGCGTGCGACTTGCCGAGAAGGGCGAAGCGTGGCCTGCGCTGCGCGAGCGCCTGATCGGGCTCGGCGAGAACGACATCGACTGGCGCAGCAAGAAGAGCGCCGTCTACGTCTTCCACCCGGGCGAGGACGTGCTCGAAGTCGCCAAGGAAGCCTACGCGCTCTACCAATCGGAGAACGCCCTCGGCCCCGCGGCCTTCCCGAGCCTCAAGCGGATGGAGAGCGAGGTCGTCTCGATCGCGATCGATCTCCTCCACGGCCCCGAGGACGGCGCCGGCAACATCACGAGCGGCGGCACCGAGAGCATCATCCTCGCGGTCAAGGCCTGCCGCGACGAGGCCGCGAGCCGCGGCATCGACGTCCAGGGCGCGAACCTCGTGGTCCCGCGCACCGCGCACCTCGCCTTCGACAAGGCCGCCCACTATCTCGGGCTCGAGATCCGCCGGGTCGACGTCGACGCCGACTTTCTCGCTGATCCCGTCGCGATGGGCGAAGCGATCGACGCACGGACGATCCTGCTCGTCGGTTCGGCGCCCTGCTTCCCCTACGGACTCGTCGATCCGATCCCGGCCCTCGGCGAGCTCGCCCTCGAGCGCGACGTCTGGCTCCACGTCGACGCCTGCGTCGGGGGCTACCTGAACCCCTTCGCGGAACGTGAAGGCGTGGAGCTCCCTGAGTGGGATTTCCGCGTCGACGCCGTCCGCTCGATCTCCGCGGATCTCCACAAATACGGCTACGCGGCCAAGGGCGCGTCGACCGTGCTCCACCGCCTGCCCGAGCAGCAGGTCCACCAGAGCTTCTCGGCCGACGACTGGCCGGCGGGCTCGATGACCACGCCGACGGTCGCCGGCACGCGACCCGGCGGCGCGATCGCCTCGGCCTGGGCCGTCCTCCATTACCTGGGCGTCGACGGCTACCGCGAGCGTACGCGGCGGATCCTCGCAGCCCGGGAACGGATCCTCAGCGGCGTTCGCGAGCTCGGTCTGCAGGTCTTCGGCGATCCCCGCCTGGCGCTGCTGTCGTTCGGCCCGGCCGAGGGCGATGACTTGCCGATCTACGCCGTGTGGAAGGGCATGCACGACCGCGGGTGGTTCAGCGGCGTCGTCACGAATCCGAACGGCATCCATCTGATGCTCTCGCCGTCGCACGAAGAGGTCGCGGACGATTACCTGCGCGACCTGGCGGAAGCGGTCGCAGAGGCGCGCGGCGGGGACGCGGCACCGGACGGTGGATCGGCCCCCGTCCGCTACGCCTAGCAGTCCGCGGGTGCGTTACGGCAGGTCCCGAATCAGCGTCCCACTGATCACGATCACGTTCCCCGTGTTCGCGTCCTCGGGCAGGAGGCCGTCGCCGAGCATCTCGTTGACGATCAGGTCGTCGACGCCGTCGCTGTCGTAGTCCGCGGCGTCGGCGCTGTAGCAGAGGACGTCGCCGGCCTTCACACCGTGGACCTCGCTGATCCGCACGTCCATCGGATCCGGCTGGAAGCCCCAGCGCAGGTCGATGAAGGGCGGCCAGGGCCCCACCTGCCCGTGGATCACGTGGATGATGCCCGCGTCGGCGCGACCGTAGGGCGAGCCGTGGGGCGACGAGAACGCGAGGTCCGGAAAGCCGTCGTCGTCGAAGTCGCCCTGCAGGCCGGTGTCCGATGCGATGTCGAAGGGCCAGGGACCGAAGAAGGTCGTCGTGACCAGACCCGGCGGCAGGTTGTCGAGGTCGAAGGCCGGCGCGCCGCGAAGAGACGCCGCATCGTAGATCAAGTGGCCGCTGCCCGAACGGAAGCGCAGGCCGCCGGTCGCGTCGCCGATGATGTCGCCGACGAAGAGGTCCGCGTTCCCGTCCGCGTCGAAGTCGAGCCCGCCCAGGATCTCCTCGCCGAAGGCGATGTTGCGCACGCCACCGCGGACCTCGCTCGTGTCGTCCGGGGCCGTGTCGAAAGCGAAGCTGAAGCCCGCCGGCCAGGCGCCGGCGAAGTTGTCGTCCCACGCGATATAGATCGCGCCGTCCGGCGAGCCCGCAGACGAGTGTGCCGAGCCGCCCGGGGCGTTCAGTGCGGTAAAGCTCGCGCCCGCGCGTTCGATCGTCGCACCGGCGATCACCTCGGCACGCCCGTTCCCGTCGAGGTCCGCGATCGCACAGGTCGCGCCCAGGTGGAACTCGGCCGCGCCGGCGGGGGCGCGGATCTGCGCGAGGTTGCCGGGGAGTGCGGTATTCAGGTCGATCAGGTCGACCGTTCCCCCGGCCGCGAGGTGAGGACCGCCGCGCACGAGATAGACGGCGCCGCTGTGGCCGTCGCCGTTCGAGTTCTCCTGGTCCGCGCCGACGAGCAGGTCGGCGATTCCGTCGCCGGTCACGTCGCCGGTCCGGATCCAGATGCCGAAGCGACCGAGCGCCCGACCGCCGACGAGGGTCGTGAGCGTGATCCCGGCCGGCGCCGCCGCGGCGAGGTCGATCGGCGCAAGCGTCGCCGCGTGCGTCGCGACCCCGGCTCCGCCGATCAGCAACGTCACCGCCCCAGCGCCGATCCGCCCGGGCCCAGGCGTGAAGTTCTGGCGTGCGATGATCAGCTCGGCCAGGCCGTCGCCGGTCACGTCGTCCATCCAGATCTCGGAGCCGGCGTACTCGCGCTCGGCGGAGCCTTCGATCCGCAGGATCGTGGCGCTCGCGACCGCGGTGTCGACGATGCCCCCGATCGTGCCGTCCCCCAGGTGAAGGAAGACCTCGCCCGCGTTCGTGCGCATGTTCGGGTCGGCGCGGAACGCCGCCATCGCGACGTCGTTGTTCCCGTCGCCGTCGACGTCGTGTCCGCCGGTCACGGGAACGCCCGTCGAGCCGATCCCCTCGGAGCCGTGCACCCGAAGCACCCCCGCCGCCCCGGCGGCGATCGTGGACAGGTCGAGGCTCCGTTCGGGCGGCGGCCCGGAGAACCCGCCGGAGTCGCAGCTGCTTCCGCACAGGGGAATGGCGAAGAGCAGACAGAGCAGGCCGCGGACGATCCCCCCGCGACCACGAGCGAGGACCGCGTGGCGCATCGCGGGAGCATACCCGCCAGCGCAGGCGACAGCTTCGCCGGTCGTCCGCGAATCGAACGTCGCGAACGGACTCAGCCGAACGGCGGCAGCGCGATCGCGGAGACGATCCAGCCTTCACGCCGCGCGACCCGCCCCTCGGCCTCGGCGACGCCTGCGCTCTCGGGCAGCCGCGCGCGCCAGGTCCCGGCGTCGACGTCGATCTCGACGCCGACGTCCTGGAAGCTCCAGAACGTTCGGGTGCGCGGATAGAAGGCCTTGTAGACGGCCTCCTTCACGCTGAAGACCACGCGGCAGCGCCGCCCGCGCTCGCCCTCGCCTGCGGCCGCGACCCAGTCGTGCTCGCCGTCGCGACAGACGACCCGCTCGATGTCGGACTCGACCGGCTCGTCGGGCTCGAGATCGATGCCGATGCCCGCGCTCGACGCGCTGCGTCCGACGGCCGCGAGACAGACGTGGCTCGCGTGGCTGATCGAGCCGACGATGCCTTCGGGCCAGACGGGGATCCGGTCCTCCTCCCGGAGCAGCGGGAAGTCGACGTGGCCCAGCCGGCCCAGCAGCTCCCGGGCCAGGACCCGGCCGGTGGCGAACTCGTGCTGCCGCCTGGGCACTGCGCTCGCCACGAATCCGCGCTCCTCGGGCATCAGCAGCTCGACGCAATCGCGGATCGAGGTGCCGGCGATCTCGACCTCGGCCGGCAGCAGGCCTTCGAGCAGGGATTCCATCGCCGCGCAGTCTACCGGAAGCCGATCGACCCTCCCTCCGGCAGGCGGGCAGCAGCGCACGGGCCACAGCTGAGCGGGACCGGGCGCCGAGTCGGCCTACGGCGATCTCCTCGCCCGGCCGATGCAGTGTGGGAACGGGCTGACTCGCGCGGACGCCTCCGCGAATCTACCCTCCGCCGGGTTCGCACCGGGGGGCGAGCGCGCAACGAGGCGGCAACGCGCGGACAGATCGGGAGATCGCCCCCGAAGGCGAGCTTCTGGAGTGGCCTGTGACCCGAGTCACGCGCTCCGGGCACTCAAATTCCGAAACTCTTGCACGTGGGGGCCGCCAGCCCGGGAACGCCCAGGTGATCGCCGTGGCCTACGCGCACGAGAGGATTCCGACATGGTCCATCCGGCACGAATTCAGACGCGCATCGCCCAGGGGCTCGCGCTGCTCGCAGCGAACCTCCTCCTGATCGCGTCGGCCGCCGAGGCCCGCCTCGAGACGGTCCGATGGACGCACTCGCGGAGCGATGCGCTCGACTTCGAGGTGCGCGTCGAGCCGGTCGGCGGCTCCGCGCAGGTCGTGGCTCTCGGCCGTCCGGGACAGAGCGCCGGCACCGAGTACGTCGAGAGCGTCGAAGTCGGAGATGGCGACGTCGAGCTCTCGCTCCGCGCCGTCGGCCCCGGCGGCGTTCGTTCCGCCTGGAACTCGACCGTCCTCCGAATCGATCTTTCTCCGCCCGCGCCGCCGCCGCCGACCCCTGAAGTCGAGCCGGGCGCCGGAAGCGCGATCCCGCCGACTGCCGGCGCCGCGGTTCGCTTCGACTTCGCGTCCGACGCGCCGGGCAACT
This sequence comes from uncultured Spirochaetaceae bacterium, assembly GCA_964488255.1. Lineage (GTDB taxonomy): Bacteria > Myxococcota_A > UBA9160 > UBA9160 > UBA4427 > UBA4427. Next base: position 274,615 of record CAZAUR010000002.1, on the reverse strand, counting down.
CGGTGAGCGGTTGGACCGACACGCGCGCCAACTACAGCCTCGTCGTCGACGACAGCCTCTTCGACGTCGCCGATGTCGGCGGCAACCGAATGCTCCACACCGACTCCACGCAGGACGCGATCCACGCCCACACGACCGCGGACGTTCGGAGCAACTTCGACGTGCGGGGCCGCTTCGCGATGAACCATCCCGACGGTTCGATCGGCGTCACCACCTACAGTGGCTACCCGAACGCCGACGTCTACTACCGGATCGGTCGCAGCGCCGGCCAGTCCCTGCGCCTCGAGAGCCGCCCCGGTCTGGTGTGCGCGAGCGCCGACTCCGGACTCACGCCGAGCGCCGGCGAGTGGATCCGCTTCGAGCTCGACGTGCGCGACGAGGGCTCGCACAACCGCATCGTCGCGAAGCTCTGGCGCGCGACCGAAGCGGAGCCCAGCGCCCCGCAGATCGACTGCATCGACAACGCAGGATCGCGCCCGAGCCAGGGTTCGGTCGGCGTCTGGGCCGGCGGGCCCGGCCAGAAGTACTGGGACGACTTCGAGCTCTTCCAGGGCGTGAACGGCGGCGGTGGGAGCACCAGCGCCCCCCTCCCGCCGCTGCTGATCCAGATCCTGCCGGTCGAGGACTCGTAGGCACGGACGCCACGCCTCCGGGAACCCGGAGCGCTTCCCCGGGGCCGAAGGAGCACGTATCCTCGGGTGGCCCCCGAAGCGCCCCACGGACGGACTGGAGGCATCGTGCCCGAACGCGCTCGACCCAACGCTGATGGCGCTCGACCCGACGACTGGTCGCGCCGCGACTTTCTCCGAGCAGGAGGCGCGATCGGCACGGCCGTGGCGACGGGCGCTGCCACGGCCAACGCGGCCCCCGCCGAGACGCCAGGCATCCGGCGACGGGTCACCCTGGGCCAGACCGGCATCGAGGTGCCGGACATCAGCTTCGGCACGTTCAACATCGAGTCCGACGCCGACGCGCGGCTCGTCCACCACGCCCTCGACCGCGGCATCACCCACTTCGACACCGCCGAGGGCTACACCGAAGGCCGCGCCGAACGCGTCCTCGGTCGCGCCCTGCGTGGGCGCCGAGACCAGGTGACGATCACGACGAAGTACTGGGCCGTCCCCGAGAACTCCGCCGTCCATCTGATGGCGCGCCTCGAGGACAGCCTGCGCACCCTCGGCACGGACTACGTCGACGTGTTCATGAACCACGCGGTCAACGACGTCGAGCGCCTCGGCGACGAGTGGCAGCGCTTCGCGACCCGCGCCAAGGAGCAGGGCAAGGTCCGCGCCATCGGCATGTCCGGGCACGCGCCGCGCCTCGCGCAGTGCATGGAGTACGCCCTCGACCAGGAGATCGTCGACGTCTTCCTCGTCGCCTACACCTACGCGCAGCAGCCGAGCTTCCAGGATTCAGTGAAGGCGTACCTGAGCGAATGGCTCCCGAGTCTCGACATCGTCGCCACCCAGGCGCGCCTCCCGGCGATGATCCAGCGCGCGCACGACCAGGGCGTCGGCGTGATGGTCATGAAGACCCTCAAGGGCGCACGCCTGAACGACATGCGTCCCTTCGAGCGCCCGGGTCGGACCTACGCCCAGTCGGCGTTCCGCTGGGTCCTGTCGGATCCCGGGGTCGACGGGCTCGTCGTCACGATGAACAGCCCCGAGCAGATCGACGAGTACGTCGCGGCCTCGGGCAGCGACGGCCCGGATCGCGAGGACCTCGCGCTGCTCGCCCGCTATCTGGCCAAGAACGCCGGCTCGTCCTGCCTGATCGGCTGTGGCGACTGCCTCTCGAGCTGCCCGGCGGGCGTCGCGATTCCGGACGTGCTGCGCATGCGCATGTACGACCTCGACTATCACGCCGCGCCGGTCGCCCGCCGAGAGTACGCGCGTCTCGAGCCGAACGCCGAGGCGTGTCTCGGCTGCAGCGGTGCCCCCTGCGCGGGTGCATGTCCGTCGGGCGTCGACATCGCGGGACTCGCCCGCGACACGCATCACCGGCTCACCTGAGGGCGGCGATCTCCGATTCGGCGGAATTCCACACGGTCTCGAGCGCCTCTTCGAGGGCGAGATCCAGGCCGTAGAGCCGCGATCGTGCGCCGTCGAGGCCGCCCTCGTGGATCTGCGTGCTGAGTCGGATCAGCGCCCCATCGCCGCGGTTGCCCGTCAGGCGACCCCAGAAGTGCTGGAGGCGCAGGCCCGGAACCGAGGTGATGCCGGTCGCGAAGGTCGTGCGATACCAGTAGTGGACGAGTCGCTGCTCCCCGTCCTTCTCGACCACGAACTCGCGCACGTCGAAGCCCTCGGCGCCGCCCACCGAATGGGTGCGCGAGGCGACGATCTCCCAGCCCTGGGCCGGGTAGCAGACGTCGGGCGTGTGCTCGGGAGTGCCGCCCCGGCGCGTGCCGTAGTAGCCGACGTAGACGAAGACCACGAAGCGCTGGGGGTGCAGGTACGCGCGCTGCACATTGTGGTCCGCAGCCAGCATTTTCGAGACGCTCTCGTCGATCTCGAGCTCGACCGCCTGAAAACCGTTCAGACTGCTCGGAAGTGCGTCGAATCGCGTCGGGTCCGTCTCGACGATCGGGCGCAAGGTGAGCCACCACGACAGCGCGCCAGACAGCAGGAGCACGGCCACCAGCAGGATGCCCTCGGTGCGTGCGCTCAACATGCGTCGCCTCTCGACACGTGCGCGTCCGGCATCGGGCGCGCACTGCCCCGGTGATGCACCGCAAGGGCGATGGCCGCCGCGAGGACGACCACCCAGCTCGCGTGATCGAGCACGCCTCGCGCGATGCCTTCCCCGGCGAGCGCTGCGACCGGACCGGCCGCAAGGCCTAGCAACCCGAGCTGGACCGGAAACGCCGACACGACCGCAAGCAGGACGCGTCGTACGGCGACACCTACTGAAGCGTCGACGAGCACCGCCCGCGTCCAGGCGAGCACCGCGAATCCGATCGCGAGCGCGAGCCCTCCGTCGAGGGGATCGAGCACGATGGGCGCCTGCGCTGTGAGGAGCCGCGGCGTGCCGTCGGCGACCGCGAAGCCGATGCCCGGCAGGAGCGAGACGGCGCGACCGAGGAGGCTCTCGAGTTGCGGGCTCACCAGATCGAGCACGAGGCTCGGCACCGGCAGCACCGCCAGAACGAGGAGCGAGGCGCGCCAGCGGGCGAGACCACTGCCCCAGCACGCGACGGCCACCGCGACGGCCACGCCCACCCGCGCGATCCGGATGGCGTCGCCACCGATCGCCACGAATTGCAGGACGAGCGCGGCGGCGAAGGCAGCGATCGCGAAGCGACGGCCGTGGGCCGGCGCGCGTTCGGGCCGGTCGACGCCTGCGGCAAGCCACGCGAGGAGCGGTGCCGCGAGCGCGGCGCGCGCCCAGGGAGCGTCAGCGAGATGCGCGGCGAGGTCGAGCAGGACCGGCGAGAACGCGATGACGAGCGCCAGCACGACGAGGGTCGACCCGAAGCCTGCGCGGGTCGGCGCGTCTTCACGCATCGTCGTCATGCCGGGATCCATGAGGGACATGCTCTCGAGCCCACGGGTCAAGGAACGATCAGGCGAGCTTCGAGACCGAGCCGAGCACCGGGAGCCGGTAGTTGCGCTCGATCTCGCTCTCGGTCACGACCACCGAATCGACGAGCTCGAGCAGCACCGCGATTCCGAGTGCCGCCCCGAAGGTTCCGATCAGGAGGACCGCCACCGCCTTGAGCGGCGAGGACGTCGGCTCCCACGGCGGCACCGCCGGGTCGAGGATGCTCGCCCGCTCGCCCTGCTGCGCCGACTCGACCGCCTCCGACAGCTCCGCCTGATTCACCTTTCGCAGGAGCTCGCGATAGTTCTCGCGGAGGATCTCCGCGCGCTGCTCGAGGGCGGCCAGTGTCTCGGCGTGCTCCGGCACGAGTTCGACGAGCGAGTCGAGTCGCTCGTATTCGGCGACGGTCTCCTCGAGCTGGCCGCGCAATGCCGTCAGCTCGATGCGCGCCGCGTCCGCGGGCGCAGAGCCGCTCGAGGTCTCGCCGCTGCCCTCGTCGGCGAGCCGCGCCTCGAGGTTCGTGATCTGGTTGCGGAGCGACACGATGTTCGGATGGTCGTCCGTGTAGAGGGCACGCTGCTCCTTGTAGCGGAGTCGCAGGCCCCGCAGCATCGCCTGGGGTGAGTCGAGCTCGAAGTCGGTCCCGGACGCGGCCAGAGTCGCCAGGCGGCTCTCCGCGTTCGCGATCTGGAGGGCGAGGGACTGGCGCTGGCTCTGCAGGCGATCGAGGCGTCCCAGACTCGTGCCGAGCTCGCTGGGGAGCGCGCCGCGGTGGGTCTGCTTGAACTGGGTGATCGCGCTCTCCTGGGCGGCGAGCTCTTCCTCCGTCTTATTGAGCTCGCGCCGCAGGAACTCGGTCGTGATCCGGGCTTGTCGGCTGCGCATCCGCAGGTGGATGTCGGTGAAGCCGCTGGCGAGGTCGTTCGCGACCGCGGCCGCCTTCTCGCGACTCCCGTGCCGGAAGAGCACCTCGAAGACGGTCGCGCTGCTCTCCGGGTCCTGATTCGCGTTGTTGCTGCGATCCGGGCCGATCAGGATCGAGCCTCGGACGATGGCGGTCTTCTCCTCCATCGTGAGCCCAGGACCCTCCGCCGGAGCCGGGAAGAGCTCGTACTCCTCGATCAGCTCGACCAGCTTCCGGCGCGACAGGAGCTCGCCGAGAATGGCGCTCACCTTCTCGAGCTGATCCGAGTCGACGGTGCTCCGGATCAGACTCTCCGAGATCCGCTGACTGGCGACGAGTACGGTCGCGCGGGCCTGATATTCCGGCACCCGCGTCTGGAGATAGACAGCGATCAGCGCGATGCCGGCGACCAGGACGACGATCATCGGGATCCACCGGCGCTCGAGGACGCCGATCGGATCGTGGATGAAGCCCGGCAGGCCGGCACCGCCCTCACCTTCGGTATCGGGCCCTGCCTCGTAGTAGGCGTCGCCGCTCAAGACCGCTTCCCTTCTTCTGTACCCGGCGCGGCGTCACCGAGCTCGTTCACCTCCGCGTCCCAATCCGCTTCGTCACCTTCGACGTCCTCGGAGGCGTCGGAGGCGTCGGAGGCGTCGGAGGCGTCGTCCGATGCGCCCTCGGAATCCTTCGCCGAGTAGTAGCCGTAGCGATCCTTGTTCGAGACCGCCTTGCTCTCGTTGAGGAAGACGCCGAACCAGTTCGTGCGCGGAATCAGGTCGGTCAGGTCGCGGAACGTCGAGTGCCGGGTGCGTCCGCTCGCGGCTACGGCCAGGCAGCCCCCGACGTGCTCGCTGATCAAGGGCGTGTCCGGGACCGGCAAGACCGGCGGGCCATCACAGACCAGATAGTCGTATCGGCGGTGCATCTCTTCGAAGAACGCGTCCGCGGTCGCCCCGAGGAGCGAATGCGCGTCGGGCGGGGTGGCGCCCTTCGGAATCAGATCGAGGCGCCCCACGTTCGTGCGGATCACCACGTCGTCGATCGAGGCCCGTCCGGAGAGCACCGCCTCGACGCCGCCGTTCTCCGGGCAGCCGAAGACGCGTCCGACGACGCCGCGGCGCAGGTCCATGTCGACGAGAGCGATGCGCGACTCCGGTGCGACCGAGGCCAGGGCCAGCGCCAGGTTGGACGCGATCGTGCTCTTGCCCTCGCCCGCGACGGCGCTCGTCACCAGGACCGAAGGGGTGGACCGTTGGTCGAGCATCCCGCGCATGCGAACGGCGAAGTGGCGGAAGCGGACCGCGTCGGGGCTGTCCGGCTCGACGGCGCAGAGTCGGTAGATCCAGTCCTTCCCCGGCTGGGCCGGGACCGCGACGAAGGGCCGCTCGTCGACGGGCGCGGCGACCGGTCGCGACGCGCGCCGGGGCTCGCGCAGCGATTCGGGCTCCGGGGCGGATTCACGGGCGTCCTGCGCTTCCTCGGCCTCGCGTTCGCGCAGGCGGCGGAATTCGTCGGAGGGCGCGTCGTCCTCCCGGGCCCGCGGCGGCTCGTAGAGCGGGGGGTGGGAGCGCGGTGCCGGACGAGCGGGCGCATCAGCGGCGCGCTCGTCGCGCGCAGGGCCCTTCTCTTTTCGGGCCCTGGACAGGGCGTCCGAAATCTCGCCCATGAAAGCGGCTCCCCCAAGAGATGACGTTGCGAGTGTAGCGTGCTGCCCGAAAGCCCTTTTCGGACGGCATGTTGTGTGAGATGGCGGCCTTAGTCGCGCCAGCGGTCGAGTGATTCGACCCCGCCATCCGAAATGAGTGCCCGCGCGGGGGTCACCGGTGTCGCGTTGCGCGCGCGTTGCCGATCGGAGATCTCCGTCCCGGGTGGTCGAAGTCAGTCGTCTTCGATCGACTCCAGGACCTCGCGAAGCCTGGCCGCCATCACGCGCACGTTCGGCTCGAGCACCATGCTGTCGTGGTTTCCGGGCATCTCGCTGACCTCGACCTCGTCGACCCAGTCGCCCCAGCCGTTGTCCGGGAACACCCAGCGCTTGTCGCTGTTGAGGATGCGCCCCTCCCCCAGCACGTAGGCGTGGTCCTGCTTGGGCCGGAAGAGATGCACGCGACCGGCGTAGTGCCGCATCCGGTAGATGGGCAACGCCGCGCGGAAGGCGCGCTCGATCGCGACGTTGTGGAACTCGTCGTCGGGCTGATCGGGTTCCTCTTCGTCGAAGCGCGCCTGGATCTGCTCCCACTGCCACTTCGCCCGGTTGCGCGCCCACTCCCACAGGTAGCCGGCGCCCCGCTGCTTCACTCGCAGCAGCTGCACGCGCACGCGATCGAGGGTCGTGATCGGCGGCTCGACCGGCAGCAGCGAGTCGAGCATCAGCAGCATCGACACCTCTTCGCCCGCCTCCGTCAGCTGGTGCGCCATCTCGAAGGCCGTGATGCCGCCGCCGGAGAATCCGCCGATCGTGTACGGACCGTGGGGCTGGACGTGTCGGATCTCTTCGATGTACGCCGTCGCCATCTCGTCGAAGCTCGCGTGAGGCTCCTCGCCGCCGTAGAGACCCCGCGCCTGCAGGCCATAGAAGGGACGATCGGTCCCGACGAGCGACGCCAGATGCCGCAGGTTCAGCACGTTGCCGAACATGCCGGCCACCAGGAAGAAGGGGGGCTTGCCCGCGTCGGCGCCCGCGTCCATCGCGACGAGATGCTTGAAGCGCGTCTTCGGGACCGCAGCCGCCTTCTCGCCGCCGTCGGCGGCCGCGCCGCCATCGTCCCCGATCGACTCGCGGATCAGCGCCGCGCAGCCCTCGATCGTCGGCGCCTCGAAGAGCACCGAGATCGGGAAGTCGACGCGGTAGGTCTTCTTGATCTTCGTGAAGAAGCGCACCGCGATCAGCGAATGCCCGCCCAGGTCGAAGAAGCTGTCCTGCACGCCGAGGCCCTCGACCCCGAGGAGCTCCTCCCAGAGCGTGACCAGGGTCTTCTCGATCTCGTCGCGCGGCTCCACGTACTCGCTGTCGAGGTCCGGGCGCTCGAAGCGCGTTCCGCCGCCGGACGAATCGAGCACGACCTCGCTGGCCTGCTTGCGCAGCGTGTCGAGCGCGATCGAGCTGATCGCGACCTGGGGACCGAGATCCGCGGACAGCGCGCGGAGCAGCGCCTCCGTGCCTTCCTCGGGCAGGATGCCGGCCTCGTAGTTCCGGCGCAGCTGGAGCTCCGCCGGAGACAGGTCGTCCTCGTCCTGCAGGTGGGACGCGGATTCGAACTCGATGTCGCTCGTCTTCGTGTCGACGGGCTCGGAGAAGTCGACCGCTTCCTCGACGCGCTTGATCGTGAAGTCCGTCGCCTCGAAGAGGACATGGCCGCCCTCGTCGACGATCGTGACGTCGAAGCTCGCGAAGTTGCGACTGTCCTCGATGTCGTCGCGGATGCGCACCCAGCTGTGGACCTTGCCCGCGAGCGGGCCGTGGATCTGGATCCGTCCGTAGGAGACCGGGACCCAGAGTGACTCGTCGGGGTCGTAGTCCTCGATCAGCTCCATCGCATAACCGGTCGCGAGGTCGAGCAGCGCCGGATGGAGCGCGTAGTCCTCCACCTCTGCCGCATAGGCCTCCGCCAGCTCGAGGTGGGCGAGGGCCTCCCTCTCGCCGTAGAGGACCTGCCGCAGGACACGCCAGCGCGGGCCGAATCGGACGTGGTTGTCCTGGCCGGTGCGATGGCCGAGCGGGTTCACGCTCGAGCGGGACCGCTGGCAGCGCGTGTCGATCGCAGCGACGTCGACGGACTCGGGGGTCGACTCGGCGCCCAGCTCGAGGCGTGCCTCGCAAGCGAGCACCCAGGCGGGACGACCGTCGATCCGGTGGCGCGTGCGCACGCCGAACTTGTAGCCGGAATCCGTCGGCTCGAGCTGGACGCGAACGTCGCGGATCTCGCCATCCGGCACGTAGAGGGGCCGCAGGAAGTAGAGATCGTGGATCTCGAAGGGCCCCGTCTCGCCGTATTCGGCCAGGGCGGCGCGGGCGAGCTCGGGATAGCCTGCGCCGGGGAACAGCGCTTCGCCGTTCTTCGTCCGATGCTCGTCGAGGATCCAGTCGCGCTGGGGCGAATAGCTCTTGAGGAAGCCCGTGCGGCCGTGGCTGTCGCGTTCGCGGGTCTCGAAGAAGGGATGTTGGACGGCGGTCGAGACCGTTTCTTCGCTCGCGTCCGCCTCGCCTGACAGGTTCCGCGCCGCGAGGCCCACCTCGTTCCAGATGCCCCAGTTGACCGCGACCGTCCGGATCGGGTGGTCCTTGCGGCTGTGGGCGAAGGCATCGAGGAAGGCGTTGGCAGCGACGTAGTCGACCTGACCGGTCGGCGCCGTCAGCGCGCTCGTCGACGAGTAGAGCACGAGGAGCTCGGCGCCGGACTCGTCGAGGAGCGAATCGAGCACCTCGGTGCCGTGGACCTTCGGGCCGAAGACACGCTCGATGTCGGCATCGTTCTTCAGCTGGATCAGCTCGTCGTCGACCACGCCGGCGACATGGAAGATCCCGTCGAGCTTCCCGAAGCGCTCGCGCACCTGCTCGAGGCCGCTGCGCATGTCGTCGAGGCGCGTAACGTCGCCGGTCACGATCTCGACCTCGGCGCCGGACTCCTCGATCGTGCGCACGCGACGCAGGGTCCGCGCCTCCGCAGCGCTGCCCTTGTCACCCGCGAGGACCGCGTCCCAATCCTCACGCGGGGGGAGCGGCGTCCGGCCGACGAGCGCGAGCCTGGCGCCCGGCGCTTCGCGCGCGATCCGGTCCGCGAGGGTCAGGCCGAGGCCACCGAGACCGCCCGTGACCAGGTAGACGCCCTGCTCTCGCAGCGTCGGGGCTGCGTCGTCGGCGCGAGCCGCGAGCGGACGCGACTCGAAGCGCCGCACGAAACGATCCGCGCCGCGGAGCGCAATCACTTCGTTTTCCGGCGGCGCGAGGAGCTCCGCTTCGAGGCTGACCGAGAGATCGTCGAGGCTCTCCGGGCGGGTCGCGTTTCCGCCGCCGAGTCCGAGCTTGCCGAGCCAGGCCGCGGCGCCCTTCGTCGGGAGCGACACGTCGATCGTCTTGCACGTGACGCCGGGCAGCTCCCGCGGCATCACCAGCGCGGGGCCGAAGACAGTCGCCTTCTCCGGGTGGAGCGGACCGTCGTCGCCTTCGAGGGCGTGCATCCCCGTCGAGACGACGGAGACGTGGACGTCCCCCGGCAGGTTCTCGTCGCCGAGCGCCTTGGCCAGGAAGAAGAGGCTCCAGAAGCCGTTCTGGAGGTTCTCGTGGAAGAAGCTCGAGCCGGGCCGGAAGTGCTCGCCGTCGGTCGCGAGCCAGAGATGCGCGATCCGGGTCGGCGCGTGCCCCGACGCAGCGAGGTCCTTCACGAGCGCGTTGTAGCCCTCGAAGCCGAGCTCCGGCGCGAGGGAGTACTCGAACTCGCTCCGCTTGCGGAATGCGTCGCCCTCGTAGACACAGGTCACCGTGTGGCCGGCGTCCTCGAGACGCTGGCGCAGGCGCTTGCCGACGCCCGCGCGGTCCATGAAGAGCAGCCAGCTCGTCGGCGCCTCGAGACGACGCGGATCGGCGGCCGCGGGATGCCAGGTCGGGACGGAGCCCCAGTCGGCGAGGTCCTCGATGCGCTCCGGGCGCCCGGAGTCGATCGCCTCGACCATCGGCTCGATGCGATCGTAGAAATAGCTCTGGTGGTTCCAGGCGTAGGTCGGGAGCCGGACGCGTCGCCGGTTCTGTCCCTCGTAGAGCGCGTCGAGCTCGATCTCGACTCCGGACGCCCAGAGACGACCGACCGCGGCCAGGAAGAAGTCTGCATCGCCACTCTGGTCCGCGCGATGCCGGATCGAGGACACGATGTTGATCGGGGTCGACGACGGCTGCTGCCGCGCGAAGGAGCTCAGGGTCTGGCCGGGTCCCACCTCGAGCAGGACGCGTCCGGGGGTCTCGAGGATCGACGCGAGGCCATCCGAGAAGCGCACCTCTCGCCGCAGGTGTTCGACCCAGTACTCCGGATCGAGGGCCTGGTCGTCGGTGATCGGCTGACCGGTCCGATTCGAGATGAACGGAATCGACGGCTTCTTCAAGTCGAGACCGCGAATGAACGTGCGGAACTCTTCGAGGATCGGATCGAAGAGTCGGGAATGACCGGCGACGTTGATGGCCACGCGCTGATAGTCGATCTCCGCCTCGTCGAGGCGCTTCTCGAGGGCGTCGACCTCTTCGACGCCCCCTGACGCGACCGTCAGCGACGGCGCGTTGACCGACGCCAGATCGCAGCGACCGTCGAGGAAGGGGATCAGGTCGTATTCGGGGAGCGACACCCCGATCATGCCGCCCGGCTCGGTCGTGTCGACGAGTCGGCCGCGGATGATCATCCAGTCGAGACATTCTTCGTAGGTGATCACGCCGGAGATGCAGGCGGCGACGTTCTCGCCCATCGAGTGGCCGATCATGATGTCGGGCTCGATCCCCCAGCTCTTCCAGAGCTGCACCATTGCGTATTCGACGATGAAGATCGCAGGGAGCTGACGAATCGTCTCGGTCAGCGGCGCCTCGACCTCGGACTCCGCACCCGCCTCGCAGAACACGAGGGAGCGGAGATCGACCGCGGTCTTCTCCTGGTACATCGAGAGTCCGCGATCGACGTGCTCCCGGAACACGGGCTCCGTCTCGTAGAGGTCGCGCGCCATCCCGGGGTACTGGCTGCCGCCGCCGGAGAACATGAACGCGAGGCTCGGCCGCGCATCCGGGACGCCATGCGTGAAGACGCGACGCGGATCGAGGCCTTCGAGCAGCTCGATCGCTTCGCTGCGGTCCTTCGCGACGACGACGCGGCGGGTCTCGAACGCCTCGCGGGTCTGCTGGAGGCTGTAGGCGACGTCCGCGAGCGGCGTGTCGGGTTCGTTCTCGAGGAAGCCGGCGAGCTTCCGGCAGGCGCCGTCGAGGGCCTTGGTGCTCTTGGCCGCGAACTGGAAGAGCACGCGGTCGGGATCGGCACTCGGCGCGACCGCGCCGGGCCCCGGCTCGAAGGGGTGGTACTCCTCGACCACGACGTGGGCGTTCGTGCCGCCGACACCGAGCGAGTTCACGGCGGCGCGCCGGACGCCCTCGCCCGATCGCCACTCGGTCAGGGCATCGTTCACGACGAAGGGCGTGCGTTCGAAGCCGATCTCGGGGTTCGGCTGCTCGTAGTTGATGGTCGGCGGCATCTCCTCGTTGTGGAGCGCGAGCGCCGCCTTCATCAGACCGACCACGCCGGCCGCCGTGTCGAGGTGACCGATGTTCGTCTTGACCGAGCCGATCCGGCAGAACTGGTTCGCCTCGGCGTCCTCGCTGCCCTGGTTGCGGAACGCCTGGGTGAGCGCGGCGACCTCGATCGGATCGCCCATGTACGTGCCGGTGCCGTGGCACTCGATCATGCCGATCGACGCGGGGTCGATGTCCGCGAGGGAGTAGACCTCGGTCATCGCCGCGGCCTGCCCGTCCACCGAAGGCGCCAGGTAGCCGACCTTCTGCCCGCCGTCGTTGTTGACGGCCGAGCCCTTGATCACGGCGTAGATCGGATCGCCGTCACGGGTCGCGTCTTCGAGTCGGCGCAGGGACACGACGCCGCCGCCGCTCGTGAGCACCGTGCCCTGGGCGCGGTGGTCGAACGCATGACAGTGGCCGTCTGGGGAGAGCACCTCGCCGTCCTTGTAGACGTAGCCGGCCTCGGTCGGGAACTGGATCGTGATGCCGCCGGCCAGCGCCAGGTCGCACTCGCCCGTGAGCAGGCTCTGGCAGGCGTAGTGCGTCGCGACCAGCGACGTCGAGCACGCGGTCTGGACGTTGACGCTCGGGCCCTTCAGGTCGAGCACGTAGGACACGCGCGTCGCGAGGAAGTCCTTGTCGTTGCCCGTGTGACGGAGCAGGAAGAGGCCGACGTCGTCGATCAGGTCCCGGTGACTGCAGACGTTGAAGTAGAAGTAGCTGCCCATGCCGCAGCCGCCGAAGAGACCGATCTGACCGTCGAAGCGACCGGGGGTGTGGCCGGCGTCTTCGAGGGCTTCCCAGCAGAGCTCCATGAAGTGGCGGTGCTGGGGATCGAGGATCGCGGCCTCCTTCGGGCTGAAGCCGAAGAAGTCTCGATCGAAGAGCTTCATGTCCGAGAGCGCACCGCCCCGGGACACGTAGGACGGCTTGCGGAGCGTGTCGGGGTGCTCGCCGCCTTCGAGGAGCTGCTCCTCGCTGTAGTCGACGATCGACTCGCGGCCGTCGCGGAGGTTCTGCCAGAACTCCGTCGGGTCGTTCGCGCCGGGCACGCGCAAGGCCATGCCCACGATCGCGATGTCGTTCTCGCCGACGTCGTCGACCGTGGCCGCCGAATTGTCGTGGCCCGAATCGGCCATCCGCCCCTCCTCACCGCGGCCCATGCCGACGGCGCAACCCATGCTGGCGCGCTCGCGCGCCTAATTCTTTCCTCGACGCCGACGCCGCCCGAGGGCCTGTCGCCGCTTGTCCGCACGGGCCTGGCTCGCCTGCGCGGTCTCCTTGGCGCCGTCACCACTGCTGAGGTGCGAAGCGAGTCCCGAGATCGTCGGGAACCGGTAGAGGTCCGTCAGCGTGAGGGCCATCGGCACCATGTCCCGGAGCTTCCGGTGCGCCTGCACCACCAACAATGAGTGCCCGCCGAGGTCGAAGAAGTTGTCGTCGACGCCCACCTTCTCGAGGTAGAGCACCTCTTTCCAGACGTCCGCGATCTGGGTCTCGAGCTCGTTCTCGGGCGCCTTGTACTCGGCCTGGGAGCGCTGCTGTACGTCCCGGGGCGCCGGCAGCGCCTTCCGGTCGACCTTGCCGTTCGGCGTCTGCGGGAAGCGATCGAGGGTCACGACGTTCGACGGGACCATGAACTCGGGCAGATGCTCGCGGAGTCCTTCGCGGAGCGCCGCCTCGTCCAGCACGAATCCCGGCGGCGAGCCCGCGGCGGGTCGCACGTAACCGACCAGCCGCACGTCCCCGGGCGTGTCTTCGCGCGCGATCACGACCGCCTCGCGCACGCCCTCTTCTCCCGCGAGCCGCGCCTCGATCTCCCCGAGCTCGATCCGGTAACCGCGGATCTTCACCTGGTGGTCGAGTCGACCCAGGAAGTCGATGCGCCCGTCGTCCATCCAGCGCGCGAGGTCACCGGTCGCGTACATGCGCGCGCCGGGACGGTCGCTGAAGGGATCCGGCACGAAGCGCTCGTCGGTCAGCTCGGGCCGCTGGTGGTAGCCGCGCACGACGCCCTCGCCCGCGATCCAGAGCTCGCCGGCGACGCCGATCGGCACGGGCTCGTGTCCCGCGTCGAGGATGTAGAGCTGGGTGTTCGCGATCGGACGCCCGATCGAGATCGACTCCGGGCGGCCCAGGACCGGCTCGGTCGAGGACCAGATGGTCGTCTCGGTCGGGCCGTACATGTTCCGGATCGTCCCCTGACAGACCGCGTCGAGCTCCGAGGCCAGGGAGACCGGGAACGCTTCGCCCCCGATCATCAGGTGCGGGATCCGCCCGAGCGCCGCGCGGGTCTCGGGGTTCGTGAGCAGCATCGTCGCGTGGGACGGCGTGCACTGGAGATGGGTCACCCCATGGCGCTCGACCTGCGCGGAGAACGAGTGATCGACCATCGCACCGGGATCGGTGCTGACCGCGGCGTCGACCGCGTCCACCGGTCGCTCGTTCACCTTCTGGCGCACGACGTCCAGGGCGGGGAGCGCCGCGAGGGCCACGTCCGTATCGACGCCGAAGTCGATCAGACAGGCGATCTCGTCGATGTCCGCATCCTTGCAGCGCTCGAGCATCGCCTCGCAAGCTGCGGGCGTGCCCATCAGCCCGCTCGTCTCGTAGTAGCGCTCGAACGCGAACTCGAGGATCGCGTCGGTCTCGTCCTCGGAGAGGCTCTTGAGGTCGACGTCCTCGGGCTTCTGATCCGGGCCACCCGGCCGCTCGAAGGCCGGGAAGGACCAGGCAAAGTCGACGACGAGCGACATCGAGCTCGCGAGATAGTCCTTCATGGGCTCGCGCACGATGCTCCGGACCGTGTCGTCGTCTTCGCCGACGAAGGTGTGGAGCATGCACGTGACGGTGCCGCCCGACGGATCGTGGCCCGCGTCCACGCGCGCCTCGCGATAGGCACGGACCTTGGCCGCCAGCTCATCGAGGGTCTGTCCGAGCAGATGCGTCAGGACGTTCACGCCAGCGGCGCCCGCGGCCTTGAACGTCTCGACGTTTCCGGCGGTGGTGATCCAGGTCGGCAGTTCAGCCTGGACCGGTCGCGGCAGCGTCGACGTCGGGACCGACTTCCCCATCGGGTTCTCGAACTCGACGGACTCGCCGCGCCAGAGCTTCCGCACGATCTCCGCGTTCTCGAACATCGAAGTCTTGGCGTTCTTGAACGCGTCGGGGCGGATCACGAAGTCGTTCGGCTGCCAGCCGGACGCGAAGGAGATCCCGACGCGACCGCCGGAGATGTTGTCGACGACCGCCCACTCCTCCGCGACCCGGATCGGGTGGTGGAGCGGCAGGACGCAGCTGCTCGCGCGGATCTGCACGTTCTCGGTCACGGCCGCGATCGCGGCGCTCGTCACCGAGGGGTTCGGGAACGGACCGCCGAACGCACCGAAGTGACGCTCGGGCGTGTGGACGGCACAGAAACCGTGGGTGTCGGCGAACTTCGCAGCCTCGAGCATCAGCTCGTACTTTCGCGGGCCGGGTCCGGCATCGCTGCCCCAGAGCGCGAGGCCCATGTCGATCGGCCGCCACGCGCGCGTCGGGGCATCGCCCCCCGTGCGCTCGACGTCGCGGAAGATCACGACCTCGAAGCCGCGGGTCAGGGTCCAGAGCAGCTCGAGCACCGAGATGTCGAACGACAGGCTCGTCACCGCGAGCCAGCTGCCCGGCGGATCGTGGGGCACGACCTCGTCCATGCCGACGAAGAAGTTCACGGCGTTGCGGTGCTCGACCATCACGCCCTTGGGCTTGCCGGTCGAGCCCGACGTGTAGATGACGTACGCGAGATGCTCGGGCAGGCACGGCGTGTCGCGTCGCGTCTTCGGGTGCGCCGCGATCGCGTCACGATCGCGTTCCAGGTCGACGACGGTCGCATTGCCCGCAGGCGGCGTCGCGCCGGCTGCCGGATGCGTCAAGACGACCGACGCCTGCGAGTCCTCGATCATGTAGGCGATGCGATCCTCGGGATAGACCGGGTCGAGGGGCACGTAGGCACCCCCGGCCTTCAGGACACCCATCACACCGACGATCATGTCTAGGGATCGCGCCAGATGCAGTCCGACGAGCGAGTCCGCGCCGATTCCGAGGCCCGCGAGGTGGTTCGCGACCTGCGCCGCGCGCTCGTCGAGCTCGCGATAGCTGAGCGCCTCGCCTTCGAAGACCGCCGCGCTCTCGTCGGGGGAAGCCGCGACGCGCGCTTCGAAGAGCGAGCGCACGGTGTCGCCGCGGTCGAAGTCGACGCCCGTCTGGTTCCAGCCTTCGACGATCTGGCGACGCTCTTCCGCGTCGACCAGGGGCAGCTTCGCGAAAGGCAGCGCCGAATCCGAGGCCGCGCGGGCGAGCCCCGTGAGCTGCTGGGCGATGCGTTCAGCGCTCGCGGCGTCGAGGGCGGCCGCGTCGTAGGCGAGGCGCGCGTCGCTTCCGTCCGGCGTGACGAAGAGCGCGAGATCGGCACCGGCGGGCAGCGCTCGCCCGGCAACGTCCGCGTGCTGTCCGACCCCGACCGAGGTCCAGTGGCCCGCTGCCAGGAGCGGATGAGCCGCGAGTCCGGGCGTCCGCGCGATGGCATCGAGCAGGAAGCTGCCCATGTCGCGCAGCTTGGCCAGGGCCTCGCCGACGGCCGCGCTCGCCTCGCCGGCGGATCCGTCGCGGTCGACCGCGACGCGCAGCGGCACGAGGGAAGAGAAGAGCCCAGGCGCTTCGGCCAGGCGCGCTTCCAAGTCATCTTCGCTCCAGGTCACGTCGAAGGCATCGACGCCCTGGATCCGTGCCAGGTAGAGCAGGAAGCGCGTGAGGATCTCGTCGGCGGAGCCCCCGAGTCCCGCCGCATCGAGCGCGACGTGCTCGGTCGTGCCGACGGCGCTCGCCTCGCCCTCGCTGCCCGCGACGCGTCGGTACGGGGTCTCGACGGGATCGAGCCGCTCGAGGCGGCGCACCCAGAACGCCTCGGCGGGCGTGAAGGCCTCACCGAGGGCGGTGAGCGCAGCGAGTTCGAAGCCCGCGTCGAGGACGCTGCCGGCGGAGACCGAGAGGGCCTCAGCCGCTTCCGCAGGCGTCCAGGCGTGTCCGCGCGGACAGCCGAAGCCCGAGAGCGCGACCACTCCGTCCGCGCAGGCGACCGTCCAGCCGGCGTCGTCGATCGCAACCAGGGTGCCCGGCGCTTCGCCGTCCCCTTCGACGGCCTGCGCGCCCGCGACGCGCGCGACCGCGCCGCCATGCACGACCTTCGCCACACAGAAGGCGTTCGCGTAGCGCTCCCCGAAGTCCATCGCGCGCACGGCCCGGGCCACGTCGGCGGCCGGGCGCGAGAAGTCGATCACCCCGAGCGCGTCAGGGCGTTCGTGGCGACCGAAATAGGAGCGCTGGTCGAAGTCCTGCTCCCGGGGCGCGAGCGCGTCGGTCTCGATCTGGGTCGCGAGCTCTGCGAAGCCTTCGATCGCCGCCGCATAACACGCGGTGTTCAGGCTGAGGCTCGTCTCGCCCTCGGCGATCGGAAAGCGGCGCTGGACGAGGAGGCGACCCTCGTCGACGCCCGCGGTCATCTCGTGGAAGGTGACGCCGTATTCGGTCTCGCCGTTCAGGATCGCCCAGGCCGGGGTATACATCCCGGCGTAGGCGGGCAACGGACCGTCGTGGAAGTTGACGGCGCCGACCCGCGCCATCTCGAGCACGGCTTCGGGGATGATCGACAGGTTCGTGATGCTGAAGAACCAGTCGAAGGCGACACCTGCGAGCGACCCGGCCAGCGCCTCGCCCGGCGCACAGACCTCGAGCCCCTTGGCCTCGGCCCATTCGACGATCGCGTCGTCCCGGGAGACGATGCGGGTGATTCCCCATCCTCGTTCGAGGAGGAGCTCTCCGCATTGAACGAGCAACGATTCCGAGCCAGCAAGGACACAGCTCGGGGAAGGCGATTGCAGCGTGGGCATCAACGGTCCTCTGTCTCTCACACGGTGCGTCCGAGATCCCCGAACGAAAAGGGGAATTCCCGGCTTGCATGCGCCGGCTCCAGACTCGCCGTATCGAACTCCTCGGGTGTCTTCTTGACCGCTTTGACCCGAGGGGGCGAAATCCGGACCCGACCCACGGCCACAGGATCCGCGCGAGGTTCCGATATGTTACGGACGCGCAAAGGCGAATGCGAGGCGCATCCCAGGTGCATGACGGGGAGTCCCCCGATGCGTGGCTTCGATTCCGTGATCGATTTTGAGTGCCCAGAGAGGGTGAATCGGCGACTCCCTCCAGGCGACCGGGGGTGCCGCGGTGAACGATTTCACTTTGGCCCCGCTGTGGCCGAAGAAGCGTTGGGGATCCCCCTGAATTCCGGTGGGCCCTCCCCTCGACCCGATCCACGCGCTGGACCGGTGGTGCCGCGTGACCGCGCCCGCACTGCCGACCCGAAGCTCGGCGTGGCATTCCGATGAGGCTCGATCCCGACGTGAAGTTCCTCGCTGTCGTCGTCAACTACAAGACGCCCGACATGACGCTCGAGGCAGTCGAAGCGCTGTTGCGCGAGATCCCCGACGACTGCCCCTCGCGGGTGGTCGTCGTCGACAACGATTCCCAGGACGGCTCGTTCGAGCAGATGCGCGAGAGCGTGAGCGAGCAGACCTGGAAGGACCGCGTCGACGTGGTCGAGTCCGGCTGGAACGGCGGCTTCGCCTGGGGCGTGAACTTCGGCGTCGGCGAGCATCTCCAAGGGGACGACCCGCCGGACTACGTCTACCTCCTGAACTCCGACGCGTTCCCCGACGAGGGCGCGATCGAGCGACTCATCCGATATCTCGACGATCATCCCGACGTGGGCATCGCCGGAAGCTACATCCACGGCGTCGACGGCGATCCGCACACGACGGCGTTTCGTTTCCCGTCGGTCTGGAGCGAATTCGAGGCCGCGATCGGGATCGGTGTGATCTCGAAGCTGCTCTCGCGCTGGCTCGTGGCGCCGCCGCTCCCGACGGAGAATACCCGCGTCGACTGGCTCGCGGGAGCGAGCATGCTGATTCGTCGCGAAGTCTTCGAAGACGCCGGTCCTTTCGACGACGGATATTTCCTCTACTACGAAGAGACCGACTTCTGCCTGCGCGCCGCTCGACACGGCTGGCCGACCGCTTATGTGCGCGAGAGCTCGGTCACGCACATCGGCTCGGTCTCGACCGGATATCAGGATCTGAGTCGTCCGACGCCCACCTACTGGTACGCGTCGCGCGCGCGCTACTTCGCGAAGAGTCACGGTCGCGCGACGCTCTGGCTCGCGAACCTCGTCTATGTGGCCGGCGGCCTCGTTCGCCGGGTTCGCACGACGCTCACGCGCAGGCAGAGTCATGAGCCCAGGCGCCACATGCGCGACCTGCTCCGCTTCCACCTGCGACTCGGCGCCCCGCCGCGGGTCCATCCGCCGCGCCCCTCCGACGTGCAGACGCCCGCGTGGACCGTCGACGAGGCGAGCTCGTGAGCGACCCGACGGGCAGGCGTCGCGTGCTGGCCGTCGCGTCCGGCGGAGGTCACTGGGTGCAGCTGCGCCGGATCGTTCCTGCCTTCGAAGAGCACGATCTCCGTTACGTGACGATCAACGACAGCTACCGCGCGGACGTGCCGGAGAGTCCCGTCTACGTCGTCCGGGATTCGACGCGCTGGGACAAGCTCGGGATGCTGATCCTCGGGCTGCAGATGCTGGTCGTGATGCTGCGCGTGCGACCGCACGTCGTCGTGTCGACCGGCGCCGCGCCCGGCTGCCTCGCTATCCTCCTGGGACGCGCGATCGGCGCTCGGACGATCTGGCTCGACAGCATCGCCAACGTCGAAGAGGTCTCCATGTCCGGCCGGCTCGTGCGTCGCGTGGCGGGGCTCTGGCTGACCCAGTGGCCCCATCTCTCCTCCGCCGATGGACCGGAATACGCCGGGAGGGTGTTTTGATCTTCGTGACGGTCGGCGCGCAGATGTCCTTCGATCGCCTCGTCGGCTGGGTCGACGACTGGGCCGCGAAGCGCGATCGCGACGACGTCGTCGCGCAGATCGGGCCGAGCGACTACCAGCCCCGACAGCTGAAGGTGATCCCCTTCATGACGCCGCCGGAGTTCCGCGCACGACTCGCGGAGGCGGACGTCGTCGTCGCGCACGCCGGCATGGGCTCGATCCTCAACGCGCTCGAGCTGGGCAAACCGATCCTCGTCGTGCCCCGCCACGGCGAGTGGGAGGAGACCCGGAACGATCACCAGATCGCGACCGCGAATCGCCTCGGTGCCGAAGGGCTGGTGACCGTCGCGGATTCGGCCGAAGACTTCGAACGCGAGCTCACCCGCCTCGTGCAGGAGGCGACGGAGTCCCGGATCTCGGCCCACGCCCAGCCCGAGCTCCTCGACCGGCTGCGCGAATACGCGCTCGGCGATCGATGAGCGACGGGAGGAACGCCATGAACCGGATTCGCCCGCTCGATCTCGACGCCCTGCGCCACGCGTTCCAGAGCGCCGAGCCCTTTCCGCACATCGTCATCGACGATTTCCTCGATCCCGACTTCGCCCGCGAAGTCGCGGCGGCCTACCCGACCTTCGAGGAGGCCAGCGAACAGGGCTTCGCCTTCGACTTCGTGCGCGAGCGCCGCAAGATCCAGGTCTCCGACAGCGACCTCTTCCCGGCCCCGGTCGCCAGGCTCCACGAGGCCCTCGCCGCGCCGGAGTTCCTGGCCCAGCTCGAGACGATCACCGGCATCCCCGGCCTCGAGGCCGACCCGAGCCTCGGCGGTGGGGGCATCCACGTGACCGGCCCCGGCGGTCGCCTCGACGTGCACGTCGACTTCAACTTCAACGAAGAGCGCAACGTCCATCGCCGCCTCAACATCCTCGTCTACCTGAATCCCGAATGGGAAGAGTCCTGGGGCGGCGCCGTCGAGCTCTGGGACCGCCGCGTGAAGCGCTGCATGCAACGGGTCCCGCCCGTGCTCAACCAGTGCGTCCTCTTCGAGACGAGCGAGATCAGCTTTCACGGCGTCGAGCCGGTCGCCCCGATCGCGCCCGTCCCGCGCCAGTCCTTCGCGGCCTACTACTACACGAAGGACGCCCCCGAGAACTGGGACGGCCGCAGCCACGGCACGATCTTCCGCACGCGACCCGACGAGCGCTTCCGGCGCTATGTCGTCGTGCCGGCGGAGCGCGCGATGCTGGGGACGCGGGACGCGATCCGCGCCTTCCGAGCGCGCCTCCGAGGCGACTGAGGCGACGTGGTCGAGGCTGCGCTGATCGCCTGGTTCCCCGTCACCGGGGGGCTCTTCATGGTGTTCCGGCCGCACATCGCGACCGCGATCTCCCTGGTCTTTGGCGTCGCCCTGCTCCCCTCTCTGCGCGCCATCGGCATGCCCGTGATGCCGGATCTCACGCAGTACACGGTGCCCGTGATCGGATGCACCGTGATGACCGCGGCGATGCACGGTCAGAAGCTGACCCGCGCCGGGCCGGGTCGCGGCCCCGAGATCCTCGTCGGCCTGATGATCTTCGGCGCGCTCGTCACGAACTTGACGAACATGGATCCGCAGGTCTTCGGGCCGAACGTGCTGCCCGGCTTGAGCCCGACGGATACCGTCAACGACGGCCTCAAGATGCTGATCGACTGGGCGCTCCCCTTCTACCTGGGCCGCGCCCTCGTCCGCACCAAGGAGCAGGGCATCGACGTACTCAAGGTCCTCGCGATGGCGGGCCTCTTCTACGTCCCCTTCGTGCTGGTCGAGCTCCAGACCGGCCCGCTCTTCCACGCTTTGGTCTACGGCGCCCAGCCGAGCCCGTCGACTTTCTGGCACTCGCTCAAGTACGGCGGCTATCGCCCGAACGTGCTCATGAACCACGGGCTCGTGCTCTCGGCGTTCATGCTCTACTGCACCCTCGCCTGGGTCGGGCTCACGCGCATCCGGCAGAAGCCTTTCGGCCTGCCGTCGGGGCCGGTGTCGTGGCTGATGGCCGTCGTCGTGGTCTTCTGCAAATCCCGCGCGGTGTGGCTGTACGGTCTCGGCACGATTCCGCTCCTGTTCCTGGGACGCGCGCGACACGCGCTCCTGCTCGCAGCGATCATGTCCGCCGTGATTCTCGGCTATCCCTTTCTCCGCTCCCTCGATCTGCTCCCGATCAAGGAGATCGCCGAGATCGCCGGGGAATATGCGGGCGCGGACGCGGCGGCCTCCCTCACCCAGCGGACGGATACGGAGGACGAAGTCCTCGCACGCACCGCCGAGCGCTACTTCTTCGGCTGGGGCGGGTACTCCCGCTACTGGGTCTACGACCCCTACACCGGCGCGCCCTTGTCGGTGATGGACGGCATGTGGGTCGTGATCTTCGGCACCGGCGGCCTCTTCCGCTTCCTCATGCTCTTCTCGTTCCTGCTCCTGCCACCCGTCTACGCCTGGCGACGCTGCCGGCGGATTCGCTCGCCCGTCGCGCAGACCGTCGTGGCGACGATGAGCTGGATCGTCGTCCTTCGGGTGTTCGACATGCTGCCCAACTCCACCATCGATCCCTACCTTACGTTCCTCGGTGGCGCGGTCTTCGGCGTCGCCCAATACGAGTCGCGGCGTCCCGCGGCCTCGCCCCCGAAGAAGCGACCGAAGAACCCAGCTCGCCCGGAGGATCCACCCGCACCGTCCACTGGCAGCGCATCCCTCGCGGCCGGCCTCGGCGCGGGACCGGACCGCCGGCGATGACCTGCTCGAACCCAGTCCCCGAGCGGCAACGCCACGGCAGATCGCTCCGGCGGATCCGCCGATCGGCCGATGAAGCCAACCCGATCGAACGAAGATTCCCAGCCCGCTCGTCACGCAACCCGCCCGAGCGACCACTCATCGAAGATGACGATCCTCCGGAGGACCCCATGAGCCTGCCCAACCCGCCCGAATTCCTGCCCGAAGGCGAGAACCTCCCGGCCGTCCTGCGCCCCGCCGAGCCGAAGCGGGCGGGACGCAAGGACCTCATGAAGCGCGTGAAGGCGGAGGGTGAGGCCATCGAGCAGCTCGTGCTGACCCACGGCGCCGTCCTCTTCCGGGGCTACGACCTCTCCTCTCCCAAGGACTTCGAGAAGGTCGCCGGAACGATCCTCCCGAAGCTCAAGCCCTACGTGGAGGGCCAGTCCCCGCGCACGAAGATCCGCGGGAACGTCTACACGTCGACCGAGTACCCGAAGCAGCTCCGCGTGACCATGCACAGCGAGCTCTCCTACGTGAAGACACCGCCGCCCAAGCTGCTCTTCTACTGCGAGACCCCGTCGACGACCGGCGGTGAGACCCCGATCGCAGATTGCCGCGAGGTCTATCGGCGCATGCCCGAGGATCTGCGCGACAAGTTCGAACGGCTGCAGGTCAAATACGTGAAGAACATCCCGGCCAGCGAGAAGGGCCTCGGCAAGACCTGGATGGACTATTTCGAGACGAACGACCCGCGCAAGGTCGAACGCTACCTCGACGAGAGCGAGATGAAGTGGGAGTGGCAGGACGACGGCAGCCTGCGAACCGAATCGATCCGCCCCGCCGTTCGGACGCATCCCCGCACCAACGAGACCGTCTGGTACAACCAGTCGAATCTCTGGCACGTGTCGAACTTCGAGGCCCAGCGCCGTGAAGCGCTGCTCAAGATCTGCGGTGAAGAAGGGCTCCCGACCCATTGCTATTTCGGTGACGGTTCCTCGATGAGCGACGAAGAGCTCGAGGTCGTTCGTAACGTCCTGTGGGACTGCGCCGTCGCGTTTCCCTGGGAAGCCGGCGACCTGCTGGTCGTGGACAACATCCTGTGCGCGCACGGGCGCATGCCCTTCGACGGCCCGCGCAAGGTCCTCGTCGCGATGGGCTGAGGCCGCGTCGCGATCGGCCCGGTCCGTGACGGGCGGCGCCGGCGATCAGATCGCCTCGGCGCGCTCCTCGAGCGGGGCGCCCTCGCCCCGCCCAGGCCAGAACCGGCTCAGGCGCAAGCGACTCAGCACGACCCCGGCGACCAACGAGGCCGGGATGCAGATCAGCGGGAAGAGCCAGCTCCCCCGCATGCCCGGCAGGAAGCCGACCGCGGTGAGCACCACCGCGTGCAGGATGTAGATCTGGAAGCTCGCGGCGCCGATGCGACCGACGCCGTCCTTGAGCCACTCGAACACGAGCGGCGCGCGCGGCAGCCACACCAGAATCAGCAGCACCAGACCGACCATCACGCCCCGCGGCACCAGCCCCGGCATCGCGAGGGCAGCGATCGAGAGCAGCACGCGAGCGCGCGTAGAGTCCGCGAAGTGCACGGTCCAGCCGAGTGCGACGATCCCGGACCACAGCACGACCGGCGGTAGCCAGAAGTCGGCGACGTTCGCCGCGACGTGGATCGCACCGAGGAGCGAGAACGCGCCCGCGCCCCACACGAGCGGACGCTCGGCGACTGCGTCCCGCAGCGGTCGGATCGCGAAGAGGCCCGCGAGCACCAGCGCGATCTGGAAGAAGACCTCGATGAACCAGAACGGTTGCAGGAACGTGCTGGCCCGATCGTCCACGAAGGTGCTCACGAAGAGCAGCGAAGGCAGGTCGAAGTCGCGCTTCGCCGTGAGATACGCCGTGAGCACCACGAAATACGGCAGCATGTACCGGATCAGCGTGGAGCGAACGAGGTCGAACCCCTCGCCCCGGAAGAGCGAGTCACTCCGGAAGCGCGCCAGGTTCTGGCCGACCGCGAGCAGGAGCGTGGCCATCGCGCCCGGAATAGCCCCGATCCCGTCCGGCCGCGTGTGGTTGAACACGACCGCGGTGATCGCGAGGGCGCGCAGCAGAACGTCCATGTCGACGGAGACGCCGGCGCCCTGCGCGGCCTCCGCGTGGACCGCACCGCCCTCACCGCGCTCGAAGGCTTCGAGGGTCGCGACCGGAAGGCGTTCCCAATCCGGCGGGAGGTAGCCGAGGCGCCCTTCGATCGCGAAGGATGCCTGGATGTAGGTGAGGCTGTCGCCGCCAAGGCTCGCGAAGCTCTCTCCGTCCTCGAGGGACGTCATCCCGAGCAGCCCGGCGAGCTCGTCGCGCAGACTGACGGATTCGCTGCGCCGCGCTTCGGCACGCTCGTGGGCGATCGCGAGGATCGCTGGGTAGTCGACCTTGCCGTTGTGGAGTCGCGGAACGCCGTCTTCGCTCGGAAACGCGAGTACCGTGTCGGGCGCGAGGCCGCAGCCCGCGACGACCGCCGCTTCGACCGCATCGGGATCGGCGTCGTCCGCGAGACACACCGCCACGATCGCGTCGTCCCCGGCGACCGCGAGGTCGGACGCGCCCGCGTCGCGCGCCATTCGCTCGACCTCGTCGAGGCTGATGCGCAGGCCCATGATCTTCGAGAACCGGCTGAGCCGACCCACGATCCGGTAGAGCCCCTGCGCGTTGCGCTCCGCGAGGTCCCCGGTGAAGTGTTCGTTCGGACCGGCGGGCTCGGCGAGCTGCGCGCGTTCGGTCGCGTACCCCATCATGACGTTGTGACCCGTATAGACGAGCTCGCCCGGGACGCCGTCGGCGTCGACCGTCGCCCCTTCGTCGTCGACGATGCGGAACGACCCACCCGGAATCGCGACGCCGATGCAGTCGCTGTGGTCGAAGGCGTGCTCCCAGGGAAGATAGGCCATGCGCGCCGTGCACTCGGTCGCGCCGTACATGACGAAGAAGCGCGCGTCGTGGTCCCGCGCCCAACCGGCCAGGCGCCCGACATGGGAAGCCTCGAGCTTGCCCCCGGCCTGGGTCAAGGTCTCGAGCGTCGGCCAATCGCGAGCGAGGAAGCCGGTCTGCTCGACGAGCTCCCAGGTGTAGGGGACGCCCGAGAGGCTCGTGCAGCCTTCGCGCTCGAAGAGCGCGGCGAACTCCGGGTCGACGACCGAATGCTCGGTCAGCACGACCTTCGCGCCCGCGTGGAGATGGGAGCTCAGGATCGACGCGCCGTAGGAATAGCTGAGCGGGAGGAGCGCCGGGGCGATCTCGTCTTCGTCGATCTCCAGGTATTCGGCGAT
Source organism: uncultured Spirochaetaceae bacterium (assembly GCA_964488255.1). Taxonomy (GTDB): domain Bacteria; phylum Myxococcota_A; class UBA9160; order UBA9160; family UBA4427; genus UBA4427. Next base: position 248,933 of record CAZAUR010000002.1, on the reverse strand, counting down.
CGATTCGGCGTTGGCTTGCAGGTTCGCGCCGGACAGCTTCACGAGCTTGGCGCTGCCCGTCGAGCCGGAGGTCGAGAAGAGCACCGCGAGCTCGGGATCGAGCGCGCCCTCTTCCTCGCCGCGAACCTCGAACCCTTCACGACCGGCGACGTGGACCGCCGACGGCCGGAAGTGTTCGTCGACCGCGCCACCGACGTCACCCGCCTTGCCCACGACGACCGCATGTCCGCCGCGGAGCGCGGCCAGGTAGGCGACGACTGAAGGCAACGTGCTCGCGACTTCGACCATCACCAGCCTCCGCCCGTCGCCCAGGGTCGCAGCGAGGGCGTCCACGGCTTCGGCCAGGGCCGAGTAGGTGAGGCTCTCCCCGCGGTCGTCGACGAGCGCGACCCGGTCGCCGAAGCGAGAGAGGTTCGTGACGAACGCGGGTGTGGACATGGAACGATGGGACCCCTGTCGGTCGGGCGCTCGGCCAGAGGGTCGAGGCCACGGAGTTCGCCGAGGCTACGGAATGGGTCGCCGACGCGGTCGGGTACGGGACCCTTCGTTGGGGGCCCGAGCAGAGTGGCCGTGGCCCCCGGCGACGTCAACGAGGCGATTGCGCAACAGTCACGCACGTCACCCCGATCAGAATCGACAGGAATCGGTGGCGACTTGAGACGGCCCCGGCCCACGCGGGCTAGGGCTGAGCGCCCCCGCCCCGCAAGAAGACGTCGTGCCACACCTCGAGGCACAGCAGCGTCCAGATCCGGATCTCCTCGTCGCGCCGTCCGCGATCGTGGTCGGACAGCATCGCCGCGATGAAGTCGCGGTTCATTCGCTCCCCGACGAAAGAGCTCGGACCGAGCAGCAGGTCCCCGGCCATCTCCCGGAGTTCGCCCCGGAACCAGGAATCCAGCGGCACCCGGAACCCGACCTTGCGCCGATCGACGATCGAGGCGGGCAGGCGTTTGCGCGCGACTTCCTTCACGACCCACTTCGTCGACCCGCCGCGCAGCTTCACGTTCGACGGCAACGCCGCCGCCAGCTCGACCAGCTCGTGATCGAGGAAGGGCGGCCGCGACTCGACGCTCGCCGCCATCGCCATCCGATCGCCCCGCTCGAGCAGGTTGTCCGTCAGCCACGCGTGCTGGTCGACGTAGAGCATGCGCTGGATCACGTCGCCGTCGCAGCGCGCCGCGATCGCATGATGCTGGGCGCGTTCGTCGCCTTCGATCAACGCGTCGCGCTCGTAACGCGTGAAGGGCGCGAACCAGGTCTGGAAGCGGTCCGCCTCGCTGCGCGCCGCCATCGCCCGCAGCGCGATCCGCGCCTTTCCGAAGCGACCCGGGAGCCCCCGCTCCGCGATCCGCAACAGCGGCTCGCGAAGCCCCGCCGGCAACAGATCCGCGAGGCCGGCCCGACGCGCCCAGGCGAATTTCGGGTAGCCCGCGAAGAGCTCGTCGGCCCCCTCGCCCGAGAGCAGGACCTTCACCGAGTTCCGCGCGAGGGAAGCGAGCCGGAAGATCGCGAGATCCGCGGGCTCGGAGATCGGCGCGTCGCGATGCCAGGTCAGTCGCTTCCACAGGTCGCGGAAGTCCGAGGGCTCGACGATCACCTCGTGATGGGTCGTGCCGAGCGCTTCGCTCACCTGCCGCGCATAGGGCAGCTCGTCGAAGCGTGGGTCACCGAACCCCGCCGAGAAGGTCTCGATCCTCCCGCCCCCCGCGAGCTCCGTCATCATCGAGACGATCAGGCTGCTGTCGACGCCGCCGCTCAGATAGGCACCGACCGGCACGTCGGCTACCAGCCGACGCTCGACCGCTTCACGCAGGCCGCGCTCGACGCGGGCCACGGCTTCGGCCGGGTCGACGGCTTCAGCAGGCGCCGTCGTCGGGAGCGACCACCACGGCTCGATCCGGAGCGTGCCGTCCCGGTCGAGGAGCGCGCGATGGCCGGGCTCGAGCTTGCGCACGCCTTCGAAGAGCGTGTAAGGCGCCGGCACCGACCGATAGGCGAGGTATTCCTTCAGGCTGTCGTCGTCGACGCGCGGTCCACCGGGGATCGCCGGGAGCAGCGCCTTCACTTCCGACGCGAACGCGAACACCCGCCCGTCCCAGTAGTAGTAGACCGGGAGCACGCCGAGGCGATCGCGGTGGAGGCTCAGCAGCTGTCGTTCGCCGTCCCAGAGCGCATAGCCGAACTGCCCGTTCGTTCGCTGCACGCCCTCGAGGCCGTGGGTCTGATAGAGCGCGAGCAGCACCTCCGTGTCGCCCTGGGTACGGAAGACGTAGCCCGTCGACTCGAGGTCCTTGCGAAGGTCCTGGTAGTTGAAGATCTCGCCGTTGAAGCAGATCACGTCGCGACCGGCTTGCATCGGCTGCGGCGAGCCCGCGAGGTCGATGATCGAGAGCCGGCGGTGGCCGAAGCCGACGGGCTCGCGCTCGTCGACCCAGAGGCCGTCCGCGTCGGGGCCCCGATGGGCGAGCGCGTCCATCATCCGACGCAGGAGCGCCGGATCGACGGCTTCCCCGTCGAAGCGTCGGACTCCTACGATCCCGCACATGACGTGCGCCCTCCTCGGGTCGTCACGAGGCCGCCCCCTTGTACTCGATGAGTCGGCTTCGCTGACCGCTCAGGCGGCCGTACAGGAAGCGCAGCACGCCCTGCAGATGCGGCAGCTTCCCGACGACGCACGAAACGGCGTAGATCAGGTTCTCGCGCGCGCCGAAGTTCGGTCGCGGGCGACGCACCGCGATCCGCGCGATCTGGATGGGCCACGCCAGCAGGAGTCCGAGGGACCATCCTGACGTCGGCCACGACAGCAGGAGGGCCAGCGCGGGCAGGACGCCCGCCCAGAACCAGGCGGAGCGCACCTCTCGCGCGTTCGCGCCGTCGACCGCGGCGGGATGGCGCGCCGCCGACTCGGCGTAGGCGTGCCCCGCTCGCTTCGCGCGCAGCCACCACTGTGAGGCGTGAAACATGCGCGCGTCGTGGATCGTCATCGGCGCATCGAGGCGCAGGATCCGGCCGCCGGCCTCGGCCAGCCGCACGCACAGCTCCGGCTCCTCGCCGGCGATCAGGTCCGACGCGAATCCTCCGACCTGCCCGAGGAGATCGACGCGCATCATCGAGTCCCCGCCGCAAGCCGCGGTGTCGCCGACTTCGGTGTCCCACTCCATGTCACAGAGCAGGTTGTAGACGGAGGCCTCGGGGTGGCGCTCCCGTCGGCGTCCACAGACGACGGCGTACCCGCCCTCCTCGAGGACGGCGTGCGCGCGTTCGAGCCAGCCCGCTTCGATCTCGCAGTCGCCGTCGACGAACTGGACGTACTCGAGCTCGGGCCACGTCTCGACGAGCCGGGCGAAGCCGGTGTTGCGAGCGAGGGCCGCGGTGAAGCGGACGTCGGAGGGCAGCTCCACGATCTCGGCGCCGAACTCCCGGGCGATCTCGAGGCTGTCGTCGGTCGAGCCCGAGTCGACGTAGACGACATGCGCGAGGTCGCGCCGCGCGGAAGCGAGACACGCGCGCAGACGCGGGCCCTCGTTGCGCCCGATCGCCACCAATCCGACGCCCGGCACGTCCGTCATGCGGCCTCCGACTGTGGAGCGAGGTCGCGCAGCGCAGCGAACCGGACGCCCGGCTCTGCGTGAAGCTTCTCGACGAAGCGACGCAAGGTCGCCTGGAGTTCGGGGGTGTCGCAGACCTGGTGGTGGGTCATCACGCCGACGCAGTCGAGCCGCGCGCGGGCCGCCTCGAACTCGGCCCACAAGCGATCCAGCGCCTTGTCCAGGCGCTCGCCGCGGGCGTCCGTGTCCTGGTGGACGTCGATCGTACAAGAGACCTCGGCGAGCTCCGGCTGCGGCGTGCGCTGGCAATGGTACGAGACGCGACGCCCGAGGAAGTCGACGCGCCCGAGGCCGCGGCCGATCGCGTAGTACAGCCGCGAAGGCAGGTCCGTGCGAATGCCCGCGGAGAGCGTGTCGAAGCCGAGCTCGCCCAGGGCGCGAAGCGTGCGCGCGTCGTACTTGTGGCAGGGAGGGGTGAAGACCTGCGCGCTGAACGCGTCACCCAGGGCGTCGGCCAATCGGTCTCGCCCCTCGCGAATGTCCGTGAGCTGGTCGTCGAAGTCGCGGCCCCCGGCGAACTCGCTGTAGACGAGCTCGCCACCCAGGGTCTGTTCGTGCCGCAGCCCGTGCTGGTCGAGGTGGACGAGGTCGGCGTGCTCGGCCTTGACGCGTCGCAGCCAACCGGCCGCCTCCGCGTCGAGGTAGCAGGGCACGACCTGGTAGTGGCAGGCGATCCCGTGCTCGAGCAGCAGGTCGACGTGGAAACGCAGGGGATCGGTGAGCTCACCCACGTCGTCGTCGCGAAAGAATACGATCGTCTCGCCCATTACACCGAACCGACTCCGAAGCGGGACCCCGCAGCGAACCCTTGCATCCGCCCGCCAGCGGAATGTTGCATCCGCCCCACACGCGCGCCCATCACGCCTTGCGTGTTCGCACTTCGGACCGGATTTCCTCATCGGCGGTTCCCGCGCTGCTCATGACGAGTATCGCGTATACACTCGGCGCCCGAATCGACCGATCCGAACCCCATTCCCGACAACCGAGGTGACCGACCGCCCATGGCAATCAAGGTGGTGCCCTACGAGGCCCAGAACGAGTCCCAGGTCGATGCATTCAATCAGCGGATGCTCGAGGGGAACACCGGCTGGGGGTGGTACGGGTCGTCGGTCGACGCGTGGCTACCGGGCCCCGGCGAGGACCGGCGCACCTGGCGGGAACACTATCTGGCCATCGATGACGAGGGCGAGGTCCGCGGCGCGTACGCACACAAGCCGCATCTCTGGCGCGTTTCCGGCGAGGACGTGATGGTCGCGGACTGGCAGGGGCCCGTGTCCGAGGGGCTGCTGAGCCCGCGCTACGCGACCCTCGGCATGCGCCTGATGCGCGAGATGCTGAAGCGCTATCCGGTGCTCTACAGCTGGGGCCAGGGCGGCAACGAAGCGGCCCTGCTGCAGATGATCATCCGCCTCGGTTGGTTCACCTACGACACGCCCTTCTGTCTCCTCGTTGAGCGTCCCTTCCGCTTCCTGCGCCGCAATACGTACCTGCGCACGTCGACGCGCAACCGCGCCCTGCTCGACCTGCTCGCGTTCACCGGCCTGGGCTGGCTCGGCCTCGAGGCCCTGCACTTCGTGCTCGGCCTTCGCGGCGGCGGGCAGCGGAACGTGACGGCCGAGGAGGTCCCGTCCTTCGGTGCGTGGGCCGACGAGATCTGGGAGGCCGCGCGAGATCACTACCGCGCGATCGCCTATCGCGACGCCGCGACCCTGAACGATCTGAATCCGCAGGACGCCCCCTGGCCGAACGGGATCCGACTGCGGGTGCGGCGGGACGGCAAGGACATCGGTTGGGCCGTCGTCCTCGACAACCAGCTCGAAGACGACCCACGCTTCGGGGACTTGCGGGTCGGCTGCGTGGCGGATTGTCTCGCGTTGCCGGAGGATGCGGACGCGGTCATCGCGGCCGCCACGCGTTTCCTGCGAGCGCGGGGGGTCGACATGATCGGCTCCAACCAGAGCCATCCGGAATGGGTCTCGGCCTTCGCGAAGGCCGGCTACCTCGTGCTCGAGAACCGCCGCTGCTTCGCGGTCTCGCCGGGGCTCGTCGAAGTGCTGAGTCCCTTCGACGAGATCAAGCACGGGCTCCATCTCACCAACATGGACGGACACGGCCCGAGCGGGTTCTGACACCGGCGCGACGCGCGGCCCCTGCGCTTCATCTTCTTCCGAATTTCCGATCTCGATTCGGTTCCCTCCAAAGGGTCGCAGGGCACTCAAGACGAAGCTGCGCGGCTCCGATCATCCCCGGAGGCGGCGCACGCGGTCGCCCGACGACCTTCCGAAAGACAGAAGGGCTGGGGGAAACTCCACGACACGAACCGGTCCCTCAGAGGCACTCCAACTCCGAAGCCAGGTTCGCGTCACTCCAGAAGTACTGGAAGGCCGGGCTGCTCTCCCTCGATCTCGCAGGGAAAAGGCAGCGCGGCCGCGACGGCTATACTCGGATCCCGTCAGGTCGCGCCCCCGGCGCCGGGTCGTTCACAGCGCCCCGACCTCGACCCACCGCGATCCGGCCACGCGCCTCCCGACCTCACCAGGAGAATCTCCATGGCCACCGCTGTCGAACTCGCGCCGCGCCTCACGGAGGCCTCCCGCCGCAAACTCTGGGACGTGCACTCGGCCTTCGATTGGCCGGAGGCCCTCGAGCCCGAAGCCGGCTGGTACATGTCGCCGGAGCTGATCTCGATCTACGGCACCGAGGCCTGGGACGCGCTGGACGAGAGCACGCGCTACCGCCTCAGCTTCTACGAGATCGCCAACTTCTTCAGCTTCGTCCTCTACGGCGAGCGCCCGCTGATCTCCGGGCTCATGAATCGCATGTATCGCAAGGACACGCTGGGCCCGATCACCGAATACCTTCATCACTTCATCGATGAAGAGAACAAGCACATGATCATGTTCGGCGAGTTCTGCAATCGCTACGCCGGCAAGATCTACCCCGAGAAGAAGCTCGTCTTCCCGCGCGAGCATGCGAAGGGCGAGGAGGAAATCTCGTTCTTCTGCAAGGTGTTGGTCGTCGAGGAGCTGGGCGACTTCTACAACCTCAAGATGATGAGCGACAAGCGGATCGATCCGCTCGTCTCCAAGATCAACAAGGTCCACCACGTCGACGAGGCACGGCACCTTGCGTTTGGCCGTGAGCTCCTCGCCGAGATCACGGAACGACACATCCAGGAGTGGGATGACGAGGAGACGTTGCGATTCAGAACCTGGCTCGTCGATTACCTGAAGTCCTCCTGGGGCGATTTCTACAACCCCGCGGTGTACAAGGACACGGCGCTCGAGAACGGCTACGGCGTCCGCAAGGCGGCCCTCGAACACCCGACCTGCAGAGCCTTCCGGGAGGAGGCCTCGGCCAAGCTGGTCGACTACTTCGTCGACACCGGACTGCTGGACGAACGACCGACGCTCTGATGGACGACAAGCAGATTCGCGAGCAACTCCGGATGTGGATCCTCGACCGCTCCGGTGCATCCCCCGACCGCCTGGCCCGGGACGACGAGCCGATCCTCGACGACGGCCTCCTGTCGTCCCTCGACATCGTGGAGTTCATTCTCTTCATCGAGAGCCTCCGCGAGGAGGAAGTCGACATCGAAGCGATCGAGCCCGAGGTCTTCAACAGCATCGACACGCTGATGGCCGCGTTCTTCCCGGACGCGCCCGTCGCCGCGGGTGCCGCGGGCTGATGGACCGCAGCCTTCGCTCGGGCTTCCTGGAGTCCTTCGAAGCGCACCCCGACGCGATCGCCGTCGAGGTCGCCGGCGAGGCGCTCTCGTACGCGGCGCTCCAGGCCCGCGCGGCCGGCGTCGCGGCGACTCTCGCCCGCGAGGACGTGCGTCCGGAGGGCGAGGGGCGACCGCGCCTGACCGCGGTCTTTGGCCAGCGTTCGACCGCGGTGGTCACCGGCATCCTCGGTGCCCTCTTCCGCGGCGACGGCTACGTCCCCCTGAATCCGACCTTCCCGATCGACCGCACGCGCGCCATGCTCGAGCGCTCGGGCTGTCGCGCGGTCGTGCTCGACGAGCACGGCGTGAAGCAGATCGCGGAGGTGCTCGAGGGCATCGACACGCCGCTCGTGCTCGTCGTCCCGGACGAAGCCGACGTCGACGAGCTCCGCGCGGCCCTGCCTGCGCACCGGGTGCTCGGCGCGATCGACCTCGCCTCCGCGTCCGACTGGACACCGGGCGACGCCCATCCCGACGACATCGCCTACCTGCTCTTCACCTCCGGCAGCACCGGTCAGCCGAAGGGCGTGATGGTCGCCCACCGGAACGTGAACGCGTTCCTGGTGACGATGGCCGACCGCTACGCGATCACCCCGGACGATCGTCTGTCGCAGACCTTCGAGCTGACCTTCGACCTCTCCGTCTTCGATCTCTTTCTCGCCTGGGAGCGCGGCGCGCGGGTCTGCATTCCGACGCAGGCGCAGAAGATGCTGCCCGCGAAGTACGTCCAGGAATCCGAGATCTCGGTGTGGTTCTCGGTGCCGTCGACGGCGGTGTTGATGAGCAAACTCCGCATGCTCAAGCCGGACAGCTACCCGAAGCTGCGGTGGAGCCTCTTCTGCGGCGAAGCGCTGCCGTCCGAGATCGTCGAGGCCTGGGCCGAGGCCGCCCCCGCGTCGACGATCGAGAATCTCTACGGGCCGACGGAGCTGACGATCGCCTGCACGCTCTATCGCTGGGACCCGGCGCGCTCGCGCGACGAATGCGAGCTCGGCCTGGTGCCGATCGGCGATCCCTACCCAGGCATGGAGGTCCTCGTCGTGGACGAGGATCTGCAGCCCGTCGCCGAAGGCGAGACGGGTGAGCTGCTGATGACCGGGACGCAGCTCACCCCGGGCTACTGGCTGGACCCCGAGAAGACAGCCAACGCCTACATCGTCCCGCCCGGCCAGGACCGCGTGTTCTACCGAACGGGGGATCGCGTGCGCAGCGGCAACGGCAAGCGCCCGATGGTCTACCTGGGCCGCATGGACAACCAGATCAAGATCCAGGGCTACCGCGTCGAGCTCGGCGAGATCGAAGCGGCCGTGCGCGACGAAGCCGACGTCGAGGTCGCGATCGCCGTCGGATGGCCGGTGACCTCCGCAGGCGCGGACGGCACGGTCGCGTTCGTGAGCGACCCCTCGCTCGATCTCGCGGCGACCCAGAGAGCCCTGAAGTCGCGGCTCCCGTCCTACATGGCGCCGCGCGAGATCCGTCACGTCGATTCGTTCCCGCTCAACTCGAACGGCAAGGTCGACCGCAAGGCCCTGCTCGCCAGCCTCGAAGACGCGGGCTGACCCCACCCGCTCGATTCTCTTTCACGTCCGCCGCACGCTCCCGCCCTCCCGCCGTCCCGCCGTCCCGCGACCGCGGAGGAGCCTGAACCATGCGCCTCGCCTACCTCACCACGTCCTATCCCGAAGTGAGCCACACGTTCATTCGCCGGGAGATCCTCGGCCTCGAGGCGCTCGGGCACGACGTGGAGCGGCTCGCGATCCGGCGCCCGGGCAGCGAGCTCGTCGACCCGGACGATCAGGCGGAGGTCGGTCGCACCTGGTACTGCCTGCCGGAGCTCCTGCGCGCCCTGCCTTCGGCGCTGCTGGTCTCTCCGGTCCGCCTGCTCGGTGCGCTGTGGATGACGTTGTCGATGGCACGCACGAGTCATCGCGGGCTGGTCGTGAATCTCGTCTACTTGCTCGAAGCGCTCGTGATCGCCCGGCGCCTGCGCGAGCGCCCGGTCGACCACATGCACGTGCACTTCGGGACGAACGCCGCGACGGTCGCCCGGCTCGTGAAGCGCCTCGGCGGTCCGAGCTACAGCATGACGATCCACGGACCGGCCGAGCTCGACCAGACGATCGGCTTCTCCCTCGGCCCGAAGATCGAGGACGCCGCCTTCGTCGTCGCGATCACGAGCTACTGCAGCGCCCAGCTGCGCCGCTGGGTCGGCCACGAACACTGGGACAAGATCCGTGTCGTCCACTGCGCCGTGCCGGAGTCCCTCCTCGACCGCGCGCGACCGATCGACCCCGAGAGTCGACGCCTCGTCTGCGTGGGGCGCCTGTCGGAGCAGAAGGGGCAGCTGCTGCTCCTCGACGCGGTCGAGCGCGTCGTCGCCGAGGGCGTCGAACTGAAGCTCGTGCTCGCCGGGGACGGCGAGATGCGCGGTGAGGTCGAGACCCGCATCCGCGAGCGCGGACTCGAAGACCACGTCGAGATCACCGGCTGGATCGATGCGGACGAGGTCGCCAGCCAGCTCGCCCGTGCTCGGGCGCTCGTGCTCCCGAGCTTCGCGGAAGGACTGCCGGTCGTGATCATGGAAGCCTTCGCGATGGCCCGCCCCGTGCTCAGCACCTACATCGCGGGCATTCCCGAGCTCGTGCGCCCCGATCAGAACGGCTGGCTCGTGCCTGCCGGTGATACCGCCGCGCTCGCCGACGCGCTCCGGGATCTGATGGCCACGCCGGTCGAGACCCTCGACGCCTACGGGCGCGACGGCCACGCCGCCGTGCGCGCCGAACATCACCTGCCGACCGAGGTCTCGCGCCTCGAGAAGATCTTCCGGGAGTTCGTGCAGCCATGAGTGGTTCGAAGGACAGCGCCTGCGACGGCGTCGTCGCCTTCGGCGGCATCGACTGGTGGTATCACAACCGCGGCCACAGCGAGTGCCAGGTGATGACCCGGCTCGCGTCCGACATGCCCGTGCTGTGGATCAACAGCATCGGGATGCGCGCCCCCGCCCCCGGCAAGACCGAGCTGCCCTGGCGGCGCTACGTGCGCAAGCTGAAGAGCACCTTGAAGGGCCTGCGCCGCGACCCGGAGTCGGGCATGTGGATCTACAGCCCGATCTTCGTGCCGCGCTACACCGACGGCTGGCTGCGCGTGAACGGGATCCTGCTCGGCCTGCAGATCACGCTGCTGCGCGGGCTGCTCGGAATGCGTCGTCCGGCGGCGTGGCTCACGACCCCGACCGCGGTCGTCGTCGTCGAGCGACTGCGCTGGAGCCAGGTCCTGTTCAACCGCTCCGACGAGTTCTCCCGCTTCCCGGAGGCCGACACGAGCTTCATCGAACGGCTCGAGACGCGCTGCCTCACCGCCGCCGACCGGGTGCTCTACACCAGCCACCGACTGCTCGATCGCGAACGGGATCGCTGCCGTGAGGCAATCTACCTCGGCCACGGCGTCGACTTCGACCGCTTCAGCGCCGCCCGACCGGCTGCGGTTGCGGCGCCGCTCCCGGACGCCCTCGCGGACCTCCCACGCCCGATCGTCGGCTTCTACGGCGCCCTCGACGACTACTGCGTCGACAAGCAGCTGCTCGTCGACACCGCGCGCCGCGTGGCGCCGGGCACCCTGCTCGTGATCGGACCGCGCGCGATGGACACGAGCGAGATCGAGGCGGAGCCGAACGTCCGCTACATCGGCCAGATCCCCTACGAGGAGATCCCGAGCCACGCCGCCGCCTTCGACGTGGCGCTCATGCCGTGGCTCATGAACGAGTGGATCGAGAGCAGTAATCCGATCAAGCTGCGCGAGTACCTGGCGATCGGCTTCCCGATCGTCTCGACCTGGTTCCCGGAGCTCGCCGCCTACGAGGAGCACGTCTACGCTGCCAAGAGCGCCGGGGAGTTCCAGGCCGGGGTCGACGCAGCGCTCGCGGAGCAGAGCCCCGAGCGGGTGGAAGCGAGACGGAATTCCGTGCGCACCGCGACCTGGGACGCCATCACGCGCCGCGTGGCGGAGATGCTCCGCACCGCGCCGACGGCTCTACTCGACCCACCGGACGACCGATAGAATCCGAGACCCCGGCGCGCGGACGCGAACGACCCGCTCGGTCCGGAAGGACGAAGCGACCATGGCGAATGACACCCGAAGCCTCTCGAATCCCCTCCAGGTGGGCCTGGCCCTCCCGGTGCTCGCTCTCGTCGGGCTGCTCGTGGGCGGCTGGGTCGTCAACGAAGCGTGTAACGCAGAAGCGGGCTGCATCGAAGGCGCGCGTGAGGTCTGGCGGGGCTACCTCCCGGAGTGGACGCGCAAGGCGCTGCGCGGGATCGCCGGTCTGTTCACGAACCCCTGGCTCTGGGTGCTCATCGTCACGGTCGGGATCGCCGAGCGTTTCCGGCCGGCGCGCGATCAGCAGCGCATGTTCTCGAACGGCTTGCTCCACGACGCGCTGGCGTGGGTAGTGCTCGACAAGCTGGCCTTCGGCCTGCTGATCGGCATGGTCTTTTCTTATTCCGCCGGACTCGCGCTCTACCGGGAGTATCTGTCGTTTCTGACCATCGATGCGCTGGTCGAACTTCCGACCCTCACGAAGGGCATCATCGCGTTCGTCGTCGCGGACTTCCTGAGCTGGCTACACCACTGGATTCGCCACAAGGTGCCGGCGTTCTGGATCTTCCACGCGGTCCATCACTCCCAGACCGAGATGAACATCTTCACGGACGATCGGATCCATCCCTTCGATCGGGTGATCGCGATGCCGATCTCGATGCTGCCGATGCTGATCCTTCAGCTCGACGTGGGCGTGATCCCGTGGATCCTGATCGCGCAGATGCTCTACACCCACGCCTACCACGGAAACCTGCGAACGGATTACGGTCCGCTTCGCTGGGTCTTCGTCACGCCCCAGAGCCACCGTGTCCACCATTCGATGGCCCCCGAGGACGCGGACGTGAACTTCGGCGTCATCTTCTGTTTGTGGGACCGACTCTTCGGGACGCACAAGGACGCCTTCGGCGCGTACCCCCAAACCGGCGTGGCCGATCCCGGATTCCCCATGGAAGAGCGGGCGACCGTCGGCGGGATCGTGGCCGCCTACACGAAGCAGTTCCTCTATCCCTTCGTGCAAATCTGGCGCCGCTTGACGACCGGCCGCTGGGAACTCCCGGCGGGCTAGACGCGCAGCGGCCGGCGGGGGCGCGGTCAGCGCTCGATGCCCGCGTTCTTCAGATCGACGCGAGCGCCGCCTCGAGCGCGTCGATGCGCTTCGCGAACTCGCGCTCGAAACAGTGCTCGAGGGCGAACGCGCGGCTGCGACGCGCGAAGGTCTCGATCGACGCGGGCGAGCGAAGCAAGCCCGCGAGCGCGCTCGCGAGCGCCGAGGGACGTCCGGTCGGCATAACGAGACCGTTCTCGGCGTGCTCGGCGAAATGGCGCCACATCCGATTGTCGTAGCCCGTGATCGCGAGGCCCGACCCGCTTGCCTCGAGGTAGGTGCAGGACGGATCGTCTTGTACGTGGCAACACACGAAGACATCACTCTCGTGCGATCGCTCGACGAGCTCCGGATACGGAATCGCGTCATTTACGCGGATCGCGTCTTCCGCACCCTCAGAAGCCACCCGTTCCCGCATGGCGTCCGCCTGGCTGCCCTTCCCGTAGAGATCGAGCTCGAATTCGAGCCCCTGTTTCCGCAGCAAGAGTCCCGTTTCGACGACGTCGAGCGCGCCCTTCATGGGCTCGTAGCGCCCGGAGTAGACCAGCCGCGGCGCTCGGCCCTTCGCGAGTGATTCGAGACGAGCCTCGAAACGCACTTCGGGCACCACCATATCCGCGGCCATGCGGGAATCGAGGTAGAGAAGACATCGGTCGTGGATTCGACGCGACTGCTCGTAGATCGGATAGCCGTTGCAATGGATCGAGTGCGCGCGGCGGAGGCGGCGCACTTCGCCGGCAAAGCGAACGACGGCCTTCGCCGTCCGAACCGCCCGTCGAACCCGTCCCGACACCGGGAGGCGCACGACCTCGATCTGGGTTCGCAGGTTGTATTCGACGACCGGAATGAAGGGCTTGCCCGTCGCCAACGCGCGATCTTCGGTGCCGAAGCCCGTGCCGTAGAGCAGCGCGCAGTCGTCGACCAGCTGCGTCACCCGCTCCGCATCGACGGGGTCGGGGCGATGGTTCCCGTCTGCTCGAACGACTTCGACGCGATAGGCAAGGTCGTCGACCCGGACTTCGACGGCATCCATCAGCGTCGCGTCGTCCTCGAGCTCCGGCGTCACGACGACGATGTCGGTATCGAGCTCTCGGGCGTAGACGCCCATTCCGTCGTGAAACTTCCGGTCGATCCGCAAGACGCCGTCGCGAATCCGGCTCGGACTGAACGACGGGTGGATGATCATCGGGTCGCTTCTCCCGGGTTCGAGTCGGGAACCCGTTCGCTCGGCGCCTCGAAATCGCCGCTGGATCGGGGCCCGCCGGCGCCGGATCGAACGCGTCGGTTCGACCTCGCTCTGGCGGCGCCGGAGTCTAAGGAACATCGACGGGCCGAGCCACGAAAGTGACCCCGGAAGCCCACGCCACAGCGCTTTCGACCGCGCGGATTGACCACCTGGTACGCTACAGGCAGACTGAGGCGCGACCGAAACGAGTCGAGCAGACGCGCGTTCCCAGACCGGAATTTCGCGGAGCATGCGCGAGGAACCGGCAGTGACGGACAAGGAGTACCGGGTCGACCTGCCGGAGATCCCGGTGCCCGCAACGCGTGTCTATGCGCATTCGACCCGGATGTCCGACTTCGATTCACCGGACATCGAGCGCATCTTGAAGCCCGCGTATGCGCTCCCCGCCCACGCCCTCCGGATCACGCTGCGCGAGGGCCTCTCGTCGACCCACGTCGAGACGCGAGCCCGGCCCCACGCCACGATCCCGCGCCTGAAATACGAGGTCAAGCGGCGACTCCATGGTCGTCAGCCCGTCGTCGATCTGTCCGACGGCTTCGCGCTCGAAACGCGCTTCATGTTCCTCGGGAACTACGCCCATCTCGTCCACGACCTGATCGCGCCGCTTCGATGCATCGAGCGGACACTCGCCGCTGAAGGTGTCGGCGAGGGGCCGATCCACGTCGTTCTCCCGGCCGAGGCGCCGCCGCTCGCGGTTCGCGTGCTCGAAGAAGCCGGCATTCCCTGGCTCGCGACGGATGGCGCGGTTCGCGGGCGCATTCTCACCGCGAGCCAGGAACTCAACATCGCGCTGCTCGACGAACTGACCCACCAGCCCGCATCGCTTCCCGGCGCGCCGGTCCACGATCGCGTATTCGTCTCGCGTCGCGGGCGCCGAACCGTCTTGAACGACGACGCGGTGACTGCCTTCCTCGCCGAGCGCGGCTATGTCCGGACCTTCATGGAGGATCTGTCGGTGACGGACCAGTGGGCCCTCCTCGGGACGGCGCGCGAGATCGTCGGCATCCACGGGGCCGGCCTGTCCAGCCTGGGCTTCAGCGCACTGCGCGCTCAGGAAATCGACTCGGAAGGCTCGCCCGCGCCCCGCTTCCGCCTCGTCGAGCTCTTCTCACCGGGTTTCTCGAGCACGTGTTTCCGCGAGTACGCGGCGGTGCTCGACGGGCGTTGGGTCGGCGTGCGGGGCCAGATCACGCCAGACGTCGTCCGGGACCTCGACGTCCAAGGGAACAACCGCGCCCACGACATGGCCTCATTCGAAGTCGATCTTGCCGCGCTGGAAGAGGCGCTCGACTACTCGGCCGCGCTCGATTAGCCGGGACTCGACGGACGCGTCTGCGGTCATACTGCCACCTGCGAGCGCCTACGTGCAGGTGCCCGGGTAGCGCGCTCGCGTCCGCTCGTAGAACGCCTCCATGGCGGCCGCCACCGAATCCTCGTGATAGCGCGCTCTTCCGACCCGTCGCGCCTCCGCTCCGAGCGTCGCCGCACGACCAGGATCCGCGAGCAGCGCCTCCACCGCCTCGGCAAGGGCCTGCGCATCTTCCGGCGCATAACAGAGTCCGGTTCGATCGTGCTCGATCAACTCCTGGAGGCCTCCCGCGCGGGAGGCCACCAGCGGCGAACCCATCGCAATCGCCTCGAGACCGACCATCGGGAACGTCTCGTAGCGGGAAGTCACGACGGTGACCGCAGCGCGGCGTCGGTATCCCTCGATCTCGGACTGTCCGAGAGAGCCCGTGAGCGTGATGCGCTCGCGCGCGGGCTTCGAAACGAAGCGGGCGAGATAGTCGTCGAGGGAGAGCGTGGCCCCCTCGCGGATCAGACCGACATCCGGCCCGACGAAGACGAGCTGGGCGGTGGGACGCCTTTCGACCAGTCGCGAGAAGGCATCGAGGAGCACGTCGGCCCCCTTGACCCGATCGAATCGACCGACGAAGAGGATCGTGTCGGGCTCCGCCGCGGCATCCGTCCAGGGGGTTTCGGGAAACGCGACGGGATTGGGGATCACCTCTGCTTCAGGCAGCTCGAGCCGGTAGAAGCGCCGCACGAAGTCGAGCGCGAAGGCCGAGGGAGACGACACGCCGGCGGCGCCGCGAATCGCCGCGTACTCCGCCGCACAGCGCACCCAAAATTCCTTGTCCTTGCGATGCCCGAGGGCGGGCCCCACGAGACCGTGGGGGCCATGGAGACGCACGACCACCGGGCGTGGTAAGCGTCTGCGGACGACGGCGCCGACCCCGAAAGTCTCTTCGATCTCGACGAGATCGAAGCCTCCCTCGCCCGACGCCTCGATCGACTCGAGCGTCCGCACGATGCGATCACCGAGGGAGCGCTGAATTCCCAGGTAGCGAGAGAACGACCCGGCCACCCGACCGACGACGCGGTCGGGAAGACTTCTTCCGCCGCCAGCCGAGCAGAGCACGCGTTCGCGCCCGTCGCCCAGGCCCTCGCCGAGCCGTTCGGTCAACACCCAGCTCTCGTGTCCGCGGGCTTCGAGCCCTCGCCGAACCCCGTCCACGTAGGTCGCGACCCCGTTTGCGACGAGGTCGTGGGGCCAGCAAGGACTCAGATAGGCAACGCGCACGATGCCCTCCTCGTCCGAACGCAGGGGCGGCTTGAAGCGCGCCCGGGTCTCACGTCCACGCACCCGTCAGCGCATAGCGAATCAGCGACCCGAGCAATATGCCTGCCCCGAAGAGGAGGACCGCGAAGATCTCCCGGCGGACTCGGAAGTAGCCACGCCGCGCGACCGCCGGCCAGAGCACGAAGATCGCCGGAATCTCCGACAACGTCACGGCCCAGACCAGCCCCTCAGCCCCGGCGATCGAATACCCGAGCGGTACGCCGATCACGATCGCGAGCATGAGTAGGACGCTCCGGATGAACCCGAACCGCGACTCTCCGATCGCGACCAGGCAGGCCTCGCAGGGCAATATGATCGCGGCGATTGCGACGCGGATGACGAGAATGCGGAGCATCCAGCCGCCCTCCGCATATCGGGGATCCCAAAGCAGCTCGATCGCGAAGTCACCGAGCATCGCGAGCAACCCCAACGCGGGCAGCGCCACGCCATCGAGGCGCATCCGAGCGTGGTCATACTCTTCGGCGAGGCGCGCCGGGTCCTCGTTGTGGACCCGAGCGAAGATCGGATAGAACACTCCCGAGACGACCTTCGAAACGGCGCCCCCGGTGAATTCGCTCACGATCAGCGCGATCGAGTAGACGCCGAGGATCGACATTCCCAGCAACCGGCCGAGCATCAAACGGTCGGCGCGAGTACTCAGGAACGAGGCGACGCTGCTGCCGAAGATCCAGCGACCGAAGGCGAGAATTTCCGCACGAACGGAGGCGTCCCAGGCGAAGTGGTTGCGGTAGCCGATGCGAATCGCGTGGCTCCAGACCAGACGAACGACACTGCCGACGAACGCACCGAACACGAGAGCCCACACCGAGCGCCATTGATAGGCGATCGACACGGTCGCGAGGATCGTCGCCGCGTGGACCCCGATTTCGATGATCGCGAGCTTGAGGGACTCCACTCGGCGCCGGAGCGTGAAGAACGAGGTCGACTCGAAGCCCGCGATGAGGAGCTGGACGCCCGCGACCATCAGGAGTCCGGTCAGGACGGGCTCTTCGTAGAATTGCGCGGCGGGCCACGCCATGGCGAAGGTCAAGCCGCAAAGCACGGCCCCTCGCACGGCCTGAAGCGTCCAGGCCGTATCGAGAAAGTCCTGATCGTCTCCACGCCGGTTCTGGATCACCGATTGGACGATGCCGACGTCCGACAACATCGTGAGCCCGAAGAGCACGATGTTGCAGATCACCATGATCCCGAACGCTTCCGGGAACAGCAGGCGCGTGAGAACGAGGTTGCTG
The DNA here is from genome assembly GCA_964488255.1 of uncultured Spirochaetaceae bacterium. Taxonomy (GTDB): domain Bacteria; phylum Myxococcota_A; class UBA9160; order UBA9160; family UBA4427; genus UBA4427. The sequence goes on along the minus strand of CAZAUR010000002.1, from coordinate 231,276 downwards.
CCGAGACGAAGCGCCTGGCTCACCCCGTAGCCGAGGACTTCGTAGACCGAATTCTCGAGAAGCAGCCTTCTCAAGGCGGTCCCGCGCGATTCTCTTTCCACGTCGGGGGTTGTTACTTCATGCCCATGGGAGACGCTACTCCGCGGCGATTACTCGGGGCGCGTCTCGGACCTCGGATCCGAGGCGACTCAGTCGACCGGCTTGCGGTAGGCCGCGAGGATCGTGTGGCCAGCGATGTTGAGCCGGTTGGCCTCGATCGCGCGGCGAACCGCAGCGTCGCCCCCGAGGCGGTAGTAGAGCCAGCGCGCCGCCCTGGACGCGGGCAGATAGGTCTCCTCCATCACGGACTGGAACCAACCGACGATGTCCGCCTGCAGCGGCTCCGTCTCGATCCACGAAAGCTCCAGGCCGAAGAGGCTCGGGAGCGCCTCGAGCGTCGCACGGTGCCAAAGCGTGACGTGGTGCGGCGGGAGATTGAGTGGCAATAGACTGCAGTGGCGGAGGAACGCGTCGTTGTTCGGCACGCTCAGGACCAGCGTGCCGCCGGGCTCGAGCACGTCCACGCAGGCGGCGATGAACGCGCGGGGATCGTCGACGTGCTCGAGGACCTGAAAGGCCGTCACAGCCGAGTAGCGGCCCCGTTGGGCGGCGGCGTGGTCGACGATGGTCTGGTCGTGGACCTCGAGACCGCAACCGCGTGCCTGCTCGCGACCGAACGGGCTCGTCTCCAGTCCGTTCCGAGAAGCGACCCGACCCTCGAGGGTTCCGAGGAAGGCACCGCCACCGCAACCGATGTCGAGAACCGAGCTCGCGCCAGCGACGATGCGTCGCGCCGTCACGAACTCCCACTTCTCGTCCTGATAGGCCCAGGACTCGTCGTCCCCCGCATACAGCTCGGCATAGAAGTCCGGCGGCCCAGCGAACTCGCCGTCGAAGAAGACGAGCTCCGTATCCAGGCAGCGATACGTCGACAGAGCGGCGACGTCCGGCAGGTAGCCCGCTACGTCGATTCCGTATTCGCGCCGGTAGGCCTGGACGAGCGCATCGACGGGCACGTGTTCGCAGAATGACGCCTGACCGCCCGTGAGCGGGCTCGGGGGCGCCTCGTCCGCGGCTGACTCGGACGATCTCGAAGGCTGCATGGAAGGGACTCTCCGGTGGGTGGGCGTTGGTCGGATGACCTACGTGCCGATGGACCCGTCTCGCGGCCCGTCGGCGGCATCCTGAAGTGAGTAGCCACCCGATGTACATGGGTGTCGACCACTTTCCGGCCCGCTCCCGATCATAGAGCGCCTGCCTCGGCCGGGGATGAGGTCGATCGCACGGGGCGGGTGGCTGACCACCCGGAGCCCGGCTCCACCCCACTCCGGCGACAAAGGACATCGGCACTCCGAGCGGCGGGAAGAGCCGGCTGCCTACGATGTCCGCGGAGTTGCCGACGACCGTCCCCACGACTGCGTGCGAGATGCAGATCTGGGAACTCCCCTGGCCGACGCGATGGATCGCGCTCTTCCGAGACTCGAAGCGGAGTGGCACCCGCAACAACCGGGCCAGTCGGAAGCAGCACGGCACGAGCGACATGCCGGGCCTCGCCAAGCGCGTCGCCACGCGGATCTCTCGGGCGTCGACCGGCGAGGTCCACGCACACGACGAAAAAGGGGCGAGTCGCCTCGCCCCTTTTCTCTCCAATCCGTCGATTCGGTCCTGGCGCGCTCGCTCAGCACCCTCCGTTGAAGCGCTGCCACGCAGGCACGCATCGCTCGGTCGTGTCGGGATCTCCCATCTCGGGACCGACGTACGGACCCGAGGCCTCCGGCGTGACCGAGAACGACGGCCAATCGTCGAAGCCCGGCAGAGTCGGCATCGTCCGGTTGTATCCCGGCAGTCGCGTGTCACGCCCGACCGCATTGTTCTGCCAGACGCCCCCGGTCCCCGGGCGGAGACCCGACGTCGTCGAACAAACGCCGCCGTCGGGGTCGTGGCCCGGCGCGTCGACGTCCCAGCACTGACCCGCGATCACCATGTCGTGGACCTGGACGCCGCCACCGTAGGCGTTGTAGCCCTCGTAGACGCCGAAGCTTCCTTCGAGCAGGTTGTTCGCCCAGACCGAGTTCTGCAGATAGCCGGCCGGCGTTCCGTCCCAGGCATCCCTGAAGGCGAAGTCGCCCGAGTTGCCCGGGTTCGAATTGAATTCCTCGGTCCCGTTCACCGGATCGTCCGCGAACCAGTTGCCGTAGAAGAAGTTGTTGCGTCCCGGGCCGAAGGTGTTGTCGAACCAGATGGGCCCCTCGCAGTAGTTCCGCATGAAGAGCGTGTTGCTCGCAGCACGGTCGTGCCACTCGACGCACGAGTAGAGCGCACCGGCGGCGGTGCCGCGACACGCATTGTCGCCGCGATGGCCGAGGACGTCGCCCTCTCGGGTCGAGCAGTGGAGGTAGCCACTCCCGTGGGTCGTGCCATGGGAGAGATGGCTCGAGATCTGGCTGTCACAGCCGTTGCTGCCCCCGTCGGGGGTGCTCTCTCGGCAGACGACGTCGAATGCCGGATTCGGGCTCGGCGCCCGGAAGTCATTGAACGTCGCCATCACCTCTTGCGAGTTGTTGCTGAAGGCGATGCCAGTGACGTGCTCCATGTGGTTGTCGTGGAGCCAGGCGCGGGAGGTGTTCGCGATCGTCATGCCATAGCCGTTCGTCGCCTTGTCCCAGGTCATGTCGGAGAAGTCGCTCTGGTGGATGCGCACGTCCGCCGCGTACTCGACGTTGATGTAGTTGCGGTAGGCATTCCGGAATGCGACGTTCGTGATCTCGGTGTGCGCCATGCCCGTGACCGACACGAGGAACGAGAGATAGGTATCGAGGTGGTTCCCGTCCTCGTAGCGGATGGTCAGGTCGCGAATGACCCACTCTTCGGCCGGGTTCCATGCCTGGGCCTGGGCGCCTCCGCCGGTGAAGTCCTCGGGCAGGGGCTGCTCGATCGTGATTTGACCGGGCGACACGGCCACGACCCGCGCGAAGTAGATCCGCTGCGCCGCGTCCTGAACAGTGTTCGGGTTGGCGGTCAGCTCGACCCAATTGCCCGGGGCATACTGCTGCGTCGTGAATCCGGCCGAGCTCGCGACGTTCAAGACCGTCGAGCCCTTCGGCGCGCCGGCGCCACCGCCCCAAGACGTCGCTCCCGCGTTGTACTGGCGATCCTCACCGTAGAGGAAGATGATCGGGTTCCGGAAATCCGTGACCACGTTGATGATGGCGTCGCGCGACTGGCCCACGATGCCCCGTCGGTCATATTGCGGGCTCGGTCGGAAAACGGTGACCCCGTCCCGCGCTTGGGTCATGTCGTAGATGCCGTTCGGGAAGTACAGCAGCGCCTGGTCGCCCATGTTCAGGAGCATGCAGCGAAGCGCGATCGTGTTGTCCGCGGTCCCCGTATTGTTCAGGTTCGCGCAGGACGAGAAGTTCGCCCCCCCGGGCGGGTTCGTCCCGCCGACGGTCGTCACGTCGTAGGTCGCCCAGGTCGACGTATCCACCGCCGGCACCGGGTACGCATTCGGGATCACCGACGCGAGCCCCGCCAGGTCCGACTCGGCCAGGGTCACGAAGCTTCCCGGACTCGGCGTCGACCATTCCGGCGCCGGATACGACTGTGCGTGCGCCGTCATCGGCAGCCACGACAAGCCCGTCGCGGCCAGCAAGAGCACAAACCAGCGCATTCCCATCCCCCCTCGCTCGGATTCCGAGCGTCCGAAACCGCACTCGGCGAGCGTCGATGTCCGACCCGCGGCGGCCGGTCCGGAGCGGAGGATAGCCGCCCCCCGATCCGGTTCCTGAGGGCCGCGCGGCCCCGTCGTGGCCGTCGAAGCCGGCTGCACCGCGTCCGTTTCCACTCGCATGCGTATCCTTCCCGAATCTTCGACGCCGATGCGCACGGGCTTGACGCCTCTCGTCCGCGACGACGCAGCGAAGTACGCCTGAAGTATCGACCCGCACCGGGTTTCCCGGGTGATGAGGGTCACCGGCGGGGAAACACGCGTGACTTGCGCGCCGACCGCAGGCGCCGCTCCTCCCTGCGTGCCCAACACGCGCGACGATGCGTCGAGAAATCGGGTCGGTGCGAAGCAGCGGAATGCTAGGGTGCCCGCGAACAGAAGCGAGCTCCCGACATGCCCCCGAACGCCGCAGGCCGCGATTTCCGGCCGTGGATGAATCTGCTGCTCCCGATATCGCGCGCCGAACTCCCGGGCTGGGGGCGCGTCCTGCGCGCCGCGGGCGTGATGGTCCCGTACTGGGACGAGAGCTGGTCCGGGGCCGCCGCCCGCACCTGTCGCGGCAAGCTCCACGGTTACGAGATGACCCTCGACCTCTCGGACTGGTCGGAGCGGCTCACGTTCTTCCTCGGCCGCTACTACGAGCTGGCCGTCCAGGAGACCCTGCTCGGCATCCTGCGCCCGGGCGATCGATTCGTCGACGTCGGCGCCAACATCGGCATGATCTCCCTCGTCGGTGCCGCAGCCGTGGGCCGCGAGGGCAGCGTCGAGAGCGTCGAGCCCAATCCGGTTCCGCGTGCGGCGCTCGAGGCGGCCCTGGCGGCGAACGACATCGAGCACGTCACGGTGCTCGCACTCGGGCTGGGCGACGCGCCGAGTCGCCTCACCCTCAGCATCACTTCGGACCACTCCGGGACCGGGACCCTCACGGAGGTCGACGCCGACGAGGTCTCGCAGGCCTTCGAGATCGACGTCGTCCGGGGCGACGACGTGCTCCTTCCGGACCCGCGTCCGGTCCGCATGATCAAGATCGACGTCGAAGGCTTCGAGCACCCGGCGCTGGTCGGTCTCCGCGGCGTCCTCGAGCGCGACGGTCCCTACCTCATCACCGAATTCACCCCGGAGACGATGGACGAACCACAGGCCGAATTCGCAGCGCTCACGGAGCTACTCGCGCCGCTCGGCTACCGGGCCTGGGGTCTTACCACCCAGCGCGTGGGCCTCCGCCACCGCACCCACGTCGTTTCGCTCGCGCAGGACACCCCGCCGGCGGGACACCCCGAGCTGCTGTGGTGCAGCGAGGCAGCACTCGCGGAGACCGGGCTCCCCCGCCTCTGACGCGGGGCGAGGAGCCTCAGGTTCCTCCGAGTGCTCCGACGACTCCGACTTCGTGCGGCGCGGGTCTCATCAGGAAGCGCCGCGGGCGAGCAGCACCGCCGGCACCGTCTGCGCGAGGATCTTCGCGTCGAGGGCGAGCGACCAGTGGTCGATGTACTGCAGGTCGAGCTTGACCCACTCCTGGAAGCCGATCTCGTTGCGACCCCCGACCTGCCAGATGCAGGTGATGCCCGGTCGCATCGACAGGCGCCGACGCTCGGAGATCTCGTAGTGCACGACCTCTTCCGGTACCGGCGGACGCGGCCCGACCAGGCTCATGTCGCCGGCGAGGACGTTCCAGAACTGCGGTAGCTCGTCGAGGCTGTAGCGCCGCAGGAAGGCGCCGACCTTCGTGATCCGCGGGTCGAGCTTCACCTTGAAGACCGGGCCATCCATCTCGTTCATCTCGACGAGATCGGCCTTTCGCGCCTCGGCGTCCACGCACATCGTGCGCAGCTTGACCATCGAGAATCGGCGTCCGTAGAGGCCGCAGCGCGACTGTCGGAAGAAGATCGGACCGCCGTCCTCGATCTTGATCGCGAGCGCGGCGAGCCCGATCAGCGGCGCGCTCGCGACGACCGCGGCCGTGGCCCCGACGACGTCGACGGCGCGCTTCACGGAGAGCAGGAACGAATTGTGGTGAACCGTCTCGAACTCGAGGGACGGGCGTGATCCGAACGTCCCGACCTGCGGCGTCGGCAGGTAGTCACCGAAGAGATCCGTAAGCAATGTGAGCGGCACGCCCGTGCTGCTGCAGGCGGAGAGCACCGGCGCGATCGAGCCGAGCATCGACCGGGGCACGGCGACCAGGACACGATCGACGACCATGTCGGAGAGCAGCGAGTCCATCTGCGAGATGCCGAAGAGCTTCGCGTTGTAGAGGCTCGGGTCGACCGCGGAGTCCACGTCGTCGACGAAACCGAGGATGCGGAGGCCCCACTGCGGATGCGCGTCGATGTTGCGCTTGATCTGCGCTGCGCGGCCGCCGGTGCCGACGATCAGCACGTTGCGCGTATTGCGACCGACGCGACGGGCCATGCGCAGCGTCGAGTAGACGAAGAAACGCGTCAGGGACAGCGCAACGCCCTGCGCGGCGGCACACACGAAGGGGAACTCGCGGGAGATCGGAACGTCGCTCGCGAAGGCGACGGCACCGAGGATCGTCGCCACGACGCAGCCAGAGACGAGCAGCCGGCGCGTGACGTCCCAGAGGCCGAGGGTCCGCACGGACGAGTACACGTCGAGCTGCTGGAACGTGAACGGCCACACGAGACAGGCGGTGATCGCGAGCAGGAGGGTCGAGCCGCTCGCTTCGGCGAAGGGGTCTGCAATGCCCGAGAGCTCGGTCCAGTAGAGGAGACCGACGCAGATCACGGTGCTCATCACGACGTCGAGCGACATCAGCAGCGACGATGTGATCTTGCCGTTGTTCCGCAGCATGCGAATCCTGACCCCTTCTATGGACGCGATCCCCGCTCCGAGATCATTCTGGGGAGAAAACCTGACGCGCTTTCGCGCTCGCCGTAGCCATCAGGACCCCATCGGTCCACAAAAGATGTGCCCGCCCCTTCTGAAAAGGGTATGTGCGAGACCTGTGATTATACGCGGAACGTAGGGTGAATCATCTGTGCAGCGATGTAATTTCCGCAACGTTTTCCGACATTTGTGACGAAATGCTAACGGACGAAACGCGGCCCCTGGTCCCAATCTGCGACGGGTTGGCGCCGAATCGCCGTCACGGCCCCGGTTTCCGATCGGATGCGGCCGATTCACGACGGCCTCCCAGGGATTTTCCGGGCCCCTTTCCCCCTCGACCGCCCGATCCGGGCACTCAAGCTCCACCCCGTCGCGCCGACGAAGAACCCTGCGCCGCGGCGCCGTCCGGGAGGACAGGCGAGCGGTGCTAGGGTGACGCCGCGCAGCCGGCAGGAGTGCCTCGAATGGATTCGCAGACCTGGCTGGTAACGGGCGGAGCGGGCTTCATCGGCTCGAATTTCGTCCGCTGGGCCCTCGATCATCGCCCCGACGTGCGGGTCGTCGTCCTCGACAAGCTGACCTACGCGGGCAGCCTCGAGAACCTGCGCGACCTGCCCGATGCCGGGCGCTTCGAGTTCGTCCGCGGCGACATCGCGAGCGCCGCCGACGTCACCGCCGCCTTCGACGCCCACGCCCCGACGGCGATCCTCAACTTCGCCGCCGAGAGCCACGTCGACCGATCGATCGATGGCCCCCGCGCCTTCGTCGACACGAACGTGGTCGGCACCTTCGAGCTCCTCGAGGCCGCCCGCGCCCGCTTCGCCGGGCTGCCGGAAGCGGATCGCGAGCGCTTCCGCTTCCTGCACGTCTCGACCGACGAGGTCTACGGCACCCTCGGAGCCGAGGGCTACTTCACCGAAGAGACGCCCTACGCGCCGAACTCGCCCTACTCCGCCTCGAAGGCCGGCGCCGACCTGCTCGTCCGCGCCTATCATCGCACCTACGGCCTGCCGACGATCACGACCAACTGCTCCAACAACTACGGTCCCTATCAGTTCCCCGAGAAGCTGATCCCCTTGATGATCCTCAACGCGCTCGAGGGCAAACCGCTCCCGATCTACGGCGACGGCGGCAACGTCCGTGACTGGATCTACGTGACCGACCACTGCGAGGGCATCGCGCGCTCGCTCGAGGCAGGCACCCCGGGCGAGCAGTACGCGTTCGGCGGCAACAGCGAGCGCTCGAACCTCGACGTCGTCGACACGCTGTGCGACGCCCTCGAGCACCTGCGACCGGCGGCGGACAACGATGCGCTCAAACGCCAGGGCATCGACGACTACCGCGACCTCGAGAGCTTCGTCGAGGACCGCCCGGGGCACGATCGGCGCTACGCGATCGACGCGAGCAAGTCGCTCGAGACCCTCGATTGGTCGCCGGCTCATACCTTCGAGGACGCCCTCGCCGAGACGGTCGCCTGGTACCTCGACCATGAGGCCTGGCGGAAGGCGATCCAGGACGAGGGGGATGCCCGCGAACGTCAGGGCCTCTCGGCCGAGACGAAGGGAGCGGCAGAATGAAGGGGATCCTACTCGCGGGCGGATCGGGAACGCGACTGCTGCCGGCGACCGGCGGCGTGTCGAAGCAGCTGCTCCCGGTCTACGACAAGCCGATGGTCTACTACCCGCTCTCGTCGCTGATGCTGGCGGGGATCCGGGACATCCTGCTGATCTCGACGCCGCACGACACGCCGATCTTCGAGCGTCTGCTCGGGGACGGCAGCCAGTTCGGCATTCGCATCCAGTACCGCGTGCAAGACAAGCCCGAGGGCATCGCGCAGGCCTTCCTGATCGCCGCCGACTGGATCGACGGCCACCCGGTCGCCCTCGCCCTCGGTGACAACATCTTCTACGGCCACGGATTCCCGGACGCGATCCGCCGCGCTGCGACCCAGGACGCCGGCGCGACCGTGATCGGGTACCACGTGCACGATCCGGAGCGCTACGGCGTGATCGAGTTCGGCGACGACGGCGCCGTGCGCTCGATCGAGGAGAAGCCGTCCCAACCGCGCTCCAACTACGCGGTCACCGGCCTCTACTTCTACGACGAGCAGGTCGTCGACATCGCGCGCGGCCTCAACCCGTCCGCCCGCGGCGAGCTCGAGATCACCGACGTGAACCTCGCCTACCTCGAGCGCGACGCGCTCCAGGTCGAGGTCCTCGGCCGGGGCGTCGCCTGGCTCGACACCGGAACGCACGAAGCGCTCCTGCAGGCCGCCAACTTCATCGAAGCCGTCCAGTCGCGACAGGGCCTGTTGATCTCCTGCCCGGAAGAGATCGGCTGGCGCAACGGTTGGCTCGACGGCGACCAGCTGCGTGCACACGCGACCGCCCTCGCCAAGAACGACTACGGCGAGTACCTGCTCTCGATTCTGGACCACCCGAGCCCCCTCTAGCGTCCGCCGCTGGACCACCTCGACGCGCCCCTCGAGAGTTTCGCGTCGGGAAGCGCACGAAGACCGCCGCCGGTGTGAGACAATTTCTTCGTCTGCACCGGCGTCCCCCACCCGCGCAGATCGCCGCGCCGTGGGCCGGTCGCCGTCGACCCCGGGAGTGGGTAGTCATGGCCGACGCATCCGCCGTGTCGAATTCCCCGGACGCCGCGCATCTCGAGGTGGCGGCGGTCCCCTTCGACCCCCGACGCCCCCGATCCGCGGGGCCGCTCAGCCGGGCCGAGCGCACACTCTGCCTCGAAGCCGGAATCGCGATCGCCTTCGATCCGGTCCAACAGGGCTGGGTCCCCCTCGAATGCGTCGACGACCTCGAGGTCGAGATGCCTGCGGACATCCGGGGCGACGCGTCTCCGGTCCGGGACGAAGCTCGCCTCGTCGGACGGTTGCGAGAGCTGGCCCGCGCCGAGCTACGAGCCCATGTCCGGGACGGGCGCGAAGACGCGCGCACGGTCGACGCGATCCGCGCGCTGCCGGCACGCCTCGTCGAAGCAGAACCGAGCGGTGATGCCGAGGAACGGCTCGTCGTGCTCCGGCACCTCCAAGCCCAGGCCCACGCGATCCTCGTGGATCGCCTGCTCGACGACCGGGCGCGCGCGCGCCGGCGCCACACGGCACTCGTCGACGGGCACGCGACACAGCTGCGTCCCTGGCGCGAGTCCGACGCACCGCGGTTCCGAGCACTGCTCGACGACGCGGAAGTCTGGCGACACCTGCCCGAGGACCCGCCGGCTTCCTTCGACGAGCGGCTCGCGCGCGACCTGATCCAGGTCTCGAACGAGGGCACCCACCACGAAGTCCGCGCCGTCGAATTCGAGGGCGAGCTCGTAGGGCAGGCGCGCCTGCTCTTTGCCGGTCGCTTCAACGCCATCGACGCCGGCGGGATCGACGCCGAGATCAGCTACTGGTTCGGCCGCCACTACTGGGGGCGAGGACTCGCGCGCCGTGTGATTCCGCTCGTCACGCTCCTCGCCTTCCGCAAGCGGCCACTCGCGTCGATCTTCGCACGGGTGGAGGAAGCGAACGTGGCCTCGCGGCGCGCGCTCGAGAGGGCGGGCTACGTCGACGAGGGCGACCTGTCGGCCACGTGGCGAAACGAGCCGACGATGCGGGTCTATCGCGCATTTCGCGCGGACTACCTCGATCCGGAGCCCCGCGACCGGCGGGACACGCAGCGCCCGGACGCGGGTCGCCCGACCGAATCCGGCCCGGTCGCCCGCGCCTAACGCTTGCCCAGCCGCTCCTGCCAGCGCCAGGCGTCCCGCATCGCGTCGTCGATCGTGCGCGTGGCCTTCCAGCCGAGGACGCGTTCGCCCTTCTCGCACGCGGCGTAGATCTGCTCGATGTCGCCGGAGCGTCGGGGCCCGATCGTGCGCTCGATCTCCTGGCCCGTCGCGCGCTCGAATGCGTCGAGGGCCTCCGAGACCGAAGTCCCGCGGCCCGTGCCGATGTTGAATACGTCGACGAGAGGGTCCTCGCCCTGCTCGGCCATCCAGTCGAGGGCGCGCACGTGGGCTGCCGCGAGATCGAGCACGTGGATGTAGTCGCGGATGCAGGTCCCGTCCGGAGTGCCCCAATCGTCGCCGTGAACGGTGATGGGTCCGCGCAATCCGGCGGCGCTCTGCAGGATGACCGGCACCAGGTTCTGCGGGTCGCCGAGGGGCAGCTCGCCGATCAATGCGGACGGGTGCGCACCGATCGGATTGAAGTAGCGGAGCAGCGTCACGCGATGGGGCGCGCCGGAGGCGATCACATCGGTCAGGATGTCCTCGCAGATCCGCTTGGTCGCGCCGTAGACCGACGCCGGCTCGGCGCGCGGCGTCTCCTCGGTCACGGGCAAGGTGTCGGGCTGGCCGTAGACCGTGCAGGAAGACGAGAAGACGAGGTCCCGGGTGCCGTGCTCGGCCATCACCTCGAGCAGGTTGACCAGGCCGCCGAGGTTGTTGCGGTAGTAGAGGAGCGGCTTCTCCTGCGACTCGCCCACCGCCTTCGACGCGGCGAAGTGAATCACGCCGGTGATCGGGCCGGCGGCTTCGAAGACGTCTTCGAGCAGCGCGCGATCGGTGCAGTCGATCTCGTAACAGGAAACGGGTCGGCCACAGATCGAGGCGAGGCCTTCGATCACGCCGCGGTCGGAGTTCGAGAAGTCGTCGACGACCACCGGCTCGTAGCCGTTTTCGATCAGGTCGACGACGGTGTGCGAGCCGATGAAGCCAGCGCCCCCGGTGACGAGGATCCGCCCCTTGCTCTCGCCGGCGTGCCCGCCCTTGCTCTCGGTCACCTTGCCCCCTTCGTGACGATCCCCTGGCCGCGCAGGCTCAGGTGTTCTGGATCGACAGTCCCCCATCGACCGGAATCGCCACTCCATTGAGGAAGGAGGCTGCCGGGAGGGCCAGGGAGAGCGTCATGTGGGCGACCTCTTCCGGAATCGCGTAGCGACGGACCGGCACGCGCCGGCGTGCGAACTTCTCGCGATGGGGCTCGGGGATCCCCTCGGTCAGGCCCGTGAGGATCGGACCGGGGCAGATGCAGTTCGCGGTGATGCCCTCGCGTCCGAGGTCGAGGGCCATCGAGCGGGTGAGTCCGACGACCCCGTGCTTGGCCGCGGTGTAGGGTCCGGCATTGGCCGTCGCGCCCAACCCCTCGGTCGAGGCGATGTTGATGATCCGTCCGTCCCCGGCCCGCCGCATCTGCGGCAGGGCGGCGCGGATGATCCGTTGATGCGAGGTGAGCAGGACGTCGAGCGCACGCGTCCAGCCCGGCTCGTATTCGTCGTCGCTCATGTCGAGGGTGCCGCCGACGGCGATCCCGGCGTTGTTCACGACGATGCCGATGTCGCCGAGGGTGTCGCCGATGGCGTCGACGACCGCATGGATCTGCGCGAGATCCGAGACGTCGAGCTCCCAGCCGGCGGCGGTCCCGCCCGCTTCGTTGATCTCCTTGACCACGAGGTCGACGCGGTCCTGGCCGAGATCGGTGACTGCGACCTTGGCCCCTTCGTCCGCAAAGAGCTGGGCGGTCGCGCGGCCCATACCGCTGGCGGCACCGGTGATCAGGACGACGCGGTCGGCGACGGAACGAGAGAGGGTCGATAGGCGGGACATGGCGGCGAGAGTAGACCATCGCGTCGATGCGTCGCCCTCGTTCGGATCAGGCGCGGCGCGTCGGATCGCGGCGTCACGCCGGAGTCACGAACGAGTGGCGACTCAGCCGAGGCAAGCGCCGAAACGTCGGGAGGCGGTCGCGCCCGGGGATCTCTGAGGGACGCAAGGCGAAACGACGGGGGGAGCCACGCGGGCCGCAAGAAAAATGGTCGGGCCGGTGGGACTTGAACCCACGGCCTCTTGACCCCCAGTCAAGCGCGCTACCAGACTGCGCCACGGCCCGACGAGCGCGTAGGTTTAGCCTACCCGCCCTTGGGCGTCGATCCCGGAAGCGCTGGAATTCCCAGGGAAATCAGATCTCGAGGTCGTCTTCGATGGGGCGCCCCATCCAGTCTTCACGGCGTCGCTTGCCTTCGAGGGCCTGCTTGACCTCTATGGCGGTCGCGGTGTCCAGGCGATCGGCGGCGATCGCGTGGATCGCGCGCGGGATGCCGTTCGAGAGCGAGTGCACGCGCTGGGCTTCACCTTCGTCGACGCGCGCCACGAATTCTTCCGGAAAGCCGGCCCAGCGCATGCGCGCGCGCAGGTAGTCACCGGTCTCGGCGGCGGAGAGCGGCGTCACGTAGCGCACCTCCCGCGGCGCCAGCGCATGCAGCGCCGCCAGCAGCCGGCTGCCTTTCGAGTCCGGGTTGAGGGCGAGGAGCAGCCGCAGCGACGAGCCGGATGAGGGCAGCCGATGCGTAAGCGCCTGGACCGTCTTGGGCGGCATCGAATCAGCGTCGTCCAGGAGCAGCGTGAGCGGCGCTCCCCCGTCCGCGCCGATGTCCACGAGCGCGGCGATCGCCGCCTCTTCGTCCGGCAACGCCGGGTAGGCGCGACCGAGCAGGCCGTGGACCCAGATTGCGAGATCGGTCGGGCCGAGGCCCGCGTACGGGAGATAGAGGGCTCGCACGCGCGCCGCGGGGGTTCCGCCGGCGAGGCCGGTGCGGTTCAGGTGTTGCTCGACGACGCGCAAGAGGAAGGTCTTGCCGAGCCCGGGCGGGGCGACGAGGGCGGCGACGGTTCCGCCCTGCCCGTCGTTCGCATCCCAGGCCGAGATGGCGCGAAGCGCCTCCGCAGAGGCGGGCCGTTCGATATACGCCGCCGGATCCGAAGTCTCGGAGAACGCGCGGCGCCCCGATTCGGCAAGCATCGGTGTCGACGTCGCGCCCGGAACGACTGACTCCCTCATGCGCCTTCCTCGGCAGACACGAGCTCGAGAGACACGAGCCCGTCGCTCATGCGCCTTCTCGGAGGACTCCCCGGATGGTCTCGAGCTCGCCGTGCATGTCGTCGAGCGCGGCGCGGAACGAAACCCACTGCTCACTGCTCGCGGCCTGCACCGCGGCGTCGACCTCGCTCTTGGTGGCGGTCGTGCCGGGCGGCTGGTCGAGGAGCGCGAGCGCTTCTTCGACGCCGAGCTCCTGGATGCGCTGGCGGGCGCCGGCGATCGTGTAGCGCTCGTCCCAGAGCAGTCGCTTCAGCAGCCAGACGAATTCGATGTCGCGCTTGCGATAGAGGCGCTGCTTCGAGCGCGACTTCGGCGGCGCCATCCAGCGGAACTCGGTCTCCCAATAGCGGAGCACGTGCGCCTTGACGCTGGTCAGCTTGCTGACCTCACCGATCCGGTAGTAGAGCTTGTCCGAAGCGAGCAGCTTCGCACGCGCGGCCGCGTCGCCTTCGTGGTCGACGTCGCCGATGTCGTCGACGGAGGCGGATCCGTTCGAAGACGTCTTCGCGCGCTTGCTCGACCTACTCGGCTTGCTCGGCTTGTCCGACTTCACAGACTTCGCAGACTTGCCGGACTGTCCCGACTTACCCGACCCACGCGGCATACGTTCCCCCGAACCGGCTTGGCACCGGACTCACGATGCCACGCGCGCTCGGCGCTTGCACGAGAAAAGGCGCAAAAGTAGGTGGAAGGCGCTGCCCTCAGGCTTCGCTGTTCTGGCGAGCCTCGGCCGCGCGGTCCTCGTCGGTCACCTCGGTCTCGTTCAACACGTTCTTCAGCACGAGACTGGGCTTGAAGGTGAGGACGCGGCGCGCATCGAGCAGGATCTCTTGCCCCGTCTGGGGGTTTCTCCCCTTGCGCGCGTTCTTCTCGCGGACGACGAAGTTGCCGAAGCCAGAGATCTTGACCTTCTCGCCCTCGGCGAGGGTCTCCTTCATGATCTCGAACACCTTCTCGACGAGCTCGGCGGCCTCCTTCTTGGAGAACCCCACGCGCTCGTAGATCTGCTCGACGATCTCGGCCTTCGTCATGCTGCGCACTCCCCGATCGGCGTGTCTTCGACCGTCGCCCAGCTCGGCGCGCCGCGCAAATCGCGCCACGCCGAGCCTGATGGACGTGTTAGAGGCTGGCCTTTGCCTTCTCGGCGAGGGCCGTGAAGCCCTGCGGATCCTCGAGGGCGAGCTGCGCGAGGACCTTGCGGTCGACCTCGACGTTCGCTGCCTTGAGACCGGCCATGAGACGGCTATATGAAACACCGTTCTGGCGTGCAGCCGCGTTGATGCGCGCGATCCAGAGACCGCGGAATTCTCGCTTGCGCTGGCGGCGGTCGCGATAGGCGTACTTCTCGGCCTTGTCGACGGCCTCGGTCGCCACGCTGTGGAGCTTGCTGCGCGCGCCGAAATAACCCTTCGCGCGCTTCAGTACTCGTTTCCGTCGCTTGGCGCCCGGGACGCCCCGCTTCACTCTCGGCATCTTCTTCTCGCTTTGCTTCGACCGCTCGAACTCGCGTCCGGGGTCTTTCCGTTCCGGCAGGCGTGCCTCGGCCTCCTCGGATCGTTCTTTCAGGCACCGCGATCTGCGGCACCTGCTGGCTCGTAGCCCCTTCCTGTCATCGAGCACGCGCCTCGTCGCCGCGAGCGCAGCAACACGCGCGAAGTGCTCGACTATAGATAGGGAAGAAGCCTGCGCACGCGCGGCACGTCGTCGGCGCTGACCAGATCGTGCTGGCGCAGCTGACGCTTCCGCTTGGTGCGCTTCTTCGTCAGGATGTGCTGACGATTGCTCTTGTTGCGCTTCAGCTTGCCGGTACCGGTCTTGCTGAATCGCTTCGCCGACCCGCTGTGGGTCTTCATCTTGGGCATCGGAACCTTTCCTTCGCCTGGGTACGGTACGGGGCACCCTGCCCCCTACCTTGAATTCGTCTAGCTCGAGGGCGTCGCTTCTTCCGGCGCTTCCGCGGCATCCGCCGTGGCCTCCGCCGGGGTCTCAGCCGTGGTCTCCGCCGGTGCGGCGCTCTCTTCGGTCGTCTCTTCCGTCGCTTCCGTGGTGTCGCCCGCGGCCTCGGCTTCCTCGGCGCGCTTGGCCTCGGCGACCGCCTCGCGGTCCGCCACCAGGATCATGGACATGAAGCGCCCTTCCATCCGGGGCGTCGACTCGACCTTCGCGATCGGACCGAGTTGCTCGATGACGGTCTTGAGTTGTTCCCGTCCGCGGTAGGTGTGGACCATCTCCCGGCCCCGGAACATCACCGTGACCTTCACCTTGTCGCCCGCCATGAGGAACTTGCGTGCGTTGCCGAGCTTGAAGTTGAGGTCGTGCTGATCGGTCCCCGGTCGGAGCTTCACTTCCTTGAGGCTCGCCGACTGGGTCTTCTTGTTCGCACCCTTCTTCTTCTGCTCGTACTTGAACTTGCCGTAGTCCATGATCCGGCAGACGGGCGGACGCGAGTTCGCGGCGACCTCCACCAGATCGAGACCGTCCTCGCGAGCGAGGTCGAGGGCGGCTTCCGGCGGCATCACGCCGAGCTGCTCGCCGTCGGCGCCGATGACGCGGACTTCGCGGACTCGAATCCTCTCGTTCACCCGCGTTTGATCACGCTCGGGTTGAACGATCCTGAATCTGGATCTGGACGGGATGTGACTCTCCTCCTCAGGCCAGCGGGGCTTTGCGACGTTCGGCGTTCGCGAGGGCCAACTCTTCCACGAGCGCCTCCGCCGACATCGCGTCCGCTGCCTGCTTGGATTTACGCAATCGCGGGGAAACCGTCCCCCGCTCGACTTCTTCGTCTCCGATCACGAGGGTGAGCGGAATCTTCTGGGTCTGACCCTCTCGGATCCGGAACCCGAGAGTCTCGCTCCGATCGTCGACTTCTGCACGCACCCCCTTTTCGGAGAGTGCGGCTCGGATCTGATGGGCCCGATCGGCGTGACGGTCGGCAATCGGCAGGATCACGACCTGGATCGGGCTCAGCCAGAACGGGAAATCACCGCCGGTATGCTCGATGTAGATCCCGATGAAGCGCTCGAGGGAGCCCAGGATCGCGCGATGGAGCATCGCGGGCTGATGGAGCTCGCCGTCGCGGCCGACATAGCGGAGGCCGAAGCGGCCGGGCATCGCCATGTCGATCTGGATCGTCGCCAGGGTCCACGCGCGGCCCAACACGTCCTTGAAGTCCGCCTCGACCTTCGGTGCGTAGAAGGCGGCCTCGCCCTCCTTGATCTGGCACTGGAAGCCGGCGCGCTCGACGGCCTCGACGAGGGCCTTCTCGGCCACGTCCCAATCCGCCGGCTCACCGAGGAACTCCTCGGGCCGGGTCGACACGGCCATCTCGACGCCTTCCACCCCGAGCTTCTCGTAGATCTCGGCGGTCATCTGGAAGAAGCTGTCGATCTCCTGCGGCACCTGGTCGGGCTCGCAGTAGATGTGCGCATCGTCCTGGGCAAAGGTGCGGACGCGGGTGATGCCGTTCAGGGTGCCGCTGCGCTCGTTGCGATGGAGGCGCGAGAACTCGGCCCAGCGGACCGGCAGCTCGCGGTAGCTGCGCTTGCCGGTCGAGAACAGATGACAATGGCCCGGGCAGTTCATCGCCTTGACGCCGAGCTCTTCGCCCTCGTCGCTGCCCTCGAACCAGTACATGTCGCCGTGGAACTTCTGATAGTGGCCCGAGGTCTTGAAGAGGTCCGATCGGAAGAGCTGGGGCGTCATGACCTCCTGGTATCCGTATTTGGGATAGAGGTCCTGGACGAAGCGGACGAGCTCGTTGTAGAGCGCCATGCCCTTGGGCAGGTAGAACGGCGAGCCCGGGGCGAGCGGGTCGAGGTGGAAGAGTCCGAGGTCGGCGCCGACGCGGCGGTGGTCGCGCTTCTTGGCTTCTTCGAGCCGGGCGAGATGGCTCTTCAGGGCCTTCTTGCTCTCGAACGCGGTGCCGTAGATGCGCTGGAGCTTCGGGCCGGACTCGTCGCCGCGGAAGTAGGTCCCGCTCGATTCGGTCAGCTTGACGGCGCCGATCTGCTTCGTCGACTGGACGTGCGGACCGCGGCAGAGATCGGCGAAGTCGCCGTGTCGGAAGACGGTGATCTCGGCGTCTTCCGGGATGTCGCCGAGGCGCGAGAGCTTGAGCTCCTCGCCGAGGCCACGGAAGAGCTCGGCGGCCTCGTCACGAGTGAGGACCTGCCGCTCGAAGCTCGCGCCTTCTGCGAGGATCGAGTTCATTTCCTTCTCGATCCGCTCGAGATCTTCCGGCGTGAAGGGCTCGTCGACGAGGAAGTCGTACTGGAACTTGTCGGAGTGGTCGGTCCGGCCCGCGTCGACCTGCGCCTCCGGAAAGAGCCTCTTCACGGCGTCGGCCATCACGTGCTCGGCCGAGTGCCGGATCACTTCGCCGCCGGCTTCGTCCTTCGACGTCACGATCGAGAGCGCGACGTCCTCGCGAATCGGCGCGCGAAGGTCGACCAGCGCACCGTCGATCCGACCGGCGAGCGCCGCCTTGGCGAGTCCGGGGCCGATCTCCGCGGCGACGTCGAGGACGGTCGCGCCGGCGGCGAGCTCGAGCTGCTTGCCGTCGGGAAGCGTGACGGTGACCGCGTCAGTCATGGTGGGTAACCAGGGCGAACTGCGGACACACGCGGCGGCCCGTGCGACCCGGAACCGAGCGCAGCCAATGGCCTTCCATGTTGTCTTCGTGACGATTCACCGCTGCCCCCGAACCGCACGGCGCGCACTCTCGACAGCGAGCAGCGGCGCCGACACCACAGCGCTGGATCACCCGTCGCGGGCTTCCAGCGAAAACGCCCCCCAGCGCCTCCGTGATCCGGCCGTGGAAAAAAGACTGGTAGACACGGGCGGATTTGAACCGCCGACCCCCGCCATGTCAAGGCGGTGCTCTAGACCCCTGAGCTACGTGTCTATGATCCAGCTAAAGCGGCGGATTGATTACCCTTTTTATCGGGGGGCGTCAACCGCCTCCGGCGGGGATCCGGGACGGATCGGGTCGAACTCCGGAAGCGAGACCCGCGCGAGGCGAATCCTGTCCGCGTTTCAGCGTCCCCCGGCCGCGGCCGGCGGCCCGCCCTCGCGTTCGCCCTCTTCGAGGGCCGGAAACCAGCGCGCGAGGACCCTCAGTCGGCCGTAGATCGGGTCCAGGGCGATCGGCTCGAGCACGAGCTGGGGATCACTGAAGTCCGCGAGAAGCGTCGCCAGGACCTCCGCGTCGAAGGGGCCCTCGACGGCCAACAGCTGCCGCTCCCGCTCGAATTCGAGGGTGGAGACCCGGGTGGCGCCCAAGGGGCCGCGGAGCGCTGCGAGCACCCGCTCGAGGGCCTCGTAGCGCGCGAGGCCGACCAGCTCGAGAGTCAGCGCCTCCTCTGGCGCCGCGCCGGTGGCCACCACCAGGCCCGCCTCTTCGAGCGCGGCCTCGACCCGACCCACGTCGACGACGACCTCGACGACGACGACGTACTCGGTGTCGACGCCGGG
Source organism: uncultured Spirochaetaceae bacterium (assembly GCA_964488255.1). Taxonomy (GTDB): domain Bacteria; phylum Myxococcota_A; class UBA9160; order UBA9160; family UBA4427; genus UBA4427. The sequence goes on along the minus strand of CAZAUR010000002.1, from coordinate 212,305 downwards.
CGCGTCGTCGAAGAGCACCGGCAGCTCGCCCTGGTCCTCGACGATCCGGAAGCCCCGGGTGTAGGGGAGCATGTCCTTGCCGAGGACGGTCGAGAGCAGAGCGACCTCGTCGTCGCTCGGTGCCGTCCGGTCGAGCCGCACGTCGTCGGGGTCGACCTCGGCGACGAGGCCCGGGTCTCCGCCTTGCAGCTCGAGCGGAGGATCGGTCGCCGGGTCCGTCCGTCCGTCGCTCGCGAGGCCGGTCAGCCCTTCGTCGAAGTCGAGGCCTTCGTCTTCGTTCGGCGCCGGGCCCGACTCCCCGATCAGCTCGAGCGCGACCCGCGACACGCCCTCCCAGCGCGCGTTCGAGATCGCCTCGTCCCGCGGAATCACCTTCGTGCGCATCGAGTCACGAATGCCGTAGATCCCGATCGCCTCGACGCGACGGACCTCGGACTCGGCAGCGAACGCGTCGGCGGATCTGACGGAGTAGCCGACGCCGAGCGCGAGGGCGACGCCCCCTGCGATCCAGGCGGACCTCGCCCCGTGTCCGCGCCTGCCTCGTCGCGTGTGCATGCTTCCCCCCTGGTGACCGCCGCGCAGTCTACCGCGTCCGCTCGGCGTGCCGCCGAACGCTCCATCGCCCGTTCGGTCACCGGTCGGCAGAACGCTACATCGCCCGTTCGGTCACCGGTCGGCCGAAGAGCCGATCGACCTCGCGGCACAGCGCCGCCGACGCCGCGACCCCGCGGATCCCACCGACGCCAAGGACGGTCTCGCTCTCGCCCGGGATCGTGATGTGGAGATAGACACCGCAATCCCCCGCATGGGATCCCAACAACTTGCGCAGCGCGATCAGCCGGTCGCGGGTCACGTCCGGCGACTGGACGCGCACGCGCAGGCTCGCCGAGAGCTTTTCCTCGGCGTGGTCGAGGCGGGTCACGTCGCGCACCAGGATCTTCGCAGGGTCGCCCTCTTCGAGGGTGCCGTGGATCACCAGGGGAATCGGTCCCACCTCCCCTTCGGCGCCCGTGCCGTCCTTGGCCGTCCGCAGCAGCTCGACGTGCTGCTCGAAGGGCTCCGTGAAGATCACGAGCTCGAAGCTGCCCTCGAGGTCCTCGAGCTGTCCGAAGCCCATGCGTTGGCCGCGCTTGGTCCGGGTCTCGCGCAGCCCCGTCAGCAATCCGCCTGCGCGGATCTCACGCCCGGCCTTGCCCTCGGTCGCGAGGGCCGTCGTGTCGGTGAAGCGCGCGAGCAGCGGCGCCACCTCCGCGAGGGGGTGCCCGGTCACGTAGAAGCCGAGCAGCTCCTTCTCGTGCCCGAGGCGCTCGCGCTCCCCCCAATCGGTCGCTTCGATCAGCTTCGGCTGATCGAGGCCCTCGCTCTCGCGGTTTCCGCCGAAGCCCCCGAAGAGGCTCTCCTGTCCCACCGCGCGATCGCGCTGGGCCCGAGCCGCGCGCTCGAGGGCCGTCTCGATCGAGGCCCAGACCGACGCGCGTCCCGGATGCAGCGAGTCGAAGGCGCCGCACTTCACGAGGGCTTCGACCACGCGCCGATTCACCTTCTTGCCGTCGACGCGATCCGCGAAGTCGAAGAGGCTCTCGAAGGACCCGCCCTCGCGTCGCGCCTCGAGCACCGACTCGATCGCGCCTGCGCCAACGTTCTTGATGCCGGCGAAGCCAAAGCGGATCGCACCGTCGACCACGCCGAAGTCCTGCTCGGACTCGTTCACGTCCGGCGGCAGGATCTCGATCGACTTCTCGCGGACGTGCGCGATGTAGCGCGAGAGCCGATCGTGGTTGGCCGACTCGATCGTCAACACGGAGGCCAGGAACTCCGCGGGGTGATTGGCCTTCAAATAGGCTGTCTGATAAGTGATGTAGGCGTAGGCGGTGGAGTGCGCCTTCGGGAAGCCGTAGCCCGCGAACTCGACGATCATGTCGAAGACGTGCCCGGCCTCGTGCTTGTCGATCTTCTCCGACGTGTTGGCGACGGAACCGTCGACGAAGCGCTCGCGCTGCTCCTGCATCACCTCGGCCTTCTTCTTGCCCATCGCGCGGCGCAGCAGATCTGCCTCGCCCAGGCTGTAGCCGGCCATCTTCTGTGCGATCTGCAGCACCTGGTCCTGGTAGACGATGACGCCGAGGGTCTCCTCGGTCAGGTCGACGATCGAGGGATGGAGATACTCGATCTTCGTGACTCCGTTCTTCCGCGCCACGTAGTCGTCGACCATCCCCGACTGGAGCGGACCCGGTCGATAGAGCGCGACGAGGGGGATGATCTCACGGAACGTGCGGGGCTTGAGCTTCAGCACGAGGTCGGTCATGCCCGAGGACTCGACCTGGAACACGCCCTCCGTGTCGCCGCCGCAGAGGAGGTCGTAGGTGACGTCGTCGTCCATCGGGATGGCGTTCACGTCGAAGTCCTGGAAGCCCTCCTTCTTGCGGATCATGCGCTCCGCGTCCGCCATCAGGGTGAGGGTCTTGAGCCCGAGGAAGTCGAACTTGATGAGGCCGACCTGCTCGACGTTGACCATGTTGTACTGGGTCATCACGTCGCCGGACTTCGGATCCTTGTAGAGCGGGACCATGTCGATCAGGGGCTTCGTCCCGATCACGACCCCGGCGGCGTGCTTCGAGGCGTGGCGCGTGAGCCCTTCCAGGCTCTGCGCGGTATCGACCAGCCGCTTCACCTGGGAGTCGGAGTCCATCAGGGCCCGCAGCTCCGGGGACTGCGTGATCGCGTCGGCGAGCTTGATCCCGAGCACTTCCGGGACGAGCTTCGCGATCCGGTCCACGTCGCCGAAGCTCATGCCCAGCACGCGACCCACGTCCCGGATGGCCGCCTTCGCCTGCAGGGTCCCGAACGTGGCGATCTGCGCGACGCGCATCTCGTCGTATTTGCCATCCAGCTCGTGCCGCGGGTCGTCCTCCGTGCGCTCCGGGACCTTGCCGTCGTATTTGTCCGCGACCCAGCGGATCACCTGCTCGCGGCCCCGCATGCAGAAGTCGACGTCGATATCCGGCATCGAGATCCGCTCCGGATTCAGAAAGCGCTCGAAGATGATGTCGTACTCGATCGGGTCGACGTTCGTGATGTTCATGCCGTACGCGACGAGGCTGCCGGCGGAGCTCCCGCGGCCGGGACCGACGGGGATCCCGTTCTGCTTCGCGTAGTTGATGAAGTCGGCGACGATCAGGAAGTAGCCGGGGAAGCCCATCTTGTTGATCACGCCGAGCTCGTGATGCAGCCGCTCGACGTAGGCCTTGCCGCGGTCCCCTTCGAAGGGCGCGTCCGGCTCCATCCCGAGCTTCTCGCGAAGGCCCGAGAAGGCCTGCTCTTCCATCACCTGCTCGAGGCTCTTGCCCGCCGGGACCTGGTAGTCCGGCATGTGATAGGTGTCCATGTCGATCTCGACGTCACACCGCTCCGCGATCTCGAGCGTGTTCTCGACGGCCTGCGGATAGTCGTGGAAGACCTCGTGCATCGCATCGCCGTCTTTGACGTAGAAGCCGGAGCCGTCGAACCGGAATCGCTTCTCGTCCGAAACGTTCGCCGCCGTCCCCACGCACAACAGCACGTCGTGGTCGTCGTGGTCGTGCTCTTCGAGGTAGTGGGCGTCGTTCGTCGCGACCAGGGGGATGCCCATGTCGTGGTGCATCTTGAAGAGTTCCTGGTTGACGATCTCCTGGTCCTGGATGCCGTGGCGCATCACCTCGAGGTAGTAGCGGTCTCCGAAGAGGCGGTGGAAGTCCTGGGCGAGGGTCCAGGCCTTGTCCGGCTCACCGGCGGTGATCGCCCGCGAGACCGGGGACGAGAGGCAGCCCGACGTGCAGATCAGACCCTCGTGGTGCTGTTCGAGGAGCTCCCAGTCGATCCGCGGCTTGTAGTAGAAGCCCTCGAGGTAGGCCTTCGAGATGAGCTTCATCAGGTTGGCGTAACCCGTGTCGTTCATCGCCAGCAGCAGCAGATGGTTGACGGAGTCGTACCCCGTCTCCTCCCGCTGCTTACGTTCCCGGTCGAAGCGCGAGCCCCCGGCGAAGTAGGCCTCGCAGCCGATGATCGGCTTGACGCCGTTCGCGCGGGCCTTCTCGTAGAACTCGATGGTCCCGAAGAGGTTGCCGTGATCGGTCTGCGCGACCGCCGGCATGTTCGCCGACTTCGCCCGTTCGAAGAGCGGGTTGTGCTTGATCGCGCCGTCGAGGAGCGAGTACTGGGTGTGGAGATGGAGGTGGACGAAGGGCTTGGGCACCGGCTAGCCCTCCCCTATTCCCACTCGATCGTGGCCGGGGGCTTGCTCGAGATGTCGTAGACGACGCGGTTGATCCCCTGGACCTCGTTGATGATCCGGTTCGAGATCCGCCCGAGCACGTCGTAGGGGATGTGCGCGAAGTCGGCGGTCATCGCGTCCGTCGACGTCACGCAGCGCACGGCCACGACGTTCTCGTAGGTCCGGTCGTCTCCCATGACGCCCACGCTCTGGACCGGGAGGAAGACCACCAGCGCCTGCCAGATCTCGTCGTAGAGCCCCGCTTCGCGGATCTCCTCGACCATGATCGCGTCGGCTTCACGGAGCGGCTCGAGCCGCTCGGGGGTGACCTCCCCGAGGATCCGGATGCCGAGACCGGGGCCCGGGAACGGATGCCGCCCCAGCGCGCGCGCCGGCAGCCCGAGCTCGCGACCGACCGCGCGCACCTCGTCCTTGAAGAGCTCGCGCAGGGGCTCGACCAGCTCGAGCTTCATGTCGTCCGGCAGCCCGCCGACATTGTGGTGGGTCTTGATCGTGACGGACTTGCCCTTCACGGAGACGCTCTCGATCACGTCCGGGTAGAGGGTGCCCTGCACGAGGAAGCCCACGTCACCCCGCTCTTCCGTGATCCGGGCGGCGACCTCGTCGAACACCTCGATGAAGATGTTGCCGATGATCTTGCGCTTCTTCTCGGGCTCGGAGACGCCTTCGAGGGCCTTCAGGAAGCGCTCGCTCGCGTCGACCGAGATCAGCTCGACTCCGAGGGCCTCTGCGAAGAGTGCCTCGACCTCCTGGCGCTCGTTCTTCCGCATCATGCCGTGGTCGACGAAGATGCAGGTCAGCTGTTCGCCGACCGCGCGGTGCACGAGCGCCGCAGCGACCGAGGAGTCGACGCCGCCGGACAGGCCACAGACGGCCCGCTTGTCGCCCACGTGCGCGCGAATCGACTCGACCGTGTTGTCCACGAAGCTCGACATCGTCCAGGACGGCTCGCAGCCGCAGATGCCGTGCACGAAGTTCTCGAGCATGCGCACACCGTTCTGGGTGTGCACCACCTCCGGATGGAACTGCACGCCCCAGTAGGGTCCGCGGGTCGAGCGGACCGCGGCGAAGGGAGAGCCGCCGGACGTCGCGATCACGTGCATGTCGTCGGGCAGGCCCAGGACCCGGTCGCCGTGGCTCATCCACACGACCTGCTCGTCGTCCCCTTCCGAGGATTTAGAGAGCCCGGCGAAGAGCGGGTCGTCCTGGATGATCTCGAGCTCCGCGCGTCCGTATTCCCGGTCGTCCGCGGATTCGATCTGGCCACCGAGCTTCTGGACCAGCAGCTGGAGCCCATAGCAGATGCCGAGGACGGGCACGCCGAGCTGGAGCACGCCCTCGTCCATGTCGGGCGAATCGGGATCGAGCACCGAAGACGGGCCACCGGAGAGGATCACGCCCGTCGGCCGGAAATCCTTGATCCGATCGAGGGAGACGTCTGCCGGCACGAGCTCGCAGTAGACCTGGCTCTCGCGCACGCGGCGCGCGATCAGCTGGGAGTACTGCGCGCCGAAGTCGAGGACGAGGATCCGCGAGTCGAGAGCGCCGCGGCGATTGAGAGAGTCGTTTCCGACGGACATGAGGGGTCTCCCGGGACGCTGCCGGGTTGGGTCGCGGGGTCGGGGGGCCGCGCGAGGGGTGATTGGGTCCCTGAGCGGGATCCGGGGACGCTGCCCATACGATGGGGGGGTGGCAGCGTCGCGCCGACTCTCATTCGAGGCGGTAGTTCGGGGCCTCCTTGGTCACGATCACGTCGTGGACGTGGCTCTCGTGGAGTCCAGCCGAGGAGATGCGCACGAAGTTCGCATTGGCGCGGAGGGCGCCGAGGTCGGCCGCGCCGCAATAGCCCATGCCCGATCGCAGGCCGCCGTAGAGCTGATGCAGGGACTGCGAGAGGCTGCCGCGGTACGGCACGCGTCCCTCGATCCCTTCCGGCACGAGCTTGTCGTTCGTGACCTCGTCCTGGAAATAACGGTCGCGACTGCCGGCGGCCATTGCGCCGATCGAGCCCATGCCCCGGTAGACCTTGTACGAGCGACCCTGGAAGAGCACGACCTCGCCCGGCGACTCGTCGGTCCCGGCGAAGAGCGACCCGATCATGATCGTCGACGCACCGGCGGCGAGGCCCTTCACGACATCGCCGGAGAACTTGATCCCGCCGTCGCCGATCACCGGCACCCCCGAGCGGGAGGCGACCTCCGAGGCATCGCGGATCGCGGTGAATTGCGGAACGCCGACCCCCGCCACGACGCGCGTCGTGCAGATCGAGCCGGGCCCGACGCCGACCTTCACCGCGGAGACCCCAGCCTTGATCAGCGCCTCGGCGCCCTCCGCCGTCGCGACGTTGCCGCCAACGAGGGAGAGATCCGGAAAGTGACTGGTCAGCTCGCGGATCGTCTCGAGCACGCCCGAGGAATGACCGTGGGCGGTATCGACGATCACGACGTCCACACCGGCATCGACGAGCGCCTGACATCGCTCGAGGCGATCCGGCCCGACGCCGATCGCCGCGCCACTGCGCAGGCGCCCGAGGTCGTCCTTGCACGCGTCCGGGTAGCGCTCGGTCTTCTCGATGTCCTTGATCGTGATCAGGCCGCAGAGCTTGCCGGCGGGATCGACGACCAGCAGCTTCTCGATGCGGTGCTGATGAAGGAGCTCGCGGGCGCGTTCCATCGTCGTCCCGGGCTCGACGGTCACGAGCCCCTCGCTCGTCATCACGGTCGAGATCTCGGCCGTGACGTCCTTCACGAAGCGCAGGTCGCGGTTGGTGAGGATGCCGACCGCCTTGCCTTCCCGGGTGACCGGGACGCCCGAGATGCGAAAGCGACTCATCACCTCGAGCGCCTCGCGGATCGGCTGCTCGGGACGCATGGTGATCGGGTCGACGATCATCCCCGACTCCGAGCGCTTGACCTTGTCGACCTCCGCGGCCTGCTCGGCGACGGAGAGATTCTTGTGGACGATCCCGATCCCACCGTTGCGGGCCATGCAGATCGCGGTCTCGTGCTCGGTGACCGTGTCCATCGCCGCGGAGATCAGCGGTGTATTCAGCTCGATCGAGGTCGTGAGGCGCGTCTTGAGATCGACGTCGTTCGGCAGGACCTCGGACGCGCTCGGCACGAGCAGCACGTCGTCGAAGGTGAGGCCCTCGCGGATCTCGGGTTGCGTCATCTGGACACCTCGCGCGCAGCTGGGATGGTGCGTCGCAGCGGAGCTGCGATCGGCAATCACAGCGGAGCTGGGATGGTTCATCGCAGCGCGAGGTGTGCGGTAGGGACGTCGAAAACGGTCCGGAGATCACCCGGCCGCGTCACCCCCGCGAAACGATGCCGGAGGATATCGCGGCACCGCGCGGTTTCAAGGAAGCGGACCGGCGGATGGACCGGAGAGGCGCCCTACTTCGTCTCTCCGAGATCGTGTTCTGCCAGGACGTCGAGGCCGTTCCGGACGAGACCCGCCAGCTCCCCGGCGACGGCCTCCGCGAGCCGGAACGCGGCGCGCGGCGCGTCGTCCGCGAGTCGCGGCAAGCCGGTCCTCGGCAGCAGGTGGATCGTCGCGCCGCCGTCGGAGAGCGCGGTCACCTCGCGCTTGCCGAACGCGAAGAGCGACGCCGCACCGAGATGCGCCGGCGCTTCGAGCACGGCGACGACGGCGCCGGTGCGCTTGCTCTTGAGCTTCAGTCGGCCCTCGGCGAGGAGGACCATCCCCTCGGCCTCGGAGCCCTCGCGGAACGCGCTCTTGCCGTCCGGCAGGGTCCGCTCTTCGAGCAGATCGGCCAGGGCCTCGCGCTCCTCTTCGCTGAACTCCGTGAGCAGCGCGAACTGTTTCAGCTGGGACGCCCTCACGCGACGCTCCTCTGTGTCGTCTCGATAGCCCTCACGGCACGATCCTCGCGAAGAGGCTGCGAAGCAGGGAGCTCGGATCCTTCTCGGGCTCGATCGGCAGCAGGAAGAGGCTCGCCTCGTCGATCAGCGACAGGTTGTCGCGCAGGTCGTCCGGGGACAGCCGCTCGCCGTCGGCGAGCATCACGACGTGGAACGTGCGTGCGTCCGGCGCCTCCCCGAGCGTCCGGGCGACCGCGGCCAGCCCGGCCGCCGACGCGCCGACCTCGGCGTCGAGCAGGAACACCGTGCCCAGGGCGTGGTGGCCCGCGAAGTGCCAGAGCGCTTCGTGGGCGGCGTCGGTCGGGACGTGGACGAGGTCGATGCCGAAATCGCCGTCGACGGCGATCCGCGCGATCGACTCGAGGTCGTTCGGGCCGACCTGCCCGCGCTCGAAGCGCGGGGCGAGCTCGGCACCGGGCACCTTGACGAGCAGCTGCGTGAAGAGCTCGACGCCGCCGGTGCTCGCACCGACGACCAGCAGCTTGCAGGACGGCGGCGGCGCGTCGCGACCGAGGCCCTGAGCGGCGAAGCCGTGCAGCCGCCGCACCTGGGCCTCGTGGAAGAGCGCGTGGCCGGTGACGGTCTCGGGGGGCGCGATGCGCGCTCGACCGAACTCGACGATGCCCCGCTCCGAGAGCGTGTGCAGAGTGCGCAGCACCTGATAGTCGGGGTGCTGGCAGCGCTCGACGACGTCTCCGACCCGGTCGGAGTCCTCGAGCAGCCCGAGCACCTCCTGGGTGAGCGGGTGGACCGTCGTCGGTAGCTCGCCGCGATCGACACACAGCTTCACCGGCGACTCGAGGGGCGGGAGCTTCGGGGAGAGGCGGTTCCACTCGTCGAGCTGACGCAGGCCCTCGGCGAGCACCGAGCGCGTCGGCGCCTTGATCATCGCCGGGCGGTCCATCGCGGTCGGCTCGAAGAAGAACTCACCGAGCCCCCAGTCGAGCATGCGGTAGAGGGCCTTCTCCGCGATCGCCGGGCCGACGCCGGCGGCGTGGATCTCGCCCTCGTTGACCAGGATCCAGCCGTCCGGGGTGCTGCCGTCCTCGAGCTCGGGCGCGAGGGTCAGCCTGCCCGTCGAGCGCCGCACCGAGAGCATCTGGAGCAGCTCGGCGGGCCGCAGCTCGGCGAGCTGTCCCTCGAACTCGCGCTCGCAGCTCGCGCGCTCCTCGAGAGCTTCGATGCGCGCCTGGCGGTCGAGCAGGATCTCGACGGCGTCCTGGACGTCGTTGGTCTCGGCTTCCGCCGGCAGGCACTCGTCGCCGACGCCGCCGAGGCTCGCCTCGCGGCTTGCGTCGACGCCGAGGAACAGGAAGCGCGCGGCGCGGGTCCGCGGATTCGCGCGCAGGATCTCGGAGAGCTTGCCGGGATCGACCAGCGGCAGGTCGACGTGGGCCACGATCACGCGGGGCTGATCCGCAAGCGCGATCTCGAGGGCTCCCGCTCCGTGGGCGGCGACCGCGCAGGGACGGCCCGCCGCTTCGAGGGCAGTGGCCACGCGGCGCGCGCGGCCGGCGTTGGGATCGGCGATCAGGACGAGGTCGTTCGACATGATGCTCCCTACACCGACAGCACGATTTCGAGCTCGCGCTGGAGCTCGAAGGCGAGGTGTTCGACGAGGGCGCGATCGGCGGTCTGGAAGATCGCGGCGCGCGCGGCGGCGAGGGTGACCTGTCCGATCATCGCGTAGGCCGGCCCGTCGCCGTAGTACACGAGGAAGGGACGCCGGGAATCGAGCCCCGACTTCGCGACCCAGGTCACCTGGGGATGCGTGTCCCGGGGCTCGCCTTCGGCGAGCAGGACGATCTCGGTCCGTGCCGCGAAGGGGCGGATCTCCTCGAGGGTCTCGAGCACGTCCGGGAGCCAGCGCACGCCCGGCGAGAGGAAGAGCACGCCGCGCTCGGCGGGTCGGCGCACGATGTCTTCGAGGACGAAGCGCAGCACCTGGCCTTCGACCTGGGAAGCCTGCACGCTGCCGAGCTCGAGCAGCTGATCGAAGAGCGGGTCGAGGGCCTGGGCGCGCGCGAATTCGCTGCGCTGCGCGAGCAGGCTGTTCTCGGCCTGGGTAACCCGCTCCGCGAGCACGCGCTCGAGGCCTTCGAGTTGGGTGGCATCGACCGGGAACGTGGTGGCTGCGAAGCGCCAGATCGGTGCGGCGCGTCCTTCCCAGAGCGCCGCGAAGGCGGCCCGAATGCGCTGGGCCAGGACGCCAGCGCCGAGGGCATCGGTCTGGGGCAGCAGGAGCACGAAGGCGCCGTCCGCCGAGGTCGCCATCAGGTCCGTCGCCCGCAGCGCCCCCTCGATCCGGCGTGCCGCTTCGACCGCCTCACGATCGACGATGACGCCGTCGTCGTCGGAAGCGCCTTGCAGACCCTCGATCTCCACGCGGAGCAGGGAGAAGCGATGCCCGAATCGATTGGCCTTCTGGATCTCGTTCCGGACGGCGTCCTCGAGATAGGCCTGGGAGTAGGCGCGCGTCTCCGGGTCGCGCAGGGAACGGCGCTCGAGGGAGCGGAAACGCAGCGCGTTCTGGATCGCGATCGCGCCGTACTCACCGAACTTCTCTGCGCGCACGCCGTCGTTCGCATCGAAGGGCTCTCCGTCGAGCTTGTCCGACAGCCGCGCGACGCCGAGGGTCGTCGCACCGACCCGGAGCGGAACGTAGAGCGCGGCCACGCCGTCGATGTCTTCGGGGATCGCCGCGACCACCGACCGCGCGTCGCCGAGCCCAGGGGCCCAGGCGGATTCGAGATCCGCGAGGTCGACCCGTTCGGGCTCGCCATCGACGCGCACCATGCCGCGGGCGCCGACCAGCTCGAGCTCACCCCGGCCGGGATCCTCGGCGACCCACAGGACGCCGGACTGGGCGCGGGTCTCCAGGCACAGCCCTTCGACGATCCGCTCCGCGAGCGGCTCGACCGAGAGGGTCGAGAAGAGTCCCGTCGCGCGCTCGACCAGCGAGAGCACGCCCATGAACTCCAGATTCTCTTCCATCAGCCGAGCGTGCTCGTGGGCGAGCTTCTGCTGGGCCAGGATCTTTTCGAGGGCATCGACGAGGGCCGCGCGATCGAAGGGCTTCAGGATGTAGTCCGTCGCGCCCAGCTTCATCGCGTCGACGGCGGTCTCGACGTCGACCACGCCGGTCACCATCACGACCGCCTGGTCGGGGCTGCGCTCCTTCACACGCCGCACGAGCTCGGCGCCGTCGATCCCGGGCATCACGAGGTCGGTCACGATGACGTCGAAGTCCTCGCGCTCCAGGACGTGCAACGCTTCCTCACCGGAAGCGCACGTCTGGACGGCGTAGCCCTCGTCGTCGAGCAGTCCCTCGATCAGCTCGCGGAAATAGCGCTGATCGTCGACCGCCAGTATGCGCGCCTTGCTCATCACCCCTCGCTCGAGCGAGTCGCCCGCGTCGCGGGAACTCCCTCGCTGGCCGACGCGACGGGGACCCGGAAGGACGCGAGATGCGGCCACCGCCGGGCTCCGGGCGCGGTCGACACTTCTCTGCACATCGGCAGATCCGGCGCGTGACTTCACCCGGGATCGGGGGAAATCCGGGGCCATCGTTCGGGGGCCGAGGGGTCGGCGGGGCGGCTCAGGCGGGGGACGGCGCCCGCAGCGCGGGGTCGATCGGGACCCCGATCAGGCAGTGGGGGAGCGCCTCCACCAGGTCGACCGCCAGCGCGTCGCCCGGGACGATGCGGTGGCCCGGGGCCAGATCCACGTTCACGACCCGGTGCTGGGGATCCCGGCCCGAGAGCTGGCCGTCGCCTCGCCGGCTCTCCCCGTCGACGAAGACCAGGGCCTGCTCGCCCACGCGTCGCGCGTGGTAGGCCAGGGTCTGGACCTTCTGCTTCGCCTGCAGCCGCTCGAGGCGATCCTGTGCGACCTCCGGCGACACCTCGTCGGTCATCTCCGCTGCCTTCGTGCCCGGCCGGGGCGAGTACTTGAAGCTGAAGCTGTCGACGAGGGCGGCACGCTCGACCAGGTCGAGGGTGTCCTCGAAGTCGGATTCCGTCTCGCCGGGAAAGCCCACGATCAGATCGGACGTGATCGACACGTCCGGCCGCGCGGTCCGGAGCGCGTCGACGATCTCGAAGTAGCGCTCCCGGGTGTACCGCCTGCGCATCGCCTCGAGGATCCGGTTCGAGCCGCTCTGCACGGGCAGGTGGACATGAGGACAGAGGCTCGCCAGCTCGCCGTGGGCGCGGATCAGCTCGTCGTCGTAGAAGAGCGGGTGCGGGCTCGTGTACCGGATGCGCTCGATCCCGGGGATCGCGTCGAGCCGCGCCAGCAGCTCCGCAAACGGCATCGTCCCGACCGCCGCGGCCTGCCCCCGGCGCACGTCGTGCCGGCCGTACGCATTCACCGTCTGCCCCAGGAGCGTCACTTCCCGGATCCCCTGCTCCGCCAGGGATAGGACCTCCGCCTCGATCGCCGTCGCGACGCGGCTGATCTCGCGGCCGCGGGTCGAGGGCACGATGCAGAAGCTGCAGAACATGTCGCAGCCTTCCATGACGGTGACGAAGGCCCTGTGGCGGCGGCCGACCGGGGCCTCCGGTCGCCGCATGGGCAGGTCGAAGCGCTCGGGGCTGGCGTCCTCGCCGACCCAGGCGGCCCGCGTCCCCGAGTCCGCCGCCTCGAGCATCTCGCCCACGCGTCTCAAGTTGTGGGTCCCGAACACGAAGTCGACGTGATCGAAGCGGCCGAGCAGCTTGTCGCCGACCTGCTGCGCGACGCAGCCCGCGACGCCAACCACGCGCCCGGCCTTCGCGTCCTTCCAGGCGCGCAGCTTGCCGAGGTCGCTGTAGAGCTGATGCTCGGCCTTGTCGCGAATCGAGCAGGTGTTGATCACCAGCACGTCCGCCTCCGCCTCGCCCGGGGCCGCGTCGAGACCGGCATCCTCGAGGAGCGTCGCGACCTTCTCGGAGTCGTGGACGTTCATCTGGCAGCCGTAGGTGCGGATGGCGAAGCGTTTGGCGTCCACGTAGATCTCGCGCGGGAGAGGGTCGGAGCGGGCGCCACACTACCGGAGAGACGCCGGAGCGTCGATCGGATCAGGCTGGGTTCAGGGCCCCGGGAAGGCCCCCTCGATTGGCTCAGAATTTGGATCGAAAACCCACAAAAACCTGTGAAATTGCGCCGTTTTTACATTCCATGTGACGGAGTTTCAAAACGCGATTGACAAGCCTCCGAAGCCCGCCATAATGCCAACAAGTCATAGGGTTTCGGAGTGGCGGCGGATTGGCCATTTCTTCTGAAATGTCCAACCTCTCACCCCCCATTGAATGAGTCCGCCGCCTCTCCCCCTGACGAACGGCCCGCTCTCCTCCCGGAGAGCGGGCCGTTTTTCTTTCCGAAGCGCCCATTGCGCTGACGGCGGGAGCGCGGCCCGCTTTCGACCGCGGCGGGGACGCCCGTGAGCCATCCCGAAGGAGAGCCTGCGTTCGACCGGAGAACGAGGGTGGCCTTCTTCGCCGCGCTCGCCCTCCTCCTGCTGCTCACCTACGCCCCCCGGATCAGCCACTACGCCGGGGTGCAGTCGGATCGCGGACGGTTCTTCGCCGGCGAGGTGATGGTGGCCGGTCCCGACTCCTTCTACGCACTCCGGGCCGCGCGCGAGTTCGCCGAGCGAAGCGCCGCGCCGGCCGAGCCGGGCTCGTCAGCCGAGGAGCCGCATGGGTCCCAGGAAGTGCCGTGGCTGGCGCGGACCCTGGCCTTCCTGGCGAACGCCAGCGACTCGAACGTGTACGCGGTCGCCCCGCTCTTCGCCCTGCTGACCGGCGCGCTCTTCCTGATTCCGGCCGCGCTGCTCTTCGCGCGCTCCGGTTGGCCGGCCGCCGGGCTCGTCGGGGCGACCCTCGGCGCCAGCTCCGCCGCCGTCTACGCCCGCACCTCGATCTTCCGGATCGACACCGACGCCGTCATCCTGCTGGGCCTGTGGACGGCGAGCCTGCTCGTCGCCGCCGTCCGGCCGACCCACGGCCCTGCCCGACAGATCGGGACGACGATCGCCGCTGGTCTCGCCACGGCGTTCGTCGTCGGCTGGCACGACAAGCCGGTCTACGCGCTCGCGTACCTGGCGACGTTCCCGCTCGCGCTGCTCGCTTCCAGGGTCCCGCCCGCTCGCGTCGCGCTGCTGACGGCGATCTTCGCCGTCTTCGTCGGCCCATCGCAGATCGCCGCCTCGTTCGGCAACGTCACGGCAGCGACGGAGCTCTACGGCCCGGTACTCCGCTCGAGCGAACCCGCGGTGGCGCCCGCCGCGAGCGTCTCGCCGAGCGAGGCTGCGGCAGCCCATCTTCGTGGGCTACGCGACGACACCGCCCACGGCATCAGCGAAGCCCAGCGCCTCCCGCTCGCGACGTCGCTCTCGCGCCTCCTCTCGCCGGCGTGGCTGGCCGGGACGGGCCTGCTCCTCGCCCTCCTCGGCTGCCTCGCGGAATGGCGGCGCGCCCTCCCACTCCTCCCCATCCTCGGGCTCGGTCTGCTCGGGCTCCTGTCGTCGAGTCGGTTCCTGCTTTTTTTGGCGCCCTTCGCAGGTCTCGGCCTCGGCGCCGCCCTCACCCTCGCCACGCGATTCGTGCTCGAGCGGCAGGACGACGCGCGCGGGGCCCCCTTCGTCTCGGTGCTCCTTGCCGTTCCGGTGACGGCGCTGCTCCTCCCCACGACGATCTGGGGCGATCCGCTCCGCCAGTATCTGTCGGTGGATCTCCTCCGCACGCTCCAGCGGGTCCGCACGGTGGTGCCCGACGGTTCACGGGTATGGGGGCACTGGGGAGACGCGTATCCGATGCAGGACCTCGCGCGGGTCGAGACGCCCCTCGCGAGCCTTCCCGATCCCGAACGCGGCCATCTCTATCTGGGCGCCCTCGTCGACTCGGACCCGCAGCGGCTGCAGCGGACGATCGCCTACCTCGACACGCATTCCCGGGACGAGATCCGTCGCGCCTTCGCGCAGGACTACGCGGCGCTCCGAGACACGATTCGCGAGGGCGACGGCGCGATCCCGGGGCCCAGCCACGTCGCGCTCACGCGCAGCTCGGTCCGATTCTTCGAGACCCACCATCGCCGAGGTCGGTGGAGCGCCGCATCCGGCTGGCCGGATCCCGAGCGGATCGTGACCCTCGACTGTGAGTCGCGCGTCCAGGGGCAGGCGCGATGCCGGCGTGAGGGAAGTGGCACGGTGATCGACTTCCGCACGGGTCGCGTCGGCCGGCGACCCTATTCACGACTGGTCTTCACCCTGGACGGGCGGATCGAGAGCGACCGGCCGCTCCCGGGCCCGAAGTCCGCCGCGCTCGTGGTCGCGCGCGCGACCGGCGTCCCCGGGTTCACGGCCTTCGTGATGAGCGAAGACGTCTCGCGATCCCTGCTCGTCGAGATGTACCTGCTGGGCCGCTTCGACGATCGGCACTTCGCGCTCGCCTACGACGGCTACCCCGACCTGCGCCTCTATCGCGTGCGGTCCCAGGACGCGACGGGCGGCGATTCCTAGAGCACCAGGAAGATCAGGAGAGCCGACCCCACTGCCCACGGCGTCGTCCGCTTCACGAAGTCCTTCGGGATCGTGCCGAGGGCCTCGAGGCCCGGCATGCCGGCTCGGCTCTTCCCGATCACGGGCCACTCGATGATGCTCGAGAAGACCGCGAAGCCGGCGGCGCCGGCGACCAGCGCGGCGGTCCCGGGGCCACTCGTCGGCAGCGCCACGAAGTAGAGGAGCGGGACCGCGAGGTGGGCCGCGTTGCCCCCGAGCCCCATCCACTCGAACGCGCGCCGGTCGTTGTTCGCGTAATCGAAGTCGAAGAGCGGCAGGAAGCCGCTCAGCTTCTTGAGCGGCGCGTGCCCTCCCCCGAGCCGCGCCCCGACGAAATGCCCCCACTCGTGCGCGAGCGCGCAGGTCGCGGCACCGACGAGGAACCCGTCGATCGTCGCCAGCAGCGCCGGAAACGCCAGCCCGGACACGGACGCCCAGGCCTCCGCCGCCGCAAAGAGCGAAAGCAGCGCCGCCGCGATCGCCACGTCGCGAAGCGCGACCAGGAAGAGGGAAGCCTCGTCCTCCGCCGCGACCCCTTTCGCGGCCGTCCGCTCGAGGTCTTCAGAGATCGTAGAATCCACGTCCTGTGCGGCGCTCATTCGCAGCCTCCTTCACCGCCGATAAGGCAGGTCCTCAGGATATCAGCCGCCGCCGAACCGGACGAGCGACCCTTCCCGAGCCAGGTCACCCAAAGCAGCAAACGAGCATGAGTCCCCCGGGACCGCGGCAATGCGCACCGCCCACTCGGTCAAAGGACGATTTGATCGACGATCTTCGACAGCTGCCGCAGGTTCCGGCACTCCTCGACGATGTCGCAGTACGGCATGTACCGATCCATCACGGAGTCGCCGAAGCCCCAGGCCGACGGGCTCTCGGGGTTCAGCCAGACCAGGTTCTTGGACTTGTTCTGGATGTCGCGGATGCACCAGGCCTTGGCGTCGTTGTAGTTGTTGCGCGCGTCGCCCAGGATGATGACGGTCGTCTTGTTGTCGATCGCCGCCAGGTGGTTCTTCCAGAACTCGTGGAAGGCGAAGCCGAAGTTGCTGCGCGTGTAGACGTTGATCACGTCGCCGCCGTCGAGCGCCTTCTCGACCGCGCTGTTCACGTCGCCGTCGTGGAAGACGTCGGTCACCTCTCCGAGCTCGGCGACGAACACGTAGCAGCGGATCTTCGTGAAGGCTTCCTGCAGGCTGTACATGAACTGCAGCATGAAGCGCGACACGTTCGCGACCGACGACGAGACGTCGCACATGATCACGAGCTTCGGCCGGTCCTTGCGGCGCGTCTTGTACACGACCTCGAAGGGGATGCCGCCGCGGGCCATGTTCCGGCGCAGGGTCTGGTGGAGATCGAGCTTGCCTCGCTTGAGGCGCTTCTTGCGGATCGAGAGGATGTTCTTGATCCGCTGCGCGAGCCGAGTGACGACCTCGCGCATCTTCAGGATCTCTTCCTCGGTCAGGTGGTAGAAGCTCTTCTCCGTCAACATCTCGCGACGGAACTTCTCCATGTAGTTGTGATTCTGCTGCTGCAGCTCCCGCTCGGTGAAGTTCCGGACCGATCGGCGGACCGTCTCCATCAGCTTGCGGATCAGATCCTGCATCTGCTGGATCTGCTCGTCGCCCATCCCCATCGCCTTCATGCGTTCGACGAGGTTCTCGAGGTCCTGCTGAGCGCCCTCGAGGCCGAGCTGCTCGGTCGTTCGGCGCGAGAAGAACCCGACCTGGAGCATGTTCTCGATGCGACCGGAGCCCGCATCTTCGGCGGCGGCGCGGATCATGTTCTCGAGCTGCGACAGGTCCTGGGTGAGGAGCGCCTGGGCGAGCTCGCTCATGTCCAGGTCGCCGTCCATGTTCTCCATCATCTCGGCGAGCTGGCTGAGCAGCTGCTCGAGATCGATGCCCATCCCTTCGAGGTCGCCCTCCATGTCTCCGAAGGCGCCCTTGAGATTGTCGTAGAAGCCCGACCAGAAGAGATTGAAGAGCTCGTCGAACGTGGGGATCTCGTCGCCGCGCTTGACCATGGACGAGCGCAGCGCGTCCTGGAAGACCTCCCTGTCGTCGAGGGAGAGCTCGTCGAGCGCGTTGAACGCATCGATGCCCTCCGCAACGGACACGCGGATCCCGCTCTTCCTGAGGAGATTGGTGAACTCGATGATCTTCTTTTGCATCAGGTCGCCTAGTGCAGGATGCCCTTCTTGGTCGTCTCAGCCGGCGCAGGCTGCGGCTTCTCCGCCTCGGCCTCGGTGGTCTTCTTCTGGATCAGCTTGGCGAGCTCGTTCTGGGCCTTCTGGACGTCGCCCTCGTACTTGAGGATCACGTTCAGGGTGTCGCCCACGATCTGGTCTTCGAGCTCGTCGGCGTTGAGCGCCAGCAGCGCGCGAGCCCAGTCGAGGGTCTCCGAGATCGACGGCGTCTTCTTGAGGTCGAGGTCCCGGATCTTGTTCATCAGCTGAACCACCTCTTCCGCGAGGCGCTTGTCGATGTTCGGCACCTTGCGATCGAGGATGCGGACCTCGAGCTCTTCGCTCGGGTAGTCGATCCAGAGGTGGAGGCAGCGGCGCTTGAGCGCGTCACTCATCTCCCGGGCGTCGTTCGACGTGAGGAAGACCAGCGGCTTGGTCTTCGACTCGATCGTGCCGATCTCGGGGATCGTCACCTGGAAGTCCGAGAGGATCTCGAGCAGGAACGCCTCGAACTCCGGATCCGACTTGTCGACCTCGTCGATCAGCAGGAGCACCGGCTCGTCCGCCGAGATCGCCTGCATGAGCGGGCGCGGGACGATGAAGCGGTTCGAGAAGAAGACGGAGTCCTCCGCGCCGACGCGATCCGCGGCTTCCGTCAGGTTGCTCGCGTCCGCGATCGTCTCGGAGACCTTGTCCTTGAGGATCTGGGTATAGAGGAGCTGCTTCGAGTATTCCCACTCGTAGAGCGCCTTCGCCTCGTCGAGGCCCTCGTAGCACTGCAGCCGGATCATCTCGCGGCCGAGGGCACCGGAGACGACCTTCGCGAGCTCGGTCTTGCCGACGCCGGCCGGGCCTTCGACGAGCACGGGCTTGTCGAGCTGCTGGGCGAGAAAGACGACCGTCGCGATCTGCTTGTCGCAGATGTACTCCTGGTCGCTCAGCTGCTGGATCACGTCTTCTACGGAACTGAACATCGTTGCTTCCTTGCTCTGTTCGGACTAGCGGAGACTAAGATCGAAAGTTCAGGACGTGCCCGAGCTTCTCTTTCTTCGTCTTCAGGTAGTTCAGGTTGTTGGCGTTGGGTTCGATCTCGAGCGGCACCCGCTCCACGATCTCGACGCCGTAACCGCTGATCCCGGCGCGCTTGCCGGGGTTGTTCGTGAGGATCCGGATCTGCTTCACGCCGAGATCCGCGAGGATCTGCGCGCCGACGCCGTAGTCGCGCAGGTCTGCGCCGAAGCCGAGCTTGTTGTTCGCCTCGACGGTGTCGAGCCCCTCTTTGTCCTGGAGCTCGTAGGCCTTGATCTTGTTCTTGAGGCCGATCCCGCGACCTTCCTGGCGCATGTAGAGAATGATCCCCGCGCCCTCTTCCGCGATCATCCGCATCGCCGCCTCGAGCTGCTCCCCGCAGTCGCAGCGCATCGAGCCGAAGGCGTCGCCGGTGAGGCATTCGCTGTGGACCCGGATGAGCACCGGGGAATCTGGATCGATGTCGCCCATCACGAGCGCCATGTGGTCGACGTGGTCGATCTCGTTCTCGAAGACGACCGCCTCGAACTCGCCGTGCCGGGTCGGCATCTTCGCGACGGCGGTGCGGTGGACGAGCTGCTCGTTGCGCAGACGATACGAGACGAGGTCCTTGATCGTGACGATCTTGAGATCGTGCTCGGTCGCGAACTCGACCAGGTCGGGCAGCCGCGCCATCGTGCCGTCGTCGTTCATGATCTCGCAGATCACGCCGGAGGGATGGCAACCGGCGAGCCGCGCGAGATCGACCGAGCCCTCGGTCTGCCCCACGCGACGCAGGACGCCGCCCTCGCGGGCGCGAAGCGGGAAGATGTGGCCCGGACGAACGATGTCGTTGGGATTTGCATCGGGGTCGACCGCGGCGAGCACGGTCCGAGATCGGTCGGCCGCGGAGATGCCGGTCGTCACGCCCTCGCGGGCTTCGATCGAGACGGTGAACGCCGTGCCGTAGGGCGTGGTGTTCTCGTAGTCCGGGACCATCATCGCCAGGTTCAGCCGCTCGAGCTGCTCCTCCTCCATCGGGAGGCAGATCAGGCCGCGCCCGTACTTGGCCATGAAGTTGATGGCCTCGGGCGTGCACTTGTCCGCGGCGATCACGAGGTCGCCCTCGTTCTCGCGATCCTCGTCGTCGACCAGGATCACCATCTTGCCGGCGGCGATGTCGGCGATCGCCTCGGAGATGGTCGACAGACCGGGACCCGGCGGCTCCTCACGAATCGCGCGTACGGGCGACGCTGAGCCCGACAGCGTTTGGGACCCGGGAGACGG
This sequence comes from uncultured Spirochaetaceae bacterium, assembly GCA_964488255.1. Classification (GTDB taxonomy): domain Bacteria; phylum Myxococcota_A; class UBA9160; order UBA9160; family UBA4427; genus UBA4427. Next base: position 192,134 of record CAZAUR010000002.1, on the reverse strand, counting down.
CTGCGAATCGAGGTCGGACGTCGGCATCGGGGGGATCACCTTTCCGCGGGAACGCAGCAGCGCTGCATTCGCGCCGTCCAGACCCGGTCGAGGCGAGCTCGAAGTGGGTTCCGGCGGCGTCGGAGGGCGCACCCCGGGCGGGATACCCGGGGGGTTCGCGAGCCACGATAGGCACGGTTGACTGGAGTGTCAATCACACGCCGGGGCCCTCGGCGCGAACTCCGCGTCCATCGCGCGGACGGCGCAGGACCGCCGCGGTCGGCCCGAAAACGGTGGTGATCAGGGCAGCCCGATCGCCTCGAGACCCTGCGCGATCCCCTCGGCCGCGACGCGGTGCCCCTCCGCCGTCCAGTGCCCATCGCACGTGTGGCTGAAGCTCGCGGGGTCGGGGTCGGCCGCATCGAACGTTGGCATCAGGTCGATCACGCGCACGTTCGTGCCCTCCGCGAACGACTGCAGGGCGCGCGTGAGCGGCGGCACGCCCTCGCCTTCGGCGCGGTGGCGTTCGACGTCGCTGACCACGGGAATCATCACGATCACGACCGGCCGATCGCCGGCGTCCTGCGCGATCAGGCGCAGCGAATGCAACATGCGCGCGAGCTCGTACTCGCTGAAGTCGTAGTAGGCGGAGCTGAAGCCCCGGCCTTCGCTCCGCGCGCGCGCCCGCTGCACGTGCTCGATCAGGTTGAACGCGTAGGAGAAGGTTCGCAGCAGCTTGCGAGGCCCGACCTCACCGCGCTCGAGGGTCGCCTCGGCTTCGAGGGACTCGCGCACGTAGACGAGCTCGAAGTCCGGCGCCGCGCCGATCCAGTAGGGGCGGTATCGATCGGCGTAGATTCGACGGCCGAACTCGATGTCGTCGTCGCGGAAGTCGTTCGCGGGAAGGAGTCCGATCAGCACGGCGTCGTGCGTGAACTCCGACGCCAGGTGCCGGTACATCAGGTGATACTGGGTCGGACCGAAGTCGCCGCTCGTCCCGAAGTTGAGGAAGGGGCGGGAGAAGCGCTGCTCGAGGAGGTCCGTGAAGCGATCGCCCCGGGACGCGCCGTACCCCTCGGTCATCGAGTCCCCGAGCACGACCACCCGCGCGTCGCTCGCCAGCTTCTCGCGCTCGGGATCTCGCGCGCCGTGGGCATTCGCGTGGTACTCGAGATCGAAGCAGCTCTTCACGTGCCGGAAGCGCGCGCCCGGCGCATGCCAGACCCCGAAATGTGGGTCGAGATCGGCCCAGAAGGACTGGCTGGGCCCGAGCGAGGACGCGCGTTCCAGCGTGTACCGCGGTACCGGCGCCGGGATCAAGTCGGACTCGACGATCACGATCGCCCCCAGCTCGAGGAGCACGAGGACGAGCACACCAGCGAGTCCGATCGCGACGACGGTAAAGACGGCTTGGCGCGACATCGTGAGCCAAGGCTAGTCGACACGGTCGCGCGCCAACAAGGCCGGTTCGACGGTCAGGCCCCGCCCTTGAAGTTCTTCATTACGCCCTTGAGGAACTCGTCCTCGGAGAGGGCGAACTTCGCCGAGAAGTCGTGACGGTCCTCGAGGCCGCGGTACAGGACCCGCATCAGCTCGCGGAAGGTCTCCACGACGCCTTCGCCACGGGTCGCGATCGCCGGGAACGTCGGCGTGTCCCCCCACTGCTTCTTGATCTCCGCGAGATCCTTCACGTCGGGCATGTCGCGTTTGTTGAACTGGACGACCTTCGGGAGATTGTCGAAGTCGATCCCGTGGGCCTTCAGGTTGGCTTCCATGTCGCGCCAGGAGTAGGCGTTCGCGCTGGCCGCGCTGCGCTGACTGTCGGCGACGAAGGCGATCGCGTCGGCGCCGGCGAGCACGACCTTGCGGGTCGACTTGTGCATCACCTGACCCGGAACGGTGAAGAGCTTCATCTTGACCGAGAAGCCGCCCACCGTATCGAACTCGACCGGCAGGAAATCGAAGTAGAGGGTGCGGTCGTCCTTGGTGTCGAGGGTCAGCATGTGGCTGCGCGTCGCCTCGTCCATCATCTCGTGCAGCATCTGGAGATTGCTGGTCTTGCCGGAGAGCGCCGGGCCGTAATAGACGACCTTCAGCGTGATCTCCTTGCTGCCCATGTTGATCTGCACCATGTCCGCGACTCCTGCGGGCGCGCTGCGCGCCTGGGGTGCTGGGCTCATCGGCGCTTCCGGCCGGGGGATTGAGGGGCGCATCGGGGAAAGCCCCGGGCTGGCTCCGCGCGGCAGCGAATGGGCGGGTTCCGCCCCTCACGGAAGCGCACCGCGAGCGCAGAACCGCCCTCCCCGATCAGCGCCCGACCGGACCTGCCCGCCGCGTCCACCCCAGGAACGCCACCCCGAACAGCAGACCCATCGCGAGCCCCGGCTCCGGGACTTCGATCTCGAACGCACGATCATCCGGGCGAATGAAGAAGCTGCCATTGAATTGCGTCGATTCCTCGTCGAGGCTGTGGCCTCCGTCGGCGTCGATCCAGTTCATCACCGGCTGATAGGCCCCATCCGTGATCGACTGGACGGAGATCCAGTACTCCGTGTCGCGATCCATGGCGTAGCCGTCGTAGAGCGGGATCTCGAACTCGTAGAATGGATAGGTCGTTCCACTCCCGACCCCGTTCGCCTCGAAGTTCCCGAGGAACGTCGTGGTCACCGGGCCCATGTTGACCGTCTCCCGGTGGAGCAGGCCGAAGGCGTTCGGCGCGGTCTCCTCCCAGATCGAGACCTCCAGCCGATCGGTGTTGGGCTCCGATGCCGGGTTGTTCCCGAGCGTCACCTGGTCGACGTACATGCTGTGGATGCGCACGGTGTTCAGGATGTCGTCCGTCGGCGACGTGAACTTGTCGAGCACGACGGGACCGGTGCCCGGCGGGTTGGCCGCGATGCGATGGGTCGTCCAGCGACCGATCGGCTCGAAGGACGGTTCGGGGACGCGCTGGACCGCGAGCGGCGGGTCGACGGCCACCCCGTTCACCTCTTCGACGTGAAAGGTCGAGAGGGCGACCGGGGCCTGATTGAAGCGGAAGTAGATGTCGAAACCCGTCTGGCCCGGGGCGATCGATTCGTTGCTGAACACGTTGTTGAAGGCGACGACCAGCTCGTCGTCGGTGTTCCGCGTGATCCGGATGAAGTCGACCGGCGAAGGTGCATCGCTGTGGGCCTGCAGGTCGACGCCCGGTGTGGTCATGTTCCCGAAGCCGGAAAGCGTCATCGATTGGATCGACGCGGAAGACGAGCCGAAATTCTCGACCGTCATCCGCATGTCGTAGGTCATCGCCGTTTCATTCGGCGGAGGGCTCGTCTCGGTGCCGACCTCGAAGGTCACCCGCCCGGCGATGCCCGGCACGTCGAACTCGACGGGCGCGATGTTGGTCGGCGTGTAGACGGGCGCAGGATCGACCTCGATCAGGAACTCGAAGCCCGTGATGGAGAGGGTCGTCGCCAGGCTCGCCGTGGGCGCGAGCAGGAAGGCGACGATCGTCGTGAGCGTGAATCGAGCGCGCGATGCCGAACGACATCTCTGGACCATGGGACCTCCGCCGATCAATTGATGGCGAGAAGGTCCCGGCCGCGCGGTCGACGCGGTATCGCTCCAATGGGCTAGCCCGATTGGAGACTCGGTCGGCGCTACGCCTCGCGCGTCCGACGGCTCGCGAGCCCAGCGAGACCCAGGCCCAGGAGCAGCGCCGTCCCCGGTTCCGGAACCGGCGTACCGACGGTGAAGAGCCAATCCTGGGCGCTCGTGCGGGGGTAGATGCCGCCGTGGGTGAGCCAGCCGTGGCCGGTCACCGTCTGGTCACCAGCCGGGAAGCGGTGGCCGAAGTTCATCAGGAACGCCAATCCCGCGGAATTCGCCTTGTCCTCGAGGGAGATCGGCACGCCGATCGCGAATCCGCCGACCGTCGCGCCGCCGTCGCCGCGGGGCGTGATCGTTCCCGAGCCCTCGCCCGGGGTCGCGATCAGCTCGGTCTCGCTCGCCGTGATCCCCTCGTAGACGAACGCGACGTCCCAGAGCTGGGCCGAGACGTAGTCGTCACCGTCCGTGTGTCCGCCGAAGACGGTGCCCGCGATCGTGATCGTGTCGGCGGCCTCGTCGAAGCGGATCGTGAGGGCCGCGCCGTGGGTCTCGGCGGAGAAGGTGAAGTCGTGGCTCGCCTCACCGTCGAGGCCGTCGAGACGGAGGGCGTAGACGGGCGGCGCGAGGTTGCCGTCCGGGTGATCGAGGACGTGATAGGTCACGCCGTCGTCGATCGGCGTCGCGGTCGCCGCTGCCGCACACAGACAAAGCGCGAGGACGGCGAGCGTCGCGGTCACGAAGTGTCCGCGAAGGATCGGGCAGGAATCGGGAGTCGACATGGCAGGACCACTCCAGGTGGGGAGGAATTCGCTCCCCCTGAAGTGGTCCGGTCTTCTCGATCATCGCCTCGGCGACGCGCGGCGGATGGGCAACCCTGCGAGAGTTGCGCGGGCATTGCGCCCGCGGCGCGCTCCGGTCGCTAGCGCTCCCGGACGAAGATGAAATCGCCGCCGTCGTGGCCTGCCCGACGGATGTCCCCGTACTCGGGCGTCTGGTCGGCGCCGAGCATGACTGGGCGGCGGATCTCCGAGAAGAGCCGCTGGCCGTCCATGACAGAGGCGTTGTTGCGCAGCGCGGAGATGAAGGCGCCGGCGAAGACCGAATGCCGCCCCGCCCCGTCTTCGACCGGCTCGAGCCCGCCAGAGGTGAGGACCGTGCGGGCGCGCTTGCCGGCGATGCCCTGGAGGTAGCGATCGCCAGGCGGATCCATCTTGATCCCGCGCGTGAGCGTCCCGGAATAGCAGCTGTCCGCGATCAGCATCACGTGCTTGGCCGGAATCGCGCGCACCATGTCGCTGATGGTCGCGTTGGAGATCCAGTTCGACGGGTCGTTCTCCCGCGCATCGATCGGCAGCCAGTAGCCGCGCTCCGCCGCCCGGTCGAACCAGCCGTGGCCCGCGTAGTAGATGAGGAGATTGTCGTCCTCGTCGAGCCGATTCCGGTACTCGTTCAGCGCCGTGACGATCTGGCGGCGCGTGGCGTCCGTCAGCAGCTGGACGTCCATGCCGTAGTCGAGCTCGAGCAGGCTGCTGACGACCGCGGCGTCGGGCACCGGCGTCCGCAACCGAGGCAGGCTGCGGTAGCTGTTGTTCCCGATCACGAGAGCGTAGTAGTTCCCGAAGTCGATGCCCTGCCAGGCCGGGATCTCCGCCGGCTGCGGAACCGCGGTCGGCGCCACGGTCGCGGCCATGGGACGCACCATCGCGCGCGGCGCGGGGGTGGGCGGCGGCGCGGAGCGACTCGGCGGCGCGGGGGTGGGCGGCGGCGCGGAGCGACTCGGCGGCGCGGGAGGGATCGGCGCGACGGCGCGGGGCGGCGCGGGGGCGACCCCCGCGACGGTCGTCCCGACGCGCTGCTTGGCGAGGTTCCGCTCGGCGACGACGGCCTTGGCCACGGTGGCGCGCAGGGCCAGCATGTTGGCCACCGCCGCCTTGTGCATCTTCTCGCCCTTCTGCTTCAGGTTCCGGGTCTCGAGGACGCGTACGTTCACGCGTCCCCGCGATACGCGGACCTCGGCGATCAGGGTGTGCCGATTCCAGGTGAGGATCGCCGAGAACGTGTTCCCGCTCTCGTACTGCGCCTTCCACCGGCCATAGCCCTTGCGATTCCCGGCGCCGCCGGAGCCATCGACGTAGGGCGCGAGCCGCGCCGCGAGCTGCGCATCCTCAACGTCGTAGCCGATCACGACCGGGAGGATCTCGGCGGTCCGAGTGACGCAGCCCGGAAGCAGAGAGAGGCTCAGCGCGAGGGCGAGAACGAAGATGGAGTGTCGCATGCCTGACGGTCCCAAGAGTCGGTGGTGTCTCCGGCTCGAGGAGTGCCGCCCACCTGCGATTTGGTTCCGCGGGTGGAGGATCTCGTCCGGACGGAGAAAGGTTCGTGAAACCGCCCCGGGCCAGCAAGGGTTCCGGCCCGAATCCTGGGCCTCGATCTACCTACGAATCCTGGGGTCCGCGCCCCTCGAACCGCGCGAGCAGCGCCCTCGCCGCCGCCGCCGGCGTGGTCTTCTGGGCCTGGACCGCCGCTTCCTCGCGCGCGATCGCCTCGGCCATCCCGGCCCGGCCACGGAAGGCGCGTTGGATGCCCTCCTCGACGAGCTTCCACATCCAATCGCGCGCCTGGTCTCGCCGGCGCGTCTCGAACTGCCCGGACGCGCGCATCAGCTCGTGGTGCTCGACGACCGTCTTCCAGACCGGTTCGATCCCCTCTTCCTCGATCGCGCTCGCGGCCAGCGCGCGGGGCTTCCACTCGTCGTTCGCGGCGCGGATCAGGTCGAGGGCGCTCGCGTAGTCGACCCGCGTGCGGGCGGCCGCGTCCGCCATCGCGCCGTCGGCCTTGTTCACCACCAGCGCGTCGGCGAGCTCGATCACGCCCTTCTTGATGCCCTGCAGCTCATCGCCGCCCGAGGGCAGTAACAGGACCAGGAAGAAGTCGACCATAGAAGAGACCGCGACCTCGGACTGCCCGATCCCGACCGTCTCGATCAGGATGACGTCGTAGCCGGCGGCCTCACAGAGGAGCATCGCCTCTCGCGTGCGATGCGCGACGCCGCCGAGCGAGCCGCTCGAGGGCGACGGGCGGATGAACGCCTCGGGCTTGACCGTCAGCCGCTCCATCCGGGTCTTGTCGCCCAGGATCGAGCCGCCGGTCACCGGGCTCGACGGATCGACCGCGAGCACGGCGACGCGCTTGCCCTGCTCGACCAGGTGCAGCCCGAGCGCCTCGATGAAGGTGCTCTTGCCGACGCCCGGGGGACCGGTGACGCCGACGCGGATCGCGTCGCCGGCGTCCTCGATCATTTCCTCGAGGATCGCCTGCCCCTCCGCGTAGTCCGCGTCGCGGGTGCTCTCGAGCTTCGTGATGGCGCGCGCCATCGCCCGCCGGTCGCCCGCACGAATGGCGCGGGCGACTTCAGCGGGATCCGTCGGGGCCGCCATCAAGCGGCGCGATCCTTCAGGACCTGGAGCACCTCGGCGGCGGCGTCGGGCACCGGCGTGCCGGGACCGAAGATCGCGGAGACTCCCGCCTCGCGGAGGAAGTCGTAGTCCTGGGGCGGGATGATGCCGCCGACGATCACGCAGATGTCCGATGCGTTCACCTTGGCGAGCGCCTCGATCAGCTGCGGCACCAGCGTCTTGTGGCCGGCCGCCTGGCTCGACACGCCGATCACGTGCACGTCGTTGTCGACCGCCTGCTGGGCCGCCTCCTCCGGGGTCTGGAAGAGCGGGCCGACGTCGACGTCGAAGCCGAGATCCGCGAACGACGTCGCGATGACCTTGATGCCGCGATCGTGGCCGTCCTGTCCGAGCTTGACCGCGAGCATGCGCGGGCGACGGCCCTGGGCCTCGCCGAACGCGGCCACGTCATTCGACACCTTCGCGAAGGCGTCCTCGTCCCGGTACATCTGGCGGTAGACGCCGGAGACCGAGCGGACCTCCGCGCGATGGCGCGAGTAGACCTTCTCCATCGCCTCGGTGATCTCGCCGACCGTCGCGCGCACGCGGGCCGCCTCGACGGCGGCTTCGAGCATGTTGCCCTCTCCGCTCTCCGCGAGCTGCGTGATGTGGGCGAGGGCCTTGTCGACGGCGCCCTGGTCGCGTGCCGCCCGAATCTCGTCGAGGCGACGGCACTGGGACTCGCGAACCGCGGTGTTGTCGATGTCGCGGACCTCGATCGGGTCCTCTTCCGCGAGGCGATACTTGTTCACGCCGACGATCACGTCCTCGCCGGAGTCGATCCGCGCCTGGCGCCGGGTCGCGGACTCCTCGATCCGCAGCTTCGGCATGCCCTGCTCGATCGCCTGGGTCATGCCGCCAAGCGCCTCGACTTCGTCGATCAGCTCGTTGGCCGCGTCGTAGACCTGCTGGGTGAGGTTCTCCATGAAGTAGGAGCCCGCCCAGGGATCGACGACCGCCGGGATGCCCGACTCCTCCTGCAGGATCAGCTGGGTGTTCCGCGCGACCCGGGCCGCGGTATCCGTCGGAAGCGAGACCGCTTCGTCGTAGCCGTTCGTGTGCAGCGACTGCGTGCCACCGAAGACCGAGGCCATCGCCTCGACGGTCGTGCGGATCACGTTGTTCATCGGATCCTGCTCGGTGAGCGACGCGCCCGAGGTCTGCGAGTGCGTGCGGAGCATCATGCTGCGCGCGTTCTTCGGCTTGAACTCCGCCTGCATCCGCTCGGCCCAGATCCGGCGCGCGGCGCGCATCTTGGCGATCTCCATGTAGAAGTTCATGCCGATGCACCAGAAGAAGGAGAGCCGACCCGCGAACTTGTCGACGTCCATGCCCTTGGCCCGCGCGGCACGCACGTACTCGAGGCCGTCGGCGATCGTGAAGGCGAGCTCCTGGACCGTCGTCGCTCCGGCTTCCTGCATGTGGTAGCCGGAGATCGAGATCGAGTTGAACTTCGGCATCTCCTTCGCCGTGTACTCGATGATGTCGGCGACCAGGCGCATGCTCGGCGTCGGCGGATAGATATAGGTGTTCCGGACCATGAACTCCTTGAGGATGTCGTTCTGGATCGTGCCGGCGAGGTCGGCGCGCGCGACGCCCTGCTCTTCGCCGGCGACGATGAACGACGCCAGGACCGGGATCACCGCCCCGTTCATGGTCATCGAGACGGTCACGTCGCCGAGCGGGATCTCGTCGAAGAGGATCTTCATGTCCTCGACCGAGTCGATCGCAACGCCCGCCTTGCCGACGTCGCCGGTCACGCGCTCGTGGTCCGAGTCGTAGCCGCGGTGGGTCGCGAGATCGAAGGCGACCGAGAGGCCCTGCTGGCCCGCCGCGAGGTTCGCCTTGTAGAAGCGGTTCGACTCTTCGGCGGTCGAGAAGCCCGCGTACTGGCGCAGGGTCCAGGGACGGTTCGCGTACATCGTCGCGCGCGGTCCGCGCAGGAACGGGAACATGCCGGGCAGCGTGTCCGCGTGGTCGAGCCCCTCCAGATCGGCAGCCGTGTAGAGCGCCTTCACGTCGAGGCCGTCCGGGCTGGTCCACACCAGCTCGTCGACGTCCTTGCCGCGGAGCTCCTTGCCCGCGAGCTCCTTCCACTCGGAAAGCTGATCGGCAGCGCTCGTGCCGCCCTTCTTCGAATCGGCCATGGGTTCTGGCTCCTGTGCTTGGATCGCGGCCCCGGCGCTACGTGCCAGAGGGGTCCGCGTCACTCTCTCGACCCCGGAGGGCCAACGCGGCGGGCGAGTCTAGCACCACGTTCGGTGCCGCCCGCCTCTTCTCTACTCTCTACATCGCGCGGCGATAGCGCCCGCCGACCTCGAAGAGCGCATCGCTGATCTGCCCGAGGCTCGCGACCTTGACCGTCTCGAGCAGCTCGTCGAAGAGGTTCTCGCCGTTGCGCGCCTTCTCCTGCAAGCGTGTGAGGGCTGCCGGCGCTTCGTCCGCCCAGCGCGCGTGGAACGCGGCCAGGGAATCGAGCTGCGCCTGCTTCTCCTCGTCGGAGGAGCGCATCAGGTTGTCTTCGTCGAGCACCGGATCCGCAGGATCGTCCGGAAGGAAGGTGTTCACACCGATGATCGGCAGCTCGCCCGTGTGCTTCAGCTGCTCGTAGTACATCGACTCGTCCTGGATGCGGCCGCGCTGATAGAGGGTCTCCATCGCGCCGAGCACACCGCCGCGCTCCGAGAGCCGCTCGAACTCCTGCAGCACCGCCTCTTCGACCAGGTCCGTCAGCTCGTCGATCACGTAGGCGCCCTGGATGGGGTTCTCGTTCTTCATGAGGCCGGCTTCGCGGTTGATGATCAGCTGGATCGCCAGCGCGCGACGCACCGACTCCTCGGTCGGGGTCGTGACCGCTTCGTCGTAGGCATTCGTATGCAAGCTGTTGCACTGATCCTGCAGCGCGGTCAATGCCTGGAGCGTCGTGCGGATGTCGTTGAAGTCCATCTCCTGGGCGTGCAGCGATCGGCCCGAGGTCTGGATGTGATACTTGAGCTTCTGGCTCGACTCCGATGCACCGTACTTCTCGCGCATCGCGACGGCCCAGATGCGCCGCGCCACGCGCCCCATCACCGAGTACTCGGCGTCGAGCCCGTTCGAGAAGAAGAACGAGAAGTTCGACGCGAAGTCGTCGACGGACATGCCACGGGAAAGGAAGTATTCACAGAACGTGAAGCCGTTCGCGAGGGTGAACGCGAGCTGCGAGATCGGGTTCGCTCCGGCCTCGGCCATGTGGTAGCCGGAGATCGAGACCGAATAGAAGTTCGAGATCTGCTCGCGGCAGAACGTCTCCTGGATGTCGCCCTGGAGCTTGAGCGAGAACTCCGTCGAGAAGATGCAGGTGTTCTGGGCCTGGTCCTCCTTCAGGATGTCCGCCTGCACCGTCCCGCGCACGGATTTCAAGACCTCGCTTCGAAGCCGCGCGTAGGTCTCGGCGTCGACCACGCGATCGCCGGGGATCCCGAGCAGCCCGAGACCGAGCCCGTCGTGGCTGTCCGGCGTGTCGCCGTCGTAGACCGGCAGTGATTGCCCCTGCGCTTCGAGCCCCTGCGCGTAACGCGCGACGGCGTTTTCGAGCTCGCCGCTCTCGCGCAGGTGGCGTTCGACCCGTTGGTCGATCGCCGCGTTCAGGAAGAACGCGAGCACCGTCGGCGCCGGGCCGTTGATCGTGAGCGAGACGGACGTGGTCGGCGCGCCGAGGTCGAACCCGGAATAGAGCTTCTTCGCGTCGTCGAGGGTGCAGATCGACACACCGGAGTTACCGACCTTGCCGAAGATGTCGGGCTGCTCCGCCGGGTTGCGACCGTAGAGAGTCACGCTGTCGAAGGCAGTCGAGAGCCGCGCCGCGGGCTGACCCGCGGCGACGTAGTGGAAGCGCCGATTGGTGCGTTCCGGGCCGCCTTCGCCGGCGAACATCCGCGCCGGATCCTCCCCGCTGCGCTTGAAGGGGAACACGCCCGCAGTGAACGGGAAGGCCCCGGGCACGTTCTCGAGCGCGAGGAAGCGCGCGAGGTCGCCCCAGTCGTCGGTGCGTGGGATCGCGACCTTTGGGATGGCGTTGCCCGAGAGCGTCTTCGTGTGATTCTCGACCTCGATCTCGCGACCGCGCACGCTGTAGCTCTGGCGCTCGGCACGGTAGTGCTCCCGCTTCTCGGGCCACTCGGCGAGCGAGGCCGCGAGGCGCGGCTCGACCTCGGCGGCGGCAGCCGCGTATCCTTCTACGAGGCGCGTCGCGACGTCGTCGGACGGCGTGGCGACCTCGGCGAGCGGCTTCTCGGGCGCGACGCCCTCCGCGGCGAGCACGCGCGCATAGCCGTCCGCGCGGGCAGCGGCGGCGCAGTCGGCCTCGACGCGCGCGTGATAGCCGCGAATCGACTCGGCGATCTCGGCGAGGTAGCGCTGGCGGGACGCCGGAACGAGGCCGCTCGACTCCGACACCTCGATGCCGGCCGGAGCCTGGACCTTCGTTTCGGCGAAGACCACTAGACCGAGCTCCCCGAGCCGCGCCTCGACGGCCTGGGCGAGACGCTCGGTTCCGGGGTCGTTCCAGTTGCGCGCGACCGTCGGGAAGACCGGCACGTCGGCGTCCGCGGTCGTCATCGCGTTTCGGTTCCGCCGCCACTGCTTGCGCACGTCACGCAGAGAGTCGGCGGCCCCGCGCCGATCGCACTTGTTCAGTACGATCAGGTCCGCGAAGTCGATCATGTCGATCTTCTCGAGCTGCGAAGGCGCGCCGTAGTCCGGCGTCATCACGTAGAGGGAGCAGTCGACCTGATCGACGATCTGCGAGTCGCTCTGGCCGATGCCCGCGGTCTCGAGGAAGACGAGATCGAAGTTCGAGGCGCGCAGGACCCCGAGCGCGTCGCCGACCGCCGCGGCGAGGGAGAGGTTCGCTCGACGCGTCGCCATCGAGCGCACGAAGACCGACTCGCCCCCGATCGCGTTCATGCGGATGCGATCTCCGAGCAGCGCGCCGCCGCTGCGGCGACGGGTGGGATCGACCAGGAGCAGCGCGATCCGGAGGTCCGGGGCGTCGCGCCGCAAGCGCATCACGAGCTCGTCGACGACGCTCGACTTGCCGGCGCCGCCGGTGCCCGTGAATCCGATCACCGGGGCCTTCGTCGAGCCGCTCTCCGCGACCCGCGCCCGAAGCCGCTCGGCATCGTCCTTGTGTGCTTCCGCGTAGCTCTCGAAGAACGTGATCAGTCGACCGACGTCGCGCCCGGAGGCCTCGGCGATCCCCGCGGCGATTTCGTCGAGCCCGGCGACGGGCTCGGCTTCGCGTGCGATCCGTGCCTCCAGGCACTCGTCGACGATCGTCGCGATCATGCCTTCGAGTCCGAGCACCCGACCGTCTTCGGGGCTGAAGACCCGGGCGACGCCGATGCGGTGGAGGGACTCGATCTCGTCCGGCGTGATCGTGCCGCCGCCCCCGCCGTAGACGCGCACATGCGGTAGGCCGACCTCAGACAGACGCTGCACGAGGTACTCGAAGTACTCCATGTGCCCGCCCTGATAGGACGAGAGCGCGATCGCGTCCGCGTCCTCTTCGAGGGCCGCTTCGACGAGCTCCTCGACGCCGCGGTCGTGACCGAGATGGATCACCTCGGCGCCGAGGGACTGGAGCAGGCGCCGCATGATGTTGATCGCAGCGTCGTGCCCGTCGAAGAGCGAGGCCGCGGTCACGACGCGGACGGGGGGACGATGGGCGTTCGGGTCGCCGTCGGAATCGATCAGGTGATCGCTCATGCGGTCGCGCTCCTGCTCTCGGACGCAGCGTCGTCGGCGTCCGCTTCGGATTCGCCCGCAGCGCCGCCCTCGGCGATGCGCGCGTCGATGTGTTCGCGGTAGGTGTCGAGCTGGCCGCGGAGCGCCGTCAGCTCGTCGAGGCGCCGATCGACGTCCGCGAGATGGGCGCCGAGCAGCTGGCCGAGTCGTTCGAGCATGGCCTCGGTCGAGCCGCCGATCGCGTAGACCGCGTTCAGGTCGCGGATCTCCTTGAGGGGAAGCCCGAGGGTCTTGAGGCGCGTGATGAAGCCGAGGCGCTCGAGCTCGTCGTCGCCATAGACGCGACGCCCGCCCTCGCTCCGCCGGACACCGGGCAAGAGCCCGATCTCCTCGTAATAACGGACGGTGCGCGCGGACAGACCCGACCGCTCACAGACTTCGGCGATGCTCCACATGTCCGGATTTTTCGGCCATCTGCCAGCTCACGTCAACTGGTAATTGCAGGGAAGGGCACCAGAGAGCAGAGAATCGAATTCCCGCGGGGCCAGTCGAACGGAGAGCCGGCCGATCAGTGGTAGCCGAGCTCTTCGATCCGCTTGGGGCTCTTGAGCCAGGCGGGATCCACCTTCACGAAGAGCTCGAGGTGCACCCGCCGGCCGACCCAGTCCTCGATCGACCGGCGCGAACGGATGCCGATCTTCTTGATCATCGCGCCGCCCTTCCCGACCACGATCCGCTTCTGCGAGTCCCGCGCCACGAGCAGGTTCGCGCCGATCCGGATCGCCTTGGGCTTCGACTCGTCGTAGCGGAGCACCTCGACGGCCATCGAGTACGGCAGCTCCTGGTCGAGCAGCTCGAAGAGCGCCTCCCGGATCATCTCCGCACACAGCCACCGCATCGGCCGGTCCGTCAGCTCCTCGTCCCCGTAGAGCGGCGGAGACTCGGGCAGGCGCTCGACGATCGCGTCGAGGAGAGGCTCGAGTCCGCTCTCGGATTTCGCCGACACCGACAGCTGCGGCCAGTCGGCCGGGGCCTCGAGCAGCGGCCACGCGTTCTGCTTCGCGCGGCCGAGGTCTTCCTTGGTCCCGACGACGATCGTCGGTCGGCGCAGCTTCGCGAGGGCCTCCGCCAGCTCGTCGTGGATCTCGGTCCAACCGACGCTGCGATCGACGAGCAGGAGCGCGACCTCGCTGTCCCGGGACACCTCGTCGACGACGTCGTTCAGCGCCGCGTTCAGCTTCTTCTCGCCGCGGTGCTTGCCGGGCGTATCGAGGAAGAGGATCTGCGCGCCTTCCCGGGGCAGGATTCCGAGGATACGGCTGCGCGTCGTCTGCGGCTTCGCACTCACGATCGCCAGGCGCATCCCGAGCAACGCGTTCAGCAGGGACGACTTGCCGGCGTTCGGCGGTCCGAGCAGCGCGACGAAGCCCGCGCGAAAGCTTCCCTCTTCATCCACCTGGGGTCCCTTCACCGTCCTCCGGCAATCCGCCGAGCGCTGCTCGCGCGGCGGTCTTCTCCGCCGCGCGCTTGGTGCGCGCGGTCCCGGCGCCCAGGACGTCGCCCTGGGAAACGACCTCGACCGAGAATCGCTGCTCGTCGCCCTCGACTTCGGTATCGCCGACGAGGCGATAGCTCGGAAACTCGCCGACTTCGCGCATCAGTCGCTCCTGCAGCTCCGTCTTGGGGTCGCGCTCGACGCGAACGGCGTCCGCCGCGAGGGCATCCGCGAAGTGCTCGCCCACGAAGCGCCGCACGACGTCGATCCCGCCGTCGAGATACATCGCTCCGACGACGGCCTCCATCGCGTCCTCGAGCACCTTCGGCTTCTCTGCGCCGCGGGAGCTCTCCTCGGTCCGCCCCAGACGCATCGTCGACCCCACATCGAGGCGGGCGGCGAGCGCCGCCAGGGAGCTGCCCTCGACGATCGAATGGAGCGCCCTCGTGAGCTCTCCTTCCTGCCAATCCGGCTTGGCCGCGTAGAGCGCCTCCGCGACGACCAACGCGAGGACCGCGTCGCCCAGGAACTCGAGTCGCTCGTTGCTCTCGCTCTCCGGATCGACTTCGTCCCCGGCCTCGACCGCACGCTCGTGCGCGTAGGAAGAGTGGCGGAGGGCGGCCTCGAGCAGCCCGCGATCGCGAAACACGTACCCGAGCGTGCCTTCGAGGCGAGCCAGGATCGCCGACCGGTCTTCGACGTCGCTCACCCGTCGCCTCGCACGAGCCAGCCGCCGCCGATCACTTCTTCGTCCGTCGCTTCGTCGTAGAACACCGCCGCCTGCCCGGGTGCGACCGCGCGGACCGGCTCTTCGAAAGCGATCGCCGCCCGGTCGACGGGCAAGGGTGTCACCGTCGCCCGCGCCGCGTCGTGACGGTGACGCACCTGCACGCGGACGCGCAGGGGCGCTTCCGGGGCGCAGCCCGCGATCCAGTTCACCCGCTCGACCTGCGCACGCGGGCAGTCGAGTCCTTCGACGCCACCGACCACGACCTTCTGCTCGCGGGGATCGATCCGCAACACGTAGAGCCGGCGGTCCGAGGAGATACCGAGGCCGTGGCGCTGGCCCACGGTGAAGTGGTGGACGCCGCGATGCTCGCCGAGGACGCGCCCGGTCTCGTCGACGATCTCTCCACGCAGCCGGGTCGCCTCGGGTCGCAGGCGCTCGACGACCTTGGCGTAGTCGCCATCCGGAACGAAGCAGATCTCCTGGCTCTCGGGCTTCTCGGCGGTGCCCAGACCGAGGGAACGCGCGCGATCGCGCACCTCGTCCTTGGTCAGCTCGCCGACGGGGAACGACGCCGCCCGCAGCTGGTCCTGGGTGAGCGGAAAGAGGAAGTAGCTCTGGTCCTTCTGCCGGTCGCGGCCGCGAAAGAGTCGCGCCGCCCCGGTCTCGGGGTCGTGTTCGAGCCGCGCGTAGTGTCCGGTCGCGACGCGCTCGGCGCCGAACACACGCGCCCGCTCGAGAAGGTGATCGAACTTGAAGGACTTGTTGCAGGCGATACACGGGATCGGCGTGAGGGCGGCCAGGTAGTCGTCGGCAAACGTCTCGATGACCTCGCGACCGAACGCCTGGGCGTAGTTGGCGACGTAGAACTTGATGCCCAGCCGCTCCGCGACCCGGCGCGCATCCTCGGCGTCCTCGAGGGAGCAACACCGCGACTCGCTCTCCGAGAGCTTCATCGTGACGCCGATCGCGTCCGCGCCCTCTTCGACGAGCATCGCCGCCGCGACGGAGGAGTCGACCCCGCCGCTCATGGCGACGACCACGCGGCCCGCGCTCGTCACTGCATCCGATTCCAGGGGCACGCTCGTCACGCGCCCTCCATGGCGCGCACGCGCGGCATGAGCGTCGTAAAGAGGCCGACCGCGTGGTCGATCGCGGCCTCGTCCAGCCCGTGCCCGACCGAGAGCCGAAGGCTCGCCCTCGCCTGCTCGGGCGACCGACCCATCGCGGTCAGCACCTTCGAAGGATCGATCGAGCCCGAATGACACGCCGCCCCCGCGGACACGGCGACCCCCTCGAGATCGAGCGCCTGCACGAGCACCTCGCCGGCCAATCCCTCGAACTCGACGTTCAGCGTGTTGGTCAGCGCCCGCTCGCGATCGCCGTTCCAGCGCACCTGCCCGACCTTGTCCTGCAGGCCCTGCCAGAGCCGATCACGCAACGCCGCATAACGCTCGACGCGTTCCTCGAGCTCGGCCTCGGCCAGGGCACACGCGACCCCGAAGCCCACGAGCCCGGCGACGTTCTCGGTCCCGCCGCGCTGTCCCTTCTCCTGCCCGCCCCCGAGGAGATAGGCCGGCACGTCCCGGCCCCCGCGCACGACGAGGGCGCCCGCACCCTTGGGTCCGCCGAGCTTGTGCGCCGAGGTCGACAGATAATCCAGGGGCACGCGGGAGAGATCGATCGCGAGCTTGCCGACGGCCTGGGTCGCGTCGGAGTGGACCGGAATGCCGCGGTCGGTCGCCGCCGCCGCGATCGCCTCGACCGGCTGCAGCGCCCCGGTCTCGTTGTTCGCCCAGATCACGCTCACGAGCTTCGTCTCGGGTCGGATCGCGGCGAGGACCTCGTCGGCGGCCACGCATCCGTCCTCGTCCGGAGCGATCCGGGTGACGATGACGCCGCGGGGCTCCAGCACCTCCAGGGGCGCCGTGACCGACGGGTGCTCGATCGCCGTCGTGACGACGTGATCGCCCGGCGAGAGCAGGCCGAGGAGCAACGTGTTGTTCGCCTCCGTGGCACCGCCGGTGAAACGGACATCGTCGGACGTCGCGCCGAGCACCGATGCGACCTGCGCCCGCGCCGCTTCCAGCCGCGCCCGCGCAGCCTGGCCCTCTTCATAGACGCTCGACGGATTGCCGTGGACCCCGCCCAACACCTCCGCCATCGCGTCGACCACCTCGGGTCGCACGGGCGTCGTCGCGTTGTGGTCGAGATAGATCCTCAAGCGGCCTGCTCCGGATGGGGCGCTTCACAGAGCATCGCCAACGTCGTCTCGTCCGCCACGCCGCCCCACGCCCCCTCGAGCCTCTCGATCAGCGAGGCGACCTCGGCGGTACGCGCCACCACGTGCTCGCCGGAGCCGAAGACGTCGCCGCGCGCCGCGCGCAGCACGGCCCCGACCGTGATCGACGCGATCGGGCCCGCCGGCACGTAGCCCGGATCCCGATCGTCCCCGGGCGAGACCGGCAGCACGAGCTCCGCGTCCTCGAGCGCCTCGCAGAGTCGTCGCACGAGCCGGATCGGCTCGTCGAGGGAATCCGCGAGCTGTTCCGCGTCCGGCGGGGTCGCGCGGTCCCGGAAGCGTCGCGCGATCGTGACCGCGATCTCGAGCGCCACCGCCTCCTGCTCCGCCACGCCGGCGTCTCCGTAGCGCATCTCCCGGCGCGCGAAGGCCAGGTTCTGCGCCGCGAACGCCACTTCTGCACCGAGCAGCAGGACGGCCCAACACGCGTAGAGCCAGGCCAGAATGAGCGGAATCGCGGAGAGCGCGCCGAAGACGGTCTCGTAGGTCGCCGCGCCCACCTGGAAATCGACGTACACCGTGCGCGCGACCGAGAAGAGGATCGCAGCGACAGCGCCCCCCAGTGCCGCGGCGCGAATCCGCACCTCGGTGTTCGGGAAGAACCAGTAGAGGAAGGTGAAACCGACGAAGAGCACGAGCACCGGGACCTGCGCGAGGCCGAGCCCGTAGATCTTCGCGAAGGTCGGGTACTCGAGGAGCCAACCGATCGCGCGACCGCTCTGCAACGTGGTCGCGAGGCTCACGGCGACGCCCGTCGAAACCGGCGCGACGACCAACACCGCCAGGTAGTCGGAGAAGCGTCGCGCCCAGCTCCGCGCCGAGGCCACGCCCCAGATGTCGTTCAGGGTCCCTTCCAGGTGCCGGAGGGCGAAGATCGCGGTCCCGAATACGATCGCGCCGCCGACGGTCCCGAAGCTCGCGAAGTCGAGCTGCCCGGCGAATTCACGCACGGTCTCTCGCACTTCCGGCGCCACCGTCGTCAGCTGATCGATCGCGAACTCGATCAGGGTCTCGTCGCCCCCGACTGCACCGACGATGGCGATCACGACGCCGAGCATCGGGATGATCGACAGGGCGGTCACGTAGGTGAGCGCGCTGGCCCGCAGGAGGAGCTGATCCGCGAAGAAGCCGCGCCAGGTGAGCGCGCCGAGCTGCGCCGTGGATCGCATCAGCCGCAGGGGTGCGGGCTCGCTCGGATCCGAGCGCCACAGCTCGCGCCGAGCGAAGGCTTCGAGCGCTTCGATGCGTTCCGCGACGCTCGGGGCCGCATCCGCGGCGCCCGGCTCGCTGACCTCACCCTCTGCCATCGTTCATCTCCTGGCCGCGCCCCACGCGCACGAACGCCGCGAGACGTTCGCGAGTGATGGGCCCGATCCCCGGCACGCGCTCGAGGTCCTCGATCCGCTCGAAGGGGCGCGTGTCCCGTTCGTGCAGGATCGCCTCGGCCCGCGCCGGTCCGATCCCGGGGAGCGCCTCCAGCCAGGCGGCGGATGCCCATTCGAGATCGATCCGGTCGCCGCTCACGAGTCTCGCCACGCCTCGCAGCGGCGTGGCGTCGCCGTCCCCCGATCCGCAGCTCGCCCGGCGGGTGCCCCATTCATCGGCCTCCACCTCGACGAGCGTCGCGCAGGGTGTAGCGCGCTCGTCGATCCGCACGAGCTCGGCCGCGCTCGCGAGGGCCGCGAGTCCGGCCATCAGGAGGACGACCAGCGCCGACAGACGCTCGAATCCGCCGTCGGCGGCACGCCCCTCGGTCCGCCGCTCGAGTCGGTCCATCCAATCCGCCGCGACCTGGGTGGCCTCGCGTCCCCTCGCGGAGACGGCAGCGCGCCGACCGGGTCCGGGAGCGCGGTCCGTCGCCGCGTCGGTGCCGTCGGCTTCCGACATGCTCGGCCCCTCGAACTCGATCGTCAGCCGATCGCGGCCGAGGACCGCCGGAAAGCGATCCGCCCACTCGACCGCGAGCACGGCGCCGGGCGCGAGCAGGTCGTCGAATCCGAGATCCTCGAGCTCCTGCTCGGCCTCGAGTCGATAGAGATCGACGTGATGCAACACGTCGGGCCCTTCGGAGAGCGGGTACTGCTGCGCGATCACGAACGTGGGCGAAGAGACGCGTCGCGGATCGAGGCCGAGGCCCTCCGCGAGTCCCTTCACGAAGACGGTCTTCCCGGCACCGAGCGGACCGACCAGGGCGATCACCACGCCGTCGGCTCCGATCGCGCGCCCGAGCTCGCGACCGGCGGCGAAGGTCTCCTCAGGGTCCCGGGAAACGAAGGTCCAGGGTGTCACCCCCCTCCCCCTCCCCGTGCGAACCGGGCAGTTCGGCGCGCAGCGCGACGACCGTCTCCGGCAAGGCATTCGCGACCTCGCTCGCGAGCAGTCCGAACCCGATCGCGTCGACCGGCAGCCGATCGGCGGCAGCGCCGTGCCACCAGGCCGCGAGGCCGGCGGCCTCGAAGGCATCGAGGCCCGCGGCGAGCAGCGCCGCGACGATCCCGGTCAACACGTCGCCGGTCCCGCCGGTCGCGAGCGCGGGACCCCCGGTCGGGGTGACCAGCGCTCGGCCATCCGGCCCCGCGATCACGGTACGCGCCCCCTTCAGGATGACGACCGATCGGCTCTCGGCGGCCAGGCGCCGCGCGGACGCGAGGCGATCCGCGTTGACCTCCTTCGCGGACAGGCCCAGCAATCGCCCGGCCTCGCCCGGATGGGGCGTCAGCACGGTCGCCGCTGAGCGGTCATGCAATCCGTCGAGCGCACCGACCAACGCGTTCAATCCGTCCGCATCGATCACCAGCGGGCGATCGATCGCAGCCGCCAGGCGACGAACGAGCGCGACCGTGTCCGCGTGGGTGCCGACGCCGGGGCCGAGGGCGACGACATCCCGCGCTGCCGCCAACTCGAGCGCCGTCTTCTCGCCGGCGAGCGAGAGCCCGCCGTCGTCGGTGGCCGCGACCGGCGCGCTCATCACCTCGACAGGGAGCGCCCCGAGCTCGCTCTCGAGTCCGATCGGATGCGCCAGGGTCACGAGTCCCGCGCCCGCTCGCGCCGCCGCACGACACGAGAGCGCGCCTGCACCGCACTTCCCGGTCGAGCCCGCGATCACGAGGAGGTGTCCGAAGCTGCCCTTGTGACCCGCCCGCCCGCGCACCGGAAAGCGCGCACCCGCGGCGCGGGCGTTCCACAGCTCCGCGCGCGGCGTTCGATCCGGATCGGGGTCCGCGATCCCGACCCGCGCGACCCGCACGCGACCCGCGAGGGTCGCTCCCGGTTCCAGCGCGAGACCGATCTTCGGGAGCGAGATCGTCACGGTCTCGTCGGCGGCGATCGCCGCGCCGAGCACGCCGCCGGTGTCCGCAGAGACGCCGGACGGAATGTCGACGGCGAGCACCTGCAGTCCGCGACTCCGCGCGTCGTTCACGGCCTCGACCAGCGAAGCCAGGCCTCCGGCCACCGGCCGGGCCAGCCCGGTCCCGAAGAGCGCGTCGATCGCGACGCTCGCCTCAGCGAGAAGCGGCGCCACCGAGTCTTCTGCGGCCTCGAGCGTGTCGGGTGACGTCACCCGGCGCGCGCCGCCGACGGACTCCAGGCGCTTCCAATTGGCGGCCGCGTCCGCGGGCAGCCGCTCCGGATCCCCGACGAGCACCGTCTCGACGTCGAGGCCCTCCGCGAGGAGATGCCGCGCCACGACGAAGCCATCCCCGCCGTTGTTCCCGGTGCCCGCCAGGACGACGACCGGCCCAGCCGGTCGCGCGGCCCGCGCTCGCAGCCGAAGCGTCGGTGACACGAGCGCCCGGCCGGCGCTCTCCATCAGGATCTCGCCGGGCACGCCCCGCTTGCCGATCGTCTCACGGTCGAGGGCCTGCATCTCTGCCGCGGTCACCAGCGGCCACACACCCGCACGATGACGCGCGGGGGCGACATCACGATTGCGATCGTCCTGATCCGGCGGCGCCACGTTCGCGGCCTCCCTGATGAGCACGGAACCCCGCGTGTTCACGGCTTCCGTGGTGCGTGCAGAATCCGGGGCGTTGGCGGCACAGGGTAGCCGACCCGGCAGTCGGAGCGGGACGGCGGGCCCCGCCGGTCTCGTTCGCGGGTGGCGCGAGGCGCTCGACCTCGACCCACCGCTCCCGGTGTCAGCGCATCCGCTCGCGGAAGTCGCGCACCGCGCGGTCGATCCCGACCAGCAGCGCCCGTCGCGCGAGACCGCGACCGAAGATCACGCGCTCGACCGAAGGCGCCGCGGCCAGCACTTCACCGACGTTCCGGTCGTCGAGGCCGCCGGCGACGGCGTGCCCCAGGCGAAGTTTGCTGGCGAGGCGGGCCGTGTCTCCGAGGGTGACGAGGGCTTTGCTTCGTTCGGCGTCCGGCAGGTCGACCAGGTATCCCGTGAAGAGCTCCACGTCGGTGACGCCCTGGGCGTGGACCGCGCGCACGGCATCGAGCTCGGGCGCGACCCGGACGGTCACGGCGATGCCGGCGTCGTCGAAGGAGCGCAGCACGCTGCCGAGGGCGGCGCCGGCGACCCGCGCATCGACCGGCGGCGCGTGACCATCCGTCGCGTGCCGTTCGCTCACGAGCACGACGCGATCCGGCCGCGCTTCGAGCGGGATCTTGAGCAGGCTCTGCGACACCGGCATGCGCAGCTCCATCGAGCGGGAAGCCCGGCGGAGCGCCTCCACGTCGGTCTCGCGCACCGGCGAGAGATCCTCGTTGATCGACGCGCGCAGGGCGTCGACGCCCGCGAGCTCCGCGAGGCTGGCGGCCGCGCCGAGCTCGCTGCGGTCGCTGCCTGCGAATTCGCGCAGCGCCAGCCAGCTGTCGAGGGACAGGACGACCCGCATGCTATTCGGCTCCGGCCAGCGAGGCTTTCAGCTTGCTCGCGAGGTGGTTCGCGATCTCGTGCACGCGGCCCTCGTGGCGGCCCTCGACCATCACGCGGGCCTTGTTCTCGGTCCCCGAGTAGCGGATCAACACGCGACCGGTCTCGCCGAGCTCGTCCTCGACCTCCGCGACCTGTTCCTGGAAGGCCGTGAGTTCTTCGAGGGGACGCTTCTCCGCGACACCGACGTTGACCATCACCTGCGGCAGCCGCTCGAAGCCTTCGTTCAGCTCCGACAGCCTCTTGCCGCTCCGGGCCATCAGTGCGAGTACCTGCAGCGCGGACATCATGCCGTCGCCGGTCGTCGAGTGATCGAGGAAGAGGATGTGTCCCGACTGCTCGCCGCCGAGATTGAACCCGCCCTCGCGCATCGCCTCCACCACATAGCGGTCGCCCACCTGGGTGCGGCGCAGGTCGACCCCGATCCCTTCGAGCGCGAGTTCGAGACCGAGGTTGCTCATCACGGTCGCGACGACCGTGTCGTTCGCGAGGGTGTTCGTTTCCTTCATGTAGCGGGCGCACATCCACATGAGCATGTCGCCGTCGAAGATCTCGCCCTGCTCGTCGCAGACGATCACCCGGTCTGCGTCGCCGTCGAGGGCGATGCCCACGTCGGCGCGCAGCTCGCGGACCTTGCTGGCCACGCGGTCGGGATGCAGCGAACCGCATTCGTCATTGATGTTACGCCCGTTCGGCTCGACACCGATCGCGAAGACCTCGGCGCCGAGCTCCTCGAGCACCGTCGGGCCCGCGCGATAGCCGGCGCCGTTCGCGCAGTCGAGGACGATGCGCATGCCTTCGAGGGTGAGATCGCGCGGAAAGGCGTTCTTCAGGTAGACCACATAACGACCGCGGGCGTCCTCGATCCGGTGCGCCTGCCCAATCTCGTCCGGGGGCACCGAGATCCGCGAGACCTCGCCGGTCTCGATCAGCCGCTCGATGCGCGCCTCTTCGTCGTCGGGGAGCTTGAACCCGTCCGCGGCGAAGAACTTGATGCCGTTGTCCTGATAGGGGTTGTGGCTGGCGGTGATCATCACGCCGGCGTTGCAGCGCATGTCGCGGGTCAGGAATGCCAGGGCCGGGGTCGGCACCGGGCCGACCTGGATCACGTTGACGCCCATGGAGCAGATCCCAGCGGCCAGCGCGTCTTCGAACATGTAGCCCGAGAGTCGCGTGTCCTTACCGATCAGGATCCGCTTGCGCTCTCCCTCGGCTTCGCGGAACACGTGCGCGATCGCGCGACCGAGCGCGAGGGCCACCTCCGGCGTCATGGGGTGGACGTTCGCGGTCCCGCGGATTCCGTCGGTTCCGAAGAGCTTGCGCTCCTTGCCTCTGCTCATCCTGCCTCTTCCTGTGATCCTTCCGGCAGACTCGGGTCCTCGAGGTCCGCGTCCTCGAGGTCGATCACCGGCTCGGGAGCCGGGTCGGCCTCGATACGGATCGTGACCTCCACCGGCGTGTTTTCTTCGGCCCAGACCGTGCCGCCGCCGAGGACGAGTCGCACTTCCTTCCGCTCGCTGGCGGCGAGGCCGGCGATGTCGATGGCTTCGGTGACGACTTCGTTCAGGCGCATGACCTGGCTTCGGGCTCCCTCGAGCCAGACCTTCTGCGGCTCGATGTCCACGCCCGCGACGTGGAACCCAGGGGCGGGCGTCCCCTCTATTTCGGCACGAACGCCGACGGCCTTGCGACCTCGTTTCTCGAATCGCACCTGCAATCGGGAGGGGGAATAACCCACGAACTGTGTGCCGGCCGGATGGTCGATCGTATCGACGTCGACCTCGTAGACCGCGACGCCCGGCTTCCCGCCGTTTGCCTCGACGCGGTACTTGAGCTGATCCGTGTTCAGGTTTCGGAGCGCCGCCCGGCTCCCGCGCAGACGCACGTTCACTTCGTCGGAGCTCTGATCGGTGATGACCAGGCCCTCCTCGACGCCGACCAACTCGACCTCCACGTCGAAGCTCTGGATCACGCTCGACGTGCCCTGCGCGACCGCCCAGATGAAGACGCTGATCGCGAGGGCGAGCACGAGCACGCCAGGCCGGAGATTCTCGAATCGCGACGCCACGTTTCGCCGCACTCCTTTCGGTGCCCGCCGCGCGTGCGCGGGGGACGAGTTGCCGGGGAGCGACGCGCTCCGACCGGACGGGGCCTAACTCGCGTTCGCCTGACCCGAGCTCTGCTCTTCGGCGACCTCGAGGCCCTGGGTGACTTCGCTCGCCTCGGGCAGCTCCTTGCGCTCGCCGCCGAGGATGTCCCGCAACACCACGCGCAGCCGCGGCGCGTCGAGCCCTCGCAGCATCTCGCCGCCGAGCACGACCGAGATCTTGGCGGTCTCTTCCGAGACGACGACCACGAGGGCATCGGTCTCTTCGGTGATGCCGACCGCGGCGCGGTGGCGCGTGCCGAGCCCCTCCGGCAGGTCGGTCCGCAGCGTGAGCGGGAGGATGCATCCGGCGCTCGCGACGCGACCTTCCTGGATCACGACAGCACCGTCGTGCATCGGCGACGACGGTTGGAAGATGCTCGAGAGCAGCTCCTTCGACAGCGCCGCGTCGACCGACACGCCGGCCTCGATCAGATCGCCGAGGTTGCTCTCGCGTTCGAGCACGATCAGCGCGCCGTGGCGCCGCTGGGAGAGCGCCCCCGCCGCGCGAACGATCTCCTCGACGACCTGGATCTCCTGGGCGTTCGAGAAGGACGGGAAGATCCCGCGGCCGACGCGGGCGAGCGCCCGCCGGATGTCGTTCTGGAACAGGATCACGATGATCACGACGGCCGGCTCGAGCAGCCGCTCGAGGATCAGACCGAGGGCCGCGAGCTCGAGGAGCTGTGAGACCAGCGTGAGCGCGATCAGCACGATCAGGCCGACGAGGATCTGGATCGCCCGGGTGCCGCGGATCAGCAGCAGCAGCCAGTAGATGCCGCCCGCGACGAGCAGGATGTCGAGCGTGTCACGGAACGGGTCGAATCGGGAGTCGAAGAACTCCACCAGGTCGCCCATGACTTGCCACACGTAGTCGAGCAACGCGATCGCCCCTCAGCTCGCCTGCCCGACCCGGTCCATGCCGGCGTCTCAGCCGGGCATCGGTTCCGGGTCCGGAATGTTGCCGCCCGCGTTCCCATCCGGAACGTCGTCGTCCCGCTGACCGGAACTCGGTCGCGCGGTGACGGAATCTCCGGCGTCCGCCTGGAGCGCCGGCAGCGGCTCTCCGTCCATGATCAGCTTCAGCTGCGGCCCCTCGAGCGTCTCCCGCTCGAGCAGCGCCTCCGTGATCTTGTCGAGCAGATCCCGGTTGTCGATCAGCATCTGCTTGGCTTCGTCGTACTTCGCGTTCAGGATCTCGGCGATGGCGGCGTCGATCTCTTGCGCCTTCTGCTCGCTGTAGTCCTTGCGCGTCGCCAGGTCGCGACCGAGGAACACGTCGCCGCTGTCCCCGGCGTAGGACACCGGGCCGAGTTCGTCGCTCATCCCGTACTGCGTGACCATGCGCCTCGCCGACGACGTCGCCTGCTGCAGATCGTTCGACGCGCCCGTCGAGAAGTGATCGAAGACGATCTCCTCCGCAGCCCGACCGCCCATGGCGTGCCGGATATGCGCGTAGATCTGGTCCTTCGTGTGGTTCAGCTTGTCCTTCTCGGGCAGGTACTGCGTCACGCCGAGGGCCATGCCGCGCGGAATGATCGTGACCTTGTGGACCGGGTCCGACTCCTCGGGCGTGAGCAGCGCGACGAGCGCGTGTCCGGCCTCGTGGTAGGCGGTGATCCGCTTGTCCTCGTCCTCGATGATCATGCTGCGGCGCTCTGCGCCCATCAGGACCTTGTCCTTCGCGTTCTCGAAGTCGTCGTGCGCCACCCGGCTGGCGTTGCGTCGCGCCGCGAGGAGCGCCGCTTCGTTCACCAGGTTCTGCAGGTCCGCCCCGACGAAGCCGGGGGTGCCCCGCGCCTGGAGCTCGAGGTCGACGTCGTCCGCCAGCGGCACGCGGCGGGTGTGGATCTTGAGGATCTCGAGCCGGCCCTTGAGGTCCGGCCGCGGCACGACCACGCGGCGGTCGAAGCGTCCCGGGCGCAGCAGCGCCGGATCGAGCACGTCGGGCCGGTTCGTGGCCGCGATCATGATCACGCCTTCGTTCGACTCGAAGCCGTCCATCTCGACGAGCAGCTGGTTGAGCGTCTGCTCGCGCTCGTCGTGACCGCCGCCCATGCCGGCGCCCCGATGCCGACCGACGGCGTCGATCTCATCGATGAAGATGATGCACGGAGCCTGCTTCTTGCCCTGCAGGAAGAGGTCGCGAACGCGACTGGCGCCCACGCCGACGAACATCTCGACGAAGTCGGAGCCGGAGATCGAGAAGAAGGGGACGCCCGCTTCGCCGGCCACGGCGCGTGCGAGAAGCGTCTTTCCCGTACCCGGCGGACCCACAAGCAGCACGCCCTTCGGAATCCGGCCGCCCAGGCGGGTGAACTTCTTGGGCTCGCGGAGGAACTCGATGATCTCCTCGAGCTCGGTCTTCGACTCCTCGATGCCCGCGACGTCCTTGAACGTCACCTGGTGCTGGTTCTCGGTCAGCAGGCGGGCCTTCGACTTGCCGAAGCTCATCGCCTTGCCACCGCCGCTCTGCATCTGGCGGATGAAGAAGATCCACAACCCGATGAAGAGGACCAGCGGGAACCACATGATCAGGATCTGCCGCCAGAACCCGCCCTCGTCCCGGGGCTTGACGGTCGTCTCGACGTTGCGCTCGTCGAGCTTCGTCAGGAACGCACCGTCGATCGAGGCCGGCGGCGCGTAGGTCTTGAACTTGCGTCCGTCGGTGAACTTGCCCTCGATGTTCCCCTCTTCGATCAGGACGGCCTCGACCTGGTTGGTCTCGACCTCCTCCATGAAGCTGTTGTACGCGATCGTCGGGATCGGGCTCTCGTTCTGCCGCAGTGTCGTGAAAAGTAGGAGCATGACCACGAGGATCACGACCCAGAGGGCGAGGTTCTTGTAGAACTGCTGATTCACACCGTGCTCCGATCGACGGGCGTGTCGTGCATCGCGGCGCCGGCCACCTGGGCCGAAACCGACGAAAAAAGGCTGCGGGGGGCGCTCGGAGTCGACGAGGGGGCGACCAGGGCGTCGAACGAACGCTCCGATTCGAGCTGCCGTTCGAGCTCTGGATCAAGACAGTGGGTCGCCGGATCCATGATATGGGACCCTTCCGGCTCGCCGCGGGTTCGCTGCGAAACGGCGCGCGGGCCCCTCGCCCCACGTTCAGTCCCGCCGGGGTACCGTAGCATCCTCGGCGTCCCCGATCTTCCCGCCTCCGGATACGTCCTCCAGGACGAAGGCCTCATCGACCCGCCGGAGCACTCTCCCCGCGGGCAGCTCGAGCCGGAGATCCCGCCCGGCTGCGCGGCCACGGCGAAGGAAGGCGAGCACCCGTTCCAGGTGAGGACGTGTGACCTCTCGGGCGAGTCCTGCATGCTGGAGCGCACGGCGGACCAGACGGCGCGCGAGCGCCTCCGGAACGTCGCCCCATCCATCGATCGCGAGTCGTACGCCGCCGGGCCCAACTTCGATCCGCTCCTTCGCCGCCTCCGCGACCAGGGCCTCGATCCATTCGAGGTCCCTCCTCTCTGCTTCGGCCAGATCGCCGAGGTTCCTGAGGAGCTGGGGGTTGAATGCTTCCGCAAGCCCCGGAAGCCAGTCGTGACGCAACCGGTTGCGGGCGAAGCGGCGGTCCTGATTGGACGCGTCGGTTCGAAATCGAAGCTCCCGGACTCGGGCCTCCTCGGCGATCGACTCGGGCGTTGTCCGGAGGAGCGGTCGGATCAGCCGGCCGGACGGATCGACCGACGCCATCGCGCCCAGACCGTCCGGCCCGGTCCCGCGGAGCACCCGAAGCAGCACGGTCTCCGCCTGGTCACCGAGGTGATGGGCGGTCGCGATCCAGCGCGCACCGACCTCGTCGGCCATCTCTTCCAGGGCCGCCCGGCGCAGGGTCCGCGCGGCCTCTTCGAGACTCGGCCGCGATCGACTGCTGCCGCCTCGCCGCGCCTGCTCGGGATCGACCCGCCGGGCGACGAAAGCGAGGCCCGCTTCGCCCGCGAGGGTCTCGACGAAGACGTGATCGTCGTCCGAGGCCTCGCCGCGCAGGCCGTGATCGACGTGCGCCACCACGAGCTCGAGATCGCAGGCCGCCGCGATTCGGCGCAGGCCATCCAGGAGCACGATGGAGTCGCGCCCCCCCGACACGGCGACGAGCACGCGTCCGCCGACGATGCCGTGGGCGCGCGTGAAGGCGCGAAGCTCGGCGTCGATCATGCGGCCAGTGTACCGCTCGGGCCGCGCGCCAGCGCGACGGGGCTCAGAAGCGGTAGATCAGCCCGGCGCTCGCGCCGTAGTAGGCCCAGTCGACGAGCTCGCCGGTGGGCTGGTTGTAGAGCGCGCTCACGTCGAGGCCGATCTGTTCGGTCAGCCAGACCTCGGCACCCGCGGCGAAGCGCGCGACGAAGCCGTACTCGCGCTGATCGAGGGCGAGTCCGAGGTTGCGCTCGCCGAAGCCGAAGCCGCCGACGGCTTCGACGTAGGGCTCGATGCGATGATCGAGGACGCCCGTGAGGGGGGCGACCGGATAGATCCGAGCGCCCAGGCTGCCCTGCGCGAGGAGCGTCTTGACGTCGTCGCCGGCGAAGCCGATCTCGAACCCGTCGATCAGCTCGCCGCGCACGACGGACGCGATCCACTGGTTGAAGCGATAGGTCATGAAGACCGTGCCGCCGTGACCTTCGCCGGTGTTCCCGGCCTGACCCGGGAGATGATCGAAGTTCTCGACGGCCAGGACATAGGCGGCGCCGATCGTGCCCGGCAGGGCGAAGCGCGAATCTTCTTTTTCTTGCGCGACGGCGGTCGAAGCGCCGAAGGTCACGAGTGCGGTCAGGACCGCCAGACACGTGAGGGCACGGCCGAGCGCGGACGCATAGGCGGACGCATAGGCGGACGAGGGGAGAGCGGGCACGGGCGACATCGATGGATCCTCGCTGTCGGCGCCATGTTCGGGTCCGGGCCGACGAATCGACCGAGAACGCTAGCCGACCCGGCGCCGGGAGCCGACCCGTATTTCGCGGGGCGCGGTCATGCGGGCCTGGCGCACGGGATCGTTCGGCTGACGAAGCGTAAGGCGCTCTGTACTCTCCGCGCCCGCCATGCCCCCTGCTCCCGCTCACGACGTCGGCGCCTGGGTCGCCCATCACGCTGCCGCGCGCCCGAATGCCCTGGCTTGGGCCGACGACCATCGGCGCTGCGACTTCGCGGCGGCCTCGGATCGCATCGAGTGTCTCGCTGGTTGGCTCGCCGGACACGGCGTCGGTGCCGGCGATCGCATCGCCGTGTGGCTCGGCAATCGCGGCGCGACCCTCGAAGCGCTCTTCGCGGCGGCACGGCTCGGCGCGATCATGCTCCCGGTGAACGCGCGCCTGACCGCCGAGGAGGTCGCGTTCCAGCTCGACGATAGTCGGCCCTCGGTGCTGCTCGTCGAGCACGCCTGTCGGGACGAGGCGCGCGCTGCGACCGACGCGGCGGCGCGCTGCGAGGCGGTGATGCTGACCGTGGGAGGCGAGACGTGCGCCTACGAAGCCGCCCTCGCGGCGCAGCAGCCTGCGCCGCCGTCGCGCGAGGCCTCGCCGGAAGACCCGGTCATCCTGATGTACACGAGCGGCACCACGGGCAGGCCGAAGGGCGCACTCCTCCCGCTTCGGAAGACCCTCTACAACTGCCTCAACGCGGAACGTTATTTGGCGACCCGATCGAGCGATCGCGTTCTGGTCGTCGCGCCCCTCTTCCACTCGCTCGGGCTCCAGATCCTCGCGCTGCCGGCCGTCTACTGCGGTGCCGGCCTCGTGATCCAGGAAGGCTTCGACGCGCGACGCGTGTGGCAGGCGATCGCCGACGAGGGCGTGACCTACTACGGCGGCGTCCCGACGATGCATCAGCGACTGCTCGATCAGCTCGACGCGGGCGAACCGGTCCGCGAAGCGCCGGACACGCTTCGGATCGTCTTCACGGCGGGCGCCGCGGCCCCCGCCGAGCTGATCCGCGCCCACCATGCGCGGGGCCTCGCGATGATGCAGGGCTACGGGCAGACCGAGACGTCGATCCTCACCTGCCTCGATCCCGAGCGAACGCTCTCCAAGGCCGGCAGCGTCGGCCGGCCGGTGCATCACGCGACGGTGCGGCTGGTCGACCCGGCGAGGATCGACGACCCGCCCGAGTTCTGGCGCGAAGTGGCCGTGGGCGAGGTCGGAGAGATCGTCGTGCGCGGTCCGATCACGATGCTCGGGTATTGGGAACGCCCCGAAGCGAACGCCGAGACCCTGCGCGGCGAATGGCTACGCACCGGCGACCTTGCGACCCGGGACGCCGACGGGGACGTCACCCTCGTCGGTCGGGCACGCGAGATGTACATCTCGGGCGGCGAGAACGTGTATCCGGCGGAGGTCGAAGCGACGCTCGTCGAGCACCCCGACGTCGGCGAAGCGGCGGTCGTCGCGGTCGCCGACTCCGAGTGGGGTGAAGTCGGACACGCGTACGTCGCGGCCGGCGCCGGAACGCACGTCGACCCCGATGCGGTGCTCGCCTGGCTCGCCCCGCGACTCGCCCGCTACAAGCAGCCGCGTCGGGTCATCGTCGTCGAAGCGCTGCCGCGCACCGCCAGCGGCAAGGTCCAGAAGCATCGGCTGACTCACGCTTCCTGAGGCTTCCTGAATCACCGAGCTCCGCAGAAGCACCGCCTGCCGTCGCGTGAGAGACGGCAGGCGGTGCGTTCGCGTTGAGGACCGGGCGCCGACAGGCGCCCCCTCGTCCTACGCCCTCGCACTCTGGCGGGACAGGCCCAACAGGCCCAGTCCGAGCAACAGTGCCGTCCCCGGCTCCGGGATCACGACCGCGCGGACGAGCCAATCGTCCGTCGATCCGGGCGGCTGGAGCCACCCGCGCCCGACAGGCGTGTCCGCATCTCCGTACGCAGGCCAGCTACCCAATCGGTGGCCGTCTGCCAGGAAATCGAACACCGAGCCGGAACCGTTCGCCTCCCCCGTCATGATCGTATCGACGAGCAGGGGGTCGGTGAGGGTTCCGGAACCCGCCGTGGCGGAGAACCCGAGAGAAAGCGGCGCCGCCGTCACACCCGTAAGGGTGTAGTCGACGGTCCACATCTCCGAGGTCTGGTTGTTCCAGAGGCTTCCGGTGATGGACGCAGTGGTCCCGCCATCCCAATCGAGGATGACGTTCGCACCACTCGTTTCCACGCTGAACGTGAATCCGAGGACGTCCATTCGGAGGCCATAGGGCGGAGGATTGACAGAGCCGTCCGGATGGTCGAGCAGGCGGTACTGCCCCGGCAGGATGGTTCCTGCGGAGGCCGAACTCCCTACCACGAGCCACCCGATGAGGAGGAGAAGCGGCAGCACCGCCTTCTTCCCGCACGAGTCCAACATCAACAGCTTAAGCATCGGCTGTCTCCTTCCCAGTGGGTGCACCCTACGCGGGGGGTCGTTGCCGATGGGCAGTTATTTTCGCCGCTCGAACGAACTATGCAGCTAAATCGGTACATTTGATGGCTTTTTGCCACAAAAAATTCAATCACGGCCTAGCTGTCAGTCAAATGCCTTTCGAGAATATTGGCGAACCGTTCTCTTGCTGCCGCGCGGCGATCGGGCAGGTGCTCGCTCGGCCAGAGCCCGTCCACGGGTTCCACGTCCTTCAACACGTGCTTGGCGATCGTCGTCATGTGCACCTCGGTCGGGCCATCCGCGAGACCGAGGGACGCGCCCGCGAGCCACATCCCCGCGATCGGCATCTCGTTCGAGACGCCGAGCGCGCCGTGGAGCTTCATGCAGCGATAGGCCGCCTCGGTGTAGACCTTCGGCGTCGCCACCTTGACCGCCGCGATCTCCGTGCGCGCCGCGGAGCCGCCCACCTGATCGACGGCCCAGGCCGCGTGCAGCACCAGCAACCGGAACTGCTGCAGGTCGAGCCAGGTCTGCCCGAGCATGTCCTGGACGCTCTGCTTCTCGGCGAGGGTCGAGCCCTTCGTGAATCGACTCACTGCCCGCTCCGCCATCATGTCGAGCAGCCGCCGAACGGCGCCCACCGTTCGCATCGCATGATGCAGCCGGCCGCCTCCGAGCCGCGTCTGCGCGATCTTGAACGCCTGCCCTTCCCCGCCGAGCAGGTTCTCCTTCGGCACGCGCACCTTGTCGTACCGGACGTACGCGTGGCCGCCGTGCCCTTCCGGCTCGCCGGACATGCCGGTGTTGCGGATGATCTCGACGCCGGGCGTGTCCGTCGGCACGAGGAACATCGACGCGCCCTGGTAGATCGGCACGTCCGGATTGCTCACGACCATCACGATCGCGAACTTCGCCCAGCGCAGGCTCGAGGAGAACCACTTCTCGCCGTCGATGATCCAGTCGTCCCCGTCCTGGCTTGCGCGGCACTTGAAGACATTCGGGTCGGCGCCCCCCTGCGGTTCGGTCATCGAATAACACGAGGAGATCTCGCCGTTCAGCAGCGGCTCGAGATACTGCTCCTTCTGCACGTCGCTCCCGTAGTGGGCCAGGATCTCGGCGTTGCCGGAGTCCGGCGCCTGACAGCCGAAGAGGCTGGACGCGAAGCCCGAGCGGCCGAGAATCTCGTTCATCAGTGCGAGCTTCGTCTGGCCGTAACCGAGCCCCCCGAGGTCGGGACCGAGATGACAGGCCCAGAGTCCGCGCGCCTTGACCTTCTCCTGCAGCGGCCGGATCGCCTCGGACCAGACGGGGTGCTCCTTGTTGTAGACGCCCTCCTCGCCGCCGAAGGCGAGATCGAGGGGCACGGCCTCGGTGTCGACGAAGTCACGGATCCAGTCGAGCTGTTCCTGGAATTCGGGTTCGACGCTGAAATCGATGGGCATGGGATCCTCGGGGCTGCCGCGAAGGAAGCGGGGGTGGGAAGCGTCGCGTTACGGTGGGATACTCCGCCCCTCGCTGCCAGCGACGGGCGAGCCCCGTCCACGTAGAGGAGCGCAGAATCCGATGTCCACCGATCCCACCGATGCCTTTCGCCTCGACGGCAAGGTCGCCCTCGTGACCGGCGGCAGCCGCGGTCTCGGCAAGGAGATGATCCTGGCGTTCGCGCGCGTCGGCGCCGACGTCGTGATCTCGAGCCGGAAGCAGGAGGCGTGCGAGGCGCTCGCGAAGGAGGTCGAGCAGGAGACCGGCCAGCGTGCCCTCGCGGTCGGCGCCCACGTGGCCGACTGGAGCGCCATGGACGACCTCGCCGCGAAGGCCCTCGACACCTTCGGCCACGTCGACGTGCTCGTGAACAACGCGGGCATGTCGCTCCTCTACGACGACATCCGCAACGTCGACGAGACCCACTACGACAAGGTCATGGACGTGAACCTGAAGGGGACGTTCCGGCTCTCGGCAGTCCTCGGCGGCGCGATGGCGGAAGGCGACGGCGGCTCGATCCTCAACATCTCGAGCACGGCGGGCAGCCAGGCTTCGCCGATCGAGATGATCTACGGCGCGGCCAAGGCCGGCATGCAGAGCCTGACGAAGAGCTTCGCCCGGGCGTTCGCGCCGAAGGTCCGGGTCAACTGCATCATGCCGGGCCCGTTCATGACCGATATCAGCAAGGCATGGACCCCGGAGATGATCGAAGGATTCAGCCGGATCATCCCGCTCGGCCGGGGCGGCGAGCCCGACGAGATCGTGGGCGCGGCGCTCTACTTCGCGAGCGATGCCTCGCGCTTCACGACCGGCGCCCTGCTCAAGGTCGACGGCGGCGCGATCTACGGGAATTGACGCGGGACGTGCACCTTCGACGCGCTTCGGCGCTCCTCGCGGCGATTGCGCTGGCCGTGCTCGGTGGTCCAGCGGGTGCGACCGACGATGGCGGCGTCGCGCCGGCCGAGGCCCCGCCGCGGACACTCCTCTTCGGCGACCTGCACGTCCACTCCTCGTGGTCCTTCGACGCCTATGCCTCGGAGGTCGCTGGGAAGCCGCGCGATGCCTGGCGCTATGCGCGGGGGGAAGCGATCCGTCACTGGAACGGCGAGGAGATCCGACTCGCGGGCCCGCCCCTCGACTTCATGGCCCTGACCGACCACGCCGAGTACCTCGGCGTGCCGCAATCCGCCGGGGATCCGGAGCACGTGCTCCGCGAACAGCCGCTGATCGAGACCTGGGCGCGAGGCACGAACGCGAATCGCCAACGCGCCTGGCATCGCATCCAATCGAGCTTCAACCGGCGACAAGGCCTGCCGTCGCTGATGCAGGACGCGGTCATCGAGCCCGCCTGGAAGAAGCTCGTGACGCTCGCGAACGAGCAGAACGAGCCCGGCCTCTTCAGCGCGATCGTGGGTTTCGAGTTCACCTCGAACCCGAAAGGTCGCAATCTCCACCGCAACGTGCTCTTTCGTTCGGCGAGCACGCCCTCTCGTCCCTTTTCCGCCATGGACTCTCCGAACCCCGAAGACCTCTGGCGCTGGATGGACGAAGCCCGCGCCGCCGGGCACGAGCTGCTCTCGATCCCGCACAACCCGAACGGCAGCGATGGCGCCATGTTCGCGGAGACGCGGTTCGACGGCCGCCCGATCGACGCGGCGTGGATCGACCTGCGGAGCCGAAACGAGCCCGCCGCGGAGATCTTCCAGATCAAGGGCACGTCCGAGACGCATCCGTCGCTCTCTCCCGACGACCCCTGGGCGGACTTCGAGATCATCGACGTCCGGACGACCTGGCCCGCGAAGCCGAGCGAGCCCGGCGGCAGCTACGTGCGCGATGCGCTGAAGCGCGGACTCGCCCTCGCGCGTACGCACGGTTCGAATCCCTATCGCCTGGGTGTCGTGGCCTCGACGGACGGACACAACGCAGCGAGCCCCTTCGAAGAGGCGAACTATTCGGGCAAGATCGGATCCACCGACGGTGACCGGGTCGCACGACTGCGCCCGGTGCAGCCGGCGCCGAACGCCGAGCCGATCACCTCCCTCGTCACGAAGTGGGGCGCAGCGGGGCTGGCCGGCGTCTGGGCCGAGTCGAATACGCGCGAGGCGATCTTCGACGCGCTCCGGCGACGCGAAACCTACGGCACGTCGGGACCACGCCTCCGCGTTCGCCTCGCGGCGGGTTGGGACCTTTCCAGAAAGGACGCGTCCGATCCCGGCGCGATCCTCTCTCGGACGGACGAGGTCGTGCCGATGGGAAGCGTGCTGCCGGAAGCGCCGGGGCCCGACGCGCGCGCGACGATCATCGCGATGGCAGAGCGCGACCCCCTCTCGGGACCGCTCGATCGCTTGCAGGTCGTGAAGGGCTGGATCGACGAGGTCGGCGCGACCCACGAACGCGTTTTCGACGTCGCATGTGCCGGCGGCGACGCGCCGGACCCGACGCGGCACCGCTGTACCCACACGCCACCGGACCCGGACCTGACGACCTGCGCGTGGAAAGAGGACTCGGGCGCGTCGCAGCTCAGCGGTGTCTTTCGCGATCCCGAATCGAACGCGAGCACGAGCGCCTTCTACTACGTGCGGGTCCTCGAGGTCCCGACCTGCCGCTGGTCGACGCACGAGTCGAATCGGCTCGGGCAAGTACGCCCCCGCGGCGTGCCGGCGACGATCCACGAGCGGGCCGTGACGTCGCCGGTCTGGACGCGATAGGCGGAGACGAAACGACTCGACCGTCTCGTGCACGCTCGACGGGTACGGCCAGCCGACGATCGACGACGAAGAGCGCGCGACCGCGGACCGATCTGGTAGTGGTGGGCGGACTTGAACCGCCGACCTACGGCTTATGAAGCCGCCGCTCTAACCAGCTGAGCTACACCACCCCAAGATCGATTCCGGTGCGTCGCGCGGTCGGGCTCGAACGGGCGAGCCGCGGGACGACGCCGAACGCTGGTCGGCGTCCTTCGGAGGGCGCGGATCTTAGCGCAGCTCTCCGCGCGCCCCAGCCTTCGCGACGGACCCTCCGCTACTGCTCGGCCCCCGCGTTCGCCTGCTCGAGCAGCGCACGCACCGCGGCCTCGAGGCCCTCGATCCGGTTGCGCAGCTGTTGCACGTCGGCCGGGCTCACGCCGACGGCGCCGGCCACGCCAGGGCTCGCCGGCACGCCGGTCACGACGGCTTCGCCGCGCGCGTAGCGACTCACCTTGCCGGCGAGCTCGTCGAGGTCGGGGATGATCTCACCGATCGACCCGGAGTGGACGAAGATCTCGCGCAGGGGCTCGGGGCTCTCACCGGCAGCCGGGGAGACCGGCGCGCATTGCACGTCGAGACTCGCGCCCTGGCCGAAGCGGGTGAAGGAGCCGTAGAGCACGTAGTCCGCGCCCTCTTTCCGGGCGAGCTTCAGGGCTGCGTCCGGATCGGTCGTTCCGCGACCGTCCGCCTCTCCCCGGACGAGGTCGAGGGCGCCGATCCGCTCGAAGCGCGCCGCAAGCATGTCCGACAAGCCCGCGCGGAGGTACTCGGGATCCTCGGCGCTATGGACGACGATCGGGAGCAACAGGAGCCGCGGCTCGGCCGCGACACCGCTCGCAGGACCGACGAGGGTCGTCAGGAGGGCCACGCCGGCGAGCGCGACGAGCACCGCGGGACGCTCGGCGGGCAATCCGCGACGCACTCGAATCATGGTTGGATCCCCCCTCGGCTGCCCCGGTCGTCGAGGCGGGCGGATTCTCTTGGATCCACCGCCCACCGTCAAGCGGAACGACGTCTCGGCCTCCCGCCCCACCGTCAAGCGGAGTCGGGCGTCTCCGGGGCCGCGAGCGGGAGACGCACGTGGAACGTCGCCCCTTCGCCCGGAGTGCTCTCGACTTCGATCGAGCCGCCGTGATCCGCGATGATCTGGTGGGAGATCATCAGACCCAATCCGGTTCCCTCGTCGGGGTCCTTCGTCGTGAAGAAGGGGTCGAAGATCCGCTCGAGGTTTTCTTCGCTGATCCCCTCGCCGGCGTCCTGGAAACGCAGGCGCGCGCCGGTCGGCGCGTCGGCGGGACCGTCCGACTCGACACGAACCCGGATCTCACCGCCGCTTCGGCTCGCCTGGATGGCGTTGAGCGCCAGATTGAGCACGACCTGATGGATCTGATCCTTGACCGCGGGGACCTCCGGGAGGTCGTCGGCGATGTCGAGGGAGAGCGACACGCCGGCCCGCTCGATCTCACGATGGAGGAGGCGCGCGACCTGCTCCGCGATCTCGCCGACGTGGACCGGCTCCTTCGCGATCGCGGGCGCCTGCCCGCCCTTGCCGAGCCGGCTCATCGTCTCGACCAGGCCCTTGATCCGCTGGAGTTCACCGCAGGCGAGCTCGTGGTACTCGCCCCAGAAGCTCGGGTCGTCGTCAGCGCCGCGCTTCTGCGGCGCGAGCGAGAGGAAGGTGTTCAGCGACACGAGGGGATTGTTGATCTCGTGCGCGAGCCCGGCCGCGAGCGTGCCGAGGGTGCCGAGGCGATCGACCCGACGGATCTGCGCGCGCGAACGACGCAGGTCATCGACGACCCGTGCGTTCTCGATCGCGATCACCGCCTGCGTCGCGAGGCCTTCGACCAGCATGCGTCCGTCGACGCCGAGGCCCTGTCCGCCGCGCCGATTGTCGACGGCGAGCGCACCGACCACGCGTTCCTTCCCGACCAGCGGCACCACGAAGATCTCCTCCGCGGAGACTTCCGTCAGCCAGCGACGCACGACGGGCTCGTACTCCGACGCGTCGTCTCCCTGCAACCGCTGGGCGTCGCCCTTCAGCACGCAATCCATGAACGTCGGCGCGTTGCCTTCGTCGAAGGCCAGATCTGCGAGACCGTGCGCGACCTCGTCGTCGGGATGGTTCGCGGCGAACACGAGGCGATCCGCGTCGGCGTCGCGAAGCAAGAGCGCCGCGCCGTCGAAGTCGAGCTCGTCGTGCATGGCTTCGAGCAGCGTGTCGTGGAGCCGACCGCGATCGATGTCGCGGTGGATCGTGCGCGAGAGGCGGTTCAGGATCGTGAGCTCGTCGAGCAGCGTCGCGCGCTCGGCCTCGAGGGCGTAAGCCTCGATGGCCCGCTGCACCGTGAGCCGCAGGTCGTCGGGCTCCCAGGGCTTGGCGACATAGCGATAGATGTTGCCGTCGTTGATGGCGTCGCCCAGGATCTTCGCGTCGCCGTAGGCGGTCACGAGGATGCGCAGAGTGCGGGTGTCGAGCTCGCGCACCTGGCGGAGGAATTCGACGCCCTCGACGCCCGGCATCTTCTGATCCGAGAGCACGACCGCCACCGGGTGCTGCGCGAGGAGCTCGAGGCCCTCGCGCGCGCTGTTCGCGGTCAACACCGTGAAGTCCCGCCGGAACGTCAGGTCGAAGATTCGCAGGTTGTCCTTCTCGTCGTCGACGTAGAGGACCGGATACTCGCGGTGATCCATCAGTCTGGAAGGCTTGGGACGCATGCGGCCTCGCACGGAATGCCGGAGTCGGACGCGGTCGTCCGACGACACACCCCGGCCGTGACTCGGGGATCTGCCGTGGTCCGGATTCGGCGGATTCCCGTAATCAATTGAGGAAAATGGCCACGCACGCGCCGGGTCGGGGTCAGGCTCGCTCAGCCACCGGCAATCAAGTGGCAACTCGGACGCCGTCAGCGGAACTTCGAGTGATCCTCGAAGGTTTCCAGGAGCCTCGATCCGGGCCGCGAAGGGCTGCTCAGCCGGCGATCTGGCGGGTCTCGATCCCCGCCTCGGCGAGCAGGGAGAGCGAAGTCTCGCCCAGAGGGTAGTCGCTCTGGTAGACGACTTCGACGAGGCCCGCGTTGATGATCATCTTCGTGCACTGCAGACACGGCGAGAACGTCGTGTAGATCGACCCGCTCTTGAGCGACACGCCATGATAGGCCGCCTGCGTGATCGCGTTCTCCTCCGCGTGGGAGCAGAGACACTCGTCGAGGCGCGTACCGCCGGGCGCGAGATCGTTGCAGCGCGGACAGCCGCCCTCGTTGCAGTTGGTCGTGCCGCGGGGCGTTCCGTTGTAGCCGGTCGAGATGATCCGCTTCTCGAGGGTCACGACCGCCGCCACCTTGCGCTTCACGCAATTCGATCGGGAGGCGACGACCCGCGCGATCCCCATGAAGTACTCGTCCCAGTCCGGGCGCGAAAACGCCAGGTTCTTCCGCACCCAGGCCTGGATCGCCTCCTGGAACGCCTCGAGGCTGTCGTCGTTCGCCAGTCGGTAGTCAGCGTCGCTCTCGACCGCGTCGAGCTGTTGAGCGTTGGGATCGTCGCTGCCCCGCTCCCGCGCCTCGAGCGTCTCGAGGTCCGCGATCGTCGTGGGATCGCCGGAGCGGCCGCGCTCGACGAGCCGGTCGAAACGGGTCTCGAGCTTCGCGTCGACCCACACCAGGTGGAAGACGTGTCCGCTCGCCTCGGCGTGCTGCCGCAGGATCTCGACCTCGACCGGGTGGCGGATCGAGTCGATCGCGTAGTTGCGGTCCGGAAGGAGCTGCTTCGCCAGCCCCTGCGCGAGCGCGCCGGGCCCGGCGCGACGGCGCATCGCCTGACCGGTCTCGATCATCCGCTCCCGCGTCTCTTCGAGCCCCTGGTTGGCGAGTTCCGCGCGAATCGCATCCGAGAGCGAGAGCGCGGTGAAGCTGCGGGACTCGAGAAAGCTCACGAGCTCCCCCTTCCCCGCTCCGTTCCGTCCGGCGACACCGATGATCATGGCGGCAGGGTCGCCGATCGGCCCCGCCGCGGTCAAGAGCGCGCGACTTCCCGCCGGCTGCTTGCCGCGGAAGAGGCGATCTGTCAGCCTGCCCGCATGCGGGTGTTCGTGACGGGCGCGGGGGGATTCGTCGGACGCAGACTGCTGCCGCAGCTCGAGCGGGCCGGGCACGACGCGATGGGCGCCGACCGCGAGGTCGACGTGACCCGACCCGAGAGTCTGGGCCCCGCCCTCGAGCGAGCCGCGCCGGATGCAGTCATCCACCTGGCCGCGATGAGCAGTGTCGCGCAGTCGTGGCAGGAGCCGGCGCAGTGTTATGCGCTGAACTTCCTCGGGACGCGCTCCCTGCTGGGCTGCGTCGCCGAGAAGTGTCCCGAGGCGCGCGTCCTGCTGATCGGATCCGCGGATCAGTACTCGCCGGTCGCGGCCGAAGACGGCCGCCCCGAGCGCCCGTTCGACGAGTCGACGCCCCTGCGGCCCCGCTCGCCCTACGCCCGGACCAAGGCGGCTGCCGAAGCGCTCGGTGCGGAGGCTGCACGCGGCGGACTCGACGTCGTCCGAATCCGCGCGTTCAACCACACCGGCGCCGGTCAGGCCGACGCCTTCGTCGTGTCGAGCTTCGCGCGTCAGGTCGCGGCGATCCGCGCTGGCCGCCAAGCGCCGGAGATGCACGTGGGCAACCTCCAGAGCGTGCGCGACTTCCTGCACGTGGACGACGTGCTCGACGCCTATTTGCGGCTGCTCGACCCGGCGGTACCCGCCGACGTCTACAACGTGGCCGGCGGCGTCGCGACGTCGATCCAGACGCTGCTCGACCGATTGATCGCGCTCGCGGAGGTCACGCCCCGGGTCGAGACCGATCCCGAGCGATTCCGGCCAACGGACTGGCTGGTCGGCGACTCGACCCGCCTCCGAGAGGCGACGGGCTGGGCGCCGCGGATCTCCTTCGATGCGATCCTTCGCGAGCTCTACGAGGACTGGCTCGAGCGGGACGCGGCGTGAGCCGGCCGGCGGCGAACGCCCGTCACGCGGGCTTCGAAAGGCACGGGCCGACCCACAGGCCGATCGCATCTGCGTGCTGTCGTCGACCGGACTCCTCGAGGCCGAGGGCGCCGAAGCATTCGAGTACGGGCACCAGATCTTCCTCGAGGAGTCCAGCCAACACGAGGCGGCCGCCCGGGGCGACCCGCGAGGCCATCGCCTCCGCGATCGGCAGCATCTCACGCTTCAACAGGTTCGCGACGACGAGCGGGTACGGCGCGTCGTCCACCGCTTCGATGGGACCGGTGAAGAACGCGACCCGGTCCGCCAGCCCGTTCTCGCGCGCGGCGACTTCGGCGGCTTCGGTCGCAACCGGATCGAGATCGAAGCCGAGGGCCTGCTCGGCCCCGAGCGCGACGGCCGCGAGGGCGAGCACGCCGCTGCCCGTGCCCACGTCGAGCACCCGGTCGATCGGCGGTCCGTCGGTCTCTCCCATGAAGAGCGCGTCGATCCACTCGAGACACAGCCGCGTCGAGGCATGGTTGCCGGTCCCGAACGCCTGCCCGGGATCGATCACGATCTGGCGCTGGCCCTCGCGCGCCTCTGCTTCGACGAAGGGGGGGCGGACCAGCAGCCGCGGCGAGATCTCGAGCGCTTCGAGTCCCTCTTTCCAGGCCTCGCTCCAATCCACTTCGGGCAGCGTCTCGACCGGCGAGATCTGTACGTCCGGCGCCTCGAGCGCCGTGACGGCTTCGCGCACGGATTCCACCTGGCCGGGGTCCGCGTAGATGTCCGCACGGAACCGTCCGTCGAACTCGTTCTCCTCTGCCCCGGCGGCGCCCGCTTCGAAGGCCTCCGCGAGCAGCCACTCCCGGATGCCCTCGTCCCCGCAATCGATCCGGAACCGCTGCACGAGCGCCATGCGCCCCCTTCTCGTCCTGTTGACCCTGGCTGGCCTGCCGAGCCTCGGCGGATGTTATTACGGACACCTGGCCGATGGACAGGTCCGGATCCTGCTCGCCCGCGAGCCGATCGAACGCGTGCTGGCCGATCCGCAGACGCCGCCCGCGGTGCGCGACCGCCTCGCGGCGATCGAAGACGTACGCGCCTTTGCTCGCGACCTCGGGCTCTCCGTCGGAGGCCAGTACACCAGCTACGTCGATTGGCCCGGCGACCGGATCGTCACCACCCTCGTCCGCACCCGGCCGGGGAGCCTCGAAGCGGTGCCCTGGCGCTACCCATTCCTCGGGGCCCTGCCCTATCAGGGCTACTTCGATCGCGCGCGGGCCGAAGCCGAGGCCACCCGTCTTCGGGACGACGAGGGCTTCGACGTGTGCGTGAGCGGGGTCTCCGCCTACTCGACCCTCGGATGGCTCGACGACCCGGTCACGGCGCCGATGCTCGCGCGGGGACACGCTTCGCTCGTCGAGACGCTCTTCCACGAGCTCGTGCACGCGACCGCGTTCCTCCCGGGCGAAGCCGACTTCAACGAAAGCGTCGCGCAGTTCATCGGACAGCAGGCCACGCTGCGCTTCTTCGCGGCGCACCCACCCGGCGAGGCTCTGCCGCCCGACTGGCCGGATCTCGAGCGGGTGCGCGCAGAGATTGCGGAGCGGATCTTCATGACCGACGTGATCGCAGCGTTCCGTGACGAAGTCTCCGCGCTCGATGGCGCCGCGGACCGGGGCGCCCGGCGACTGACTCTGGAAGCGTCGACCCGCGCGGCGCTCGCCGACCTGCCCCTCGAGGTGCTCGACGGGAAGAAGATCGCCGAGCGCGCCCGCCTCTCGGACGCGTGCCTCGCGCTCCGCACGACCTACACGGGCGACGCCCTTCGGCACGCCGCAGTGCTCGAGGCGCTCGGGGACGATCTCTCCGCGATGATCGTACGACTCCGGACCTGGGCCGAAGAGGAGCGGTCGATCGACGCCTTCTACGACGTCGCCGGCACGTCCGTCGACTAGCGACTAGCGACCGACGAGGTCGACCACGCCTTCCTGCACGAGGCCGCGAAAGACCTGCAGACACGCCTCGGTGTCGACGAGGGCGTCGTGGGCGCCTTCGATCTCGTCCCCGGTGTAGTGGCGATAGGCCTCGGCGAGGGTCGGCCACTTGTAGCCGTACTTGCCCGGCAGCTTGAGCACGTCCGTCGAGGCTTCCTTCGTGCAGACCTGCTGGCGTCCGTCGAGGCGGTGGGGCTTGTTGCCGATCCGGTAGAGCGCGGTCTTCATGATCGACGCGTCGAAGGAGAGGTTGTGGGCGACGATGACATCTGCCTGCATGCAGGCCTGGTTGAAGAGCGAGCAAGCGACGATCGGCGCCACGCCGTAGAGCGCGCAGTCGTCCTCGGAGATGCCGTGCGCGTCCTTCGCCCCGGGATCGATCGTGACCCCTTCCGCGAGGGTCACGAGCATCGAGTGCCGGGCCTTCGCCTCCCACGTCCGGCAGTCGACGAGCAGCATCCCGAGCTGGATCAGGTCCGGCTGGGTCGGATCCTCCGGCGGCTTCCGGAACTGGACCATGCCGGTGGTCTCGGTGTCGAAGATGAGTGCCTTCACGCTCCCCCCTGCCGCGCGCGCTGCGTCGCGCTCTTCGGCTGGGGTAGCACAATCACGGTGCATCCGACGGAATTCCGATCTATGCGGGCGCCGCGGCGCGGCGTGCAACGCTCCGCTCGCGGGCGCCTTCGACGACCGCGAGCAGCGCCGGGGCGATCAGGATGTCCGCGATCAGCGCGACCCCCGCCGCGAAGGACGAGAGCAGGCCGAAGACCCGGATGTTCGTCATCTCCGAGAGACCGAAGACCGCGAACCCCGCCATCAGGACCATCGTCGTGAAGAGCAGCGCCGACCCCGTCGTCCGCAGCGTCTCCGCGACCGCCACGTCGAGGTCGCCGGTCTGCTCGAAGTAGCGGTGGAACTTGTGCATGAAGTGGATCGTGTCGTCGACGGCGATCCCGATCACCAT
Organism: uncultured Spirochaetaceae bacterium; assembly: GCA_964488255.1. Classification (GTDB taxonomy): domain Bacteria; phylum Myxococcota_A; class UBA9160; order UBA9160; family UBA4427; genus UBA4427. The sequence continues at coordinate 148,319 of CAZAUR010000002.1, read as the reverse complement.
CGCGCCGACCATCATGGTCGTGGTGTCGATCGCGATGTCGCCCCAGCCCATCACGGCGAGCACCGCGACCATGGGCAGAAGGTTCGGGACCATGCTGACGAGTCCACGACGGAGGCTCCCGAGCAGCAACATCATGAGGGGCGTGATCACGCAGACGGCGAAGGCATAGGAGCGCCCCATGCTGACGATGACGGCGTCGAAGATGTCCGCGAGGAGCGTCATCAGCCCGGTCAACTCGAAGGTCGCGCGACCGTCGAGTCGTTTGGCGACGATGGCCCGCGCATCGTCGAGGAATTCCGGAAAGAGCAGCGCGTCGACGAAGGGCACGCGCAGGTTCACGCGGGTCATCCGGTATTCCGAGTCGACGAGCTCCTCGGTGTCGTCGCTCCCGCTCTGCTCGAAGAGCAGAAGCTCCTGGGCCACCGCGTCCCGCGAATCCGGCACCCGCCGCATCTCGGGCCGGTTCTCGTTCAGCGCCTGATGCGTCTCTTCGACGATGTCGCGGATCGAGATCGCATCGGCGACGACGATCGGGGCGCGCGCCACGTTCGCGATCTCGAACTCGATGCGTTCGATCTCGCGCAGCAGCTCCGGGTCGTAGAGACCGCCGGGCTCACCCGTGTCGATCAGCACGTCCATGGTCACGGAGCCACCCAGCGCACGGTCGATCGCGAGGAAGTCGACGACGGTTCGGTCGTCCTGGGGAAACCAGCTGAGCCCGTTGTGGCTGAAGCGGATCTGGAGCGCCCCGAGAACCGCGATGACGATCACGCCGAAGGACGGAATCAGGACGCGCCACGGCGCACGCACCGCGAAGCGTCCGACCCCGACCAGGGAATTCTCGAAGGGATAGAGACCCTGCGCGATCCGGCCCCTGCGCGGCGGTGCCAAGGGAAAGATCGCGAGCAGCGAAGGCAGGAGCACCACCGTGTAGACGAAGGCGAGCATCACGCCGATCGGAGCCAGCACGCCGAGATCCTGGACGGCCGCCATCTCCGACGTCACGAAGGAGATCATGCCGGCCGCGGTCGTGACGCTCGTCATCAGGATCGCGAGGCCCGAGTGCGCGAGCGCCTTGACGATCGCGTCCTCCTTTTCCATTCCCTCCATCCGGTACCGATAGACGATGGCGAGGATGTGGACGGCGTCGCAGACGCCGACGGTCAGCAGGAAGACGGGGAGGATCTGGACCGCGGTCGAGCCCGGGATGCCGAGGACGATCATCACGCCGATCGACGCGCAGAGAGAAAGACCGACCACCAGCAGCGGAAGGATCACGCCGCCGGCCCGCCGGAAGAGCAGCGCCAGCACGAGCCCCATCAAGGCGAGGGTCGCCGGCAGGAAGATCCCGAAGTCACGCGTCATCCCGTCGTTGATGCGCCAGGTCATAGGGAGCGCACCCGCCATGTGGAGCTGGAAGTCGTCCGCGTCGAAGCGATCGAACACGGCGTAGATCCCCTCGATCACCGCGTCGCCTTCGGCGGCCTTCAGATACACCGGTTCGGACGCGGTCGTCGCCTCGTCGTCGAAGCCGGCGAGCTCATCGACCTGCGGCGCCTCGCTCGAGTAGGTGTCCGGCGTGACCGCGATCGCCGTCACCGAGTAGTCCGCGGAGACCAGCGCGTTCCGGTAGAGCGGATTCGATCGCACCCTTTCTTCGAAGAGCGCGAGGTCCGCGGCGTCCTCGGGCCAGTCCTCGAGCAGCTCGCCGACGACGAGCTGCCCCGCTTCGCCCCGGGTGAAGCGGGCGTTCACGAGGCTCTCGACCTCGCTCACGTGGGGCACTTCGGTCTCGAGCGCCTCGTGCAGTTCACGCAGCCGCTCGAGGAAGGGCAAGGAGAAGACGTCGCCCCCGCCGACCGCGATCACGATCTTGTCGTCGCGGCCGAACTGCTCGCGGAAATCGTTGTAGAGGACGACGTTCGGCGCGTCGGTCGTGAGAAAGGACTCGGTCGAGTTGTCGATCTCGAGCTGCGGGAGGTGGCTCATCAGCCAGCCGGTGGCGAGGACCGAGACCGCGAGGGCGAGCCAGCGGTTCCGCACGACGATCCGGCCCCAGGCTTCGAAGCCGGCCTCGATCCGCGCGCGCCAGGTGGACTTCGAAGCGGCGCGCACGCGCGGAGCGTCGGGCTCGGCTTCCTGGGCATCCCCGTCGGTCATGTCCACGATCCTCCCTCGCGGGCGCTCGGGAGCCGGGCTTCCGGGGCCGCTGCACGTCCCCTCTTCGGCCGGACGGCCCCGACGATACAGCCCGCTCGGGGTCGCGGAGGAGCGCGCAACGATTGGTGGCGCAACCGAAATCGAGCCCTGGGCACCGAAGGGAGTGCACCCTTTTCCGGTCCCCGGATCTGGGGTTTACTGCGGGCGGCTCCCACTGCCCGTTCGGTTCGGACCGTGTGATCGGCCGGCGCGGTCTCACCACGCGCCCGCCACGACCGCGTTCAAAAGGAGGATCGCTGATGTCCCGTCGACTCCCCCTCATGCGCGAGGACTCGCGTCGAGGCCTACTGCGTGGCGCCGGTCTCGCTCTGCTGGTCGGCTTCGCGGCGCTCGTCGCGGCCCCGGCGTTCGCCGCGGACGACCCGCAGGCGCGGGAGATCATGACCCTCGTCGACGAGCGCGAGGACGGCGACAACCAGACCTCGAACATGCAGATGGTGCTGATCGACAAGCGCGGGAAGCAGCGCGTGCGCGAGCTCCGCAGCTTCCGCAAGGACAAGGGCATCGACGAGCACTCGATGATGTTCTTCCTGAGCCCCGCGGACGTCGAGGACACGGGCTTTCTCACCTACGACTACGACGACGCCGATCGCGACGACGATCAGTGGCTCTACCTGCCGGCCCTCAAGAAGACCAAGCGGATCGCATCGAGCGACAAGAGCGGCAGCTTCATGGGCTCCGACTTCTCTTATGCGGACATGACGGAACGTCCTCTCGAAAAGTACGAGTACAAGCTCCTACAGGAAGGCGAGTTGGACGGACACAAGGTCTGGATCATCCAGTCGACGCCGATCGACGACGAGGAGATCGACGAGACCGGCTACACGAAGTCGATCAACTTCGTCCGCCAGGACAACTACGTCGTGGTGCAGGCCAAGATCTGGGTCAAGAAGGGCAAGCGGAACAAGTATCTGAAGGTCGAGGCGCTCGAGCAGATCGACGGGATCTGGGTGCCGACGGTCATGACGATGACGACGAAGAAGGGCAAGCAGACCCTCCACAAGACGATCCTTCGCATGAGCGACGTCCAGTTCGACCAGGGCCTCGACTTCGACATGTTCAGCGTCCGCGGACTCGAAACCGGCCCCTGATCGGTGCGACGCCTGCTCCGCCTGCTCGCCGCGGCGCTCGTCGCCGTCGCGTCGTCGCCCGTCCACGCGGACGAAGACCTCGACGACCTGATGGGCGGCTTCGACGACGACTTCGACGTGTCGATCATCGAGGACGACGGCGACGACCTCCCGCTCTGGGCCGCCTACTTGCCCGGCGGCAAGTGGCTGTCGCAGTACGTCGACATCGGGGGCAGCCTCGCCACCGGGATCGTCTGGAACTATCTCAGTCACACTGCGGCGGACTCGCACATCGACACCGATGGCGTTCCCCCGCTCAACGCGCCCGGTGGCCGCACCGACTACGGCGGCCTCTCTCGCCTCGATCTCGACGGCATGCTCCAGATCGACGTCCAGCTGCCGGACGACTGGAAGGCGCGGGCGGAGCTTCTCGCGTGGTACGACTTCGCCTACACGATTCAGGGACGCAGCGACTACAACGCGGCCGTCCTCGACGTCTACGAATGGCAAGTCGACAGCGGCGAGGTCTACGCCGAAGGTCCGATCTCGGAGAGTTTCGATCTCACCATCGGGCGCAAGATCGTGAACTGGGGTCGATCCGACACCTTCCGCGTCGTCGACGTCGTGAACCCCCTCGACAACAAGGAGCCCGGACTCGTCGACATCGAGGACATCCGTCGCGCGCGCGGCATGCTCAAGCTCGACTACCAGAGCGGCCCCTGGTCCGGACAGGCCCTGCTCCTGGTCGAGCACCGCTACGACCGTCAGCCCCCACCGGGCAGCGACTTCATCCCCGACGTCTTCACGAGCCCGGCCGTGGGCGGTGGCGGCCTCGCCGGCGGCACGCCGATCGACGATCGTTCGGACCTCCAGCGCGCCCCCGGCTTTGCAGCGAAATTCGACGGCCGCTTCAGCGGCTGGGACTTCTCCCTCTACGGCGCCTATCTCGACCAGACGACGCGCACGGTCGATGTGATCGGTGCCGCCGCGCGACAGGAACCCAATCGCTTCGGGATGGTCGGTGCCGCTGGCAACTTCACTCGGGGCGCGTTCCTCGTGAAGGCGGAGATCGCGTACCTGATGGGCGTCCGCACCTTCCGCTTCGCGGTCAACCCGGCCCCTCCGCCGACCGCATTCCTGCTCAACGAACAGCGCAATCGGCTCGACACGATGGTCGGCATCGAGTGGTACGGCCCCGATCAGCTGAGCGTCGCGCTCGAGATCGTGAATCGGCACCTCTTCGATCATCCCGGCGGCCCGCCCGGGACCTTCGAGATCACCGCCGCCGACAACTTCGAGACCGCCCTCCGGATCACGCGCCCCTTCTTCCGCGAACGGCTCGACGTCACGCTGCTCGCCAGCGTCCTCGGCGAGCGCGCCCAGGACGGCGCGTTGTTCCGTGCGTCGGCGGACTACGAGCTGACCGACAGCTTCAAGATGTCTGGGGGCTGGCTGGTCTTCTTCGGCGGCCCGCGCTTCGGCATCGGCGCATTCGACTCGAACGACCGCATCTATGGCGAGCTGAAGTACTCATTCTAGACAGTTCGCGATCGACCCGAGGTCGATCGCGCACCGGTCAGATCCGAGCGGACACCGAAGCTGAGCGCTCGGCCTGCGGCCGATCGGCTTGCGTGCGCATCTTCCGCTCGATGTGAATCAACGCGGCGACGCGCGAACCGATCGCGGGTTCGCTGCCTCCTACCTGCCGGTGCGCGTATTCATGCGCCGATCCGTCGCGTCTCCCGTGTCCCGCCGCCTCAGGCCGGACCCCGCCGCGACCGACAAGCAGGCATCAGACGGCGCCGCGCGATCGCCCGTGCGCGCCGCCCGCCGAGGGGTCCGATGAACAGCCAGCCGCATCCGTCCACGAGCGAGGCCGCCGAGGTCGTCGCGCGCTGGACCGCCGAAGTCGAACGTGTCGTCCACGGCAAGACCGAGGTGATCCAGAAGGCGATCCTGTGCTTGATCGCACGCGGGCACGTGCTCCTCGACGACGTGCCGGGGGTCGGCAAGACCACCCTCGCCCAGGCCCTCGCGCGCACGATCGACGGCGAGTTCCGCCGCATCCAGTTCACGAGCGACCTGTTGCCCGGCGACGTCACGGGCATGACGATCCCCGAGAGCACCACGCCGGGCGAAGCGCCGCGCTTCCGCTTCCAGCCGGGGCCGCTCTTCGGCAACCTCGTCCTCGCCGACGAGGTCAACCGCGCCAGTCCGAAGACCCAGTCCGCGCTGCTCGAGGCGATGAGTGAGCACACGATCAGCGTCGACGGCACGAGCCACGCGCTTCCGGAGCCCTTCTTCGTCGTCGCGACCCAGAACCCGCTCGAGCACCACGGCACGCATCCGCTCCCCGAGAGTCAGCTCGACCGCTTCCTGATGCGACTGTCCCTCGGCTACCCGGATCGCGAGCACGAAGCCGCCGTGCTCTCCCTCGACCCGAGCATGCACACCCTGCCGACCCTCACCCCGGTCCTCGACCTCGAGACCCTGCTCGGCCTCCAGCAGGTCGCCGAAGCCGTGAAGCTCGAGGAGAGCGTCGTCGCGTATCTGCTCGACCTCGTCGAAGCGACCCGCGAGCACGAAGGGCTCGCGCTCGGCGCGTCGACCCGAGGCGCCCTCGCCTTGCGTCGGGCTGCGCAGGCCCGCGCCGTCGCGGACGGACGCGACTACTGCATCCCCGAAGACGTGCGTGACCTCGCCGTCGACGTCCTCGCCCACCGCGTCGCCGCCCACGCCCGGGCCGGCCTGCCCTCCGCCGCCGAAGAGCCGCGTTGGGTCCTGAGCGAGATCGTCGACCGCGTCGCGGTCCCGCTCTAGGCCTGCCCGTGGGCGCCGTGGCCGAACGCGCGCTCGCGATGCGCTCCCGTCGCCGGGTGCGGCGCAGTCGCTTCAAGTCCCCGCGCCGTCTGCGGGCGACCCGTGCGGGCTGGTGCTTCGTCGCGATCGTGTTCGGCGTCGGATTCGCTGCGCTGAACACGGGCAACAACCTGCTCTATCTCGTGCTCGCGATGATGCTGGCGTTCCTGGTGCTCTCGGGGCTGCTCTCGGAGACGGCCCTGCGTGGCATCCGCGTCGAGCGGCGACTTCCGGCGGAGCTCTTCGCCGGCGCCGCGAACCGCGTCGCGCTGCGCGTGTACAACGACCAGGCGCGGGTGGCGGCGTTCGCCGTCTCCCTCGACGACCGGCTCGAAGCCGACGAAGAGCACGCGAGCGCCGGCCGGGCCTTCGCCCTGCGCGTCGGTGCGAACGAACACGTCGACCGCAGCTATGCCTTCGCGCCCGCACATCGCGGCGACGTCCGCTTCGACGTCGTCCGCGTCTCGACGCGCTTCCCCTTCGGCCTCTTCGTGAAGTCCCTCGAGCTCGAGTCACCCTCGACCTCCCTCGTCTATCCGGAGATCCGCCCCGTCCCGCTCTCCGAGAACGGCACGACCGGCGAGGAGCACGACGAACACCCCGGCGTCGCGCGTCGCGGAGACGACGTGGCAGCTCTCCGTGAGTTCGTCCCCGGAGACGCCCTCGGCCGAGTGCACTGGCGGCGAAGCCTGCGAACCGGACGCCTGCTCGTCGGCGAACGCGAGGGCGAGGCCTCGGGCGAGATCGAGATCCTGCTGCGCGCAGCGGACGACCTGCCGCGGGACGCGATCGAAGAGCGCATCGTCCAGGCGGCCTCCGAGGTCGTGGCTCATCTCGAGGCGGGCCTGCGCGTCGGCTTGCGCTCCCCGCGCATCCGGATCCCGCCCGACGCGGGCGCGGCCCACCGACGCGAGCTGCTCACCTTCCTCGCGCGCGTGACCCCGTCCGAGCTGCGCGCGAAGCCGACCGAAGTCGACGCGTCCCCCGACGTCGCGGACGACGCGCGCGCAGGAGACGAGGCCCGATGAGCCGCAGCGAGTTCCGGGCGGAGGTCGACGCGCCGCGACCGCCGGCGGCGTGGTGGATGTCGATCGTCGCGAGCGCGTCGCTGTGGGTGACCGAGCAGCTCCCGCTGTGGATCGTCGTCGTGCAGGTGCTCGCCTACGGCGTGAGCTACGCGACCCGCGAACGCCCCCCGGCCTTTCGGAAGAGCCCGATCTGGCTGAACGTCTTCATGTTCGGGATCACGAGCGTGACGATCCGCTCGGCCCTCGACGGCAACCCGGCGACGATCTCTCTCGCCTACTTCACGTCCCTCGCCCAGGGGCTGCAGCTGCTCGACGCGCGCCCCCGCAAGAGCGAGTTCGTGCTCGTCGCCCTCGCCCTCTTCCAGGTGATCCTCGCCTCGAACCTGACGGACAGCGTGTTCTTCCCGCCGCTCCTGGTCGTCTTCCTGATCAGCGTGACCTGGACCCTGCTCGTCCATACCCTCGCGATCGAAGCCGCGGAGGCCGGCGACCCGGCCGCGGCGTCGCGCCTCGTCACGCGCGACCTCCGCCGCATGACCCTCCTGGCGACCGGCGCCGCGCTCGTCCTGGCGATGATCCTCTTCGTCACGCTGCCACGCCTCAAGGGCAATCTGATGCGCGGGGGCAGCGGACCGAACATCGCACTCTCCGGCTTCAGCGACCGCGTTTCCCTCGGCACCGTCGGCCGCATCCGTATGGACCACAGCGTGGTGCTCCGCGTGCAGGGCGAGGACGGCGAGCTCCCGTCCGCGGACCAGGCCTACTGGCGCGGCCTGGCCTTCGATCGCTTCGACGGCCGCGACTGGTCGATCTCGACCGAAGAGCGCTTGGCGAGCCGCCGGCCGGTGCCCGGCGTCGGCCGCTTCGGCATCGTCCTCGATCCCGACGAGCTCGAGCGCGACCGGCCCCTGATCGCCCAGCGCATCCTTCGCGAGCCGGTCGCGGCGGGCGTGCTCTTCACCCCCGGTGCGCCGCTGCGGATCGAAGGGCCCTTCCAGGGGCTCGAACGCGATCGCAACGACGGGCTCTATCTGCCCGGACGCGGCGACGAGCGCATCCGGTACACGATCTGGAGTCGGCCTGCGGAGCGCGACGCGCTCGACCTGCGCCAGGACCGGGCGACGCCGCCCCTCGAACCGCGGCCAGGGGGCGCGCGACCGACCACGCGCTACCTCACGCTGCCCGAGATCGACGCGCGGATCCACGCGCGCGCGGCGGCGCTCGTTGCCGGCGGCGAGACCGACTTCGACCGTGCGATCGCGATCCGCGACGCGCTCCGCCGGGACGGGCGCTACACCGACACGCCGCCGCCCCTCGGCGACGACGACACGTCGCCGATCGAGGCGTTCCTGCTCGGCGAGCTCGAAGGCCACTGCGAGTACTTCGCGAGCGCAATGGTGGTGCTGGCGCGCAGCGTCGGTCTCCCGACCCGGCTCGTGAACGGTTTCGCCGGGGGGATCCCGAACGAGGTCGGTGGCTTCATCGAAGTCTCCCGGGCCGACGCGCACGCCTGGGTCGAGATCCACTTCGAGGACGCGGGCTGGGTCCGCTTCGATCCGACCCCGCCGAACCTGCGCCTGCGCGCAGCGTCGAGCCCGTCGCTCTGGGTGCGCCTCGCCCAGGTCGGCTCCGCGATCGAGCTCTGGTGGTTCCAGCGCGTCGTCGACTTCGACAGCGCGGACCAGATCGGTGCGATGCGCAGCCTGTGGATGCGTTGGCGCAAGGACCGCGACGAGACGACGCCGGCGGAAGCACCCGACCGGCCGCGGGAGATCGGCAACCCCTTCGAGGGCATCGACCCGATCGTCGTGTTCGGCGCAGTCGTGCTCGCCGCCGGTGCCTTCACGATACTGCGGCGGAGGCGCGACGACGACGGCCCCGACGTTCCCGCCGCCTATCGCGCCGCGCGTCGCATCCTCGCGCGCGGCGGCCTCGAACGAGACGAGACGACCTCTGCGCGGGACTTCGCCGCGCGCGTGGCGACGCGGCTCGCGCCGGACGGGGCCGCGGCCTTCGACGTCGTGACCGCGCACTATCTCGCCGAGCGCTTCGGGGCCCGTGCGCCGGTCGACGTCGGCGAGTCCCTCCGCGTCCTAGAGGACGCCGTAGATCGGATGCGTCTGGGGGATCAGGCGCACGTCGGCGAGGCGGGTCTCGGCGCGGGCGAGGCAGTCGAGCAGCCGCTCGGGCGCGGGCATGGCGTCGACGCCCCCGGTCGGCGTGACCGGTTGCAGCACCAGCGGCACCGCGGGTGAGATCCGAGCGATCCGTTCGAGCATGGCGTCGAGCTCGTCGTCCCGGGTCGACGGGGTGAGCACGGCCTTCACGTAGACGCCCCCGGCGCCGAGGGCGACACGCAGGAACGCCTCGTGCACGTCGTGGAAGTCGAGGCCGGCGGGCTTCGACACTCCCGGACCGGGCTGCACGTCGCTCGCGAGCTTCCAGTCCATCGAGACCAGCTCGATCGAATCGACGCAGGTCGCGAGGGCCTCCGCGTGCAGGCCGTGGGTCTCGAGATAGACGCGGCGCCCGCGCGACGCGAGGGCGCCCGACAGACGCCGGATCGCGGCCGGCTGCAGGAGCGGCTCGCCGCCGGTCAGACTGATCCAGGTGCGGGGCGTCGGAGCGAGGCCCTCGATCCGATCCACCAGGGCATCGACCTCCGCAGGATTCGCGAAGGTCTCGAACGTGCCGTTCCCCGGGCTCGTCTCGATCCGGTACGTGTCGACCGGGCGCCAGGTCCCCGGCGAGTCGCACCAGCGACAGCGCAGGTCACACCCGCCGAAACGGACGAACACGGTCGTGCGGCCCACCTCCGGCCCCTCGCCCTGCGCGGAGGTGAACACCTCCACGAGCTGGGCGTGGGCACCGTCGGCAGGCAGCGCTTCGAGGCGCTCCAGTCCGGACGCCACGACTAACGCTCGAGCAGCGAGCGACCCATCGCGATCTCGCCGACGACCTCCTCGAAGCGGTCCGGGTTGCGCTCGACGTCGCGCACCCGGAAGCGCGAGACGTGATCCGCGTCCGGCCGGGCATCGACCCACTCGAGCTTGTCCGTGAGGTGTTCGGCGATCGCCATGTAGTCGAGGGCGCGCTTGCCGGTCGTCTCGTCCCCGGCGAACACGAACACGTCCTCTCCCGCCGTGCGAGCGAGGGACAACGTCGCGCCATACCGCTCGCGCAGGATGCGCGAGACGAGGTGCACGTCGAGGCCCGCATCCACCTCTGCGACCACGAGTACGTGGCCTCCGAAATGCACGAGGCGGAAGTCGCGCTCGGCGACCCAGGTCACCTCGGACGGTGCCGCCGGGATCTCCACCAGCGCCGCCTCCTTGGCCAGATCCGACGGTCGCCCGGAGAGCAGCGCCGCGATGTCCCCGCGGATGTCGCCGTGCTTGGCCGCGATCTCGGTCAGACGATGGCGCCAGAGCCTTCCCCAGCGCTCGAAGTCGTGCTGGGTGAAGCGACCCGTCGCGAGATCGACCAGCTTGTCCGAGAAGCGGCTGCGTCGGGAGCAGGTCTCGAGCACGAGGGGCAGCGTGCTTTCGACACCGTCTCCGCCGTAGATCGACTCCTCCCCGAGCGCCGACTTGAGCGCAGCCAGGTCCTCGGGCGGCCAGGCGCCCCGATCGAACCAGGTGAGGCGGCCGCGGTAGAGCGACGCCGCCTGGATCACGTCGTGGGACGGCTTCGGGTTGAACCCGACCACGAAGATCGGCGTGTCGTCGCGGAGGTCCGTGGCGATGCTCCGGAAGAACGTCATCAGATCTTCCTGGGGATAGATCCACAGCCCATCGAGCTGGCGGATGTCCCGGGCGAGCAGGATCGCCGCCATCAGCGAGTCGGGATCGGCGTGCACCAGGATCGCCGAGCGCTTGCGCGGCGGCGGCCGATCCTCGTCGTCGTCCCCACGTCGCGCGCGACGCCGGGTCTCACGCTCGACACGCACCGCGCTCGAGTCGCCGTCGTCGTCGACCTCCTCGTCGTCGTCGTAGTCCGCGGAGCCGCTCCCGGTCGGGAACTCCGGCACGTCCTCGGGCAGCCGCGCCAGGATCTCCGAGAGATCGTCGGCGTCGACGAGGTCGTCCTCGGTCACGGGTTCCGCCGGCGCTTCGGCGCTCTCGTCTGCGGCTTCCGCTTCCGCGGCGCCGTTGCCGCTGTCGTTGCCGCCGCGGTCACCACTCCCGCGTCGTCCGCGGCGCCGCGAGCGTCGACGCCGATCGCCGGAGCCACCGTCCGAACCGGATCGCGCTTCGGAGGCGCCTTCGGACGCCTCCGCCGTGTCGTCGTCGGCACCTGGGCCGTCGTCGAGATCCATCAGCGACACTTCCTCGAAGCGGCGTTTGCGAGGGGCTCCGCCGTCGCCGGTGCCCCCTGCGTCGCTGCGCTCGCGGGCGGTCGCCTCGCCGTCGCGCGGCGACGCGTCGCCGTCTCCGGGTGCATCCGCGCCGTCACCACTCCCGCCGCGTCCCCCGCGGCGCGAGCGGCGGCGGCGGCGGCCGCGGCGGGCACCGTCTTCGTTGTCGCCGTCGGCATCGGCCCGGGCCGCGCCACGCGGTTCGCCCACGCTCGCCCGCTCCTCTTCACCGCCACTCTCTTCCGCAGAATCGTCGTCCGGCCGCGCGTCGCGACCGCCGTTGCGACCCCGTCCACCGCGACGTCGGCCACCACGGCGCGGCGGGCGCGAATCGGCGCCTTCGCCGGTCGAGCGCGAGACCAGGTCGACCCCGGCGCCGGCCTCGCCGGAGACCGCCCGCAGCTCGTAGGCGACGATCAGACCGGAGAGCGCACGTTCGAGGCCGTCGCTGAAGCGCTGGGCCGTGAGCAGGACACGCGGCGTCCCGAGCTTGAGGGGCGGTGCCGTTTCGGTGAAGAGCACCGGCAGCAGCGATTCGATCGGACCGAGCGACTCGAGGACCGCGCCGAGGGAGCGCCAATCGAGCTCCTCGCGTACGGCGACCACGACCGGGTCTCCGCCGGCGTTGATCCCGACGCCGTCGACGGCGTCGAGGTCCGCCCCGGGCTGCGGCCAGGGCCGCACGCCCCGGAGCTCGCTGCCTTCCGAGAGCTGAGCGATCACCCGCCCGCGCAGGCCTTCTTCGCCTTCGCGAACCTTGCGGTCGTTGAGGCGGCGCCGGAGCTGCCCCTCGAGTCCGTCGAGGGCGCCGGCGAGATCCGCTCCGGAGAGCGGCGTCGTCGAGCGACCGCCGATCTGGATCTCGAGCACCGCGCTCTCTCCGTCGGCGCGAATCTCAGCGACCCGACGGGCCAACACGACGAGCTCGAGGCGGTCCACGCCGACCCGCACGCAGCCACCGTGCTTGGCGGCGAGGCCTTCGAGGGCGGCGGCCGCGCGGCTGAAGGCGGAACGCGACTCGGGAGACATCATCCGCGAGGCGAGCTGGGCGGCGCTGCTGGCGAGGATCCGCGGAGCGGGCTCGGCCTCGACGACGACCCGGCCTTCCGTGAGGCCGGGGGCCGCGACGGGTTCCACGGTGTAAGGCGTACGACCGATCAGTCCGAGCACGCGTCGCGCGCCCGCCGGCCACTGCGGGGCAACGATCAGCAGCTCGCCGGTGAACGAGTCGGCCTCGGCGGCCTGCTGGGCGGCGGCGAGGCCACCGAGCATCGCCTCGGTCGCGGAGTTCGGCGAGAAGGCGACGATCACCGCGGAGCCGTCGGTGCGCGCCCCCCGACCGATCGCCGCGACGTTCTCCGGCACCCCGGCGTCGGCCCAGGCCTCGAGTCCTTCGGTTTCGACGATGCCCTGCTCGACGATCTTCGGCAGCCATTCGCCGGCATCGATCGCTGCGTTCCGGCCACCACCTTCTCCGCGTCGTTTCCGGGAGAATCGTTTCATCATGTTCGTTGGGTTCCTATGGCCGGGCGGTCGCGCGGGGCGCGTTCCTGCCGCGGCGGCTGGATCAGGAGATCTCGCGAATCGGGTTCCGGCGCTTCCTCGCTCCCTATTCGGGTGCGAGGTCGACGGCCGTCAGCGCGAGCGCCCCGCTCTCGACGAGCGTGGAGGTCGCGTCCTGCACGACGCGCTGGAGATCTCCGTAGAGCCGGTCGTGTCCGAGCACGGCCGGCAGCTGATCCTCTTGGTTTGCGAATTCGAGCACGACGCCACCGAATAATTTGCGGTCGGTCCGAACGTGCTTCACTACGCGATTCCATCGATCGACTGGAATCTCCAGCCGAAAATCCTTGAAGTCCCGCCAGTCTTCCGGCAGCTCTTCCTTCTCGAGCGTCAGCACCACCTCACCCGCGGTCTTCGGGAGCGAGGCGCGCCAGTGTCTGTTCTGTGAGAGCAGCATCCGCTCTCTCCGTTTCCCGAGTGGCCCGCTGGGCGCACCCGTCGAATCTCATCCGCCGTCGGCGAGGGCGTCTTCTACATCGGCTCCAGCTGGGCTTCCGTCGGCCAGTGCGTCCTCTTCGATCACGCGCAGGCTCGCGAGATAGGGCTCGAAGAGCGACTCGACCCGGGCTCGCGTGAACGCGCGCGCCGCTTCGTCGTCTTCCTCGATCGCCCCGGAAACTGCGAGCAGCGCCCTGGCCGCTTCGTCGTCGCCCTCCTGGGATCGGACCCAGGCCAGCTCGTCGAGGTGGCGCCGGATCAGTTCCCCGTCCGTCTCCTCGACGAGTGCCACGGTCACGCCGTCGATCCACGTGCCGATCGCCGACTCCCGGGCCTCGCCCTCGAGGCCGTCGACCGATTCGCGGCCCTCGTCCATGCGATCACCGACCCAGGTCGTCGCGGGAGGCCAGGGCCCGAGCTCGCCGGCCTTCGTCTGCGCGCAGAGCGTCTCGAGCGCCGCGGCGCGGTCGCCCTCGCCGAGCTCCGACCGGATCCGCTCCCCCGGCGTCGCTTCCTTCTCGAGGGCGTCGTCAAAGAGGCGCATGCGCCATTCGATCCACGCGCTCGGCAGCGGACGGTCGACCGGCTGGGCCTGCGCCGCGCGCCAGACGAGCGCGCGCAGGGCGTCGCGGTCGACCTCGAAGAGCCGTCGCCCGGAGCTTTCGGCCAGGCTCTTCAGGAAGCCGCGGACCTTGCTCCGACCCGCGTTGTAGACCTTGAAGTCGAGGAGTCCGCGCCCCTCGTCGAAGCGGATCTCGAAGAGCCGCGCGCCGCCCGAAGGATGGCTGTCGACGAGGTAGCCCATGCGTGCGCCCCGGAAGTCCGGTGACGAGACGTGGGCCGCCTGCCAGCGGTCCGCGGGCGCGACGACGCCTTTGCGGGAGGCCGGCGCTTCTTTCGCGGTCGGAATCTCGACACCGGCGGAGCGCAGGCGATGCCGAGCCTTGCGCAGCAACTTGCGACCGGCTTTGGCCATCCCTGAATCGTCGACCGAGAGCAGCGCCCGCACGCCGGCGTCGTCCTCGCCCCAGGCCTCGACGAGCTCTTCGGCTTCGTCGGACTCCTGATCGAGGATCCACGCGAGGAGCTGCGTCGCTTCGTCGGCGCCGAGTTCCTCGAGCAGACGGTGGGGGTCTCCGTTGGCGGGGCGGATCTTGTCGGCCAGAGGCGCCAGCTCGCTCGCGGCGCGTTCGAGGCTCTCCGGAAGGCTCATTTCGGTGTTCGGTCCATACGGCGGCCCGGCTCGGGGTTCGCCGTGTTAGGCAGATCGGACGGGGTCAGTGGGCGAAGGGATCGAGCAGCTTCTGGTGCTCGTCCATCGCGAATCGATCCGTCATCCCTGCAATGTAGTCCGAGATCGCCCTGTACTCGCCCTCGAGCACGAAGCGTGTACGCACGTGCGCGGGTAGGAGCAGCGGGTCGTCCCGGTAGGTCTTGAACAGGTCGCCCACGATCCACTCGGCCTTGCGGGTCCGACGGAGCACGTGGGGATGCTGATAGAAGTTCTGCGAGAGGAAGCTCTTGAGCTCCCGCTTCGCGAGATCGACATCGGGGGAGAAGCCGACGAAGGGCGCTTCGCGCACCCGGAGCGCCGCCAGCGACTCGGGCGGATCGCTCTCGATCCGTCGCGTCGTCTCCTCGATCAGGTCCGTGTTCAGGGTGTCGAGCAGCGCCCCGATCGTCTGGGTCCGCGCGACAGAGAACGAGTCGTCCGCCGCGAGCTCCGCGTGCCGGTTCGCCTGGGCGCGCTTCCACAGCTCCTGGCTCTCGAGCAGATCGAGCGTCAGCAGGCCGCTTCGGAGACCGTCGTCGAGGTCGTGATGGATGTAGGCGATCTCGTCGGCGAGGTCCGCGATCTGGGCTTCCATCGTGCGCTGGCGATGCAGCGGCGGCAGGTCGACCGGGTGGCTCCAGTGGCAACCGTGCTTGAGAATCCCCTCACGGGTTTCCGCGGTCAGGTTCAGACCGCTCCAGTCCGGGTAGCGATCCTCGAGCAGGTCGACGATCCGCAGGCCCTGGCGGTTGTGGTCGAAGCCCCCGTGCTCGTCCATCAGCTCCGCGAGCACGGCTTCGCCCGCATGGCCGAAGGGCGTGTGGCCGAGGTCGTGGGCGAGCACGATCGCTTCGGCCAGGTCCTCGTTCAGCCGCAGCGCCCGCGCGATCGTGCGCGCGACCTGGGCCGCCTCGATCGTGTGGGTCAGGCGGTTCCGGTAGTGGTCGTTCTCGAGGTGGACGAAGACCTGGGTCTTGAACTCGAGGCGCCGGAAGGCGCGGGCGTGAACGAGGCGGTCGCGATCGCGCTGGAAACACGTGCGGTACGCGTGGGACGGCTCGGACACGAGCCGGCCCGACGAGTCACCGGCCTTCGTCGCCCAGCGGGCGAGAAAGCGGTGCTCCTCCTCCTCGTATGTCTCCCTCGTGCGAAAGCCCATCGTCGATGGGTCCTCAGTCTGCGCTTCGGCGGCGCTCGAGCATCGCGGACGATGCCTCAGCCTTTTCTCGCCTCAGTCGGCTTCGCGAAGGAGTCGGTCCATGGCCGCCCGACTCTCCGCGTCGATTTCGTCGAGCGCCGGCCGATCGCCGGCGTCCGTATTCATGAGCAGGTAGAAGGCGGCTGCGGCGACACAGATCGCGCCCGCACCGACGATCCACCGCGTCCTGGCCATGCGCGGATTCCCCCTGATCGCCCCGCTCCGAGCCACCCCGTGCCGGGTCGACCCACACGCTTTCGGATGGCAGTCCGCTCGGCTCGGGTCGCGGGCGATTCGATCGGCCGCTCCGGTGGTCTCCCTGGGGGGCAACCGCCCCCAACACTACCGGGGAGAGCCCCGCGGTGTCAACTCGCGCACCCTCGTCCACGTCGATCGGCGGACAATCGCTACTCTCGCGCAATGTCGATCCTGAAGGCCCTTCCCGACCGTCTGCTTCTGGGCCCCGGCCCCTCGAATGCCCACCCCTCCGTCCTCGAGGCGATGAGCCGCCCGCTGCTCGGTCATCTCGATCCCGAGTTCATCGCGCTCCTCGATCGCGTGAAGGACGGTCTGCGCACCTGCTTCGGAACCGCGAACGCGATGACCCTGCCAATCTCGGCCACCGGCAGCGCCGGCATGGAAGCGGCCCTCGTGAACCTGCTCGAGCCGGGGGACGCGGTCGTCGTCGGCGTGAATGGTGTCTTCGGCGGACGCATGGCCGAGGTCTGTCGTCGTGCTGGCGCGGAAGTCACGACGGTCGAGGCCGAATGGGGTCGGACTCTGGACGCCGACGCGATGGCCGAGGCGATCGGCCGCGTTCGGCCGCGGGTCGTGTCGTTCGTGCACGCCGAGACGTCGACGGGCGTCTGTCAGCCCGTCGAGGACATCGCGTCCGCGGCGCGCGACGCTGGCGCCATGGTCGTCCTCGACTGCGTGACGTCGCTCGCGGGTCGTCCCGTCGAGCTCGACGCCTGGGGAATCGACGCCGCCTACAGCGGCACACAGAAATGCCTGTCCTGTCCGCCGGGGCTGTCACCGGTGTCGTTCTCGGACCGAGCCATCGAGTCGGTGCAGGCGCGGAAGACGCCGGTGCAGAGCTGGTTCCTCGACCTCTCGCTGCTCGCCAACTACTACGGCGGTGAGAAGCGCGTCTACCACCACACCGCGCCGATCACGGCGACCTACGGCCTGGCCGCCGGCCTCGACGTGGTCCTCGAGGAAGGCCTGCCCGCGCGTCATGCGCGACACGAGGCTGCCGCGGCGCGTCTCGTCGAGGGGCTCGAGCCCCTCGGCTTCACCCCCCTGGTCGAGGCGGCGGATCGATTGCCGATGCTCACTTCCGTGCGGCTGCCGGCGAGCGTGAACGACCTCGGCGAGGCGAACGTCCGCGGACGCCTGCTCGACGAGTTCGGGATCGAGGTCGGCGCCGGGCTCGGCCCGCTGGCGGGCGAGATCTGGCGCATTGGCCTGATGGGCGAGAACGCGCGCCCCGAGCCCGTCGATCGACTGCTCGAGGCGCTGCGCAAGATCCTCGGCTGAGGATCTAACGCAGCTCGGACGCGAAGAGCGCCTTGGTCTTCTCCCAGGCGTCCTTCGCGCTGGCCTCGTGATAGGTCGCGCGCTGGTCGCAGTGGAAGCCGTGATCCGCGTCGTAGACGGTCACCTCGTGGTTCGTGCCGTTCTCGGCGAGGGACGCCTTGACCGCCTCGACCTGGTCCGCCGGAATCAGCGCGTCCTGGCTCCCGAAATAGCAGTGGATCTTTCCGCCGATCCTGCCCGTGCGCGTGAGCGTGCCGGGACCGCCTCCCGGTCCCTCGGGCGCGGCGATGCCGCCGCCATAGTACGAAGCCGCCGCGGCGACGTCGGTCTCGCACGCGGTCAGGTAGGTCATGTGCCCACCGATGCAGAAGCCCATGACGCCGACCTTGTCCGTCGTGTCGTCGCGCCCGCGGAGATAGGCGACCGCGTCCTTCGCGTCGGCGATCATCTGGTCGGCGACGAGGGCGTTCAGGTGCTTGAAGCCCTCTGCGAAGCCGGCGTCGTCGTAGCCGAGGTCGAGCCCGGCACCCGTGCGGTGGAAGAAGTCGGGCGCGAGCGCGACATAGCCCTCTTCCGCGACGCGGCGGGTCACGTCCTGGATGTGATCGTTCACGCCGAAGATCTCCATCCAGACGATCACCGCAGGCGCAGGCCCACCGCCCGAGGGCCTGGCCAGGTAGCCATTCATCGTCTCGCCGCCGCTCGTGGTGATCTGAACGTCTTCCGTCGTGATGCTCATCGGGTTCCCCTCTGGTCCTGGTGGTCCGTCGTTCGCGCGACGCGTTCGAGGTGCGCTTCGAGCGCCTCGAGGAATGCGTCGCGATTCTCCTGATGCGGGTGGTGCTCGGCGTCCGGGACCGTGATGCGCGTCGCCGTCGGCAGATGGTGCTCGAAGAGATCCGCGCCCGGCAACCAGTCGAGATCCTGCTCCCCGACGAGCACGAGGATCGGATGTGCGAGCTCGGGCAACCGGTCCGCGATCGACAGCGACTCGAAGAACGTCGCACCGACCCCGAGGTAGCTCTCCGGCGTCATCGACGCGTGCCGTCGCCGGTGGTGCGCGTAGTATCGCTCGGGGTCGCCCCAGGCGGCCAGCCCGGGAAAGGGTTCGTTCCGCATCGCCCGCTCGGCGAGCGGCTGAAATCCGTCCATGCCGCGCTCCGCGCTGATCGCGCAGCCCGCCTGCCAGCCTTTCGGGTCCATCCGTCCGGGCGTCTCGGGCGCCGTACATAGAAAGACGAGCGAGCGGAAGCGCTCCGGCGCGACGAGCGCCGCGCGCAGGGCGACGAAGCCCCCGACCGAGTGCCCGAGCAGGTCGATCCGATCGAGCTCGAGGGCGTCGAGGAAGGCCAGGAAGTCGTTCACGAGCTGCTCGAAGCTCCACGCCAACTTGCCCGGCCCGGCTTCGGAATCCCCGTGTCCGCGGAGATCGGGTGCCAGCACGCGCCGGCGCTGGCCTAGCGCGGGCAGGACGCCGATGAAGTCGTCGCGATGACCCGAGAAGCCGTGCAGCAGGACGAGCGGGGGGTCGCCCTCGCCCGCTTCGTGCCACGCGACGCAGCCCTCTGGCGTGTCGACGAAACGCGGCGTGCTCTCGTCGATCCCCGTCGCCGGTCGAGGCAGCTCCGGTTCAGCCGGCATGCAGCCTCACCCACTCGCAGGACGCGGCGACGACCTGGGCTTCGTGCTGCGCGAGCTCCGCGAGACGCGCCTCGGCTTCCGCGCGCCCGACGAGCTGGCTCGCGAGATCGAAGTAGAGACCGTGGTGGCGAGCCTCGCTCGCTAGCAGCGATCCGTAGAGGGCGCGCACGGCGGCGTCGGCCACGCCCTCCGCAAGGACCTGGAAGCGCTCGCAGCTGCGCGCCTCGATCAGCGCCGAGATGCAGAGCAGATCGAGTAGACGCGCAGGCTCGTCGCGTCGCACCCGCGCGTGCAGGGCCATGCCGTAGGGGCTCGGGCGGATCGTCTTGTACCGCACGCCGCGGGCATCCAGGATCTCGAGCACCTGCTGAAAATGCTCGAGCTCTTCACGCGCGAGCTCGGCGAGGGGATCCTGCAGGAAACGGTGATGCGGATACGCGAAGAGCAGCTTGACCGCCGCACCCGCCGCTTTCTTCTCGCAGTGCGCGTGGTCGAGGAGCACCTCGTCGAGGTGCGCCTCTGCGCGCGGGAGCCAGTCGGGGTCGGTCATGGACGCCAGGTGGAGCACGGCGCGGGAGTCTACCAGCACTGTCCGCCCGCGCAGCGAGGCGATCCGAGCTGCTAGATTTCGGTCATGCGAACACGCGCATTGGGACGCAGCGGACTCCAGGTGAGCGAGGTGTCCCTTGGCTCCTGGCTGACCCTCGGCTCCCGCGTCGACTACGACGAGACCGCCCGTCTCGTCCATCACGCTTTCGACCTCGGCATCAACCTCTTCGACACCGCCGACGTCTACCAGAACGGCGAGGCCGAGCAGGCCCTCGGCCGCGCGATCGCAGAGCTGCCGCGCGAAGCGCTCGTGATCGCGACCAAGTGTTTCTTCCCCATGACCGAACGCGCGAACGAAGGCGGCCTGTCCCGCAAGCACGTCGTCGAGAGCGTCGAGGGTTCGCTGCGGCGTCTGAACGTCGACCGGATCGACCTCCATCAGTGCCACCGCTTCGACCCGGGCACGCCGCTCGAGGAGACGATCCGCGCCTACGACGACCTGATCACCCAGGGCAAGGTCCTCTATTGGGGCGTGTCGCAGTGGCGGCCGTCCCAGATCGCCGAAGCCTGTGACACCGCCGACCGGCTCGGCGCGGCCCGGCCGATCTCGAACCAGCCGGAGTACTCGATCCTGGCGCGAGGGATCGAGCGCAGCGTGATCCCGACGAGCGCCCGCGAGGGTCTCTCGCAGATCGTCTTCAGCCCCCTCGCCCAGGGTGCGCTCACCGGCAAGTACAGCGGTGGCCGGATTCCCGAAGGCAGCCGCGCGAGCGACCCGAAGCGCAATCGCTGGATGGGCACGGCCCTCGACCAGGACGTCCTCGACCGGGTCGATCGCCTCGCGCCCCTCACGGACTCGCTCGGGTCGAGCCTCGCGCAGCTCGCCCTCGCCTGGTGCCTACGCGAGCCCAATGTGGCGAGCGTGATCATCGGTGCGACCCGGGTCGAGCAGCTCGACGAGAACGTGAAGGCCGTCGGCCGCCTCCTCCCGGACGAGATCACGCAGGAGATCGACACCCTCTTTCCCGGCTCGGAGTCCGGGTCGGAGCCCGCGACGGAGCCGCGCGACGCATGAGCGAGACCGCACGTGCCGCCGCCGCTTCGCCGGCTACCATCCGGCTCTACACGCAGGCCACCAATCCGTACTCGGAGAAGGTCGCCGCAGCGCTGGCGCTCAAGGGCCTCGCGTTCGAATGCGTCGTGTCCGACGACCCCGACGACATCGCGCGCTGGAGCCCGATCGCTCGCACGCTTCCGGTGCTCGAGATCGACGGACGGCGCAAGGCGGACTCGGTGAAAATCCTGTCGTGGATCGACGAGCGCTTCCCCGAGCCCACGCTCTACTCGTCGATCCCGAAGACCGCAGATGCCCAACGCCAGCTCGCGGACTGGTCGGACAGCTCCTTCACGTTCTACTGGAATCGCTGGCGGACGGCGCGCTATCCGCAGCCCGGGGACGATCAGCCGGTCGACGACTCCTTCGTCGCGCGGCTGATCGATCACGTCGGACGACCGTTCGGACGCCAACCGCGCACGCGCGCGGACGCGCGGGAGCTCGAGATCGTAGGCGAACTCTTCGATCGCATGAGCGATCTCGAGGGTTTCCTCGGCGAGCGCGAGTACTTCCACGGCGACGAGCCCTCGGTCGCGGACGTCGCGGTCTTCGCGATGCTGCGCGTCCTGCGGGATGGACCGATTCCGGGGTGCGCCGAGGCGATCGCGGCGCGCCCGACGCTCGCGGCCTTCCTCGACCGGATGGGCCAGCGGATCGAGGAGGCGGAGTCGCGGCGCCTCGACGTCGAGCACGGCGCCTAGCGTTCGCCCCGTCCTCTCACGCCGGAGGGCGCCCGAAAAAGAAACGGGCCGGACGTCCCTCGAGAACGATCCGGCCCGGTTCAGATGCGGCGACCGGGTGCCTCTCCCCGGTCACTCACCGTATCGGCCGACGGCGGCGGATCTTGAGCCGACTTTCCCCCCTGCCCCGGCCGGGTACTCTTTGGCGTGTCCATTCGGCCCGGCGCTCCTTTCTCGCGCCGGCAGGCCAGGAGCAGACGACATGCATGACCTCGTGATTCGCGGCGGCACCCTCATCGACGGCTCAGGCGAACCCGGCCAGCAAGGCGACCTGGCGATCGACGACGGCCACATCACCGCCGTCGGCGGTGAGATCGCGGCCGGTCGACAGGAGATCGATGCGACGGGCCTGCTCGTCACGCCGGGCTTCGTCGACGTGCACACCCACTACGACGGCCAGGTCAGCTGGGACCACCTGATGGAGCCCTCCATCTACCACGGCGTGACGACCGTCGTGATGGGCAACTGCGGCGTCGGCTTCGCGCCCGCGCGCCCCGACCGGCACGAGTGGCTGATCGGGTTGATGGAAGGCGTCGAGGACATCCCGGGCACGGCCCTCGCCGAGGGGCTGAGCTGGGACTGGGAGAGCTTCCCGGAATACCTCGACGCGATCGAACGAAAGCCGCACGCCCTCGACTTCGCGGCACAGATGCCCCACGGCGCGCTGCGCGGCTACGTGATGGGCGACCGCGGCGCCGACCACAACGAGCGACCCACGCCGGAAGAGATCGAGGAGATGGCGCGCCTCACGAAGGAAGCCATCGAAGCGGGCGCGGTCGGATTCACGACCTCGCGGACGGTGAACCACAAGACCGTCGACGGCGCGCACACGCCGTCGTACACGGCGACCTCCGACGAGCTCTGGGGGATCGCCGAAGGCCTCAAGCAGGCGGGCGCCGGGGTCTTCGAGATCGTCGGCGACTTCCGGGACCTCGAGCCGGAGTTCGCGATGGTGCGACAGATGGCGGAACGCAGCGGGCGGCCGATGTCGGTGAGCGTCGCCCAGGGACTCGGCAACCCCGAGCAGTGGCGCCGCATGCTCGAGCTCGTGAGCGAGGGACAGGCGGAAGGCGTCGACCTGCACGCCCAGGTCGCGCCGCGGCCCGTCGGCGTGATCATCAGCCTCGAGGCGACCTTCAACCCGTTCATCAAGAACCCCTTCGTCCAGTCGCTCGCGGCGCTGCCCCTCGCCGAGCGCGTCGCAAAGCTCCGCGACCCGGCGAACCGCGAAGAGATCATTGCCGGCGGAATGATCATGGACCCGAAGAACCTCTACCGCTTCGGGGACCCGCCGAACTACGAGCCCGACCCGGAGGACGCCCTCGCCTCGATCGCCGAGGCGGAAGGCAAGGAGCCGGCGGAGGTTGCCCTCGAAATGCTGCTCGAACGGGACGGCACCGGACAGATCTTCATGCCCGCGCTCAACTACACGTACGGCAACGCGGACCACTGCGGCGAGATGCTGCAGCACCCGTATACCGTCCCCGGCCTCGGCGACGGCGGCGCCCACGTGAGCTTCATCTCGGACGCGAGCTTCTCGACCTATCTGCTGACGCACTGGGCTCGGGATCGCGCCAAGCGAAAGCCCGGGACCGAGCCGATGCCCGTCGAGTACATCGTGAAGCGTCAGGCAGCCGACACAGCGAAGCTCGTGGGCTTCCTCGATCGCGGTCGCCTCGCGCCCGGCATGAAGGCGGACGTCAACGTGATCGACTTCGACGCGCTATCTCTCACGCCGCCGGAGATGCGCTACGACCTGCCCGCCGGTGGCAAGCGCCTGGTCCAGAAGTCGCGCGGCTACCGCTACACGATCGTGTCCGGCGAGGTCGTGCTCGACGACGGCGAGCCGACGGGAGCGACGCCCGGCAAGCTGGTGCGCGGCGCGCAGCCGGCGCCGCCGTCTGCCTGAGCGCCGCGTGGCGACTCGAATCCGTCGGGATCACGCCGACGCGCCGTGTGGCGACTCGAATCCGTCGGGATCACGCCGACGCGCCGTGTGGCGACTCGAATC